>NZ_LR723670.1:3130000-3277500 GCF_902502825.2 Pseudorhizobium flavum
TAGCGGGGCTTATTAATGCTGCATTGCAAAGTCCGCTTGCAAAGTGACGATTTCCGATATACGTCACTTTCAGAACAGGGATCTTCCCGAGCCGCTTTCAAGTCAATCATATTCCACCATGGCCGCCCATTTCTTGCGGCTAAGGTTCGCTCACATTACATTGCCGCAGCCTTTGGATGACGCTGATGAACAGACGTACCTTTCTCCTTCCTCTATTTCTGTCGCTTGCCCTCACGGCCTGCAGCGATGCAAACCAGGGAACCGACGCACCTGCAGCAGGGATCGCGGCGCAGGAGCGCCCTCCGACCCCCGTCAGCGTCGTGACGATGGAGAAGGGAGATTTTCCTATCACCCGCATTCTGCCGGGCCGGGCTGCGGCTTTCCAGGAGACAGGCATCCGCCCGCGGGTTACGGGCGCCATCCGCGAGATCGCCTTCAAGGAAGGAAGCGCGGTAAAAGCCGGCGACCTGCTCTTCCAGATCGAGGACGATACGTACAGCGCCGCCCTTGCAGAGGCTCGCGCTTCCGTCGCCAAGGCCGAGGCTTCGGTTCCGAGTGCCCAGGCGAACCTTGCTCGCTATGAGCGACTGGTGAACAGCGGAGCAACTCAGATCGAATTTGAGAACGCCCGCGTCACCCTGCTCCAGGCCGAAGCGGACGTGGCCCAGGCCAAGGCGGCGTTGCGGACCGCGGAAATCAATCTCGACCTCACAAAGATCCGTGCACCCTTCGATGGCGTGACCAGCATCTCGAACGTGAGCATCGGCAACATCGTCACTGCGAACCAGACTGATGCCTTGACCACGCTTCGCCAGCTCGATCCGATTTACATAGACCTCACCGAGTCCAGCACCAACCTCCTGGAGCTCCGCACGGCAATGGCATCGGGACGCCTGACCGGCGATCCTAGCGAGGCCGAGATGACCCTTAAGCTCGAGGATGGAACCATCTATCCCCACACGGGCAAGCTCGACATGTCGGAAATGGCGGTCAGCGAGACAACCGGGACCTACCAGATCCGTGCGGTTTTTCCAAACCCTGACGAGATCATTCTACCCGGCATGTATGTACGGGCGGAGGTCACGCTCGGCACGGAAGCCGGATACCTGATCCCGCAGAGAGCTGCCACGCGCAATGCGCGGGGGGAGCTTTCTGCGAAGTTCGCGACGAACGACAACAAGGTGGAAACCCGCGTATTTCCGGTGAGCCAGGTTTCTGGCAATAACTGGCTCGTCACCGATGGTGTCGCCGAAGGCGACCGTCTGATCGTCGACGGGTTTCAATGGATCGGCGATGGCGCCACGGTTGCACCCGTCGAGGCCACCGTGGATGAAAATGGTCTCGTTGTGACCGCGCCGACGGACGCGGCCGCCGAACCCGCCGCCCAGTGACAATCCTCGTCCTTCCAAAGATGCCGTAAGCCCAGCGCCAAGGGATTTTCAAATGGCCAAGTATTTTATCCGGCGGCCCGTATTTGCCTGGGTCATCGCAATCGTCATCATGCTCGGTGGGGCGCTCGCGATCTCAACGCTGTCGATCTCGCAGTATCCGGACATCGCCCCGACGACCGTTCGCGTGAACGCATTCTATACGGGCGCAAGTGCGGAGACCGTCGAGAAGTCGGTCACCAGCATCATCGAAGACGGGATGACAGGCCTCGATGACCTGACATACATGACATCGTCATCGAGCACCGGAAGCGCCTCGATCACCTTGACCTTCGGCACCACGGTCGATCCGGAGATCGCCCAGGTGCAGGTGCAGAACAAGCTGCAACTCGTTCAATCGCAGCTTCCCGACGTCGTTCAGCAGGCGGGAATCTCGGTGACGCGGTCGACGTCGAGCATCCTGATGGTCGGCGCCCTCGTATCGACCGACGGCAAGCGCAGTTCCGTAGATCTAGGGGATGTCTTCTCGACCTCGATCGAAGACCAGATCAAGCGGCTTGAGGGTGTGGGCAGCATCGATATCTTTGGCTCCGGCTATGCCATGCGGATCTGGCTGGATCCGCTGAAGCTGCAGAAGTATCAGCTTACCCCCACGGACGTGACATCCGCCATTCAGGCACAGAACACGCAGGTGTCGGTCGGCTCCCTCGGCGGCCAGCCGTCGGTGGAAGGCCAGCAGCTGACGGTTACAATGACCGCCCAGAGCCAGCTCACCACGGTCGACGACTTCGAGTCGATCATCCTCAAGGTTGAGCAGGACGGGGCGACGGTACGGTTGAGCGACGTGGCACGCGTCGAAATCGGACAGGAAAGCTATGGTTCGAGCTCGCGGCAGAACGGCCTTCCTTCCACCGGTTTCGCCGTCAATCTGGCGACGGGCGCGAACGCGCTGGATACCGCCGATCGTGTGAAGGTTGCCCTGTCGGAAATCGCTCCTACCCTGCCCGAAGGCGTGGAGATCACCTATCCCTACGATACGACCCCCTTTGTCGAACTCTCGATCGAGAAGGTCGTGCATACTCTCATCGAGGCGATCATTCTCGTCTTCGTCGTGCTTCTTATCTTCCTTCAGAACCTTCGCGCGACGCTGATCCCGATGATCGCCGTCCCAGTGGTGCTGCTTGGTACCTTCGGCATCCTGGCCCTCACCGGCTACTCAATCAACACGCTCACCATGTTCGCCATGGTGCTGGCGATCGGCCTTCTGGTGGACGACGCAATCGTTGTTGTTGAAAACGTCGAACGCATCATGGACGAAGAGGGGTTGCCGCCGCTGGAGGCGACGGAGAAATCCATGGGTGAGATCACCGGCGCGATCATCGGCATCGCCCTCGTCCTCACTGCAGTGTTCATCCCCATGGCCTTCTTCGGGGGCTCCACCGGCATCATCTACCGCCAGTTCTCGGTGACGATCGTATCTGCAATGCTGCTCTCCGCGGTCGTTGCCATCGTTCTGACCCCGGCACTCTGCGCAACCATGCTGAAGCCGATCGACCATCACAAGAAGGGTCGCGGCATCGGCGCATGGTTCAATCGGGGCTTCGATCGCTCCACCAAGGGCTATGTCTCGACTATCGGTTACCTTCTCAAGCGTCCCCTGCGGGTCGTGGTGGTCTTCGCCCTCGTCGTTGCCGGCTGCACCTGGCTCTTCACCCGCCTGCCGACGTCCTTCCTGCCGCAGGAAGACCAAGGCGTCCTGCTGACCATCGTCCAGACGCCGGCCGGCTCAACGACGGCGAGGACCGACGCGGTCGTCAAGCAGGTCGAGCAATATTTTCTTGAACAGGAAAAAGAGAATGTGTCTGACGTCTTCGGCGTTCTCGGTTTCAGCTTCGGCGGCAGTGGCCAGAACAATGCCATCGTCTTTACGAAATTGACCGACTTCGATCAGCGGACGGGCCCCGGCCAGTCAGCGGCGGAGATCGTGCAGCGAGCAAGCGGCTATTTCTTCACGTTGCGTGACGCGCAGGTCTTTGCACTCCTTCCGCCTGCGATCCAGGGTCTCGGCACGTCGAGCGGCTTCTCCATGTACCTTGTCGATAGCGGGGGCAACGGCAACGATGCGCTCACTGCCGTCTCGCAGCAGCTGATGCAGACCGCGACGACAAATCCGAACATCAGCTCGCTGCGCACCAACAGCCAGCGATCGGAAACGCAGCTCAAGATCCTGCTCGACCAGGAAAAGCTCGGGGCGATGGGGGTTGATCTCGCAACCGTTAACTCGATGCTCGCCACCATCTTTGCCGGGCGCGACGTCAATGACTTCACGCTCAATAACGAATTAAAACCGGTCTACGTGCAGGCGGACGCTCCCTTCAGGATGCAGCCGGACGACCTGAAATACTGGTACGCGCGAAACAGCGCGGGCGAGATGGTGCCATTCTCTTCGTTCAGCACCGTCCAATGGGTAGGCGGCACGCCGCAGCTTGCCCGCTATAATGGTACCAGCGCGATTTCCCTCGAGGGCGCTGCTGGCCCCGGCGTGAGCACAGGTCAGGCGATGGACGAAATGGAGCGGCTGACCGCCGGACTTCCCGGAGGCTATTCGGTAGCGTGGCAGGGCATTTCCTATCAGGAGCGGTTGTCGGGCTCGCAGGCGCCACTCCTCTACGCGCTGTCGGTGCTGATCGTGTTCCTTTGCCTTGCGGCCCTCTATGAGAGCTGGTCGGTGCCCTTCTCGGTGATACTCGCTGTTCCGGTCGGCGTGCTCGGGGCTTTGGGGGCTGCCTATCTCTTTGGCCAGGCGAATGATGTCTACTTCAAGGTAGGGCTGCTCACGACGATCGGCCTTGCGGCGAAGAACGCAATCCTGATCGTCGAATTCGCAAAGGACCGGCAAGAGCAGGGCAAGGGTCTCATCGAAGCGACGCTTGAAGCAGCCCGCCTTCGCCTGCGCCCGATCGTCATGACATCGCTTGCCTTCATCCTTGGCGTCGTGCCGCTGGCCATCGCGACCGGCGCCGGTTCTGCAGCGCAGAACGCAATCGGCATCGGCGTCCTGGGGGGTATGCTTTCTGCAACACTGCTCGGAATTTTCTTCGTTCCGTCCTTCTTTGTTGTGGTCAGGCGGTTATCAAAGCGTGAAAAAGGCGAGATGAGATCGTGACATCCGTTAACCAATGAGTAGCGTGTCCTCGCCGACGGCTGCTCGCTCCAGACGGGGAGTCGGCTCAGACGGTGCCGGCGCATTCAAGATTCTGATAGGGCATTTGGGACAAAGATATGAGATCTATCCACGCAGCGGCTCCACTCGCATTGCTCCTCCTTTCCGGCTGCGTCGTCGGCCCAGAACACAGCCCACCGGAAATTGCCCTCCCCGCCAAGTTCACCGAGGGTTCGAGGACCACCAATGGTGACGTTTCCACGGTAGCGTGGTGGACGGCCTTCAGTGACAGCCGGCTGAATGGTTATGTCGATCAGGGCCTGGCGCAGAACCTGAACGTTCTCCAGGCGCTCGAGCGAATTAATCAAGCCGAGGCCGGCGTTGTACAGGCCGGCGCAGGCGCCCTACCTTCGCTGGATTTTGGCGCGCAGGCCGAGCGCAGCGGCACGAAGGATATCGGTGGCCCACTGAGCCCGCAGTCGACGTCCTCACAGATCACTGCGGCCGGTTCTCTCGATGCATCCTGGTTCCTTGACCTCTTCGGTCTCTACAAGCGTTCGAAACAGAGCGCGCTGGCGCAGCTCGATGCGGCCTATGCGAATGTCGATGTCGCCCGGCTGACGCTGCTGTCACAGCTCGTGGCCGCCTATATCGATGTCCGCTACTATCAAGAGCGAATCGCTTTGGCACGCCAAAACCTGTCATCGCGCCGGGAAACGCTCGATCTGACACGGCTGCAACTGGAAGCCGGGGCCGCCTCGCGCCTCGACGTCGTCCAGGCGGAAGGATTGGTGAACAGCACCCTGGCGGAAATTCCAGCGCTGGAAACGCAGTTCCGCCGGGCGGCACATCGAGTTGCCACCCTGCTTGGCATCCCCGCGTCTTCTCTGCTTCCCGAACTGCAGAGGGGTGCCCGTCAGCCCGTGGCACGCTTCAAGGTCAGCGCCGGCGTGCCTGCCGATCTGATCCGCAACCGCCCGGACATCCGTGCGGCGGAGCGACAGTTGGCCGCGGCGGTCGCCGAGATCGGCGTCGCGGAGGCGCAACTCTATCCGGCGATCAGCCTGGGTGGCTCAATTCGGCCGTCCTATACCCGCATTGTCGGCGGCTCCGAGAGCGGGCTCCTGAATTGGTCGTTCGGACCAGGCTTGTCACTGCCGATCTTTGACGGGGGGGCACTGAAGGCCAACCTGAGCAGCGCGGAATCGTCGGCGCGGGAGGCCTATCTCGCTTGGAAGGAGACGGTTCTTCGCGCGGTCGAAGAGGCTGAGAACGCTTTGGCTGCGATTGCACGCGACGCGCGGACGGTGGATGCTCTTCGCAAGACCGTCCGCTCCTACGAGGAGGCGCTTGACCTGGCGACAGCTAGCTATCGCGATGGCGCCTCGTCGCTACTCGACGTACTCGATGCACAGCGGCAGGTTTCGACGGCCCAGGCAAACCTCGCGCAGGCTGTCCAGCAGATGGCGCAGGATTTCGTAGCCCTGAATGTCGCCATGGGCGGCGGCTATGCCTATGGCGCGCCAACTGCTACCGTAGTTGCCTCAGCCACGGCCATGCCGACGAAATAACGGAAGCATCTTAGGCAACAAAAAACCTCCGGCGCTCCCGCGCCGGAGGTTTTTTTGATCGGTTGGCTGTCGCTCAGTCCTTGGCGCGCTCAACGTAGGAATTGTCCTCTGTGGCAATCACGACGCGGGTACCGGCATTGATGTGCGGCGGCACCATGGTGCGAAGGCCGTTCGAGAGCATGGCGGGCTTGTAGGACGAGGAAGCGGTCTGCCCCTTCACCACCGGCTCCGTCTCCGTGATCTCCAGCGTCACGTGCCGCGGCAGCTCCACAGCCAGCGGCACCCCTTCATGAATGGACAGGATGCAGGTCATGCCTTCCTGGAGATAGGCCTTCTGGTCACCCATCGTCTCGACATCCACGACCACCTGGTCGTAGCTTTCCGGGTTCATGAAATGGAAGCCCTCGCCATCCTCGTAGAGGAACTGGAAGTTGACGTCTTCCACGAAGGCGCGCTCGACCTGCTCGGTCGTACGCCAGCGCTCCGAAACCTTCACCCCGTCGACGATGCGGCGCATGTCCACCTGGGTGACCGGCGTGCCCTTGCCCGGATGGAAGTTCTGCGCCGTGAGCACCACATAAAGCTTGCCGTCCACATCGAGGACGTTGCCCTTGCGGACGGAGGAAGCGATGACCTTGACCATGAGTATTCCCTTTTAGCTGCCGGCTTGTCACCGCCGGAGATGCGTCGTAGAGGACCGACAGGCCGATCCGGCGGACGGATAAGACTTTCTCGGCGCACCTAGCTGAAAAACCGCCAAATAGGAAGCCTCGGCCAGCAAGGCATCCCATAAAAGCTGACGATCAGGATGATTCGCATGCCCCGCTCAGGTTCCACATCCGGTCGCTCTCCCTGGTGGGAGCCGCAGGTGCATGCCGATCGTCGCCCGTTCCTCCTGGCGCGCAATCGCATACAGGCCGGCCTGCGAGCACATTTTCATGGTGAGGATTTCATCGAGGTCGATCCCGCCGCCCTTCAGGTCTCGCCGGGAAACGAGACGCATCTTCATGCTTTTGCGACAGAGGCAGTGACGATCGACGGGCGCCCGACTCCTCTCTATCTGCACACTTCTCCCGAGTTTACCTGCAAGAAGCTGCTGACCGCCGGCGAACGGCGGATCTTCTCCTTCGCCCACGTCTATCGCAATCGCGAGCGCGGTCCGCTTCACCACCCGGAGTTCACCATGCTAGAGTGGTACCGCGTTGATGCGGACTACCGGGAACTGATGGACGACTGTGCCGATCTGCTGGCACTGGCAGCAGAGGCAGCCGGGACGTGCCGCTTCAGCTATCGAGGCGCCAATATAGACCCCTTCGCGGAACCGGAGCGCATCACGCTGGCGGAGGCTTTCCACCGCTTTGCAGGTATCGATCTTCTTGCCTCCACCACAGCCGATGGGCAGACAGACCGCGAACAACTAGCCGCTGGACTCGTCCAGGCGGGTATCCGGTTTGCCGATGACGATACTTGGTCCGATCTCTTCAGTCGCGTCCTTGTGGCGAAGATCGAGCCGAGCCTTGGGAGGGAGCGGCCCACGATCCTCTACGAGTATCCCGCGGCCGAGGCAGCGCTTGCGCGACCTTCGCCGAATGATCTGCGGGTTGCCGAGCGTTTCGAGCTCTATGCCTGCGGCGTCGAACTGGCGAACGCCTTCGGCGAACTCACCGATGCCGCCGAGCAACGGCGGCGCTTCGAGCATGAGATGGCCGAGAAGGCGCGTATCTACGGAGACAGCTATCCAATCGATGAGGATTTTCTGTGGGCTTTGGAGGGGATGCCGCAAGCAAGCGGTGCCGCGTTGGGATTTGACCGCCTCGTCATGCTTGCGACAAGCGCAAGCCGGATCGATGACGTGATGTGGGCCCCAGTTGCGGAACCGCCACAATGACGCAATCCACCACACTCAAGTCGGCAGAAGATATCGTTGAAGCAGGACTCGTCGATCTTGGCTGCCTTGAGGAGATCGAAAAGGTCACGCGACAGTATGCGCTAGCGATCACTCCCGACGTGGCGAAGCTGATCGATCCTGCCGATCCGGATGATCCGATTGCCCGGCAGTTCGTCCCCAGTGCCCGCGAACTCGAAACCACGCCGGAAGAACGCGCCGATCCGATCGGGGACCATGCTCACACCCCGGTAAGAGGGTTGGTGCACCGCTACCCGGACCGCGTGCTACTGAAGGCGGTGCATGTGTGTCCGGTCTATTGCCGCTTCTGCTTCCGAAGGGAAATGGTCGGGCCGCAGGGCGATGGCATGATGACGGCCGAGGAACTGGAGGCTGCTCTCGCCTATATCCGCTCCCGCGGCGAGATCTGGGAGGTCATCCTCACCGGCGGCGACCCGCTTGTATTGTCCCCTCGCCGGCTGCGAGAGATAATGCATGGCTTGGCCACCATCCCGCATGTGAAGATAGTGCGCTTTCACACAAGGGTGCCTGTCGTCGATCCCCGGGCGGTGAACGAGGATCTCGTCGATGCCCTCACGGCCAGCGGGAAGACGACCTACGTCGCTCTTCATGCAAACCACCCGCGGGAGCTGACGGAAGCTGCCCGCTCCGCCTGCGCGCGGATGATCGATCGCGGCATCGCTATGGTCAGCCAGACCGTTCTCCTCAAGGGCGTCAACGATGACCCGGCGCTTCTGGCTGACCTGATGCGGGCCTTCGTCGAGACGCGCGTGAAGCCCTACTACTTGCATCATCCAGACCTCGCCCCCGGCACGAGCCATTTTCGCCTCGATATTGCCGAAGGGCAGCGCATTATGGCCGCCCTCCGTGGTCGGCTATCGGGCCTTTGTCAACCGACCTATGTGCTCGACATCCCCGGTGGCCATGGAAAGGCTCCGATCGGCGAATGTGCGATTCGCGCCGAAGACGGAGCCTATCGAGTGACCGCCTTTTCAGGCGCGGAGCACGTTTACCCGCCGAATCCCTGAGTAGCTACCAAGCCAACTTGTATACATCACTCAGACCGCCGACGTTAAATCCGCAAATCCTCTTTTCGGTGAGCGCGTTCAAACAATCGCACAAATCGCTTTTATCGCGAAGCAATGGTCGGGGGGGCCGCCACCTCCGGACGCTTCCCCGGGATAAGGCAAATATTTTCAGGAGGCCGTCCAGCGTTACCAATCGGGAACCTTCACGGCCAAGAGCTGAGACCCTAGTATGCTCCGTGCTTGGGCGCATGCGGCCACACCTGATTCGAGGCAGTGGAATTGATCGGGCGCCACATTGATGTATACAATTCCCTTACTGGGATGTCGGAGAGAATTCTATGACGAGCTATGTCCTGACCGTAACCTGCGATTCGACCCGTGGCGTCGTTGCCGCCATCTCGGGGTTCCTGGCGGAAAAGGGCTGCAACATCATCGACTCCTCGCAGTTCGACGACCTCGATACCGGCAAGTTCTTCATGCGGATTTCCTTTATATCGGAGGAGGGAGCAACCCATCGCGAACTGGTGGAAGGATTCAATCCTGTCGCCGGCCGGTTCAAAATGGATTGGGAAATCTACGACGCCTCCGACCGGATGAAGGTCCTCTTGATGGTGTCGCGCTTCGGTCACTGCCTCAACGATCTACTCTATCGATGGAAAATCGGCGCACTGCCCATCGACATCGTGGGCGTGGTCTCCAACCACTTCGATTATCAGAAGGTTGTGGTCAATCACGACATCCCCTTCCACCACATCAAGGTGACGAAGGAGAACAAGCCGCAGGCGGAAGCGCAGCTCCTGGAACTGGTCGAGCAGACCGGCACCGAACTCATCGTTCTCGCCCGCTACATGCAGGTCCTCTCCGACCAGTTGTGCGCGAAGATGTCGGGCAGGATCATCAACATACACCATTCATTCCTGCCAAGCTTCAAGGGTGCGAACCCTTATAAGCAAGCCTACCAGCGCGGCGTGAAGCTGATCGGCGCGACGGCACATTATGTCACCGCGGATCTCGACGAAGGCCCCATCATCGAACAGGACACCGTACGCATCACCCATGCGCAAAGCCCGGATGATTACGTCTCGCTCGGCCGGGATGTGGAGAGCCAGGTCCTTGCCCGCGCAATCCATGCCCACATCCACCGTCGGGTGTTCCTGAACGGTAACCGCACGATCGTCTTTCCTCCAAGCCCTGGAAGCTACGCGTCAGAGCGCATGGGTTGATCAGGCACACGGATCAGCAGCATGAGACCTGCGGGCGGAACTGACATTTATCCTGTCGCAAGCCTTGCAGGCGCGTCCTGTGGCCTTATCTATCTCTGGCAGTAACCGCGGTGGATGCGCAATAGAATCCTCATTCCCGCCGTAGTTCTGTCATCGGAAAGAAAAATATCCTCTGTAAGGTGAATTTCCTTGCCGATGAATCCAATCCGGGTTAGCGTCCGGATTGTTGGCGATTTGCATTCGCCCGCAGAAACGCAACCACTTAGGGAGAGTGACATGTTTGATATGATGCGCGTCGCCACCTTTCGTCAGGTAGCGTTCAAAGTGAATGGCACGGAGCTTGCATCTCTCATGTGCTGTCGAATGTAACGATCCGGATCACCCTTTCCAGAACAATTCATTCGTCAGAGCTGTCGCCGACAGCCACAGAGGAGTCTGCTCATGCAGAAGCAAGTTATTGAATACGGTGGCGAGCCGGTCGGGATCGTCGTTCCGGACGAAGACAGGCTGAAGTTCATCGCCGTCAAGTTCCACGTCATCGATCTCGACGAACGCCGGTTCACCTCAGCGGACGAGGTCCGCTTGGCCATCCGGGATTTGGTGCGCGGCCGCAACGCCGACGCGGCAATCCATGTCTAGTGCCTGTCTCATCCGCGACGCCCTCCGGAAAACGGGCGGCGTCGCGTCTTCTAGAACGCCGTGAAGGTGAGCGTCGTCAAAGATCGTTCTATTCCCGGGATTGCTGCGATCTTTTCGTTGACGAAGCGCCCGACCTCGTCGCCCTCCTTGATATAGATCTTGAGCAGCAAATCCCAGTCACCGCTGGTCGAATAGAGCTCGGACACCAGTTCGGTCTTGTAGATAGCGTCTGCCACCTCATACGTCTTTCCTGGTTTGCACCTGAGCTGAACGAAGATCGGCTTCATGTTCTGTCCTTACCGGTTGCCGCGGCCGCGAGGGCACGCTCTTGATCAACTATTGGCCCATGCCTTCGTCCACTTCAACCCGGGCCTGCGCCCCCTCCCCGCCAGCTTCGTTCAGGAGCCATGTTTTGAACGAGGCAAATGGCGGATAATCAGCCCGCTCGGCAGGATGGGCGAGATAATAACTCCCCGTCTCCTGGGATCTTGCATCCGTCGCCATCACCAGACGGCCCGTATCGAGCTCGGGCGCAATCAGGAATGCCGGAAGAAGCGCAGCCCCCATTCCGGCTGCCGCCGCCTCGACGATGGTCATGTACTGATCAAACAGCATCCCGTGAAGCTGATCGAACGAGACGCTCTCACACCTAAACCAGTTCTCCCAGGCATCGGGGCGGCTGCTCAGATGCAGCAGGGGCACCTCCAGAAGATCAGCAGGGCGACGCAGTTTGAAGCGTGCCTGGAAGTCGGCACTGCACACCGCCACCGTCTTCTCCTTCATCAGGAAGGTCAGTTCCGCGCCTGGCCAACGCCCTTCGCCGAAATGGATGGCAGCATCGATTGAGTCGAAGCGAAAATCGAAGGGCTCAAGGCGGCTGATGAGGTTAACTGCCACGTCCGGGTTACGGTCCAGGAAGCGGCCCAACCGAGGCGCAAGCCAGCGGGCTCCGAACAGCGGCAGGACAGCGATATTGATGACGCCCCCCTTCGGATGGGCCCGCAAATTGAGGGAGGCGGTGGAAATGCGCCGAAGCGCCTCCCGGATTTCCCGAGCATATCCGTCGCCGGCCAGGGTCAACCTGATCGTCTGCCGCTCCCGTCTGAAAAGCGGGACTCCCAGTTGCTTCTCGAGGGATGAGATCTGCCGGCTGACGGCGCTCTGGGTAAGGCCAAGCTCATTGGCAGCCGCAGTGATGCTTCCGGTGCGGGCAGCCGCCTCGAAGGCAGCCAGCAGAGAGAACGAGGGCAGAAATCGCCTGGGCGGCAGCACGTCATTCCTCCGTTGAATGACCTATTGAGAAACTGTCGATATTCACGTTGGTGCCGCCTCTGTAAAGTCCGTTCGGAATTCATCCGGAACCTCTGCAATGCTCAATGACCCGCGCTCCCACGGACTGTGGGAAATGACCGCACCGCCAGCCCCCTCCACGGACATACTGCAGGAGGGCGTATCCGCTCAGGTCGTGATCGTCGGCGGCGGATACACAGGGCTGTCCGCCGCGCTGCATCTTGCCGAAGCCGGGACCGATGTTGTGCTTCTGGAGGCTCAGGAGTTCGGCTTCGGGGGAGCCGGGCGCAATGTCGGCCTGATCAATGCCGGCATGTGGGTCATGCCGGACGATTTTCCGAAGGAATTGGGACCGCAGTACGGAGAGCGTTTGCTGGAACTGCTCGGTAACGGTCCCTACCTCGTGCGCGATCTCATCGACCGTCACAACATTTCTTGCGAGCTCGAGCGCAACGGGACCCTGCATCTCGCTGTCGGAGACGAGGGGCTGAAGGAACTCGCGGAACGGGCGGCGCAATGGCAGACGCGAGGTGCACCGGTTTCCCTGCTGGATGCTGTCGAGACCGAACGCCGGGTGGGGTCCGCTGCCTATGCGGGCTCCATGCTCGACATGCGGGCCGGCACCCTGCAGCCCCTTGCCTATGCCCGCGGGTTAGCACGGGCCGCCATCGACGCGGGTGCCCGGCTTTACAGCAAGAGTGCGGTACTTGATCATCAGGAACGGAACGGCGCACACGTCCTGCGCACCGCTCGGGGTGAGGTCAGGGCGGATTGGGTTATCGTCGCCAGCGAAGCCTATAGTTCCGGCCCGTGGGAAGTCATCCGCAAGGAGCAGGTCTATCTCCCCTACTTCAATCTCGCCACCACTCCGCTGCCCCGGGAACAGCAACAGCTGATCCTGCGCGGCCGCGAAGGGTGCTGGGACACCAGGGAAATCCTCTCCTCGTTTCGCATGGACCAGGCGGGCCGGCTGGTCTTCGGCAGCGTCGGCGCCTTGCGCGGCACCGGAACATCCATTCACAAGGCATGGGCTCGCCGATCCCTCCGCCGGATCTTCCCGCAGATTGCCGATATCCCCTTCGAGGCCGAATGGTATGGCATGATCGGAATGACCGACAACGCCCTGCCCCGCCTCCACAAGTTCGCGCCGAATGTTCTCGGCTTTTGCGGCTATAACGGTCGCGGCATTTCCCCCGGCACGACCTTCGGCAAGATCCTTGCGGAGCACATCCTCGGCCGCGTTGCCGAGAAGGATCTGCCGCTGCCGATCACCGATCCGAAGTTACCGGCGGTCCGCTCGGTCAAGGAGGCCTATTACGAACTCGGTGCGCAGGTCGCGCACTTCGCTGGTGAGCGCTTCTGATTGCAGAAGCGCCGCCGATCAGTACATTGACCGCAATTCGACATCCGGAAGGACTGACATGACGCTTGCCAATCTCGATCTCGCCCAGGACGTAAAGAAGATCTTCAGCGAACTCGGCATCAAGTCCGAAAGCTATACCGGTGGGACCCTTGCTGTTCGCTCCCCGATCACCGGTCGGGAGATCGGCAGGCTTCCGGAGATCACGGCCACGGATGCCGCTGCAGCGATCGAAAAAGCGCATGCGGCCTTCCTCGAGTGGCGCCTCGTGCCGGCGCCGAAGCGGGGCGAACTGGTCCGCCTTCTGGGCGAGGAATTGCGTGCTTCCAAGGAAGCCCTTGGCCGTCTGGTGTCCATCGAAGTCGGCAAGATCACCTCGGAAGGCCTGGGCGAAGTTCAGGAAATGATCGACATCTGCGACTTTGCGGTCGGTCTGTCCCGCCAGCTTTACGGCCTGACGATCGCGACCGAACGGGCCGATCACCGCATGATGGAAACATGGCACCCGCTTGGCGCCATCGGCATCATCTCCGCCTTCAACTTCCCGGTCGCGGTCTGGTCCTGGAACGCAGCGCTGGCACTCGTCTGCGGCAATGCGACGGTGTGGAAGCCATCTGAGAAGACACCGCTGACCGCACTGGCAACTCAGGCGATCTTCGAACGGGCACTTTCCCGCTACGTCGCCGAAGGCAATACGGCTCCGGAGAATCTTTCCACCTTGCTGATCGGGGGACGGGAGATCGGCGAGGTACTGGTCGACCATGAGAAGGTACCGCTCGTTTCCGCAACCGGTTCAACGGCCATGGGCCGCGCGGTCGGCCCGCGTCTGGCGCAGCGCTTTGCGCGCTCGCTGCTCGAACTGGGCGGCAACAATGCGGCCATCGTCGCTCCGACGGCAGATCTCGACCTGACGCTCCGGGGTGTGGCCTTCGCCGCCATGGGAACGGCTGGCCAGCGTTGCACCACGCTGCGGCGCCTTTTCGTCCATGACAGCGTCTACGAAACGCTCGTACCGCGCCTCGCCAAGGCCTATCAGTCGGTCACCATCGGCAACCCGCTCGAAGCAGGCAACCTGGTAGGGCCCCTGATCGACAAGGCGGCGTTTGAGAAAATGCAGAAGTCGCTGGAAGCGGCCAAGGCCGCCGGCGGCAAGGTCACCGGGGGCGACAGGGTAAATCAAAATGACGCCGCGGACGCATACTATGTCCGTCCCGCAATCGTCGAGATGCCCACACAGACAGGACCCGTTCTGGAAGAAACCTTCGCGCCGATCCTCTATGTCATGAAGTACAGCGACTTCGAGGATGCCTTGCGGCTTCACAACGACGTGCCGCAGGGCCTCTCCTCGTCCATCTTCACAAATGACATGCGCGAGGCCGAAACCTTCCTTTCCGACCGAGGCTCCGATTGCGGCATCGCCAACGTCAACATCGGCCCCTCCGGTGCCGAGATCGGCGGCGCCTTCGGAGGCGAGAAGGAAACGGGCGGCGGGCGCGAGTCCGGTTCCGACGCCTGGAAGGCCTACATGCGTCGTGCAACCAATACCTTGAACTACGGGCGCACCCTGCCGCTTGCCCAGGGCGTCAAGTTCGACGTCATCTGAGGCATGCCGGGACCGCTAAACCTCCTGACGGATATCGAGGGTGTGGCGGTCGGCCACGCCACTGATCTCGCTCTCGGCTCAGGCGTGACGACGGTTGTCTTCGACAAGCCGGCGATCGCTTCGGGAATGGTCCTGGGCGGCGCTCCCGGAGGACGGGAAACGTCGCTCCTCGACCCCTCGATGACCGTCGAGACCGTGGACGCCTTCGTTCTATCGGGCGGCTCTGCCTTCGGTCTCGACGCCGCCGGTGGCGTCCAGTCGGGCCTGCGGGAGATCGGCCGCGGCTTTGCCGTCGGCGATGTTCGGGTTCCCATCGTCCCGCAGGCGATCCTGATGGACCTTCTGAACGGCGGGGACAAGAACTGGGGCCTTCATTCGCCTTATCGCGACATGGGCTATGAAGCATTCAAGGCGGCAACGGGCGGCGCTTTCCGTCTTGGTACGGTGGGTGCCGGCACGGGGGCGACGACGGCAACGGTCAAGGGTGGGCTGGGATCCGCCAGCGCATTGACCTCCAGCGGCCATGTCGTCGCGGCACTGGTCGCAACCAACGCATTGGGTTCCGCGACCGTTGGCGATGGACCGCATTTCTGGGCAGCGCCCTACGAGGTCGACAACGAGTTTGGCGGACTGGGCTTGCCACACCCCACCGATACCAGACTGCGTATCAAGGGCGTGAGAATCACGGCGACGACAATCGGTGTAGTGGTCACCGATGCGGTCCTGACCAAGGCTCAGGCCCACCGGCTGTCCCTCGCTGCGCATGATGGCCTCGCACGTGCCATCATGCCGGTTCACCTGCCCTTTGACGGCGACACTGTGTTTTCTGCGGCAACCGCCAAGAAAGAGGTGAAGGAGGCGCGGGACCTGATGGAAATATTCCATCTGGCGGCCCTGGTTACCTCGCGTGCGGTCGCACGCGGCGTTTTCGAGGCAACTGCTTTGCCGGTAGCGAATGCCCAGCCGTCGTGGCGAGATCGCTTCGGCAGCAGCGTCAGCAAGTGAGCTTCGCCAGAGCGGTTTTCACACGCTCCCATTGATCGTCGGCTGGCAGCCCGAGGCGCAGTTCCTCCGGCCGATCTTCGAACCGTCGGACAAAGATGCCTTCGCGCCCGAGAGCATCGAAGAGCCGCTGGGCATCGGCGTGACGGATGAAGCGAAACAGGGATGTTCCGCCCGCCACGGATATTCCGCGTTGTTCAAGCACCGCATCGAGGCGCACCGCACTCCGACGCAACCGTTCCCGCATCGTGCGTCTCCACTCCTGGTCCGCTAGCGCCTCGCTGCCAATGTGGAGGGCGGGCCCGGACACCGACCAGGGCCCGAGTTCATCTTCGATTCGCGCCACCAGATCGGGATGCGAGATCGCAAAGCCGAGCCGGACGCCTGCCATCCCGTAGAACTTGCCAAAAGACCGCAGCACCAGCAGTCCTCCGCTATCCACAGCATCCGCGACACTCTCGCTTTCGGAGGCATCATGAAAGGCCTCGTCGACCACGAGAAGCCCCCCCTTCCCACGTAAATGCGCTGCGATTTCGAGAAGCTGCGGCCGAGGGACGATCCGCCCGGTCGGGTTGTTGGGATTGACGGTAACTGCAAGATCCGCCTCGAGAAGCCTTTCGGGGTCGTTGACCTCCCTTACGTCGTATCCCGCCAACCTGGCCGCCCGTGCATGCTCCGCATAGGTCGGAGAGAGGATCGCGGCTTTCCCCCCATTCTTTGGAAGTCTCGCCACGATGGGCAGCAGGATCTGCGTGCCCGGTCCCGCTGCGACATGCGCGGCGGACGGTGCGCCGTAGGAACGGGCGGCCGCTTCCTTCAGCCTTCCCAGGTCCTCCGGGTCCGGCAATCTCGAGAAAGCATTGGCCGGCAGGGGTGAATGCGGATAGGAATTCGGGTTGATACCGGTGGAGAGATCGATCAAGGGCTCGGGCGCGTCGGGAAACAGCGCACGGGCACGCCCAAGATTGCCGCCGTGCTCGATTCTACCGCCCAAAGAAATTCCAGCTGCCATCGGCTCCATGTACCTTTTTCTCGCATTCCTTGCCCTGCTGACAGAACGCGTCTTCGGTTATCCCGACTGGGTATATCGCCTGATCGGGCATCCCGTCACTTGGATTGGCAAACTCATCTCAACACTGGATGCACGATGGAACAGGGAGGGCGATACGCCCGCGCATCGCAGGCTGTGGGGCATCTTCGCTCTCGCCATTGTCCTGGCAGTGGCTGTTTCGCTGTCGCTGGTGCTCGAGAGCCTGCTGCTGGCCATCCCGTTTGGCTTCATTCTGTTCGTGATGGTTGCGGCCAGCCTTCCTGCCCAGCGGAGCCTGGAGCAACATGTCGAGGCTGTTGCAGCGGCACTGGAGACGGGAGGCCTGCCCGCCGCGCGGCGATCAGTCTCGATGATCGTCGGGCGCGATCCGGAGAACCTCGACTCACCCGCCGTCTGTCGCGCAGCGATTGAAAGCCTTGCAGAGAACTTTTCCGACGGGATCGTTGCCCCGGCATTTTGGCTCGGTGTCGGAGGTCTCGCGGGTGGTGCAGCATACAAGGCCGTCAACACCGCTGACAGCATGATCGGCCATCGGACTGCCCGTCATGAGGCGTTCGGCTGGGCGGCGGCGCGCTTCGATGATCTGGTGAACCTCCCCGCCTCGCGCCT
Organism: Pseudorhizobium flavum; assembly: GCF_902502825.2. Next base: position 3,147,834 of record NZ_LR723670.1, read on the forward strand.
GAGCGGCGTACTTTTCGTCGCCGCGGCTTGCTTGGTCCCCGGGGCCTCGCCAGGTCGCGCAATCGCTGCAATCCGGCGCGATGCCAGACATCATCGCTCGCCAAACGCCGGTTGGCCGGAGGCAGCGATGGCCGGAGCGTTGGGCATTGCTCTTGCCGGACCGCGAAGCTATGGCGGTCACATGATCGAAGCCCTATTCATGGGTGAAGGCGGTCGAATGGACCTCAACGCCTCCGACATCCGTCGCGCCCTTCGGCTCGCAAGGGTCGCCGACGCGCTGCTGATCGGCATCTTCGGGCTGGCAGCCCTGGCTATCTTGCGAGCCTGAGCAGTCCCGTCAGGTCGAGATGCTGTTCCATGTGGGCTGCAAGCCGATCCAGGATCGCATCGATGCCAGCTTCATAGTCTATCCCAGCAGGTTCGGCACCGAGTCGCTGCAGCCAGGCCGTCCGCTGGCGGTCGTTTGTGAAGAGCCCATGCAGGTAGGTGCCTACAACCTGACCATCCGCGGACATGGCTCCGTCCGCCGATCCCGAGAACTCCGCAAAAGGTCGCCCGCAATCCGGCCCCTTGGTTCGCCCGATATGCATCTCATATCCGTGCAGCGGTTCATCGTCGAAGCTTCGTCCCGTTACCGACTCCAGTCTCTTGTCGCCGGCAAGCACCGTATCGACCTGAAGCAGACCGAGCCCTTCGACGCGATCAGGCGTGCCTTCAATTCCCTCGGGATCGGCGATGGTTCGCCCCAGCATCTGATAGCCGCCGCACAGACCAAGCACCCGCCCTCCCCTGCGCACATGTGCGCGGATGTCGACGTCAAGTCCGCTCGCCTTCAGCACCTGAAGGTCCGCAATCGTCGCCTTGGAGCCCACGAGCAGCACGAGATCACAGTCTCCGGGTATGGTCTCGTCCGGCCGCAGACGAATCAGCTCCACGTCGGGCTCGGCCTCGAGCGGGTCGAGATCGTCGAAGTTGGAGACATGGGGCAGGATCGGAACGGCAATCCTGACCTTGGCGCCGGTCTTTCTCGTTCTTTCAACGTGAACGCCGAGCGCATCCTCCGCAGGCAGACGGACCGCATCCGCGAAGAAGGGCAGCAGGCCGATGGCTTGCCAGCCTGTCAGGCTGCTGATCGTGGCCATCCCATCGGCAAACAGGGAGGGATCGCCCCGGAAGCGGTTGACGATGAAACCCTCGATCATGCGGGCGTCGTCCTCTGGGAGGACGAGCTTGGTGCCGGCAATACTGGCAATCACGCCGCCGCGGTCGATGTCGCCGATCAAAACAACAGGGACGTCGGCCTCACGTGCGAAACCCATATTGGCTATGTCATTGCGGCGGAGATTGACCTCGGAAGCACTGCCGGCTCCCTCCACCAGAACAAGATCCGCCTGCTCCTTCAGGATGCCGAAACTTTCCATCACCCGCGGCATGAGCGTCGGCTTGATCGTTTGGTACTCCACTGCTTTTGCATTCCCCGACACGCGCCCCTGGACGACCAGTTGCGCACCCACCTCGCTTTGCGGCTTGAGCAGAACCGGATTCATGTGGACGCTCGGAGAAACGCCGGCAGCTCTTGCCTGCAGGGCCTGAGCACGGCCGATCTCGCCGCCGTCTTCAGTGACGGCTGCATTATTGGACATATTCTGCGGCTTGAACGGCAAGACTCTCAGCCCGCGCAGCGCGAAGGCGCGGGCAAGCCCCGCCACGACCAGAGACTTGCCCACGTCGGAGCCTGTCCCCTGGAACATCAGCGCCCGAGCGACCATGTCAGAACTCGATACCAGCCTGTGCCTTCACGCCGGCTTTGAAATGGTGCTTCACCAGCGTCATCTCGGTCACCAGATCTGCAGCGTCCATCAGCAGGGGCTTGGCGTTCCGGCCGGTCACCACAACATGGAGATCGGGTCGTCGCGCCGTCAGCTCCGCCACAACCCTCTCCAGGTCGAGATATTCATAACGAAGTGCGATGTTGAGTTCGTCCAGGACCAGCAGGCCGATGCTGTCGTCGGCCATAAGCTCCCGCACCTTGTCCCAAGCGCGTTCGGCCGCGGCGATGTCGCGCTTCAGATCCTGAGTCTCCCAGGTGAAGCCTTCGCCCATGGTGTGCCAGACAACGCGGTCTCCGAAAGCCGCAAAAGCCGGCTGTTCGCCCGTGGACCAGGCTCCTTTGATGAACTGGACGATACCGACCCGGCGATTATTGCCGAGCATCCGCAATGCAAGCCCGAAGGCTGCCGTCGACTTGCCTTTGCCCGGGCCGGTATGAACCATGAGAAGACCCTTCTCCAGGGTCTTCTCGGCCACTTCCGCATCCTGAACAGCCTTGCGATTCGCCATCTTTGCTCGATGGCGCTCGACCGCTGCATCGTCGACCGGCTTCACCGGACGGCCACGCGGTCGGAGTGCTCCGCAACCACGTCCTCGCCGGACCGGAACCTCTCACGCAAAAGCGCGGCGGAGGCACCGAGCACAGCCCAGAAGACGAGGTTGGTCGCATAAACGGCGTTCACGAAACGCGCATGCAGTTCGTGTGGCACGGCAGTCTCGTGGCTCACCGGCAGCGGCGCCCCAACAAGATGCGGAGCAATCAGCAGCACGACCGCAAGCGCTGCCAGTCCCGCCGATTGGCTATAGACAAGCAGGCCGAGAGCGAGGCCGGTCGAAATCACGGTTGCCATCCACCAGACCTGACGCGGCCCGAGTTCGGCAGCAGGCATCCCCGGCAACTCAGGCGGGAGGCCGAGGCCAGGCGCAAGGCTGACGGTCACGAAGCCCGCAATCCCCAACAAGAGACCCCGGCGCCAACCTCTGATGCCACCCAGTGCTTCTGCAATGGATAAAAGGACAAGACCGAAACCGATGCCGGCCAGCATGTTTGCACCTGCCGTATAGATGAGGCGTTCGGCGCCATCCGCGGGCATCCAGGCTTCTTCCTCGGCTTCCAGGGCAGCAGGTTCCGTGGCGGAAATCCCTTCGCCCGCCGCAACAGGATCGCCGGCGCCTTCGAAGGTTTCAGCCTCCATGATCAGGGGAATTGTGGAGAAGCTTTGCATGGCCGTCAGCAGCAGTCCGGACAAAAGCCCGGCGACCACCGCCGTGAAAACGATGTTACGAAACAGCGACATGTTGAAAGTCCTCAGTGGCAGGGAAAGGCCAGAGAATGGCGCGAATCGTGAGCAGCGTTGTGGACGACGTCCATGTGTGAAAAGCCGACAAACCCCACGACAAACAGCCCAAGCAGGGCGGACATGCTGAGAGAGAGCGTCCTGGAAGTTGAGGTCACGGCAATGTTTGAAGCCAATTTGGTCGTCATGGATCTGTCCTTTCACCCTCCACCCGAGGGTCGTTGATCTTCACTCGCCGCCGGCAGGTCTCCTGGCTTGCGGATCATGCGCTCGACGCCCGCCTTCCCGGGACCTCCCAGTGGCTTGTGGACGCGAGCTCTCCGCTTACAGTTGCGGGGGCAGCCGTGGCATTGACCTCTGGTCTCACCACGTTCCCTCTGGGCCCGAACAGGCACCAGCGACAAGGTCACTATAGCCAAAATGGTCGCCCGGGCAATCACCTTCGCCGCATTGACACGAGAGCCGCAGCAGGCTTACTGACATTTCAGACGGTCCTGTCCGGCAACGGAACAGGCTAAAAGGGAATGCGGTGCGATCCTTAGGGTCAATGCCGCGGCTGCCCCCGCAACTGTAATCGGCGAGCCACTGCAAACGAGCCACTGGGCAAACCTGGGAAGGCAGCAGGAGGTCAGGACCCGAGAGCCAGGAGACCTGCCGTCGACAAAAATACGCTTCTCCGGGCGGGGTGCTCCGGGCGAGGCGAACATCACGATGATCGGCATTGCTGGGTCGTCCCGCGCCCCACCGATATTGAGAATGGCAGGAGCGCGGCCTTGTGTTACGACCGATCCAGCGAAGCAGATGTTACCATTTTCGTATGCACGAACTGCCGTGATGCGTCTGATGGCGACTTGCGTCCGGGCGTCGCCCTGATCGCAGCCCTGCGCGAAGCGACCGCGGACAAGCCGTTGAGCGTGAAGCCGGTGACCTGCCTCGCAAACTGCCAGAAGAGCCCCAGCGCCGCCTTCTCCCACCGCACCGGATGGTCGTACGTATTCGGTCATCTGAGCGTCGAAAGTGTCGAGGACATTGTCACCGGCGCGATGATGCTTGCGGACGACGAGCGCGGCTTCCTTCCGCTTCGCGGCCGCCCCGCCTGCCTCCGCGGCAACGGGATGTCAGCGCGCATTCCACCCTTCCATCATCACGAGGATATGCCCGTATGAGCGTCAACCTGAAGCGAGTCCCATGCACCGTCGTCACCGGCTTCCTGGGAGCGGGCAAGACAACCCTGATCCGCCACCTCATCGAGAACCTGGACGGCAAGCGCGTGGCGATCATCGTCAATGAGTTCGGCGATGTCGGCGTTGATGGCGACGTCCTGAAGGGTTGCGGCATCGAAAGCTGCCCGGAAGAAAACATCATCGAGTTGGCCAATGGTTGTATCTGCTGCACGGTCGCCGATGATTTCGTGCCGGCGATCGAAAAGATCCTAGCTCGCGAGCCACGCGTTGATCATATCCTCATCGAAACCTCCGGTCTTGCTCTGCCAAAGCCGCTTGTCCAGGCATTCCAGTGGCCGGCAGTAAAGGCGCGCGTAACGGTGGACGGGGTCGTTGCCGTCGTCGATGGACTGGCATTGGCAGAAGGCCGCGTGGCCGACGATCATGAAGCACTGGAGGCGCAACGGCAGGCGGACGATTCGATCGACCACGACAATCCGGTCGAGGAGGTCTTCGAAGACCAGATCGCATGCGCCGACATGATCGTTCTGACCAAGAGCGACCTCCTCGGCAGCGACGGTTTGTCGACCGCAAGGGAGCGCGTCGCAGCGCACCTGCCACGGGCGGTGAAGATCGTCGTCAGCGCCAACGGTACCGTCGACCCGGCGGTCCTGATCGGCCTCGGTCTCGCCGTCGAGGACGACATCGAGAACCGCAAGACCCATCATGACGACGAGTTCGATCACGAGCATGACGATTTCGACAGCTTCGTGGTGGAACTCTCTTCCGTGGCGGATGCCGAAGAGCTTGCGCGCAAGATCGCAGCCACCGCCGAGGCAGAGAATGTGCTTCGCATCAAGGGCTTCGTGGATGTCACCAACAAGCCTATGCGCCTGCAGGTCCAGGCAGTAGGATCGCGCGTCAATCACTACTTCGATCGTGCCTGGACGCCTGGCGAGAAGCGCGAAAGCCGCCTCGTCGTTATTGGCGAAAAGGGGATGGATCGCGCCGCCATCGAAAGGATGCTTGCCGCCTGAGGCTCTGAAAGATGCATATCCTGGCCACCACATCGTCGTCTCTGGATGACCTTATCGAACCCGTGGACCTTGATCAGTCACCGGCAGACGTGGTGGTCCTGTCTTTCTCCGGCAGCGACCTAAACGGGCTATCCGCCGGCTGGGATAGACAGGGGATGGTGTCGCTGTCGGTGGCCAACCTCAGCGAGCTGCGGCATCCCATGTCGGTCGATCTTTGGCTCGACAAGACGGCGTCGCGGGCGAAGGTCATCCTGGTTCGCATTCTGGGAGGGTATGACCGCTGGCAGTATGGAGTGGAGGAACTGTCCCGGCTTGCCCGCCATAAACGCCTGAAGCTCGTCCTGCTGCCCGGCGAATGCAGTGTCCGGGATGATCGTTTGGCGGCCGCATCAACTGTGAGCTCGCAGGAGCAGGCGGCGATCCTTGCCTGCTTCCGTGAAGGCGGCCCGGACAATATGCGCCTGCTCGCGCATCGACTGGTCGCCCTCGCCGCAGATCGGACTGTCGAGCCGGGCGCTGCTACCGCAATGCCCAAGGCTGGCTTCTACCGGCCTGGGCTGGGTATTGTCGAACTCACGGAGCTGCTGGAAGGACGCGAGGAGACTGCGCCGCGGCTACCGATCATCTTCTACCGTTCCATGCTTCTCGCCGACGATGTGGCGCCGATAGATGCCCTGTTCGCCGAGCTGGAGAGGCGGGGCCTTGCTCCCCTTCCGATCTTCGTCGGCGGATTGAAGGATGCCGGCTCGCTCACGTTCGCGGAGCAGGCCCTTCGATCGGTCCGCCCCGATGCCATTCTCGCGGCAACCGCCTTCGCGAGCGGAACCGACGGCGATGGACACACGCTCTTCGATCACATCGGCGTCCCGGTCTTCCAGATCATCGTCGCGACCACACAACGCAGCGGCTGGCTTGAGGGACGGCGCGGGCTCAATCCTTCCGATCTTGCCATGCATGTCGTCCTGCCCGAACTCGACGGACGGATTCTGGCCGGTGCCATATCCTTCAAGCACGGCACCAATTCATCCAATCTGGTGAACAGCCCGGAGCTGGAACGCATAGAAGCGGTCGCGGACCGGATCGCCCGATTTCTGAGGCTCCGCTCAACGCCACGACGGGAGCGCAAGCTGGTGTTGATCCTGCCGGATTATCCGAGCGCCCCTGGCCGAACCGGATATGCCGTGGGTCTGGATGTGCCGCAAAGCGCCTTGGAGATCCTCCGCATGCTACGGGAGGCCGGCTATCACGTCGACGACCTGCCCCTATCGCCGCGTGATCTGCTCGACCAGGTAGAGAAAGGCGGCCGAGGGCTCTCGCTGGCAACCTACCGGTCGCGGCTTGCCGCCTGCCCCCCCGATGCTCGTGACGCGGTGGAAGCTGCCTGGGGACCGGCCGATGAGGATCCGGACCTCACCGGGGACTCCTTCCACGTTCGCGGCGCCTGCTTCGGTAACATCACCGTTGCGCTGGCGCCGGATCGCGGGCGCAATGCCGATCGCCGCGCCGACTATCATGATCCGGCTCTCCCCCCGCGCCATGCGCTGTTGGCCTTCGGCTGGTGGATGGCGGATGACTGGGGCGCTCACGCCATCGTGCACATAGGGGCTCACGGAACGCTCGAATGGCTGCCGGGCAAGAATGTAGCGCTTTCACGGAACTGCTTCCCAGAGATCGTGACCGGCGGTGTGCCGGTCATCTATCCTTTCATCGTCTCGAATCCGGGAGAGGCAGCCGTTGCCAAGCGTCGGATCGCAGCCGTTACCCTTGGCCACCTGCCCCCCGTCCTGACCGATGCTGGACTGTCCGACGATCAGAAAAAGCTTGAGCTGCTTGTCGATGAGTACAGTCAGGCGGACGGGCTCGATGGTCGCCGTCGGGATCGTCTGGCAAGGCTGATCGTCGAGCAGGCCCACGAGATCGGCATCGCAGCGGACGTGGGCATTTCCCCCGACGACGATCCAGACAGCGCCCTCACCCGTATCGACGCGTTTCTCTGTGACCTGAAGGACCTCGCCATCAAGGACGGTCAGCATGTCTTTGGGTCGGTTGCGCCGGGGGACGATGACGCTCTGCGAGTCGAAAGCGCGGCGAGCGAGCGGGAGGGGCTCCTCGCTGCCTTGGACGGCCGGCATGTCCGGCCCGGGCCGTCCGGTGCCCCCTCGCGCGGCCGCCGGGATGTGATGCCAACGGGGCGGAACCTGTTTGCTACCGATCCCCGCACCTTGCCGACGCCGACGGCCTTCGAGCTCGGCAAGAAGGCCGCAGATGAAGTCCTTCGGCGCTATCTTCAGGACCATGGGGAATGGCCGACGAGCCTCGTCTTCGACCTCTGGGGCAGCGCCTCGCTTCGAAGCGGCGGCGAAGAGGTTGCGCAGGTGCTCGCGCTCATGGGTACGAGGCCTGTCCATGACGCCGCGACCGGTCGTGTCACGGGGGTCGAGGTCCTGCCTCCTGCTGCAATCGGTCGTCCGCGGGTCGACGTGACGTTGCGCATTTCAGGTCTCTTCCGGGACATGTTTCCGGCGCTGATTGCCTTGCTGGATGCGGCAGTGCGCGCGATCGCCGGCCGCGATGAGGCGCCTGGCGACAATCCCTTGGCGGAAGACGCGCGGCGCCTTGGCCATGTGCCCCTGCGCATCTTCGGATCCGCCCCCGGAAGCTTCGGGGCCGGCCTCGAGGATAAACTCTCCGACGGCACATGGAGCGAGCGGGAAGAACTCGGCCGCCTGTATCTTGATGCCACTAGCCACGCGTTTACGGGTGCCGACGGCGAGGCGACGGAGGCGCGCGGACAGTTCGCGAGCCGGGTGGAAGCAGCAGACCTGCTCGTTCACACGGGCGATGACCCTGGACGCGATCTTCTGGATGGCTCGGCAGACGTGGCGTTTATCGGCGGCTTTGCGGCCGCCGCCGCCGCACTGGGGAACAACGCCGAGGTGATTGCCCTCGACACGACCGATCCGGCACGACCCCGCGCCCGCTCGATCACGGAAGCCATCACGCGCGTGGTGCGTGCCCGAGCCGTCAATCCGCGCTTCATCGCGGGACAGATGCGCCATGGGCCGCGCGGTGCGGCTGAACTGGTAGAAACCGTTGACCGCCTGATCGGCTTCGCGGAGACGACCCGGGCCATCCCGCAGTCGCTGATCGAGGCGCTCTATGACGCCTACCTCGGCAGGCAGGAGGTGCGCGACTTCCTGCTGTCGCAGAACCCCAAAGGCGCCCGCTTCATGGCCGAGCGCTTCCGGTCGGCCCTGCGTCGCGGCCTCTGGCATCCTCGTCGGAACGCCGTGGATGCGGAACTCGAAATGCTGCTTGCGGAGCGCGTGTCATGAGCCTGCTCGCAGCTGAAACTGACAAACGCGACCTCCGGAGAGGAGCCTGCCCCGCATTGTCCGCCCCCATGCAGACGGGCGACGGTTTGCTGGCGCGCATATCTTTTGCCGAACCGATCCGCCCGGCCCAACTGTGGACGATCTGCCGCCTTTCCAAAACACACGGCAACGGCGTGATCAACATTTCCGCGCGTGGGAATCTGCAGGTCAGGGGCCTGACCGCCGAAACAGCCGGGAAGTTTGAGGGCGACATCAGAAGCCTCAACCTGCCCCTTCGGGAGGGTCTGGCGGTCGAAGTACCTCCCCTGGCAGGCCTCGATCCGGCAGAGATTGCAGACCCCCGTCCGCTGGCCGATGCGATCCGCGCCGGAGCGCGAGGTCTGGAGGGACTTGCGCCGAAGACGACCGTGGTCGTGGACGGCAGCGGCCGGATGCGCCTTTCTAAACTACTGGCCGATATCAGGCTCGTTGCAGCAAGGTTGGATGACAAGGTGGGCTGGCAGATCCTGCTTGGCGACACGCAAGCCGGCAGCCGCGTCCATGGAACATTCCCGGCCCAACAAGCCGTAGACGAGGTACTGAGCCTGTTGCAGAGGCTTACAAGCCTCGGCCCCACGTCTCGCGGCCGCGATCTTGTGACCGATGCCATGCCGCCATGCGCGATGATGGAGGACGGGCCCTCATCCTTGGGTCTCACACTGCTTGAAGGGGACGAAGCCGCCGTCGGTATCGGCCTCCCCTTCGGCCAGACCACCGCCATGCAGCTTGCGCCTCTATGTACCGAGGCCGAGACGCAGCATATCCGTGCCGTCAGACCGGCCTTCGGACACGCGCTGATCCTGTTCGGTGACCGTTCTGCCTGCGAAACCATACTGGTGTTTGCCGGCAGATCCGGTTTCATCACCGAGTCGACCGATCCTCGCGGCATGATTGCCGCCTGCCCTGGCAGCCCTTCCTGTGCCTCTGCCGCCATCGACACTCATGGCCTGGCGCATCTCGCCTTGGAGCACCTCGAAGACCTTCTCGACGGGTCCTTCAACCTGCATGTGACCGGTTGCGCCAAGGGATGTGCCCATCCCCAGGCGACGTCACTTGCGCTATGCGGCGGCGGAAGCGACATCTCCTTCATCGTGGGCAAGGCGTCCGATCCATCATTCGCTTCCATTCCGGCCGCCGAATCCGCTAATGCACTGCGCAGCATCGCCGCGCTCGTCCGCAAGGAGCGCCTCAAGGACGAGACTTCGGCGGCCTGCATCGCAAGGCTCGGCAGAGAGCAACTCGCCCTCTCCCTCACGTCAGGACGCACATGACCACCTACGACTATATTCGCGAGGGCGACGCCATATACAGGAAATCCTTCGCGATCATCCGTGAAGAGGCAGACCTGTCGTCCTTCAGCGAAGATCAAGCCGATATCGCGGTCCGGATGATCCATGCCTGCGGCCTGGTAGAAGCTGCTGCGCATTTCCGATTCTCTCCTGATTTCGTATCGAAGGCCCGCGGTGCGCTGCATGCCGGCAAGCCGATTTTCTGCGACGCGGAGATGGTCGCCCATGGCATCACGCGGGCCCGGCTGCCCGCCGACAATCGGGTAATCTGCACGCTTCGTGACAGCCGCACCATCGAACTGGCGAAGACAATTGGCAACACCCGCTCGGCCGCGGCCTTGGACCTGTGGGACGAGATGGAAGGGGCGCTGGTGGCGATCGGCAACGCGCCGACCGCGCTGTTCCGGCTGCTCGAAATGCTCGATGCCGGCGCGCCCCGGCCTGCCGCCATCATCGGCATGCCTGTGGGCTTCGTGGGAGCCGCAGAATCAAAGGAAGCCCTGATGGCAGCTCCCCTCGGAATTCCCTACGCAGTCGTCCGCGGACGCATGGGGGGATCTGCGATGACAGCTGCAGCGGTGAACGCGCTCGCGAGGAGCGGGCTTTGACAGCCAGCATGAAAGGCCGCTTGACGGGCGTGGGCACCGGTCCCGGCGACCCGGAACTGCTGACCCTCAAGGCGGTGCGTGCGCTCCAGGAAGCCGATGTCGTCGCCTTCTTCTGCAAGAAGGGCAGCGCCGGAAATGGCCGCGCCATCGTGGACGCTCATCTCCGCCCTGGGGTCATTGAACTGCCGCTCGTTTATCCGCTGACCACGGAAACGCATAAGGAAGACAGAAACTACAAAGAGCCGATCGCCGCCTTCTTCGATCGCTCAGCGGAGGATGTCGCCCGGCATCTGGAGGAAGGGCGAAATGTCGCGGTCCTCAGCGAGGGTGATCCCCTCTTCTACGGATCCTACATGCATCTTCATGTGCGGCTCGCGCACCGCTGTACGACCGAAGTCGTTGCCGGCGTCACTGCCATGTCGGGCTGCTGGTCGGTCGCCGGGCTGCCGCTGGTGCAGGGCGATGATATCCTCAGCATCCTGCCGGGAACGCTGCCGGAGGGATCACTGGCAGAGCGGCTGGCAGGAACGGACGGCGCCGTGATCATGAAGGTTGGCCGCAACCTCCCGAAAATCCGGCGTGCCCTTCAGTCGGCCGGCAAGCTGTCACAGGCTGTCTATGTCGAGCGCGGCACGATGGCGAGCGGCAAGGTGTGCCGGCTCGAGGAACGGGATGAAAGCCCGGCCCCATATTTCTCGCTAATCCTCGTTCCCGGCTGGAAAACACGTCCATGACCGGATCGCTCGTTGTGGTGGGAACGGGGCCCGGGAACCCCGAGCAGATGACCCCGGAGGCCGCCGCCGCCATTGCCGCGGCTGAGGATTTCTTCGGTTATTTCCCCTACCTCGACCGGCTTTCCCTGCGCCATGACCAGCGTCGGCATGCATCCGACAACCGTGAGGAACTGGCGCGGGCGCGGGAAGCGCTCGCCATGGCCGCGGCAGGAGGGAAGGTCTGCGTCGTTTCGGGCGGCGATCCCGGCGTCTTCGCCATGGCAGCGGCAGTCTGCGAAGCACTAGAAGCAGGGCCCGAGGAATGGCGGGACATCGATCTTACCATCATTCCCGGCGTCACCGCCATGCTCGCGGTGGCTGCGAAAGCCGGCGCACCACTGGGGCATGATTTCTGCGCCATATCCCTTTCGACCAACCTGAAGCCCTGGCACGTCATCGAAGAGCGCATCGTCGCGGCGGCCAAGGCTGGCTTCGTCATGGCCTTCTACAACCCGATCAGCAAAGCCCGCCCGAATCAGCTCGGCGCGGCCTTCGACCTCCTTCGGCATCATCTGCCTCCCTCGGTGCCGGTGATCTTCGGCAGGGCTGCTGGACGCCCGGATGAGGCAATCAGGACCGTTTCCCTCGCCGATGCCGCGCCGGAGATGGCAGACATGGCGACCTGCATCATTGTGGGTACAAGCGAGACGCGGGTCATCGAACGCGGCGGGAAGCAGCCTTTGGTCTATTCACCGCGCAGCTACAGGGGTGGCAGTGCATGAGCGAGGTGATCCAGGACCGCTTCCACGGATTCGACTGCCGGAACCTCCGCAAGCCGGGGGCGTCGGATCAGGATCACCTCAATGCCCAGCTCGCGGGCAGCGATGATCTTCCCATAGCTGGCGGGGCCTCCGCTATTTTTTGCTACGATCACCTCGATGCCATGCCCCTGCAACAGCGCCTTCTCGCTTGCCGGCTCGAACGGTCCGCGCTCCGTCAGGTAGTCCGCAAGGGGCACCGCAAGTCGCGGCTCGACAGGATCCACGCTACGTACGAGATAGTGGTGGTGGGGCGCGGCTTCGAACGGCAGGAGTTCCTGCCGACCAAGGGTCAGAAATACCCTCCGCGATTCTTCGCCCAACAGTACGACCGCCTCGGGGATGCTACTCACCTCGGTCCATCGATCATCCGGCTGTCGTTGCCAAGGGGCACGGCGGAGCGCGATCATCGGCACACCTGCCTTCTTCGTCGCTTCCGCCGCATTCGCCGATATTCGAGCGGCATAGGGATGCGTCGCGTCGATCAGGATGGAGATCTTCTTCTCCCGAAGATACTGCGCAAGACCTTCCGCTCCGCCAAAGCCACCCACTCGAACGGGAACCGGGTGCTCGATCGGAGTTCGGGTTCGACCGGCAAGCGAGAGCTCGACAGTATAACGAGGATCGTCCGCAAGGCGGCCTGCAAGCCGGCGCGCTTCTCCCGTACCGCCCAAAATGAGGATGGAGTGTTTCAAAGTGCCTCCTGAATCACCCGCCGACCATGCACCGCGCAGGCCCTGGCTGTCCATCGTCGGCATTGGCGAGGACGGTGTCGCGGGCCTGGGGGAAAAGGCCAGGCTGGCGATTGCTTCCGCCGAAGTCGTCTTCGGAGGGCGAAGGCATCTGCAACTGGCAGAACCTCTGATCAAGGGGCAAGCCCAAGCTTGGCCGAGCCCCTTCGACGCGTCCATGAAAGGCCTATTGGCTTTGAGGGGGAAGCCCGTCTGCGTGCTCGCCTCAGGCGATCCCTTCTTCTTCGGCGTCGGCGTGACCCTCTCCCGGCAAGTCGCGCCGGATGAGTTCGTGGCATTCCCAGCTCCCTCGGCTTTCTCGCTCGCCGCATCACGCCTCGGCTGGGCCCTGCAGGAGGTGGAGACGCTGTCGCTGCACGGTCGGCCCGACGACCTCATCCGGCCGCTGCTACATCCGGGCCGGCGCCTGCTGGTGCTGACGTCGGACGGGACCGGTCCGGCGGCCGTCGCCGAACTCCTGTGTGGCCTCGGCTTTGAACGTTCGGCAATCACGGTACTGGAGGCGCTGGGAGGTCCAGGCGAGCGTATCCGCGCCCACACGGCCCTTGGATTCCCATTCTCCGATATCCACGACCTCAACCTCGTCGCAGTCGAAGTCAAGGCACGGGCGGATGCGCGTATCCTTCCGCTCACCGTTGGCCTTGACGATGATCTCTTCGAACATGATGGCCAGATCACCAAGAGAGAGATCCGCGCAGTGACGGTCTCCGCGCTCGCACCGCGTCGCGGAGAACTGCTCTGGGACATCGGCGCCGGCTCAGGTTCGATCGGCATCGAGTGGATGCTCGCCGATCGCTCCCTGCGCGCCGTCGCATTCGAGGCTGACCCTGTTCGAGCGGAACGCGCACTGCGGAACGCCCAGGCTTTCGGCGTTCCCAGTCTCAGGATCGTGCAGGGCAAGGCACCTGAAGTGCTCGACGAACCCGAAAAGCCTGACGCGATCTTCATCGGCGGCGGGGGCAGCGCACCCGGCGTACTGGATGCAGCTGTCGAACAGCTCAAACCCCTTGGGCGGTTGGTGGCAAACGCCGTGACAAGCGAGATGGAGGCGGTTCTGCTGGCTGCCCAGGCCCGGCTTGGCGGCAGTCTGGTGCGGCTTCAGGTCAGTCGCCTCGGTGATGTTGGCACGATGCATGGCTGGCGCTCGGCCATGCCAGTCACGCAATGGATCTGGACAAAGCCGGGAGAGAACCGATGATCGTCGCGGGGCTCGGATGCCGCAGGGGAACGAGCGCGGACGACGTTGAGGCAGCGCTGATCCTTGCTTGCAGCAAGGCTGGGATCGACTTGTCGTCGATCGATGCCCTGGCGACGGGCACAATCAAGGAGTACGAGCCGGGAATTCTGCGGCTCGCGACACGGCTGAACTTGCCGCTTCATATTGTCCGAGACGATGAACTGCGGGAAGCTGCGCCGCTGACGCAGACCGTCTCGCGACACAGCCTGGCGAAAACATCCTCCCCCAGCCTTTCCGAAGCCGCGGCCCTGGCTGGAGTAGATGGTCCGGCCGTCCTGCTGGTAGCGCGAGTGATCGCCGAAGGCGCCACATGTGCTCTTGCTCAATCGAGAACCATACCATGACAGTTCACTTCATCGGCGCGGGCCCCGGAGCCGCTGATCTGATCACCGTACGCGGACGCGACATTCTCTCCCGCTCACCCGTCTGCCTCTATGCCGGCTCGATCATGTCGCGGGAACTGCTGGCCTATTGCTCGCCAGATGCACGAATCGTGGATACGGGTTCCCTGTCCCTGGACGAAATCGAGACGGAGTACCTGACCGCCCACCGGCAAGGACAGGACGTAGCCCGTCTGCATTCCGGCGACCTCTCCGTCTGGAGTGCCGTTGCGGAGCAGATCCGGCGCCTCGAGAGGCACGGCATCGACTACACGTTGACGCCGGGCGTGCCCTCCTTCGCCGCCGCCGCGGCCGCTCTGCGGCGGGAACTGACAATCCCGGAAGTGGCGCAAAGCGTGGTCCTGACACGGATCTCGGGCCGCGCATCGAAGATGCCGGACGGTGAAACCCTGGCCGCCTTCGGCGCGACGGGCGCCACACTCGCCATCCACCTCGCGATCCATGCGCTCGATCGGGTGGTGAGCGAACTGACCCCGCATTATGGCGAGGATTGCCCGGTCGCGATCGTCGTAAGGGCCTCGTGGCCGGAAGAGAGGATCGTCGAGGGCACGCTAAAGGACATCGAAGCAAGGCTGGCCGCCGAACCGGTGGAACGCACGGCTCTGATCTTCGTCGGCAGAGGATTGCGTACAACGAATTTCCGCGAGAGCCGGCTCTATGACGCTGATTACGTCCGTCGATTCCGCCCGGGCTGGCCTCAGGAGGAAGAGGCGTCGGAATGATCGCTCGGCGTAAACGGAGCCCTGCCCTTCAGCCTGCCCTCACGATCGAACACCAGGATCTCGAGCGCGATTTCGGAGCGACCAAGCGCCTTGGCCGCGGTTCGCCAGGCGAGTCTCGCGACCCGTTCTCCGATCTGCAATCCTTCTGCTTCGGCCTCTTCGAACGCGCCGGCTACCGTATTGGCCGCGGCAATCCGCGCCGCCAGGGCCTCGGTAGCGCCGGCATCTCTTGCAAGCTCCGCAAGGGCTGCAAGATCGGCCATGCCGCGTTTGGAATGCACATCCAGCATGCCTTGGGCGAGCTTCGTCATCTTCGCGACGCCGCCGGCGATCGTCACCCGCTCGACCGGATGGCTGCGCAGATATTTGAGCATGCCACCGACAAAATCTCCCATATCGATCAGGGCAATCTCCGGCAGGCCGTGATAGGCCGCCACGGCCTTCTCGGACGTATTGCCGGTAGAGCCTGCGATATGGCTAAGCCCTGCAGCACGGGCGACATCGATGCCCCGCCAGATCGAATGGATCCATGCCGCGCAGGAGAATGGAATGACGATGCCGGTCGTGCCCAGGATGGAGATCCCGCCGAGTATACCGAGCCGCGGGTTCAGGGTCTTTTCCGCCAGCAGTTCACCGCCCGCGACGGAGATCTCCACTTCCAGGTCTGCCATGGGTCCTGCCACTTCGGCGATCGCGGCAGCAATCATCTTCCGGGGAACTGGATTGATGGCGGACTCCCCGACCGACAGCGGCAGGCCCGCCCGCGTTACCGTGCCCACGCCCTCGCCGGCCCGGAACGTGATGCCCGAGCCCGGGCGCCCTTTTCGTACCGTGCTGATAATAAGGGCGCCATGGGTGACGTCCGGGTCATCGCCCGCATCCTTGACGACGCCGGCTCGGGCAAGGCCCTCGTCGCGCTCTTCCATGGCAAGCGCAAAGGCCGGACGCTGCCCGCCCGGCAGTGTTACCTCGACAAGGGCCGGAAATTCACTTCCGAGCAACGCCTGACAGGCCGCCTTGCTGGCCGCAGCCGCACAGGTTCCCGTCGTCCAGCCACGGCGCAGGTTCTTGCCTTCGACATCCATGATCGCTTCTATAGCTGGGCCGGCCGCGACCGTCACCGGCAAAAGGTTTCCGCATGAGCTTGACTGACATGATCGCCTCGGCCTGCGCCGCAACGCCCGATTTCGGACCGGGCCATGTCTGGCTCGCAGGCGCAGGGCCGGGGCATCCGCGCTACCTGACCCTCGAGGTCGCGGACGCGCTGGCGAAATGCGACTGCGTCGTCTACGACGCGCTGGTCTCGGCCGAGGTTCTTGCCCTTGCGGGAACCTCGGAGCTGCATTTCGCCGGAAAGCGCGGCGGCAAGCCCTCGGCCACGCAGGACAGCATTACCGCAATGCTCATCGAACTGGCCCGCGCCGGTCGAAAGGTCCTTCGCCTGAAGGGCGGCGATCCCTTCGTCTTTGGCCGGGGCGGAGAAGAGGCAGAGGCACTGGCGAGGGCGAGCATCCCATTCCGCATTCTGCCTGGTCTTACATCCTCGCTCGCAGCCCTCGCGTCGGCCCATATTCCCGTCACCATGCGTGGCATCAGCCGCTCCATTACGCTTGCCACCGGCCATGCAGCCGGCACTCCGGATGATCTGGACTGGCGCGCGCTCGCTCGCGTCGGCGAACCGATCATCGTCTATATGGGGCTGAAGATGATCGGCGAGATCAGCCGGCTTCTGATGGAGGGCGGTCTTTCGCCCGAGACACCGACGGCAGTCCTGATGTCCGCCACGACACCAGACGAACGGCTTCTCGTCGCAACGCTTGCAACGGTGGAAACGGAGGTCCAGCGGCAGGACTTCGCCGCACCCGCGCTCATCGTCATCGGCGACATCGTCTCCATGCGGGACGTACTCAATACAGGGGACGGGCCATGAGTGTGCGCGCACTGATTATCGGCGCCCCGCGATCCGGCTCCGGCAAGACGAGCGTCACCATCGGCCTGCTGAGGGCCTTTGCACGCCGCGGCGTCAAGGTTCGCGGCATCAAGACCGGTCCGGACTACATCGACCCGGGCTTTCATGAAGCCGCTACCGGCGTACCCGGCCTCAATCTCGACAGCTGGGCTATGGCACCTGAGCTGCTTCGCCACCTAGCAAGCGAACACGCCAAGGACGCAGAGCTTCTGCTTATCGAAAGTGCCATGGGGCTCTTCGACGGCATCCGAAGCAATCCAGGCCGCACGGGTGCCGCCTCCGATCTCGCAGGTCTATTCGGGATCCCCGTCCTGCTCGTGCTCGACGTGTCAGGTCAATCGCGGACGGCTGCGGCCATAGCCTGCGGATTTAGCCATTACGACCCGCAAGTCCGCATGGCCGCTTGCATCCTCAATCGCGCCGGCAGCGAGCGCCATCGCCTCCTCTGCACGGATGCCATCAACGACATCGGGCTACCCGTTGTCGGCACCGTTCTCCGGGATCCGTCGCTGACCCTGCCGGAGCGCCATCTGGGTCTGGTCCAGGCCAACGAGCATCCCGAAGTGAACGCCCATATCAACAGGCTGGCAGATGCCATGGAAGCTTCGCTGGATCTGGATGCGATCTTTGCAGCGGCCGCGCCGCTCGACATACCCTCAGGCTCTGCGGAGCTCGCACTCGCACCACCAGGGCAGCGCATCGCACTGGCACAGGATGCCGCCTTCACCTTTCTCTACCCTCACCTCGGTCGCCATTGGCGGTCTTGCGGTGCCGAGCTGGTGCCGTTCTCCCCGCTGGCGGACGAGGCCCCTGCGGACGGGTGCGACGTCTGCTGGCTGCCTGGGGGATATCCTGAACTCCATGCCGACCGCCTTGCCGGCGTCGATAACTTCCGTATCGGACTTACGCGCTTTGCCGAACGATATCCCGTTCATGGCGAGTGCGGCGGCTACATGGTGCTTGGTGAGACGCTGGAAGATGCCGACGGCGTGACGCATCGGATGACCGGACTGCTCTCGCACGCTACGAGCTTTGCAAAGCGCAAGATGAACCTCGGCTACCGCCAGGCAACGCTCCTTGTCGATGGCCCGCTCGGACGCAAGGGCGACATGATCCGTGGCCACGAATTCCACTACGCGCAGGTCGTATCGCCCGGCCACGACGAACCGCTCGCCCAGATCGCCGACGGCCTCGGCACCCCCATCGGCCCCTCCGGCGCCCGCCGCGGCCTCGTCAGCGGCAGCTTCTTCCACGCGATCGCGATGGGAGAAAAAGGGCGCCCATGAGCTCCACGTTAGGAAGCCTCTGCTGGGACGAACAGGACGAGATCGAATAGCGCCGTTCTGGCTTTGGTTTCATCTTCTTCGTCAAGCGCCTTCTTCAGTTCCTTCAGTCCGCCGCTCAGCGGGTACTGAGCAACCGCCGACGAATCCGCTCGGAGTATCTTCGGGTGCTTTGTAGGCTCGGCATTGTTCCGGTCATAGAAGAGTTCTTCCACCAGCTTTTCACCCGGTCGAGTCCCAACAACATCAATCGCAATACCATCTTCCGAATCCTGCCCTCTGACGTTGAAGCCAGCAAGCCGGATCATGTTTCGTGCCAGGTCGCCGATACGAACGGGTTCGCCCATGTCAAGAAGGAAGATGTCTCCGCCTACAGACAGTGCGCTTGCTTGGACTATCAGTTCCGCCGCCTCCGGAATTGACATGAAATACCGGGTCATATTCGGATCCGTAACGGTGACCGGACCTCCGCGGGCAATTTGTTCTTTGAATAGAGGAACCACAGAGCCGTTCGACCCGATCACATTCCCGAACCGGACAGCACAGAACGTCTGCATCCTTCCAGTGGCCTGTGCCTGAAATGCTTTGTGTCGCACGATAAGTTCAGCCCATCGCTTTGTTGCCCCCATGACATTTGTCGGACGAACTGCCTTGTCAGACGAGATCAAGACGAACTTTTCAACGCCTTCATCGAAGGCCACGTTCGCTACAGTCAGAGTGCCGAAGACATTGTTCCGGATGCCCTCTAGCGGGTTTGCTTCCACCAGAGGAACATGCTTGTGAGCCGCAGCATGATATACGACCTGTACATCATGCCGCCTGATCGTACGGCGGACGCACTGGTCATCGACGACAGATCCGAGCACGGGAACGATATTGCAGCCATGGGCCTCGAGTTCCTGATGAATCTTGTAAAGCGCATACTCATTTGCCTCGTAGAGCACCAACTTCTTGGGGTTCCATCGTGCGATCAACCGGCACAGTTCCGATCCGATCGATCCCCCTGCCCCCGTTACCATTATTACCCGATCGTTGAGGACATGGCGTAGCAGCGAGGTTTCGGGCGGAATGAAAGACCGTCCCAGGAGCTCATCAAGCTCGATTTCACGAACTTGGTTTACGATGTACCTGCCGTCTACGATATCGGAAATATCTGGAAGACTGCAGATGCGTACGCCGAGCCCACTTACCTGTGAAATAACCGCTTGACGTGAGCTAGCTGGAATCGACGACATGGAGAGAATGATCTCCGTGATGCCATATCGCTCGGTCAGTGTAGGCAGCATCGCGGGCGAGAACACTCGATAACCCGCGATGTCTCGGCCGTGATGAGTAGGGTCATCGTCAATGAAACCTACGACATATCGAGTGCCGTGGCCCTGAAGGGCATGAGCAAGCTGAACTGCAGACGCCCCAGCACCGTAAATGAACACGGGCTCTTCATTGCGGCGTAGGCCCGTCCCGTTGGTGAGTATCCACTTGGTTGCGAAACGGCTCCCGCCGATAAATGCTGTGCCGATGGCAAAGTAGAAGAAGGGTACGGATCGTGGGACAATTCCTTGCCCCGCCATCTCCATCAAGAAGATCAACAACACCCAGATCATGGTAGCGATCGCCATGGCCTTGATGATGGTCCAGATCGCCGCTTCTGGAAGATAGCGAATGACGGCCCGGTAAAGCCCCATTCTTACGAAGACCGGAATGGCGACGGTGGGCGCGATCACTGCGATGGTGAGCCTGTCCCACGAGATACTCGGGCTCCAGTCCGCTAACCTGAGCGCATAGCTTGCCCACTGGGCGATCATAAGAGCCAACACATCAAATGATATCAAGCAAATGCGCTTCCAGACCCGAGGGGTCTGAATGATGACGTTGCGCAGCTTTCCGGTTACTTTGTTAATGGTGGTCCGCCACAAACCTGATGCCCCGCTCATTTGTCCGTCTATCTTGGTCGGCTGCCTTAGCACAAATGTGGCCAAAACAAAGACTTGGTCGGAAGGACCGACCAAGCTCTAATGGGCAACGTTACGCCTCGCCAGAACGTTTACTCCAGTTCGGAATAAAATATACAAATCAAAGGCGAAACTGCGGTTGGCCAAATATTCCGCGTCTAACTCAGCTTTTTCCTGGATATCCAGTTCGTCCCGCCCGTTGATCTGGGCCCACCCGGTCAACCCGGGGAGCAGACATTCGACTCCCTTCTCGGTCCGCAATACAATCAGATCATGCTGGTTGAAGAGCGCAGGCCGCGGCCCCACGAAACTCATCTTTCCAATCAGGATGCACCAGAGTTGCGGGAGCTCGTCCAGACTTGTTCTGCGCAGGAGCGACCCAATGGGGGTAAGGTAGATCCCTGGATCCTCCAGCAGATGGGTAGCTACAGTCGGCGTGTCCATACGCATACTGCGGAATTTTGGCATTTGAAACGGAATGTTGGATCTTCCCACGCGAGCCGACCAATACAACGCGGGCCCTGGAGATGTGAGGCGGACCATAGCCGCTATCAGAAGCATCGGGATCGCCAGAACCGCAATAGCCAACAAAGCCATGAGGATATCGAAAGCACGTTTCATCATAAGCATCAGTTGGGGGGATGCTGAGCAGAGGATATGTGAATTTCATTCCCTTGCGGAAGAACCCGAATGCAAGCGCTACGGCTACAGGTATGCTGCGATCTGACGAAGCTCATCGATAGAATCCTCAACGGGCTGCCAGCCTGTTCTTTCCAGAGCGTCGACACTTACCACAAGTTTGCCGCTCAGGGTTTTCCAACGTCTTCCTTGCCCGAACATCTGAGCCGCCAGCCTAAGAAGAATGGGCGAGCACCAGAAAAGGCGAGGCGCCTTGTCGAGTCCTCGCCGAAGCGCTTTGACAGCCTCGCTTGCACTGACCGCGCTCCTGTCGGCAACAATGAACGTTCTGCCGTCCGTATCCGGAGTCACGAGGCAATGTGCAATTGCACTACATAAGGCCGAGCGGGAAAGAAAGGAGCGTTTTTCAATAAGGCCGGCGAAGGGCAACGGGAAAGGCAGCTTGGCTAGAGCTACAAGTGATCTCATATTACCCCTCACTCCTCGGCCATACACAACCACGGGACGCAACACTGTATAACGCTGTGATATCAGGACACCCGCGACAACCTTTTCTGCAGCCAGTTTGGATTGACCATAAAGATCAGTTGGACTCGGAGTATCCGTTTCGCGAACCAGCGAATCTGCAGTTGATCCGCACTGCGCCCGGATGGAAGAGATAAAGATGAACTTGCCGTTCAACCGTCTTGCCGATGCCGCTGCAAGTCTGTCGGTCAATACGACGTTCGCCTGATGATAGGCTGTAGTAGCATCGGTCTTGAGCTGAGTATGGGCGATCCCCGCGAGATGAACCACGTGGTCCACCCCTTCCAGCAGAGCATCGAACTCTTCATCGGGTGAAGCGGGGCAGGGCAGACGTCGCAGCGGAACCTTCTGACCGGTTTTTGCAGATGGTGCCCGCGACGCGCCGATGACATTGAACCCCTGGCTCAATAGATGCTGTGCCAGTTCTAGACCTATGAATCCCTCCGAGCCTGTCACGAGGACGGTCTCGTTTAATGGTTTGCGCATCTCGGTCGTCTCAGGCATTCGAGCACTGGCGCTCGACGGCTGCATCATTAGCGCGGCTCCGGTCCTTCGGTCAAACTCCGTGCCGGGTGACCTTGCCCCCAAGTTTTATCCAGTTTTGAGTTCGCTCCGGCGGTTTTGGGTTGCTGTGTTTGCGGCGGTAGCGGCGGGATGGGGTGCGGAGCCATTCCGGCTGCGTAGCACCGCGTCACGTCGCGGGTTGATGGTTTGAGCGAACTCGGCAGGTGTCAGCCAGCCGAGTCCAGAGTGTGGGCGGTGGTGGTTGTAATCGCTGCGCCAGTTTGAGAGCGCTGACCGGGCATGGATCAGTGATGAGAAGAGGATTTCATTCAAGAGCTCATCCCGCAGTCGTCCATTGAAGCTTTCGATGAATGCGTTCTGGATCGGCTTTCCCGGCGCGATGTAATGCCATTCTACCCTGGTCCGATCCGTCCATTGCAGGATCGCATTGCTGGTGAACTCGCTGCCATTGTCGCTGACCATCATCTTCGGCTTGCCTCGTCCCTCGATGATCCGGTCCAGCTCACGGGCAACCCGAAGGCCCGAGAGTGATGTATCGGCGACGAGACCCAGGCATTCTCTGGTGCAATCATCGACGACTGTCAAAATCCGGAATCTACGACCATCCGTGAGCTGATCCGACACGAAGTCCAGCGACCAGCGATCATTGGCCGCCATCGGGACCAGCATCGGTGCTCGCGTGCCAATTGCTCGCTTACGACCGCCGCGTTTGCGCACAGTCAGCTTCTCCTCCCGGTAGAGCCGGAAGAGCTTCTTGTGGTTCACACGGTGCCCTTCACGTTTGAGCAGCACGTGGATGCGTCGATAGCCAAAACGACGGCGTTCATGCGCCAACGCTTTCACCCGCTCGCGAAGACGATCATCGTCGCTGCGCCTGGTTTCGTAACGGATCGTCATTCGGCAAAAGCCGCTGGCTTTACACGCCCGCCGTTCGCTCATCTGGTGATGATCCATCAGATGCGCGACAGCTTTCCGCCTTGCTGCGGGCGTCACCACTTCTTTCCCAAGAGGTCCTTCAAAGCAGCATTGTCGAGCATCGCATCCGCCAGAAGCCGCTTCAGCTTCGCGTTCTCGTCCTCCAGCGTCTTCAGCCGCTTGGCCTCCGATACGTCCATGCCGCCGTATTTGGCCTTCCATTTATAGATGCTCGCATCGCTGACGCCATGCTTGCGGCAAAGCTCCGAGACCGGCATGCCCGCCTCATGCTCCTTCAGGATGCCAATGATCTGCTCGTCTGTGAAACGGCTGCGCTTCATTCTCTGGTCCTCTTAATGGGCCAGAGCTTACTTCAAATTGGATTAGATCAGCGGGGCAAGGTCAATACAAGGCGAAGTATGGCGGCATGGACGTGTCGGATGTCCGCAAGCTGAAGGCGCTCGAGGACGAGAACGCCAAGCTGAAGAAGCTGCTCGCCGAAGCCATGCTGGACAACGCGATCCTGAAGGATGTCGCTGCAAAAAAATGGTGACGCCCGATGTGAAGCGGAATGCGGTGGCTCACGTCTGTGCGCAGCACGGAGTGAGCCAGCGTCGGGCGTGCGAGGTTCTGTCGGTAGATCGGTCGAGCATGCGATACCGCAGCCTGCGGCCTGACGATGCGGCCATTCGAGAGGCAATGAAGAAGGTGGCGTCCGAGCGGCGGCGCTTCGGCTACCGCCGCATCCACGTCATGCTGGACCGGCAGGGGATCGTGATGAACCTCAAGAAGCTCCGGCGTCTCTATCGGGAGGAAAAGCTGACGGTGCGCAAGCGCGGCGGCCGGAAACGAGCCTTGGGAACGCGGCGTCCCTTGGCTCTGCCGTCACGCCCCAATGAACGCTGGAGCCTCGACTTCGTCAGCGATGCCTTCACCGATGGGCGACGGTTCCGTATCTTGGCCATTGTCGATGACTTTACCCGCGAATGCCTGTGCCTGGTCGCAGACACATCGCTGTCGGGCGCTCGGTTCGCTCGCGAACTGGACAGTCTCATCGCCAGACGGGGAAGGCCGAGGACGATCGTCTCCGACAACGGCACGGAGATGACCAGCATGGCCATTCTCAAATGGTGCCAGGAGACCCGCGTCGAATGGCACTACATCGCCCCCGGCAAGCCGATGCAGAACGGCTTTGTCGAAAGCTTCAACGGCAGCTTCCGTGACGAGTGCCTCAACGAGACCCTGTTCTCGACGCTCACTCAGGCCCGCGCCGCCATCACCGCATGGAAGGAGGATTACAACAGGAACAGACCCCACTCATCGCTGGGCAATATCACCCCCAGCGAGTTCGCAATGAAAATGGCTATGGAAAAACAGGCCGCTTGAGGCCAGATTACAAACCCAAGACTCTCCCGAAAACTGGAGGGAGGTTGGGTCTCAGGTCGATCGTGTCCCCCGGCGTGGTGTAGCTTTGGCGGTCGCCGTGCTTCCGGACAGAGCCGGGAATGGATCAGCTTGCGGCTGGCAGGCTGATGAGCGGATCATCGCTCATCGTGGCGATTGTCTCAAGTGTCATGTAGCGGGACCGCTGGACGGCCCATTCGTCGTTCTGTTCGAGCAGCAGCGCACCGACTAGGCGCACGATGGCGTCGTCGTTTGGGAAGATGCCGACGACCTCTGTGCGTCGCTTGATCTCACCGTTCAATCGCTCAATCGGGTTTGTCGAGTGGAGTTTGGCCCAATGCTGCTTGGGAAAGGTCATGTAGGCGAGCACGTCTTGCTCGGCACTGTCCATGAGACTGGCGAGTTTGGGCACCTTCGGCCTGATCTGGTCGGCGACGTTGCGCCATTGGGTACTTGCAGCCTCTGACGTGTCTTGGGCAAAGGCCGTGGCGATGAAGGCAGAGACAACACGGCGTCCGCTCTTCCCGGCATGGGCCAAAGCATTGCGCATGAAGTGGACACGGCATCGCTGCCAGGTGGCGGAGAGCACCTTCGATACTGCGGCTTTGATGCCCTCATGGGCATCGGAGACGACGAGCTTGACGCCACACAGACCCCGCCTTGTCAGCTTACGCAGGAACTCTGTCCAGATCGCCTCGGCCTCGGATGTGCCGATCTCCATACCGAGCACCTCGCGTCGACCGTCGGTGTTGACGCCGACGGCGATGATGACGGCGACGGAGACGATGCGCCCGCCGCGCCGGACCTTGAGGTAGGTCGCATCGATCCAAAGGTAGGGCCATTCCCCTTCGATGGGCCTGTCGAGGAAGGCCTTCACCTTCTCGTCGATCTCCTCGCAGAGCCGGGATACCTGGCTCTTGGAGATGCCCGACATGCCCATGGCCTTAACGAGGTCATCGACGGATCGGGTCGAGACGCCTTGGATATAGGCCTCTTGGATAACTGCCGTCAGGGCCTTCTCTGCCATGCGGCGTGGTTCGAGAAAGCTCGGGAAATAGCTGCCTGTGCGAAGCTTCGGAATGCGCAGCTCAACGGTGCCCGCCCGTGTCTCCCAGTCCCGGTCGCGATAGCCGTTGCGCTGGGCCAGTCGGAAGCTATTCTTCTCGCCATAGCCCGCGCCAGTCTTCGTGCTGACCTCCAGCGCCATCAGCTTTTCGGCAGCGAAGCCGATCATCTCGCGCAGCAAATCGGCGTCGGCGCTCTTCTCAACGAGTGAGCGCAGGTTCATCATGTCGTCGGTCATCGGTGGTGTCCCTCAGGTTGGTCATAAGCAACCCGACCCTACCGGAAAACACTGGTGACCACCGCTACGCCGCCCGCTCCCTACAGCACCTTGGAGGGTGCACTCGCGAGCGGCTTCGCTATCACCCAGCTACACCACTCGGCGGGACACGATCCTCAGGTCAGCTGCCATAACCCCTGTATCTCGTTTCGGCGGCGGAGTGAATGCCAGCACAACGCGCCGGGATCCGCACCGCGGACAGCGCAGCCGACTGGCCAACATGGCCAGGGGGAAGTCCCGGCCGCGGGTGGCTACCAGCGTCGGCATGTCGAGCTCATAGCTCCACCCGCATTCCCGGATGGACTTCAGTCCCTCACGCCGGCCCCAACCGTAGCGCGCGGTGATTTTCCAACCATGTGTGTGAGCGTCGCCTAATGTCTCAACCATCGGGGATGGATATGAGAACGAAGCGGGAACAGCAAGAGGATTGACAGCCGGTGGTGGTCTCTTAAAGACGGCAATTTCTTCGTTCGTGGGTATTTGCTACAGGCTGAAATTAACCCTCCGTTAACCACGACGGGAATTTAGTTACCACATCGTTAAGGGCGATGACTGCCTGATTCTCCACGCCTTCAGAGCAATCCATGACCAGCATTCACACAAACGTCGGCGCTATATCGGCGCTGCAAACTCTCCGCTCGATTTCCAGCCAGATGGGCGAGACACAACGCCAGGTATCTTCTGGATTGCGAGTTGGAACCGCTTCCGACAATTCGGCATACTGGTCGATCGCGACCACCATGCGATCGGACAACATGGCCATTTCTGCTGTGGAGGATGCGCTAGGTTTGGGTGCGGCTAAGGTCGATGCCGCTTACGCCGGTACGGCCGCAATCGTCGATGTGCTAAAGGAGTTCAAAGCGCGACTGGTGGCAGCATCCGAGGAAGGAATCGATGCGACTAAGATCCAAGCGGAACTCGAGCAACTCAATGAGCAAGCTGAGAGCATCGCAAGTTCGTCGAGCTTCAATGGGGTAAATTGGCTAAAGACAGCAGCGACCGATAACCTGGCAGCTGTCTCCCGCCTGACTTCTTCTGTGACTTCATCATTTACCAGATCCGATGCGGGGGTAAAGGTCGGGAAAATCGATGTGGACCTGCGAAAAACGAGCATGTTGAATGTCGGCGGTGGCGGCATCCTGCAAAAGGAAATCGGAGTTGGAGACCCCCCTTTCGGCGATATTCTGGAGGACACTTTCAAACATGAGGGACATGAAACTCACACCTTCTATGGCCCAGTCACCTTTGGCCCCGCAGATCAGGTAAATTTTACTTTGATCCTTGACCGCAGTCCCGTTTCGCTTGGTGAGACTTACTCAATTACGATTGATAAGGCTGTCGTAGACAACGCGCTCGGCACGTCTGATGGCGTCGTCATCGATGCGATCGCTGTGCGAAAGGTACTTCAAAAAGCATTCGACTTATCCGGCGCCAAGGCAAGTGCCAATAGGACGAACTCTACTAACACGACATGGTATGATGTTCAGACATTGGATGGTTACGGGCACATTGCTTCGAGTATATATTTTGAAAACTTAGCCTCCACTTTGACCGGATCGGAGAGATTTCTCGGCCTCGACAGCGCATCGGACCCCGATCACGATAATATGGAGGCAACCGCTACAGTAACCTTCATTAAACCCTTTTCAATCGGAGCAGGATCAGCTCTTTCCTTCGACCTCAAAATTGACGGCGCCCCCACAACCACCTTCAGTATCGACCGGAATACAGTGAGTACCGTGCTCGGAAATGATCGGGGCCGGGTGCAGACGGCCGAAGAATTTGCAGACCTCTTCAGAGCAGCGACATCAGGTTTTGGTCTCGCAGTGAATGTGAATGGCTCAACACTAAAGTTCTCAGCCGATCAAGCGATTTATCCTGGCTATGGCAATGGTGCAGTCGACTTCTACATTGGCAACATCCTCGGCGAGGTTGTCACTGGATTCGACTTCGATTTGGCGGAGATCGACGTAACTAATAGCGAGATTCCTGTTGATGAGTATATCGCGGGAGTGGAACGGATGCTGACGAAAGCGATTTCTTCGGCCAGCGGACTAGGTTCATTACAGATGCGTATTGGCCTGCAAGCCTCGTTCGCGGACACTCTTAGGCAAAGATTTGACTCAGGTATTGGCCGCCTTGTCGACGCGGACATGAATGAGGCATCGACCAGGCTGAAGGCACTCCAGACGCAGGAACAGCTGGCAACCCAATCGCTTTCGATTGCGAATGCGAATGCGGAGAACATCCTGACGCTGTTCCGCTGAGGCGGCTTAGCTTTTTTTAAGGCCAATCTTGATGCGGGTCCTCACCTGGAATGTTCAATGGAAGCTCCCGACTTCCTCCGCCGGCCAAGAATTGCTGAAGCGGATTAAGGCCGAACAACCACAGGTATTATGCCTGACCGAGACCTACGACGACTTCTTGCCTGCTGGCCATCAAATCGACAGCCAGGCCGACTACGGATACCCGCTCACACCGGGCAAGAGGAAGGTGATCCTCTGGAGCCGAAATCCGTGGGAGTTGGTTGATCAGATTGGATCCGAGCAACTCCCACCTGGCCGCTTTGTCTCCGGCACCACAGAGACACCGATTGGATCAGTGAGGTTTATCGGAGTCTGCATTCCCTGGCGGGCGGCGCATGTATCAAACGGTCGCCGTGATAAGCAGCCGTGGGAAGATCATCTTGCCTACCTGAGCGGATTGGCGGATATCCTTGCGAGGATCGATGACGATGTGCCGACGGTCGTTCTGGGAGACTTCAACCAGCGTATTCCGCGCCGCTGGTCTCCGCCGGAGGTCTACGAGAAGTTGATCAACGCGTTTGGTGGCCGCTTCCACTTCGCCTCGCAAGGCCTGAAGTTTGGTAGCCATTCTGCGATCGAGCATATAGCGTTTACGGAGGACTTGCAGGCTTCTGATGTGCGGCCTCTCAGCAATATCACTGACGACGGCAGTGAGCTGAGTGATCACTTTGGAGTTGTTGCCACCGTCAGCAAGGCCAGCGGCCGATAAAGTGAAAGGCCGCCGACCATGAGCGAGACCGGCGGCCCTTTCGCGCGGCAACCCGGAGAGCATCCGGGGCAAACCTACCGCGCAAGGCAGAGGTAGGAGGGGCCTCTACCTGAGCCGGGGATTCATGTGGTCGAGCCCCATCCGCAACGCGTGGGTGACGGAAAGCACTGCTTCCAGATTGGGCACCGTCGGATCACCTTCATGGCTACCCTGGCCAGCGAACCGGTCACGCTTGAATGGGTTGTGGACGTGACCGTATCCCTCAACCAGGCTGCCAAGCTGCTCGGTCTGAGCAATCAACGTTGCCGCCGTGGCGAGCTGTTCATCGGCTGCGGCGGCCCACTTTGCCCGGAGTGGCTGCAACAGCTTGTGCAATTCGGCATGGGCATCACGCACCCAAGCCGCACGCCGGTTCACTTCGGCCTGAAATGTTTCGAGGAGCGTGTCAGAAGCCATTGAGGCCTAGCGTTTAGCCTCGGCGTATGCCTCCTCGAGCGTGGTGATTTCCTCATCTGTCGGCGCATCTCCGCCCAGCCGCTTGGCAACCTCGCGCTTGGCCAGTGCCCTCTGCAGCGCGTCGTGCGCTGCGACATCCGATGTGGAGTCGAGAGCCGCGCGCTTTTTCTTGGCCTCAGCGAGCTTCCTTTGCCAGCCTTCGATTTCGAGATCAGTGGCCTTCACCTGGGCTTCTGCTTGCGCCAACTCCTCCTTTGCGGCCTGTACCTCTTGCGGGTCCCGGCGCCTAGCGAGATCAACGAAACCGCGGTGTGTCGTTGCCTCCACCTCCTCGAGCTTCATGCGAGCCGCCTTCACGATAACCATTTCTTCTGTACGGACCGAGCGAAAGTGGTCGATGTTCTGTTCAGCAGATTCAACGTAATACTCTGCATCCTTGATCCGCGAAGCCAAAGGCCGTTTCGCCTCTGCTTCGGCTTGTCGATACGCCTGAGTCGCTTCCTTCACAGCAGCGATTGCGGTGTCCAGTTCGACCGCGGCTGCAACAACCTCCCGCGGAAGCGGCTCAGAAAGAACCTTCTCCAAAGGGGTCTGTTCAGTTGTTTTCACCTTCGGCGGGCGGCCACGGCCGCGGGAAGGCAGCAGGTCTTCAACTAAGCTCATGTTCTTCTCCTAGTGGTACTGATTGGCAGCGGCCGCGGCCTTACGCCACGACGCTGCGATGGCTTCGGATTTCATTTCAGCCAGCGCCTCGTTGGCGGTCATGCTGGTGTCGTAGGCGTAATGGCTCGCAGCCTCTTGGCTGCTGATCTTCTGAAAAATCTCACGTATCCGGGCGATCTCTGCCGCCTCGGCTTTCGCCGCTGCTTCAATCCTCACCCGCTCACCATGGCTAAGTTGGACGACCGGCGCCGGCTGCTGCGCTGCGATTTTCGGCGCTTGCGGCGCCACCGGCTTAGCCAGGCTAAGAGGCTTCGCCGATATCGGCACCGGCCTCTTTCTCAGATCTGCGATCACATCTTCGAACGATCCGACAGCGTCGGCCATCCCAGCCTTCACCGCATTGGCGCCGATCTCGACACCGCCCTGCCAGTCGATGACCGCTTTTGTGCTGATCCCGCGATGCTTGGCGACGTGGGAGACAAAAACATTGGCCATCGCGTCGACCATTGATTGCACCCAATCCGGTACGAAGCCCTTGTTGGGGGACTGAGAAGACACAAACATGTGTGTCTCCACGCCAGCTTCGGTGCGCCGTTCGTAACTCTGGACTACCCCAACGCTCCCAACCATAGTCGCGCCGGATACAACCACTCGCCCGGCCGCTGTGGCCACCCAATACGCCGCTGAGCAACCCTGCCCGCTGATGAATGCGGCCATCGGCTTCTTCTGCCGCGCTTCGTGAATTGCGTGGGCTAATTCGTCGCAGCCGCTGGCCTCGCCGCCGGGGGAGTCGACATAGAGGGCGATCGACTCGATCTTTTCGTGGTCGAGAGCCGCCTGAAGATCGCGCCTCAGAGTCTCGTAGGTGGTGGCACCGAAGAGGTCGGTGATCCAACTCTCGCGTTTGAAGAGCGTGCCGGTGATGTAGAGGTAGCCAACGCCATCACGGATACCGAGGCGCTTGCCGATCTTGGCTTTGTATGGCGCCATTGCCTGCAGGGCGTTCACGCCACCCATTACGCCTTTCAGGGACTTGGGGTCACGCATCAGGCGTTCGACGTTCTTCGGATCCGACAGCTGGCTCGCGAGTAGCTGGTATTGGGGCCCGTTCATCGCAAACGGTGTGTTGATTGCTGAGAGCACCTAGAAAGCTCCTTTGAAGGGGAACAGGGCGACAAGCGCCAGGTAAATCAGCGCGAATGCTGCAGTACCGTGCAGCACCGAGCCCAGTTTGGTCTTCCATCCCTCGCATGATGGGCGAAGGATGCACCAAGCCAGCACAACCGCCACGACAGCGCAGATGATGTTTAGGCTTGCGATCACCCATGCGCCACCTCCGCCATCAGCGAAGTTGCGGCGCATCTCCGCACCGACTTTCCGTTCTGCGTTTGAGACCGCGCCGCCCAAGCCTTGCAGTTCCGCCTTCGCGCTGCGGATCAGGCTGATGAACCTTTCGAGAGCCGACGTGTCGACATCCGGTTTGGCCACCACCGACAGACTGTTCTGAACCTCCTGGCCGGCGGCACGGGCTTCTGCGATTAAGTCATCGATGGCGCTCTTGTCCTGGCGATAGGCCAGCATTGACGCGTTTTCCGCTTCACGGAACGACGGCCCGGACGGAGCGCGTTGCGGAGGCGGCTGGTTCATCCCGAAGACCTTCTCCAGGAACTCGCGGTACTGCCGCTGGTATTTGACCTGATCCTCAACCGCGCTGCCTGGGGTATCACCCATGCCCTGCACCAAGGCGGCCCAAGCACCCATGGCGCCCGTTGCCAAGCTTCCACCAAGCAACGCCCGCCAGCCGCCTTTGCCCTTGCCTTTTCCGGGAAGGTCACCGTCAACGACGCCCGACCCGCCAAGTGCAACAGCAGCCCGCGTGAGTGCGGCGGCTGAACCATCTAGGGCCAGCGCGCTGCCCTTTAGGCCGAAGAGATCGAAGGCCTTACTACCGAGAAATTTTGCTCCCTTATAAGCGCCGAAGCCTGCAGCACCGAGGCCGAGGCTCGTCAGTAATGGGTTGTCCTTTCCCGCTGCCGCGAGAGCGTTGATCCCGTCAGCAAGGCCGTTTAGCCCCGCGTTGATGTGGTCGATCGGTGTGAGCGCCGCGGAAAGGTTTTCGAGCGACTTCTTGAAGGCTTCCCAACCGACGAATGGGTCTTCTAAACGAACCTTTTCTGCAACGTCGGTGCCGACGGCGTTCTCTATCAATTTTAGCCAGCGCTCGGTCTGTTCGCGCTGGGTAATCAACCGCGTCAGCAATCCGGTCGCGTTGGTGTTGCCGGAGAGCTTGCCGACCGCAGCGGCGATGGCCGTATCGTTGTTGAGGTCAACTCCGTCGCGCTCGAGCGCTGGCACAAGGTGCTTCAGCACCCAGGTGTCCGGGTCTGACCCGAAGAGCTCGCTGTCGACCAGCTTTCCATTCTTGCGGATGCCGAGGCGATCACGTTCGGCCAGGTAGGATTTGCCACCAGCGGATCCGACCGCTTCAAGCACGAAGGCTTTGAAGGCCATGGCGAGGGAGTTGCCCGCGACGTCGGCGCCCATGTCCTGCATGAGGACGGAAGCCCTGGCCAAGAAATCTTGCGAAAGTGCCGGGCCGGCAACCTTTGTGCGCCTCGCGAAGCTGAAGAAGGCGCCCGGATCGAAATCGGGATCAACTTGCGACGCCTTGGTTGCCGCGTCGATCATGGCATTGACTTGTTCGATGCCCTTGGCACCGTCGGCGTTTGAACCAATGTTGTCGAGACCCCGGAGCAGGCCGGTCAGCTGGCTAACGGCGGCGTCCACACCCTTGACGGATTGCAGGGCTACCAGAGACTGAACCATCCGCTCCAACACCGCGGCGCCGCGATCTCCGTCGCCCATGACCGCATACGCGTTTCGCGCCATTTCCATCACCGCCGTAATCGGCACCGACGGGTATTTCTGGCCAAGCTCTTCCGACCGGTTGAAAAGGGTGTCCCGATCCTTGTCGGAAACGTTCGCCATGGAGTAGCGGAAAATTTCACGCCGGCGCTGCGATGAAGCGGTAAGCGCCTCGGCACCGAGCATGCCGCCAAAGAACGGTACGGAGTAAGCACCGAGCGGCACCAACCCCAACTTCATGACGTCGCGCATCCGCGTCGCGTGAGTCTTTGCAGCCCGTTCGATCCCCGCCAGTTGGGCTGCGATTTCCGCCCTGCCCTGAGCGAGGGTGGAGACGGTGTGGGTCTTCCAATGGCCGATCTCGGAATTCCGCAAGGCTTTAGCCAGGTTCCGGTTTTTCATGCTGTCGTGCAGAGCGATCCAGGACTTTTCAACCTGGCGGATCTCGTTCGGTGCGAGCTTCAGCTTGTCCAGCTGGCGCTGGAAGCCGACCCCCCATGTGCCGGCACCAGCGGTCGAGAGGCGGCGCGCCGCGCTCTCTACATCCCGCATGGCCTTGGTAACCTTGTTGGCCTCACCAAGGCCCTCAGTGCGAAGGCGTAGGATCAGCTGTCTGATGAGAGTGCGTGCCAACATTTCCTCCAGGTGCTCCGAAGAAAATATAGCGATACAAGGTTAAGAAATCAA
The DNA here is from genome assembly GCF_902502825.2 of Pseudorhizobium flavum. Next base: position 3,181,316 of record NZ_LR723670.1, read on the forward strand.
CAAAATATCCTTTAATATCAATTAGTTAGCATATCTGACCATTGCTATCCATCGCTGTGCAATGTTGTGCCCAAGCCCGACGAAGCTCGCCAAGGATTTTCGAGCGGAACGTGTGGGAAACTCGAGAGGAGTGGCAACTTCCCCAGTCGTGGCACGATCGCCAACTGCTAGATGCGACAACATAGCGTCCAAGGCGAAATAGGGATGGGAATAGGGATAGCGTCCTCAGAGGAGCTATTCGATCAGCGTCTTCAGACTGTTAGCGGGAATCAATGGCGGAGAGGGTGGGATTCGAACCCACGATACGGTTGCCCGTATGCCGCATTTCGAGTGCGGTGCTTTCGACCACTCAGCCACCTCTCCGCTTCGCTGGTCGGCGCCTTGGCAGCGCGGGCTGTCTCATAGCGATGAAAGCCGAGGCTGGCAAGCAGCAAATCCACGTCTCGCCATGCTTTTTCCTTGACACTTTCGCTACCCTCGCCTATGCCCGCTAGCGATCAGGCGTGGAATGGATTCCATGCCTCTTTCTTTTGTGCGCAGGCCGATGTGCAGGCGCCTGACTTCCACCGGCGGAAGGTGAGAACCGACCGCTCAACGACTGACAAAAAGACGGCCGCCTTCGGGCAGAGCCGGAACGAACATGAAAGGATAAAAAAATGTTCGCAGTCATCAAGACCGGCGGTAAGCAGTACCGCGTCGCGGCAAACGATGTCGTCACCATCGAGAAGCTCGACGCCGAAGCCGGTTCGACGATAGAATTCAACGAGATCCTGGTTGTCGGCGAAGGCGCCGATGCCAAGTTCGGCGCTCCCTTCGTAAAGGGTGCGACGGTCAAGGCCGAAGTGGTCGAGCACAACCGCGGCAAGAAGGTCCTGTCCTTCAAGAAGCGCCGCCGCCAGAATTCCAAGCGGATTCGCGGCCATCGCCAGCACCACACGGTTGTCCGCATCACGGACATCTTGGCTTAAGTCGATCAGGGTTTCTAAGGTTTAAGGAGAACACCAATGGCACACAAGAAAGCCGGCGGCTCGTCGCGTAACGGTCGCGACTCCCAGTCCAAGCGCCTGGGCGTGAAGAAGTTCGGCGGCGAAGCCGTCATCGCGGGCAACATCATCGTGCGCCAGCGCGGTACGCAGTGGCATCCGGGCGCCAATGTCGGCCTCGGCAAGGACCACACCATTTTTGCGCTGACCGCCGGCAACGTGAACTACCGTACGAAGGCCAATGGCCGCGTGTACGTGTCTGTAATGCCGAAAGCGGAAGCAGCGGAATAAGCCGGTAGCGCTCTAAAACAGCCGGCGTCTCATCGACCCGGCTGGCACCACCAGGTTTCAGTCCAGAAGAAAGGGAAGATGGGGCGCCACCCACCTTCCCTTTTTCTTTTGATCCACCAGGAGGACTGAACCATGCAAGGCGAATTGATAAGGGTGAGCCAATCACGGCCGCCCGAGGAACGGCTGAGACCCGAGCGGTCAAGAAGCGATTGCCCTGTCTTACTGTCGCAGAGACTGGTTCTGCGTGCTCCTCACGAGGAAGACATCGACGCCCTTGCCCATCTCGCCAACAATGCGAACATCGCCACCATGGTGTCCCGCATGCCGCATCCCTACACGGCAAGAGACGCAGCCGACTTCGTGCGACGCACGAACAGCGGCGAGATCGGCAAGTGCGTCTATGCCATTACGCGCGGCGATAATGGGGCGTTCCTCGGTTGTTGCGGCTTGGAGCCGCAGGAAGACGAGAGGACGGTCGAGATCGGCTACTGGCTCGGTGAGCCGCACTGGAACAAGGGTTATGCGACCGAGGTCGCCCACGTCCTGATCGACATGGCGTTCCGCACCCGCGACATCGACCATATCGACGCGCGCTGCCGGGTGACCAATGTCGCGTCACGAAGGGTGATCCAGAAGTGCGGCTTCCAGTTCCAAAGCTCCGGCATGATCGGATCGCTGGCGCTGGGCGGCATGGTTCCGGTCGAGTGGTTCCGGCTTGACCGCAAGACCTGGATGTCGCTCAGAAGCTGGGGAGAACTCAGATGAGCTCTGCCCTTCTCGAGCACCACCAGGTGGAAGCAAGGACGCCGGGGCCCTGCCCCGTCGTCGCCACGTCGCGTCTCGTCCTGCGCCCGCACCGGCTTTCGGATTCCGACAGCATCACGGAATCGCTTGGCGATTTTTCGGTGGCCCGAATGTTGGCACGGGTGCCGCAACCTTACGATCGGCAGGATGCGCTGGACTGGTTGCAGATCCAGGTCTCAGCCTCCGTGGCAGATTGGTCAGCTGCAATCACGATGGGGGACGATGTCCATATCGGCACCGTTTCACTCGAGCTGCGGGCAGGCGCCTGGCGCCTTAGCTATTGGCTCAACCGCTACTACTGGGGACGCGGGATCATGACTGAGGCGACCGGCGCCCTCCTGGACCGCTTCTTCCGGCGCATGCCGGACGTTGCGATCGAATCCGGCGCCTTCGCCGACAACGCCGCATCCCTCAAGATCCAGCAGAAGCTCGGCTTTCGGATTACAGGTTGCAGCGAGATGTACAGCCTTTCACGGAACGCCATCGTCGCGCACATAGATACGCTTCTCCAACCTGAAGATCTCCGCCGGCCATGAATTCCTGCCGTGGCAGCTGACCAATAAGATCGACTGCCACGGCAACAGCTACGCCTTGCTACGGAAGTACCTCTCCCGCCACCGGTTCAGCCCATTCCGGACGGTATGTTATTGACGGGCTGCGTGATATGTTTTGACCTCTGCCTGAACGGCCTATATCGAACCCACGATGTTCCACACCCGGTGGAACCGTCGCCAACACGAGACGAATGGCAGCACGATGAAATTTCTCGACGAGACGAAGGTCTATATACGCTCCGGCGACGGCGGGGCGGGAGCAGTCTCGTTCCGGCGGGAAAAATTCATTGAATTCGGAGGTCCGGACGGAGGCGACGGCGGTCGCGGCGGAGACGTCTGGGTCGAAGCCGTCAACGGTCTGAACACGCTGATCGACTTCCGCTACCAGCAGCACTTCAAGGCCAAGGTCGGCATGCACGGCATGGGTCGGAACCGAACCGGTGCCAACGGCGATGACGTGACGCTCAAGGTCCCCGTGGGGACCCAGGTTCTGGAAGAGGACGGCGAGACGCTGATCGTGGATCTGACCCAGGAGGGGCAGCGTTTCAGGCTCGCCAAGGGCGGCAATGGCGGCTTCGGGAACACACATTTCAAATCCTCCACCAACCAGGCGCCCAATTGGGCCAATCCCGGTCTTGAGGGCGAAGAAAAGACGGTCTGGCTGCGGTTGAAGCTGATTGCCGATGCCGGTCTTGTCGGCCTGCCGAATGCGGGCAAATCGACCTTCCTGGCCACTGTGACCCGCGCCCGCCCCAAGATCGCAAACTATCCCTTCACGACGCTCCACCCTAACCTTGGCGTCGCCACGATCGACGGTCGCGAGTTCGTGTTGGCAGACATCCCCGGCCTGATCGAAGGTGCACACGAGGGCGTCGGCATAGGCGATCGCTTCCTCGGCCATGTCGAGCGTACCCGTGTGCTCCTCCACCTGATTTCCGCCCAGGAAGAAGACGTCGGCAAGGCCTACAGGACGGTCAAGCATGAACTCGAAGCCTATGATGGTGGGCTCGAAGACAAGCCGGAAATCGTGGCCCTGTCACAAATCGACGTCCTGGACGACAAGGAACTGAAGAAGAAGGCCAAGGAACTGGCGAAGGCATCCGGCTCGCAGCCGTTCCTGATCTCTGCTGTCGCGGGCAAGGGTATGACCGAGGTCCTGCGAGCGCTTCGCGATGTCATCGTCGAAGAGGCGGGCGAGAACACGGCACTGCCTGACCGGAGTTCCCGTTGGGTGGCCGGTGACGCGGACGGGGAGACGCAATGAGCACTTCCCGCAAGCCGCTGACGAGCCACCGGCGCATTGTCGTCAAGATCGGCTCGGCGCTTCTCGTCGACAGGAACACGGGGCTCAAGTCGGAATGGCTGGATTCCATTGGCAAGGATATCGCTGCACTCAAGGCCCTTGGCGTTGATGTCCTCGTGGTGTCCTCAGGGGCAATCGCCCTCGGACGCACAGTGCTTAACCTGCCGGGCGGGGCGCTCAAGCTGGAGGAAAGCCAGGCAGCAGCGGCCGTCGGGCAGATCGCGCTCGCACGCGCCTGGTCCGAAAGCCTTTCCCGCTACAATCTGATAGCCGGGCAGATCCTCCTGACCCTGGGCGATACGGAAGAGCGACGCCGCTACCTCAATGCTCGCGCAACAATCAACCAGTTGCTCAAGATCGGCGCCGTTCCGATCATCAATGAGAACGACACTGTCGCGACGTCCGAAATCCGCTACGGCGACAACGACCGTCTCGCCGCCCGCGTTGCGACGATGACCAGCGCCGATCTGCTTGTGCTTCTTTCGGATATAGACGGCTTGTACACAGCACCGCCACATCTCGATCCCGAGGCGCGCTTCCTGGATTCTATCCTCGCAATCACGCCGGAGATAGAGGCAATGGCGGGTGGCGCGGCTTCGGAACTGTCCCGGGGCGGCATGCGCACCAAGATCGATGCCGGCAAGATCGCCACGAGCGCCGGTTGCGCAATGATCATCGCGGCCGGAAAGGACAAGCATCCCCTCGACGCTATCGACAAGGGCGCTCGCTCCTCCTGGTTTGCGCCCTCGGGCAGCCCCGTGGCCGCGCGCAAGACGTGGATCGCCGGCCAGCTGCAGCCGGCAGGAAAACTCGTGATTGACGCCGGTGCGCAGGCCGCTCTTGGGATGGGCAGGAGCCTGCTTCCTGCCGGTGTGGTCTCGGTCGCGGGGAATTTTCAACGCGGAGACACGGTGGCGGTGATAGGAACCGATGGGCGCGAGATTGCCCGCGGGCTCGCCAGCTACGATGCCGACGAAGCCCGACAGATTGCCGGTCGCAAGTCTGGCGAGATCGAAGCCATCCTCGGTTATCCGGGACGCGCTGCCATGGTTCACCGCGATGATCTCGTGGTGAACGTGGCCGGCGGCACCCTCGGGGATCACCATAGTGATGTGAAGGACCCTGCCCATGCTTGACCTCGTCACTGCGAAGACCGACGACGTGACAGCCCTCATGAACGAAATCGGCCGCCACGCGAAGGCAGCTGCTAGGCAGCTTGCGCTGGCATCGAGCGAGACCAAGAACCGGGCGCTGAACGCGATGGCGGATGCGCTGCGTGCTTCGAAGGACGCGATCCTGGCCGCCAATGCAGAGGACCTGCACGCAGTCGAAGGCAAGGGTCTCCAGGCATCCTTCGTCGATCGCCTGACGCTTTCCGACAAATCCATTGCCGCCATGGCGCAGGGATTGCGGGAAATAGCCCAGCTGCGTGATCCCGTCGGGGAGACGATCGCCGCCTGGGAGCGCCCGAACGGTCTGCGGATCGAAAGGGTAAGGACGCCGCTTGGCGTGATTGGTGTGATCTATGAGAGCCGCCCGAACGTGACGGCGGATGCCGGCGCGTTGTGCCTGAAGGCTGGCAACGCAGTTATCCTTCGCGGCGGCTCGGATTCCCTGAACTCCTCGCGCGCCATTCACCGCTGCCTCGTCGAGGGCCTGCGTTCAGCCGGACTGCCAGAGCATGCAATCCAGATCGTACCGACCGGTGACCGCGCCGCAGTCGGCGCCATGCTGACCGGTCTCAACGGTGCAATCGACGTCATCGTGCCGCGCGGCGGCAAGAGCCTGGTGGCGCGCGTGCAGAACGAGGCCAGGGTGCCGGTGTTCGCCCATCTCGAAGGCCTCTGCCACGTCTATGTCGACGCCTCAGCCGAGCTTGAGATGGCCAAGAGCATAGTGGTCAATGCCAAGATGCGCCGCACGGGCATCTGCGGGGCTGCCGAAACACTTCTGATCGATAGTGCCGCAATAAGCACCCATCTTATGCCTCTATTGGAGGCGCTGACTGCTGCCGGTTGTGAGATCCGCGCTTCGGCTGCGGTCCTGAAGGTATTTCCCGGATTGAAACCGGCAACAGAGGACGACTGGCGGACGGAATATCTGGACGCAGTCATCGCCGTCGCCATCGTCGACGGCATTTCGGGCGCCATCGCCCATATCAACACCTATTCCTCCAACCATACGGAAGCAGTGATTGCCGAAGATCCGAAGGTCGTAGAGCGGTTTTTCAACGAGATCGACTCAGCGATTCTGCTGCACAATGCCTCGACCCAGTTTGCGGATGGCGGCGAGTTCGGAATGGGTGGCGAGATCGGGATCGCAACCGGAAAGATGCATGCCCGCGGGCCGGTTGGCGTCGAGCAGCTGACCTCGTTCAAATACCTGGTGCACGGCACCGGCCAAATCCGGCCCTAGCCGCCTGTGGAGAGCGCCTCCATCGCCCCTGCCTATCTGTCGATGCCACATGTGGAGCGCGGCATGGTCGTTGGCCTCTTCGGCGGCTCCTTCAACCCTCCTCACGAGGGCCATCTGCTGGTGGCGGAGATTGCGCTTCGCCGCCTCGGCCTTGACCAGCTCTGGTGGATGGTGACGCCGGGGAACCCGCTGAAGAGCCGAACCGAACTGGCACCGCTTGCCAATCGTATCGCTCTGTCCGAAAAGCTGGCGCAGGATCCGCGGATCAAGGTTACCGCCTTCGAGCAGGCGCTCGGAAGCCCTTACACTGCCCACACGCTCGCCCATGTCAGGAGGCGCAGGCCCGGCATTCGTTTCATCTGGATCATGGGCGCAGACAGCCTTCGGACGTTCCACCGGTGGCAGAAGTGGCGTTCCATCGTCCAAACCTTTCCGATCGCCGTCATCGATCGCCCCGGCTCCACACTTTCCTTCCTCTCGTCACGAATGACGCAGACCTTCGACTACGCGCGCGTTGACGAAGACGATGCTGGCGTTCTGTGGCGGAGACCCGCTCCTGCATGGACCTTTATCCATGGCCCCCGCTCCGCCCTAAGTTCGACGAGCTTGAGGCTGGCGGGAACCTAGTCACGCGCACCAGCCTTTCATATGTTCCTCACGTGTCGCTTGAAAGATGGCCCCTTCGATGCCACCTTTAGGTAGCGGCCGGAGAGTCCGGATTCGCTGACAGTGCTGTAGCTGTTACTTGGAAGAAAGGAAGAACCCTGACAACAGTGCACACCAAGGGAAAGATGCCCGGCATCCTCCCGCAGAGACTGGAACGTGGCGCCGATGCCGCGGCCCGTGCTCTCGAACTGGTCCTCGCAAGCCTTGAGGACTCCAAAGCAGAAGACATCGTCACCATCGACATCGCCGGAAAATCAGCGTTGGGAGACTACATGGTCGTAGTCACCGGGCGGTCGAACCGGCACGTCAGCGCCATCTCCGATCACCTTATCCGCGATTTGAAGGCGGAAGGACTAGGTGCCCCTCGGGTCGAGGGTCTGGAGAGCGGCGACTGGGTTTTGATCGATACGGGCGACGTCATCATCCATGTGTTCCGACCGGAAGTCCGGGAGTTCTACAACATCGAAAAGATGTGGGCCGCTCCCGATCTCGAGGAAGAAACACTTCACTGACCGGTTGTTAGGGCTGCCCTGACCCGGTAAAGCCGACCGTAGTGACGCGGCTGCGCTCACCCGTAGCCGCCAGCATCAGGTCGGCCTTATTGCAGGACAGGACATGCGCATCAGCCTCTTTGCCGTGGGACGGCTGAAATCCGGCCCCGAGAAAGACCTTGCGTCTCGCTACCTCGAACGTTTCTCCAAGGCCGGCCCTGCGGTTGGCCTTGAATTTTTGCGGTTGATCGAGGTGCCGGAAAGTCGCGCATCAAATGCCGACACCCGCAAGAAGGAAGAAGCCGCCATCCTCCAGAAATCCTTGCCGGAAGGGGGTCTTCTCGTTCTGCTCGACGAGCGCGGGAAATCATTGGACAGCGAGAGTTTCGCCCAGATGATCGGCCGCTTCAACGACAGCGGCAAACGGGACATGTTGATCGCGATCGGCAGCGCGGACGGACTGGATCCGGAACTCCAATCCAGGGCCGACGCCGTGGTAAATCTTGGGATCATGACCTGGCCGCACCAGCTCGTCCGCATCCTGATCGCCGAGCAACTCTATCGGGCGGTCACGATTATCGCCGGTCACCCGTATCACAGGGCCTAGGCCGCCATGTGGTCATGTCGCGCAAATCAGCTTACCTTGACTGCGCGGCGAACGGTAGAGAGATGAACTTCACGTCACGACAGACAATTCGGCGCGGGGGCCGTGTCCTAATAACTGGGATAGCAACGGCACTTCTCACGGTGCCGGCGCTTCATTTATCTGCGCCACGTGCCCAGGTTCTCGAGCAACCGATGACGCCTCAGGATCCGACGCTGGAACTCCAGCGTAAGCGGGACGAGGCGCGCCAGGAGTTGAACGTCCTCGGCAACACGATCAGCCTTTCGGTCGATAAGACGGACGCGATCGAGCAGACAATAGCCGAACTGGAGAAAACGACGGCCAACCTGCGCCAGGCGCTCGTCGACTCGGCCAGCCGCCGCAAAGAGCTGGAGCAGAAGATCCAGGACAGCGAGGAAAGACTGGCGCGGCTTCGACTGCGGGAGGAAGAAATCCGGCATTCCCTTGTGGCAAGGCGCGCTCTTCTGGCGGAAGTCCTGGCGGCCTTGCAGCGCATGGGCCGCAATCCACCACCCGCCCTCCTCGTCACCCCCGAGGACGCGCTCGCCTCGGTGCGGAGCGCCATCCTGCTTGGAGCCGTCGTGCCGGGCATGCGGGCCGAGGCGGATCGCCTGGTGGCGGACCTGGGGGCCCTTGCAAAGCTGCAGGCAGAAGCGACGGCTGAAAAGGCCTCGGCGTCCCAGACCATCACTGAAGGGCTCGAGGAGGAAAAGCGCATGGACATGCTGCTGGCGGAGAAGGAAAAGCTCAGCCGCCAGAATGCCGAGGAACTGGCAGCCGAGCACCGCCGATCGGAGGAACTGGCGGGACGGGCGACCTCCCTTGAAGGCCTGATCCAATCCCTCGAAGGAGAGATATCCTCTGTACGCGAGGCGATGGAGCAGGCACGGCTCGAAGAGGAGCGCCAGCGTCGCCTTTCCGAGGAGGAACGGGAGCGGGCGAAGCAACGGGCCGAGAGCATTCTGCCTGACAAAAACCGCATTGCGCCCGCATATGCCTTTTCCAGCCTGAGGCAGAAGCTCGATCTTCCGGTGATGGGTGACATCTTGCGGAGCTTTGGTGAACCAGACGGGACGGGACATTCTGCGGTGGGCATGACCGTCGCTTCAAATCCTGGTGCAGTCGTGACAGCTCCGTCTGATGGATGGGTGGTGTTTGCCGGCGCTTTTCGAAGCTATGGTCAGATGGTCATCCTGAATGCGGGCGACGGGTATCATCTTGTTCTGGCGGGAATGGATGAGGTTCGTACGCGGCAGGGCAGGTTTGTTGTTGCCGGCGAGCCGATCGCCGTCATGGGTAACAAAAGAGTGGCGAGCGCTACGGCATTGACGCTGGAAACGGATCGCCCGACACTTTACATTGAATTCAGGAAGGATGGGTCGCCGGTCGATTCTAGGCCATGGTGGACCGCCAAGGAACTCGGAAGGGCACGAAATGATTCGTAAGGCTTCTCTGGTGATCGTCGGCGCTCTGATGGGTGCCACGGCCATGAGCGTCATCTACTCGGCGGGAGTGCCAGCGCAGGCTGCCGGTCCTTCGACCTATAAGGAATTGTCCATTTTCGGGGACGTCTTCGAGCGGGTGCGGGCACAGTACGTGACGCCACCCGACGAGAGCAAACTCGTCGAGAACGCCATCAACGGCATGCTCACCTCCCTCGACCCGCATTCGAGCTTCCTGAATGCGAAGGACGCCGCGGACATGCGGACCCAGACGCGCGGCGAGTTCGGCGGTCTCGGCATCGAAGTGACGATGGAAAACGAACTGGTGAAGGTGATTGCGCCCATCGACGATACGCCGGCATCCCGCGCGGGCATCCTCGCAGGCGACCTGATAGCGGAAATCGACGGTGAGGCCGTGCGTGGCCTGAAGCTCGAGGAAGCGGTCGAGAAGATGCGCGGGGCGGTCAACACGCCGATTAAGCTGACCATCCTTCGCGAGGGCGCCGACAAGCCTCTCGATATCACCATCACTCGCGAGATCATCGCGGTTCGCGCTGTCAAGTCGCGCGTCGAGGGAGACGTAGGCTATGTCCGCGTGATCTCGTTCACCGAGAAGACCTATGACGACCTCGAGAAGGCGATCGAGAAGATCAAGGCGGAAGTCCCGGCCGACAAGCTGAAAGGTTACGTCCTCGACCTGCGCCTTAACCCGGGCGGTCTCCTGGATCAGGCGATCAACGTCTCCGACGCCTTTCTTGAGCGCGGCGAGGTGGTCTCCACGCGCGGCCGCAATGCCGACGAGACCCGCCGGTTCAATGCCGGCCCCGGCGACATTACGGATGGCAAGCCGGTCGTGGTGCTGATCAATGGTGGCTCTGCCTCGGCATCGGAAATCGTCGCCGGCGCCCTGCAGGACCTGAAGCGAGCAACGGTGCTCGGCACCCGTTCCTTCGGCAAGGGTTCGGTCCAGACGATCATTCCGCTGGGCGAAAGCGGCGCGCTTCGACTGACGACAGCACTTTACTACACACCTTCCGGCACCTCTATCCAGGGCACGGGTATCAACCCGGACATCAAGGTCGATCAGCCGCTGCCCGAAGAGCTCCAGGGTAAGGTTCGTGCCGAAGGCGAATCGAGCCTGCGCGGCCATATCCCCGGTCAGAACGAGACGGATGAAGGCTCCGGCTCGGTCGCCTACGTCCCGCCGGAGGCAAAGGACGACGTGCAGTTGAACTACGCCCTCGATCTGTTGCGCGGCAACAAGACCGACCCGAGCTTCCCGCCAAGCCCGGACAAGGCTGCAGCAGTCAAGCAATAAGATCTTGGAAGCCGGAGCAAACCTCCGGCTTCTTCACCTTCGGCATATCCATCTCCGGACCTTCCCTTGGACCCTGACCTTCACGCCCCGCTCGGACAGAACAGACCGGCCGGAAGAAGACGATGGATTCGCCTCACACCCTCGCTTGCCGGGGGCGCAGCCTTTACGACGGCGGTTCTGGCCCTCTCCTTCTACACAATGTTGGAGGGAAGCCGCTTTCGAGCATCCTCGCCCGGCACCCCGTCGGAACAGCAGCAGACCCCTCAATCCGAGATCGCGCAATCCGCTGCGTCGCAAGCTGGCGGCGCTCGTCGGAGCGGATTCGGTACGGGCCCAGGCATCGAACGGCTGACAACCGACGACGGAGCGGCGGTGACCAAATATTCGCCTGGCTTGCGCAGCGGGAGTGAGCCGCTCATCCTCCAGGCGCCACGTGTCGGACAGGACCCAAGGCTGGCCGGGACGCCCAATGAGGATCTTCTGGAGGATTCTCCCTACGGTCCCTTGCCCGTGGTCGGTCCCGATGGACTGCGGCCCATGGATCACTATGCGCGCCCGTGGTCGGGTGCGCGCGGAACTCGCATCGCCATTATCGTCGGCGGACTCGGTTTGAGCCAGACGGGAACGCAGCGCGCAATTGAAGAACTCCCGTCGGAAATTACCCTCGCCTTCGCCGCAAGCGGAAACAGCCTCCAGCGGTGGATGCAGGCATCGCGCAGACAAGGCCACGAAATCTTGCTTCAGGTCCCCATGGAGCCTTTCGGCTCCTCGGATCCGGAAAGCGATCCCAACACCTTGCTCGTCGACGCGCCGCGAGCGAAGAACCTGGAGCGGCTGCATGAAGCGATGGCAAGCATTACAGGCTACACGGGCATCATGAACCATCTCGGGGGACGGTTGCTCTCCAACGTCGATGCCCTGGAACCCCTTCTGCGCGACGTGAGCGCGCGCGGCCTGCTGTTCCTTGACGATGGCTCATCCGCACGATCCACAAGCGGCACACTCGCCAAGGCAATCGACTTGCCCCATGCCTTTGCCGACATGACGCTGGACGGTCAGGTGGAGACGGCGGCGATCCTGCGCAAGCTTGACGACCTGGAACGTCTTGCGCTGCGAAAGGGAAGTGCTATCGGTGTCGCTTCGGCCTTCGATGAGTCCGTGCAGGCAATCCGCCAATGGGTCCAGGAGGCGAGCCGCCGCGGGATCGAGATCGTGGGGGTCTCGGCTTTGGCCGACGACCCGACCGGCTACCGCGCAGAGGTGAACCAATGAGCCAATTCTCCAAAGCCGCCGAAGACCTCCCCTACCGACGCTGCGTTGGCGTGATGGTCCTCAATCACGACGGGCTGGTCTGGGCCGGACGTCGCATTCCCGAGGGCAATTCCGAGTATGACGGCTCGCCGCAGCTCTGGCAGATGCCACAAGGCGGCATCGACAAGGGAGAGGATCCGCTAGAGGCTGCCTATCGGGAACTCTATGAGGAGACCGGCATCGAGACTGTCTGTCTGCTCGGGCAGAGCCGCGACTGGATCAACTACGACCTCCCGCACCACCTGATCGGCATCGGACTTAAAGGGAAGTACCGCGGCCAGACACAGCGCTGGTTCGCCTTCCGCTTTGAAGGCGACGAACACGAAATTCGGATCAACCCGCCGCCGGGCGACCACGCCCCCGAATTCGATGCTTGGGAGTGGAAGCCCATGGACGAACTTCCCGGCCTGATCATCCCGTTCAAGCGCAAAGTTTATGAGCGCGTCGTCTCGGAGTTCGCTCACCTCGGCAAGACGGCAGCCTGACGAACTTCAGCCGTCTGGCGAAAGCTCCGAAATGATCTCCATCAGCTGCTGCTGTATCCGGGTCGGCTGCCAGTTCCCGCGATAGGTGAGCCCAATCGGACGAATGAGGTGATCGGTGGAGAAAGGGATTTGCGCCAGCAGCCCGTGATCGCATTCCGGCTTCGACTGGTGGCGGGAGATGCAGCCGAGATGATCGCTTTCACTGAGAACGCCCCGCATCAAGAGAAGCGATCCGGATTCAATCAGCCGCTGCGGTGTCGCCTTGCCCTCTGATGTGAACAGCGTCTCGAACTGCGTTCGTGTCGGCGTCCCGAGCCGAGGCACCACCCAGGGATAAGCAAGAAGATCATCTATGCACACCGAGGTCTGTTTTGCGAGCGGATGGTCCGGCCGGGCGAGAAGCGCAAGTCGGTCGTCGAACAGCCTTTCCTGAACGACATCCTCTATGGGAGCAGGCTCGCGCAGGGCGCCCACGAGAAAGTCGATTGAGCCTCGCCGCAGGTCTCCCAGAAGGGCATCATAGGTTCCATCGATAATGCGGACCGCGAATGTGGGATACTGTTGGCGGAACCGCGCTAGGGCGCGCGGCAGCAGGATCGATCTGGCTAGCGGCATTGCGCCGAGCACGACCGCACCAGCCTCGCTTCCATCGAACTGCGCGAGTTCCGCATCGGCCTGATCGAACTCGTAGATGGCAAGGCGGGCTGCCTGCGCCAGCGCCTGGCACAGGCGCGTCGACAGGATTCCGAAGGATGTCCGCTCGAACAGGGTTCGCGCGGCCTCCTGTTCGATCTGCGCAACCGCGCGATGGACAGTTGGCTGGGCCAGACCGAGGCGCCGCGCCGCAAGCGTGAAGTTCTCGCTTTCGCTGACAGCGATCAGAGCCTGCAGCTGAGCATAGGTCAGGGAGACCCGCAGCCGGGGCGAGATTTCACCAAGGATCGGGTCGAGGAGAGCGAATGCGCTTTCGACGCGCTTGAGCAGTATTTCACCGCGCGGTGTAAGAAAGAACCCGTGCCGGGTGCGATCGAAGAGCGGCCCGCCCGCCTCGCGTTCCAGCTTGTTGATCGCTTGGGTGACCGCCGGCTGGGAAAGGTGCCATCTCTCCGATGTCGCCGTCAGCGACTTCAGTTCCGCAACGGCGGCGAAGAACCTCAGATGTCTGAGATTGCGAGGAATCATAGGGTGCGAAGCACGGCGTCGCAGCGCTGTGCCAGATCGTCGTCGCCTGGATCGAGACGCAGATCGGAGATGGTCCGCTGCCACCTGACCGTGCCGCTGCTCATCCAATCGGGCAACCCGAATTCACGCAGAGTCACACAGACTTCCTCGACCTCGGCGGCCCTCCGGGCGCCATGAACGATCATCCGTTCGAGGTTATAGGATCCCCGGGCGTGCCAGTCTATGCCCGGATCGGAGGCTTGCAGCGAGGCAAGCACCGCATCCTCGACGCCAGCCCTTCGCGCCGCAAGCAGACATTCGGTGGTCAACGCCTCCAGGCCCTTGATGATCACGGAGCGCAGCATCTTCACGCTCGACGCATCGCCCACCTTTTCCCCCGTGAGGCGCGGGCGCATGTCCAGTTGTTCGAGCAGGCCAGCCACTTCACCTGCATGAGGTCCTGCCAGCAGAAGCGGCGCCTGGTGCCTTTTCGGATAGACCGGCGCCATGACGGCAACATCTACATAGCGGCCGCCGACTTCCTCGATAAGCGCAGCCGCCTTCTGCTTCGTCTGCGGCGCGCACGAGTTGCAATCCAGCCAGTAAGCCCCCGGCGCTAGATAGCGCACGGCTGCACGGGCAGCTTCCAGCGCCTGGTCCGCCGTCACGAGGCTGAAGATTAGGCCCGTCCCGTCCAAAGCCTCTTCAAGACTTGCCACTGGCTCCACGCCTGCCGCTACACAGCGCATCGTCACCTGCTCGGCAGCTTCCGGATCCTGCAATTTCAGATCATAAGCGCGAACACTACGTTCGGGCGCGGCTTGCCAGCCGGAGGCGACGGCGTGCGCTGCTTCGCCGAAGCCCACGAAGGTGACTCTCGGGAAATTCCTTGCGGTATCAGTCATCAGCCATCTCCTTCGATCAGAGCGCGAGTGTGGCAAGGCACAGTCTGCAAATCCAGAGACTATAGCTTAAACTTATCCGTTTCGGACCCCTTTCCATTTGATCTGGAGGAGCACACGAAACAACCCTAGGCTAATGGAAAACCAGGGAGGCCTTCATGCCCAGCGAGAACAAGACTGCCCTCGTCATCAGTGCCCATGCCGCCGACTTTGTCTGGCGGTGCGGTGGCGCGATCGCGCTTCATGCGGAACTTGGCTACAACGTCACCGTCGTCTGCCTGTCGTTCGGAGAGCGCGGTGAAAGCGCCAAGCTCTGGAAGCAGGAGGGCATGACGCTCGATCGCGTCAAGGATGCCCGGCGCGCAGAGTCCGAGCGCGCTGCCGAGGCTCTTGGCGTACACGACCTGGTATGTATGGATCTTGGCGACTATCCCCTGGAACTGACGCGCGAGAACAAGAACGCGCTGGTTGATGTCATTCGACAGGTCCAGCCGCGCTTCATGCTCAGCCACTCGCAGTACGATCCCTACAACACAGATCACATGTATGCGACGCAGGTCGCGCTTGAGTGCCGGATGATTGCCCAGGCCTGGGGCCACAATCCCGGCCAGAAGGTTCTAGGTGCACCGCAGCTCTATCTGTTCGAGCCACACCAGACCGAACAGATGGGCTGGAAGCCGGACACCTTCCTCGACATCACCCCGGTCTGGGACAAGAAGCGGGCGGCGATCGAGTGCATGGAGGGCCAGGAGCACCTGTGGGAATACTACACGCGCGTCGCCATCAACCGCGCCAATCACTTCAAGCGGAACTCCGGTGGCCAGTCCGGTGGCCGCGACTGCAAGTATGCGGAGGGCTTCCAGTCGATCTTTCCGCGAACAGTGGATGAGCTGTAAGGAGCGCGAACATGGAGCCCTGCCACGACATCGCGCATCTCGCACATGTGGAAATGTACACCGACAGATACGAGGAAAGCCTCGACTTCTTCACCCGCGTCTATGGCTTGAAGCTTTCGGGCGAGGACGAGACGTCTGCCTATCTTCGGGCATGGGATGACTACGAGTTCCACTCGCTGAAGCTGACGCGCCATCATCAAACCGGCATTGGCCACGTCGCCTACCGGGCGACCTCACCCGAAGCGCTTGAGCGGCGAGTAGAGGCGATCGAAGCCTCCGGCTACAAAGTCCATGGCTGGACTGACGGCGATCTCGGCCACGGCAGGGCGTTCCGGTTTGAGGATCCTTTTGGCCACATCTTCGAGATCTACTGGGATACCAACTGGTACCAGCCGCAGATCGAGGCGGAGCGGGCTGCCCTGAAGAACACGGCGTCGGCCTTCACCGGCGCCGCGCCGCGCCGGCTCGACCACCTGAACTTGCTGTCCAGCGACGTGACCGAATTCAGGCGCTTTATGGAGACCTGCCTCGGCTCCCGCGTGACGGAGATGATCCAGCTCGACAATGGCCGTATCGGCGGCTGCTGGTTCACCGTGAACAACAAGACCTATGACCTTGCCTGCACTGAGGAGCATGGAGGGGGCAGCGGACGCCTGCACCACGTCACCTATGCGACCGACCAGCGTGAGGACATTCTTCGGGCAGCCGACATCTTCCTGCAGAATGGGGTCCATATCGAGACAGGTCCGCACAAGCACGCCATCCAGGGCACCTTCTTCCTCTATGTCTGGGAACCCGCAGGAAACCGGATTGAGCTGGCAAATGCCGGGGCAAGGCTGATCCTCGCACCAGACTGGAAGCCCGTCGTCTGGACGGAGGCTGACCGCAAGAAGGGGCAGGCCTGGGGTCTCAAGACGATCGAGACGTTCCATACGCACGGCACGCCGCCGGTAAAGAAGGAGCACTAAGATGGCTGTCGTGGTTCAAAATATCGAGCGCGCCGAGCCCTCGGTGATCGACCGGCTTGCCGCCGCTGGCGTGGCGACCGTTCATGAGGCACAGGGTCGCCGCGGCTGCCTCGCCTCCTACATGCGTCCCATTTACGCCGGCGCCCAGATCGCCGGTTCAGCGGTGACGATCTCTGCCCCTCCCGGCGACAACTGGATGGTCCATGTTGCAATCGAGCAGCTCCGCGAAGGGGACATCCTCGTGCTCGCACCCACCTCGCCTTGCGACAATGGCTACTTCGGTGATCTTCTGGCGACCTCAGCCAAGGCCCGTGGTTGCCGCGGCTTGGTGATCGACGCCGGCGTCCGCGATATTCGTGACCTGACGGCTATGGCCTTCCCTGTCTGGTCCAAGACGATCTCCGCCGAGGGTACGGTGAAGGAGACACTTGGCTCGGTGAACGTCCCGATTGTCTGCGCCGGCGCGGCGATCGAAGCCGGCGACATCATCGTGGCAGATGACGACGGCGTAGTGGTGGTCAAGCGTGCCGAGGCGGAAACTGTCGCTATTGCCGCCGAGAAACGCCTGGCGGCCGAAGAGGCCAAGCGTCAGCGCCTGGCGTCCGGCGAGCTTGGTCTCGACATCTACTCCATGCGCGAAAGGCTTGCGGAGAAAGGACTGAAATATGTCTGATCTATACGCGGACGGCATCCCATGTCTCTGGATGCGGGGTGGAACGTCGAAAGGAGCTGTTTTCCTTGCCTCGGATCTACCCTCCGACCCGAAGGAGCGGGACAGCCTGCTCCTGAAGATAATGGGATCTCCTGACGCACGGCAGATCGATGGCATAGGAGGAGCCGACCCGCTCACGTCGAAGGTGGCTATACTCTCCCCCTCTTCGCGGCCCGACGCGGACATCGACTACCTCTTCCTGCAGGTCTTTGTGGATCAGGCCGTGGTCACGGATGCCCAGGGTTGCGGCAATATCCTGGCAGCCACGGCCCCCGCAGCCATCGAGCGAGGCCTCGTATCTGCCGAAGATGGCGTGACACCGGTCCGCGTGCACATGCTCAACACCGGGGAGGTATCGCTTGCAAGGGTCTCCACTCCCGGTCGCAGGGTCAGCTACGAGGGCGACGCGCGCATCGACGGCGTTCCCGGCCATCATGCGGCAATCCCGCTCCTGTTCCAGAACACGGAAGGCTCCATGTGCGGAGCGCTCCTTCCATCCGGAAACGTCAGCGACACCATCGAAGGCGTCGAGTGCACGCTGATCGACAACGGCATGCCGATCGTCATCCTCCGCGCTTCGGACTTCGGCCTCACCGGCACCGAAAGCAGGGAGGATCTGGATGGCAATGCCGACCTGAAGCGGAGATTGGAGACGATACGGCTTGCGGTAGGACCGCTGATGAACCTGGGCGACGTTGCAGAGAAGTCGGTCCCGAAGATGACACTGGTTTCGGCTCCCCAACAGGGAGGCACAATCAGCACCCGCAGCTTCATCCCTCACCGCTGCCATGCCTCGATCGGCGTCTTCGCAGCCGTCAGCGTGGCGACTGCCTGCACCCTCCCCAGTTCCGTAGCCGCCGGCATTGCCGAATCGCCTGATGACGAACGATTTCTCGTGGAGCATCCAAGCGGTGCGGCTGAGGTCCTCGTTCATCGTGATCACGAAGGAAAGATCACTGGAGTGGGGACGCTCCGCACGGCGCGCAAGCTGTTCGATGGCAGGGTTTTCCCGGCGCCGTAACCGGATCGCGGTCCCGAACGAGATGCCCGGTTTAAGCTGGCTTCGCCACTCCGGCGCCTCCGGTCGCGGCCTTCCAGAGCGCCTGCATGACCCGACGACCCTCTTTGCGCCGCAGGCACCCGTCCCTGTCGTAAAAGAACATCATGCGGCGGCGGGCGAAGACATGCGCCATCCAGAGTGCGAAAGCTGCTCCGACAGCCCAGCCCATCAGCGTATCGCTGGGCCAATGGGCGCCGACCAATTGCCGTGACAGCGTGATCAGGACGCCGACGGGGATGAAAAGCGAGCGCAGTCGGGGAAAGACCAGCGCCAGGGACATCGCCATTGCACCGGCCGTCGCCGAGTGTCCCGATGGGAACGCAGCAAAGTCGGAGTCGAACGTCAAGGGTTCGAAGTGTAGATGCCCGTAGGTTTCAAGAAGCTTGGGCCGTGCACGTCCGATCACGTTCTTGACCAGCGCAGCCGTCAGCCCGCCTCCGGCGACTGACAGAAAGATGAAGGCTGCTGCCGCAGTGATGGAATTTGCGCCGACCACCACCCGTCGACGCAATCGACTGGAGGGAACGAGAACGCTGAGGATAAGCACGATACCGCTCGTCACCAGAATCTCAACGCCTTCACCCAGGTCCGTGATCCACTGGGCGAAGGGGCGAAGTTCCGCAGGAAAGTCTTTCATCCAGCGGCCAAGAGTGAGATCTGCCGAAAGCATCAGCGAAACTGAAAGCAACAGAAAAATGCCAAGAACCAGAATGGGTCGTTCCAGCGGCGCCCGTCTTTTCGGGTAAGGCACGACAGGGGGAGAGAACAGGCGTTCGAAACCTGCGGCTATCCTCGGTCTGCTATCCCCCAATGCGGCGCCCATGTTGTCTCCCATAGCTTCCGATGATGCTGATAGGAAGATATCGCGCCGCTTGCAATGGCGGCTGGCCGCCCCTCAACAGAACTCCAGCCCTCTGAGAGCGTCCACGATTACCGTCGGATACGATCCTCGATGCGGCAGAGCCGCAGGTCCATCCAGGCCGAAACGGTTTCCCACCCAGCAAGGAAGTAGTCATGCGCAAGATAGAGCGCTCTCTCGGGCTCGGCCTGCAACGACATCATCCGCTGGCTGAAGTCGTCGAAGGCATTGAGTCTACCTTCGGCGACCTTCGCCTCCTCGGGATAAAGATCAACGCCTGACGACAGATCGGCCTGCAATCTCACCTTGAGCTGTCGCAGACCGTTCCCATCGTCCCGCCAGAGCCGGCGGGTGAGGAAGTCCAGCGCTTGCATGCCCGTCGTGCCTTCGTAGATGGTCATGACACGCGCATCGCGGAGATACTGCTCGAGCGGCCAGTCGCGTGTATAACCCGCGCCGCCGAGCACCTGGATTGCAGCATTGGCGACGCTAAAGCCGGCATCCGCGCCGAAATTCTTGATCAGCGGCAGCATCCAGGCGCAGAAACTTTCAAGCTCTCGGCGCATCTCGTCATCGGGCTCGTAAGCCGCAAGATCCATGGCGGTTGCGAGTTCCAGAACTGCCAGCCGCAGAACCTCCGTTCGCCGACGCATCTCCTCCAGCTGGCGCCGAACATCCGGATGCTCCGCGATCGGGACCGGAGGACTGCTTGACGAACCTCCCTGACGCCTTTCCTTCGCATATTGCTCTGCAACATCTACGGAGGCCGATGCCAGTCCAAGCCCTTGGCAGGCCGTCTGTAGGCGCATCAGCTCGATCATGCGGAAGAGCTGCGCGAGCCCTCGCCCCTCGCTGCCGATCAACGTCCCTCGCGACTGGTCGAAGTTCAGCGTGCAGGTCGGCGAGGCGTGGAGCCCCATCTTGTCCTCTAGCCGCTCTACAGTGATGCCGTTCGGTTGCCCTTCGATCAAGTTCGGAACCAGGAAGAGACTTAGCCCCTTTGTGCCGGGCTCGCTCCCCGTCCGCGCCAGTAGGCAGTGACCGATGCGCTCGGTCAGGTCGTGGTCGCCAAAAGAGATCCAGGTTTTCCGGCCGGAGATCCGCCAGTCGTCCCCTACCCTCTCCGCTTTTGTCCGGAGCCGTCCCACATCCGAGCCGGCATCGGCTTCCGAGATGCAGATTGTTGCGGTGCGCTCTCCCGTGGCGAGCTTCGGCACCCACTCCCGGATAAGCTGTTCGTCCCCGGCCTCCCAGATCAGGTGGGCTGCGGCACGGGTCGACCCTGCCACCATCATGAGCGCAACACAGGCGCGTTCGAACAGAGGCCCGCAGGCGGCCTGGACCGTCAGCGGCAGTCCTTGCCCATCACCGGCTTCGGCAAGATCGACGGCAAGCCAACCAGCCTTGCCATAGCTGCGGAAGGCCTCACGGAATCCTGCGGGCGTCTGCACCCGGCCCTCAAGCAGTTGTGCTCCCTGGCGATCCCCGGGAGCGTTGAGGGGCGCAAGCACGCGCTCTGCGAAGCCCCCCGCCTGACGGAGGATTTCGGCGACGGTCTCGTCGTCGCAGTCTGGCCGGCGCTGCTGCAATTGCCGCCAGCCAGGCGTCACCGCGAGCGCGGCAAGCGTCCTGTCGACCTGATCCCGAAACGACATCCGCGCCTACTTCGGCTGCATCCGAAGGGCACCGTCGAGACGGATGACTTCGCCGTTGACGTATTGATTCTCTATCAGAAACCGAACGGCCTCGGCGAATTCGGCGGGATTCCCGAGTCGGGAGGGATAGGGGATGGCTGCACCGAGGCTGTCCTGCGTTTCCTTCGGCAGTGCCAGTAGCAGGGGCGTCAGGAAGATCCCGGGAGCAACTGTATTGACCCGGATCCCGAAGCGCCCGAGTTCACGGGCGGCGGGCAGCGCCATCGAGACTATGCCTCCCTTGGAAGCGGAATAGGCCACCTGGCCGACCTGCCCCTCGAATGCGGCAACCGAGGCCGTGTTGACGATCACGCCGCGCGCACCGTCCTCTCGTTCATCGGCAGCCGCCATCCGCTCGGCCGCCAGCCGCATCATGTTGAACGTGCCGACGAGATTGATGCGGATTACCCGATCGAAGTCCGCAAGCGGCAGTGTCCCCTCGCGTCCCAATATCCGTCCCGCAGCGGCAATGCCGGCACAATTGACGAGGATGCGCAGGCCATCTCCGGCCTTGGCAGCCGTGTCCGCAGCCCGCTTCCCATCCTCTTCGTTGGCGACATCGCCAACCAGCGGCACGCCTCCAATATCGTCAGCAACCTGCCGGGCTGCCTTTTCGTTTCTGTCGAAGACGTGAACGATAGCTCCTTGAGCGGCGAGCAGTCGGGCGGTCGCCTCGCCCAGCCCGGATCCGCCACCGGTGACGATCGCGCTCGATCCTTCAATCCTCATGCCGCAAGCTCCTTTTCTACCCGTATGACGTCTCGACCATCGCCGTAAAGAGCCTCGACGAGCTCTCCACGATGCGCAAGAACGGCCCGCTGGTTGATCGACCCCTTGTCTGTCACCTCGCCCTTTTCGAAGCGCAGCGGCTCACGCATCAGCATGGCGCGCATCACACGGGTTGCCGAACCGCTGGCGGCGCGCTGATGCTCGGCAAGCTTGCCGGCGATCGCCTTCCGCACCGCGGGGTGGTCGAGTATCTCCTCGTCACTCATGCTCGCCCCATCCTCGACCAAGGCCCGTAGTGCCGGCATGAACGGGACGAGAAGCGCTCCCAGCTCCATGCGGTTTTCGCCTGCGATCACCGCATCGCGGACCAGGCCGCCGAACTGGTTGACGAGTTGGGCTCTCAACACGCCGACCGCGACCCAGATGCCGGTCTGCAGCTTGAAATTCTCGGCCGTCCGGCCGTCAAAGTAGAAGCCCTTGCGCGGATCACCCGCGCAGGCGAAGCGGACTGCGTCGCCGATGCGATAGAAGCCTTCCTCATCGAACGCCTCCGCGGTAAGCTTTTCGTTGCGCCAGTAGCCGGGCGTGACGTTCGGTCCCTTCAGTCGAAGTTCATATTTGTCATCGAAGGGAACGAGCTTCATCTTAACGCCCTGTGCCGGGATCCCGATGTTCCCCGGCCGATCCTGCGGCTCGGTGCAGAAGAGCGCGAAAGGTGCGGTCTCCGTCGAGCCTATTCCGGTGCACAAGGGCACATGCCGCTGGATGGCGCTTTCGGAGAGCTCGAGGAGTGAGTCCCAGGTATGCTGCGCCATTCCCGCGCCGGCATACATCAGCATCTTGAGATCCTTGAAGAAGCTTTTCCGTAGCGGTTCATCGTGCCGCATGGCTTCCACCAGCATCTCGAACCCGGCCGGAACGTTGAAGTACCATGTCGGCGACACGTCACGCAGGTTGGCGATCGTCTGGCCAATCAACGCGGGAGCGGGCTTGCCGCGATCGATGTAATAGGTCCCCCCATTGTAGATCGCGATATTGAAGCACTTGTTGCCTGCCGCGGTGTGGCTCCACGGCGCCCAGTCGACCAGGACCGGCGGCTCCTCGCGGAAATACTGATAGCAGTCCGCGACCATCTCCTGGTTCGAGCACAGCATTCTCTGGGTCTGGATCACGGCCTTGGGTGAACCGGTCGTCCCGGAGGTGAAGAGGAATTTTGCCACCGTATCCGGCCCTACGGCATCGAATGCACGGTCGACCTCCGGCCCAGGCTGGGTGCGAAGGATATCCTCGAACGAGTAGGTGTCCGGTCGTTTCGTCGGAATATCTCTGACACCTGCGACGGGAAACTTGGAACCGAAAACCGTATCGACGGCATCGCGGAAGGCATCGATGCTTTCGGCGAACACGAGCCCTGGCGTGACCTGCCGGACGATATCCTCCAGCTTGGCGAGACCTATTGCACTGGTTGCGTAGGCCGGCGCGATCGCCGCCGACGGCACGCCGACATGCTGGGCGCCGAGCGCCATCAGCGCATGCGCTATGGAGTTCTCCGAGAGGATCAGCAGTGGTCGATCAACGGAAAGTCCGAGATCCAGGAGGAATTGGCCGATGCTGCGGACGCACTTGAGCGCGTCTCGATAGCTCACGGTCTGCCATTCGCCCGTTCCTTCGCGATCCGCCATCCAGACACGATCGGGCGCCGTCCTGGCCCAGTGGACCAGCCGCTCGTTCATCTTCGCCGGATAGGGACCGAGCTGATCCTCCCGCCAGATCAGGATCTCACCATTCGGACAGTTCTCCCAACGAAGAACGGGGGACCACAGCTGCGCCTCGCGCACGGCTTTGTTGGCCATGACACCTCCTCCCAGAGATTGCTGCCGATTTTTTGTTTACAAGGAAACAATCTCCTCGTAAACAATTATACGAAGAACGGGCGAGCTCGTGACGAGGGAGAAGCGACAGAATGGCCGACCAGCCGGCACGCAATTTCGTCAGCTACGAACTTCAGGGCGAAATTGCGCACATCGGGCTTAACCGGCCCGAAAAGCGCAATGCGATCAGCGACAGCTTTGTGGAGATGATCGGAGATGCGGTCGCACGCGCCGAAAGTGAGGCGAAGGCGGCAGTGCTCTATGGTCATGGCGATCACTTCTGCGCCGGTCTCGACCTTGCCGAGCATGTAAAGAAGACGCCCATCGAAGGCATACGCGGCTCTCGCCGGTGGCATGCCGTCTTCGGCACAATCGAGCATGGCACCATCCCGTGGATCTCAGCGCTGCATGGCGCCGTGGTTGGCGGCGGCCTGGAACTGGCTGCCTCGACCCATATCCGTGTTGCCGAGCGGTCTGCCTTCTTTGCGCTTCCGGAAGGACAGCGGGGCATCTTCGTTGGTGGCGGCGGTTCCGTCCGCGTGGCGCGCCTCGCCGGCGCCGCCCGCATGACGGACATGATGCTGACGGGCCGCGTCGCCACTGCCGAGGAGGCTGAACGCTGGAACCTCGTCCACTATGTTGTCGATACGGGAGACGCGCGCCAGAAAGCGCATGAACTTGCCTTGGCGGCGGCCGGCAATGCGACGATCTCCAACTATGCCGTCATCAACGCCCTTCCGCGCATTCAGGACATGGCGAAGGAAGACGGGCTGTTCGTCGAATCTTTCATCGCGTCCTTTACCGCAACAAGCCCCGAAGCGGAGGAGCGGCTGCGGGCGTTTCTCGACAAGCGCGCCGCAAGAGTGAAGGCGCCTGGAACAGCGGGAGGCGGGTGACATGGATGTCTCCTCGCGACGCATCGAAAGGGTGAAGCTTGGGGAGCTTTCCGGCTCGCTCGGCTTCCTCCTGCGCCTTGCGCAGTTGCGGGCCTTCGAGGAATTCTTCTCCGATCGTGGCCCGCGCGGATTGAAGCCTGGGGAGTTCTCGGTCCTGTGGGTAATCGCGCGCAATCCCGGCATCCGGCAGAGCCTTCTCGGCCAGCGCCTGATGATCAAGCGGGCGCATATGACGAAGTTGATCCGCGTCCTGGAGGATCTCGGACTGGTGTCGCGCAGGACACCCGAGACCGATCGCCGGGCCGTGGAGCTTACGCTCACCGCCAAGGGCCGGCAGGCAGTGGAGACATCGAGCACCGAGTTCTTCTCCTACGAGGAAACGACGGGCGAGCCTTTGAATGACGGGGAGCGCACGCAATTGATATCGCTTCTGCAGAAGTATGTTGGACTGCGGGAGGGAGAGGCACGATGAACGTCGATGACCTGATCGCGATCGACATCCACACCCATGCCGAGGAGCCCTGCTGTGGGCCGCGGGATGACGGTTACGACGAGTTCCAGGCCGGGATGGCCCGATACTTCAAGAACCCTGCCGGCGCCAAGGGCATGCTGCCGACGGTCGAGGAGACGGCTGCGTACTACCGCGAGCGCAGGATCGGCTGCGTCATCTTTCCGGTCGATTCCGAACGCGAGACCGGCTTTCGACGATATGAGAACGAGGAAGTGGCCGAGATTGCCGCGCGGAACGCTGACATCATGATCCCGTTCGCGTCGATCGACCCCGCAAAGGGAAGGCTTGGCGCCCGCGAGGCGCGGCGGCTCGTGCGGGAATTCGGGGTCCGGGGTTTCAAGTTTCACCCCACGATGCAGGCCTTCTATCCGAATGATCGCAGTGCCTATCCGCTTTACGAAGCGATTGCCGAGGAAGGCGCGATCACCCTCTTCCATACCGGCCAGACCGGCGTCGGCGCGGGGATGCGCGGCGGCATGAACATGCGGCTGAAGTACTCGAACCCGATCTATCTCGACGATGTCGCAGCGGACTTTCCCGACATGCCGATCATCCTGGCGCATCCATCCTTTCCCTGGCAGGAGGAGGCGCTGTCGGTCGCGACCCACAAGCCGAACGTCTACATCGACATGTCAGGCTGGTCCCCCAAGTATTTTCCGCCGATCCTGGTCCGCTACGCCAACACGATGCTGAAGCACAAGATGCTGTTCGGCTCCGACTGGCCGGCAATCACACCTGACCGTTGGCTCGCCGATTTCGAAGGGATCGAGATCCGAGACGAAGTTCGCCCGCTGATCCTCAAGGAGAATGCTCGCAAACTGCTGAAGCTTTAGAACTGCCATCTGCAACATGTTCCAACTGGGAGGGAACGAACATGAGACGCATGCTTGGAATACTGGCGGGAATAGCGGCACTTGTCGCAACCACCGCCGATGCCCGTGAACTTCGCATTGCACCCGGCGCACCGCCGGCGCATCCATCGCACAGCCACCTTTATTCGAAACTGGCGGAACTTCTTCCGGAGGTTTCCGGCGGCAATCTCACCGCCCAGGTTCTGGGGCCTGAAGTCGTCGGCCTCGGCCAGATGAAGGATGGACTCCAGAGCCAGCTCGTCGAGATCGGCAATCTGTTGCCGTTGTACTTCCCCGCCGATCTTCCGAACATGTCGCTTGCTGGCGAGTTGGCTCTCTCCGGTCGCGAACCCCATGCCATGGCAGCGGCGATGACCGAATACATGGTCACCTGCGACACATGCCAGGAAGAGCTGAAGAAGTTCGGCGTCACCTATCTCGGTTCGGGATCGTCGGATGTCTACGCCCTGCTCACCAACAAGCCGGTGCGGACGGCAGAAGACGTAAAGGGACTGAGACTGCGCAGCGGCGGAGCGCCGTTCTCGCGGTGGGCCGAGAACTTCGGTGCTGTTCCCGCCAATATCGGCGTAGGCGACACCTTTGAGTCCATGTCGCAGGGTGTCATTGACGGATCCATGGCGTCGATCGGGGACCTTCTGTCCTTCCGGCTCGTCGAACTGGTGAAGAACATCACTTTCGTGCCGCTGGGCACCTACCACGCCACCTCCGACTTCACCGTCGCCAACACGACCTGGGAAAGCCTCAGCGCCGAGGAGCGCAAGCAACTGGCGACTGCCGCCAATGAGGCCAACGTCATCTTCACCCAGAGGTGGGGATACGAGATGGCCGCCGAGGCCAAGGCCACCGCCGAGAAGGCCGGCATCGAGTTCGTCGAGGCCGATCCGGCATTCGTAGAGGCGGTGGAGGCCTTTGCCGAGGCGGACAAGGAGACGGCTGCAAAAGTGTCTCAGGAACGCTTCGGCTTCGCCGATGCCGCAGAGCGGGTCGCTCGCTTCTCGGACCTCGTCGAGAAGTGGACAGGCATCGTCAAGGAGGCCAACGGTGATCCGCAGGAGATCGCCAAGCGCCTGGACGAGGAAGTCTGGAGCAAGGTCGACTTCGAGACCTACGGCATGTAACGCGCCGTCGCGGGGCTCGTCCCCGCGACCCACCCCCGTCTGACCACTCTCAATTGGATCGGCGATGCTGCTCGTCACAAGGCTCACTGACAGGCTTGCGCGCATACTCGCCTTCGTTGGCGCAGCGGGCGTGCTCGCGATGATGGTGCATGTCTGCGCCGACGTCGCCTCGCGCGCGATGACCGGCGCGTCGCTGCCCGCAACTGTAGAGGTCGTGTCCTATTACTACATGGTGCTCGTCGCCTTTCTTCCGCTGGCCTGGGTGGAGCGGAAGGAGGGGATGATCTCCGTAGAGCTTCTCGACTTCCTGTTGACGCCACGCATGCGGCGCGTATCGGACCTCGCCGTCGTCCTCTTCTCCATCACCGTCTACGCAGTCATTGCCTATGCCAGTTGGCTGACTGCGGTGAAGAACTACCAGACCGGCACCTTCGTCATCGCACTGCAGACGAAGATCGTCACCTGGCCAGGTTATTTCCTGCCACCGATCGGCTTCGCGCTCGCCGCGCTGATCATGATCGTACAGCTGTTGAAGATCGTTCACGGCAAGACAGATGCCGACTGGGGTACTCCCGAATGAATGTCGAGGTTGGTTTCTACGGCGTCGGCATGCTGCTGCTGCTCCTGCTGTTGCGCGTACCCGTGGCGCTCGCCATGATCGCTGTTTCCTTTGGCGGCATTGCCAGCCTCCTCGGTATCAGGCCGGCCCTCGGCATCGTCACCTCGACACCTTACAGCTTTGTCGCCAGTTGGACGATGAGCGCCGTGCCGATGTTCCTGCTCATGGGCTTCGTCGCCTTTCACGCCGGGCTGACCGCCAGCCTGTTCGGCGCCGCCAAGGCGATCCTTTGGCGGGTACCGGGAGGGCTAGCCATCTCCTCCATCTTCGCCTGCACCGGGTTCGCGACCGTCTCTGGCTCTTCGATCGCCTGTGCGGCCGCCATGGGGCGGATCGCCATTCCGGAAATGGTCGCGGCCGGCTACAGGCCAAGCTTCGCCGCGGGTTCGATTGCAGCGGGCGGAACGATCGGCGCGCTGATCCCCCCATCGATCCTTATGATCATCTACGGCGTCTTTGCCGAGACCTCGATAACCCAGGTCTTCATCGGCGGCATTGGCGTCGGGTTGTTGACCGCTTTGTTCTATTGCCTGGTGGTGCTGGGTTTCTGGTGGCTGCGACCTGACGTGGTACCACGCAACAGCGCCGGCACTTTCGGCGAAGCCGGCGGGCTGCCGGCAATCTTGAGAATCTGGCCGCTCGCAATCCTCGTGGTTCTCGTGTTCGGCGGATTGTTTTCCGGCTATTTCACAGCGACGGAGGCGGGCGCAGTCGGCGCCGGCGGCGCGATCCTTCTATCGCTGGTGACGGGCAAGCTCACCACGCACGTTCTGCGAACATCACTGCTCGAGACGCTGACGACCTGCGCTTCGCTCTTCATCATCGGCATCGGCGCGTCCATGTTCACCCGCTTCCTCGGGATCACGGGGCTTTCCGGCTTCATCGGCTCCATGGTCGCCGGATCGGAACTCGGCTACGTCGAGCTGATGAGCATCATCGTGCTGATCTACCTCGTTCTGGGCATGTTCATGGAACCGTTCGGGGCCATGCTCGTGACGCTGCCGGTTCTGCTGCCGTTACTGAAGGCGGAAGGGATCAGCCTTGTCTGGTTCGGCGTCTTCGTCGTCAAGATGCTGGAGATCGGCATGATCACGCCACCCGTGGGGCTGAACGTCTTTGTCATCAGGAACGTCGCGTCCAACTACGTTACCGTGGTCCAGATCTTCCGCGGTATAGTTCCCTTCCTGTTGGCAGACATCCTGGTGGTAGCGGTGGTGATAGCCTTTCCCGGCATCATCCTCAGCTTGCCGCTTCTCTTGCAGTAAAAGCACGCGCGGGACGAGTTCTAGCGGAATGCTCGCCACGCAAGGCGCTCGCTTCCTCGGAACTGCAACGGTCTCACCGCAGCCCGGCACTTGATGCGAAGCGTGCCCCTACGGCTGGCGGCAAGCCGCCTCCAGATTGGCATCGTCCGCCGGCAGGTCGATCCACTGCGCACCCGTAACCGAGCCGTCATCAGCGATCGACACGTCATTGCCGACGAGGTCGGCGCGGCGGTTGTTATCGCAGTCGAAAACAGCCTTGATCACGGTCGTCTGCTGCCAGCGCGCGGCCAGGATCATCGACACCATGACCTGGCCGGGCTGTTGGGGATGCCGCTTGGCGGTGGAGGTTTCGACCGCCATGAACCGCGTGGTCAGCGGGCGGATATAGGACCACGGCCTCCAAATGGCGCGCTCGGTGTTCGACCACGTCACCACCACGGACTGCGGGAACGAATTCCGCATCCGGTCGAACCAGCTATACTCGCTCCAGATGGCGTAGGAGATCATCCCGAGGCCAGCCGCGGCGGGGACGATCCATTTCGGCAGCCGCCCCCGGCTGATCCATCTGACGCTCATGGCGATACCGGCCAGTGCCACACCAGCCACCACGGCGGCAATCAACTCGAACAACATTTCCGACTTCTTCCTTTACACCGGAGCGCTTCCAGAATTGGCGAGCGCAGACTGCATGGTCCGCACCACCACGAAGGCGTCTCGCAAGTGCGACCTCTCGAAATCTCCGAACTCATAGGGTCCGAGATAATTGTTTGGCCTTTCGCCAGCCTTGATCTGGTTTGCCTGGTTGCGCAGCCTGAAGTCGGCGATCAGATCATAGGCGGCAATCAGATCCCGCCCTCCGGCGCTGGAGATAATCCCCGCCTCCTCGGCCGCCAGCAGGCGCGCGCGGGTGTTGACGGGTGTCAGCCGTCCCGTCAACGCATAGACACGGGCAAGGTCAATCACTGGAACGACGCCACTGTGCTTCATGTCGATCTGGTTGCGATTCTCACCCACCCGGACGGTCGCAAATCCTCGCAACAAGCCGAGCGGCGGTGCATGCTTCAGCGAGTTACTGATCATGTGAGCGACGAATAGCGAGTTCCGACTCGCCTGCGCCAGGGTCTCGGCCTGCAGGTCCTGGTAGAGCTTCGTTTCCCCAACGATCGGCCGCAGGTCGAACATGACGCTCGCCAGCATCTGCGCCGTCGGTTCGGGCTCCCGGATCCAGCTCCCGAAATATCCCTTCCACACGCTGACCGGCTGACACCACCGGCGATTGGTCGCCATCATGTCGCCGGGGCAGAAGAAATAACCACAGGCATCCAGGTTATGGCTGACGAAGCGGGCAAGCTTTTCGAACCACGGGCGCTGGCTTTCTTGAAAACTGTCGTCAATGAAGATGCAGTTGTCCTGGTCGCTGACGCCCGTCTGTTCCTGGCGGCCCTGACTGCCACAGGCAAGCCACAGATAGGGCACTGGTGGTGGACCGAGATCCGCCTCCGCGAGCGCTACAAGTCGGCGCGTCACCGCATCCGTGATGTCCGTGATCAGTCGCGTGACGACGTGATGCGCATTATTGCCTCCGACCAACTGAACCAGCAGCTGCGGGATCTTCGCCGTCACCGCACGAAGCTCACCCACGCCTTCCGCATTGGCGATCTCCCGGATGAGGATCGCCGAGGAGAGCGCCTGGAAACGCGTCAGGTCCGTTTGGGTGATCATTCCCATCAGGCGTCCACCACTGACGATCGGAAGGTGGCCGATCCTCTTCTCCAGCATCAGATTGAGAACATCCGACCCCAGGTGGTTTTCCGAGAGGGTTAGCGGCTCCGCGGTCATGATCGCGCCGACCCTCGTGTTGATCGGATCAAGCCCCTGGGCAAGGACGCGAGAGGTCAGGTCGCGGGTCGTCACCAGACCGACAAGGCGGTCGCCATCGACGACGCCAAGGCTCGATACCCTTCTGTCCCGCATGATCTCGGCGGCGTGGCGTACGCTGTCTTCGGGCGAACAGGTGAGCGGCGGCGCCGACATCAGTTCTCCGACTTTCCGCATCGTCACGTCAGCCCGTCGAAGGTCGGTGGTGCGTCCGCGGGTGAAGAAGCGGGCATAGACAGGCTGTTCCAGCATCAGCCTCTTGAACTCGGCCGTCGGCAGAACAAGCAGGATTGCATCTGACAGCGCATTGGCGGTCGTCGCGGCGCGTCCATCGGCCATCAGACCGCGTTCGCCGAGGGAGTTTCTAGGGAACAGCTGCGAGATTACCGTGCCGGACGCGTCGCGAACTTCGACGCTACCCTCCATGATGAGGAAGAGACCGGGCAGAGGTTCACCGCGAAAATAGATCTGATCTCCGCCAGATACATGGCGACATTCGAAGCGTGGTATCAGTCTGTCGAGCTCGTCCCGGGGTAGGCTGTCATAGGGATGAACTGTTTGCAGAAATCCCGCTATGTCGTGGGTTTCCACACCCATGAAGCCCTCATATGGCCGTATCGGCAACCCTCGACTGAAAGAAGGAAGGCGGCAGGATTACTGCCGCCTTCCGAGAGCTTGGCTGTTAGTGGTGGGTCGCCGCACCGGCACCGCGAGGTACGCGGATCGACTCGACGAGATCCTGCACGTGCTGCGGCGGTGCCTGCGTCATCATCGAGACGACATAGGCGGTGCCGAAGTTGAGCAGCGCACCGATCGGGCCGAACGCCGTCGGCGGGATGCCGAACAGGTAGTTGGCCGGTACGTTTTCTACCATGTTCGTGCCGGGGATGAAGAACCAACCCAGGTAGGCGAACAGATAGAGGCAGGTCACGATCAGACCGACGAGCATGCCGAGGGTGGCGCCGACCGAGTTGATGCGCTTCGAGAAGATGCCCATCATCAGGACCGGGAAGATGCTCGCTGCGGCGAGACCGAAGGCAAGTGCAACGGTCTGGGCCGCAAAGCCCGGCGGGTTTAGACCCAGCAGAGTTGCCACCAGGATTGCACCGGCCATCGAGATACGCGCGACCAGCAGCTCGCCCTTCTCCGAAATGTTCGGAACGAGCCAGTCCTTCACCAGGTCGTGGCTGATAGCCGACGAGATGGCGAGCAACAGGCCAGCAGCCGTCGACAGAGCGGCAGCGAGACCGCCGGCTGCGATGAGGCCGATCACCCAGCCCGGAAGCTGCGCGATTTCTGGATTTGCGAGAACCAGGATGTCGTTGTTGATGGTCAGTTCGTTGCCGGTCCAGCCACGCTGCGTTGCGGTTTCGGTAAAGCCGGCAGCCGCGTCGTTATAGTACTGGATGCGACCATCGCCGTTCTTGTCCTCGAACTTGAGAAGGCCGGTGGTCTCCCAGTTGCGCATCCAGTCAGGCCGCTGCTCGTATTCGACAGCCTGTTCCTGCGGACCGTTCGGGAAGATGGTGTCGATGATGTTGAGGCGCGCCATGGCACCGACAGCCGGAGCCGTGAGGTAGAGAAGCGCAATGAACACCAGCGCCCAGCCTGCCGACCAGCGGGCATCAGCCACCTTCGGAACGGTGAAGAAGCGGATGATGACGTGCGGAAGACCGGCAGTACCGATCATCAGCGACAGGGTGAACAGGAACATGTTCAGCATGCTGCCCTGGGCGGTATAGGCGTTGAAGCCGAGGTCGGTGACCACCTGATCGAGCTTCTGCAGAAGCGGCAGTCCTGATTCCGTATGGGTCGAGAACAGGCCTAGCCAGGGAAGCGGGTTGCCCGTCAGCTGCAGCGAAATGAAGATCGCCGGGATCGAGTAGGCAATGATCAGGACGATATACTGGGCCACCTGCGTGTAGGTGATGCCCTTCATCCCGCCGAGAACGGCATACACGAAGACGACGGCGGACGCGATCCACAGACCGGTCGAGACGTTGACTTCGAGGAAGCGCGAGAAGGCGACGCCGGCACCGGTCATCTGGCCGATAACATAGGTCACCGAGATGATGATGAGGCAGATCACAGCCACAAGGCGAGCCGACTGGCTGTAGAAGCGGTCGCCGATGAACTGCGGTACGGTGTACTTGCCGAATTTGCGCAGATACGGAGCGAGCAGGAGAGCCAGCAGGACGTAGCCGCCGGTCCAGCCCATGAGATAGGTGGAGTTGGCATAGCCGACGCCGGCAATGAGACCTGCCATGGAGATGAAGGAGGCGGCCGACATCCAGTCCGCAGCCGTGGCCATCCCGTTCATGACCGGATTGACACCGCGGTTGGCGGCGTAGAATTCAGCGGTAGAGCCCGCCCGGGCCCAGATCGCGATGCCGATATAGAGCGCGAAGGACGCGCCCACGATCAGCAGGTTGAGTGTATACTGGTCCATTGTTCCCCCGTCCCTTACTGCTCTTCTACGCCGTGCTCACGATCGAGCCGGTTCATGTAGATTGAGTAATAGAAAATCAGCGCGATGAAGACGATGATCGAGCCCTGCTGTGCGAACCAGAAGCCCAGATCGGTCCCCCCGACCGGGATCCCCGAAAGCATGGGACGCAAAAGGATGCCGAAGCCGTAGGATACGATCGCCCAGATCACCAAGCAGATGGTGATGATGCGAATATTTGCTGCCCAATAGGCATTGGACGATGATTTGTCCGTCACGTGTACCTCCTCCAAAATTCGCGTCCCCCTGAGGACGCAACCTCCTGTCCAAACGCTCACCGAATCCCAACACGAATGGACAAGTGTCAAGAAGTACCTAATCGGTTAGGGTGCGTACATTCTCCGATAGTCGTAGTTGTCGAAAGCCCATTACTTTGGGCTTCGAAAGACGAGTTTTCCACAGGAACACGCGAAAGGCGCTAGGCGCAAAAGTCTTGTGTGCCGTCCGCGGCAAAGGCCGCGTTGGACTGGGCTACCCTAAGTCGCTCGATTGAGGTCCCTCAAGGGCTCCCGACCCCGGCTGGAAAGTGCCGGCCGGAACAATCCGGCCGGCACTGGGCATATCACTCTTCGCCGAGCCAGGCGTTTACCTGGTCCGGATGGTCTTCGATATACTTCGCCACGGCCTCCTCGTAGGACGTCTCCTGCGCGTTGAACATGCCCGCCTGCAGGTCGTCGATCGGCAGTTGCATCCTCGAGAGGAACCCGGCAACTTCCGGATTGTCTTCCTTGAAGCCCTTGCGAGCGAGAACGTCCACATGTTCAGCTTCGCCCAGGGAGGTCTTCGGATCCTCGATATAGCGGATGTCGTACTTGCCGAACATCCAGTGTGGGCTCCAGGACGTTGCTACGAACCAGTCCTCGGAGCGAACGGCGCGGTCGACGGTGGTCAACATGCCCGCCTCGCTGGAGATCTGCAGCTTGTAGTCGTCGAGGCCATAATCCTTCAGCGCCTGCTGAGACAGGCGCGTCAGTCCGGCGCCCGGGTCGATACCTTGGACAGTGTTGCCGAGCTTCTCCTTGACCTCGTCCTTGGCAAGGTCTTCCATCGAACTGATGGCGTCTTCCGGGATATAGTTCGGCACGACCCAGCCCAGTTTGGCGTTCTCGTAGACGGTGCCGAGCGTTTCTACGTCGTCCTTGATCTTCGCATAGTAGTCGGCATGCGTCTGCGGAAGCCATGCCATCATCATTGCGTCCAGATCGCCGCGGCTGACGCCCTGGTAGAGCGGTGCGACATCCGTCTGCACCAGTTCGACCTCCTGGCCGAGTTCGTCCTTGATCAGTTTCGCGGCAAGCTTGGTGACGAACTCCGCATCCGACCATGCCGCCCAACCGATCTTCACCGGTTTTGCATCCTGGGCCAGGGCGATTGTGGAAACGCTGCCGGCGATAACGGCCGCGAGGCTCAGCGATACGAGTTTCTTGATCATGTCTGCTCCTTTTTTGAAGGTTCGCATAAGGCGGAATGCCCAAGTGTGGTCTGCGCGACGTTCAGGCGTTCGCCTGCTTGGTCTCTTGTCGCGCCACGACGGGGAAGAGGGTGCGCCAGAAGGCCGGCCGCTCCTTCCCGAAGCTCTGCGTGATGCGGTCGAGCACCACGGCGAGGATGACGACGGCCAGGCCGCCCTCGAAACCCGTGCCAACGTCCAGACGCTGGATCCCGGTCAGCACGGTATTGCCAATGCCGCCAGCGCCAATCATGGAGGCAATCACCACCATCGACAGCGCCAGCATGATGGTCTGGTTGATGCCAGCCATGATGGAGGGTAGCGCATTCGGCAGCTGTACCTTGAAGAGCAGCTGCGATGCCGTGCAACCGAAGGCGTGGCCCGCCTCGACGAACTCCACGTCGACCTGACGTATCCCAAGATTCGTCAGGCGTACGACCGGCGGCATCGAGAAAATGACCGTGGCGATCGTGCCAGGCACGGCGCCGAGCCCGAAGAACATGGCGGCGGGAATAAGGTAGACGAAGGCGGGCATCGTCTGCATC
This sequence comes from Pseudorhizobium flavum, assembly GCF_902502825.2. The sequence continues at coordinate 3,216,516 of NZ_LR723670.1, forward strand.
AGGTCCAGCACCGGGCGCACGGCGGATGCCGCCGAGTCCTTGGCGGCCATGGCAATCCCGAGCGGCAGGCCAAAGAGCATGGCGATGATCGTGGAGGCTATGACGAGCGACAATGTCTCCATCATCGCCGGCCAAAGACCCATCTGGTCCACGAGCCAGAGTGCGACGGCAGTGAAGATGGCGAAACCCAGGCCGACCCGCCACAGCGAGAGTGCAACGAAGATGGCAAGGCCAACGATCATCGGAAGGGCCGTCAGCGTGTCCTGTATGCCCCCCGTGACTAGCCCGATCGCTACAGCAATCGCGTCGAGGGCAGGAGAGAAGTTGTCGAGGATATAGTTGACGATCGTATCGACGCCGTCACCAATGTCGAAGTTCATGATTGCATCCTATCCGTGATCTGCTCAGCTGGCGCGATCAAGCGTCTCGAGAAGCATTGATTTGCTGATAGAGCCGAGATAGCGGCCCTCGTCATCGACCACGGGGAGCGGCCAGGGACTGCCGGCCACCCTGCCGAGAAGATCCGACAGGGGCTCGGTTGCCGCGATCGGCTCGATGTCGGTCAGAAATGCGCTTCGGTAGGGATCGGCAGCCTTTGACCTGACCTTTTCCACCAGCGAGGTCAGGCTGACGATGCCTTGGTACTTCTTGTCGCGACCGACGACGATCGCGTACTCCCGGTCGAAGTTCTGCATCCGCTCAAGCGCAGCGGCCGCTGATACGCCCTGACGATCGATAATCGTCACCTGCGTCTTGCGGGCAATGTCCCCGGCCTTGAAGACTTGGGTGACGTCCACGTTGCGGAAGAAGGACCGGACGTAGTCGTTGGCGGGCCGGGTGACGATCTGGTCCGGCGTACCGACCTGGATCACGCTGCCGTTCTGCATGATGCAGATCCGGTCACCGATCCGCATCGCCTCGTCGAGATCGTGGCTGACGAAGACGATGGTCCGGCTATGCTCCGCCTGAAGGCGGACAAGTTCGTCCTGCATTTCCGTGCGGATCAACGGGTCGAGCGCCGAAAAGGCTTCATCCATCAGCAAGATCGTGGGTTCGCTGGCAAGCGCCCGGGCGAGCCCCACGCGCTGCTTCATGCCGCCGGAAAGCTGGTTCGGCCGACTGTCGGCATAACCCTCGAGGCCGACAGCCTTCAGGGCGACCATGGCCTTTTCTTTCCGTTCCCGCTCGCCGATACCGGCGACCTCCAGCCCAAACGCAGCATTGTTCAGTACGGTCCGGTTGGGCAGAAGCGCAAAAGACTGGAACACCATGCTTATATCGCGTCGGCGAATATCGATGAGCTCGCGACGCGACATCTTGGTGATGTCTCGCCCGTCGATCTCGATCGACCCTGCGGTCGGCTCGATCAGACGGTTGAGAAGTCGCAACAGCGTGGATTTTCCGGAACCGGAAAGGCCCATGATGACGAAGATCTCGCCTTCGCGAATGTCGAAGCTGGCATCGTTGACACCAATGGCACAGCCGGTCGCTGCGTGGATTTCCGGCTTCGACTTGCCACCCCGGACCATCTCCATGGCTTTATCCGGTCGTTCGCCAAAAACCTTGAACACGTTCCTCAACGTGATCTTTCGCGGGGCATCAGAGCCGGCCATATCGCCAGCGGACACCACGGAAGAAGTAGAATTATTCATCTTGCAACGGCCTCGCACCACGGCGAGGCAAACCTCCATCAGTATAAAATATACGCTCAACAAACGAACGACCAAGCGCAGACTTTCTGAAGTTACACAGGGTCGTATCATACTATTTCTAATCGCATCTCGATTGGGATCTGACGGAAGAACGTCAGATCCCAATCGAGATGCGATGTGCTGAGCGCCAGCAGACAAAACGCCATCCCATCAGGAGACACTATCCTGTCTAAAGAAACGGAATTGCGATGTCCATGAAAAAACGGAACGAACAACGCGCAATCCGCGATATTCCATTCTCAAACACCCTCGTTCAGCGGGCGGCTTGGGAATATTTTGCCCAATCAGGTTGCGGACAGCCGCCTACTCATGCTGCACGGAAGTCAGCCGACCTTCAGATATTGCTCGCCTTTCCCCGCTCCGCGATTTTCTGCAGACAATGCGCCCGAGAAAACGTCGCCGATACCAATGAGAACAGGCTCATCGTAGCCGATTTCGGAAATACCCGCCCCGAGCTCGATGAGTTTTCCGATCCACCGGCGCTCCTGCGGACGCGCCACGGAACTGACGATCACCGCGGCGGTCGCACCCGGCATCCCCTCCCCCAGAAGGCGATCTCGGATCTGGGTGGCCGTTCTGCCGCCCATATAGAAGACACTGGTTGTTCCAAGCTCGGCGAGGCTCCGCCAATCGAGGTTTGCGGGCAAGCGGCCGTCGCGGGCATGCCCGGTCATGAAACGAACTGACTGAGCATGGTCGCGATGGGTCAGCGAGATGCCGAGACGCGCGGCCATGGCGCTGGCCGCCGTGATGCCCGGCACCACATCAAACGCAATCCCCTCGCGGTCCAGAACCGTGATCTCTTCGCCCGCGCGACCAAAGATCATCGGGTCACCGGACTTAAGCCGAACGACATGCCTGCCGCTTTTGGCAAAGTCGATCATCATGCGGTTGATGTCATCCTGGCGGCAACTCTCCCTTCCACCGCGCTTGCCGACCAGCATGCGCTTCGCCTCGCGACGCGCCAGTTCGAGAACCTCAGCCGAAACGAGATCGTCGAACAGGATCACGTCGGCGCATTGAAGCGCGCGAACCGCCTTGAGGGTCAGATACTCCGGATCGCCCGGACCGGCTCCCACCAAAGTCACGCGACCGATTTTCGGTCCCGCTGTATTTTCCGCCGTGAGTGAGAGCAGTTCCAGTTCTGCCTGGGCATCCGGCCCATCTTGCTCCGCAAAGGCACGGTCGACGAAGCGTTCCCAGAAGGCGCGGCGCGGCGCACCCTGCTGCAGGCGCTCGCTCACCACGTCACGAAGCCTATAAGCGAGGATCGCCCAGCCCTTGAGAGCAGCGGGCAGCAGGGTCTCGATGCGGCGGCGGATGGCCTGCGCCAGAATGGGCGCGGCGCCGTCGGTGGAGATGGATACGATCACAGGTGAGCGGTTAACGATCGAGCCGAACTGGAACTGGCAAAACTCCGGCTTGTCGATGACATTGACCGGAACCCCCGCCGCCTTCGCCGCTTCGAAGAACGCGGCGGCATCGGTGTCGTCCTCGCAATCGGCAATGGCCATTGCAGCACCTTCGAAGACATCGGCCGCCCAAGGTCGGTCGTGGTGGATGCAACATCCGCCACCATCCTGGGGACCCCGTCGGATCAGTGCCTCGAACGTCGAGGAAAGTTCGCTGACCGGCGCGAACACGGAGACTTCCCCACCGCAAGCGCACAGAAGCTCCGCCTTCCAGGCAGCGGCATCCGAACCGCCTGCCACCACCACTCGCTTGCCGGCGAGGCTCCAGAATATCGGAAGCTTGGCAAGCGGCTCGATCCGACGGGGCGCCTCGGTCCGGCCTTGGATATCGGGGTGTTCCAGTTCAAACATGCAAATCTCCATTGACGGGCGAGAATGCGTCGGGGATGGACGTTCACCAGGCGTTGTATGAAAGGAACTTGCCGCTCATCCTGATCTCGATGCGGTCACCCTTCGGATAGGGGACCTTCTCCACGCTCATGTCGAAGTCGATCGCACTCATGATCCCGTCGCCGCCCTTCTCCTGGATCAACTCCTTCAGGGTCTGACCGTAGACGCCGATGATCTCGTAGAAGCGGTAGATGCAGGGATCGGTCGGAACTGTCTGGGAAAAGACCTTCGTCGGATATTCGGAAAGGACGACAGCCGCCTCTTGCGGCAGACCGAGGTTGAGCACCAGCGCCTCGGCCTTTTCCCGCGGCAGCGTGTTCATGCCGAGGCAGGCAGACGTCACGAAGACCTCGCTCATACCGATGTCTTCGGCGATTCTGGCCCAAGAAAGCCCGCTCGCGCGCTTGCGCTCATAGATCAGATCCGTGACGTCCTGCTTGGTCAACATGCGATCATGCTCCTGTGTTCGTGGCCAACGCTTCGCCAGGCACAAAAAAAACGCTGCGTCCCCACCCTGCCCTCAAGTGACAGCGATGATGTCCACAGCGTCGATGCTGGTGCCTGATTTGTGGCTGCCGCCGGCTGCGCCATTGCAGTCGAGCGGCGTGAAACGGCCTGCGCCGTTGATGTCATAGTGCCAGACCTGATCTGGCTGCACAAGATCTAATCTTTCCTGATTGCAGTCCAAAAATTAGGCATACGGCTGCTGCCACAGCAGCAGAAGCACCAGCAGCAGCGCCAGTATCAGCGACAGCACCTGCCAGAACAGCAGCGGATTGCGCTGCGTCAGCGGCATTCTTGCTGTTGTCAGGATGTGCTGCTTCGGATGGGAAAGGTCATACAGGAATTCTGAAATGGCTTCATAGCGCCGCCCTGGGTCAGGATGGACGGCTTTGCGAACAGCGTCATCGACCCATTGGGGTACATCTGGCCGGTACTCACGGATGGAAGCATATCGCAGCCGGGCTTGCTGTCGTGCATTGCCGGTTCTTGCAACAGCGGCCCCATAAGGGAGGCGTCCCGTCACGATCTGGTAGGCAATCACCCCAAGCGAGAACAGATCCGACTGCTCGTTTCCACGCTCTCCCAGGAAGTATTCGGGTGCGGTGTACTGGAACGTGCCGAGGATATCCTCGGCGTTCGGTGTATGCTTCGCCTCGACCAGCCCCTCGACCCGGGCCGATCCAAGGTCGATGATTTTGGCGGTCCCACTGCTGTCGATCAGCACATTATCCGGCCTGAGGTCCTGATGGATGACCTCCTTGCGGTGCAGGGCTCGCAGCCCGTCGGCGATCTGCGAGATGATGGCGCGCATCGAAGCCAGGTCGGCTTGAGGATGATCCTTCATCCATTGCGAGAGCGTCCCGCCAGCAAGATGCTCCATGACGAGATACAGAGACCGGCGAGGAAGGATCGTATCCCTGCACTTCACGACGTGGACGCTGGAAACCCGGCGCGCCACCCATTCCTCCATCGCGAACCGGCGCAGATAGGCCTCATCCTGCTGCAGGTCCGCCGACGGAAACTTCAGCACCACGGCCTCGCCGTTTCGCGGATCGCTTGCAAGAAAGACATGGCTGCGGCTGCTGGCATGGATCTGCCGGTGGACGCGGTAGCCCTCGAACTCGCCGGGAACCGACGGCAGCGAGGCGGGCGGCAGTGTCTCCATCCTTTCTAGGAGAGGCTCGAAGCCCGGCTCCGGCAGTTGATCGATGCGCACGATCTGGATGGTGAGGTTGTCATCGCTGCCGCTTTCCAGAGCCCGTGCGGCAATTTCGCCAGCCGCCCGATCCAGATCCGGGTTCGCCGCAATCTCCGCTGCGATCTGCCGCGGCCTCAGGTGATCGTGAATACCGTCGGTGGTGAGGACGAAGACGTCGCCTACCTGCAAGGGGATGTGCCGATAATCAATCTCAAGGGACGGAAGCAGGCCAAGAGCTTTGGCGATTTGGGTGTCCGACCCGGATAGGACAAGGCGATGTTCGCGCGTTAGCGGCTCGACCTCTCTGTCTGAAACTCGCGCAATACGACTATCGCCGACATGAAAGATGTGGGCGCGCTCCCCCTTGAGCACCAGCGCGGAAAAGGTTGCGACGTGGGCACGGTCGCGGTCTTCCACGTGCCGGCTTTGCGCATGCAGCCAGGAGTTGGTGGCGTCGATGACGCGGCTCGCCGACGTCTTCACGGTCCACGCATCGGATGTGCAGTAATAGTCGGTCAGGAAGCTTTTCACCGCCGTCTCGGCCGCGACATGCCCCACGGGACTGGTAGAGATACCGTCGGCGATCGCGAGCGCTACCCCCTTCATGGTCAGCGCCACGCCGGACGGCACGACGGCACCATGAAAATCCTGGTTCACCGGCTTGCGCCCGGCCGACGAGTATTGCCCGATGCTGACGCGCAGCGTAGCGGTGTCGCGAATGTTGAGCATCACGGGATCCAGATAGGATCGATCCCGCGCACGGCAGGACCGATCCTCGTTTTTCTCTGTTACTCTGCTGCGACGAGGCGCGCCGCAGGCTTCTCGGTCACCTTGCGGCTCGGCGATGTGCGGTAGTGGGTGGCGTAGATCATCCCTCCTACGAAGGTCAGTCCCCCGACGAGATTGCCGACGACGGTGGGGATTTCGTTCCAGATGAAGTAGTCCGCCCAGGTGAACTGGCCGCCCAGCATGATGCCCGAGGGAAAGAGGAACATGTTGACGATCGAGTGCTCGAAGCCGAGGTAGAAGAAGATGAGGATCGGCATCCACATCGCAATCACCTTGCCCGACACCGAGGTCGACATCATCGCGGCGATGACGCCGGTGGAGACCATCCAGTTGCACATGACCGCACGGATGAAGAGCGTCAGCATCCCCGAAGCGCCGGCGGCAGCGTAGCCGAGCGTCCGCGATTCACCGATCACCCCAATCTTCTGCCCGACTGCATTCGGTGCCTCCGAGAAACCCATTGTGAAGATGATGGCCATGAAAACCGCGGTCGTCATTGCACCGGCAAAATTGCCGATGAAGACCAGACCCCAGTTGCGAAGGATCCCGCCCACCGTGACACCGGGCCGCTTGGCAATCAGCGCCAGCGGAGCAAGTGTGAAGACGCCGGTCAGCAGGTCAAACCCCATCAGGTAGAGCATGCAAAAGCCCACGGGGAACAACAGCGCGCCGATGAGCGGATTTCCGGTATTGACGGTGACAGTAACCGCAAATGCTGCTGCGAGCGCCAATATGGCACCGGCCATATAGGCCCTTATGAGGGTATCCTTTGTGGACATGAAGACTTTGGACTCGCCCGCATCGATCATTTTCGTGGCGAATTCCTGGGGTGCTACATAGGACATCGAGTTTCCTTTCGCGATGCAGGAGACGGCTCAGCAAGCCGCGGTGGTTGCAGTGAGGTTGAGGTAGACGTTGCGACCTTCGATCCGTACGGGGAAGGTTGATGTACTTCCGTCGTCGGCGCCTTGGGCCTCCCCGGTTTCAAGCGAAATCACCCAGTTGTGGAGCGGGCATGTGACGCAGCCGTCATGCACGATCCCCTCGCTGAGCGGCCCGTTCTTGTGCGGGCACTTGTCTTCCAGTGCGAAGACGCGGTCATCGGCGGTCCTGAAGACCGCGATCCGTCTTGCACCATCCTGGATGCGCCGGGATCCCTGGCGCGGAATGTCGTCGATCGTTCCGATGAGAACCCACGCCGTCTTTGCGAAAGTGATATGCGCGTTCATTCCGCTGCCTCCTTCTGGATAACGGCCATCGGGTTGAATTCATGCTTGTCCTTGCCGGAGACGCGCTCCGACCACGGGTCGACCTGGGCGAACTTCTGGCTGAACACGAAGCGTTCGTAGTAGGCTTGGCGCTTGTCGCCATCCTCTATGATCTGCCGGCGGATCTCGTCGATGCCGATGCGCTTGGCCCACTTGTAGATGCGCTCGAGATACCGACCCTGCTCCCGGTACATCTGCGTCAAAGCCACGATGTGCTGGAGCGCTTCGTCCTCGGTCTTGACCAGGCCGAGGACTTCGGTTCCCTTGATGTCCAGCCCGGCCGCACCCGCGAAATGGATCTCGAAGCCGGAATCGACGCAGATAATGCCGATATCCTTGCAGGTCGCCTCCGCGCAGTTGCGCGGGCAGCCGGAGACGGCCATCTTGAGCTTGGCGGGTGTCCAGGATCCCCACATGAATTTCTCGATGCGGATGCCGAGCCCAGTGGAATCCTGGGTCCCGAAACGACACCAGTCAGACCCGACGCAAGTCTTCACGGTTCTCAGTCCCTTGGCATAGGCCTGGCCGGAAACGAAGCCGGCCTTGCCGAGATCCGCCCACACGGCCGGCAGGTCTTCCTTCTCGATTCCAAGCAGGTCGATGCGCTGGCCGCCTGTCACCTTCACCGCCGGAATCTCGAACTTGTCGACGACATCGGCGATTGCCCGCAATTCCTTCGAGGAAGTCATTCCGCCCCACATACGTGGGACGACGGAATAGGTCCCGTCCTTCTGGATGTTGGCGTGGACGCGCTCGTTGATGAAGCGCGACTGGTAGTCGTCGGCATACTCGTCCGGCCAGTCGCAGACGAGGTAGTAATTCAGCGCCGGTCGACACTTGGCGCAACCGCAGGAGGTCTTCCACTCCAGTTCCTGCATGACGGCCGGGATGGTCTTCAGGCCCTTCGCCTTGATCAGCCGGCGAACGTCGTCGTGACCAAGATCGGTGCATGGGCACATCGGCGTGACGGCGGCGGGATTGTAGCGATCGCCAAGCGTCAGCGTCATCAACTGCTCGACCAAGCCCGTGCAGGTGCCGCAGGAGGCGGATGCCTTGGTGTGGGCGCGAACCTCCTCAAGCGTCGTCAGGCCCCTGCTGGCGATTGCCCCGGCGATCTTGCCCTTGCACACGCCGTTGCAACCGCAGATTTCCGCGTCGTCCGGAAGGGCGGCGACCGCAGCCAGGGGATCGGGCGGCGAGCCGCCCTGGTATGCCTGGCCGAAGATCAGTGTGTCCCGCATCGCAGAGATGTCGGTGCCCTTCTTCTTCAAGTCGTTGAACCAGGCGCCATCGGCCGTGTCCCCGTAGAGGACCGTGCCGATGATGCGGTTGTCCTTCAGCACGATCCGCTTGTAGACACCGGCGGTGGCATCTCGCAGGACGATTTCCTCGCGGCCGTCTCCCTCGGCGAAATCGCCGAGGGAATAGAGATCGATCCCGGTGACCTTAAGCTTGGTCGACGTGTCGGAATGGACGAAGGCTGGGCCACGGTCGCCGGCGAGGCGGGAGGCGGCGATCCTTGCCATCTCGTAGAGAGGGGCCACGAGGCCGTAGACCTGTCCGGCCACTTCCGCACATTCCCCGACTGCGAGGATGTTGCCGTCGGACGTCTGCATGCCCGCATCGACGACTATGCCTCGGTTGACGGCAAGGCCTGCGTCTCGGGCGAGCGCCACGTTCGGGCGGATGCCAACCGCCATGACGACCAGCGAGGCGCCGATGACGCGGTCGTCGTCGAGCCCGACGCCTTCAACCCTGCCCTCGCCAACGATCGCCTTGGTATTCGCTTTGCAGAAGACCTTGATGCCCCGCTCCTCGACCGCCTTCTGCAGGAGATAGCCCGCGGCCGGATCGAGCTGCCGCTCCATCAGGGTCGGCATGACATGGAGGACGGTGACATCCATGCCGCGCTGAGCAAGACCCGCTGCGGCTTCCAGTCCGAGCAGTCCGCCACCGATCACCACCGCCTTCTCGCGCGACTGTGCGGCAAGCAGCATGGCGTTGACATCGTCCAGGTCGCGGTAGGTAATCACCCCCGGCAGATCCGCCCCGGGCACGGGAATGATGAACGGCACCGAACCGGTTGCTATCACCAGCTTGTCGTAGGGCTCCGTAACGCCGTGATCGGAAGTGACGGTTTTGGCGCCCCGATCGATCGCGACGATCCGATGCCCCTTGTAGAGGGTGATGCCGTTGTCGATGTACCAGCCGTCGCCATGAATGACGATCTGCTCATAGCTCTTCTCTCCAGACAGTACCGGCGAGAGCATGATGCGATCGTAGTTCACACGCGGTTCCGCGTTGAAGATGGTCACGGCGTATCGGCCGGGCGCCTGATCGAAGAGATGCTCCAGCATCCGTCCGGGGGCCATTCCGTTGCCGATGATGACGAGCTTCTCGGTCGTGGTAGTCATGGGCTCTCCTTGGTGGAGGGTCGAAAACGAAAAAACGCCGCTCGGAGATCGCGCTTGCGGGACGGGCCCGTGCTGCAAAATCCTTGCGACGTCGATGTCTTTGGCGGGCGCGGCTGTTGCGCCCTAAAGTCCGATCTCCATTGATCGGCCCGCTCTATGCAAAGCAAAGCCTGTGCCAGATCGGAAAGATGCGGCTAACGCGCTTGAAAACCTCGATATTTTTTGAAGCACTTGCCGCAGCCGTGAGGCGCACTGAACCGCCGTGCCGAACTTTTGGGCGAAGCTGCAGGTTTCTGATGCCGGTTGAATAAGCAGCTATGACATGAACGCCGCAGACAAGGCGTCATTACATCGGCGCGCTGGTCTACATTTCGTGCTCGTCGGCCCGTCCACCAAGGTCGCGACGCGCGATGGGAAAGTGTCGAACATAGTCCTGGAGCCTTCGAGGATCGAAGACATACCCGTCCATGAACCTGTCTCCCGGCTGGCCGCCTTCCATCCGCAGGTCGTCCTCGTCAGGGGCTGCAGCATCGCCGAGCGCCGAACGAAAGATGTCAGGCCGGTAAGAAGCGACGGCAGCCGCCACTCCCTTTTCGGAATAGGCGGCCTGGCCCCAGCGGATCATCTGGCTGTAGATCCACAGAGCCTGGCTCGGGCGCGGATAGCTGGCATGCTGGGCGTGGAACGAGAAATAGTTCGCGATGACGCGGCGGGTGCCCTGCGCGTCCAGACTGAATTCCCCCGAAAGCACATGTCGAATGATCTCGACTGGCGCGCCGACATGGCGCGGATCCGCCAGCGCTTCCGCCAGAGCGTCATGGTTTTCCGGTTGATCGCACCACTGTGCTGCGGCGTTGAGCGCCACGAGCAGGCGCATCACCGTCTCGGCGTTGCTGTCGGCCCAGTCCGGCCGCATGCCGAGCACCTTCTCCGGCGCGGACGGCCAGATGTCCTGCTTGGCAGCCACGATGCGGCCGACGCCCCGCTGGGAGGCAACCATGTTCCACGGTGCGCCGACGCAGAAGCCATCGATTGCGCCCGCCGCAAGCGCATCGGAGGTCATCGGCGGTGGCACGACGACCAGCCTGACGTCCAGGTCGGGATCAGTTCCCCCGGCCGCCAGCCAATAACGGAACTCGTAGTTGTGGGAAGAGAAAGGATAGGTCATGCCCAGCGTCGGCGGCTGCTCTCCCGCTGCTTTCATGGTTTGGACCACCAGGGCAAGCGCACGGGCATGATCGAGCGCGCTGGCATCATCGCCAATGTCGGCAGTGTCTTGCATGCGGGCAAATAGCCTCGTCGAGAGCGTGATCGCGTTGCCGCCCCGTCCGAGCGAGAAAGGCGTGATCGTGGGCGAGGGGTTTGAGCCGAGACCAAGCATGGATGCCACCGGCATGGGCGACAGCATGTGGGCGATGTCGAACTGACGGAAAGCCAGACGGTCGCGTACATTGGCCCAGGAAACATCCCGGACAAGTTCGAGCCTGAGGCCTTCCCGCTCCGCGAAGCCAAAGACGGATGCGGCAATCAGCACAGACGCATCGACCAGCGGTATGAAGCCCGCACGGAGGACACGCGCGCCTTCCGAAGGCAGTGTCGCGGGGGCAGGCAGGCTAGGTCCAATGCGGTTGCGTCTGGTCACCATGTTCATTCCAGTTTCCTCAAGGCCTTCTCGCCTGGATCGCATTCACAGCAGCAGCCGAGCCGCCGTTACGATGCTCTGGGCGATGTCCGCCATCTTCTTTTTTTCGTTCATCGCGGACTGGCGCAGGAGGGCGAATGCCTCCTCCTCCGACAGACCCCGCATCTTCATGAGAATTCCCTTCGCACGCTCAACCACCTTCCGCTCTTCCAGCGCAGAGCGCGCCTCCGCCAACTCACGCTGCAGGCGGCTGAAGGCGTTGAAGCGACTGACGGCCATGTCCAGTATCGACTTCACCCTCTCCTTCTTGAGCCCGTCGACGATATAGGCGGAGACTCCAGCATCGACGGCCGCCTCTATGGACGCCGTATCCGACCGATCGACGAACATCGCAATCGGACGCCCGACGGTTCGGGTAAGTTGGAACAGGTGCTCCATCATGTCCCGGTTCGGATTCTCGATGTCGATGATGATGACGTCGGGCTGCAGCGTTTCGATCGTCCGCGCGACCCCGTTGACCTCATGGATCACGTTGACGCGATCATGTCCGGCCTCGCGCAGTCCCTCCTCGATGATGGAGGCGCGAATGGCATTTTCATCGATCACGAGGATAGTGAGTTCGGCCTGCGACATCTGCTAACGATGCCGCAGCGCAGCAATTCTGGCAAGCATCATTGTCTAAAAAATATGCGCCGAATGGCGTTGATGAAAAATAGTTCACTCGCGTTGGGATTTATACGGTGAGATGCCCGCGAGCTTCTTCCGTATCCAGGGACTCGGCTCCACCCTCGTGGACGATCTCGCCTCGGTCCATGATGTAGACCTGGTCCGCGAGCTCGCGGCAGAAATCCAGGTATTGTTCGACCAGCAGGATCGCCATGCCGGTCGAATCCCTCAGGTAGCGAATGGCGCGGCCGATATCCTTGATGATCGACGGCTGGATGCCTTCCGTCGGCTCGTCCAGCACTAGGATCTTCGGCCGCATGACCATTGCGCGGCCGATCGCCAGCTGTTGCTGCTGCCCCCCGGAGAGGTCCCCGCCACGCCGTGACAGCATGCTGCCGAGGACGGGAAACAGGCTGAAGATCTCCTCCGGGATGAAGCGTTCCTTGCGCGGCAGCGGTGCGAAGCCGGATTCCAGGTTCTCCTGCACCGTGAGTAGCGGGAAGATCTCCCTGCCCTGCGGCACATAGCCGATGCCCTGCTTGGCGCGAGCGTAAGGGGCCGACCCGTTCAGCCTTACGTTTTCGAAGCTAATCGTTCCGGCGCTCACCGGGTGCTGCCCGGTGATGGCGCGCAGCAGCGAGCTCTTGCCGACGCCGTTGCGGCCGAGCACGCAGGTGATCTTGCCCATCTCCGCGGTCAAAGAGATGCCGCGAAGAGCTTGGGCCGCGCCGTAGTGCAGGTTGATGTTGTCTACCGTCAGCATGATTAACGTCCCAGATAATTCTCGATGACCTTCGGATCGCTCGAGACGAAGTCGATCGATCCTTCGGCCAGCACTGAGCCTTCCGCGAGACACGTCACCTTCACGCCGAGTTCGCGGATGAACCCCATGTCGTGCTCGACCACCACCACGGAGCGCGTTTTGGCGATCTCCCGCAAAAGGATCGCCGTCTCCGCGGTCTCGGCGTCGGTCATGCCAGCCACCGGCTCGTCGACGAGGAGAAGCTTCGGCTCCTGCGCCAAGAGCATGCCGATCTCCAGCCATTGCTTCTGACCGTGCGAAAGATTGGCGGCGAGCTCGTCCCTGCGGTGCGTCAGGCGGATCGTCTCGAGGATCTCCTCAATGCGCGCGCGATCCTCAGCTGTGAGCTTGTAGAACAGCGTGGCGAAGACGCCGCGGGAACGGTTGAGTGCGAGCTCCAGATTGTCCCAAACGCTATGGCTCTCAAACACAGTCGGCTTCTGGAACTTGCGGCCGATGCCGAGCTGGGCGATGTCTGCTTCATCCCGCTTGGTGAGATCGATCGTGTCTTCGAACAGGACCGTGCCGCTGTCGGGGCGGGTCTTGCCGGTGATGATGTCCATCATCGTCGTCTTGCCGGCTCCGTTGGGGCCGATGATGGCCCGAAGCTCACCCGGCTCGACCACGAAGGAAAGCGCGTTCAACGCCTTGAAGCCGTCGAAGGAGACTGACACGTTGTCGAGATAAAGCAGGCTCTTCGCGCGTGTTTCGGCAACCGTTGTCATGATCCTACTCCGCCGCTTGCGGCAAGAGATCGGCATCCCTGCCCTTTTCTCGTTCCGCCGCCGACCTCAGTTGCTTGCGGGCGTTCCAGCCATGCTGGATCGTTCCGACGATACCCTTGGGAAGGAACAGGGTGACCGCGATGAACAGGCCGCCCAGCGCATAGAGCCAGAACTCGGGAAAGGCGCCGGTGAAGAAGCTCTTGCCGGCATTGACCAGCACGGCGCCGATGATCGGGCCAATCAGCGTGCCGCGGCCTCCAACCGCCGTCCAAACAACCACCTCGATGGAATTGGCCGGCGCGAACTCGCCCGGATTGATAATGCCGACCTGCGGCACGAAGAGCGCACCCGCGATGCCCGCCATCATGGCCGAAACAACGAAGGTGAAGAGCTTGATGTTCTCCACCCGGAAGCCGAGGAAGCGTACACGGCTTTCGGCATCGCGCACCCCGACCAGCACCTTGCCGAACTTCGAGCGCACGATAGCCGACGCGATCAGCAGGCAGAGCGCCAGCATGATGGCCGACATCGCAAACAGCACGTTGCGCGTCCCGGCGGCCTGGACCGGGAAGCCGAGGATCTCCTTGTAGTCCGTCAGTCCGTTATTGCCGCCGAAGCCCATGTCGTTGCGGAAGAAGGCGAGCATCAGCGCATAGGTCATCGCCTGCGTGATGATCGACAGATACACGCCGTTGACGCGGCTGCGGAAGGCAAACCAGCCGAACAGGAAGGCAAGCAGCCCCGGAACCACCAGCACCATCAGCATGGCAAAGGGGAACATGTCGAAGCCGTACCAGAACCACGGCAGTTCCTGCCAATTGAGGAAGACCATGAAATCCGGCAGGACCGGATTGCCGTAGACGCCGCGCGAACCGATCTGGCGCATGAGATACATACCCATGGCATAGCCGCCGAGCGCGAAAAAGGCGCCGTGGCCGAGCGAGAGGATGCCGCAATAGCCCCAGACGAGATCGAGCGCGAGCGCCAGCAGTGCGTAGCAGAGATACTTGCCGAACAGCGACACCGCGTAAGTCGGAACGTGGAAGGCACTTTCGGGCGGCACCAGGAGGTTCAATGCCGGCACAAGCAGAGCAGTCGTAAGCAGGATGCCGATGGCGACGACGATCTTGCCGTCCAGCGCGCGAAGAACGAAACCGGTGATCATGCTTCCACCGCCCTTCCCTTGAGCGCGAAGAGGCCGCGCGGTCGCTTCTGAATGAAGAGGATGATCAGTACCAGCACGAGGATCTTGCCGAGCACGGCGCCGGCCCATGGCTCGAGGAACTTGTTGAGGACTCCGAGCGACAGCGCGCCGACCAAGGTGCCCCAGAGGTTTCCGACGCCGCCGAACACGACGACCATGAAGCTGTCGATGATGTAGCTCTGGCCGAGGTTCGGTGAGACGTTGTCGATCTGCGAAAGCGCCACGCCGGCGATACCGGCAATCCCGGAGCCGAGCGCAAAGGTAAAGGCGTCAACCCAAGGCGTGCGGATGCCCATGGAAGAAGCCATGCGCCGGTTCTGCGTCACCGCCCGCATCTGCAGTCCAAAGGACGATTTCTTCATCAGCACCAGCAGCGCAACGAAGATCGAAAGCGAGAAGATGATGATCCACATGCGGTTCCAGGTGACCGTCATGCCGCCAAGCGGGAACGAGCCGGACATCCAGGAAGGGTTGCCGACCTCCTGGTTCGTCGGCCCGAAGATCGACCGGATCGCCTGCTGCAGGATGAGCGAAATCCCCCAGGTGGCGAGCAGGGTTTCCAATGGGCGGCCGTAAAGGAAGCGGATCACGCCACGCTCGATCGCCAGTCCGGCCGCCGCCGTCACCAGGAAGGCGACAGGCAGCGCGATGGCAAGCGACCAGTCGAAGAGCTGCGGCGCGCTGGAACGGATGATGTCCTGGACGACGAACGTGGAATAGGCGCCGAGCATCACCATCTCACCATG
Organism: Pseudorhizobium flavum; assembly: GCF_902502825.2. Next base: position 3,232,048 of record NZ_LR723670.1, read on the forward strand.
CGCCATGTTGATGATGCCCATCACCCCAAAGGTAATCGCGAGCCCGATTGCCGCGAGCAGCAGCACAGAGCCAAGCGAGAGACCGTACCAGACGTTCTGCGCCATATCCCAAAGCGCAATCTCGCTCTCGATCGCGCCGATCGCCTTGTCGATGTCCGGCTGAAGGCTGGCGTCCACGGAGCCATAGGCGCCGCGTAGCACGCCGATCGCGTCGCGTCCGCCGTAGTTGCGGATTCGCTCAATAGCCTCGCGCTTCTCCTCGATGGAGCGGCCGGAGGTGAGCAGCGACACGGCGCGTGCCTCCTCCATTCTGGCCCTCACCTCGCCGTCGGTTTCCTTGGCAAGAGCGGTTTCGATAAGCTCGAGATTGTCTTCACTCGGTGCGGCAAGCATGGTGTTGGCCGCTTGCAGCCGGGCTTTGGGGTTCGGACTCATCAGCGTCAGGCCGCCGAGTGCGGCCCGGATGGCGCGACGCAGGTTGTTGTTGACCTTGACCTTGCTGACGGCGGATTTCGCCACCTCGCCAGCGCTTTCGCCGGTCAGTGGATCGAGCAGTTCCAGCTTCGATCCGGCAGGCTTGGTCATGAACACGGCGTCATCGGACTTGCGGGCGTAGAGATCACCCTCGGCGAAGGCTTCCAGTGCCGGTACGACGCGCGCATCACCCGTTGCGGCGATCTGAGCTATCAGCTCTTCCGCCTGCTGGAAATTGGCATCTGACAATTGATCGATGAGAGGCTTGGGATCGCTCTGCGCCAGGGACGGCGTGGCGAAGGAAAGGATCAGAAAAATCAGACTGACGAAACGGATTGCCATGCTCTTGTCCCCCGGTTGCCTGCGCGCGACGGGCGCGATCCGCCCTTCATCCGCCTGCCGGCACCTTCCCCCTCACTCGGGAGAAGAAGCATCTGCGCCATTCCCGCATGAGCGAGAAGGCGGTTGAGGCGCTGACCCTCTCCCCAGTGCGGGAAGAGGGCCGGGGCTGGAGGGTGGTCTGATCAGCTGCCCTTACCGCCGCACTTGCCGGTGGCAACGTTGAAGTTGCCGCACTCCATCGGCTTGCGCCAATCGGCAATGAGGTCCTTCGAGTCCGGCAGGTAGTCGGACCACTCGTCTCCGACGACGGAAGGAGTTTCCTGGACAACCTCGAACTGGCCGTCCGCCTGGATCTCACCGATCAGCACGGGCTTGGTGATGTGGTGGTTCGGCATGACCGTAGAATAACCTCCCGACAGGTTCGGCACCGCAACGCCGATGATCGAGTCGAGAACAGCGTCGGTATCGGTTGTGCCGGCCGCTTCGACGGCCTTCACCCAGGCATTGAAGCCGATATAGGCGGCTTCCATCGGGTCGTTGGTCACGCGCTTGTCATTCTTGGTGAAGGCGTGCCAGGTCTCGATGAACTCGGCATTGGCCTCGCTTTCGACGGACTGGAAGTAGTTCCACGCAGCCAGATGGCCGACCAGCGGCCCCGTGTCGAGACCCGCCAGCTCTTCCTCGCCGACGGAGAAGGCGACAACCGGGATGTCTTCCGCCTTAATGCCCTGGTTTGCCAGTTCCTTGTAGAAGGGCACGTTGGCGTCGCCATTGATGGTCGAGACCACGGCAGTCTTTTTCCCGGCAGATCCGAAGTTCTTGATGTCCGTCACGATCGTCTGCCAGTCGGAGTGACCGAACGGCGTGTAGTTGACCATGATGTCTTCCTCGGCCACGCCCTTCGACATCAGGTAGGCCTTGAGGATCTTGTTGGTCGTCTGCGGATAGACGTAGTCGGTGCCGGCGAGCACCCAGCGCTCGACGCCTTCCGTTTCGGCAAGGTAATCGACGGCGGGGATGGCCTGCTGGTTTGGAGCAGCACCCGTGTAGAAGATATTGCGCGAGGATTCCTCACCTTCGTACTGGACCGGATAGAAGAGGATCGAGTTCAGCTCTTCGAAGACCGGCAGCACAGACTTGCGTGACGAGGATGTCCAGCAGCCGAACACGGCAGCTACCTTGTCCTGGCTGATCAGTTGGCGAGCCTTCTCGGCAAACAGCGGCCAGTCGGATGCCGGATCGACGACGACGGCTTCGAGCTTCTTGCCGAGAACGCCGCCCTTCTTGTTCTGCTCTTCAACAAGCATCAGCATGGCGTCCTTCAGCGTGGTCTCGGAAATGGCCATCGTGCCCGAAAGGGAGTGCAGCACGCCGACCTTGATCGTATCTTCCCGCGCCAACGCGCCATGGAATGCTGTGGTGGAGAGCGCAGCGGCTAGCAGCGCGCCTCCAAGCTTTGCTGAAATCTTCATGATCGAACCCCTCTTCTTGTTCGTTCGCAACCGGAAGCAGGACGCTTTCGCCGTTGCTGGAGGGACTATCCGATGCTGCACCGCAAACCCGTATACGTAGAATGACGTACAGACGGGGGAGAAGTGGGAAGCACGTCAGCAACCCGATAATGTTGACAGCATCGAAGTGCCGTCGCGATATTTCGGCGTGAGGAGGGACCACCATGGATGTCACGACGATAGGCTTCACGAAGACCGACGCCAAGAACTTCTTCGGACGGTTGAAAACAGCTGGCGTGAAGAGGGTGATCGACGTTCGGCTGCACAACACTTCACAACTGGCGGGCTTCGCCAAGGCCGACGACCTTCCGTTCTTCCTGAGAGAACTCTGCGGCGCGGATTACGTACATGAGCCGCTTCTTGCACCGACGGAGGAGATCATGACCGCGTTCAAGAAGCAGAAGGGCGACTGGAACGTCTTCAGGGAAAGCTTTCTGGAGTTGATAACGGATCGAAAGATCGAGAACCAGTTCAAGGCGGAAGCCTTCGACGGTAGCTGCCTGCTCTGCTCGGAAGACAAGCCACACCAGTGCCACCGGAGCCTCGTCGTCGATTACCTCAACGGCAAATGGGGCGGCAGGCTCGCCGTCAGACACTTGTGATCCTGCTTCCGGAGGGCTTGCCAAACCCTTCACCGCGCATAAGAGTGCCTAATCGGAAGTCAAATTCACGAGGGCGCTAGTTATTAGGCATGGCCGCACGCCAACGCATCATTCCGGTTCGTCGGGAGTATAACCGCTGGGTCGCGGACCAGACGCTGGAAGACTATGCTCTACGTTTCACGGCAAAGAGCGCCCGACGCTTTTCCTCGACCCGGATTTCTCACACGGCGATCGGCGCTATCTCCTTTCTGGCGCTGGAGGCAATCGGCGGCACGATTACCCTCTCCTACGGCACCACCAATGCCTTCTTCGCCATCATCGCCGCCGCCGTCGCCATGCTGGTGATCGGCCTTCCGATCAGCCGTTACGCGATCCGCCACGGCGTTGATATTGACCTTCTGACCCGTGGCGCAAGCTTCGGTTATATCGGCTCGACGGTGACATCGCTCATCTATGCGAGCTTCACCTTCATGCTGTTTGCGATCGAAGCGTCGATCATGACCGGGGCACTGCAGCTCGCCTTCGGCATCCCGCCCTGGATCGGCTACATCATCAGCGCCGTCGTGGTGATCCCTCTGGTGATCTACGGCGTGCGGCTGATCTCGCGATTCCAATTGGTGACCCAACCCTTCTGGATCGTGCTCAACATCCTGCCTTTCGTCTTCATCGCCTTCCTCGACTGGGAGAAGTTCGACCTGTGGCGGTCCTTTGCCGGCATCGATCACTCCAACGGCGAGGTCGCAGGTGCAGCGCCCTTCAACCTCTTGGAATTCGGGGCCGCGTCCGCCGTTATCCTGGCACTGATGCCGCAGATCGGCGAGCAGGTGGACTTCCTGCGCTTCCTGCCGGCCGAGGGCCAGCGGAAGTGGCGGCACCGAATTGCAGTCTTCCTTGCAGGACCGGGATGGGTGGTGGTTGGCGTTCCGAAGCTTCTGGCCGGCTCCTTTCTCGCCGTTCTCACGCTCTCCACCGGCGTTCCGGCTAAGGACGCGGCCGACCCAGCGCATATGTACCTGGCGGCCTTCGGCTACATGATTCCGAACGACACCGCCGCGCTCCTGCTGATGGCGGCATTCGTCGTCGTATCACAGCTGAAGATCAACGTGATGAACGCCTATGCGGGTTCGCTTGCCTGGTCGAACTTCTTCTCGCGCCTGACACACAGTCACCCCGGCCGTGTGGTCTGGCTTATCTTCAACGTGGCGATCGCGCTCCTCCTGATGGAACTCGGAATCTACAGGTTGCTCGAAGCAACGCTTGGCATCTTCTCGATCATCGCCATGTCCTGGCTCTGCACTATCTCTGCCGACCTCTTCATCAACAAGCCGCTTGGCCTCTCCCCGCCCGGCATCGAATTCAAGCGTGCGCATCTCTACGACATCAACCCGGTCGGCCTTGGCGTCATGGGCGGGTCGGCTGCCATTGCGCTTACCGCCCATCTGGGCCTGTTCGGGCCGGTGATGGCATCGCTCTCCACTTATCTGACGCTCATTGCCTTCCTGCTGTCGCCGGCCATCGCCTATGCGACCAACGGCAAGTTCTACCTCGCTCGCAAGCCCCGTCACAGCTGGAAAAGCCTCGCCTCCATTACCTGCTCCATTTGCGAACACCCCTTCGAGCCCGAGGACATGGCTTGGTGCCCGGCCTATGCGGCGCCGATCTGCTCGCTCTGCTGCTCGCTCGACAGCCGCTGCCACGACATGTGCAAGCCCAACGCGCGGCTCCATGCGCAGGTGGGCTCGGTGGCGAAGGCGGTGCTGCCGCAGACTGTCATCGCCAAGCTAACTACGCGTCTCGGCCGCTACGCCGTGGCGGCGGCACTCTCCATCTCGGTGATCGGCACCATCCTCGCAATGATCGCTTATCAGGTGGGGCTCGCGGCACCGGCCAATGCCGAGGTCATCTACAGCACGATCATCATCGTCTTCTTCGTCTTCGCCATCATCGCCGGTGTTGTCTCCTGGTTCTACGTGCTCGCCCATGACAGCCGGGTCGTGGCCGAAGAGGAATCTTCTCGCCAGAACACCCTGCTCCTACGCGAGATTGCCGCCCACAAGAAAACAGATACCGCCCTGCAGCAGGCAAAGGAGACGGCGGAGGCGGCCAACAGGGCGAAGAGCCGCTACGTCGTCGGCCTCTCCCACGAATTGCGCACGCCGCTCAACGCCGTCCTGGGCTATGCGCAGATCCTCGAACGGGACGAAACCATCCCCGCGCCGCGGCAGTCGGCGATCAAGGTCATCAGGCGCTCTGCCGACCACCTGTCGGGTCTGATCGACGGCCTGCTCGACATCTCCAAGATCGAAGCGGGCCGGTTGCAGGTTTATTCGAACGAGATCAACATTCAGGACTTCCTCGACCAGATCGTCGAAATGTTCTCTCTTCAGGCGCAGGCGAAGGGGCTGAAGTTCGAGCACGAGCGCGTCCGCAGCCTGCCGCTCTACGTACGCACCGACGAGAAGCGGCTTCGCCAGATCCTCGTCAACCTGCTCTCCAACGCGATCAAGTTCACAGATGCCGGGACGGTCCGCTTCGACGTTGCCTATAGGAGCCAGGTGGCGACCTTCACCGTCAGCGATACCGGACGCGGTATTCCCGAGAAGGACCAGACGCGCATCTTTGAGCCCTTTCAGCGCGGTGAGGCCGACACGGTGAAACCGATGCCGGGACTTGGTCTCGGCCTGACCATCACGCGCCTTCTCACAAACACCCTGGGCGGCGAGATCTCCGTCGCGAGCACACAGGGTGAGGGCTCGACCTTCAGGGTGCGGCTGATGCTCGCGGCCGTCGACCGCCCCAGTACCGCCCCCGCCCCGGAGCGCCGCATCGTCTCCTACAGCGGTCCGCGACGGACAATCGTCGTGGTTGATGACAACGAGGATCATCGCGACCTGATGCGGGAACTGCTCGTGCCGATGGACTTTGTGGTTCTCACGGCGGCGAGCGGGCCGGACTGCCTGACGCTGATCGAGGGTGTACGACCCGACCTCTTCCTTGTGGATATTTCCATGCCGGGCATGAGTGGCTGGGATCTGGTGACGAAGCTGCGCAATTGTGGGCAGACGGCGCCGATCCTCATGCTGTCTGCCAATATCGGCGATGGCTCGGTCGCCACCGCCGAAGGCCACAACGATGCTATCGGCAAGCCAGTCGACATGCGCCAGTTGAGCGACCGGCTGGCCGTTCATCTCGGCCTGAGCTGGATCTACGAAAGCGATCAAGCTGCCGCCATCGCCATACCCTCGCCGGCAAAACTGGTGAGCCCAGGAGAAAATCACCTCCATGACCTGTTGCGGCTCGGCGAGATCGGCTACGTGCGGGGGATCGAGACAAAGCTTGCCGATCTGGCGCATACGGAGGAGTACCGGCCATTCGCGGCCGAACTGGGCACCTATGTCCAGGCCTTTGACTTCGACGGCTACATGACCTTCCTGAACCGCTTCATCGGAGAAACGACCACAGATGGCTGACGCCGCCCATCCCCGCGACATCGTGCTCCTGGTGGACGACAGCCCCGAAGCTCTTGGTTTCCTCACCGAAGCCCTGGAGCAAACCGGGTTCTCCGTGCTGATCGCGACGTCCGGCCAGGCGGCGCTCAATATCATCGATCGCATCACGCCCGACCTAATCCTGCTCGACGCCGTGATGCCGGCCATGGATGGCTTCACCACCTGCCGAAAGCTGAAGGCCAATCCCTCTGTCTCGCAGGTCCCGGTGATCTTCATGACCGGGCTGACGGAGACGGAGCACATTGTGCATGCGCTCGATTCCGGCGGTGTCGATTACCTGAGCAAGCCTATCGACATCGACGAACTGCGGGCACGAATACGTGTCCATCTCGCAAACGCACGCTCGGCCCAGAGCGCGCGCGTGGCACTCGACGCGGCCGGCCGCCACCTGCTCGCAATCCACCGCAACGGCAGCATCCACTGGTCGACGCCGCAAGCCATGCGCCTCGTCGACGCCGCGACGGGCAGCGACACCGGACTGGAGGCCATTGCAGTTCACCTCGCTGGCTGGCTCTCCGAACGAGCCGATGGGAGTGGCTCGCGAGACGCTTCCTTCTCGTTTGCGCCCGACAGCGAAACCAGCCTGAACTTTGCTTTTCTCGGAGCAATCGGCGCCGACGAATTCCTTTTCCGCCTCAGCGGCTCCGGCGGTCGCTCAGGTTCGAACATGCTGCGCCAGCATTTCCTCCTCACTACACGGGAGTCGGAGGTGCTGGAATGGATCGCCAAGGGCAAGTCAAACCGTGATATCGGGGAGATTCTTGGCCTTTCCGCGCGAACGGTGAACAAGCACCTGGAGCAGATCTACGTGAAGCTCGGCGTCGAAAACCGCGCGTCGGCTGCCGTAAAGGCCGCGCAGGTTCTTTACTCGATGTAGTCTGTCCATGGCTGCGACACGCTGAACCTCTCGAGCCGCGGGCTGCTTGCCGCGCTCTTCCTGCCCGTATCGCTTGATCGGAAGCCGCGCAGGCCCGATGGTCGGGCCCGCGCGGCACAGGAGGCGCTACTCCGCTGGAGAGAGAGCGGGGACCTCCTGCATACCGGACCGCCGCAGGGGACGGCGGCCCGTTAGGATGCGCACCAGCAGGTAGAAGACCGGCGTCATGAAGATGCCGAAGAAGGTCACGCCGATCATGCCGGAGAAGACCGCCACGCCCATTGCCGAGCGCATTTCCGCTCCTGCTCCGGTGGAGATCACGAGTGGCACGACCCCCATGATGAAGGCCATCGACGTCATCAGGATCGGACGCAGGCGCAGGCGGCTTGCTTCGACTGCAGCATCGAACGGGGTGCGTCCTTCAAGCTCCAGTTCGCGGGCGAACTCCACGATCAGGATCGCGTTCTTCGCCGACAATCCCACCAGCACCACCAGACCGATCTGGGTGAAGATGTTGTTGTCGCCGCCTGTTAGCCACACGCCTGTCAGTGCCGCCAGGACGCCCATGGGCACGATCATGATGATCGACAGCGGCAGCGTCAGGCTCTCGTACTGCGCCGCGAGCACGAGGTAGACGAGGAGAAGCGCCAGCGGGAAGACGACGATCGAGGAATTGCCGGCAAGGATTTCCTGGTAGGTGAGATCGGTCCATTCGAAGTCGATCCCTTGCGGCACCGTCTCCCGGACGATCTTCTCGATCGCTGCCTGCGCCTGCCCCGAGGAATAGCCCGGCGCCGGGCCGCCGTTGATGTCCGCCGATAGGAAGCCGTTGTAGCGGGTCGTCCGCTCCGGACCTGTCGTCTCCTCCACCTTCAGGAGCGCCGAAAGCGGAATCATCTCTCCCGAGCGCGAGCGCACCTTCAGTTCGCCTATGTCTTCCGCCTCCGCGCGGAACTTCGCGTCCGCCTGGACGCGTACGCTGTAGGTACGGCCGAAGGCGTTGAAGTCGTTGACATAGAGGGAGCCGAGGTAGATCTGCAGCGTTTCGAAGACATCTGTCACCGCTACACCCAGCTGTTCGGCCTTGGCCCGGTCCACGTCCGCGAAGAGTTGCGGCACGTTGATCTGGAAGCTTGAGAATATGCCGGCCAGTTCCGGTGTCTGATAGGCCTTGGCAAGCACGGCCTTGGTGGCTTCGTCCAGGACCTGATTGCCATAGCCGGCGCGGTCTTCGATCTGCAACTTGAAGCCGCCCGTCTGGCCAAGCCCGTTGACCGGCGGCGGCGGGAACATGGCGATGAAGGCTTCCTGAATTCCGGCATATTTCTGGTTCAGCGCCATGGCGATGGCGCCGCCCGAAAGCTCGGGTGTCTTGCGGTTTTCGAAATCATCGAGCGCCGCGAAGACGATGCCCGCATTCGAACCGATGGTGAAACCGTTAATGGACAATCCGGGGAAGGCGATGGCATGCGTCACGCCCGGCTGCTCCAGCGCGATGTCGCTCATCTTGCGAATGACCTCTTCCGTCCGGTCGAGCGTGGCGCCATCCGGGAGCTGGGCGAAGCCGATGAGGTACTGCTTGTCCTGTGCCGGCACGAAACCGCCGGGGACGGTCGTGAACACGCTGTAAGTGGCTCCGACCAGCGCCAGGTAGACGATCATGACCAGGCTCTTGTGGGACAGCAGTCCGCCCACGGTTCGCCCATAGCCGCTGGACGCAGCGCCGAAGACGCGGTTGAAGCCGCGGAAGAACCACCCGAACAGCCGGTCCATCAACCGCGTCAGCCAGTCCTTCGGCGCATGATGGCCCTTCAGAAGCAGGGCTGCCAGCGCCGGCGATAGCGTCAGCGAGTTGATAGCCGAGATCACGGTCGAGATCGCGATCGTCAGCGCGAACTGCCGGTAGAACTGGCCTGACAGGCCGGTGATGAAGGCAAGCGGAACGAAAACCGCGACGAGCACCAGGGCAATCGCGATGATCGGTCCCGACACTTCCCGCATCGCCCGATAGGTGGCATCGCGGGGCGAGAAGCCGTTCTCAATGTTTCGCTCGACATTCTCGACCACCACAATCGCATCATCCACAACGATACCGATCGCGAGCACAAGGCCGAAGAGTGTCAGCGCGTTGATGGAGAAGCCGAAGGCATACATAACGGCGAAGGTGCCGATGATGGAGACCGGGACAGCGATCAGCGGGATGATCGAGGCGCGCCAGGTCTGCAAGAAGAGGATGACCACCAGGACAACCAGCGCCACCGCCTCGAGAAGCGTCTCCACCACCTTTTCGATCGACGCGCGCACGAACTTGGTGGTGTCATAGACGATCTCGTATTTCACGCCTTCAGGCATTGCGAGCTGCAACTGGTCCATTGTCGCCGTGACGTTGTCGGCGATCTCGATGGCGTTCGAACCCGGTGCCTGCAGGACGGCGACGGCGACCGCGGGCTGGCCGTCCAGCAGCGAGCGCAGCGTGTAATCGGCAGCTCCCAACTCGATGCGCGCGACGTCGCGCAGGCGGGTAATCTCGCCATTCTCGCCGCTCTTGACGATGACGGCGCCGAACTCCTCCGGCGTTTCGAGACGTCCCTGCGCATTGACGTTCAGTTGGAGGCCGGTTTCGGGAACGCTAGGCGACCCGCCGATGATGCCTGCCGCCGCCTGGACGTTCTGCGCCCGGATGGCATTGCTGATATCGCTGGCGGCTAGCCCATGCTCCGCCGCCTTCTGCGGGTCGATCCAGACGCGCATCGAATAGTCGCCAGCCCCGAAAACCTGGACCTGGCCAACGCCCTCGATACGGGCAAGGCGATCCTTGATGTTGAGGGTCGCATAGTTGCGCAGATAGGTGATGTCGTAGCCGTCATCCTCCGAGACCAGGTTGACGACCATGATGAAGTCTGGCGAACTCTTCACCGTGGTGAGGCCCAGTGCCCGTACCTCGGCCGGCAGACGCGGTTCGGCCTGCGCCACCCGGTTCTGGACAAGCTGCTGCGCCTTGTCGGGATCCGTGCCGAGCTTGAAGGTCACGGTCACGGTAAGGACACCATCCGACGTCGCCTGGCTGGACATGTAGAGCATGTCTTCGACGCCGTTGATCTGCTCTTCGAGGGGTGTCGCAACCGTCTCGGCAATGACCGTAGGGTTGGCGCCGGGATAAGTGGCCCGCACGACGATGGATGGCGGCACGACCTCCGGGTATTCCGAAATCGGCAGGGCGCGCAGGCCGATCAGACCCGCCACCACGATCAGGATTGACAGGACCGCCGCGAAGACCGGGCGATCCACAAAAAATCTGGAAATATTCATGTCGGTACCCTCTCTCCAGGGCTGATAACAAGGCATGGGAAAGCCGTGCCCGCGACAGGAAGTGTCGCGAGCATCAGGTGCGTTTCAGGTTCAGAGCGCGGCGGTCGCCGGCTTTATTTCTCGCCGGCTTTATTTCTTGGCGACTTCCGCTGCAGTCTGCGGTTCGACGACCGCGCCCGGACGAATGCGCTGCAGGCCATTGACGACCACGCGGTCGCCCGGCTGCAAACCGCTTTCCACGATCCGCTCGCCCTCGACTGCAGCACCGAGCTTGATCTGGCGATAGGCGACCGTATTGGCCTGATCCACGACGAAGACGAACTTCTTGTCCTGGTCAGACCCTACCGCCGTCTCGCTGACGAGCAGGTGCTCCTTCTCCTTCGGCTCGCCCAGTCGGACCCGCACGAACTGGCCCGGTATCAACCGGCCGTCCGGATTGTCGAAGATCGCCCGCAGGCGGATCGTGCCGCTCGTGGCGCTCACCTCGTTGTCGATCAGCTGCAGCCTGCCGCGGACTGCTTCCTCGCCGCCAAGCGTCTGGATCTCCACCGGGACCTGTTCGAGCGCACGAACGCCGCCTTGCGACGGCAATTCGGCCAGGATCCGGGCAACGATATCCTCGCCGGCGTCGAAACTTGCATAGATCGGATCGACGGAGACGAGCGTCGTCAGAACCTGGGCAGCATCTCCGGCACCGACGAGGTTGCCTTCGGTTATCTCTAGCCTGCCGACGCGACCCGAAATTGGCGCCTTGATCTCCGTATACCCGAGGTTGATCTGTGCGAGTTCGAGAGCCGCTTCCGCCGAACGCAGGCTCGCCGCGGCTTCCCGCTCGGCACCTTGCCGTTGGGCGAGTTCACTCTGCGAGATCGTTTTCTTCTCCAGCAGGGTCTTGCCCCGCCGCAGTTCCGTAGCTGCCAGGTCAAGACGGGCCTTCGCGGAGGCAACCTGCCCTTCCGCCTGCGCCACAGCCGCGGCATAAGGAGCCGGATCGATGGTGATCAGCCGATCCCCGACGGAGACCAACCCACCCTCCCGAAAATGAACCGCTTGAATGGTTCCTGCCACCCGTGGCCGCAGCTGGACGCGGTCCACAGCTTCGAGCCGGCCGGAAAATTCCTGCCAGGTGGTGATGCTGCGCGGCTCCACGGCCGTCACCGTCACGGGAATAGCAGGCGCAGGTGCAGCCTCCGCCTGGGTCGCCTCGGCATCACGCGCAAAATCGAAACCGTCAAAGTCGAAATGGACCGCAGCTCCTGACAACGAGACGGCCAGTATCGCTCCGGCGCCCGCGAGGGCCCAGCTTAGCTTCTTCGTCATATCAATCTCCTTGCGGCCCCTGAGGCGGGCCGCCACCTTCTCAAATCAAGCCGTTACCGACGCAACTCCTGAACGAAAAGACGAAAGTGGGCGCTTATTTCCGACAGCCACGCCCCGTCTTCCTCGTTATAAATTCCCGACCAGCCGCTTCCCGCAGGAAAGACATGTCGGCGTACTTTCACACCTGCTTCGGACAGACGGTCGGCGTATCCGAGCGTCTCATCCCTCAGCGGATCGTCTTCCGCCGTCACCACCAGTGCAGGCGCAACGGCGGCCAAGCGCGAACACATACAAGGCGCTGCATAGGGATGCGTGAACCCGCAAAATCCGCGGAGATAATGCATCCAGCCATCGGACCAGCGTTCCCGCATGCCGATCGCGTCCGCCTTGCGGATCGACACCGAACTCATCGTCGGGTCGATCAGCGGCGACAGGAGCACCTGCCCTGCAAGGACTCCCGGCATCTGGTCCCGGGCCTTGAGAGCGATGCCAGCCGCCACATTTCCACCAGCCTCCTCGCCTGCAATCAGGATCGGAGACCGGGCACTGCCCAGTTTGCGTCGCCGTGCGGCTAGGCAGCGCAGCGCTGCAAGCCCGCATTCGACGGCGCCGGGAAACATGTTCTGCGAGATGCTTCCGTAGTCCGCCTCGACAACAATCGCGCCGCCATTGGCAAGCGCTCCGGCGATGGGCGTTTCACGTTCGGCAGTTCCTTCCTGTTGGAAAGCACCGCCGCGTAGGTATAGGACGAGCGGGGGAGCCTTTTCCTTCATCGGCGGCTCGTAGAACCGAACCGGCATGGTTGTAGCGGCCGGCAAACCCAACTCGACCTGTTCCCATCGCATCTCCATCGAAACCTCTGCCTGCTCTTTACTCAAGGCAGCTTCTTGTTTCCCTGATGCCACCTGATATTATTGTTCAGTGGAAACCGCACAAGTTTCCCGTTCGTACTTCACTATCCACTATATCGGGACAATGTTGCCTCGCAACGAGATCGTGCCATGGATCAACTTTCTGCTATGCGTGCCTTCGTTCGTGTCGTCGAAACCGGGAACTTCACCCGCGCCGCCCGCTCGCTCGACATGTCCAAGACAACCGTCACCAACATGGTGCAGAACCTGGAGGGACACCTCAAGGCAAAGCTCCTGAACCGCACCACCCGTCAGGTCGCCGTGACGACCGAAGGGGCCCTCTACTACGAGCGCGCGGCCCAGTTTTTGACCGACCTCGATGAACTGGACGGCAGCATTTCCTCCTCCCAGGCACAGCCATCCGGCCGACTTCGCGTGGAAATGGCCGGGGCCTTTGCCGACCTGATCGTCATCCCATCGCTCTGCGACTTCTACTGCAGGTATCCGCAGATCTCGCTCGACATCGGGGTTGGCGACCGGCTCGTGGACTACATCGCCGAAAATGTCGACTGCGCATTGAGGGCAGGCACGCCGACCGATCAGTCGCTGATCGCCCGCAAGGTCGGTGAGATGAGCCTCAAGACCTACGCATCTCCCGGCTTCATCGAGATGTTCGGCATGCCGGAACATCCGAGGGATCTCGAAGCCCGCTTCTTCTCCGTCGGATATCTCAACGCCCAGGCCGGAAAGGTCCTGCCGATGGAGTTCCGGCGGGGGGAAGAGACCTTGGAGATCACGCCCCGCTATGCGGTCTCGGTCAACGACAGCCGCAGTTACGTCGCCGCCGCTCTGTCCGGCATGGGCGTGGTACAGGCGCCGCAATTCATGGTTCGGGACGCCGCCGAACGGGGCGAACTGGTGGAAGTCATGACGGAATGGCAGCGGGATCCGATGCCACTCTACATCGTCTATCCTCGCACCCGGCACCTCGGTAACCGCGTTCGCGTCTTCGTCGATTGGCTGGTCAGGCTCCTGAAGGAAACCAGCGCCAGCGACGTCCCACCGGCTCGCGCCCTGTCTGCAGGGAAGAAGCAGGTCACGGCGGACCCCGCTCCGGTCGCAGTCGCAGCCGAATAACGAGCTCGGCGCAACGGCATTGACTGCCGATGCGCCAAGATCACAAGCAGCTTGGGCCGGATTTGAAGGACACTCTAATACATTCCATCCACCAGTCCCTTGTAGCTTCGATCGGCCGCACAACAGCCTGCGGACGGCAGGGCAACTGCGTCGGCGTTGGGGTTAAAGCCTAGCCTGCAAGTCACGCGACAACACCCCGAAGAGGACGATGGGCGGCGTGGCGGGGAGAAAGACGCAAAACCAGCCAGTGCCGCTGCAACGCCCCGCATATTCGGCCGGGCCCTTGAGGCGGCAAATCGCCGGTAGCCAGGCTGCCCCCAGGCTCCAAGTTGTCCAGGATGTCCCCAGATGCTCATCCTCGTGGAAGAAACAGGGAATGCCTGCGTCTCACGCTTCACGTGGCGTAGTTGGGCTGCCGCGCACCGCGAGATAGACGGCATAGAGGCTCTTGCTGGCGGTGATGAAGAGGCGGTTCCGGCGCGGCCCGCCGAAGGCGACATTCGCCACTGTCTCCGGCACGAGAATTTTCCCGAGCAGATCGCCTTCGGGAGAGAAGCAGTGCACCCCGTCGCCCGCGCTGGTCCAGACATTCCCTTGGACATCGACCCGGAACCCGTCCGGTAGACCCTTGTCGATCTCGCAAAAGATCCGACCACGAGAGAGTTCCCCCTTATCGTCGACATCGAAGGCCCTGATATGTCGGGGTGCGTTCGGGTCGTGGCTTGAGGCGGAATCGGCCACGTAGAGTATCCTCTCGTCCGGAGAGAATGCGAGCCCGTTCGGCTGGCCGAAGTCTGTCACGACCGCAGTCAGTTCGCCGCTCTTCGGGTCCAGCCGGTAGACATTGCAGGTGGCCTGCTCTGGCTCTGCCTGAAAGCCTTCGTAATCGGAAAGAATGCCGTAGGTGGGATCGGTGAACCAGATCGTATCATCCGAACGCACGACAACGTCGTTGGGCGAATTCAGCCGGCCATCACGGTACCGATCGGCAAGGACGGTCAAGGATCCGTCGATCTCCGTACGGGTTACCCGACGCCCCCCATGCTCGCAGGAAACCAGGCGACCCTGCCGGTCGCGGGTATTGCCGTTGACGAAGTTGGAGGGCGCCCTGAAGACGGAAATGCCGCCCTCCTCCACCCATCGAAGCATCCTCTGATTGGGGATGTCGCTGAAGATGAGGCACTGCAAATCCGCAAACCAAACAGGCCCTTCCGCCCACCGGCAACCCGAGTAGAGCTGATCCAGATCAGAACTTCCAACCGTCAGCCGGCGGAAGCGTTCGTCATGGATTTCGTAGATCGACTCTGGCTTTCCCATGCGTATCGTCCGTTGGTTTGATGAAGCAGTTACCGCGCCGCCGGCTTGCCGCCTGCGGCGAGGATCACGCCGATGATGATGAGTCCTGTGAGGATCAGGCGGACGCCGGCCCCGAAGCCGTATGTGTTGAGCATCGACACCACCAGAAACATGAAGAGAGACGCTCCCCAGATCCCCGGCACGTTCGAATTCCCTCCAGCGACTGCCGTGCCACCGATGACCACGACGGCAATGGACATCAGCAGATACTCAGCCCCCATGTTGAGAGCAGCCCCACCGGAAAAACTGGCGAGCAGGTATCCGCACAGCGAGGCAAGAACGGCGCAAAGAACATAGGTGATGAAGCGCGTGCCATCGACGGGAATGCCGGCCATCCTCGCTGCGAACGGGCTCTGCCCGATCGCCGAGATCCATCGGCCGTAGATCGTCTTCTCCAGCAGGACCCAGGCGATGACCGACAGCGCTGCTGCCACAATCGCAACGTTTGGAACACCGAGCGTGTAGGAGGTGCTGAAATCCGCCAGTGCCTCCGGAGGCTTGATGCGCAAACCGCGATTGGTCCAGATTGCTGAAGACTGCACGATGAAACTCATCGACAGCGTGGCAATGATCGGCGGGATTCGCAGCAGCTTGATGAGGGCAAAATTGGCCACGCCGATCGCAATGCCGATGGCTATCGCCAGGATCAGGCCAAGCAGGATCATGCTGTCCTGGACGTCCATGACCTTGAGGGCAACGGTGCCGGAAAGGGTCATGGTGGCGGGAACGGAAAGGTCGATATTGCCTGGGCCGAGCGTGATCACGAACATCTGCCCGATCCCGACCACGACCGAGAAAGCGGCAAAGGTCAGCGCGGCCTGCGTCAGCCCCAGCGAACTTGAGCCGCCCGTGAACAGGACTGTGACGACCCAAACGATGACCGTCGCAGCAAAAGACCAGATCCACGGCTTGCCGGAGAGGCTGTTCAACATGATCACCGCCCCTTCTCCCGCTTTTCCATCCGGTTCAATGCAAGCCGCATCGCAAGCACGATGATAAGGATCGCTCCCTGCGCACCGATCTGCCAGTCAGGCGAGATGCGCATGAAGGAGAGGAAGGATCCGGCGAGCGTGAGCGTCAGAGCCCCGATCACCGCGCCTACCGGGGATACGCGCCCGCCAACAAATTCGCCGCCGCCGAGGATCACCCCGGCAATGGACAGCAGCGTATAGCGAAGCGCAATGTTCGCGTCGGCGGACGTGGTGAGCCCCACGAGCGCGATCCCTGCCAGCATGGCGAAGAAGCCCGCAAGCGCATAGGCTCCCGCGCGGATGCCGATGACCGACCACCCGGCCCTTTCCACCGAGCGCATGTTGCCCCCAACGCCCCGGATCAACACGCCGAATGTGGAGCGCATGACGAGAACATGCGTCAGGACAGCAATCACGAGACTGGCAACGATCGCCATCGGAACGTAAGGCGGCTTCGCGGTCATCAGCGCCCGGGCCCAATCCGGCGCCGCGCCTCCCGGTGATGGCAGCATGAGGACGGCGAGACCTGCCCACACGAAGCTCATCCCCAGCGTCACAACGATCGAAGGTAGCTGCCGCAGGTGAATGACCACGCCGAGCGCGGCGTAGACGGCAATGGCACCGGCCAAGATCAGTATCCCGATGGCAGGCGAGGCCTGCAGGAAGGTGGCGGTAACGCAGGCGCAGAAGCTGACGAACGCTCCCATGGAGAGGTCAAGATCGTTGACCGCCATGACGAGCATCTGAGCCACGGTCGCGAGCGCGATGGGTACTGCCAGGTTGAACAGGAGGTTCAGGCCCGTATAGCTCATGGCCCGCGGCTGCATGTAGAAGACCGCGGCAAGAAGCACGGCCAGCGAGACCGCCGGCAGTATCGTCCTTACGGCACCCGAAGAGAGCTTCATGCCGCTTCACCTCCTGCGAAAGAGGCTGCCAGCACGTTCTCCTCGCTGACGTCTTCACCGGTAAGATGAGCCGCAATCGTGCCGTCACGGAAAACATAGACGCGATCACAGAGGCAGATCTCGTCCATTTCGGTGGAGTACCAGATAAAGGTCCGGCCGCTCTCGGCCTCCGCGCGCAGAATGTCGTAAACCTCCTGCTTGGTTCCAATGTCCACGCCCCGCATCGGATCGTCCATGAGAACCACCTTGGCAGAGGTTGCAAGGGCGCGGGCAAAGAGGACCTTCTGCTGGTTTCCGCCCGACAGAGACAGGATTGGATTGTGCATGTTCGGGGTTCGTATCTCGATCCGCTTCTTCCAGCCTTCGCTGACCCGATCTTCCTGTTCAGCGTCGATCAGATTGCGCGACGAGAGCGTCTTCAGGGAGGAAATGCTGAGGTTCTTCAATATGCTCCAGAGCGGGAACGTGCCGTTCAGTCCGCGGTCTCCTGCCACGAAAGCCATCTTCGGCTCGCGCACTGGCAGCCAGTTGCTGTTCGCCGACAGATAGAGATCGAGGAGTGCCTCGGTCTGTCCGTGCCCACCCAGGCCAGCAAGACCGATGATCTCGCCCTCGAATGCCTCGAAGCGCATGTCGGAGGCAGACGCCGCAGGAACGGACAGGATCGGCGTTCGCCGTTTGCGACCGAAGACGCGCCTTTCGGCGCGCTCCCGCACGACGCTCCCCATGGTTTCGACGAGACGGCGCGTGTCGAACTGCCGGGCATCCCTGTCGGCAACCACCTTGCCGTCCTTCATCACGACGATCCGGTCAGAGGTTGAGAGAATTTCTCCCAGGATGTGTGAGATCAGCAGCACGGAGCCCCCGGAGCCGACGAACCTCCGCACGTAGGCCATGAGCTGCCCGGCAAGAGCAGCATCTAGCGACGACGTCGGTTCATCCAGGATAACGAGCTTTGGCGCTGCAGAAACGGCAGCGAAATTGATCGCGATCTCGACCATTTGCCTCTCGGCAATGCTGAGATCCTCGACCACGCTGGCACAGTCGATGCGGTGGTCCGGGAAGATGTCGGACAATTGCTTGCTGACGAGATCGATGCCGCGGCGTCGCCAGCGACCGCCTCCCAGGTCACCATGCATGATCCGCGCATTCTCGGCGATCGTCAGGTTGGGGCACAGCGACAGCTCCTGGAATACGCACCGCACACCATTCGCCCGGGCACGGGCGATGCCCGGAGAAGCTGTGTCTCCGCCATAGGCCACGGACCCCTCCTGAGGCGAGAGCGCGCCATTGATCACGTTGACGATGGTGGACTTGCCCGCCCCGTTGTGACCCACCAGTCCGACGCACTCTCCGCTTCGGATGACCAGGTCGGCGCCGTCCAGCGCCTTCACCGCGCCGAAGGCCACCTTGACCCCGCGAGCCGCTACGACCTCTTGATTGAGCACTGCGTTATCCATGGAGATGCTGTCTTGCCAGCCGTTCGCGACACAAGTACCGGATGCAGCTGATCATCAGCCGCATCCGGTCCGGGAGGAGGAGCTCCGCTCCTACATCTCTGCGCTGATTACCTTCTGCGCATCTTCCAGCGAGTACTCGACGTTCGCGACGCCGCCCTTCTCGGTGTTCTCGAGGTTCTCCTCGAGATTGTCCTGGTCGATCCGCAGGAATGGCACCACGAGATCCTTCTTCACGTCCTTGCCATCGAGGATCTGCTGCGCGACCCAGAAAGCCAGCGTGGAAACGCCGGGTGCGATCGACACGGACATCGTCTCGTAGCCGTTCGCGTCCTTCTGCTCCTTCCACCAGCGCAACTCGTCCTCGCGGTTGCCCATGATGATGGTCGGTATCGGGCGGTTGGCTGCGGCAAAGGCCTGCGCGGCACCATAGCCGTCACCACCCTGGGTCACGACTGCGGCAATCTCCGGCAGGCTCGGCAGGATGCCGGCGACTGCACGCTGGGCCACGTCCTGCGCCCAGTCGCCATTGACGGAGCCCGCGACCTTGAATTGCGGGTTCTTCTCGACACCCGCCTGAATGCCTGCGTGAATCTCGTCATCCACGGAGACGCCGGCGAGGCCGCGGATCTCGAGGAGGTTTCCGCCGCCGGGCATCTTCTTGGCGAGGTACTCGATCTGGCTTTCGCCCATCGCCTTGAAGTCCACCGCGATGCGCCATGCACACGGCTCGGTGACAATGCCATCGAACGAGACCACGATGATCCCTGCGTCGCAGGCTTCCTTGACGGCGCCATTGAGGGCGGTCGGAGATGCGGCATTCAGAACGATCGCGTCATATCCCTGAAGGATGAGGTTCTGGATCTGCGCGGCCTGCTCCGTCGCCTGGTTTTCTGCTGTGGTGAACGCATCCGCCGCGGCGACAGTGCCCTGGCTGACGGCCTCCTTGGTGATCTTGTCCCAGCTCGTCAACATTGCCTGGCGCCAGGAGTTGCCGGCGTAGTTGTTGGAAAGCGCAATCTTCTTGTCGGCGGTCTCGGCCGAAGCGGAGACCGGTACGGCTACGACCGCAAGCGCGATCGATGCCAGAAGCATCTTCCTGATGGTCATGATTTCCTCCCTGTGCCCCGCGGGCTCATATATCAGGTCCGCTCCTCAACGGCCCCGTCGACTGATCTTTCTACTGGCGCCCAGGCGTCAGTTTGAAAAGAATGAAGGAGAAGATCGGCCTTGCAAAGGCGTATCCGAGCAAGCTTGATGCGGAGGATCGCGTTAAATATGCGGGATCCCGCAAGACAAGCGTCGCGGGACGGCGCTTAATGAATCTGGCGCCTTGCCCGCGCCGACGCCGACGGGGAGGACGTCGCCAATGCTGAACCCGACGAGAAGCGCGCTCTTCGATCACTACCTTGGTATCTCGCGGCTGCTGGCGGGACAGCTCGATTTCAACTCGATCATTCAGGCGGTCGCGGTCGAGATCGGTCACATCATTCCGCATGACCATCTCGACGTCTGTATCAAGATGATCGACGGAAAGTACCATATCGCCTACGAGAGCGGCCTCGAGACAGCCTGGAGCCAGCATCCCCCGGCCCTGCTGAGCGGAAGCCCGATCCGCAGCCTGCTCTCCGGCGAAGTCGACCATCTTCTCTCCGGCGACGCCTGCACCGACCCGCGCTTTCATTTCGATGGCGCCTTCTCCAGCCCAATCATCGCCCTTTCATTGCACAGCCGGCTGCACGTTCCCTTGCGGGTCCAGGGAGACATCATCGGAGCGCTCAGTTGCTCCAGCCACCGGCTCAACCACTACACCATGGAAGATGTAGAGAATGCCCGCTCGATCGCGGACCTTCTGGCGCCCTACTTCTTCGCCCTGCGTGCAGCGGATCAGGCGAAGCGATCCGCCGTCGTCGAGACGGAGGCACGTGCACGGGAGGAGGGCCTTCGTCTTGGAGCTCTCAAGCTCACCGAAGCACTCGAAGCGGAACGCCAGAGGATCGGCATGGATCTTCACGATCAGACCCTTGCCGACCTGACAAGACTCGCAAGACGCCTGGAGCGTCTGACGCATCTGCCGGACGTGCCGGGTGAGACGCTGGAACCGGTTTTTCGAAGCCTGCAGCACTGTATGCACGACCTGCGCCAGATCATCGAAGAGGCCAAGCCGTCGGTGCTGCAACTCTTCGGAGTGACCGAGGCCATAGAAAATCATCTCGAGCGCTCGGTGCGGGAGACGGGAGGGCAAATCCGCTGCCAGGTTGTCGACGACAGTTGCACAAGCCTCGCGACCCTCGACCAAACCGTCGCGACGGCGCTGTTCCGCATCGTGCAGGAGGCGATCAACAACGCGGTGCGCCACGGCCAGCCCTCGGAGATCGTCGTGAACCTGCAGAAGGTTGGTAGCGGCCTTTGGGTGATCGTGAACGACGACGGCGTCGGCATCGGACATCCGCAGGAACAGGTCGGTCACGGCATCGACAACATGCGCACCAGGGCCCGCCTTATCGGCGCCCGTTTCGAGATCGGCTGCAGGCCGGATGGCCCCGGTACACAGGTGAAGCTCTGGCTTCCACTGGGACACCCGAGGCAGCAACCGACAGGAAGGACATGATGGAAGTTCTCATCGTCGAAGACGATCCGCTTCACCGTTCGTATCTGCACGACGCGGTTCGCGCTGCCTTGCCCGAATGTGATCTGGTGCTGGAAGCCGAAAACGGCAGGGTCGGGGAAGGTCTGGCACGGCAGCACCGCTCGGCGCACATCGTCATGGACCTGCAGATGTCGGAGCGCAACGGCATCGAGGCTGCCCGGACCATCTGGAAGGAGCGACCGGATACGCGCATCCTCTTCTGGTCCAACTATGCCGATGAAGCCTATGTACGAGGCGTGTCACGCATCGTGCCCGAAGGTGCGGCCTACGGTTATGTCTTGAAGTCGGCTTCCGATGACCGGCTCAAGCTCGCGCTCCGCAGTATCTTCATGGAGGCGCAATGTGTCATCGACCGGGAAGTCCGCGGCATGCAGCAGAAGAGCCTTGGCCACGTCAACGGCTTTACCGATGTCGAATACGAGATCCTGATCGACATAGCACTCGGCTTGACGGACCGCATGATTGCCCGCCGTCACAATCTGTCCCTCAGAAGCGTGCAGAATCGGCTGCAACAGCTCTACGAGAAGCTCAATGTCTATCAACGCGTCGGCGAAGACGTGGAAGAGGGTCGCTATAACCTTCGCGGCCGGGCCGTCGCCGTCGCCTTGCTGCGCAAGCTGATCAACTACAGCGCGCTGGAACGCGCCGAAGCCGAGCTGAATGAGTGGCTGGGGGTCAAGCAAAATTGAGAGGCCGCAGGCAGGGGCTGCGACGCGCCGTCACTGCCTGATCAGAATTCAACCGGGAAATGCATGCTTTTCACGCTGGAAGAGACGGGTTGACTCCGCGCAAAAATGGAATAATCATTTCATTGCGAAGCATCAAGGGACTAAACTTTCCACGGGGAGGTGGGAAGATTAGGCGCGGCCACCAAGGACCGCCGATCCGGGCTATCACGGGTGAACCGGCACCCGCAGTGGAGGAAAAATCATGAAGAAGCTCGTTCTGGGCGCTATAACGGCCGCCCTCATGTCGACTGCTGCCCATGCCGAGAACATCGGCGTATCGATGGCCCTGTTCGACGACAATTTCCTGACCGTCCTGCGCAACGGCATGAGTGACTACGTCAAGACACTGGACGGGGTAGAGCTGCAAATCGAGGACGCTCAGAATGACGTCGCAAAGCAGCTTGACCAGATCAACAACTTCGTTGCCTCAGGCGTCGACGCCATCATTGTCAATCCGGTTGATACCTCGGCGACCGAAGCCATGACCAAGGCGGCCGAAGCCGCCGGTGTGCCGCTGGTTTATGTCAACCGCGAGCCGATCAACGTGGACTCATTGCCGGACAACCAGGCCTTTGTCGCTTCCAACGAACAGGAGTCGGGTACGCTCGAGACAAAGGAGGTCTGCCGACTGCTTAGCGAGAAGGGAAAGAACCCCGCCCGCATCTACGTCATGATGGGCGAGCTTTCCAACCAGGCCGCGGTTATGCGGACGCAGGATATAAAGGACGTGATGAAGTCGGGCGAATGCCAGGTTGAACTGCAGATCATCGATGAGCAGACCGCCAACTGGTCCCGCGACGAGGCGCAGGACCTGATGACCAACTGGCTCTCCACGGGCGAGAAATTCGACGCAGTAATCTCCAACAACGACGAGATGGCGCTCGGCGCAATACAGGCGATGAAGGCTGCGAACGTGTCGATGGAAGATGTCGTCGTCGGCGGGGTCGACGCCACCCAGGATGCGCTGGCTGCGATGGAAGCTGGTGACCTCGATGTCACCGTCTTCCAGGATGCGGCCGGCCAAGGCAAGGGAGCAGTCGACGCCGCCCTGAAGCTCGCCAAGGGCGAAAGCGTCGATCAGAAGGTCTACATCCCGTTCCAGTTGGTCACACCCGACAACATCGCCGACTACAAATCAAAGAACTGAGTGTCGCGCTAAACTGGCGAGGGTCGTCTCGGCTGCCCTCGCCACAACGACCAGCCCCCATCTGTTGCTGCTGAACTTCGGAGTCTGAGCGATGGCGACTTCCAACCTGCACGGCGTCGGCGGCCTTGCCTTCGACAGTTCGAAGCGCCGATGGCCAAACGAGATGAACGTGCTGATCGCACTCATCCTCATCATCGGCATCTTCGAGTTGCTTGGCCACCTGATGATGGGTCAGAGCTTTCTGTTCGACAGTTCGGGCCGGAGCAGCTCGATCTTCAATGAACAACGGCTGCGCATCATTATCCTTCAAGTGTCGATCGTCGGCATCATCGCCATCGGCGTGACGCAGGTCATCATCTCTGGCGGTATCGACCTGTCGTCCGGTTCGGTGGTGGGTGCCGCCGCCATGATCGCAATGAGCTTCGCCCAGGTGGCGGAAGTAAACGGCAACACTAACCCGACGCTGGCACTGGGCCCATGGGCCACGGACCTTCCTGTCCTTGTACCGATTGCAGTTGCACTCCTGTTTGGCCTCCTCGCAGGGATCATCAACGGCGCGCTGATCGCCTACACCGGAATACCGCCCTTCATCGCGACATTGGGAATGATGGTAACGGCTCGCGGCATCGCCAAGTGGTGGACCGCTGGCAGGCCGATCTCGTTCCCGACCGAAGGTTACCGTGCCGTCGGCGATGGGCTCATGCCTGTCATCATATTCGTGGCTCTCGCGATCCTCTTCCATCTGGTCTTGCGCCACACGGTTTACGGGAAGCACACCTACGCCATCGGCTCGAATGAAGACGCCGCCCGCATGTCGGGAATCAAGGTGGGCCGACACAAGGTTCTCGTCTACACCATCGCCGGAATGCTCGCCGGCGTGGCTGCCATCGTCCTGTCCTCGAAGAACCTGACTGCCCAGGCAGGAATGGGGGTGATGTACGAGCTGGACGCCATCGCCATGGCCGTGATCGGCGGCGTCTCGTTGTCCGGCGGCCGCGGCTCGATCGTCGGCACCGTATTCGGCGCACTCATCTTCGGCGTTATCATCTCCGGCTTCACCTTCCTGAGGCTCGATGCCTATTATCAGGAGATGGTGAAGGGCGGGATCATCGTCGCCGCAGTCGTGCTGGACCAGTGGCGCCAGCGCCGGGCGGCCTGGAGTCCATGAGGGAAGACGTCATGACCAGCAGCAACACCATCCTCGAAACGGTCGGCCTGACGAAGCATTATGGCGGCGTCCATGCGCTCGAGGGCGCCAACTTCAGGATCCACGCGGGCGAACATGTCGCCATCATGGGCGATAATGGTGCCGGAAAATCTACCTTCGTCAGGCAGATCACCGGTGTCGAGCGGCCGACCCGGGGCCAGATCATCTTCAACGGCGAACCTGTAGCGTTCGAGAACCCGATGGAGGCGCGCGAGGCGGGCATTGAAACCGTTTTCCAGTCCCTTGCGCTTGCTGACGAACTGGACGTTCCCGACAACCTCTTCCTCGGCCGCGAACTGCTCCGTTTCCGTCTCGGGCCTTTCTCCATCCTCGACTACAAGGCCATGCGGCAGCGCACCTTGGAGGCGCTGGAGAAGACGGCGGTGAAAATTCCCAATCTGAGGAACACGATCCGAAACATGTCGGGCGGCCAACGGCAATGCGTGGCCATCGCACGCACGGCGACCTTTCATTCCAAGTTGACGATCATGGACGAGCCGACGGCAGCACTGGGCGTTCAGGAAACCGCCCAGGTGGAGAACATCATCCGGACCCTGAAGCAACAGGGCGAACCGCTGATCCTCATCAGCCACAACATGCGGCAGGTCTTCGATCTTGTTGATCGTATCGTCGTCTTTCGGCGGGGGCGCATCGTTGCCGACCTGAAGAAGGACGAGACCGACGGTCAGGATGTCGTGGCATACATCACGGGCGCCAAGACAGGCGCCGAATTTCAGGATACGGCGGCGTAAATCGCTCATCTCCCAGACAAGAGGACAACATGACACTAAAATTCGCGCTACTCGGCGCTGGTCGCATCGGCAAGGTGCATGCGCGGGCCATTGCCGGCAATCCAGATGCAGAACTCGCCTTCGTTGCCGATCCCGTCGCGGACGCAGCCAGGGCGATAGCCGAGCAATATAGCTGCCGAGTTTCGACGATCGACGAGATCGCCGCCGATCCGACGGTGGATGCGGTGATCATCTGCACGCCGACGAACACCCATGCAGACCTGATCGAGATGTTCGCACGCGCCGGAAAGGCGATCTTCTGCGAAAAGCCGGTAGACCTCGATGTCGCCCGTGCCGAATCTTGCCTCAAGGTCGTTCGCGACACCGGCGCAAAGCTCATGCTCGGCTTCCAGCGCCGCTACGATCCGCACTTCGCGGCGGTCAAGAAGGCCATCTCCGATGGACGCATTGGTGAAGTCGAGATGATCCAGATCGTCTCGCGTGACCCGGGCGCCCCGCCGATGGACTACATCAAGACCTCCGGCGGCATCTTTCGCGACATGACCATCCACGACTTCGACATGGCCCGCTTCCTCCTGGGCGAGGAACCCGCGACCGTCTACGCCACCGGCTCGGTCCTGACCGACAAGACGATCGAAGGCGTCGATTACGACAGCGCCTCCGTCACTCTGACCACGGCGTCGGGCAAGCACTGCACGATTTCGAACTCGCGACGCGCCACCTACGGCTATGACCAGCGGGTGGAGGTGCACGGCTCGAAGGGCGCCGTCTCTGTCGAGAACCAGCGCCCCGTGACGATCGAACTCGCGGCCGGCGACGGCTTCACCCGACCTCCCCTGCACGACTTCTTCATGACCCGCTATGTGGAGGCCTACGCGGCGGAGATTGCCGCCTTCGTTTCCGTACTCAAGGACGGGGCGTCCCCCTCCCCGAGCGGCGAAGATGGCCTGCGCGCCCTCAAACTCGCGGATGCGGCTCTGCGTTCGGCAAAGCAGGGCGTCGTGGTCGTGCTCTGAGGATGTTATGGTCAAGGCCAAGAACAGTTTTGAGATCCTGCGCAGCCGCATCGTCGGTGCGCAGGACACCTTGCCCAAACGCCTGGCGGAAGCGGCAGGCTATGTCCTGGCCAATCCCGACGAGATTGCGCTGGGCACGACAGCCTCCATTGCCAAGGCGGCGCAGGTACAACCATCGACGCTGGTCCGGCTTGCACACCATCTCGGGTACGAAGGCTTCTCCGACCTGCAGCAGGTCTTCCGCGAGCGGCTGATGGAGCGCGCATCCAGCTACGAAGAGCGCCTCAGCCGGCTTGAAGCAAAGGCCTCCCCCGGGACGTTCGACGGCACGGTCATGCATGGCTTCATCGATGCGGCGCGAAACTCCGTGGACAAGCTCTCCGCGCAGGTGACGGATGCGGAATTCGCCAAGGTCGTGACGGTGCTGGCACGCGCTCGCACCATCTATCTCATCGCCCGTCGGCGCTCCTATCCGCTCGCCGCACATCTTGCCTATGCGTTCGGCAAGCTTGGCATCCGCGCCATCATGGTCGGCTCCACGAACGGGATAGATGAGGAGATAGCCGACATGGCGCAGGCCGACGATACGGCCTTCATCTGCTCCTTCGCGCCCTATGCCTCGGACACCGTGGACCTGGCAGCGCGCCTGCACGACCGTGGTGTGCCGATCGTATCGCTGACGGACTCTCCGCTCTCGCCTCTCGCTCCATTGTCCAAGGTCTGGCTCGAGATCGCAGAGAACGACTATGCGGGCTTCCGCTCGATCGCCGCATCCATGGCGATCGTTTCCGCCTTGCCGGTGGCGATCGCCGAGCGGCGCCGACACATGCAATGAGAACCTAGGGAGACACCGACGTCATGCGGAAGCAAAGCACGAAGCCGCTCGACCTCATCACCATAGGTCGCTCATCGGTCGATCTCTACGGCGATCAGGTCGGAGGGCGGCTTGAGGACATGCGCTCCTTCTCCAAGTATATCGGGGGCAGCCCCACCAACATCGCTGCGGGCTCGGCGCGGCTGGGCCTGAAGTCGGCGGTGATCACCCGGGTCGGCGACGAGCACATGGGGCGTTTCATCCGCGAACAGCTGGTCGCGGAGGGCGTCGACGTGACGGGGGTGAAGACCGATCCCGAGCGGCTGACGGCACTGGTGCTTCTGGGTATCCGGGACGAGCACAGTTTCCCGCTGATCTTCTACCGTGAGAACTGCGCCGACATGGCGCTCTGCGAGGATGACATTGACGAGGACTTCATAGGCTCTGCGGCTTGTGTCTGCGCCACCGGAACGCACCTCTCCCATCCGCGCACGGAAGCCGCGGTCCTGAAGGCCCTCGACCTCGCCCGCAAGCATGGCGCTAGAACGGCGCTCGACATCGACTACCGCCCCAACCTCTGGGGCCTCGCCGGCCATGGGGCGGGCGAAAGCCGGTTCATCGAATCCGGGGCGGTGACCGCAAAATTGCAGTCCACGCTCCACCTCTTCGACCTCATCGTCGGAACGGAAGAGGAGTTCCACATCGCCGGAGGCTCGACCGACACGATCGAGGCCCTGCGCAACGTGCGCAAGGTCTCGTCTGCCACCCTCGTCTGCAAGCGCGGTCCCATAGGTGCCGTCGCGTTCGAGGCCGAGATCGGCGGCAGGCTGGACGATGGGCGATCGGGCCCCGGCTTCCCGATCGAGGTCTTCAACGTGCTGGGCGCCGGCGATGGCTTCATGTCCGGCCTGCTGCGCGGCTGGCTGAGAGACGAAAGCTGGGAGACGGCGCTCACCTATGCCAATGCTTGCGGCGCCTTTGCCGTTTCCCGCCATGGCTGCACGCCCGCCTATCCTTCATGGGAGGAACTGCAGTTCTTCCTGAAACGAGGCGTCAAGCGCCCGGACCTGCGCAACGATCCGGCACTGGAGCAGGTCCATTGGTCCACCAACCGCAAGGGCGACTGGGCGCAGATGCGGATTTTCGCCTTCGACCACCGCATGCAACTTGAGACGCTTGCGGAGGAGGCGGGGGCGGAGACGAGCCGGATCGGTCAGTTCAAGACGTTATGCCTGCAATCCGCCTTGAAGGTTGCCGACGGCCGCCACGGCTACGGAATACTTTGCGACGACAGGATCGGCCGCAAGGCGCTGCATGCCTCGGCAGGCACCGGGCTCTGGATCGGCCGACCGACCGAATGGCCGGGCTCCCGACCGCTGACGCTGGAACCGGATCTCGGGCCGGACTGCGGCGGGCTGGACAACTGGCCGAAGGACCACGTGGTGAAGGTCCTGTGCTTCTGCCATCCCAACGACAGAGTGGAACTGCGCCAGGAGCAGGAAGAGACACTGCTTCGGCTCTTCACCGCCGCCCGACGCAACGACCTGGAATTCCTGTTGGAGATCATCCCCTCCAAGGCCGGTCCGGTAGATGATCGGACAACCGCCGATCTCATTCGCCGCTTCTATGAGATCGGCATCTACCCGGATTGGTGGAAGCTTGAGCCGATGCACTCGCCCGCCGCATGGCAGGCGGCCTGCCAGGCTATCGAGGAAAACGACCCGCATGTCCGCGGCATCGTGATCCTGGGCCTTGATGCACCGGAGGCGGACCTGCAGCAAAGCTTCCGGGCGGCTGCACAGTTCGACCTCGTCAAGGGCTTTGCCGTCGGGCGCACGATCTTTGCCGATGCTGCGCGACGCTGGCTGAAGGGCGAGATCAGCGACGCCGAAGCAATTGCCATGATGCAGGAGCGCTACGGCCGCCTCTGCCGGATCTGGGACGAAGCCCGGGCCGCAGCAGAGGAAACAGGCGCCACATACGCCGGAGAGACAGCATGAAGACGATCCGACTGACTGCGGCACAGGCCGCCATCCGCTACATCGCGAACCAACTGAACGAGGACGGCGAACCCTTCATCGCCGGCTGCTGGGCCATCTTCGGACACGGCAACGTGGCCGGCATCGGCGAGGCGCTGCACAGTGAGCGCGAACGCCTCCAGACCTGGCGCGGCCACAACGAGCAGACCATGGCGCATGCTGCAATCGCCTACGCCAAGCAGCTTGGACGACGTCGGGCGATGATGGTTACGTCATCCATCGGCCCCGGTGCCACGAACATGTTGACCGCGGCGGCACTGGCGCATGTCAATCGGCTTCCCGTTCTTCTCATGCCAGGCGATGTCTTTGCCGGACGCGGACCGGATCCCGTTCTGCAGCAGGTCGAGGATTTCGATGACGGCACCGTCTCGGCCAATGACTGCTTCCGCCCTGTGAGCCGCTACTTCGACCGGATCATGCGGCCGGAGCAATTGCTGACGGCCCTGCCCCGGGCCTTCCGGACGATGACGGATCCTGCCGACTGCGGACCGGTCACCCTGGCCTTTTGTCAGGACGTGCAGGCCGAGGCATACGACTGGCCCGAGGACTTCTTCGCGCACAAGACATGGCGCATCCGGCGCCCTCAGCCGGATCCTGTCGAAGTCCGGAAGGTTGCCGACATCCTCAGGACGGCCAGAAACCCGGTCATCATTGCAGGCGGCGGCGTGCACTACGGACAGGCACATGCCGACCTGCAGGCGTTTGCCGAACGCTTCGCCATTCCGGTCGTGGAGACGCAGGCGGGCAAGTCCTCACTTCCCTGGGACCACCGGCTCAACTTCGGCCCCGTCGGCGTGACCGGCGCATCCAGCGCGAACGCCGTCTGCGCTGATGCTGACGTCGTTCTGGGCATCGGGACGCGTTTCCAGGACTTCACCACCGGCTCCTGGGCCCTCTTTAACAATCCCGACCGCACGCTGATCAGCCTCAACGTCCAGGCCTATGATGCGGCAAAGCACGGTGCCGAGCCCTTGTGCGCAGACGCCGCGGTGGGGCTTTCTGCCCTTGCGGAGGCTCTCGGTGACGCTCGCTTCGCCGCACCCGATCCTGCGCTCAAATCGGACTGGTTCTCGGCAGCGGACAGGGTCACCGACGCGCCGGAGTCGGAGGAAAACGCGCTGCCGACCGATATGCAGGTTATCGGCGCAGTACAGCGTTCGGCAGGTCCAGATACCGTGGTGATGTGCGCCGCCGGCACCATGCCGGGAGAACTGCACAAGCTCTGGAAAGCCGGCCGGCCGATGTCCTATCACATGGAATATGGCTACTCCTGCATGGGCTACGAGATCGCCGGGGCAATCGGGGTAAAGATGGCGGAACCGGATCGCGATGTGATCTGCATGATCGGCGATGGGTCCTACATGATGGCGAACTCTGAATTGGCGACCGCCGTGATGATGGACATCAAAATCACGCTCGTACTCACCGACAATCGCGGCTTTGGATGCATCAACCGGCTGCAGATGAGCACGGGTGGTGAGCAGTTCAACAACCTTCTCGACCACGCCCAGCACGTCAATCCCTCTCGCATCGACTTCGCCGCCCATGCCGCCTCCATGGGTGCCGAGACGCGCAAGGTCGCTACAATCGCGGAACTCGAGGCCGCGCTCGTCGGAGCACGTGAGGCGCCCGGACCCTTCGTGGTCGTCATCGACACCGATCCCTATCCCTCGACGGAAGCAGGCGGCAGTTGGTGGGACGTCGCAGTCCCGGAGGTCTCGGCCCGAGAACCCGTACGAAAGGCGCGGGAGCGCTACATGGAAAACCTCAAGCGACAGCGGGTCAACTGAGGCTCGATCTCCCCTAAACATGAAGCACAACAACATGGCCGCCCCGCGCGGCAAAGGATAAGCAGATGAGTGTCAAGATCGGCATCTCCCCCATCGCCTGGCAGAACGATGACCTGCCGGATCTCACCGCCGCC
This sequence comes from Pseudorhizobium flavum, assembly GCF_902502825.2. The sequence goes on from NZ_LR723670.1 coordinate 3,262,946, forward strand.
TACACGATGGAGCAGGCGCTCGAGGAGGCACGCGAAATTGGCTATACCGGCGTCGAGCGTGGCCGCCGCATGCCGCAGGAGACGGAGGGCTTGAGGCTGTTCCTTGAACGGTTCGACATCGCGCTTTGCGGCGGCTGGTGTTCCGGCAATCTCCTCGTCTCCGATGTCGCCATGGAACAGGCGGCGATTGCCCAGCAGGCCGAGCAATTCGCGACGCTGCGGGCGCCCTGCATCGTCTACGCCGAATGCTCCAACACGGTGCAGGGGCAGATCGGGGTGCCCGTCAACGACCGGCCCAAGCTCTCCCGCGATGAGGTGTATGCCTATGGCCGAAAGCTGACGGAGCTTGCCAAATGGACGGCTGGCCAGGGCGTCACCCTTTCCTATCACCACCACATGGGCGCCTTCATCGAGGACCAGGAAGACATCGACTGGCTGATGGAATCCTCCGGGCCGGAAGTGACCCTCTGCTTCGATACCGGCCATCTCGTCTTTGGCGGCGGCGACATTGCCAAGACCATGGATCGCTGGGGCGACCGCATCCATCATGTCCACTTCAAGGATATCCGCCCGGACGTCGTCCGGGACGTCAGGGAGAACAACCGGAGCTTCCTCGACGCCGTTGTCGCCGGCGCGTTCACCGTGCCGGGCGATGGAGCGATCGACTTCCTCGACGTCGCACAGCGGCTGAGGGGCATGGACTATCACGGCTGGATTGTCGTGGAGGCCGAGCAGGATCCGGCCAAGGCGCCCCCTTATGACTATTCGAAGATGGGCTACGAGCACATCCTTGCGGTTTGCGCCACGGCCGGCCTTACGGTTGCCGATCGCGATTGAGCAGACTTGCCACGACCACACTGAAGGCCGCTCACATCGCCAGATGGAAGGAAGAACGAATGTCGGAACTCTTGATCAAGCCACGCGGCACAACCGGAAAACTGCACGACATAACAGTGGAGAATGCAAGGACGGCAAAGTCGCCGGACTGGTCCTATGTCGGCTTCGGGCTTTACCGACTGAAGGCGGGGGAACGTGCCGAGGAAGCGACGGGTGACAGGGAGGTCATCCTCGTGCTCGTCGAAGGCAAGGCAGAGATCGCGGCAGCGGATGCGAGCCTGGGAGTCCTTGGTGAGCGGATGAATGTCTTCGAGCGCAAGAAGCCTGCCTGCGCCTACATACCGAATGGCAGCAGTTGGACCGCGACTGCCGTGACCGACTGCACGCTCGCCGTCTGCACCGCACCTGGGAAGGGAAGCCACGAGGCGCGGGTGCTCGACGTGCCGGATCTCGTGACGCGCGGCAAGGGCGCCAATACGCGTTACATCTTCCCGATCGCCATGGAGGAATCGAATGTCGCCGACAGCCTGCTCGTGACGGAAGTGTTTACGCCGGCCGGCAACTGGTCATCCTACCCACCGCATCGCCATGACGAGGACCGGTTTCCGGAGATGACCTACCTTGAAGAGACCTATTACCACCGCCTGAACCCCGACCAGGGGTACGGTCATCAACGTGTCTTCACCGAGGACGGGACGCTGGACGAGACGATGAGCTTCTCCAATCACGATGTCGTTCTGGTCCCGAAAGGCCACCACCCTTGCGCTGCTCCTTACGGCTACGACATGTACTATCTCAATGTCATGGCCGGCCCTCTCCGCAAATGGCGCTTCCAGAACCATCCGGACCATGACTGGATTGCGAAACGGGACGCCTAAATCACCCTAGGCGTTGCCGTGCTCCCCTGCCGGAGCAGCATTCGTATCCGTCGTGAGCGGCCGCGCCTGGAACGGAGTCGAGATGGCAAAGCCCTTCAGCCGGCGCGAACCGTTTTGCGCCAGATCATTTCGGCGTGCAGTGTCAGCAGGGACCCCTCACCGGAGGCCAGATTGTCGTGGGTGCCGAACCAACTGACGGTTTCGAGAGCAATCTGATCAACCGGCTGGGCGAAGGTCGTCAACTCATAGGAGCCCCAGGAGGCCTGCTCGATATCATCGAATCCGACGATGCAGATATCAGCGGGTATGGAGAGGCCGAACTCCTGTCGAACGCCATCCATGAACCCGCAGGCTATCAGATCCGTGGCGCAAAAGACCGCGTCAGGGCGTTGGCGTCCGGTCATCATTCTTCGCGCGATCGCACGCCCGCATTCGTATCCGGTAGCGCCCTGCCGTTCCACCAGAACCGGAAGCCCCCGCGCCGCGGCCTCCGCCACGAACCCTGCTTCCCTCGCCATCAGGCTGGGTGTGCCTGCGGCAGAGTTGGCGAACCCGAGGTGCCTGCATTTCGCTCTCCAGAATGCATGGACGGCGGTCTGCGCCGCCACGGCGTCATCGAGATTGATGCGCAGAATGCCTTCCTGCTCTTCGTCCCGATTGATGAGAACGAGCCGCTGGCCGTTCCTGAGGCAGAGGTCGATAATGGACCTGTCAGGCATGCCGGATAGGATGATCGATGCTTCGGCCCGATAGCGTATCGCCTGCTGGAGTGCGCGGTCGACGCTTCCGTCGGAGCGATCGGTGTTGATCACCATGGCAACCCGGCCGGAGTTTTGAAGTCGGTCTGTCAAGGTGCGGAGCAGGCTCGACCGATAGGGCGTGGCGAGGTCCGAAACAATCAGGCAGACAATGCCGCTTTCCCGACGCGTGAGCCCACGGGCGAGGTGATTTACGTGGTATCCGAGTTCTTCTGCCGCCTGCAGGACCCGTAGCCGCGTTTCCTTCGAAACGCTGGCCCCCGGCGTAAACGTGCGCGACACCGCCGACCGCGAAACGCCAGCCTTGGCCGCCACCTCCTGGGCACTTACGTAAACTTTTCGGCTCAACGTCGTTCCGATCTGCTTCTTGCACGGGAGTGCACGGGTCTCGTAGCACGCCAAACCTTAATTGTGGACCGTTACGGTTTGACAGCAGGCAAATTATCATGCAGCATTTGCACACGCTTGCAAAGCGGCGGACGTGGAGGCGTCTGTACACCGGAGGAGACCACATGAACTCGATCAAGTTGATCGCGGCAGGGCTTGCCGCGAGCGCATCGCTTATTGCCTTTAACGCAAACGCGGAAGGCAGTCTCAATCTGATCTGCTCGGCAGACGTCGTGATCTGCGAACAGATGCAGGGGGACTTCCAGAAGGAAACCGGGATCTCGGTTAACATGGTCCGCCTCTCGTCCGGAGAGACCTACGCCAAGATCCGGGCAGAAGCCCGCAATCCGAAGACGGATATCTGGTGGGGCGGTACGGGAGACCCTCATCTCCAGGCTGCGGCCGAGAACCTCACCGAGGAATACAAGTCGCCGATGCTTGGGGAACTGCAGGACTGGGCTGTCAAGCAGGCAGAAAGCGCAGACTACAAAACGGTGGGCATCTATGCCGGTGCGCTGGGCTGGGGATACAACACCGAGATCTTCGCGTCCAAGGGGTGGAAGGAGCCGAAATGCTGGGCCGATCTGCTGGATCCCGCGCTGAAGGGTGAGATCCAGATGGCGAACCCCAATTCGTCGGGAACTGCCTATACGGCTCTCGCCTCGCTCGTGCAGATCATGGGAGAGGACGAGGCCTATGACTACATGGAGAAGCTGAACGCCAACATCTCCCAGTACACCAAGTCTGGTTCCGCGCCGGTGAAAGCGGCAGCGCGCGGGGAAACCGGGCTCGGCATCGTCTTCATGCACGACGCAGTGTCCCAGACAGCAGAAGGCTTCCCCGTCAAGTCCGTCGCTCCTTGCGAAGGCACAGGCTACGAGATTGGCTCCATGTCGATCGTGAAGGGCGCGAAGAACGTCGAGAACGCCAAGAAGTGGTATGACTGGGCACTTTCTGCGCCGGTGCAGTCCCGAATGAAGGACGCCAAATCCTTCCAGCTACCCTCCAACAAGAGCGCGGAAATCCCCAAGGAGGCACCGCGCTTCGAGGACATCAAGCTGATCGACTACGACTTCAAGACCTATGGCGAGCCCGAACGGCGCAAGGCGCTCCTTGAGCGCTGGGATAGGGAGATCGGCGCCAAGGCGAACTGACCTCTACCGCCTCATCGGCGTGAACCGCAGGTTGCCGGTTGAGAAACCGGCCACCTGCACGCAATCTCGCATAAATCGGCGCGGCAGGAAGTCTCATGACAACTAGTGATCGTCGACTGGACTGGGCCCTGGGGCTTGGTACCGTCGCCCTTCTCCTCCTTCCCTGGTACCGGATCGAAGGCGGCTTTTTTGGGTTGTCATGGCTGTCCGACTTCCCCGGTGGCGCCGATGTCGCCCCTGGCCTTCTTCAGGCCGTTCTTCACGGCCGCTGGTGGCTCGCCATCACGCTTCTTCTGCTCGCAGCCGCCGTTCTAGTTCGAAGCCTTTACCGCCAATCGGAACAACGTGGCCGAAAGCTGGCATGGATCGGTGCACTTGGCATCCTGTTCCTTGCCCTACAGGGCCTGTCGATCGGCTTTTCGGGTTGGTCCTGGACGATAACCGAGAAGATCTTCGGGGCACTTCCGTCCGGACAGCCCTCCATGGGTGCCGGCGCGATCACAGTCTCGATCGTCTTCATCCTGATTTTCTCTTTCGGCCGCGCAGAGTGCGGAGTGTTGAAGGGCGACGCCTTCGTCGTCAGCGCCATTACGCTGCTGGTCTTCCTGGTGGCCGTCTTCGTCTTCTATCCGATCGCCAGCATGTTTGTCGGAGCCTTCCAGGACTTCGACGGTTCCTTCAACCCCGACGGATTTCTCGGCAACATCGTCGATCCCTCCATCTGGAGCCTGAATTGCGTGATCGGCGAAGGACGCTGCGGTGTCGCGTGGCGAACCTTCTTCCTTGCCATCATGACCGCGACAGGCTCGACGCTGCTCGGCCTTGCCTTCGCTCTCGTGGCAACACGGACCGGCTTCAGGTTCAAGAAGGGCTTGCGGCTCCTCACCATCCTGCCGATCATCACGCCGCCCTTCGTCGTTGGCCTTGCGCTGACGCTGCTGTTCGGCCGCGCAGGGCTGGTCACCGTTGGGCTCTCCGACATGTTCGGGATCGAGCCCAGTCGCTGGCTCTACGGTCTGACAGGCATCTGGATCGCTCAGGTCCTCTCCTTCACGCCGATCTCCTTCCTCGTCCTGATCGGCGTTGTGGAAGGCGTCTCCCCCTCGATGGAAGAAGCCTCGCAGACGCTTCGGGCCGACCGCTGGCGGACCTTCTGGCACGTTTCGCTCCCGCTGATGAAGCCAGGCCTCGCAAACGCCTTCCTCATCGGCTTCATCGAAAGCATGGCGGACTTCGGCAACCCTTTGGTGCTTGGCGGCAGTCACGGGGTGCTGTCCACCGAGATATTCTTCGCCGTCGTGGGCTCACAGAACGATCCGTCGCGCGCAGCGGTGCTTGCGATCATCCTGCTCTGCTTCACGCTGTCGGCCTTCCTGGCTCAACGTCTATGGCTCGGGAGACGAAACTTCGCCACCGTAACGGGCAAGGGCGACAATGGTGTTCACGCCGCCATGCCCCGTTCTGTCGCGATCGGCGTCCACGCGGTGGTGATCCCTTGGGCCATGTTCACGATCGTGGTCTACGGGATGATCATCGCCGGCGGCTTCATGAAGACGTGGGGCTTGGACAACAGTTTTACCCTCGACCACTATGTCCGCGCCTTCTCCATCAATTTCACGGGGGATGGCATCGCCTGGACCGGCGTGGCATGGAACTCCTTCTGGACGACCATGAAGATCGCCCTGATCTCCGCGCCCCTGACGGCAGCTGTCGGCTTGATGACGGCCTATCTCATCGTCCGCCAGCGGTTCGCAGGCCGGGAACTGTTCGAGTTCGCCCTGATGATGAGCTTTGCGATCCCGGGGACCGTGATCGGCATCAGCTACATCATGGCGTTCAACCTCCCGCCGCTCGAGATGACCGGTACGGCAGCAATCCTGATTGCCTGCTTCGTCTTCCGCAACATGCCGGTCGGAGTGCGCGGCGGAGTGGCCGCCATGAAGCAGCTCGACCAGAGCCTCGACGAAGCCTCCCTGACCTTGCGCGCCAACAGCTTCCGCACACTGCGCAAGGTGATCCTGCCGCTGCTGCGGCCGGCAATAACGGCAGCGCTCGTCTATTCCTTCGTTCGCGCCATCACCTCGATCAGTGCCGTCATCTTCCTGGTGAGTGCCGAGCACAACATGGCGACGTCCTACATTGTCGGCCTGGTGGAGAATGGTGAGTACGGCGTCGCCATCGCCTATTCCTCCGCCCTGATCGTGGTGATGATTGCCGTCATCGCCATTTTCCAACTCCTGGTCGGCGAGCGTCGCCTCCGCCGTGCCAATCGCATCGCCGGCTCGATGCCCCTTTCGGTCGCGAAGGAGAAGACAGCATGAAGACGCCCGGTTCGGTAGTATTCCAGAACGTCAAAAAGAGCTTCGGTTCGTTTACCGCGATCCACGACCTGTCGATCACCATCGAGCCGGGCACGCTGGTGACACTGCTTGGTCCCTCCGGCTGCGGCAAGACCACGACGCTTCGCATGCTGGCGGGCCTGGAGCACCCCAGCACCGGCCGCATCCTGATTGGCGGAAAAGACGTGACGATGCTGCCGGCAAACGAGCGTGACGTCTCCATGGTGTTTCAGTCCTACGCGCTCTTCCCGCATATGACGGCTCTTCAGAATGTCGCCTACGGCCTGGGATCATCGGGCGCCAAGCCAAACGAGGCGCGGGAGCGGGCCGAAGAGGGGCTGGCGCTCGTCGGTCTCGCCGGAATGGGCGATCGGATACCCGCCGAGCTCTCGGGTGGCCAGCAGCAACGGGTTGCCGTCGCCCGCGCGCTCGTACTCGAGCCACAGGTTCTGCTCCTCGACGAACCTCTCTCCAACCTGGACGCGCGCCTGCGCCGTCGCGTGAGGACCGAAATCCGCGACCTGCAGCAAAGGCTGGGCTTCACAGCGGTCTATGTCACGCATGATCAGGATGAGGCCCTTGCGGTCTCCGACCGCATCATCGTCATGAAGGACGGTCGCGTCGAACAGGAAGGTGCCCCGCGCGCCCTGTATGAGGCGCCGGCCTCCTCCTTCATTGCCGACTTCATGGGCGAGGCCAACGTCATGTCATGCGATGTCATCGGCATCGAAGGCGATGACGCGCTGATCCGCCTCGGGGCGTTGACGCAGCGGGTGCCGAGGCGCGACGTTGCTCAACCGGGCGAGGCGAAGCTCGCGGTGAGACCCAATGCCATCATTCTGGAACCCGCCGATGATGCCCCCTTTGGCGGCGTCATCACCCACGTCGCCTATTTAGGAGGCCATGTCGAGTATGAGGTGGAGACGGCAGGCGGCAGCCTGTTCGTGGTGGATCCGGCCGTGGACCGTATGCTGCCGGCATCGACGCCCGTCTCCGTAGCCTTCAGGTCCCGTGGCATTGCCATCATCACCCGCTGACCGACAGCGGCACAACCCGAACGAGGAACTCATGACCTCCCATGCCACAACCGGCTATGAAGCCCGGCAGAGATTTGCCGAGAACGTCGCCCGCAAGGCGGGTGCCCTCGCGCTCGACTACTTCCTGCGCAGAGAGACGCTTGTCATCGAAACCAAGAAGGACCCGCAGGACGTCGTCTCGATCGCCGACCGGGCCGTGGAGACGCTCATCCGGGAGCAGATCGCCGAAGCCTATCCCAAGGATGGCGTGCTTGGAGAAGAGTATGGAATGGCCGAGAGCAGTTCCGGCTTCACCTGGGTAATCGATCCCATCGATGGCACGAGCCCCTTCGTCAACGGGATGCCGACCTGGTGCGTGTCGATCGCACTGCTCCACCAAGGGGAGCCGGTCGTCGGCGTGATTGCCGCTCCCTGTCAGGACGAATTGTATTCGGCCGCCCATGGCCTGGGGGCTCGACTGAACGGCACCCCCCTCCGAATCGATGGCTCCCGGACGATACGCAATGCCGTCACCGGGGTCGGCGCAAACCATCACGTTCCTCCTCGCAGGGTCGCGGATTTCGTGGAGGCATTATTGACGCAAGGCGGCACCTTCATCCGCAATGGATCGGGTGCGCTCATGCTCGCATACGTCGCTGCCGGACGCTTGGTCGGCTATTACGAGCCCTACATGCATGCCTGGGACTGCCTCGCCGGATATTGCCTTGTCCGCGAGGCCGGAGGGTGGTTCCTGCCCTTCCCGGTCGAAGGCGAACGCCTGACCAAGGGCGCACCGGTATTAGCCGCCGGTCCCGGGGCCATCGAGGATCTGCGGACGCTGGCACAGCTCTGATAGGGTGATAAGGTTGAATCCCCCGAGTGTGCGCACTGCGGTAATACTTCCAGCATCTGCAGATCCGCGCAATGGGCCACTGAACGGTTTGTCGGACGTCTCTACCACTCGTTCAGATATTAGGCGTCGGCTATCGTGACCTTGCCCCCAAGTTTTATCCAGTTTTGAGTTCGCTCCGGCGGTTTTGGGTTGCTGTGTTTGCGGCGGTAGCGGCGGGATGGGGTGCGGAGCCATTCCGGCTGCGTAGCACCGCGTCACGTCGCGGGTTGATGGTTTGAGCGAACTCGGCAGGTGTCAGCCAGCCGAGTCCAGAGTGTGGGCGGTGGTGGTTGTAATCGCTGCGCCAGTTTGAGAGCGCTGACCGGGCATGGATCAGTGATGAGAAGAGGATTTCATTCAAGAGCTCATCCCGCAGTCGTCCATTGAAGCTTTCGATGAATGCGTTCTGGATCGGCTTTCCCGGCGCGATGTAATGCCATTCTACCCTGGTCCGATCCGTCCATTGCAGGATCGCATTGCTGGTGAACTCGCTGCCATTGTCGCTGACCATCATCTTCGGCTTGCCTCGTCCCTCGATGATCCGGTCCAGCTCACGGGCAACCCGAAGGCCCGAGAGTGATGTATCGGCGACGAGACCCAGGCATTCTCTGGTGCAATCATCGACGACTGTCAAAATCCGGAATCTACGACCATCCGTGAGCTGATCCGACACGAAGTCCAGCGACCAGCGATCATTGGCCGCCATCGGGACCAGCATCGGTGCTCGCGTGCCAATTGCTCGCTTACGACCGCCGCGTTTGCGCACAGTCAGCTTCTCCTCCCGGTAGAGCCGGAAGAGCTTCTTGTGGTTCACACGGTGCCCTTCACGTTTGAGCAGCACGTGGATGCGTCGATAGCCAAAACGACGGCGTTCATGCGCCAACGCTTTCACCCGCTCGCGAAGACGATCATCGTCGCTGCGCCTGGTTTCGTAACGGATCGTCATTCGGCAAAAGCCGCTGGCTTTACACGCCCGCCGTTCGCTCATCTGGTGATGATCCATCAGATGCGCGACAGCTTTCCGCCTTGCTGCGGGCGTCACCACTTCTTTCCCAAGAGGTCCTTCAAAGCAGCATTGTCGAGCATCGCATCCGCCAGAAGCCGCTTCAGCTTCGCGTTCTCGTCCTCCAGCGTCTTCAGCCGCTTGGCCTCCGATACGTCCATGCCGCCGTATTTGGCCTTCCATTTATAGATGCTCGCATCGCTGACGCCATGCTTGCGGCAAAGCTCCGAGACCGGCATGCCCGCCTCATGCTCCTTCAGGATGCCAATGATCTGCTCGTCTGTGAAACGGCTGCGCTTCATTCTCTGGTCCTCTTAATGGGCCAGAGCTTACTTCAAATTGGATTAGATCAGCGGGGCAAGGTCACCTGCGACGTATCCGCTCCCGCTTCAGAAGATTGAAGAAGCTCTCAGCCACTGCGTTGTCATGGCAATTGCCGCGGCGGCTCATCGAGTGAACCAGATTGTGGTGTTTGAGGAACGCGGCCCAGTCCATGCTGGTGAACTGCGAGCCCTGATCCGAATGGACCAGAACCTGATCCTTTGGCTTGCGTCGCCACACCGCCATGAACAGCGCCTGCAGTACGACGTCGGTAGTTTGACGGCTCTGCATTGCCCAGCCGATCACCCGGCGCGAATAAAGATCGATGACGACGGCGAGATAGGCGAAGCCCTCGCAGGTCCTGATGTAGGTGATATCCGTCACCCAGGCCTTGTCAGGAGCCGTTACGTCAAACTGCCGGTCAAGCGAGTTGTCGACAACGACGGAAGGCCTGCCGCCATAGATGCCGGGACGGCGCTTGTAGCGAATCTGCGCCTTGATCCCGACAAGCCTTGTCAGACGCGCGACGCGGTTCGGGCAGCACGCTTCGCCCTGGTCGAGCAGATCCTCGTGCAGCTTGCGATAGCCGTAAACCTTGCCGCTCTCCTCCCAAGCCTGAAGCAGGAGATCGGTCTGTCGTTTGTCCTCGCTGGCGCGTTTGCTCAACGGGTTCTTCAGCCAGGCGTAGAAGCCGCTCGGGTGTACATGGAGAAGCCGACACATCGTCCGCACCGAGAAGCTCAGGCGATGCAGAGCAATGAATGCGTACTTCACTTTGCATCCCTGGCGAAGTACGCGGCCGCTTTTTTAGGATGTCGCGCTCCTCGGTGACGCGAGCCAGTTCCTTCTTCAGTCGCCTGATCTCGTCGGCTTCGTCGCCGGCCTTCCCGTTCGATGCGCCGAACTTCTTCTTCCACTCATAGAGCGAATGCTGGCTGACCCCGAGCCGCTGCGAAACCTCCCCTGCGGGGTAGCCGCGCTCGGTGATCTGACGTACCGCATCACGCTTGAACTCTTCCGTGAAATTGCCTTTGCCCATGAAGGCCTCCTTGCCTCAGTTCTAGTGAAGAAGGCGTCTACAAATCTAGGGGCTATTCAGGCTGATTGGCTTGGGTTACGAGTTTTGTTGGTTGCGGGGGCAGGATTTGAACCTGCGGCCTTCAGGTTATGAGCCTGACGAGCTACCGGGCTGCTCCACCCCGCGTCACCAAGAGTCCGGGTTTTGGGCCCGGGAGCGAAGTCAGGCGTAGCCTGATGAGGTGAGGCCGTCAAGATATCGATCCGGTGGATCGATATTAGGCCGAACGGGCTGCTCCACCCTGCGTCACCAAGGATACGGACTTTTTTGGTCCGGAAGTGATGCTTGTTTTTCGTGTTTTGAGAAGATTGTATTGTCCGCTTATGTTTTGCGGCATTGCCTTTAATAGACCTGGCAGCGACCTACTCTCCCGCGTCTTGAGACGAAGTACCATTGGCGCTGGGGCGTTTCACGGCCGTGTTCGGAATGGGAACGGGTGCGGCCGCCCCGCCATGACCACCAGGTCGATTAAGGGCAATGAACCAACATTTCTGTTGGCATGTGTTGAGAAGCTGGATTTTGGTTCATCGCCTGATCTTGTCCTGGCGGGCTGATCGCAGCCTGCCGGCTGCTGCCCTGCGGACGGCCCGCCAAATGCTTGGCGACGGCCTTTGGCCTGTATGGCTGCCCGGCGCTCTGTCGAGCAAGGGAGCCAGACAAACTGGCGATGGTCTTATGTGAACACGTCTGGCTGCATCTTCGCGTCTTGCGACGCGTGATGAGCATTATCAATGAGAACGATCAAGTCGATCGGGCTATTAGTAAGGCTAAGCTTCATGCATTGCTGCACGTCCACACGCCTCCTATCAACGTGGTCGTCTTCCACGGCCCTGATAGGGAATACTCGTTTTCAGGTGGGTTTCCCGCTTAGATGCCTTCAGCGGTTATCCCTTCCATATATAGCTACCCTGCTATGCCCTTGGCAGGACAACAGGTCCACCAGAGATATGTCCATCCCGGTCCTCTCGTACTAGGGACAGATCCTGTCAATATTCCTACACCCACGGCAGATAGGGACCGAACTGTCTCACGACGTTCTGAACCCAGCTCACGTACCGCTTTAATTGGCGAACAGCCAAACCCTTGGGACCTGCTCCAGCCCCAGGATGCGATGAGCCGACATCGAGGTGCCAAACAACCCCGTCGATATGGACTCTTGGGGGTCATCAGCCTGTTATCCCCGGCGTACCTTTTATCCGTTGAGCGATGGCCCTTCCACGCGGGACCACCGGATCACTATGACCGACTTTCGTCTCTGCTCGACTTGTCAGTCTCGCAGTCAGGCGGGCTTATGCCATTGCACTCGACGACCGATTTCCGACCGGTCTGAGCCCACCATCGCGCGCCTCCGTTACTCTTTCGGAGGCGACCGCCCCAGTCAAACTACCCACCATACACTGTCCCGGATCCGGATGACGGACCGCGGTTAGACATCCATGACGATAAGGGTGGTATTTCAAGGATGGCTCCACGAAGACTGGCGTCCCCGCTTCAAAGCCTACCACCTATCCTACACATGCCGACACGAATGCCAGTGTAAAGCTATAGTAAAGGTGCACGGGGTCTTTCCGTCTGACCGCAGGAACCCCGCATCTTCACGGGGAATTCAATTTCACTGAGTCTATGTTGGAGACAGCGGGGAAGTCGTTACGCCATTCGTGCAGGTCGGAACTTACCCGACAAGGAATTTCGCTACCTTAGGACCGTTATAGTTACGGCCGCCGTTTACTGGGGCTTCGATTCAAAGCTTGCACCTCTCCTCTTAACCTTCCAGCACCGGGCAGGCGTCAGACCCTATACGTCGTCTTTCGACTTCGCAGAGCCCTGTGTTTTTGATAAACAGTCGCTACCCCCTGGTCTGTGCCACCCCTTCCTGGTTGCCCAAAAAGGGGTCACGCTTCTTCCGAAGTTACGCGTGCAATTTGCCGAGTTCCTTCAACATAGTTCTCTCAAGCGCCTTGGTATACTCTACCTGACCACCTGTGTCGGTTTCGGGTACGGTCTATAATGATGGAGCTATTTCCTGGAACCTCTTCGCTGCACAACCAATCCAGTAAGGTTGAACAACACACGAGATCCGTCACTACCACCAGGCCCACGAATATTAACGTGGTTCCCATCGACTACGCATGTCTGCCTCGTCTTAGGGGCCGGCTAACCCTGCTCAGATTAACTTTAAGCAGGAACCCTTGGTCTTTCGGCGAGAGGGTCTCTCACCCTCTTTGTCGTTACTCATGTCAACATTCGCACTTCCGATACCTCCAGAGGCCCTCACGGGTCCTCCTTCACAGGCTTACGGAACGCTCCGCTACCACTTGCAGTAAACTGCAAATCCTCAGCTTCGGTGCATGGCTTTAGCCCCGTTACATTTTCGGCGCAAAGACCCTTATTTAGACCAGTGAGCTGTTACGCTTTCTTTAAATGATGGCTGCTTCTAAGCCAACATCCTGGTTGTTTTGGGATCCTCACATCCTTTCCCACTTAGCCATGACTTGGGGACCTTAGCTGGAGGTCAGGGTTGTTGCCCTCTTCACGACGGACGTTAGCACCCGCCGTGTGTCTGCCGACTAGTACTCCCCGGTATTCGGAGTTTGGTTAGGATCAGTAAGACGGTGAGTCCCCATAGCCCATCCAGTGCTCTACCCCCGGGGGTATTCGGTCGACGCTCTACCTAAATAGATTTCGCGGAGAACCAGCTATTTCCGAGTTTGATTGGCCTTTCACCCCTAGCCACAAGTCATCCCGATCTATTGCAACAGATATGGGTTCGGTCCTCCAGTTGGTGTTACCCAACCTTCAACCTGCTCATGGCTAGATCACTCGGTTTCGGGTCTAATGCAACATACTCAATCGCCCTGTTCAGACTCGCTTTCGCTGCGCCTACACCTACCGGCTTAAGCTTGCATGTTACACTAAGTCGTTGACCCATTATACAAAAGGTACGCCGTCACCCTTGCGGGCTCCGACTGTTTGTAGGCATCCGGTTTCAGGTTCTATTTCACTCCCCTCGTCGGGGTGCTTTTCACCTTTCCCTCACGGTACTTGTTCGCTATCGGTCATGCACGAGTACTTAGGCTTGGAGAGTGGTCTCCCCATGTTCAGGCAGGATTTCACGTGTCCCGCCCTACTCAAGGACAATCAGTGTTCTACGCCTACGGGGCTGTCACCCACTATAGCCAAGCTTTCCAACTTGTTCGGCTTTATTCCTGATTGCCACTGGCCTGGTCCGCGTTCGCTCGCCACTACTTGCGGAGTCTCGGTTGATGTCCTTTCCTGCAGGTACTTAGATGTTTCAGTTCCCTGCGTTCGCTTCTTATCCCTATGTATTCAGAATAAGATACCTTATCTCAATGCTTGGAAACCTGTTTGGCTCTGTCCTCACGCTGCCGCGATCTTCGATCGCTTCGCTGCGGACGGCGCGGCGCATCAGCGCCGACGGGCTAGCGCCCTGTATGGGAAGTCCCACACAAGCCATCCAGCCAACTAAACAGATTTCCCAAGCATCTAAGGTGGGTTGCCCCATTCGGAGATCCATGGATCAAAGCTCATTCGCAGCTCCCCACGGCTTATCGCAGCGTATCACGTCCTTCTTCGCCTGTGCATGCCAAGGCATCCACCAAATGCCCTTACGACACTTAATCGTTCTCATTGCCAATGCTCATCATCTAGTCGATCGTTCGTCAGAACGAGCAACAGACCGGGCTACCTTTAACAACCCAGCCAACTCAACAATGCCATCGACGTGTTCGATCGGTCCGCTTTATTGGAGCTACGCCGAGCAGCTCGCTTGCGGCCGATCTTAAGACCAGCTTCTCGAGATTAAATCCGGGACCGCGCGGTCAGGCAACGGCCATCCATCAAATCGTCAGAGGCATCCAAGGATACCAACAAC
>NZ_LR723670.1:3282500-3815000 GCF_902502825.2 Pseudorhizobium flavum
CACCGTCCGCTTGACGCGGAAGAGCAGCCGGTCCGATCCGGCATCGACGGCGACCGCTGAATCGTCCGGGATGTTTCCGGAGAGAATCTGCTCGGCCATCGGGTCCTGAACGAACTTCTGGATCACCCGCTTCAGCGGCCGGGCACCATAGACCGGATCATAGCCCTTCTCGGCGAGCCACTCGCGGGCCTCCGGGGTCAGCTCGATCGAAATCTTGCGCTCGGCGAGCAGCGAGATCAGCCGCTTCATCTGGATATCGACGATCGCGCCCATTTCCGTCCGCTGCAAGCGGTGGAAGAGGATGATCTCGTCGACGCGGTTGAGGAACTCCGGCCGGAACGACGCCTTGACCACGTCCATCACCTGATCGCGCACCTGGTCGGTATCTGCACCTTCCGGCAGGGTGGTGAGATACTCCGCCCCGAGGTTCGACGTCATGATGATCATCGTGTTCTTGAAGTCGACCGTGCGGCCCTGCCCGTCCGTCAGGCGCCCGTCGTCGAGCACCTGCAGGAGAACGTTGAACACGTCCGGATGCGCCTTCTCGATCTCATCGAACAGCACGACCTGATAAGGCTTGCGGCGAACGGCTTCCGTCAGTGCACCACCTTCCTCATAGCCGATATAGCCGGGAGGTGCGCCGATCAACCGGGCGACGGAATGCTTCTCCATGTATTCCGACATGTCGAGGCGCACCATCGCCGTCTCGTCGTCGAACAGGAAGCGCGCGAGTGACTTGGTAAGCTCCGTCTTGCCGACGCCGGTCGGCCCGAGGAAGATGAACGAGCCGATCGGCCGGTTGGGATCCTGCAGGCCGGCGCGCGACCGGCGCACGGCACGCGAGACCGCTTGCACGGCGTCGCCCTGGCCGACCACGGACTTCGCCAGCTCGTCTTCCATGCGAAGCAGCTTGTCACGCTCGCCTTCCAGCATCTTGTCGACCGGAATACCGGTCCAGCGGGAGACGACATGGGCGATGTTGTCCGGGCTGACGACCTCCTGCACCATGGCATTGGTGCTCGAATCCTGAGCTTCCGCCGCGGCGAGGTCCTTTTCCAAACCAGGGATCACCCCATAGGCAAGCTCGCCAGCGCGCTGGAACTCGCCACTGCGCTGCGCGATCGCCAGTTCGTTGCGCGCCTCGTCCAACTGCTTCTTGAGGTCCGCTGCAAGGCCGAGCCTCTGCTTCTCCGCCTGCCAGCGGGCCGTCAGCGCATCTGCCTGCTCTTCGAGCGAAGCGAGCTCGTTTTCGAGCCGAGAAAGCCTGTCGGCCGACGCCGTGTCGGTTTCCTTCTTCAAGGCCTCGCGTTCGATCTTCAGCTGGATGATGCGGCGATCAAGCTCGTCCAGTTCCTCAGGCTTGGAATCCACCTGCATCCTTAGCCGCGAGGCGGCCTCGTCCATCAGGTCGATCGCCTTGTCGGGCAGGAAGCGGTCGGTGATGTAGCGGTTGGAAAGGGTTGCGGCAGCCACCAGCGCGGAGTCGGAGATCCGCACCTTGTGGTGCTGTTCGTACTTCTCCTTCAGCCCGCGCAGGATGGAGATCGTATCCTCCACCGTCGGCTCGTCGACCATGACCGGCTGGAACCGGCGGGCAAGGGCAGCATCCTTCTCCACATGCTTGCGGTATTCGTCGAGCGTCGTGGCACCGACGCAGTGCAGTTCTCCCCGGGCAAGCGCCGGCTTCAACAGGTTGGAAGCATCCATCGCGCCATCGGCCTTGCCGGCACCGACCAGAGTGTGCATCTCGTCAATGAACAGGATGATCTCGCCGCTCTCCGCCTGCACCTCGTTCAGCACCGCCTTGAGGCGCTCCTCGAACTCGCCGCGATATTTCGCGCCTGCAATCAGCGAGCCCATGTCGAGTGCCATCAGCTTCTTGTCCTTCAGGCTCTCCGGCACGTCACCATTGACGATGCGCAGTGCCAGACCCTCGGCGATCGCGGTCTTGCCCACGCCGGGCTCTCCGATCAGCACCGGGTTGTTCTTCGTCCGGCGGGAAAGAACCTGGATCGTACGGCGGATCTCGTCATCCCGGCCGATCACCGGGTCAAGCTTGCCCTCCCGCGCTTCCGCCGTCAGGTCGCGAGCATACTTCTTCAGTGCGTCGAACCCCTCCTCGGCATTGGCGCTGTCGGCAGTACGACCCTTGCGAACCTCATTGATGACCTGGTTGAGAGCCTGGGCAGTGACACCCGCCTTCTTCAGGGTCGCGGAGGTGGATGCCGTGCTTTCGACGGCGAGTGCCAGAAGCAGTCGCTCGACGGTGACGAAGCTGTCGCCCGCCTTCTTGGCAGCCTCTTCTGCGGTGGTGAAGACCTTGGCAAGCGGCTGCGACAGGTAGACCTGGCCGCCACCGCCCGACACCTTGGGCAATTTGGCAAGGGCTGCATCATTGGCAAGGCGCGCTTCCTTGGGATCGCCGCCGGCGCGGGTGATCAGCGAGGATGCCATCCCCTGGTCGTCATCCAGGAGAACCTTCAGCACATGCTCGGGCGTGAACTGCTGGTGCCCTTCGGAAAGGGCATGGGTCTGAGCCGATTGCAGAAAGCCGCGAACCCGCTCGGAATATTTCTCGATATTCATGTCGAACCTCCACAGATCGTTCCGCCCTTTAATAAGGCACGAAACGATGATTGAGATTGAGCTCCCTCAAAAGGCGAGCCCCTCGCCGGAAACATCGGCGTTGAACGAGATATGGGAGGAGATTTTGCGGATTTAAAGAACCGGTCACGGCTCGCCGGGATATCTTTTGAGGCGGTCCGATCTGGTTACGTTGCCGCTCAACGTCCGCCTTCGCCTCGCCGCCTGGCCGTATAGGGCAGCACGAACATATAGAGGCCGGTGATCAGAAGCAGAAAGAGCGGCGGCAGCGGCGCATAGACGATCCAGGCGGGCGGCTGGCCAAGTGCCATCAAGATGAAGTTGGCGATAACCGTAACGGTAAAGGCGATCGACAGCCAGCGATGGCCCTGCCGAATTGCGTAGCTCAAGGTCATGTCAGTCCTCCTCTTGCGTGGCCGTCACATCGCCCCGCTCGAACGCTGTGGATGAGACTGCGTCAGTTCCGTTCTCTGAGAACGCGCTCCATGGCGTCCAGGAACTTCGGCCAGCCGGCGTGAGCGCCCCGGTAATATGGCTGCTGCTCCGGTTTGAACCCTGTCTGCTCCATGCGCAGCCGTGTTCCCGTCTCGCTCGGGAATAAGGTCCAGGTGACGATGCTCCTGAGGTCCTTGGTGTCCCATGTATAAGACAGCGCCTTGCCCGGCTCGATTGCCCGTACCTCGCAGTTGACGGAACCCCAATCCGCACGCAGGCTGAAGCGATGACCCATCTCCGGCTGGAAGTCGCCCTTCATCAGCCACTCCTCGATCAGATGCGGCTGCGTCAGCGCCCGCCAGATCTTCTCCGGCGGATAAGGAAGGTCCCGCTCAACGACGACCGAGAGCGTATCGACAGACATAGAGTTCATTGATCCATCCTCTTCAGCAGATCTTCCAGCGCAACAAAGCGTGCGTCCCAGAAGCGGGTCATCTCGCCCGACCAGTCGATGATCGACTTCAGGGGGGCCGGTTCTGCGCTGTAGTGGTTGTGACGCCCATCGGGCCGATCTTTCACCAGACCCGCCTGCTTGAGAACCACGAGGTGTTTCGAAACCGCCGGCTGCGAAATTCGGGCACGGGCAGTCAATGCAGCAACCGTCTGTTCACCGTCGCGGCACAAGTGCTCGAATATCGCCCTGCGCGTAGGGTCCGCCAGGGCCTTGAACAGAAGCGTCTGAGAATCTCGTGCCATTATCGATAACCAAACAGCTATTAGTGACTCAAATAACCGGCTAGCTATCGGTCAATCAAGTCTAAAGCTGTGCGGGATTTCCGCTGGACAGCAATCAGGACGCACTCTAATTAAGTAACGTTATTACATTACAAACATCAAGGAGACAGTCATGCTTCGCCTGCCGCTTATTGCAGCGTCCTCCGCCATCCTCATAGCAACGCTCAGCCCTTCGAAGGCAGATGAGGTGGAAGCCTGGCGGCTTCTGGTCGGAGACCAGAAGGATGCAAAGCTCACAGTGCTAGATGGCGCCACCGGGCACCAGATCGCGCAGTATCAGCTTGAAGGCTACGTCACCCATTTGGGTGCCAGCGAAAGTGGGAAGACCGCCTTCGCGGTTCAGATGGATGCCGATGCCGTCGACGTGATCGCCACGGGCGTCACCTTCTCCGATCACGGAGAGCACAGGGACGTCGAATTCAACCAGCCGGCGCAGCTTGGGCGTATCGAGGGACTGCGTCCGGTCCACGCGGTACCGCACGACGATCAGGTTCTGCAATTCTTCGATCTGGAAGGCGAAGCACGCATCTTCGACGAGGCTGCGCTTCTGAAGGGCGAAATGACCCGTGAGGTGGTGAGGTCGACCGCACCTCATCACGGCGTAGCGGTGCCGCTTGGAGCCTACATGCTCATATCCGAGCCGGACGTTTCGAAGGCGACAAAGGAAGGAGACTTGCCGCCGCGACTGGGGCTGAAGGTTCTGAATGGCGAAGGACAACAGGTGGGAGAGATCGCGACCTGCACCGGTCTGCACGGCGAAGCATCTTCCGCGGGGATGGTCGCATTTGGGTGCGAGGAAGGCGTGCTGATCGCCCGCAGGGGTGGAAGTGGAACGCCCGAGCTTGAGATGCTGTCCTATGGCGACGACATGCCGGAAGGGCAGGTCGGCACTCTACTGGGCGGACGAGCCATGCAGTTCTTCCTCGGCAACTACGGTGACGACAAGGTCGTCGTGATAGACCCCTCTCAGGAGAACCCATTCCTTCTGGTCGAGCTTCCCGTCCGGCGGGTGGACTTCGCGCTTGATCCTGCGCGGCCCACGACAGCCTATGTGTTCACGGAAGATGGGACACTCCATGTACTGGACATTCTCACCGGCCGCCTGACGAGATCAGCTCAGGTCACGGAGCCTTACAGCAAGGACGGGCACTGGCGCGATCCGCGTCCGCGTCTGGCGGTCATGGGCACGGAGATCGCCGTGACGGACCCGCGCCGCGAGCGCATCCTTATCCTCGATGCCCAGACCTTAGGGGGGAACCGCTCACTGCCAATCGCAGGTTCTCCGTTCAACATCGTCGCCGTCGGGGGCTCCGGCATCAACCACTAGGCGCAGACAGTGATGGCGCCACGCCGTGGCGGGAATGCTTCCCCATGAGACCTGCATAAAAAAGACCCCGGCGTTACGGCCGGGGTCTCGTCGTCTCAATGCTGATAAGTCACGCTACTCCCCGGGTGCGTCCGCCAGTTCGGGTTGAGACTCGGCTGCGCCGGCCTCTGAAGTCGCACCTTCTTCTCCCCGACGGGGGCGACGCGGGCGGTTGCCGGCATTGCGACGGCGCGGCTGGCGTTCACGTTGCGCGCCCTGCTCTTCCGATTCCACGGCAACCTCGGCTGGTATACCCTCGATCACGGGCTGAGGCCCGGATCCGTCGATGGCAGGCGTCGCCTCGGCTGCAGGAAGCGGATCACGCTCGCGGCGATTTTGACGTTGATGATCCCGTTGTTCGCGAGGCTGCTGGTTGTCCCGGCGTTGCGACTGGCCCTCAGCCAAAGGCTGCTGGCGGAACGAACCCTCGTCATCCCCCTCATTGGTGTCGATGTCGTCGCCGTCCTGCCCTTCGCGATCCTGGAACTCACCGCGGTCGTCGCGCTGGAAGCGCTCCTGCATCTGCGCCTGGGCCGTTGCAATGATGCGGTTGTAGTGTTCCGCATGCTGCAGATAGTTTTCTGCCATCACTCGGTCGCCGGAGCTCTGGGCGTCCCGCGCCAGTGCTGCGTACTTCTCGGCAATGTGCTGCGCCGTTCCGCGGATCTTAACGTCT
This sequence comes from Pseudorhizobium flavum, assembly GCF_902502825.2. Next base: position 3,288,377 of record NZ_LR723670.1, read on the forward strand.
GGGCCTGAGCTGTCATAGGTGCGGGTAAGAGGATTGCCGCCCTTACGATTGAAGTTGCCGCCGCCGCCACTGTTGTTGCTGCCGCCACGCCCTCGACCGCGCTTGTTCTGCTGTCCTGGCCTCATAGATAGATCACCTGAATTGTCTGTTATCCGCTGATAGGGGGCCGCGCGGCCATGCTGGCTTGCGCCAGACCGAGACTTCGCGCGCCGCGCACAGGAGGACACCGAGCCACCTGCCGCTAGTGAAAGTCAAATTACCTGAATCACGCACCAGGAAATGTTCAACCTTTGAAACTCAAAAGAGCCGGTCTCAGGGTTGACCTTAACCCGAACGAATCTCCGTTCATTCCCAGCCGCCCGGTACGTGGCCGCAAACTATCGTGCTTCCTCTGGAAATCCAAGCCTTTTCTTTCGCTGTGCAAAATCAATGGCCGGGTTCGGCCCTGGCAAACAGAAGGACACGATCCTTGTCGCCAAAATCCCGAAGCGCCTGATGCAGGACAAAGCCTACCGCCTGGAAGATCGTCGTCACACTATCCCTCTGGTCATAGCCGATCTCGACTCCGACCATTCCGCCGGGCGCCAGAACCTCGCCGGCACCTGCGGCGATGGCACGGTAGCAGTCGAGCCCGTCCGGTCCGCCATCAAGCGCACGCAGGGGATCGAACTCCCTGACTTCCGGCTCAAGCGCCGCGATAACGCCCGTTCTGATGTAAGGCGGGTTTGAAACTACGATGTCAAACCGCCCTGTAACCTCTTCCAGCCAATTGCTCCGGATCGTCTCGAACCGGCCAGCCAGGCCAAGCCTCGCCGCGTTTTCGCGGGCAGTCTGTAATGCTGCCTCGGATAGGTCCGTGCCGACTCCGGTCGCCTGCGGGCATTCCTTCAGGAGTGCCAGGAGGATCGCGCCGGTTCCGGTTCCCAGATCCAGGATGCGTACTTCGCCTCGCGATGCGACAAACTGCCTCACATAGGGAAGGATGGCATCGACGAGGATTTCCGTGTCCGGTCGCGGCTCCAGCGTCTCTGGAGAGAGCTTCAGCACCATACCGTGAAATTCTCGTTCTCCTAATATGCGGTGCACAGGCTCCCGTTTCAAGCGTCGCCCGATAGCTTCCGCTATTTTCTCGAGCTCAGGGCCGCCAATCTCGCGGTCGCCCCTGACGAATACGTCCGTAGCCGTCAGGCCGAGCACGCCGCCGATGAGAATTCTCGCTTCGATCGTCGCGTCCGGCAATCCGGCTGCGGCAAGTCGGCTCCTCGCATCTGCAACCACGGCGGAGAGCGTGGTCACCCCTGCTGCTCGCCAAGTTGTGCCAGCTGGCCGGCCTGGTAGTCGGCGATCAGCGCATCGACAACCTCGTCAATCTCGCCCTCCATCATTCGGTCGAGCTTGTAGAGCGTCAGGTTGATACGGTGGTCCGTCACGCGCCCCTGCGGAAAATTATAGGTCCTTATGCGTTCCGACCGATCGCCGGATCCCACCTGACTCTTGCGGTCGGCGGATCGCTCGCTCTCGGCCTTCTGCCGCTCCATGTCGTAGAGCCGCGACCGCAGCACCTGCATCGCCTTTGCGCGGTTCTGGTGCTGCGATTTCTCCGAACTCGTTACCACAAGTCCCGTCGGCAGATGCGTGATCCGGACGGCGGAATCCGTGGTGTTGACGTGCTGCCCACCAGCGCCCGATGAGCGCATGGTGTCAATCCGAATGTCTTCCGGCCGGATCTCGATGTCGATCTCCTCGGCCTCCGGCAAAACGGCCACGGTCGCCGCCGAGGTGTGGATCCGCCCCTGCGTCTCGGTGTCCGGCACGCGCTGGACCCGATGGACACCCGATTCGAACTTCAGCTTGGAGAACACTCCGCGCCCGCTGACGGTAGCGATGATTTCTCTGAAGCCGCCGGCTTCGCCCTCGCTGGCGGAAAGCACCTCCACCTTCCAGCCCTTGCCCGCGGCATAGCGCTCGTACATCCGGAACAGGTCGCCCGCAAACAGTGCCGCCTCGTTGCCGCCGGTGCCGGCGCGGATTTCCAGGATCGCGCTCTTCTCATCCGCGGCGTCCTTCGGCAGCAGCAGGACCTGCATGTCCTTTTCCAGCGCCTCGACCCTCTCCTCGGCCTCCGGCAGCTCCATCTCGGCAAGCTCGCGCATTTCGCGATCCGTCGCCTTGTCGGCGAGCAGCGTCCTCAGGTCGGATACCTCCGCGGTTGCCTTCTCATAGTCGCGGATCTTGCGCACGACAGGCTGCAACTCCGAATATTCGGACGCGAGCCGCACATAAACGTCCGCAGCCGGGCCTTCCGACATGCGGGCCTCGATCTCGCCGAAGCGGCGCTCCAGTTCGCGCATCTTCTCTACAGGAAGCTTCGCCACCCGCTTCTACTCCATGTTGTTGTCTTCAGACCGGAATGCCGTTCTCTGCCGCAAACCGCGTCAGCAGTTCGCGAACCGGCTCTCTCGGCTGCCTGTCGTCCAGCGCCGCGTTCAGGGTCTCCGTCAGCCTGTCCGCATCAAGCGAAAGGAGCATGGCCTTGACCGGCCCGATAGAGGTCGGCGCCATCGAAACGGAGCGGAAGCCGAGCCCGATCAGGGCCATGGCCGAGAGCGGCTTGCCCGCCATCTCGCCACACAGGGTCAGCGGCGTCTTGTTGCGTTCCGCTGCCCGCACGATGTCGCGCAGGATCCGCAGGAACGGTCGGCCCAGCATGTCGAACCGATCGGAGACACGTGCATTGCCACGGTCGGCAGCCATCGAGAACTGGAAGAGGTCATTGGAGCCCACGGAGACGAAGTCCACCTCAGCCATCAGTTCGTCCAGCTGCCACATCAGCGCCGGCACCTCGAGCATGGCGCCGAACTGCAGCTTGCGCGGCAGGCTGTGCCCGAATTTCGAAAGGTGCTGGACCTCCTTCTGCAGGAGGTCGCGCACGGCATGGATCTCGGCAACCTCCGTCACCATCGGCAGCATCATTCTGAGCTCCGCATCGGCAGAGGCGCGCAGCAGGGCCCGCAACTGCGTCCGCAGGAGGCCAGGGCGGTCGAGCGACAGGCGGATCGCCCGCCAGCCGAGCGCCGGATTTTCCTCCTCATGCGCACGAAAATACGAAACGACCTTGTCGCCGCCGATGTCGAGCGCCCGAAAAGTGACGGGAAGTCCGTCGGCCTGCCGGATGACATTGCGGTAGAACGCCTCCTGCTCCTCGAGCTTCGGCATGGTCGAGGCGATCATGAACTGGAGTTCGGTGCGGAACAGCCCAATACCGTCCGCACCCGATTCCGGCAAATGCGGCAGGTCCACGATCAGCCCGGCATTCATCATCAGGCTGATGCGCTTTCCATCCTTGGTGACAGGATCAACGTCGCGCAGCGCTCGGAACTGTTCCTGGCGGCGGGCACGCAGCCGGACCTTCTCCTCGTAGGCCTTCAGGACATCCGATACCGGCCGCAGGTGAAGTTGGCCATCATCGCCGTCGATGATCGCGGCGTCACCGTTTTCGGCGAGTGCAACCGCCCCTACCGCCTGGCCGACCACCGGGATGCCCATCGCTCGTGCCACGATCACGACGTGGCTGGTGACGGCGCCGTCTTCCAGCACCAGGCCACGAAGCCTTTCCCGCGGGTAGTCGAGAAGCTCGGCCGCACCCATGGCGCGCGCAAAGATTATCGCGTCAGCCGGCATGCCCTCACCGATCGACCGCCCGCTAAACCCGGTCAACTGCCGCAGCAGGCGGTTGGCGAGGTCGTCGAAATCATGCATCCGCTCGCGCAGATACGGGTCGGTCAGGCGCATCATCCGCGCTTTGGTATCGCTCTGCACCTTCTCGACGGCCGCTTCCGCCGTCAGGCCGTTGTGGATGGCCTCCTCCATGCGCCGCACCCAGCCCTGGTCGTAGGCGAACATCCGGTAGGTCTCGAGCACCTCGCGATGCTCGCCTTCCGTGGCCACGTCGCGGCGCGACAGCATGTCGTCGATGGAAATCCTAAGCGAGCCCAATGCCTCGGCCAGCCGCCGCACTTCGCTTTCGGCGTCTTCGTTGAGAAGATTGGTCACCACCACGCGCGGCTCGTGCAGGATCACATGTCCCAGCCCGAGGCCTTCGTTGTAGCCGTCTCCCTCGATCGTGACGGGGCGCGTCAGGTCGAGCTCGAGGCCGGGCTTCGTGATCTTCTTCAATTCCCCGGTGGCGATCATTTCGGCGATTACCATGGCAGTCGTTTCGAGCGCCTCGACCTCATCTTCGCGATAGGTCCGACTCGCCTTGTTCTGGACGACCAGGACGCCCAAAGTGCGGCCTGCCCGCAAGATCGGCACGCCGAGGAAGGAATGGTAGATTTCCTCCCCCGTTTCAGGGAGATAGCGAAACGCGGGATGAGCCTGAGCATCGGAAAGATTGAGGGGTTGCGCCGAAGCAGCGATCGTCCCGACAAGACCCTGCCCCATTTTGAGCTGTGACAGGTGGACGGCTTCCGGATTGAGGCCCTCGGTGGCGTAGAGCTCAAGCACCCCGTCCGATCGCAGCACGTAGACGGAGCAGACTTCCGCCACCATGTTGCTGGCGATCTGGCGGACGATGCGGTCGAGACGCTCCTGCGGATCCAGCGGCTCCGCCATCAGTTCGCGCAGCCGCCGAAGCAGCACGCGCGGCCCAGCCGACAGGTCTCTCATCGGCATCATCGCTCCCGAAACAAGGTGCCCCACGCCTTAGGATCGGCCCTTCCACACGTGGGAAGAGTAGCCCCTCGGCTCATGCTCAACTCTTATCGAGACCGTAAGCGGAATGCAAAGTCCGAACCGCAAGTTCCGAATATGCACCATCGATCAGGATAGAAATCTTGATTTCCGACGTCGTGATCGCCTTGATGTTGATGCCTTTTTCGGCAAGTGCCTTGAAAGCTTGCGCCGCGACGCCCGCATGGCTGCGCATGCCGATGCCGATCACCGACACCTTGCACAGCCCTGATTCGTTCTGGGCGACGTCGAAGCCGATCTTTTCCTTGTTGTCCTCGAGGATCTTCAGCGCCTTCTGCACGTCCCCGTAGGGCACCGTGAAGGTCATGTCCGTGCGCGATCCGTCCTCCGAAATGTTCTGGACGATCATATCGACATTGATGTGCGCCTCCGCGAGTGGCCCGAAGATGGCCGCCGAGACGCCGGGGCGATCAGCCAGCCGGCGGAGCGAAATCTGCGCCTCATCCTTGGCATATGCGATGCCGGTGACGACTTCCTGTTCCACTATCTCTTCCTCGTCGCAAATCAATGTGCCGGGCGGGTTGATGAGGTCGCCCATGCCCGGCGCATCGGGATCCTCGAAACTCGAACGCACGAAGGTGCGGACCTTGTGGACCATCGCAAGCTCGACGGACCGAACCTGCAGAACCTTGGCGCCCAGCGACGCCATTTCCAGCATCTCTTCGAAGGTGATCTTCTTCAGCCGCCGCGCCTTCGGCACCACGCGCGGGTCCGTCGTGTAAACGCCGTCCACGTCCGTGTAGATGTCGCAACGGTCTACCTTGACGGCTGCGGCGATTGCCACGGCAGACGTATCCGAGCCTCCGCGACCCAGCGTCGCGATCCGATTGTCGGGACCGATGCCCTGGAAGCCGGCAACTACGGCCACCTGCCCCTCGCCCATGCGGCGGATGATGTCCGCCCCGTCAATCTCTTGGATGCGGGCGGCCCCATGGGCATTGTCGGTCTTGATCGGGATCTGCCAACCTTGCCAGGAGCGGGCGTTGATACCCATCGATTGTAGGGCGATGGCAAGCAGCCCTGAGGTGACCTGTTCGCCCGACGCCACGACGGCATCATACTCGCGAGCATCGTAAAACGGAGAACTGGCGCCGGCCACCTTCGGAATGTCCTGGACCCAGCCGACCAGTTCGTTCGTCTTGCCGGACATCGCCGAGACCACGACCGCGACCTCGTTTCCTGCATCGACCTCGCGTTTCACATGACGCGCGACGTTGTGGATGCGCTCGAGATTGGCGACTGATGTGCCGCCGAACTTCATGACGATGCGTGCCATGCTGACTGATACCACCCGTTCGCTCCCAAGGGAGCGGCTCTCTCTGCCCGTCTTCAGGAAGCAGACGGATTTCGCCGGGTCTCTTATCGAAAAGGTGGGTGGCGTGCAATGGCGGGAAAGGATCGCTGTGGTTCACGCAATTGGAAGAGCGCCCGTCTGGACGCTCTTCCAAGACATCGCTGTGATCCCGATACCAGGAACATCAGCAGCTAGCGGCAATAAGGAAAGCAATCATTATCCTGATCAGGATTCGCCCCGCCGGGCAGGCGCGGAATCCGACGGATCTCATCCCTGTCACGGTCTCGGTCGGCTCGATCTCTGTCGCGATCGCGATCGCGGTCAGCCCGATCTCTTTCCCGATCCCGGTCACGGTCGCGGGCCCGCTCCCGGTCACGATCTCGATCCCAGTCTCGACGATCCCTGTCGCGGTCCCAGCGATCACGGTCACGGCGGTCCCAGCGGTCACGATCGCGGTAGAAGTCACGACCCCGATAATGCCGGTCCCAGTAGTTGCCGATCTCGAAGGTGACCGTGGGGATACCAAGCGGCCGGTAGTACTGAGGACCTACATAGACGCGCCGTTGCTGATAGGCTGCCTGCACATAATTGCCGGAAACCCAGCCACGGCCACCGCTGAAGGCAACATCGCACCAGTTGACGTTACTCATGCAGCCATAGATCGTCACCGGCGCGCCGGACGGAATGACCGTCACAGCAGGATAGGACGTGCTCGGTCCGGAGCGCATGTTGACATTCGCAGTCGAATACCCCCGCACGGCCGCATCGGCCAGCGATGGTGCAGCCACCACTGCACACAGGGCAGCAGCGGCACTGAACAGAAATTTCCTCACGTGTTTTCTCCTGAAAAGCAGACGGCTGCGCCGCTCTTGTTTCCGCTCAATGTTTGACACCCTGCCATTGTTCCGCATGGCCCCTGAACCGGTTATGAACGACTCGCAGATCAGGGATAGTGGCGCAGGAACGCCAGCAGCGCCCGGCGCATCGCCGGTGTTTCCTTGTGCCCCGCCCCTGGCTCCGAAAGAAACACCAGCCCGTTCGGCGCACCCGCCGTCTCATACGCCTCACGCGTCTGGGCAAGCGCCACCGCGACAGCATCCGGCAGTGTCAGTGGATCCTCCTCACCGACGCAGATGAGTTGCGGGCGCGGCGCGACGAGGCTGGCAATTTCGCCCGTCGATGTTTCCCGCAGCAGGCCCGGCACCGTCATATAGTAACCGTGAAGGTCGTGGGCTCCGCTTCTGATCAGGCTCGCCATGTCCGCATAGCAGCAGAAATGCGCCGTCGCAGCCACGCCAGCGTCCACGGCGGCCAGGAAGTAGGCAAGCGTCGCTCCCATGGACAGGCCGGATACTGCAATCCGCTTGGGATCGACCTCGGGATGGCGCGCAAGCCAGACCAATGCTGCCGTCTGCTCGGCGAGCATCCGGCCGAAAAGGGTTTTGCCGTCCCAGAGTGCTGCCTTGCTCGCGGCATCTTCCTGCTCATGGGCGCGCGCACCGAAGGTCGGCATGTCGATAGAAAGCACCACGTGCCCCTCCCGCGCGAGCGCCGGACCGGGTGGATCGAGAAGTGCGGGGCGGCCTTCTATCAGTTCGGCAGCACCGATGTCATATCGACCTCCATGAGCATGGCAGTGCAGGACGGCCGGACGGCGCAACCGCCGCTCGCTGGGCCGCACAAGGAAGCCGCGGACTTCGCCGCCGTCGGAAAGGCGAAAGCGGAGGTGCTCGACCACATGGTCTCCACGCTCCTCCACTTGCCTGCCTTCGAGATTGAAAGAAAGTTCCTCCATCCCCAGAAGCGCCTTCAACCGTCCGACCGTGATGGCCATAGCTCCCCCCCTGCCCGATCCGCCGCAACTTCCTGTAGCCGTCTGCCACCGTCAAGAAGCCTTGCGGCAGCCAGGGAGAAAATCGCGCCCGGCCTAGGATAGGAGTGAGCGCGGAAGCCGCAGGCGTCGATGGCCGCCGGAGCGGCACTTGACTTCTGCCGCCGATCGTCCGACCTCAGGTTCAAACGCCGGAGATGACACCCCATGACCGATGCCGCCAAGACCACGATCGACCAGAGCGAAGTTGACCGCTTCTCCGCCATGGCGGCAGAATGGTGGGACCCGACCGGCAAGTTCAAGCCGCTGCACAAGTTCAATCCGGTGCGCCTCACCTACATCCGCGACAGGGTTTCAGAGAATTTCAGCCGCGATCCAAAGGCGCACCTGCCGCTCTCCGGCCTTCGCGTCCTTGATATCGGCTGCGGTGGAGGCCTTCTCTCGGAACCGGTCGCCCGCATGGGCGCGACCGTCGTGGGCGCCGACCCGTCGGAAAAGAACATCAGGATTGCACAGACACACGCCGCAGAAACAGGTGTCGAGATCGACTACCGCGCCGTCACGGCAGAGCAGCTGGCCGAAGCCGGCGAGATGTTCGACGTCGTCCTTAACATGGAGGTTGTCGAACATGTCGCCGACGTCGACTTCTTCATGCGCACATGCGCCTCCATGGTGAAACCGGGCGGCCTCATGTTCGTGGCCACGATCAACCGTACAATAAAGGCCCGCGCGCTGGCCATCTTCGCTGCCGAGAACATCCTGCGCTGGTTGCCCAGGGGCACGCACCAATACGAGAAGCTGGTTCGGCCAGAGGAACTGGAAGCGCCGCTTGGAGCGAGCGGCATGGACATCATTCACCGCACCGGCGTCTTCTTCCATCCCCTGCAGGATCGATGGAACCTGTCGCCGGACATGGACGTCAACTACATGCTGCTGGCGAAGCGGCCCGCCTAGCCCTAGTTGGCATCCTCGGGCAGCACCGGCAGCGGTGCCACCTCAATGCCTTCATCGAGCAGATCGCGCACGTCGGCGAAGCTCGCCTGGCCGATAATGCCCCGCGCATCCGCCTCGCCGTAGTGGATCTTGCGGGCCTCTTCGGGAAATCTCTCCCCAACGTCCTCGGCGTTGGCCTTAATCGCAGCCACGGCCTCCTTCAGCTTCGCCATCACCTGCTTTTGTGCAAGGTCCATGGCGACCGCCTGCTTCTCCTCCTTTTTCCGTGCCGTGGAAACGGAGGGCGCCATCAGTGATTTGGAGATAGCAGCGGAGCCGCAGACGGGACAGGTAAGGAGCCCGGCCTCGACCTGCCGGTCGAAGTCCGCGCTTTCGGAAAACCAGCCTTCGAAGCCGTGGACATTGTCGCAGACAAGCGAATAGCGGATCACGCGGCGACCCCCTTCGCCTCCGCGGCCACCGTGTCGAGCGTGAAGTCGCGAGCGTTCTTGAGGTTCGGGATCTTGGCCCGCGCGGCCTTCACCTGGTCGACATCGATCTCTGCGATTACGACGGCCTCGCCACTGCCTCCGGCCGATGCAAGCACCTTGCCCCAGGGGTCGATGATCATCGAATGACCGAAGGTCTCGCGCCCATCCTCATGCACGCCTGCCTGGGCAGCGGCAATCAGGAAGGCACCGTTCTCGATGGCACGAGCCCGCAGCAGCACTTCCCAATGCGCCTCGCCCGTCTGCCGCGTGAACGCGGCCGGGACTGTCAGGACCTCCGCACCGGCGACAGCCTCGGTGCGGAACAGCGCCGGAAAGCGGACGTCGTAGCAGATTGCAAAACCGAGCTTGCCGAAAGGAAGCTCCGCCACTCTTGCCTCTCCGCCTGGCCGGTAGACGGCGCTTTCGCGCCAGCTCTCGCCATTGTCGAGATCGACATCGAACATATGGATCTTGTCATAGGTGCAGATCCGATCGCCACCCGGCGCAAACAGAAAGCCCCGATTGGCGATCTTGCCGTCGGCAAGTGCAATGGCTGTCGATCCGACATGGACGTGGATCCCGAGGTCGCGGGCAAGCTCCTGGGCGGTGGAAACGATGACGTCGTTCGCCTCGTCCTTGAGCACCGCCATCAGCCCCGCGCGATCTTTTTGCACAGCACCGGTCATTTCCGGCGTCTGAACATAGATCGCGCCCTGGGAAGCTGCCTCGCGCACGAGCTTCGTCATGTCGGCGGCGTTCTTCTCCGGATCGACGCCGGAGCACATCTGGATGGCAGCAGCCTTGAACGTCATCGTCCCTCTCCCTCAGGCGGCGAGCATCGGATCTAGCTTGCCGGCACGATCGAGCGCATGAAGATCATCACAGCCGCCGACATGCTCACCATTGATGAAGATCTGCGGGAAGGTGGAACGGCCAGCCTTGCCGATCATCTCCTGGCGCACGTCCGGCGAATAAGTCGCATCGTGCTCGGTGAAGTCTACGCCCTTGGACTGGAGCAGAGACTTGGCGCGGGAGCAGTAACCGCAGCCCTGGCGGGTGTAGATCGTAACATCTGCCATCGAGATTCTCCGGGAGCGACCAGGTGGGAAGAGCCGCGCAGTTGGTGTTTGAAGCTTCATATAGGCCCGGCGATAGCCATTGCAAAGGTCAAAACGGTGACTTCCGCCGCTCCCGCCTTCTTGAGCGCTCGGGTCGCGGAGGAGACCGTCGCGCCCGTGGTAAAGACGTCGTCGACCAGCACCAGATGCTTCCCCGCGACGTCCATCTCTCGGCCCGGCACCACTTTGAAGGCCGCACGGACATTCTCCTCGCGACGTCTGGCGGTCAGCCCGACCTGCCGCGCCGTTTTCTTCACCCTGACCAGCGTCGCCGGCAGGAACGGCCGGCCCGAAAGATGCGCGAGCTGCCGGGCAAGCTCCGCTGACTGGTTGAACTTCCGCCCGGCGAACCGCCAACGATGCAGGGGGACGGGCAGGATTCCGTCGCACTCGAGGGCATGCCGCTCGGACGCACGCAGCATCCAGGCGGCCATCATGGGGGCAAGGTCGGTGCGATCGCGATATTTCAGCCCGTGGACCAGATGACGCACGGGACCTTCGTGGATCGCGACGCTGCGCAGCCGATCGAAGACCGGCGGCGTAGCGATCGCCTCCGCCGATACCATGCCCTCACCCGGATCATATCCGAACGGGATGCCGAGGACTTCGCAATAGGGTCGTTCGATGAAACGGATCTCGCGCCAGCACGTTGCACAAAAGCTCGGCTGCCCGGCGAGGATCACGCCGCAGCCGGGGCAGGCAGGCGGGTAGACAAGGTCGGCGATCCAGCGCAACCAGGCCGATCTGCGCGGTGTTGGCATACCAAAAGCCGACTTGTGTCCGTCCTCCATGGATTGACATTTGCGCCCGCGACGCGCCATTCCGCAACTGGAAATGTAAGGACCGAGCTCAATGGAGATTCTTTTCGACGAGGCGCTGGTGGCGGCACGGCGGGAACGGGCATTCAGGAATGCCGATCCGGGAGCCTCCTTTCTGCTCGACCTGGTGGCGCGCGAAATGGCCGAACGGCTTGCTGTCGTGGAGCGACGGTTCGAGACCGCGGTTGAACTCCATGGCGGCACAGGCATCGCAGCACGCCTTGCGAAAGAAACCGGCAGGATCGCCAGCATCGAGCGGGTCGAGACCAGTTCCGTCTTCGCAGCGTCCGGTGAGCCCTTGACGGTCGCTGCGCTCGACGACCTCCCGCTGGAGCCGGCTTCGGCCAGCCTCGTGCTTTCGCCGCTCTCCCTCCACCTGGTCAATGATACACCGGGCATGCTTGTCCGCATCCGGCGGGCCCTGAAGCCCGATGGCCTGTTCATGGCGGCGATACCGGGAGCCGGAACGCTTGCCGAACTGCGCGATGTGCTGCTCGCGACCGAGATAGAACGAACCGGCGGCGCCAGCCCTCGCGTCATCCCCTTCGCCGACGTTCGGGATGTAGGGGCGCTGCTGCAAAGGGCAGGCTTCACCCTGCCGGTGGTGGATGTCGAGAACTACACGGTCCGCTACGACTCCATATTCCCGCTGATGCGCGATATCCGTGCGATGGGAATGGCCAATCCGCTGGTCGGGCGCAGCCGGCAGCCCGTCAGCCGGGGCTTCTTCGTGCGGGCAGCGGAGTTGTACGCGGAACGGTACGCGGATCCGGACGGACGCATCCGCGCAACCTTCTCCGTCATCTACATCTCGGGCTGGGCACCGCATGAAAGTCAGCAGAAGCCGCTGAAGCCTGGCTCCGCCAAGATGCGGCTCGCCGACGCCCTGCGTGTACCGCGGGATGAGGAGCCCGGAAGCGCTAGTTGACGGCGTTTGTGAGATAGCCTTCGATCGTCTCGAACACGCCCACCAGAGTATCGGCGAAGCCGCCGAAGGCCGCGACGAGGACGACAGCGATGAGAGCTGCGATCAGACCATATTCGACAGCGGTTGCTCCGTCCTTGCTGCCCGAGAACGCGTTCAGAAGACGCATGCGGTATTTCCTTTCTCAGGGAGACCTGGGCTAGCAGCGCGCGTCCGTGTCGTAGGGCTGGATGATGCAGACCGAGCCTGGCGTTTCCTGAAGGACACTGCGGCGAATGGTATATTGCTTCGACCCCTTTTCCGCCGGCTTGATCGAGCCGGTGGTGATGCGGTCAAACTCTTCCTGCACATGCGCAAGGCGGCGGGCATCGCCGCTATCGGCGACCATGGGTGTCACGATGAGGGAAAGAGCTATTGCCGCCGTGCCGAACAGGAGGGCGATATTCAGGGCGCCGGTCTTGCCCGACCTGTACGACGACCGGTTCCGGACCCGCACAGTCTTCCACAATTCCTCGTCCATGTCTCAAAGCCTCGACGCAGATACTGCCTTGGTAAGCCTCGAGACTAGGCGAATTGGTTAAACGATCTGTTAACGCCGATTTACGAATAGGCGCAACTGTTGCCCGGCCTCTACAGGAGATCCTGGAGAAAGGGGATGAGCGGCTCGTCGGCCGGTGGCATCGGAAAGTTGCGGAGGTCGCGGCTGCGAACCCATTTGATCGCCTGGCCCTCCATCCCCCGTGGAATGCCCTCGTAGCGCCGGCAGATGTAGAGCGGCATCAGCAGATGGAAGGTGTCGTAGGTGTGGCTGGCGAAAGTGAGCGGGGCCAGGCAGGGGATTTTCGTTGTCACCCCGAGCTCTTCCTGCAGTTCACGGATCAGCGTCTCCTCGGGCGTCTCACCCGGCTCCACCTTTCCGCCCGGGAATTCCCAAAGGCCCGCAAGCTCCTTTCCTTCCGGCCGCTGCGCCAGAAGGATACGATTGTCGGTGTCGACGAGGGCGCAGGCCGCCACCAGCAACATTCGCCGCGGTTGAGATTGCACGGTCAGGCCTCCCGCCAGTAATGATATTGGTAGGCTTCCTGGAAACCGAACTTTCGATACAGCGCGAGCGCCGGCAAGTTGTCCGCGACGACCTGAATCCAGGCGCTCCGGGCCCCGCTGATGCGGGCCCAGCGCAGGGCGGAGGACAGGATTTCCGTTCCGCGCCCCTGACCGCGTGCGCTGGCGGTGACGGCAAGTCCCATGACGCCGGCGAGGTCGTTGTCCTGGACGCAGAGGGCAACGGCGACCGGTCCGCCCGCGGAATTCTCGATCGTGAACAGTCCCTTCGCCGGCTTGATGGCGTTGAGAACTTCCGCAAGCGCGGGCTTGAGCGCCGGATCCTCCCCGGCGACCAGCAGGCTGGCGTCGATGAACCGACTGACATCATGCGTGGGGAGGTGATCGATCGTATCCGGCAATGCTAGGCGAGCGAGATCCGCCGTCATCACGTTCACCGTCTCAAACCGCTTCCAGCCGGCCTCGGACAGGTGCTGGATAAGTTGCGGGGGCGCTAATGGCGTCTCGCGCAGGATGAGCGGCCGGCCGTAGGCCTGGAAGCGCTTGCCTGCCTTCTCGAGGCGCAGGTCCATGTCCCGGAAGTCCGAAGGATCGAGCGGCACGACGCAATTGAGGCGTTTTGAGGGGTGCCCGCCCGCAAGCCGGATCTGCCAGCTGCCGTCATAGATCACCGAGGCGGCCGGCCAGGCCCGGAAGCCGACGGCCTCCAGACGGCGGACGAGCGGCAGATTGCTCGCGGACGGTGTTGCCTGCATCGCCCGCATCAGCTCCGGTAATCGCCGTTGATGGCCACATATTCCTTCGTCAGGTCGCAGGTCCAGACGGTGGCCCGCCCCTCACCCAGCCCGAGATCCACCCGGACAGGAATGTCCTCTTCTTTCATGACCGCGCTCGCAGCCGCTTCGGAATAGTCAGGATCGCGCTCGCCGTTGACTGCCACGCGGACATCGCCGAACCAGATCGCCAGCCGGTCGCGGTCGGCCATCTCGCCGGCCTTGCCGACCGCCATGACGACGCGGCCCCAGTTGGCGTCTTCGCCGGCCACCGCCGTCTTGACGAGGGGCGAGTTGGCAATGGAAAGCGCAATCCGCTTTGCCGCGGCGTCGGTCTCGGCGCCGGTTACGGTGACCTCCACCATCTTGCGAGCACCCTCGCCATCGCGAACCACCTGGAGCGCCAAGTCCTTGAGAAGCGCGTTCAGCGCCGCGCGAAACTCAGCCAGTGCCGGGTCCTCGACAGAGGTGACCCTCGCCTGTCCATCGGCCGCGGCGGCACCCGTGGCAAACAGCATCAGCGTGTCCGAGGTGGAGGTATCGCTATCGACGGTCACCGAATTGAAGGTCGGCTCAACGCCTGTCGCCAGCAGCTGCTGCAGTACGTCCGGCGCGATGTCCGCGTCGGTCGCGACGAAGGACAGCATGGTCGCCATGTCGGGCGCGATCATGCCCGCCCCCTTGGCGATGCCGTTGATCGTCACCGTTACACCACCCAGGGAAGCCGAGCGTGTCGCGACCTTCGGATAGGTGTCGGTGGTCATGATGGCCTTGGCGGCGTCGAGCCAGAAATCCGGTTTCGCGCCAATATTCATATCGCCGAGCACGCCTGCGAACTTGCCGGCATCCAGCGGCTCGCCGATCACGCCCGTCGACGCCAGATACACCTCGTTCTCAGCGCATCCCACGGCCGAGGCCGCAGACTTCGCCGTCAGTTCCGTCGCGGCCCTGCCCTTGAGGCCGGTGAAGGCGTTCGCATTGCCCGAATTGACGACGACCGCCCTCGCCTTGCCGTGAGGAAGATTCGCCCGGCAGAAATCGACCGGCGCCGAGGGGCATTTGGAGCGCGTGAACACACCGGCCACCGCCGCCGGCTGGTCGAACACCATCAGCAGAACGTCGGTGCGGTTCTTGTACTTGATCCCGGCAGCAGCAGTTGCCATGCGTAGGCCGCGGATCGGCGGCATGTCCGGGTAGGATTTCGGAGCAAGCGGGGAGACGGAAGCGGACATCGGAGGCACCCAAACTGAATATGGAAAGGCCCGGAAGACCGGGCCCTTTTAAAACACTTACTGCTGAGGCGCGGGCGCTTCGCCGGCTGCAGGATCGGCCTCCGGCGCCTTGTTGACGTCCTCATAGCCCTTGCGCAGCGTCTCGTCCATGATCTCGACCGTCTGCTCCGCCTTGGCCTTCTCGATCAGCGCGAGATACTTGTCGCGCATGACCAGCTGGCGGACCTGCGGCTCAACCTGTTCCAGCGCCGGCGGCTGGACGTCACGACGGTCCTCGAGCTTGATGACATGGAAGCCGAACTGCGACTGCACCGGCGTCTTCGTGTAGGCACCCTTTTCCAGCGCGAATGCAGCCTCCTCGAATTCTGGGACCATGCGGCCCTTCGAGAACCAGCCGAGGTCGCCACCGTCGTCCTTGTTGGAATCTTCCGACTTCGCCTTGGCGAGCTCGGCGAAATCCTTGCCGGCGTCGAGGTCGGCGATGACCGCCTTGGCCTCTTCCTCGGTCTTCACCAGGATATGGCGGGCGTTGACCTCTTCCTGCTTCGGCAGGGCGGCGATTTCCTTCTCGTAGCGTGCCTTGACCTCTTCATCGGTGACGGCGTCGACCACGTGCTTGCGGAAGTACGAGTTATGCAGCTCGCGATCCTTGATGTACTCCATCCGCTTCTGGAAATCTTCCGTCTCGGCAAGCCCCTCCTCGGCAGCGCCTTGTGCGAGAAGCTTCACGTCGATCGCGCCCGACAGGGCCGCCACGCGCTTCTGCTCGTCCGGAAGCTGCTGGAGCTGCGGATCGAGGTTGGCCACGGCCAGGTCGAGCTCGGACTGAAGGATCTCCAGGTCGCCGACCTTGGCGACGACGGCATCTTCCTGCGCGAAGGCGGAGGCACCGAAGGAAAGCCCGACAGCAAGGGCAGCCGTGGCGAGAAGTTTATGGCGCAGCATCAAGTCACCTTTCAAGAATGATTGCCGGTCTCGATATAGCCCGAAGCCGGCCGGAACGCGTTCAGAAACATCGGAATGTGGCCTTTGTGTAT
This sequence comes from Pseudorhizobium flavum, assembly GCF_902502825.2. The sequence goes on from NZ_LR723670.1 coordinate 3,304,643, forward strand.
CGGCCGTTACCGTTGACATCAAATCGACCCCCTCTTATCTGTCACGCAACTTTGCGTCCAGATGGGTTTCCGGGCGTAGCGGGCGATTTTGACGGTTGTGCAGAGCCGTAGGCCGGCCCGCGATCACAAGTACGTTTAACCAGAAAGGACCATTCGAATGGTCAGCTTCGGCGGATTGGCCCGCAAATTCTTCGGCTCGGCAAACGAGCGCCGCGTCCGCTCCTACAAGTCCCGCGTCGATGCTGTCAACGCCCTCGAGGAGAAGACGAAGGCTCTCTCTGATGCGGAACTGGCGGCCAAGACGGCCGAGTTCCGCGAACAGCTCGCGGCAGGCAAGAGCCTCCATGACCTCCTCACGCCGGCATTTGCGGTGGTTCGCGAAGCCTCTCGCCGGGTACTCGGCATGCGACCCTTCGACGTCCAGCTGACAGGGGCGATGATCCTTCACGACGGTGCGATCGCCGAGATGAAGACGGGTGAAGGCAAGACGCTGGTGGCGACGCTTGCCGTCTACCTGAACGCACTGGCCGGCAAGGGCGTGCATGTCGTGACCGTCAACGACTACCTCGCCCGCCGTGACGCCGCGACCATGGGCCGCCTCTACGGCTTTCTCGGTCTCACCACCGGCGTCATCGTCCACGGCCTCTCCGACGAGGAGCGCCGCGCGGCCTATGCCTGCGACATCACCTATGCGACGAACAACGAACTCGGCTTCGACTATCTGCGCGACAACATGAAGTATGACCGCGGCCAGATGGTTCAGCGCGGCCACAACTATGCCATCGTCGACGAAGTGGACTCAATCCTTGTCGACGAAGCGCGTACGCCGCTGATCATCTCCGGCCCGCTGGACGACCGCTCTGAACTCTACAACACGATCGACGCCTTCATTCCGATGCTGGACGAAAGCGACTACGAGATCGACGAGAAGCAGCGTTCGGCAAACTTCTCCGAGGCCGGGACGGAAAAGCTGGAGAACCTGCTGCGCGAAGCTGGTCTCCTGAAAGGCGAAAGCCTCTACGACGTCGAGAATGTCGCGATCGTCCACCACATAAACAACGCACTGAAGGCCCACAAGCTCTTCACGCGCGACAAGGACTACATCGTCCGCAACGGCGAGATCGTCATCATCGATGAATTCACCGGCCGCATGATGCCGGGCCGCCGCTATTCGGAAGGACAGCACCAGGCGCTCGAAGCCAAGGAAAAGGTGCAGATCCAGCCGGAGAACCAGACGCTCTCCTCGATCACCTTCCAGAACTACTTCCGCATGTACGAAAAGCTCGCCGGCATGACCGGTACGGCTGCGACGGAAGCGGAGGAGTTCAGCAACATTTACCGGCTTGAAGTCGTCGAGGTTCCCACCAACCTGCCGATCCAGCGCATCGACGAGGACGACGAGGTCTACCGGACCTTTGAGGAGAAGTTCAAGGCAATCATTGCCGAGATCAAGGCCGCCCACGAACGCGGCCAGCCGGTCTTGGTCGGCACGACCTCAATCGAGAAGTCTGAGCTTCTGGCCACGATGCTGAGCCAGTCCGGCTTCAAGGACTTCAAGGTCCTGAACGCCCGCTACCACGAGCAGGAAGCCTATATCGTTTCCCAGGCCGGCGTTCCCGGCGCCGTCACCATCGCCACCAACATGGCTGGCCGCGGTACGGACATCCAGCTTGGCGGCAACCTCGACATGCGTCTGGAGCACGAACTGGCCGAGATGGAGCCAGGTCCGGAGCGCGACGCCAAGGCCGACGCCATCAAGGCGGAAATCGCAGCGCTGAAGCAGAAGGCCCTCGAAGCCGGTGGCCTCTACGTCATCGCTACCGAGCGCCACGAAAGCCGCCGCATCGATAACCAGCTTCGTGGCCGGTCCGGGCGCCAGGGCGACCCCGGTCGCTCCAAGTTCTACCTGTCGCTACAGGACGACCTGATGCGCATCTTTGGCTCCGACCGCATGGACGGAATGCTGCAGAAGCTCGGACTGAAGGAAGGCGAGGCCATCGTCCACCCATGGATTAACAAGGCGCTGGAGCGAGCGCAGCGCAAGGTCGAGGCCCGCAACTTCGACATCCGCAAGAACCTCCTGAAGTACGACGACGTCACCAACGACCAGCGCAAGGTGATCTTCGAGCAGCGCATTGAACTGATGGATGCCAATGCCGACGACCTCAAGGAGATCGTTGCGGACATGCGCAACGAGGTGATCGAGGTGATGGTCGCCAAGCATATTCCGGAACGTGCCTATGCCGAGCAATGGGATGTCGCCGGGCTGAACAACGACGTCCAGCGTCTGCTGAACCTTGACCTCCCCATCGCCGACTGGGCGACGGAAGAAGGCATCGGCGAGGACGATATCCGTGAGAGGATCACAGAAGCTGCCGACAAGGCGGTTGCCGACCGTACCGAACGCTTCGGTGCCGACATCATGACCTATGTCGAGCGATCCATCGTGCTTCAAACCCTCGACAACTTGTGGCGCGAGCATATCGTCAACCTCGACCACCTGCGCTCCGTCGTCGGCTTCCGCGGCTATGCCCAGCGCGATCCGCTGCAGGAATACAAGTCGGAGGCGTTCGAACTCTTCCAGGCTCTGCTTGCCAACCTGCGCGAAGCCGTGACGGCGCAGATGATGCGCGTCGAGCTCGTGCGCGAGGCCCAGCCTTCGCCAGAGCCGCCCCCGGTCATGGAACCCCATCATATCGATGCTTCGACGGGCGACGATGACTTCGCAGGCGGCAATGACTCTGGCCTGCAGGTGCCACCCGACGACCGCGATCCTGCCGACCCCGAGACCTGGGGCAAGGTGGGCCGCAACGAGGCATGCCCCTGCGGCTCCGGCAAGAAATACAAGCACTGCCACGGCGCCTTCGAGCAGGCCTGAGATTTCCTCCGCAACACATCAATATGCCGCCTCCGGGCGGCATTTTCGTGTGCGCTCCAGTCTGCTCCAAAGGATTGTTAACCCTGTCGTGGCAAGACTGGGCTACCCGGTACTGAGTTCATGTGAGTAGTGCGTGCCGATCATGGCGGTTCTCGAGACAGCGGAGAGATATCTGCCCCGCGGCCTGCGCTCCAGGCTGAGGCCTGTGCTCGACCGGGCGATCGAGGCGAATACCTTGGACGGCGAGACGGCCCGGGCCCAGCGGCAGGCTCTCGTCGCCTTTGCCATTCGCGTCGTCAGTGCCGCCATCGCCTTCGTTTCCCAGATCATCCTTGCCCGCCTGATGGGGGAGTTCGAATACGGCATCTTCGCCTTCGTCTGGGTGATCGTCATTCTGGCAGGAAACCTCTCCTGCCTCGGCTTCCATACATCCGTGATCCGCTTCCTGCCGCAGCACCAGGCGGACGGTGATTTCGCCTCTGCCCGCGGCCTTCATGTCACGGCGCGAATCTTTGCAATGCTTTCCGCAAGCGCGCTTGCGGCCTTGGGATTTCTCTTCCTGCGCCTCTTCGCTGGCTCTTTCGAAGCCTACTGGCTGGCACCTCTGTTCCTGGCGCTCTTCACGCTGCCGATGATCGCGCTCGGCGACGTCCTCGACGGCACCGCACGGGCAAGTGGCTGGACGGTGACCGCCCTGACGCCGACCTTCCTGATCCGTCCGACCCTGATCCTGCTCTTCATGGTCGGCGCCGTCTGGCTCGGCGCGCCCGACACGGCGGTGACTGCGATGGAAGCCGCTCTTGCCGCAACCTATGTCACGACTCTGATCCAGTACATGCGGCTGCGCCGACGGCTGCGGCGCGCCTTCGGCGATGGTCCGCTTCGTCTCAACGCCGGCGCCTGGTTCGCCTATTCCTTGCCGATCTTCCTGATTGACGGGATCGGCTTCCTCCTGACCAATGCTGATGTGGTGGTAGTCGGTCTCTACCTGCCCCCCGACCAGGTGGCGGTCTATTTTGCTGCGACGAAGACGATCGTGCTCGTCCAGTTCGTCGCCTTCGCCGTCAAGGCTGCGGCTGGCCCGAGGTTCTCCGCCATACTTGCGAGCGGCGAGACCTCGGAACTGGCGGCATTCGCCGGACAGGCCGCACGCTGGAGCTTTTGGCCCGCTCTCCTGCTGGGCTCGGCCATCCTGCTGGTCGGCGAACACCTCCTCGCCCTCTTCGGCCCGGCCTTCACGATTGGCTACTGGCTGCTCCCGATCCTCTTTGCGGGCATCCTCGCCAAGTCGCTGGTCGGCCCCGCGGAAGTGCTGCTCAGCATGGCCGGCCGTCAGAACCTCTGCGTGGTTCTATACGCGATCGTGCTGGGCGCAAACATCCTGATGAACACCATGCTCATCCCTCGTTTCGGGCTGAACGGCGCGGCGACCGCGACCGCCTGCGCCATGGCAATCGAAGCGATCCTGCTGCACGTCGCGCTTCGCCGAAGCCTCGGCATCGCCATGTTTGCCTTCGCCGACCCAATCCCAACTGCAGCAAAGGCCGAATGACCATGGCCCCCTCCCCCGACAGCCGCCGGCCAATGGATCCCGCAGCCTCTCTCTGGACACCGCCTCTGGTGCCGGAGCTGCAGGCAGAACGGCCCCGTGCAGACCAACAGACCGAAGTAGGACGCCCGGGACGGGAACTCTGCATCTACCCCGCCTCGCTAGGCTACGACCTCCAGCAGGAGCTCGAATTCCTTTCCAACCGGGTGATGGAACCCAACATCTTCTTCAGCGCCCGTCTGCTGGCGCCGGCAATGCCACGCATAGAGGACAAGCAGGTCCGGTTCGCCGTGATCCGCGACGAGAACGAGGGGCACAGCCGCATGCGGCTGCTGATGCCCTTCACGATCGAAAAACCCGGCTTCTCGATCGGCCCGGCGATCACCCGTGCATGGGCAAACCCGTTCGGGCCACTGGGAACGCCCCTTGTCGATGCGGAGGGCGCCGCCGAGACGCTCGACAACCTTTTGGACGGTCTTTCTCGACCGGACATGCAGCTTCCATCGGTACTCGTCCTGCCCCAGATCCGCATCAACGGACGCTTCGCCCAGTTGGCGCGCGCCGTTGCGGTGGGTCGCGACCTGCCGGTGACGCTCGCCGAGCCGGGCACGCGTCCCATGCTGGAAAGCGTCGAGGCTCCGGAAACCTACCTCAAGCGGGCGGTCTCTCCTCACCACTACCGGGAAATGCAGCGCCAATGGCGACGGCTTGCCGAGCACGGGGCACTGGACTACGCAGTCGCCCGTCAACCGGAGGAGGTCCGGCTCCGCATGGAGGAATTCCTGGCGCTGGAGGCAGCGGGATGGAAGGGACGCAAGCGCTCCGCCCTCATCAACGACCGCTACCGCGCTGCCTTTGCCCGGGAAGCCATTACCAATCTCGCCGAGATTGATGCAGTCCGCATCCATACACTCAACCTCGAAGGGCGCGCGATCGCCTCCCTTATCGTCTTCGTCATGGCCGGCGAAGCCTATACCTGGAAGACGACTTACGACGAGGAATTTGCCGCATGGTCCCCCGGAAAGCTGCTCATGATGAAGCTGACCGAATGGCACCTCGATGATGCCAATATCCTGCGTACCGATTCCTGCGCGACCGCCGACCACTCCATCATGAGCCGGATGTGGGAGGAGCGCGAGGAGATGGGGACGCTGGTGATCGGCCTCACGCACAATGCCGACAAGGATGTCCGGCAAGTGGCGACCCAGCTCCACATGTACCGGAGCACGCGAAACATGGCACGTCTGCTACGGCAGAAGATCCTGTCGATCGCCAGGCGACCTGAATAAGATTCATTCCGCTGCCGCACGCAGGCGCAGCATCCGGCGGATCACCTTGCCGCTCGTCGTCAGCGGCAGATCGTCGACGAAGTCCACCTCCCGGGGATACTCATGCATCGACAGCCGGTGCTTGACCCAGTCGCGAAGCTCGGCCGCCAGGCGTTCACTACGCTCGTGCCCCTCGCGAAGGACGACATAGGCCTTGACGATCTCCGTGCGCAGCGGATCCGGTTTGCCGATCACGGCAGCGAGCCGGACGGCGGGGTGGCCGCTGAGACAATCCTCGATTTCCGCCGGGCCGATCCGGTAACCTGCCGACGTGATGACGTCGTCGTCCCGTCCGACGAACTCCACGAAGCCTTCTGCGTCCCGGCGCCCTATGTCGCCCGTCAGTAGCCAACCGTTCCTGACCTTTGCCTCCGTCGCGGCCGGATCGTCCCAGTAGCCGAGGAACATCACCGGGTCCGGTGCCCTGACGGCGATCTCGCCTTCAACACCGTCGGCGACTTCCAGGCCTCGTTCATCAAGGACGGCCACGTCATGCCCCGGCACGCTCCTCCCGATCGCACCGGCCTTGGTGACGCCCAGTGCAGCACAGGAACCCAGAACGAAGTTGCACTCGGTCTGGCCATAGAGCTCGTTGACGGTGACGCCGAGGACGTTACGGACCCATTCATATGTCTCCCGCCCGAGTGCCTCGCCCGCTGATGTAATGGTTCGCAAGTGCAGGTCGTAGCGGGAACGCGGCGCGGCGACCGACTTCATCAGGCGAAGCGCGGTCGGCGGAATGAAGGCGTTGCGGACATCCATCTCCGCGATGATGCGGAAGGCCATGTCAGGGTCGAACTTCTGCGCCGGCGAGGAGACCACCGGTATGCCAAGCGTCAGCGCCGGAAGGAGCACGTTCAACAGGCCGCCGGCCCAGGCCCAGTCGGCGGGCGTCCAGATGCGATCCCCCTCCTGTGGAGCAAACTCATGTCCCAGTTGGAAACCAGGAATGTGGCCGGCCAGCACCCGATGGCCATGGAGCGCCGCCTTGGGCGGTCCGGTGGTGCCGGACGTGAAGATCATCAGTGCGGGGTCGTCAGGGTTGGTCGCCGCGACCTCGAACCGCGATGGATGCTGATCCAGCAGATCATCGAACGCCAGAGCACCATCCCTGGCGACGGCCCCTCCAGCGACGACGAGATGCCGCAGAGCCGGCAGCTTCGCGCGGATCGCCTGCAAGCGCGGCAGGCCGAATTCGTTGGTCACGATCGCCACTGCTTCCGACGCACGCAAGCGATATTCCAGTGCATCTTCCCCGAACAGCAGCGCCAATGGCAATGCGATCGCGCCGAGCTTGTAGATCGCCACATGGACAACGACCGTATCGAAGCCCTGCGGCAGCAGAAGCGCCACCCGGTCGCCGCGGCGTATCCCGAGGGACCGCAATCCGTTTGCGAGCGCGGAGGACTTTTCGCGAAGCGCGCCATAGGTCATGGCGAGGTGCTGGCCATCGGGACTGAAGTGCTGCAGGCAGATGCGCGCCGGTTCCTTTTCCGCCCACGCATCGCAAACCACATGGCCGATGTTGAACCTGGTCGGGATGCGCCACTCAAAACTGCGAAGGATTTCGTCGTAGGAAGATCTAGCGTTTGGAAGCAGCATGGCCTGTGTCGCGTTTTCAGCGTTGCAATCTGCTAGCACCAGCAGGCCGCGGCCACAAGGAGCAGCCGTGGCTGCCCCCTTGGCCCATCATCATGCGTATCGCAGCCTAGCGCTGCGCGGTCATCCGCAGCATCCGGCACAAGGCCGCCAGTTCGGCGTCGGTGCCGCTCGAGAGCAGGTCACCGCAACGGTTGAGCAGCCGGCGCTGCTCGTCTTCGGACATGGCGTTGAAGGCCTCGCGTTGCGCTGGGGTCAGATCGGGACCGGCACCTCCGGCGCCCGGACCGCCTGCGCCCGGCCCACCGGCACTCGGCCCGCCCGCACCCGGGCTGGAGCCACCGATTCCGATATCGAGATCGGCCCCGACGCCCGAACCTCCCCCCGCCCGCACCCCGGCGCCGGCATTGACCCCATTCGAGCCGCCGATCGAAGCGGTTGCATCGACATCGACACCATCGCTGATATCCGCATCGACACTCGCATTTACGCCATCGGCGCCGCCCACGGAAGCATCCACGTCGGCGAGGCTGCTACCTCCGACGTTCGCGCTTGCGTTCACGCCGTTGCTACCGCCGACCGAAGCCCCAACCCCGAGGCCATTGCTGGTATCGACGCCGACGCTGACGCCACCCACCGACACTCCCGCTTCCTGCGCACCCGCCGGCCCGAGAGCCGGCAAGATCAGGCAAGCGGAGACGAGAAGCATATTTCTCCTGACTTCCATGGTCATTCCTCCATACAAGGCCCGCAACCATCGCGGGCATGTACGGAACCACCGTCGCGTGGAGAAGGTTTCGCCCGCGCCCTCCGCAGTGCCATGATCATTAACGCTTCGTCACTGTCGGATGGACTGCTGTGCCAGAAGCACACTTAAGCGTCCGCGCTACCGGCTACCTCCTCACTTGCGCAGCAGCGCGAGCCCATGATAGAGGCCATTCCATACCTTCCGTGCCCCGTTGGCGGAACTGGTAGACGCGCCTGACTCAAAATCAGGTTCCGAAAGGAGTGCTGGTTCGATTCCGGCACGGGGCACCATCCTAACTGACCATCCAGAGCCCCGTCTCACGCAGATGTGTGAGGGTCACCTGCATGCTAAGCGCGGGAGAATTGCGCCGCTCGGCGCGATGTTCTAATGAGCGACGACCTGATTGGCCCTTCGGCCTGGAGACGTGCATGCCATCCGAAACCCGCTCCCCCGCCTTCTCCCGCCCCTTGGTCTACGCTTCCGCGGCGACCCTTGGCATGGTGGCGACCGTCGGCGGCGCGCTCGCCTTCGAGCACATCGGCGGCTACATCCCCTGCGCGCTCTGCCTGCTGCAGCGCGACCCCTATTACTACGGCATTCCTGTCGGTATCGCTGCGATCATCGCCGCCAGCCTTGGTGCACCCGCCTGGGTTACCCGCGGCCTGCTCGCGCTCATCGGTGTGATGATGATCGTCGGTGCCGGCATGGGTGTCTATCACGCAGGCGTCGAATGGGGATTTTGGGAAGGGCCGGCCACCTGCGCCACCAGCTCACCCGGCATCACGACCAATGCCGGCAACCTCCTGGACGATTTGAACGCCTTTCATGGCCCATCCTGCACGCAGGCATCGCTGCGGGTACTCGGTCTGTCGTTCGCCGGCTGGAACGTGATTGCGAGCGTGATGCTGGCCGCCATCGCCTTCCTTGGCGCGTCGAAGAAACCGGCCTGAACGGCTTCAAGGCTGCAATTCGGTATCCCAGTAGAGATAGTCCATCCAGCTTTCGTGCAGGTAGTTCGGCGGGAAGAGCCGGCCATTGTTGTGGAGGTCCTGCACCGTCGGCGGATACGGCTTCTGGTGCGGGAACATGCCGGCCTGCTTCGGGAGCTTGCTGCCCTTGCGGAGATTGCAGGGAGAACAGGCAGCCACGACGTTCTCCCAGGTGGTCTGGCCGCCATGCGCCCGCGGGATCACGTGATCGAAGGTTAACTCGTCGCGGGAACCGCAGTACTGGCACTCGAAGCGATCGCGCAGGAAGACGTTGAACCGGGTGAAGGCCGGGTAGCGGGTCGGTTGAACATAGGTCTTGAGGCTGACGACGCTCGGCAAGCGCATGGAAAAGCTGGGCGACGAGACGGAATGTTCGTACTCGGCGATGATGTTCACACGGTCCAGGAATACGGCCTTGATCGCGTCCTGCCAGGACCACAGCGACAAGGGATAATAACTCAGCGGCCGGTAGTCGGCGTTCAGGACGAGCGCCGGCAAGGCCTGGGGAGAGACTGCAATCGTCAAGGGGTACTCCTTACCGATTCGGCATCTGCAGTTTTATATTAGGTCCGTTGCCACAGAATTGTGAAGCAGAAATAACAGTGGTGGGCAGTAGTTAACCCGCAACTGGGGCCACATCTTTGCGAATGCTGGTGGAATAGTAGGCCCATAGAAGTCGGGCCGCGACCGAACGCCATGGCTGCCAAGCCTCCGCCATCTCCGCAAGCGCCCGTGAGGATGGCCTTTCTGGCAGGCCGAAAGCATGGGCGGCGGCGGCCTGCAAGGCGACATCGCCTGACGGAAATATATCCGGATGGCCGCCGCAGAACATCAGATAGACTTCGGCCGTCCATGGTCCCACCCCGTGAAGCGCCGTCAGCTTCGCCATCGCAGCGAAAGGCTCCATCCGCGCGACTTCTTCCAGGTTGACCTCACCGTTGGCCACTGCTCGGGCGACATGAGCGAGCGTGGCTGCCTTGGCGCGCGACAGGCCGAAGGAGGCAATCGTTTCGGGCTGGTGGCCAAGATAGGTTTCGGCCGTGATTGGTCCCGCCGCGCGGATGCGGTTCCAGATCGCTGCGGCGCTCGCTTTCGAGACCACCTGCGAGACGATGATGAAGGCTAGCCCGGCAAAGCCTGCCTCCACCAACCTCAGCGGCACGGGACCGGCAGCCTCGATCACCGGCACCAGCCGCGGGTCGAGTGACGCCAGCGCCGCAAGGCCGACCTGGATGTCGCTTTCGTTGCGGATGATGCACATGTTTTGTCCCTGTGGTCCCGCCACCGATTTCATGCCAGAAGAAACCATGCTCGCACCACCCGGTCAAAGACCCGTCTTCCGTTTTGCGCCCAGCCCGAACGGCCCCCTGCATCTCGGCCATGCGCTCTCCGCCATTCTCAACCATGAGATGGCGCAGGCGGTCGGCGGGCGCTTTCTGCTGCGCATCGAGGATATCGACCTCGCCCGTTGCACGCCGGATCATGAGGAAGCCATCTACAGGGACCTCGCCTGGCTGGGACTTCGATGGGAGCAACCGGTCCGCCGCCAGTCGGAGCGTTTTGGCGACTATGGCGCGGCGCTGGATCGGCTGAGGGAGATGGAGCTTGTCTACCCCGCCTTCATGACCCGCGGCGACGTGAAATCCGCCGTTGCCGCGCATGAGGCGGCCGGTGAGGTATGGCCTCGCGACCCGGACGGATCGCCGCTTTATCCGGACGCCGACCGCAAGAGGAACGAGACGGAGCGTCGGCGCCTGCTGGCGGAAGGCAGCCGGCACGCATGGCGTCTCGACATGGCAGGGGCGCTGGCAAGGGTCGCCCGTCCGCTGACATGGCGGGAGACGGGAGGAGGCTGCGAAGAGGAAGTGCAGGCGGACCCTGCGGCCTGGGGTGACGTCATCCTGTCGCGTTCGGATGCGCCGTCGAGCTATCATCTCTCGGTGGTGGTGGATGATGCACTGCAGGGGATCACTCACGTGATCCGCGGCGTCGACCTCTACCATGCAACCGCGGTACATCGGCTGCTGCAGGAACTGCTGGGTCTTCCCGAGCCGGTCTATCACCACCACCGGCTGATCCTCGGGCCGGATGGCCGGAAGCTCTCGAAGAGCGAGCAGTCGACGGGGCTCGCGGCACTCAGGGCCGCCGGCGCCTCACCCGCCGACATTCGCCGACGGATCGGGCTCTGAGGCATCCTTGATCCGGCTGTCTCGGTTGTTGCGCCTGCGGCGCGCATGCACGACCACGGAATAGACGCGATACTTCATGAGCGCCGCATTGATCTCTGCGCCCAGCATGAAGATCACGCCCACCATGTAGAGGAAGACGAGCACGATCATGACGGACGCCAGGCCCGCGTAGGTCGCCGCGTAGTTTGCGAACGTGGCCAGGTAGGACGCGAATATCAGAGCTCCGATCGTCCAAAGGACGAGCGTCACCACGACACCGGGCAGCACGTCGATGATCCGCCGGTGCCCGTCCGGCAACCATTTGTGCGACAGGATGAGCCCGCCCATCAGCACCAGAACCGTACCGTAAAGCCCCCAATCGGATGCGGCGCGAAGGAGATCCTGCAGCCAGGGAAAGAAGCGCTCCCCATAATGGAGAGCGACGGGCACCGCCACCAGCAGGGTGCTGATGACGGCGAAGATGATGACGGCCGCGATGACGTAGCCGAGACTTGCGAGACGCGTTATGTACCAGGCCCGCGTCTCGCTGACCCGGTAGGCGCGGTTCAGCGAAACCCGCAGGGCCTCCACGCCATTCGACGCGAAGTAGGCGGCCGCAAGCACCGACAGCGTGAGAAGCCCGCCACGCGGGATCGTCAGTACCTGCTCGATCTCCCGCGACAGGGGATCGGCAATGTCCTGGGGCCATGTGTCGAAAAGCAGATGCACTGCGGTTTCGGAAAACGTGTCTGCGCCGAGGAACCCCGCAAGCGCGGTACCGAAGATCAGGAAGGGAAACAGGGCAAGCAGGCCGGACAGTGCGACATGGCTCGCCATGGCCCAGCCATCGTCCTCGTTGAAGTGGCAATAGGCATCATAGGCGACCTTCCAGGCGAGCCCCAGCCCGCGGATCCTGCTCTTCTTCTCGGCCAAGATGGGCTCCGTTGTCACTGCCTCCGAAATATGGGATGCACGGGCACCTTGTACAGGACCCTTTCATGCCGCATCAGAGATCGATCATCATTACCGGCTGCTCTTCGGGCATCGGCGCCCATTGCGCCCGCGCCCTCAAGCGGGACGGCTGGCGGGTCTTTGCTACGGTCCGCAAGACAGAGGATCTTGCCTCCCTTGAGGCGGACGGCATCGAAGCCCTACTGATGGACTACACGAAGCCGGAGACAATCGCGGCGCTGGTAGAGGTCGTGCGGCAGCGCACCGGCGACCGGATCGACGCCCTCTTCAACAACGGCGCCTACGGACAGCCCGGCGCCGTAGAGGATCTCGCGACCCATGTCCTTCGCGAGCAATTCGAGACCAACCTGTTCGGCTGGCACGAGCTGACCCGCCAGGTCATTCCGCTCATGCGCCGACAGGGCCATGGGCGGATCGTCAATTGCTCCTCCATTCTCGGGCTTCTGCCCTATCGCTACCGCGGCGCCTATACCGCCTCGAAGTATGCGCTTGAGGGCCTGACAGTGACCCTGCGGATGGAACTCGAAGGCAGTGGCATCCACGTCAGCCTGATCGAACCCGGACCGATCGCATCGCGCTTCACGGCCAATGCGCTGGCGAAGATCGAGGAACATGTCGACCTGGAGAACTCGGCGCATTCGGCCGGATACAAGCGCCAGCTTGCCCGCCTGAGCGGCACAGGCCCCAAAAACCGACACAGGCTCGGTCCCGAAGCGGTCTACGACGTCTTGACGCATGCCTTGACCGCATCCCGCCCCAAACCACATTATCTGGTCACGACACCCGCCAAGCAGGGAGCCTTGCTCAAGCGGCTCCTCCCGGCCGATCTCTTCTACCGCCTGATGCGCCGGCTGGACTGACAACGAAAAGGTCAACATCTCGAATGTCCACATTCACCACCATCCTCACCGTCATCGTGATGGGCCTTGTTGTCCTCGTCCTGATCCGCGGGCTGTTCAACATGATGAAGGGAACCGATGCCAACAAGTCGAACAAGCTGATGCAGTTGCGGCTTATGCTTCAGGCGGTTGCCATCGTGCTCATCATGCTCACCCTCTGGATCACCGGCGGCGGGCGATAGATATGGTCAGGATCAACAGGATCTACACCCGCACCGGCGACAAGGGTATGACTTCGCTGGTCAGCGGCCCGCGGCGGGACAAGCACGACCTTCGCGTCGAAGCCTATGGCACGGTGGACGAAACGAATTCGGTCATCGGCATGGCGCGTCTCCATACGTCCGGCATGCAGAAGCTCGATCCTATGCTGGCGCGCATCCAAAACGACCTCTTCGACCTGGGCGCGGACCTCGCCAACCCGGAGGTCGAGGAGAACCCTGAGTACGAGCCTCTGCGCGTCGTACCAGCCCAGGTGACTCGAATCGAAAACGAAATCGATGAACTGAACGCGGTGATCGAGCCGCTACGCTCCTTTGTCCTGCCGGGCGGATCTTCGGCTGCGGCCGCCCTGCATTTGGCCCGAACCGTGTCCCGGCGTGCCGAAAGGCTGATGGTGGAGCTGTCGCGGCGAGAAACTGTCGCCGAACCGGCGCTGCAATACATCAACCGGCTCTCCGACTTCCTGTTCGTCGCCGCCCGCCACGCCAATGACGACGGCAAGGCCGATGTGCTGTGGGTACCGGGGAAGAATCGGTAACGAGAGGCAAGCGGCATCCATGTTCATCCCGATCCATGATGCCAACACGCTGAAGCACATCCGCGCCCAGTATGTGACGATCGCGCTGATCCTCGCCAATTTGGCAGTCTGGGCTTTCACGGCGATAACGCCGGAGATGACAGGTGAATTGGCGGCGCTCGGCCTCGGCTTCATCCCCGCCATCGCCTCCGACCAAGCCTACCTCGATCCCGAGCTTGTCCTTGTTCCGGCGAGCCTGACCTACGTCACCTATGCTTTCATCCACCTGGACTTCTGGCACCTGGCCTCGAACATGGTCTTCCTGTGGGTCTTCGGCGACAATGTCGAGGATGCGCTCGGACATGTCCGGTTCCTGGTCTTCTATCTCCTCTGTGCTGCGGCAGGCGCAACGCTGCATGCGGTGATCGCTCCGGCATCGGAGGGTCCGCTAATCGGCGCGTCCGGGGCCATATCCGGCGTCGTCGCCGCCTATTTCATCCTGCATCCGCGCGTTCGGCTCTGGGTGCTGGTACTGTTCCGCATACCGCTGCCGTTGCCAGCCTTCATTCCGCTGACGCTCTGGCTGCTACAGCAGTTCGCCATGCTGGCGATCGACCTGGACGGCATGGTGTCCTGGGGCGCCCATGTCGGCGGGATCCTGGCAGGAGCAATCCTCGTCCTCTTCATGCGACGGAAGGGCGTGCCGCTGTTCGATCGCCAGATTGTTATTCCCAAGGCGGTCGAAACCCGCGCCACCGTACCCCTCGTCGGTTCGCGCCAACCATAGACGGCAGTCATAGCGGTATGATCAAAGCGCACGCGTTGCGGCCCAAAACCACGTTGTAATCGCGCAAAAAATGGGTATCCATGTCGCCCACTGACTAGAGGACGAACGGGAGAGGCTGCATTCGTGCGGCTCCATAAGTCAAGGAAGGACCCCATGAAGATCCTGGTACCTGTGAAGCGAGTGGTCGACTATAACGTCAAGATCCGCGTCAAGCCCGATGGCACCGGCGTCGAACTTGCCAACGTCAAGATGTCGATGAACCCGTTCGACGAGATCGCGGTCGAGGAAGCCCTGCGGCTGAAGGAAGCTGGCAAGGCCGAGGAAGTGGTGGTCGTCTCCATCGGTCCCGCCAAGGCCGAAGAAACCCTGCGCACCGGGCTCGCCATGGGTGCCGATCGGGCAGTCCTGGTGGAGACCGATGAAACGGTCGAGCCGCTGGCTGTTGCCAAGATCCTCAAGGGTGTCGCCGAAGCGGAAGCTCCTGGCCTCGTCATCATGGGTAAGCAGGCAATCGACGACGACAGCAACCAGACTGGCCAGATGCTCGCCGCCCTCCTGAAGTGGGGCCAGGCGACCTTCGCATCCAAGGTCGAGCTTGCCGACGGATCCGCCAAGGTAACGCGCGAAGTCGACGGCGGCCTGCAGACGATCGACGTGAAGCTGCCGGCAATCGTCACCACCGACCTTCGTCTCAACGAGCCGCGCTATGCATCGCTGCCGAACATCATGAAGGCAAAGAAGAAGCCGCTCGACAAGAAGACGCCGGCCGATTTCGGCGTCGACACGGCGCAGCGCCTCAAGGTGCTGAAGACCGAGGAGCCGGGCGGCCGCAAGGCCGGCATTAAGGTGAAGACCGTTGCCGAGCTCGTCGAGAAGCTCAAGACAGAAGCCGGCGTGCTTTAAGTCGGAAGAACAGGGAGACAAAGATATGGCCATTCTTCTTCTGGCAGAACACGACAACAGCAGCGTTTCCGATCAGACCGCCAAGGCATTGACCGCGGCGAATTCGATCGGTGGGGACATCCACGTCCTCGTCGCCGGCTCCGGCGCAAAGGCTGCCGCCGATGCGGTCGCCAAGCTCGACGGCGTCTCTAAAGTCCTGCTCGCCGACAGCGGAGACCTTGCCAACAGTCTCGCCGAGCCGCTGGCCGACCTGATCGTGTCGCTGGCGGACAGCTACGACACCATCATCGCTCCGGCGACAGCGTCCGCGAAGAACGTCATGCCGCGGGTAGCAGCACTGCTGGACGTCATGCAGGTTTCCGAGATCATCGAAGTGGTCTCTGCCGACACCTTCAAGCGGCCGATCTATGCCGGCAATGCCATCCAGACGGTGCAGTCGACCGATGCCAAGAAGGTCATCACCGTGCGCACCGCAGCCTTCCCGGCTGTCGGCGAAGGCGGTTCGGCTTCGGTCGAGACGGTTTCGGCAGCCGCCAATCCTGGCCTTTCCAGCTTCGTCTCCGATGCCATCGCGTCCTCCGAACGTCCGGAACTGACCTCAGCTAAGATCATTGTTTCGGGCGGCCGCGCCCTCGGCTCCGCCGACAAGTTCAACGAAGTGATCCTTCCGCTTGCCGACAAGCTGGGTGCCGCAGTCGGCGCTTCGCGTGCGGCAGTCGATGCGGGCTACGCGCCGAACGACTGGCAGGTTGGCCAGACGGGCAAGGTCGTGGCACCGGACCTCTACATCGCCGCCGGCATTTCCGGAGCGATCCAGCACCTCGCCGGCATGAAGGATTCCAAGGTCATCGTCGCCATCAACAAGGACGAGGAGGCGCCGATCTTCCAGGTCGCCGACTACGGTCTCGTCGGTGATCTGTTCGAACTTCTGCCGGAACTCCAGAAGTCGCTTTAGTCGTTGCTTCGCACCTGCGAAAAACGCTAGAACTGACATCAGTCGGCCAAGATAAGACAGGCCGGCCCGTCCAAGGGCCGGCATCAGAGCAGGCGCCGCCGG
Source organism: Pseudorhizobium flavum (assembly GCF_902502825.2). Next base: position 3,321,256 of record NZ_LR723670.1, read on the forward strand.
ACGCCTCGGGAGCAGGTCCATGGGTTTGGCTAGTATTCAGAACGTCGGTGTGATCGGGGCAGGGCAGATGGGATGCGGCATCGCCCATGTCGCTGCCATTGCGGGCTACAAGGTGCACATCTACGACCTCTCGCAGGACCGCATCGAGGCAGGCTTGGCAACCATCAACGGCAACCTTGCCCGGCAGGTCACGAACGGCAAGCTGTCCGACGAGGATCGCAAGGCGGCGCTGTCACGCATCAGCGGCTCGGCCGATCTCAACGACCTGGCGCCAATGGACCTCGTGATCGAGGCGGCCACCGAGGATGAGAGCGTCAAGCGCAAGATCTACGCGCAGATTTGCCCGATCCTGAAGCCGGAGGCGCTGCTCGCCACCAACACATCGTCCCTGTCCATCACCCGCCTCGCTTCTGCGACCGACCGCCCGGAACGCTTTATGGGCATCCATTTCATGAACCCGGTGCCGGTCATGAAACTGGTGGAACTGGTTCGCGGCATCGCGACCGAAGAAGCGACCTTCGCCACCGCGAGGGAATTCGTCTCGACGCTCGACAAGACGATCACGGTTGCCGAGGATTTTCCGGCCTTCATCGTCAACCGCATCCTGCTGCCGATGATCAATGAGGCGATCTACACCCTCTATGAAGGCGTCGGCTCGGTCGAGGCCATCGACACGGCCATGAAGCTCGGTGCAAACCACCCGATGGGACCGTTGCAGTTGGCCGACTTCATCGGACTCGACACCTGCCTGTCGATCATGCAGGTGCTGCACGACGGTCTGGCGGATTCCAAGTACCGCCCTTGCCCGCTACTGGTAAAGTATGTGGAAGCGGGTTGGCTTGGCCGCAAATCCGGCCGCGGCTTCTATGACTACCGCGGCGAAACGCCGGTCCCGACGCGCTGAGGCGTCAGGAACCCTTTGCGGCCGTGATCAATGCCTTGGCGTCTGTGCTGTCCCAGACTGCAGGGCCGTTCATGGCGGAGACGAGGCAGCCCTTCCGGTCGAGGATCAGCGTGACCGGGAGACCGAAGGCAAGCCCTTCCTTCTTCATCGTATTGAAGACGCCCATCGTACTGTCGCGGTAATAGCCGAGTGCATCCACGCCGGTCTCCGCCAGGAAGGCCTTCGGCTTCTCGTCCGAGCCAGTGTCGATGTTGACGGCGACGACCTCGAAGTCTTCCCCACCCATCTCCTTCTGTAGATTGTTCAGCGCCGGCATCTCCTCCCTGCACGGGCCGCACCACGTCGCCCAGAGATTGAGCAGCACGGTCTTGCCTGCAAAATCGGTCGTCTTCAGGTCCTGCCCCTCAGGCCCCTTGAACGAAAGGTCGATCCGCCGCGGCGATGTGGCGGCGGCCATGGCGGCAACCTCACCCCGCGCGAACTCGTCGACCGTCCGGGCAAGTTCCACCGTGCCCTCGCACGCGCCAGCGTCGGCGGCGACCTCGCCATTGCCAGACCCGGTGTTCGTCACGTATACCGCCACGGCGCCGGCAACCAGTCCGGCCACGGCGGCAATCACGATCAATCTGGCGGAGGGAAGGCCAAGCGGTCTCTTGTTCGTCATCTAGCACTCCAGGACGTATGCATCATGGCTGACGGCACGAAGGACGCTGTATCCTCCAACCAGATGTGGGGCGGTCGCTTCGCCTCCGGCCCGGATGCGATCATGGAGGAGATAAATGCCTCCATCGGCTTCGACAAGAAGCTCTACGCCCAGGACATCCGCGGCTCAATGGCGCATGCGACCATGCTTGCTGCAAAAGGCATCATTTCCGGCGAAGATAAAGACAAGATTGTCGAGGGGCTGAACACGATCCTGTCAGAGATCGAGAGCGGCCAGTTCGAGTTCTCGCGCAAGCTCGAAGACATCCACATGAACGTGGAGGCACGGCTTGCCGCGCTGATCGGCTCAGCCGCCGGACGGCTCCACACGGCGCGCTCCCGTAACGACCAGGTCGCGCTCGACTTTCGTCTCTGGGTGAAGGAAGAACTGAGCAAGACCGAACGCATGCTGACCGGCCTGATCGCAGCCTTTCTCGACCGCGCCGAAGAACACGCCGATACCGTTATGCCCGGCTTCACCCACCTGCAGACGGCGCAGCCGGTGACCTTCGGCCATCATTGCATGGCCTATGTCGAAATGTTCGGCCGCGACCGGCAGCGGGTACGCCACGCCATCGAACACCTGGACGAAAGCCCGATCGGCGCCGCCGCACTCGCCGGCACGGGTTTCCCGATCGACCGGCACATGACGGCTGAAGCGCTTGGCTTCCGCGAGCCCACCCGCAACTCCATCGACACCGTGTCCGACCGCGATTTTGCGCTGGAATTCCTGTCGGTTGCCGCAATCTGCGCCATGCACCTGTCGCGGCTTGCGGAAGAGATCGTCATCTGGTCGACGCCGCAGTTCGGCTTCATCCGCCTGTCGGACGCCTTTTCGACCGGCTCCTCCATCATGCCGCAGAAGAAGAACCCGGATGCGGCCGAATTGGTCCGCGCCAAGACGGGGCGCATCAACGGTTCGCTCGTCGCACTGCTGACCGTCATGAAGGGCCTGCCGCTCGCCTACTCCAAGGACATGCAGGAAGACAAGGAACAGGTCTTCGATGCCGCGGAAAACCTGGAACTCGCGATTGCCGCGATGACCGGGATGGTGCGCGACATGACCATCCGCGCCGACCGCATGCGCGCTGCAGCCGGATCGGGCTACTCGACCGCCACCGACCTCGCCGACTGGCTGGTGCGCGAGGCGGGCCTGCCGTTCCGCGACGCCCACCACGTGACCGGCCGGGCCGTTGCGCTTGCCGAGCAGAAGGGCTGCGATCTCGCGGAACTTTCGCTGGCGGAACTCCAGGGCATCCATGATGCCATCACCGACAAGGTCTTTGATGTCCTGTCGGTCGATGCGTCAGTCGCAAGCCGCACCAGTTTCGGTGGCACCGCCCCGTCGGAAGTGCGCAAGCAGATTGCCTGGTGGCGCGCCCGCAACTAGCCATCGAAATGACCGCGGAGTGACTGCACAAGCGGCAGGAACTCCGCTATGACACCAGCGCAGGCTGGTTGATGAAGGAAACGGAATGTCGAAGCTCGTGCAAAAATTCGGCGGCATCGCCCTGACGCTGGCGGTGGCCGGCATCGTCCTTTCCGGATGCGGCCGCAAAGGTGATCTCGACCGGCCCAGCACTCCTGTCGAGCAGCAGAACATCCGCAAGACGGGAGACGACCGCAAGCCGGAGCCGGTTCCCGAGAAGCGCTTCCTGCTCGATCCCTTGCTCTGAGCGAAACAAGCCGTGAACCATTTTCACTACATCGATGGCGTGTTGCACGCCGAGAATGTGCCGATTCCCGAGATTGCCAAAGCGGTCGGTACCCCCTTCTACGTGTACTCCACCGCAACCCTGGAGCGCCACTACACCGTCTTCGCCAAGGCGTTCGCGGATGTCGACGCGATGGTCTGCTACGCGATGAAGGCGAATTCCAACCAGGCGGTGCTGAAGACGCTCGCGCGCCTCGGAGCCGGGGTTGACGTCGTGTCCGGAGGTGAACTGCGCCGGGCGCTGGCGGCCGGCATCCCCGCAAGCCGCATCATGTTCTCCGGCGTCGGCAAGACCGCGGCGGAAATGGATCTGGCACTCGAGGCAGGCATCTACTGCTTCAATGTCGAATCCGAGCCGGAACTCGAAGTCTTGAACCAGCGGGCGCAGCGTAAAGGTACCCGCGCCCATGTCTCCTTCCGCATCAACCCCGATGTCGACGCGCGCACCCATGCGAAGATTTCCACGGGCAAGAAGGAAAACAAGTTCGGGATTTCCTATGAGCGCGCCCGCGCCGTCTATGCGCATGCGGCCCAGTTGCCGGGAATAGACGTCACCGGCATCGACATGCATATCGGCAGCCAGATCACCGATCTGCAGCCCTTCGAGGATGCCTTCCGGCTGCTGCGCGAACTTGTGGATACACTACGCGCCAACGGCCACAGGATCGACCATGTCGATATCGGCGGCGGCCTGGGCATCCCCTACAAGGATGACAATGATCCACCGCCGCTTCCCGACGCCTATGCCGAGACGGTGAAGCGACAGCTGCGTTCGCTGGACTGCAAGATCGTCACCGAGCCCGGCCGGCTCATTGTCGGCAATGCCGGCATCCTCGTGACCGAGGTCATCTACATCAAGGATGGCGGCGAAAAGGCCTTCGTCATCGTCGACGGCGCCATGAACGATCTCATCCGCCCGACGCTTTACGACGCCTATCACGAGATACGCCCGGTGATTTCGGCCGCGGCCAGCGCGCCACGAATCAGAGGCGATATTGTCGGACCCGTCTGCGAGACGGGTGACTATCTTGCGCTTGATCGGGAGATGGCGGCGCCGAAGCCCGGGGACTTGATTGCCGTAGGCTCCGCCGGGGCCTATGGCGCCGTGCAAGCGGGCACCTATAATTCACGGCTTCTGGTTCCGGAGGTGCTGGTCAGGGGCAGCGACTTCCACGTGATACGTCCGCGCGGAAGCTACGAAGACCTGATCGGCTTGGACTCGGTACCCGGCTGGCTCGCCTGAACCTTATCTCGTCCTGTTCACAATTGCAGGAAGCGGACGGATTTCTGCCGCTCGCCGCAGGACCGCTCTCGTCTTCGCCATAAAGATCGCTATCTTGGTTCGAAGGCAGCGTCGCTCTCGGCACGCCCGCATCTTGCGCCGCCACAGGAGACGGATGACATGCGCAATATCCGCAAAGGTGCCTTCGACGCCCTTCCCGGACTTGCCCGGCGAGTGGCCTGGAAGCGCTCCCTCGCTCGCTCCGTGCTCTTCGTCGAACGCCTGATGCCGCGCCTCCTGCCCATGCTGGGTGTCGCAGCGCTCTTCCTCGCCTTCGCATGGTTCGGCCTTTTCCGCCTCATGCCGGATATGGTCCGCTGGGCGCTGCTGATCGCCTTCGGCGTCGGGTTTGCGGCTACGCTGCTGCCGATCGCTCGGCTTCGCTGGCCCGCATCCGCGGATGCCGACCGCCTGCTCGAGGAGCGAAACCACCTGCCCCACCAGCCGGTCGCCGTTCAGGATGATGCGCTGTCCCACGACACCCCCTTCGCGCGCGCGCTGTGGAAGGAGCACCAGATTCGCATGGCGGAACGGATCGCAGCTCTCGATGCGGGCCTGCCACAGCCCGACATCGCGCGTCACGACCGCCATGCCTTGCGCGCCGTCCCCGCCCTCCTGCTGGTCGCCGCATTCGGCTTCTCCTTCTCTAACGGAGCAGGAACGATCGGGGACGCCTTTCGGCCAGCCTCTGCGCCAGCCGACTCTGCTCCCGACCTGCGGATCGATGCGTGGTTGACTCCACCCTCCTATACTGGACGTGCGCCAATCTTCCTGACGGGCGGGGCTGACGGCTCAACGACCGGCCTGTCGCTGCCACAGCACTCGCAACTGACCGTCCGCCTGACCGGTGGAGACGGCCAGGAGGTCGTGACCTACACACCTACCTCACAAGCGGAACCCGTCGCTCTGGTGAGCGAAGAGATCGCCGCCGCGAGGGAGAAGGCAACGGACGAGGCACAGCAGCAGCAAGACGCTCGAGCCGCCGGCCAACCGAGCAGCCAGCTTCCGCAAAGGCGCACCTATCTGATGACGCTCGATGGCAGCGGTGAACTCGCTATCAATGGGCAGACCTGGACCTTTGACGTCATCCCCGACCAGCCACCGGAGATCGCTTTCGACAAGCAGCCGCGTCGCGCCGTGAACGGCGCGCTGGAGATATCCTTCAAGGGCAAGGACGATTACGGCATTCGCGAAGCGCAGGCACTGATCGAGCCGGTGGACGCACCGGAAGCGGACGCCACTCCCCTTTACCCACTCCCGACCTTCCCGCTCGACCTGCCGCGACGTAGCTCGGACGAGGTTAAGGGTTTGACAAGCCGTGACCTGACCGAGCACCCGCTTTCCGGAAAGCGGGTGAGGATCACATTGCTGGCTACGGACGGGGCAGGTCAGACGGGACGGAGCCAGCCTTACGAAATGGTGCTGCCCGCCCGGCCGTTCTCGGAGCCGCTGGCGGCGGCGGTCGTCGAACAGCGGCAGGTTTTCTCCCTGGACAGCAGGCAGGTGCCGCGGGCGCTCGAACTCAACGAGGCGCTGACGCTGCGACCGGATGAGACCATCCCGAACCTGTCGCACTTCCTGCTTCTGCGTTCGGCGCATGGACGCATGGAGCTTGCGCGCGACGAGGAACAGTTGAAGGAGACGGCCGACTACCTCTGGGACATCGCACTCGGTATCGAGGACGGCGATCTTTCCACGGCTGAGCGACGCCTTCGCGATGCCCAGAATGCCCTGAACGAGGCCTTGAAGAACGGCGCCAGCGACGAAGAGATCGCCAGGCTCATGGACGAGCTCCGCCAAGCCATGCAGGAATTCATGTCAGAGCTCGCCCAGCGCCTGCAGAACAGCCCGCGCGCGCCCCAGGACATGCAAGCCCAGAACATGCTGCGCCAGCGCGACCTGCAGAACATGCTGGACCAGATCGAGAATCTGGCCCGTTCTGGCAACCGTGATGCGGCCCAACAAATGCTCTCGCAATTGCAGCAGATGATGAACAACCTGCAGGCCGGTCGCATGCAGCAAGGCCAGCAGGGGCAACAGCAGAACAGCCAGATGCGCCAGCAGATCGACAAGCTCGGCGAGATCATGCAGGAACAGCAGCGGTTGATGGACCAGACCTTTCAGCTAGAGCAGGCCTTGCGGGACCGCATGCAGCGCGGCGATCCCGGGCAGCAGGGAGAACAGCCCTACGAGCAGCAGCAGGGACAACAAGGATCGCCCACCGACCAGATGACCGCTGAACAGCTGCGGGAAGCGCTGAGGAATCTGCAAGCCCAGCAGGAAGGCCTCGGCAAGCAGCTCCAGGAACTGCAGCAGGGTCTCAAGGAGCTCGGCATGCAGCCGGGCCAGGGCTTCGGAGAGGCGGAGCGCGAAATGGGCAATGCCGGCGAGGCCCTCGGCCAGGGCGAAGGCGAGCAGGCCGTTCAGGGCCAGGGCAATGCCCTCAACGCCCTGCGTCAGGGCGCCCAGGATATGATGCAGCAGATGATGCAGGCCATGCAGCAGGGACAGGGCCAAGGTCAGGGTGAAGGCGCCGGCGAGGTCTCGCAGGGCAACCAGAACGGCCGGGATCCGCTGGGACGCCCACGCGCCACCCAGGGTCCCGACTTCGGCGATCAGGTGAAGGTGCCAAACGAGATCGACGTGCAGCAGGCGCGGCGGATCCTGGAGGCCATTCGCGAAAAACTGGGCACCGCGATCCAGGAACAGTTCCCGGCACCGTCAGCGGGTGAGATCGAGCGCCGTTACCTGGAGCGTTTGCTGGAAATACGCTAGCCCGTCAGGCCGCCTGTGGCTGCTCGGATAGTGCGCGCGCCACGGCCCGCCGGATTTCCGGAAGGGCGAAGGGCTTCTGGACAACATCGATTATCTTCTCGGCGAGATCGTCGGCGCGCTCCCGCTGTTCTGCATAACCGGTCATGAGAAGGATCTTGAGACCAGGGTGACGCGACGCCGCCTGATGGACAAGTTCGATACCATCCATCACGGGCATGCGGATGTCGGACAGCAAGAGGTCGAATTCGGTCTCCCCGAGCTTTTCCAGCCCTTCTGCGCCGTCGCCCGCCTCATGGGTTTCGTGCCCGTCGAGACGAAGGGCTCGCGCAACGAACATGCGCAGGGAATCCTCATCCTCGGTTATCAGGATCTTGGCCATGGCGCTCGACGTCCCCCATTCTGTCTCATTACGGGAGCAAATCACCAGACTTTCCTTTTCGAGGAGTAAACAGCCTCCTCCAGCACTCCCGAGATGGTTAACGATATGCGGATCGCTGACGGCTAACTCTCGCCGAGGGCGTCTCCGGTAACCACGCCCACGAAGGGAAGTTCGCGGAAGGCGTAGGCGACGTCCATCCCGTAGCCCACCACGAAATAATCCGGGCATTCGAAGCCGACGTAATCCGCCTCCAGCTCTTCCTTGCGCTTTACGCTCTTGTCCAGGAGCACCGCGATCGAGACATTCCTGGCGCCGCGCTCGTACAGCATCTGCTTGGCAAACAGCAGCGTGCGCCCGGACTCGAGGATATCGTCGATCAGCAGGACGTCGCGGTCCTTCACGTCGCTGTCGATGTCCTTCACGATGCGCACGCCCTGCGAGACCGTACCCGCTCCATAGCTCGAGAGCGTGATGAACTCCACTTCCGGCGCCAGACCGACATCGTGCAGCGCACGGATCAGATCGGCGGCGAAGATGAAGGAGCCCTTCAGGATCGCGATGACGAGCAGGTCCTTGGTAGGACCCTTGGCGATCTCCGCGGCAATCGAACGATTGCGTTCGGCGATGGCTTCCGCGGTGTAGAGCGGCTCAATGATCTTGCCGCGAACGACGGGCATGGGGCTCTCCTGACTGGTTCAGAAGGCCGCCGATAGCATAATCATGGCGCCGAGGCACCCGCCGATGCAAAGGAAAGCCGCAGTTCCGGCATTTTTCCACCAGGATGCGGAATGCGTGCAGAGAAGCCGTGGCTCTCGCCGCCCTCGATCGCTGCGACGGGTGGCTGGATGACGGTGCTGGCAACCGTGGCATCACCCGAGACCAGGTCTGCGCGGATCGGCAGCGCCTCGAGCGGCACGTCACTGTTGTTCTTGACGATCCCTGTAATCAGGAGAAGCGACATGCCGTTCGCATCCTGGGGCGTGAGGTTCACGTGCGTCAGGTCAAGGCCTGGCGGCTCTGCTGGCGCGGACTCGCTCACGAACAGGGCAAATCCACCAGCCAAACCGAACACTGCAACGCATAGAGCCGCAACGATCGCTGCGAACACATCGGCAGAGAGATTCATGAGCCCACGCTCTACCCACGCCAGGACGGCTCCGGCAGACGGCTTCTCCTGGGCGGCGACGTGACGGGTGGAACGAGGACGAGGCGGGGTCGGACGTTCGGCTACGGGACCGGATCGGCTCGATGCCGCAGGAACCGTTACAAAGCTCGCATCCGCTACATTGCCGGTGGCGCCATGGCTGAACCGTCTGCGGGCCGATCTCGGTTCGGGGGGCAGGATATCGATGACCGTCATCGCTCGCCTTTCCGGACTCCGGCCTGCCGGGGCCCTGAGTGCCGCGTTCACCCACATGGGAAAACTTGGCATTGAATCGAATCCTACCCAGTCGTAAATTCAAATGGTTAATGCTTCGCAAAAGCGGCCCTCAAAACGACCTAATCCGGTGGCGATAGAAGATCGCATGACCTTGGTTGCAAGGGCGGCGCAACACGGGACCTGGGTTTCCTTTTGATTCATTTCGAGAACGTCGGCCTCCGTTACGGGATGGGCCCGGAGATTCTTCGGGACATGACCTTCGATATCCCGAAGAGGTCGTTCCAGTTCCTCACCGGGCCGTCGGGCGCCGGGAAGACGACACTTCTGCGACTGCTCTTCATGTCGCTGCAGCCGACCCGCGGCCTGATCCGCATGTTCGGCCGCGACCTGTCGCAGATACCCCGCAACGAGTTGCCGATGCTGCGCCGGCGCGTCGGCATCGTGTTCCAGGATTTCCGCCTGCTCGACCACCTGACCACCTACGAGAACGTCGCACTTCCGTTGCGCGTGCGGGGCAAGCAGGAAGCCAGCTATCGCAACGACGTCATCGAACTCCTCAAATGGGTGGGTCTAGGGGAGCGTATCAACGTCCTGCCACCCGTCCTGTCCGGGGGAGAGAAGCAGCGCGCGGCGATCGCCCGCGCCCTGATCGATCGTCCTGAAATCCTGCTGGCCGACGAGCCGACGGGCAACGTCGATCCGCCCATGGCCAAGCGGCTTCTCTCGCTCTTCCTCGAACTCAACCGGCTGGGCACCGCTGTCGTGATCGCAACCCATGACCTCGCGCTGATGGATCAGGTTGATGCGCGTCGCATGATCCTGACGGAAGGGCAGCTCGACATCTATGAATGAGATGACGCGATCCCATCCGGCACAAAGACCGACGCAGCAGCGTGCGACGATGCGTGTCCGCCCGACGGCCCCCATCCTGCCCCCCTCCAATATTCAGGGCAATGCGCTAATTGTCGTCATCGCGATCATGGCCTTCCTCGCCTGCCTTACCTTCGGCGCCGTCAGCATGGTTCGGGCGACCGCCGCAGGCTGGCAAAGCCAGATCTCCCGGGAGATCACCATCCAGATCAAGCCCGCTGAAGGGCTGGACATGGATGCGGCCCTGCAGAAAGCCAAGGATCTTGCACTCGGCTTTGTCGGCACCGAGGCGGGAACAATACTGGACGATGGCGCAACGGCGCGACTTCTGGAGCCTTGGCTCGGTGCCGGGCTCGATCTCAAGGAACTGCCGGTTCCGCGATTGGTCGTCATCACCATCGACGAAGAGAACCCGCCCGATTTTGGAGAGATGCGGGAATTGCTGGCGCAGGAACTCCCTGAGGCCTTTCTCGACGATCACCGCACATGGGTCGACCGACTCGTCTCCATGGCGAGCACTACGGTGATGATTGGAACCGGCGTCCTGGTCCTTGTCTTCACGGCAATGGTCCTGACCGTGATCTTTGCCACCCGCGGCGTGATCGCGGGCAATCGCCACATCGTCGAGGTCCTTCATTTCGTCGGAGCCGAAGGCGGCTTCGTGGCGCGGGAATTCCAGAAGCATTTCCTCAAGATCAGCCTGAAGGGATCGGCCGCCGGGAGCGCACTGGCAGCAGTCCTGTTTGCCACCTTGGGGATCTGGCAGACCAATGCCCGCGCGACCCCCGAAAGCGACCAGACGATGGCCCTGTTCGGAACGTTCTCGCTTGGATGGAGCGGCTATCTGGGCATCCTTGCGACAATGGTCGTCATCGCCCTCCTGACGACACTGACAGCACGCCTGACGGTGATGCGCACGATCGACGAAATCGACCTCATACGCTCGGATCCGGCGAGATCCGACGGCCTTCCCGCGTCGTGACGGATGGGCAGAGGCTGGAGACAAAACCCTGTTCATGACGTGGGACTCGGTCTATTCACTTTCGCATGAGCACGACTCGTCCATCAAAGGGGGAACGCCTGCCTGACAGTCCGCGCAGACGTGTTGCCACGCAGCTCTTTTCCCGGAGCAGCAGGCTGAGGCGGGTTGCGCGCTGGATCATCACGGGTTCTCTGATGGTGATCGCAACGATCCTGGGCGGCTTCCTCTGGTTCGCTGACTCGGTCGCTTCGTTACAGCCACCGGAGGGAGTGAAGGCCGACGCGATAGTGGTGCTGACGGGTGGCTATCAGCGCATCGACCAGGCCATGGGCCTGTTGCGTGACGGAGCGGGAAAACGGCTGCTGATCTCGGGCGCGCACCCTTCCACCAGCCCGGCACAGATCCAGAAGATGACGCAGACCCCACCCGACCTCTTCTCGTGCTGCGTCGACATCGGCTATGACGCGATCGACACGATCGGCAATGCCAACGAGATATCACGCTGGATTAATGACAACGGCTTCGCCACCGTACTGGTGGTCACCCAGAACTATCACATGCCCCGTAGCCTTCACGAACTGCGCCGGGCCGATCCGGTAACTGATTTTATCCCTTATCCGGTGGTGAATTCCGACCTGACCCGCAAGGCCTGGTTCGCTGAGCCGGACGTGGTCCGCACCATGATGCAGGAATATGTGAAGGTCCTCGCGGCGAACGTGCGGGACTGGGTCGGGCTCGGCCACCGCACCGGCCTGCGTACCGGAGAGAAATCGGAAGCGTCAGGTTTCAAGGCAACGCTCTGAGCCCAGCCCGCCTTCCATACTTGCATCTGGCCGCTTTTGCTGCTGGCCGTTCTCGTGTAGGCAGCCTTGGTCCACGAGGAAATCCTGCATGCTGATGGTTCGCTCCATCCTGTTCAACATGGCATTCTATGCCAACCTCATCCTTCAGATGATCGTCCTGACGCCGGTCTACTTCGCCCTGCCGCGCAAGAAGGCGTTCCGGATCCCCAAGAACTGGGCACTCTCCAATCACTGGCTGATGGAGAAGATCGTCGGCACAACCTTCGAGATCGAGGGGCTGGAGAATATTCCGGAAGGCGGTTGCATTTTCGCGCCCAAGCACCAGTCTTTCTGGGACACCTTCGCGCTCCTCCCCTGGCAGAAGGACCCGGTCTACATCCTCAAGCGCGAACTGCTGTGGATCCCGCTCTTCGGCTGGTACGTGATGAAGCAGCGGATGATCCCGGTCAACCGCGGCGCCCGTGGCAAGGTGATGGTGGGCGTGATGGAGCGCACGAAACAGGAGATGAACAACGGGCGCCAACTCATCATCTACCCCGAGGGAACGCGCCGTCCGCCGGGCGCCGAGCCGCAATATCGATACGGAATCGCGCGCATCTATCGCGACATTCAGGTTCCGGTGGTGCCGATCGCCATGCATCCGGGGTTATTCTGGCCGCGCCGCCGATCGGTCCGCTTTCCAGGTCATTTCAAGGTGCGCATTCTTCCGGCAATCGAGCCCGGTCTCGACCCCGACACATTCTACCAGACGCTGATCGACCGGCTGGAGAAGGCAAGCGACGAACTCCTCGTGGAAACAGTGGAAGCCAATCCGCACCTCAAGCTACCGCCGACCGCCGCGAAGCGCCTCGCGGAACTGCGGCAGGAGCAGGCGAACGCGACCCCGGCTTAGAGCCGGCGGCTGCCGCTAGTCCAGATCGACCAGCCTGCTCACGCCTTCCAGCCAGTGGTCGCGAATTCCCATCTCGCGGAGGTGGGAGACCGTGTTGAGGACATAGGCGGGGTTGGGGCCGGACTTGCCGACGGCGCTGCGGACGATCTCGGCAGCCTCCCGCGCGTCCAGTACCCCGGCATACTGAGCGTGCTGTCGGTCCACGACATATCCCAGTGCCCGAACCTGGCGCCGGTCCCCCAGCACCGCAGGCAGAAAACGCTCCTTGTAGACATGCGTGACCAATTCCCGGGCGCGCAGGTAGGCGAGCACCTCGGCGCGTTCCTCGCTCCGGACACGGAATGCCATGCCGCGGCAGGACCCGCCTCGGTCCAGCCCCAGGACCAGACCCGGTCGCTCCGGCGTGCCCCGATGAACATGGGAGCGGACGCAAAGCGAGCGGCGGTAACCGAAGATATGCGCCTCCGCCTTCTCCTCGAAGGAGAAGCCCGGGTTCCACATGAGCGACCCGTAGCCAAACACCCAAAATTCGTCCATATCCGGCGCCATGCGTTCCCGTCAGCGTCGTTCGCGCTACATCCGGCCACCTTTGGGAGAACATCATGGCAGCGTCAAGCCGATCCGCTATCGCCAGGAAAGTTTGGCTTCTCGCGCTCTTGATCGTTCTGGTCATCGCCATCTACACCGGCGGCTGGTTCTATGCGGCATCGGCCCTGAAGGAGCGAACGCTTGCGCTACTGGGCAGCAAAGAGGCTGATGGAGTAACCGTCGAGTGCCTGGATGCATCCTATCGGGGCTATCCGTTCCGGATCGGTCTGTTCTGCTCCCGCGTCAACCTCGACGATCACACCCACGGCATTTCGGCGACGCTCGGCGCGCTTCGTTCCGCTGCGCAGGTCTACAACCCAGGCCATATCGTCTGGGAAGTCGATGGACCCGCGGAAATAAGGACAAGCCACGGTCTGTCCGTGTCATCGAACTGGAAAAACCTGCAATCGAGCCTGGTGGCGAAGGATGGCCGGTTAGAGCGCAGCTCGACGGTGATACAGCAGGTGGCCACGAGCCTCGTCTCCACTGCCGCGGGACAAGCGCTGAACGTTGCAGCAGACAGGACGGAGGTCCATCTGCGCCAGAATGGCAACGATCTGGACGCGGCACTCAGCCTCCAGAATGTCAGGGCAACGGGAGAGGGATTGGCAGACGTATCGTTGCCGGCAGGATCTGCCGTGGTCGACGTGACGCTTGTCGGACGTGCCGACATGGTGGATGGCACGGACCCGAACGGCCTTGCCCTCTATGGCACGGAAGGCGAGATGCGCAGGCTGGCCGTCGATCTAGGCGAAGGACGGCTCGTCACCGTGACAGGCCCCTTCTCCATTGATGGAGACGGCTATCTGTCGGGTCGATTGAAGGTGCAGGTGGAGCAGATCGACGCGTGGCGCGACAGTGTTGCAGCAGCGTTCCCGGATATCGAGCCTGTCCTGAGGACCGTTTCCGGCATGCTGTCGGCCTTGACCGGAGGTAGCCAGAGCGCATCGATCGATCTGACGATCGAGCGCGGCAAGGTGCTGGCGGGCGGTTTTATTCCAATCGGCGAGATCCCGCCGATCTGACGCTATTTCTTAGCGTCCAGCGCATGGCGTCCAAAGTCTGGAGCATCCACGTCCTGGCCGGCCTCGACGATTGAGCGGCGTACGGCGCGCGTCCGGGTGAAGAGGTCGAACAGTTTGTCGCCCTCGCCCCAGCGGATCGCCCGCTGCAGATAGGCAAGGTCTTCCGAAAACCGCGCCAGCATTTCCAGGATCGCATCCTTGTTGTGAAGGCAGACGTCGCGCCACATGGTGGGGTCGGAGGCCGCAAGACGCGTGAAATCGCGAAAACCGGACGCTGAATACTTGATGACTTCCGATTCCGTAACCGTTTCGAGGTCATCCGCCGTACCGACAATATTGTAAGCGATGATATGCGGCAGGTGCGAGACGATGGCGAGCACCTTGTCATGGTGCTGGGGATCCATCTCGTCGATCCGCGACCCGAGCGCGGTCCAGAAGGCCTTGAGCTTCTCCAATGCCTGCGGGTCGGTGTCCGGCAAGGGCGTGAAGATGCACCAGCGGCCGCGAAAGAGGCCCGCAAAGCCGGCATCCGGACCGGACTTCTCCGTTCCTGCCAACGGGTGGCCCGGAATGAAGTGAACGCCTTGCGGCATGTGCGGGGCCATCTGAGCGATGACCGAAGCCTTGGTCGAGCCGACATCAGTGACGATCGCTCCAGCCTTCAGGTTGGGGGAGATCTGCCTCGCCACCTCTTCCGAGGCACCCACCGGAACGGACACGACTACCAGATCGGCGCCACGCACCGCCTCTGCCGCTGAAGCTACGTAGGCTGTTCCAAGCCCTAGTTCCTCGGCCCGCCGCAGCGTCTCCGGGCTGCGTGTCGAGATGACGACCTCCTTCGCCAGCCCTAGCTCCTTGACGTCGCGGGCGATCGAAGAGCCGATAAGGCCGATGCCGATCAGCGCGATCCGGTCGAAGCGCCCGTCCGTCATGCGCTGCGACCCATGAATTCGCCAAGGGTCTCGATGACGCCGCGGTTCGCCTCTTCCGATCCGACCGTCATGCGCAGCGCGTTCGGGAATCCGTAGCCCTTTACCGCCCTCAGGATATAGCCACGGCTGGTGAGAAAGGCGTCGGCATCCTCAGCCCGCTTGCCGTCGATATCGGGGAAATGGATAAGAAGAAAGTTGGTGACCGAAGGCGTGACCGTGAGGCCGATCGCCTCGAAAGCGTGCGCCAGCTTGCCGAGCCAGAGGTTGTTGTGCTCGACCGCCTTTTCGATGAAGCCCTGGTCGCGGATGGCGGCGGCACCGGCGGCAATCGCCGGAGCGTTCATATTGAATGGGCCACGCACCCGGTTCAGCGCGTCGATGATGGCCGCGGGAGCATACATCCAGCCGATACGGAGAGCAGCCAGGCCATAGGCCTTGGAGAAGGTGCGCGTCATCACCACGTTGCGGCTGCCGGAGACGAGTTCAAGCCCGGCCTCGTAATCGTTGCGGCGGACATATTCCGCATAGGCCGCGTCGAGCACCAGAACGACGTTCTTCGGCAGCCCGGCCTGGAGGCGTCGGATTTCCGACACCGGCACATAGGTTCCGGTCGGATTGCCGGGATTGGCGATGAAGACGATCTTCGTCCTCTCCGTGACGGCGGCCAGGATCGCATCGACATCGACGCGGCACTCCTTCTCCTTGACGACGACCGGCGTAGCACCCGCCGCCATGATCTGGATCTTGTAGACGAGGAAGCCGTGCTCGGTGATGATGCCTTCGTCGCCGCCCCCCAAGTAGACGTGACAAAGGAGGCCAAGCAGTTCGTCCGAACCGTTGCCGCAGAGGATGTTGGCCGCGTTGAGTCCGTGCACGGCGGCGATGGCCTGCCGGAGTTCGGTTGCCTGGCCGTCAGGGTAAATTTCCAGATGGTCCGCCGCACCCTTGAACGCTTCAATCGCCTTTGGGCTGGCCCCAAGAGGAGTTTCGTTCGAGGAAAGCTTGAAGACGCGTGCGACGCCCGGAGCATGTTCCTTGCCCGGCACATAGGCGGCAATGTCCAGGATGCCAGGACGGGGAACAGGCTCGTTGACGACGATGCTCATGAGAACGACCTTCTGAAGGGTACCGGAACCGGCGGATAATGCTGTCGCATTAAAGCCGAAACCGGCCTTTGTCGAGGGTCAGGCCACCGCCCCGCAGCCATCTGCGGCATCCCGTGTGGTCGGCACGCCCTGCGGCGCGAGTACCGGAACGAAGACGCGCCGGGAGGCCCGCGCAGCCACTGGCAGCCCTTGGTATAGGCGCTTCTGCGCCTCGACGATGATGACGCCGGAAAAGACCGGCCAGAAGCGACGGCCCATCCGCTCGATCACGTTCCGGAACCGCAGCACTGTTCGTATTCGCGACGGGGGAAAGAACAGTGCCTCGGCGCTCGCGGCAGGCGTGAAGTTCGTCTCCCGAAGCAGCAGGCTCAACTGCCGGCGCGAATAGGGCCGGCCCGAACCGAAAGGCGTGTGCTCCATTCGGGCCCAGACGCCACGCCGATTGGGCACAACGATGATGAGCCGCCCGCCGGGGGCGAGAATGCGCCACAATTCCTTCAATGTCTCGCGCGGATTCTCGGCGAATTCGAGAGAGTGCACCATCAGAACGCGATCGATCGAAGCGTCTGGCAGCGGCAGTTCTTCATCGAAGACGAGCGCCGTTGCCGAGAGTTCGCCGGATGGCCAGTTAACGGCACCTTGCCCGGCAGGCATGAAGGCGAAGGTGCGCTCGGTATCGGCCCGGAAGCGGTCGAGATAGGGAACCGCATAGCCCAGACCCACCAGCCGCTCCTCTGGAAGCCGCGCCCAGAGAGAGGAGAGCGCGAAGCTGATGGACTGCTCCGCAAGGCGGCCCAGCTGGGAATGGTAGAACTCACGGAGATCGACGATATCTGTATGCATCACAAAAATGCTAGCAGAGAGCGGTTGGACATCATAGCCGGAGCGTCTACATTCACCGGCGGCGCCATCTTTGCAACGGGGACAGCATCATGAAGCCGCTGGAGATCGAAGTCTTTCAATGCCGCAGCGACAATTACGGCGTGCTGGTGCACGACCCCGAAACAGGTCTGACGGCATCGATCGATGCTCCGGAGGAACAGCCGATCCTCGATGCACTTTCAAGGCGCGGCTGGACTTTGACCCATATCCTGACCACCCATCATCATACTGATCATGTCGAAGGCAATCTCGGGCTTAAGGGGCGTTTCGAGCTGGAGATCATCGGCCCTATCAACGAGGCCGTTGCCATACCAGGGTTAGACCGGTCGGTGGAGGATGGTGACGAATTCGAATTCGGTGGCCATACCGTCTGCGTGATCGAGACGCCCGGGCATACTGCCGGCCATGTCTGCTACTATTTCCCGGACGATAAGGTTCTCTTCGCCGCCGACACGCTGTTTGCCCTCGGTTGCGGCCGCCTGTTCGAACGGACTGCCGCCGACATGTGGCACTCCCTCCAGAAACTCTCCGCGCTCCCCGACGAGACAGCAGTCTATTTCGGGCACGAGTACACCCTGTCGAATGCACGCTTCGCGCTGACGATTGATCCGGACAATGCGCGGCTTCAGGAGCGGGTTCGGGAGATCGAAGCAACCCGCGCGGCAAACCGCTTCACCATCCCAACGACGATCGGCCTGGAGAAGGAGACCAACCCTTTCCTGCGCGCCACCGATCCGGCCGTCCGCCGCAACCTCCTGATGGAATCCAGGTCGAACGAGGAAGTGTTTGCGGAGATCCGCAAGCGCAAGGACAGCTTCTAGTCCTCCTCGAATAAGGCGAGACCCACATGGATCCGCAGGACATCATCCGCATCCTCGGCATGCAGCCTCATCCCGAAGGCGGCTGGTACAAGGAGACCTTCCGCGACCCCGCCGGCGGCGGGCGCGGCCATTCCACCGCCATCTACTACCTGCTCCAGGCAGGCGAGCGCTCCCACTGGCACCGGGTACGCGATGCCGCCGAGGTCTGGCACTACCACGCTGGCGACTCGCTGCGCCTGCGGATATCCCTTGATGGCGTCGAGCTGGACACGGTGATGCTCGGTCCGGACATCTTGAAGGGCGAGCGGCCACAGGCGATCGTCCCGGCAGGTGCGTGGCAGGCGGCAGAGACCCTTGGCGCCTATACCCTTGTCGGCTGCACGGTCGCTCCGGGCTTCGACTTCGCCGCCTTTGAGATGGCACCACCCGGCTGGGAGCCGGGATCAGGCTGACGGCAGGCCGGCGACCGCGAGGGTGAATACCAGCTGTGCGGAATAGTAGGTCGCCCACACGAAGTTGCGCAGCAGCCGGCCGAGCGGCGCGGCGGCGCCGACCAGGAATTTCTCCGCTGCAAGAGCCGTGTCGGAGGAAATAAAAAGGGCCGCTCCGAGAAATACAGCGGCATCCGCGACGGACAGCGCGGTAAAGCCCATGGCGCCGATCACGAGCCCATAGATGGCGACGGGCATGGCCAATGGACCCGCCGGCCGCCACAGGACGAGGATCAGCGCCGGAACCAGGATCGCCAGCGCAGCGGCACTGCCGATCCGCCACGCCTCGCCTAGGATGAGGCTCGGCTCCGCCATTGGCCAGAACAGCGCGACATAGGCAAGGTGCGACAGAAGAAAGGAGACGAGCCCAGCGATGAATGCGCGCTCACCATCATAGGCCAGGCAAAGATCGCCGAGCGCTCCAAGGAAAAGCGCCATCACCAGCCAGGTGGCCCCGCCGGCAATCACCGCATAAACTGCAAGAAGGAGCACCGGCGCAGCCTTCAAGGCCGCCCGGCCATGGCCTGCTGGCTTTCCCAGAAAGCGGAAATAGAGAAGCGCAAGCAGAAGCGAAAGAACAAGAACCGGCACTTCCAGCATCGCGGCGCGGCTATTCCGCCAGCGACGGCTGCCGCGATCGCTGCGGCATCAGCATGTCCCGCGCCGCCAGCACCGCGCCGCCAGTAATCAGCAGACAGGCAAGCCCGATGCGCCAGTCCGGCTCGGCAAAACCGCTCGCCACCAAGATCAGTGTCGAAAGCAGCGGCGCAGCATAGCTTGCCGCACCGATGATCTGGATATCGCCGGTCTTGACCCCGTAGTCCCAGGCATAGAAAGCGGCTCCAACCGGAAGCAGGCCGAGCCCCACCACCGCCAGCCACTCGCTCCCACCGGCGGGCCATACCGTCGTCTCGAGAAAGAGATGGCAGATGAGCGACAGAAACGAGGTAGCGAGGCAGAAGCCGGTGACGACGTCGGTAGAGACGCGGTCGAAGCTGCGCGTCAGCAGGGAGTATCCGGACCAGGTGAAGGCGCAGAGAAACGCCGCGCCATAGCCTAGCGCGTACTGGTCATCGAAGGAGATGCCGTTTCTCGAAACGATTGCCACCGTCCCGGCAAGCCCCGCCACCGCACCGGCGACGTGATGCCATCTCAGCCGCTCTCCCGGCAGCAGCGCGGAACCGACGACGATGAAGAGCGGCCACAGATAGGCGATCAGGCCTGCCTCGACCGCTGGCGCATTGCGCAGGGCGGTGAAGTAGAGGAAATGGTAGCCAAAAAGGCCTGCGATGCCGATGATCCACACCTTGGGTGGCTGCCGCAGAAGTCTCAGCCGATGCGGCCTCGCAGCAAAAAGAAGAAGGCCTGGAAGACTGCCAATCGCGAAGCTGATCGCGGAAAGCTGGAAGGGCGGCATCTTTCCGGACGCCGCTGTCATTAGTGCCAGCAATGACCACATGAGGATGGCCGTGAAGCCGATAAGCGTCCCGCGTGCCTTCACCATGCCCCCCTCCAGGGCCGATCCAGCCCCGTCAGCCGCCGTACTTCGCGGCCTTCACGTAAACCTGTCCCATGCTCGTCGGAATGCGGGCATAGACGGGAGCATATACATTTACCGATTGCGCCTTGGCAAACCAGATCTCCATCGGGGTCTTCTTCAGGTGCTCGATATCTGAACGCCCGCGACGGAAGCCCGATCTCGGGACGTAGCGGACCTCGCAGACCATCACCTCTCCCGTGAAGCCCCCGGTGGAGAATGTCTCCGTCCCCTTCGGCGTGAGGATCAGGTCCATCCGCGACTCCCCGTCGTAGATCGGAACGCGACTGGGGCAGCTTTTCGCATCGCCGGAGAACACCAGACCGGTCAGTGGATCGAGCACCGAACGCAAATCCTCTGGCGCAACCGGCACCCAGTTGTCGGGCCGCCGCTTCGGCTCCGGCTTCATCACCGAACGCGTCACGTCACCGTTGCGATAGGTCACCTCGTAGACCCGCGTCCGCTTGCCGGTTTTGTAGACGAGGTCATACTGCTCTGCCTGCAGCTTATCACCGCGCTTGCGGCCCGTGACGCTGGTTTCAGCGGAGATCTTGCTGATGATATCCGCAAGTCCCCAGGAGCGAAAACTCCCGGCAATTCGGTAGTCATAGCTGCCGAACTCGCTTGCGAAGGCGGCCTTGGCGATCGGCAGTATGCCAAGCGAGATATCGTATTCGCTGACGTGGCGTATGCCCGCCGTTCCCGCAGGTCCGGCGAACAGCGAGAAGGCGAATGCACTGGCGAGGATGGCCCCACGGCGCCCGGTCATGATCGTGCCTCTATTGATGCGAAAGCGGGGTTCTCATCCCCGTCGCAAAGATATAAACCCGCCACTATGGCAAGAAAATAGCCGGAGCCGCTCGGGCGCTCTGGATTCTGTACCCGCAGGTCCGCGGTTTTGGCTTGACTGGACAGACCTCACTGACTATAGAACCGCAACTTTCCAATCAGGCCAGTTGGATCGGCGCGCCGGGCATTGCCCGGAAGTACCATTCGATTGCAGAAGAACAACAAAGGTGTACCCATGTCTCGTATGTGCGAACTGACCGGCAAGGGCGTTCAGACCGGCAACAACGTCAGCCACGCAAACAACAAGACGCGCCGCCGGTTCCTGCCGAACCTGTGCCACGTCACACTGATCTCCGACGCACTCGGCCAGCGCTTCCGTCTGCGCGTCTCGGCGCATGCCCTGCGCTCCGTCGAGCACCGTGGCGGCCTTGACGCCTTCCTTCTGAAGGCTGACGAGAACGAACTGTCGATGCGCGCCCGCCTGCTGCGCCGCCAGATCGCCAAGAAGACCGCCGAAGCAGCGGTTGCTGCCTAAGCGCGAATAACATCATCGGTTGCGGGAAGGGCTTGACGGGAAACCGGACAAGCCCTTTCTCTTGAACCCATCGAACTCCAACTGGTGGCATCACCCAGGATAAAAAAATGCGGTACCTTCGCCATACCTCCATCTATGCACTGCTGATGGCGGCTATCGTCGTCGCCTCGAACTTCTTCGTCCAGTTCCCGCTCTCCGGGACGCTGTTTGGCGTCCAGCTCGGCGACCTGCTGACCTGGGGTGCGTTCACCTATCCGGTCGCCTTCCTCGTCACCGACCTCACCAACCGCCAGTTCGGTCCGTCGATTGCGCGACGTGTCGTGCTGGCAGGCTTCGTTGTCGGGGTAGCCGTTTCTTTCTGGACCTCCGTCCCGCGGATTGCCATCGCGTCGGGTACCGCGTTCCTGGTCGGCCAGCTTCTCGATATCTCGATCTTCAACCAATTGCGGCGGCAGACCTGGTGGCATGCGCCGCTGGCTGGCTCGCTGGCTGGCTCGGCGCTCGATACAGCCCTGTTCTTCTCGCTGGCTTTCGCGTCCTCGCTCGCGGTCCTCGGCCCCAATGACGCGTTTGCCATCGAATGGGCGCCGATCCTCGGCATTATGACAACCGAAGCGCCGCGCTGGGTCTCGTGGGCCCTGGGCGATCTCGGCGTCAAGATCCTCGTCGGCTTCGTAATGCTCCTGCCCTATGGCGCGCTGATGAGCGTCTTGAAGCCCATGCCACCCGCCAAGGCCGCAGGCTGACGATGTCCCCACTGGTGGATTAATCCACCAGGCGGAACTCCAGCATGACGTTCCTCTGGAGGAAGGACCGGTTGTCATCGGAGACCAGGATGATGCGGGTTTCGCCATTCTCGATGAGTACGTCGACGCCTTCCATATTGTCGATCTCGCCACCCATGTCGGCCTCGATCAATACCTCCCCGTCCACCAGTGCGCCTGGCTTGATCGAACTGGTTTCGATGCGCCGCAGACGCATGCCAACACCCTTGAGATAACTGAACCGACGCTCCAGCAGAAGCAGGTCGCCATCCGGCAGAAATGCGCCGTCGGTAACCGCCCAAGGGTCCTGCCTCGCCACCTTGAAGACGCCCTTGCGGGCCCCGCTGAGGACGGCTGCAAACAGGTTTCCATCGCCGTCGATACTTCTCTCCGCCACCGCCACCAGCGCGCCTTCAAGGGGTCCATCTTTCGGCGAACTCACCAGCGTTTCGATGCCGCCATTGGCACGAAGCTCCCCGCGCGGAATTACCATCTCTACGGATTGTGGCCTCGCCTTTGCATAACCCGGATCAGGATAGGCGTCGATCCGGTGCCGGCGCTCATAGCTGACGATCAACCGTCCCGGCTGCAGCGCGAGCCCTTCAGCGTCGATGTCGGACTTCGAAGGCTTCCGGCCCCTGGTATCTTGCATGGCACTGATCGACAGGGAAGAGAAACGGGCCAGTCGGCCCCCTGCATCGCGCTCTATGGATCCGGTGAGCCACTCGCCGGTATCCTGTACGGCCACAAAATCGCGCCCGTTCGGCCGGAAGCGGATGGCGGAGACGCCGCCGAGTCGGCTGTCGGATGACGAGAACTGGAAGCCGCCAACGAATTCAAGCGACCCGAAGCGGCTCTCGGCAGATCCGGGCTGGAACTGCCTGATAGGCGAGGTTTGGAGAGGCAATAGATCCGTCGCCGGAGCCACTGGCACTACGGCGGCCAAACTCATGATCGCCGCCAGAAGCAAGCTTCGGCGCATCGTGTACAGCTTCGTCACCCGGCGCGCCGCATCCTGGCTCCGCCGCGGCCGCTACCATTCTCCTCGAACAGCGCCGCAAGCTGCTCCGTCATCGCACCGGCAAGTTCGTCGGCGTCGACGATGGTGACGGCCTTGCGATAGTAGCGGGTGACGTCGTGCCCGATGCCGATCGCCAGAAGCTCGACGGGCGAGCGCGTCTCTATCTGTTCGATGACGGCGCGCAGGTGCCGCTCCAGATAGTTGCCGGGATTGACGGAGAGCGTCGAGTCGTCGACCGGCGCGCCATCGGAGATCATCATCAGGATCTTGCGTTGTTCCGGCCGGGCGATCAGGCGGTTGTGCGCCCACATCAGCGCCTCGCCGTCGATATTCTCCTTGAGCAGGCCCTCGCGCATCATCAGCCCGAGGTTGCGGCGCGAGCGACGCCAAGGCGCATCGGCAGACTTGTAGACGATATGACGAAGATCATTGAGGCGGCCCGGATTGGCCGGTTTCCCGCTCGCCAGCCAGCTTTCGCGCGATTGCCCGCCCTTCCAGGCCTTGGTGGTGAAGCCGAGGATTTCGACCTTGACGCCGCAGCGCTCCAGCGTGCGGGCAAGGATATCGGCACAGGTGGCGGCGACCGTGATCGGGCGCCCACGCATCGAGCCGGAATTGTCCAGCACAAGAGACACGACCGTGTCCCTGAACTGCGTGTCCCGCTCCTTCTTGAAGGAAAGGGGCTGCATCGGATCGATGACCAGGCGCACCAGCCGGGCGGAGTCGAGATAGCCTTCTTCGAGGTCGAAATCCCATGAACGGTTCTGCTGCGCCATCAAGCGGCGCTGCAATCGGTTCGCCAGTCGCCCCACGGCCCCCTGGAGATGCGACAGTTGCTTGTCGAGGAAGGCGCGCAGGCGGTCCAGCTCAGCCTCGTCGCACAGCTCCTCTGCGAGGACCTCCTCGTCAAATTCCTGCGTGAAGATACGATAATCGACCTTCTCGTTGAAGTCGTCGAACGGGCTGTGTGGCCGCTTGGTCTCGCCGGGCGTCTCCGAATGATCGTCCGCCTCATCCGACATGTCGTCGTCGGACATTTCGGCGCCATCCATCTCGCCTTCGTCCATCTCATCGTCGGCAGCTTCGCTCTGCTCCGCCGGCGCGGCATCGGAACCAGCCTCCTCCTCGACCTCCTCGTTCTCGGTCTCGTTGCTGCGGGGCTGCTCGTCGTCGTTCGGGTTCTCCATCTCCTCGGGCTCGGACTCCTCGTCCCCGAGGTCTTCGGCCACCTGCATCGACGAGAGCATGTGGCGCACGAGCTTCCCGAAGGCCTGCTGGTCTTCGATGGCTCCCTTCAGGCTGTCGAGATCGGTACCCGCCTTTTCCTCGATGAACGGGCGCCAGAGTTCGAGGACCTTGCCGGCACTTTCCGGTGCCTTGGTGCCGGCGAGCTTCTCGCGCACCAGCATGGCCATGGCTTCAGCCAGCGGCGCGTCTTCCTGGCGCTCGATCCCGGAAAAATTCGCCTTGGCGTATTTCTCGGCATTCATGGAGTTGAGGTTCGCGGCAACGCCCGTCATGCGCAGCGCACCGAGCGACTCGACCCGGGCCTGCTCCACGGCATCGAATACGCTACGAGCATCAGAGCCCTGGGGAGAGAGGCTCGCATGCGTGCCGGTATCGTGACACGCGATTCGTAACGCCATGGAGTCGCCAAGCCCGCGGGTTACCGCAAGTTCATGCGCCGTCGGACGTTTCGATATCTCCGGCAGCCGGATACGCTCTCCCGCCATTCCGGGACGTTCATTGGCAAAGCTGACCTCCACCTCCGAGTCTCCGGCGATGGAGCGGACACAACCGGTTATCGCCCGGCGCATCGGCTCGGTGTCTACCGGGCCGCCCGACCTGCTCTTCTGGTTGTCTCCGGGGCCTGCCATTCTGATCCTGCCTCAGGCTCCGAGCACGATATTCGCCGCGCTCTCCTTCAGCTCGACACCGAAAGCACGCTGGTACTGCTCCGCGACTAGCGTCCGCTCAAGTTCGTCACACTTGTTGAGGAAGGTGATCCGGAAGGCGAAGGCCACGTCACCGAAGATCTCGGCATTCTCCGCCCAGGTGATGACCGTACGCGGACTCATGACCGTCGAAAGATCGCCGTTTATGAAGGCGGAGCGGGTGAGATCTGCGACGCGCACCATCTTGGAGACCGTCTCACGGCCCTCGGCCGTCTTGCCGAAGCTCTTCACCTTGGCGGCAACGATGTCCACTTCCTTGTCGTGCGGCAGGTAGTTCAGCGTCGTGACGATCGACCAGCGGTCCATCTGCGCCTGGTTGATCTGCTGCGTGCCGTGATAGAGGCCGGTCGTGTCGCCAAGGCCGACCGTGTTGGCGGTGGCGAACAGGCGGAAGGCTGGATGAGGGCGAATGACCCGGCTCTGGTCGAGAAGCGTCAGGCGGCCCGAGGATTCCAGAACGCGCTGGATGACGAACATGACGTCCGGGCGGCCCGCATCATATTCGTCGAAGACGAGCGCGACATTGTGCTGGTACGCCCAGGGCAGGATGCCGTCCTTGAACTCGGTGACCTGCTTGCCATCCTTGAGGACGATCGCGTCCTTGCCGACGAGATCGATACGGCTGACATGACTGTCCAGGTTGACGCGCACGCACGGCCAGTTGAGGCGCGCTGCGACCTGCTCGATATGCGTGGACTTGCCGGTACCGTGATAGCCGGAGACCATGACGCGTCGGTTGTGCGCAAAACCGGCGAGGATGGCGAGCGTCGTGTCGCGATCGAAGAGGTAGTCGGGGTCTAGGTCGGGAACATAGGGGTCGCCGCTGCTATAGGCCGGCACCCTGATGTCGGTGTCGATGCCGAAGACCTCCCGGACCGAGACTGACGTGTCGGGAAGGTTCGAAATATCCAGATCGATCTTGCTCATTATCTCTCCAAGGCGCGAGCCACCGCCCGGCCGCCATAGCCTCTGCCATTCGTTGTATCGCTTAGCAGAAACCGGCTTGCTTCAACAACTGATATGCTTGGATTACGGCGCGAAAACGTTCCTCGGAACCTCGGTCGCCGCCATTGGCGTCCGGGTGGTGCTTCTTGACCAATTGCTTGTAGCGGCTCTTGATCTCGTCGGACGTGGCGCTTGCTGTGAGGTCCAGCGTATCGAAGGCCTTCGCCTCTAACGTCTTCAGCTTGCGGGCCTGCGGGCGGGGCCGCGAGCTCTCTCCCTGGGCCACGAAGCCGAAGGGATCCTTAATCCTGTTGTGTGAGGCGGCTGAGCCGGAACGCATGGTCGAGTGAAGCGGCGCAGTCTTCGATGCCTTGTTCACCCCCATCGTCCAGGTCGGTCGGTGGCCCGTTATCGCTTCCTTCTGGTAGCGGGCGATCTCGCTATCGGAGAGGCCCGAGAAATAGTTGTAGCCCTTGTTGTAGTCCTTCACATGCTCGAAGCAGAACAGGAAGAACTGCCCCTCGGCATTGCGCCCGACCGGCGCCCGGTGAACGCCGGGCTTGTCGCATCCATCCCACTGACACACCGGCGCCTCCACGGCAGTTTCCTGCTGCGGCTTCCGGCGCGTGCGAATGCGATCGAAGTATTTGGAGTCGAGTTTCATACGGGGTCATTATGGGGTTCGGGCAGAGGCGCTACAAGAATTGACAAAGCGGTTTCTTGCTGGTTTCTGGGTAGCCCCCTTTCCCTGTCTCGGAGGCGATATGTCCATCAAAGCCCAGATCGAATCACTCCTCCAGGACGGGCTGCATCCGGAGCAGATCGAGGTCATCAACGAAAGCCATCAGCATGCGGGCCATCAGCCGGGTTTCGACGGCGCCGGAGAAACGCACATGCGGGTCAGGATCGTCGCCACGCAGTTCGGCGGCATGAGCCGGCTGCAGCGCCACCGGGCCGTCAACGACCTCTTGAAGCCCGTGCTGGATGCCGGACTGCACGCCCTGGCGATCGAGGCCGCAGCACCGGGAGAGTCCCGACGGTGGTAAGCCTCATTCGGCGGGAAGGTTCACTTCCGCCGGTCGGATCCTCAGGCGGGTAATCCGGTTTTTCTCGCGCTTCATGATGATGAAGCGCTTGCCGTAGAAGGTGAAGGCCTGCCGCTCCCGCGGGATCAGCTTCGATTCGTGGATCACCAGGCCCGCGATCGTGGTTGCCTCGTCGTCGGGCAGGTTCCAGTCGAGCGCCCGGTTCAGGTCGCGGATCGGGACCGATCCGTCGACGATGATAGAGCCATCGGCCTCCTGCCGCACGCCTTCGATCTCCAGGTCGTGCTCATCGGATATGTCTCCGACGATTTCTTCCAGGATGTCCTCGAGCGTGACGATTCCCTGCACTTCCCCATACTCGTCCACGACAACGGCGAAGTGGACCTTGCGGCGAAGAAATGCGTTGAGCTGGTCCTTCAGCGTCGTGCTGTCCGGGACGAACCACGGCTTCTGGGCGATCTTGACGATATCCAGGTTCTCCGGCTCGACATTCGGCTCCGCCAGCGCCCGCAGGAGATCCTTGGCATGGACGACGCCGATGATGTTCTCCGTCGAGTTCCGCCAGACCGGCATGCGGGTAAACGGACTCTCCAGAACCGTCCTAACCGCCACCTCAGGCGGATCGTCGGCATTGACGGCCCTCATGACGGTACGATGCTTCATGACGTCGGAGACTTCGAGCTCCTCCAGATCGAGCAGCCCGCCGACACGGTCGCGATCCGCCTTCTTGAAGCCGCCCTCGCGGTGAAGATGGTCGAGAGCACTCCGGAGCTCCTCATGGGCGGAGAGCATGGAGCCTTCGCTCGAGAGATTGATCCCCACCAGGGAGAGTAGCCCGCGGACGAGGGCGTTGACCCCGCTGGAGAGGGGACCAACCACGACCACGAAGAGACGCACCACCGGAGCCACCACCATCGCGAAGCGGTCGGGTGAGGAGATTGCCCAGCTCTTGGGAAGCACTTCCGAGAAGATCACCAGCAGGACCGTCATCAGAAGCGTGGCGAACGCCACACCCGAATCTCCGAAGAGGCCGAGGAAGAGACTGGTGGCGAGCGACGATGCCAGGATGTTTACCAGGTTGTTGCCGATCAGAAGTGCACCGATCAGGCGGTCGCGACGCCGGATCAGGGAGGCGACCACACCGGCCCGTTGATCGCCGTTCGCCTCGAGCGTGTGCATTCTCGCCGGAGAGGCTGCCGTAAGCGCCGTCTCGGAACCGGAGAAGAAGGCCGAGGCGCCGATCAGAACGAGGATCGAGACGACCGTCAGCCAGTATTCCGAGAGCACGGAGACAAAGGTTTCCATTATCAGGATCGCATGTCCTCCAGAAAGCTAGCGACCTCCGATGGCGGCACGTCATCGGCGACGAACGAATGCCCCACGCCGCGGGTGAGGATGAAGGTGAGCTTGCCGCCCTTGACCTTCTTGTCCTGGGCGATCGCATCCAGGAGAACATCGGTCGGCGGCAGTTCGCCCTCGATGTCGGTGATCCGCGTCGGCAGGCCAACCTCGGACAGATGCGCGGCAACACGCTGCGCGTCATCCGGGCTTGCAAGATTCAGCCGGGCGGAGAACTGATGCGCGAGCACCATGCCGATCGCGACGCCCTCTCCGTGGACGAGGCGGCTGCTGTCGTAGGCCGTTGCCGCCTCGAGAGCGTGGCCAAAAGTGTGCCCGAGATTGAGCAGGGCGCGACGACCCGTCTCCCGCTCGTCCTCGACGACCACGTCTGCCTTGGCCTGGCAACTTATGGCGATCGCCTCGTTCCGTTCCGGGCCACCCTCGAAGACCTGCTTCCAGTGCTTCTCGAGCCAGTGGAAGAAGTAGGGCTTGTCGATCAGCCCGTACTTCACGACCTCGGCATAGCCGGCTCGAAATTCCCGCGGCGACAGGCTGTCGAGAACGGCTGTGTCGGCAAGCACCAGGTCGGGCTGGTGGAAGGCGCCCAGAAGGTTCTTGCCATGGCGCGTATTGATGCCCGTCTTGCCGCCCACGGAGGAATCCACCTGGGCAAGAAGCGAGGTCGGGATTTGCACGAAGCGCACTCCCCGACGCACGATGCCCGCTGCAAAGCCGGCCAGATCGCCGATGACGCCGCCGCCGAGAGCGATTACGGCATCGTTGCGCTCGATCTTCGCCGACAGCACCATATCCGCAACCGCGGCCAGATTATCGAAGCTCTTGGTCTTCTCGCCTGCCGGCAATGTCAGCGAGACGGCCTCGATACCGTCGGTCTGCAGGCTGTCCATGAGCGGCGCCAGGTAATGCGACGCGACGTTCTCGTCGGTGATGATCGCAGCCCGCCTGCCTTTCAGGCGTGCCGTGAATTCTCCGCCTGCACGACCGATGAGCCCGGGGCCGATCAGGATGTCGTAGGCGCGCTCCCCGAGGGGGACGTGGACGATACGTTCCTCCGCAGGCCTGAGCATTGCAGCACTCATTTCCCCTGACCTTTCTCTGCGAGTTCGACAACTGCAGACAAGACGTTCGTCACCATGGTCTCCTTGCGGACATTGCCGGAATAGACGGTGAGGTCCGCCTCTGCATAAATCGGGTACCGATGATTCATGAGGTTCTCCAGCGTCGCCTTCGGGTTTTCCGTCTTCAGGAGTGGCCGATGGTCGCGTTTGTTGACCCGCTCCCACAGTACATCGAGGTCCGCTTTCAGCCAGACGGATATGCCACCCTGCTTGATAAGCCTGCGGGTATTGTCGTTGATGAACGCCCCTCCGCCCGTCGAAATGACCCGCGGTCCGCCTTTCAGCAGCCTGTCGATCACCCTTGCCTCCAGCGCCCGGAATTCGGGCTCGCCATAGCTGGCGAAGAGTTCGGCGATCGTCATCCGGGAGACCTTCTCGATCTCTCCGTCGGTATCCACGAAGGGAATGGAGAGAGCCTGCGCCACCATCTTGCCGATAACCGACTTGCCCGCCCCCATTAGGCCGACAAAGACGAGGTTGCGCTTGCCAAGGGCAGCGCGAGCCTGTTCCGCAAGCGAGGACGCCGCGACGGGTGCTAGGAGGTCTGTCATAGGCCTGTATCCATTTCGTCAACGGTATCGACAAATGGACCGGCAGCGTCAAGTCGTGCTGCCGCGAAAGAGGTGGCTCGCGGCGGGCTTGCCTGACCGCAAGGGTTTACGCATATAGTGCGCACTCGCACCGGAGTGCGTACGGAGCCGTCCATCTATGCCCACCCTCTTTCGCTTCCTCTTCATCCTGACGGCCATCGCCGGCGTGATCTATGGGAGCATGGTGGCGCTCGTCCTCCTCGTGGAACCACGCGAGCGGGAAGTCTCCGTGCGGGTTCCGTCCGAGCGCCTGAACCCCGCCCCCAAGAAATAGTTGGCCATGGCCGACCTCTCTCACGCCCACATCGAGGCATTTCTCGAGATGATGAGCGCAGAGCGTGGCGCCGCCGGCAACACACTCGCGTCCTATCAACGGGACCTCGATGACCTCCATTCCTTCCTGGCGGCAAAGGAGGTCTCCCCCGTCACCGCCGGCAGCAGGGATCTCAGCGCCTACCTCTCGAACCTCGGGAAAAAGGGATTTGCCCCCAGCTCCCAAGCGCGCAGGCTGTCGGCGATGCGGCAGTTTTACAAGTTCCTCTATGCAGAGGGACTGAGGGGCGACGACCCCACATCAACGCTCGATAGCCCGAAGAAACGTAGGGCGCTGCCGAAAACCATGAGCGAGGACGACGTTACGCGTCTTCTGGAGCAGGCGGCACGAGAGGCGGATGATCCATCGCCGGGCCAGTATGGCCGTCTTCGCATGCTGGCCCTGCTCGAACTCCTCTACGCCACCGGCATGCGCGTCAGCGAGCTCGTCTCCCTGCCCGCCCGTGTCCTCGGCCAGGAGGGGCGCTTCCTGATCATCCGGGGGAAGGGCAACAAGGAACGGCTTGTCCCGCTTTCGAAATCGGCGATCGACGTCCTGCAGCGATACGGACAGGCCCGGCAGGCGGAACTGGCGGAAGCAGGCGACAACCCCTGGCTTTTCCCTTCGCCGGGAAAGGATGGGTACCTGCCGCGCCAGGTCTTTGCCCGCGACCTGAAGGCAATTGCAGCACGGGCTGGACTTAGAGCCGCCGCAATTTCACCGCACGTCATGCGCCACGCGTTCGCGAGCCACCTGCTGCAGCATGGAGCGGACCTGCGCATCGTTCAGGAACTGCTCGGTCACTCCGACATTTCCACCACACAGATATACACTCATGTGCTCGAGGAACGGCTGAGGCAACTGGTGCAGACGCACCACCCCCTTGCAAAAACCGGCGAAAACCGGGAATAGAAGGCCGCCGCCAAGCCAGAATGATCGGAACACGGATCTCATGCAGACTTATCTCGACTTCGAAAAGCCTATCTCAGACCTCGAGGGGAAGATCCACGAACTGAAGAAGCTTGCCGCTGAAGACGAGAGCATCGATACGTCCGAAGAGATAGCAAGGCTTGAGGGAC
This sequence comes from Pseudorhizobium flavum, assembly GCF_902502825.2. The sequence goes on from NZ_LR723670.1 coordinate 3,352,839, forward strand.
GCGTTCGCGAAGCGACCGAAGAGATCTATTCGAAGCTGAACGCCTGGCAGAAGACCCAGGTGGCGCGTCATCCCCAGCGCCCGCATTTCGTCGATTATGCGTCGCATCTGCTGACTGACTTTACGCCGCTCGCCGGGGATCGGGGTTTCGGCGAGGATGCGGCAATCCAAGCCGGCCTTGCACGCTTTCGCGGACAGCCTGTCGCCGTGATCGGCCAGGAAAAGGGCCACGACACGAAGAGCCGCCTCAAGCACAATTTCGGCAGCCCTCGTCCTGAAGGCTATCGCAAGGCGATACGCGTCATGGAAATGGCCGACCGTTTCGGCCTGCCGATCATCTCGCTGGTAGACACCGCAGGCGCCTATCCGGGTGTCGGAGCGGAGGAACGTGGACAGGCGGAAGCAATCGCCCGTTCCACCGAAATGTGTCTTGCAGTGCGCGTTCCCATGGTCTCGGTCGTCATCGGCGAGGGCGGCTCCGGCGGAGCCATTGCCATTGCGACAGGCAATCGCGTCTACATGCTCCAGAACGCGATCTATTCGGTAATTTCGCCCGAAGGTGCGGCATCCATCCTGTGGCGGGATTCGACCCGTGCCAAAGAAGCCGCCACCAATATGCGGATCACGGCGGAAGACCTTAAGGAGTTGGGCATCATCGACGACATTATCCCCGAGCCCGTCGGCGGCGCGCACAGGGATCCCGAGACGGTTATCACGTCTACCGGAAATGTCATCGAGGGGGCCTTGGCAGAACTCGGCAAGCTCTCGGGGGACGAGGTGCGCGCCGCACGGCGCCAGAAGTTCCTGCAGATCGGCCGTAACCTCTGAAGGGTGCTGTCTTAGCTCAATTTGGCCACATTGCTGATCAGGGTGGCACTTAGCCGCAGTTTTGCTATACAGACGGGGACGAGCGGTTAAGAATATGTAAAGATTACCGCTTCATTATCGCTGCTGTTACGCAGATACTTATGTCCGCAATACACAGTCACGTGGTCCTATGCCGATGCGCCTGAAAAACATCGCTCTCGCACTCGCACTCGCGACTGCCCTTGCGGGCTGCAATGACACTCTCGATTCCGTCGACGTGTCCAAGATCAAGAACAAGGTCGAACACCCCCTGCCCTCGCGCATTGTCGCCGAGATGCAGAAGAAGAACATGCCGCGCACGTCGCCGATCATGATCCGCATCTTCAAGGAAGAAGGTGTGCTGGAGGTCTGGAAGGCGAAAGCCGACAACCGTTTCGACATGATCTCGAGCTACCAAATCTGCGCGTGGTCAGGGAAGCTGGGCCCGAAGAAGAAAGAAGGCGACAGGCAGGCACCCGAAGGCTTCTACAACCTGACGCCGGCGCATCTCAATCCGAACTCCAAGTACTTCCTCGCCATCAATACCGGCTTCCCGAACCGCTATGACCAGGTCAACGGCCGGACCGGTTCCAACCTGATGATCCACGGCGCCTGCTCCTCGTCCGGATGCTATTCGATGACGGACGAGCAGGTTCTGGAAATCTATGCCTTTGCGCGCGACGCCTTCAAGGGTGGTCAGTCCGCCGTGCAACTGCAGGCCTTTCCCTTCCGGATGACGGCGGAAAACATGGCCCGCCACCGGGGCAGCGAGCACTACGACTTCTGGCAGATGCTGAAGACCGGCTACGACAACTTCGAGGTGACGAAGCGTCCCCCCGAGGTGAATGTCTGCGAGAAAAAGTACGTCTTCAACCAGCAGGTCGAGGGCGCAGCGACCTTCAACGCAGCGGCAGCCTGCCCGCCGATGTCGACACCCCCGGGCTTGATGGCCGCTCTCGCATCCCATCAGCAGAGCTACGATGTAGCCTATACGAAGGCCGTCAAGAAGCTTGACGGCATGGTCTGGTACGAGCCCTCTGAAGCCGAGCGAAAGGCCGTGGTTGCCGAGAAGCGCAAGGGCCGGGACATTGCCTATGCCCCGACCGGTACCTCTCTCGAAGCCGGCAAGCTGATGAAGCGCGAGGAGTTCGAGGCGCTGATGGCGAAGCGCACGGCACCGGAAAACAAACCCGCAACGACCATGCTTGCCTCGACGTCCGCCCGTCCGGCAACGGCGGCGGAGCGTATGAAGCAGGACCGCCTGCCGCGCCCGCAGAGCGAAATGGCAGGGGCCGCCCCGACTGCAGAGCCGACGGCCACGGCCGATGCTTCGTCCACCACGGTGCCGATCCCGGTCCAGAATCCGATGGCCTATGCTGCCCCGCCGGTTTCGGACAGCAAGAAACGGCCCTTCTGGAAGTTTTGGTCGCAGGAATGACGTCGGGGACGCTGGACTCCGCCTATGACTTGCGGGGTCTCAAATGCCCTCTTCCGGTGCTCAAGACCCGCCGGCGGCTGAAGTCGATGCGCTCCGGCGACGAGCTTATCATCAAAACGAGCGACCCCTTGGCCGGCATCGACATTCCGCACTTCTGCCGGGAGGAAGGCCACGAACTGCTGCAGTCGGAAAAAACCGAAGACGGCCACCGCTTCTGCATCCGGAAGGGATGACCGGGGAGGCAACCGTTACATCCGCAGTCCAGGGACGGCCAACGGATTGTCTTCAAGCGCGGCACGATCGGGACGGTCAACGCGCGGTTGGCCGGTGAAGGCGGCAAAGAGATCCGACACGAACTCTTCCGACAGCCCCTGCGTGATCAGCACCATGCGCGTACGTCGATCCAAGCCTGCCGGCCAGGCATCGAGCCGCTGGGGCGGGTGAAAGATGGACTGCACGCCGTGCAGCACCAGCGGCCGGTCCGGATTGTCCGACAGCGCAACCACCGCCTTCATACGCAACAGCTTCTCTCCATGTGCAGAGCGAAGCAGATCGACGAACATGTCGATGGCCGCAGGATCTATGGGGCGATCGCTGACCAGCGAGAACGAGCGAATGTCCTCGCCATGCCGATTGACGTCGTGATGGTGGTGGTGATGGTCACCATGATGATGGTGGTCACCGTGGTCATGATGATGATGGCCATTCCCTTGAGAGACCATCAGTTCGTCCTGCAACCATCGCCCGACATCAGGGCTCTTAGTCGCAGGGTCATAGAGACCATTGGCGAGGATCGCAGCACTCGCGGCTTCCGGAGCGTCGCCGTCCACTCGAGGCGCCCGCGGGTTCAGCCCCGCCAGGCGCGTCTCCAGCGCCTCCAGCCGAGCTGAATCGGTCAACGACTTCTTCGAGACGATGAGCCGGTCCGCCACCGCAACCTGCTTTACGGCTTCCGCATGCCGGTCAAGGGTTGCCAGACCATGCACAGCATCGACGACGGTGATGACGCCGTCAAGCTCGAAGTTCTGGGCGATGACCGGGTGTCCCATGATGGATTGCATGACGGGTGCGGGATCCGCGAGGCCGGTCGTCTCGATGACGATCCGCCGCAACGGCTTCAGCTTTCCGGTCTGGATGGCATCCATGAAATAGGCAAGTGTATCGACCAGCTCTCCCCGTACCGTGCAGCACAGGCAACCGTCTGACAGTTGAACCAGCGCGTCGCCCGACGCTTCCACGAGCAGGTTGTCGATCCCCACCTCGCCGAACTCGTTGATGATGACCGCGGTATCGGTAATGGCCGGATCCTTCAGGATCCGGTTGAGAAGCGTCGACTTTCCGGCGCCGAGAAAGCCGGTGAGAATCGAAACGGGAATGCGGCCGGAAGCAGGAGACATGTCCTCGGCTCAGAACGTCGGCCGCGGGAGCGGGATCGGCACATTGGCGATCTCGTTCTGGCCCTTGGTGCTCGCCGCGACTTCCGAACCGGGAATCAGCCCCGCAAAACTGTAGCGCGGCGGCCGCGACATCTCCTTGATATGAGGAGAATGCACGATCATCCGCCCGGCATCGTCGCGGCCTTCGCTGCGCACCTTTGCCGCCCGCGGATTGCAGATTTCGGCACTCACGTCGTTGACGGTAGCGGTGTCACCATAGGGAGCAAGGGCGGAAAGTGGTATTCCTTGGCCCTGAGGCGCGGAAAGGCCCTTCTGCAGGAGATCGGCGGATTCGTCCGCACGACCCGCAAGGCTGTCGGAGCCGAGAACGACGGAAATGACGGTGCGGCCGTTCCGCGTCGCCGACGACACCTGATTGAAGCCGGACGCGCAGATGAAGCCCGTCTTCATGCCGTCAGCGCCGTCGAAGCGGCCGACGAGCATGTTAAAATTGGAATAGTTCTTCTTGCCGGTACTGACACCCTCGAGCGCAAAATATCCGGCATACTCAGGAAACTCCCGCTTCAGCTGCATGGCGAGAACGGCCATGTCCCGGGCAGTCGTATACTGTCCCTTGCCCGGCAGGCCATGCGGGTTGATGAATCGGGTCGAGGTCATCCCCAATCGTCCAGCCTCGGAGTTCATCATCACGATGAACTCGTCGAGGGTGCCACCGACAGTCTCCGCGACGGCCACCGCAATGTCATTGGCGGATTTCACCAACAACAGCTTGAGGGCACTGTCGAGCGTGAGCTTCGAGCCCGGCTTGAAATACATCTTGCTGGCCGGCTGGTCCGCGGCCTTCTTGCTCATGACCACTTCCGTATCCAGCGCCAGCCTGCCGGACTTTAGAGCCTTGAAGGTCACATAGGCGGTCATCAGCTTGGTGAGGGAGGCGGGATACCATTTGCTGAACGCCTCTTCATGGGCGATCACCCGGCCCGTACGGACGTCCACGACCATGCTCGGATTGGCATGTGCAGCACCCGCCGACGCGATCACCACAACGGCAAGTACGGATGCCATCAACCGGGGAAAACGCGGCAGGCTAGGGCGATTGTTCGGCAAGACGGTAACCTCGTTGTGTCGGAAACGAGCGTGGCCATAGGTGGCCTATGTGGCCAAGCAATGGCAAAGAAGATTGATTGCGTCAATCGCAACGGCCACTATGCAGTGGGACGAGGATTCACGATCTCGTATGCGAGGCCCAAGGGGAAAGAATGCCGATCATCAACCGAGCCGCCGAACTTCAGGCGGAAGCGACGGAGTGGCGCCGCCATCTGCACCAGCATCCCGAAATTCTCTACGACGTTCATGAAACCGCTGCCTTCGTGACAGCACGCCTCCACGAGTTCGGGGTGGACGAGATTGTCGGCGGCATCGGCGGTACCGGCGTCGTCGGGATCATCCGCGGCCGGGGACCGGGCGAACGGACGATCGGGCTGCGCGCCGACATGGACGCCCTGCCGCTTGAAGAGATGACGGGCAAGCCGTGGAGTTCGAAGATATCCGGCCGCATGCATGCCTGCGGGCATGACGGACACACCGCGATGCTGCTTGGTGCGGCAAAATATCTTGCCGAAACCCGCAATTTCAACGGAGCCATCGCGGTCATCTTCCAGCCGGCCGAGGAAGGCGGCGCCGGAGCGCTGGCGATGATCCAGGACGGCCTGATGGAGCGGTTCCGGATCGACGAGGTCTATGGCATGCACAACATGCCAGGCGTACCGATCGGCCAGTTTGCAATCCGTCGCGGCGCCATCATGGCCGCCCCCGACAAGTTCGCCATCACCGTCAGGGGCCGCGGCGGCCACGCGGCCCAGCCGCACCGAACGATCGACCCCATCCTCGTCGGCACCCAGATCGTCGGCAGCCTGCAGGCGATTGCCGCACGCAATGCCGACCCGCTGGCATCCGTCGTCGTTTCGGTGACCCGCTTCCAGGCGGGAACGACGCACAACATCATTCCCGACTGTGCCGAGCTCGGCGGAACCGTCCGCAGCCTCAACGAGGAGGTTCGCGATCTCGCCGAGCAGCGCATCCGACAGATCGTCGCCGGCATTACCCTTGCCCATGATGCGAATGCGGAGATCCACTACGAGCGCAATTGCCCCGTCACCATCAACCACGACGGCGAAACCGGACATGCCGCACGGGCAGCCTCGGACGTGGTGGGCACGGCCAATCTCGATCTGGAGGTGGATCCTTCGATGGCTGGAGAGGACTTTGCCTACATGCTGAGGAGCCGCCCCGGCGCCTTCATCTTCATCGGCAACGGCGACAGCGCGCCTCTCCACAACCCCGCCTATGACTTCAGCGACGAGGCGATCGCCTACGGCATCTCCTATTGGGTGCGGCTGGCGGAACAACGCCTCGCTGATTGACGGCGGTGAACGGGGCCGGAAGCTCGCCTGCCCCGCCCATGAAAAGGCTTGGCTTCGGCAGGCGGCTTTTGTATGGATGCTGGCAATGGTCCCGTAGCTCAGCAGGATAGAGCACCAGATTCCTAATCTGGGGGTCGCGCGTTCGAATCGCGCCGGGATCACCAACCCTCATGTCCTTGCGTTAGAAGATTGCAATTGGAAAACCCGGCCATGCGCCAGGTGGCTCCGGAACTACACCACCCGAAAACGCACCTCGCCGAGGCCTTCCACGTATCCGGTCATTTCGTCACCCCGGAAGACTGCCCCCACGCCCGCCGGGGTCCCGGCGAAAATGAGGTCGCCGGGCTTCAACTCGAACAGGCGTGAGAGATAGGCGATCATCTCCGGCACCTTCCAGATCATCTGGTTGAGGTCACCGCTCTGACGGGTCTCGCCGTTCACCTTCAACCAGATCGCTCCCTGCGCCGGATGTCCGACATCGGAGACCGGATGGAGGGGACCACAGGGCGCCGATGCTTCGAAAGCCTTACCGGTTTCCCAGGGCCGGCCAAGCTTCTTGGCTTCCCCCTGAAGGTCGCGGCGGGTCATGTCGAGGCCCACGGCATATCCGTAGACGCAGTCGAGTGCATGCTCGGCCGGGATGTCCCGGCCACCCTTTGCAAGCGCCACCACCAGTTCCACTTCGTGGTGAACGTCGCTGGACATTGCCGGATAAGGGAAGTCCTGGCCGAGGGCAAGGATCGTGTCAGGGTTCTTCTGGAAGAAGAACGGTGGCTCCTTGTCAGGGTCGTGGCCCATCTCGATCGCATGATCGGCGAAATTGCGCCCGACGCAGTAGATCCGGTGGATCGGAAAGACGGCATCGCGCCCCGCGACGGCGAGCGTCGGCACCGGCGCCGGCTCGAAAACGAAGTTTCGGTGTGAGGAGGTGTCCTTCATGTCGAGCTCCGGCGGACGTTGAGGATGAGGCACTGACTTGCCACATCGCCGTCGCTCCGTCGAGGTACTGCTTCCGCATCGCACCGGTGACAGTCGGGCTCGTGAGGAATTCCGATTACCCCAGGTCGAGCGCCGCCCGGATCATGTCGTCGCTCTCGGTCTCCTGCACCACTACGCCATACCAGCCGAGGCCGTCGTAATCCTCATAGCCAAGGGTTTTGGCGAATGCGACGATTGCTCCATTGCGATCATAGTAGCTACCCTTGTCCTGCCCGGTCTTCTTCTGCAGGGCGTAGTGGGTGAAGAGCAGCGAGGGGCGCGTGGTGGCGATGACCTTGTTGTTGCCATCAAGGAGCATGACGATCGTCTTCTCGGCGACGTGAGGTGGAAGGTTCGCCTCCTTTTCCACGATCGCCTGCCCCTGGATCTCCCAGTCGAAATAGACGCCGAGCGTGCCGAGGAGCTGCCCATCCAGCCGTCCACCCTCCCGCACGCCCGTCGCATAGACCAGCGCTCTACGTCCGTCGTGAAGGCGGCTCTGCTTGACGTCATCGACAATGTAGTCGTCGCCGGAACCGCAGCGTCTCGCGGCAGCAAACCAGGGCTCGGCCGTGATGGTAGTACCTGCGATCTTTCTCTGGAACGCCGGATTGGCGGAGGCGACGATGCGGCCATCCAGATCTGTCAGCACTAGATCGAGATAGACGGTGTAGAAGCGATTGATAACGCCCAGCCTCTCGGAGGCAACCGCCCGGATTGCAGGATCGTCGCTTGAAAGCGCTTGCCAGAGCGCTGACTCGGTCGCCCACCAGCGTACGTCCGCCGTACGCTCGAAGAGGTTGCGGACGATGAGCTGGACCAGTGTCTGGGCAAGGTCCGTTAATCGGACACCTTCCATCTCGACGACCAGCGCATCCGCCATGCTGCGACCGAGGCCGATGCGCCCCAGTACGCGGGTTTCGAACTTCTCCGCGATCTCCGTGGCCGTCTGCGCCAGGCGCTGCACTTCATTGGCGACAACCGCAAAGCCCTTTCCGGTGTCTCCGGCCCTTGCCGCTTCGATCAGCGCGTTGATTGCCAGCAGCCTTATCTGCCTGACCACATTGGCGTTGTCGGCGCTGAACCGCTCTAGCTCAATCCCGATACCCTCGGTCACGATCTTCATGGTGCGGGGCGTTGCCGCTGGGTGGGACTTGTCCTGGGATTGCGCCAGCATTGGACGGCCTTGCCTCTCAGCAGCGAGAAGATGGAAAACAGATTTGACTGAAATTACTCATCTAAACTTCCGCAGTATGGTTAATATTTCGTTACATTCAATATACCTTTCGAAAACCAAAGAAACTGGACCGGAAAAACATGGGGAATCTCCAATCCGAACTTTCACGTCCCTACAGGACCGCTAGCGGGGCCGGACATGCTCCATGCGAAATCCAAGGCCTATTAGCCTGCCTGCGAGATGGGAAAGCACCGGCCAGCGGGCGATTCCGCGGATAAAGGCGGGCGGGCCTCTTCGCTTCTGCGAATCGTCCTGATCCTTCCGGCGGTTGCTACGCATCATCACCTGGAGTTTCTGGGTCGCCCTTGTCGGAAAACCGCGGCGTTTCTCCACCGCCGCGAGATCGGCATCGGTCACCCGCCCCTCCCGCAACGGGCGGGCAAGAACATTTGCCGTCGCCACTGCATCCTGGATCGCGAGGTTCACACCGACACCGCCGATGGGGGACATTGCATGGGCAGCGTCGCCGATGCACAGAAGCCCCGGCCGCCACCATTGCTTCAGGCGATCGATCCGCACGGTGAGCAGGCTGACATCGTCGAAACCCCTGATCTCCTCCATGCGGTCCGGCGGCAGTGGAGAGACGTCCCGCACCATCTGGCGGAAAGGCTCGATCCCGCCTCGTTTGATCTCGGAGAACGTCCCCTTGCGGACGACGTAACCACACTGCCAGTAATCGCCGCGGTCGATCAGCACCAGGCCCTGGCGCGGGCCCGCGTGACCCATGACTTCTACCGGATCTCCCGGTTGCCGGCTGAGCTTCATCCAGAGAACCTCGCTCGGCATGCCGAGGTTTTCCACCTCGAGCCCGGCCTTCTGCCGGACCACCGAACGTCGGCCATCGGCTCCGACGACGAGCTTGGCCCGGATTGCGGTAAGGCCCGTCTCCGTTTCAATACGTATCCCGCTTACCCGGTCCCCCTCAACGATCACATCCACTACCCTCGCCGGCATGAGCAACCGAAAATTCGGGTACTGGGCTGCCTTTCGAGCCAGAAAGTTCAGGAAATCCCATTGCGGCATGAAGGCTATGAACCGATGCCTCACCGGCAGGCGAGAGAAATCGGCGATCGTCACATTACGCCCGCCGATTTCCGCCGAAAGTTTCGGCGCGCGTGTGTGGGGCAGGGCCAGAAACTCCTCCGCCAGCCCCAGTTCGTGCATCACTTCCAGTGTCGAGGGGTGGATCGTATCGCCGCGGAAGTCTCGCAGGAAATCGGCGTGTTTCTCCACGACGACGACATCGACGCCGGCGCGGGCAAGCAGGAAGCCGAGCATCAGCCCGGCCGGGCCGGCGCCGGCGATCACACATGTGGTCTGCAGTTCGTCCTGATGATCCATGTCCCTACTTCGCCCGAACCGTAGCGCCAATCAAGGTGCATCCGGTCGCAGCCTCGGCGGATCGGTGGTGACCCTTGTGACGAGCGTGCATGGCCTGTAGACCCGTCAGGAGATCACCTGCGGGAAACAGAAAATGGCAATAGGCCCTGGCGCGCGGCGCCGCATCTCCATCCTCGGCTCGACCGGATCGATCGGCGTCAGCACGCTCGACGTCGTCGAGCAACTGGGTGGACGTGAGGCCTTCGATCTCGTCGCCATCACCGGCAACAGCAATGTGGAGCTCCTGGCGCGGCAGGCGAAGACTTTTGGAGCGAGAATGGCCGTCACGGCGGACGATGCCAGATATGCCGAACTGAAGGAAGCGCTCGCCGGAACAGGCATCGAGGCGGGCGCTGGCCGCAAGGCGATCATGGAAGCTGCTGCAGCCGAAGCCGAATGGGTGATGGCCGCGATCGTCGGCACGGCCGGTCTGGCGCCGACACTTGCGGCCGCCCGAAGAGGCGCGGATATCGCGCTTGCCAACAAGGAATGCCTGGTTTCCGCCGGCGATCTCTTCGTGCATGCGGTCAGGGAAGGTGGCGGGCGCCTCATTCCCGTGGACAGCGAGCACAGCGCCATCTTCCAGTCCCTGGAGGACGACCAGCATCATGCGATAGAGCGGATTGTGCTCACCGCCTCTGGCGGCCCGTTCCGGACATGGTCGCGGGAACAAATGGCAGACGTTACGGTCGATGTCGCGAAGGCGCATCCCAACTGGTCCATGGGTCTGAAGATCTCGATCGGCAGCGCATCGATGTTCAACAAGGCGCTGGAGATGATCGAGGCGAAGCATCTCTTCGACCTCAGGCCGGACCAGATCGAGGTGATCGTCCACCCGCAATCGATCATTCATTCCATGGTCGGCTATAGGGACGGTTCAATTCTGGCGCAGCTCGGCGCACCGGACATGCGCACCGCCATCGGCTATGCGCTCACCTACCCGGATCGGCCTCAGTTGAACGTTGAGCGGCTCGACTTCGCCAAGCTCGCAAGGCTGGACTTCGAGGCGCCGGACGAGGTGCGTTTCCCGGCACTACGGCTGGCGCGAACTGCGCTGGAACGCGGCGGCGTCCAGGGCGCGGTGATGAATGCCGCCGAGGAAGTGGCCTTCGACGCCTTCTGCGCCGGACAGATCGGCTTCCTGGCGATGGCCGACATCGCCGAGGAGGTCATGGAGGCTATGATCGGCTATCCGGCTGCCAGCTCGATTGACGAGGTCTTTGCCGCGGATGCGGAGGCACGAACAAGTGCTGCTGCTCTGGTCTCGAAAAGGATAATGGCCGCATAAGCGGCCATTATCCTGATCTGTCTGGGGTGAGGTTCAGGCAACCGCGCGGGCGAGCGCGCAGCGCGACCAGAGCTGATGCACCCCATCGACGAGGCGCTCGAGATCGCCATCAGAATGCAGCGGCGTGGGGGTGATACGCAGGCGCTCCGTCTTGCGCGGCACCGTCGGGTAGTTGATCGGCTGCACATAGATGTCGAACGAGTCGAGCAGGATGTCGGAGATCCACTTGCACTTGGCAGCGTCGCCCACCATGATCGGAACGATGTGGCTGGGATTGTGCATGTGCGGAATGCCCCGCGCATCGAGCAGCGAACGCAGCTTCTTGACGCGGTCCTGATGACGGACGCGTTCGAAGGGGCTCGCCTTCAGGTGCCGGATCGAGGCGATCGCGCCGGCAGCGAGCGTCGGCGGCAGGGCGGTCGTAAAGATGAAGCCGGAAGCAAATGAGCGGATGAAGTCGCAGAGCGCTGCGGACGCCGCGATATAGCCCCCCATTACGCCGAAAGCCTTGCCGAGCGTGCCTTCGATGATCGTCAGGCGGTCCATCAGGCCCTCGCGTTCGGCAATGCCGCCGCCGCGGGGACCATACATGCCGACAGCATGGACTTCGTCGAGATAAGTCATTGCGCCGTATTTGTCGGCGAGATCACAGATCTCCTTGATCGGCGCGATATCGCCATCCATGGAGTAGACCGATTCGAACGCGATCAGCTTCGGCGCATTCGGGTCGGCCGCCGCAAGCTTTGCCTCAAGGTCATTCAGGTCGTTGTGCTTCCAGATCACCCGATCGCACTTGGCGTAGCGAATGCCCTCGATCATCGACGCGTGGTTCAACGCATCGGAGAAGATGATGAGGCCGGGGATTTTCTGGCCGAGCGTACCGAGCGTTGCCCAGTTGGAGATATAGCCGGAGGTGAAGACGAGCGCAGATTCCTTGCCGTGAAGATCGGCAAGTTCCTGCTCGAGAAGAACATGGTAGTGGGTGGTACCAGAGATATTCCGGGTGCCTCCCGCACCCGCGCCACAGTGATCGATCGCCTCATGCATGGCTGCGATCACGGCTGGATGCTGGCCCATGCCGAGATAGTCGTTGGAACACCAGACCGTAACTTCCTTGGGACCCTCGGAGGTGTGACGCGTGGCACGAGGGAAACTGCCGCGATGCCGCTCGAGATCGGCGAACACCCGGTAACGGCCTTCCTGGTGAAGACTGTCCAGTTCGCTCTTGAAAAATGCCTCGAAATCCATGTCACACTCCAGAACCCTGTAACGGTTTTGGTTTCTCGCTCGCTCCGCGTCAACCCCGCAGATTGGAATTAATCCAGACTGCGGCAATTGGACGTTATTTCGAGCGGTTCCAGGGTCCGTGGTAGCCGATGCGGGCCACCACGGACTTGATCCACATCAAGTTGGGAAGGATATCCCGACTCTCCTCTTCACCCGGCGTCCTGGACGGCACGCTTGGCCATTACACGAACAAGATTGGCCCTGTAATCCGCGCTCGCATGCATGTCGGCGAGCATATCCGCCTGACCGACTTCGGCTGTCATGACGGCTTCGGGCGACCAGGATGATACCAGTGCTTCTTCCATGCCTCGATGGCGGAACACGCCGTTCGCTCCCGCACCCGTTACAGCCACGCGGACCCCGTCCGGGCGCTTGGCGACGAACACCCCGGCAAGCGCATAACGCGAAGCGGGATTGGCAAACTTTGCATAGCCTGCCTTCTCGGGCGCCTCGAAGGTCACGGCGGTCACCATCTCTCCCTCCTCCAGGGCCGTCTCGAAGAGACCGGTGAAGAACTCGTCCGCTCCGATCCACCGGCGATCGGTGATGATCGTCGCCCCGAGACCGAGCATGGCGGCCGGATAGTCAGCGGCCGGATCATTGTTGGCGATCGAACCGCCGATCGTTCCCATGTGCCTGACATGCGGATCGCCGATCATTCCGGCCAGATCGCAGATCGCCGGACAGACCGAGCGCAGGAGCGACGAGCCGGCGACATCCGCATGCGGCGTGGCCGCGCCGATTCGTACATTGCCGCCATCGAGGGAAATTCCCTTGAGGTCGGGAATGTGGCGCAGGTCGATCAGGTCCGACGGAGCAGCCAACCGCTGCTTCATCGTTGCGATCAGCGTCATTCCGCCGGACAGATACCGCCCTTCCTCATGCTGGCTCTTGAGTTTGACGGCCTCCTCGACCGAGGAGGCGCGGTGATAGCTCGTTGCATACATGTCCGATCCTCCTCAGTGTGTCGCGCGCATAGCCTGCCAGACCTTCATCGGCGTGGCGGGCATGGTCAGGCTGTTGTTGCCGATCGCGTCGGTGATGGCATTGATGAGCGCCGGTGGCGAACCGATTGCCCCCGCCTCGCCGCAGCCCTTGATGCCAAGCGGATTGCTTGGGCAGGGCGTGTTCTGGTGCGAGAGGTTGAAGGACGGAAGGTCGTCTGCGCGAGGCATGGCGTAGTCCATGTAACTCGCGGTGAGCAGTTGGCCGCTTTCCCGATCATAGCGCACTTCTTCGAGCAGCGCCTGGCCAATCCCCTGCGCCAGCCCCCCATGCACCTGCCCTTCGACGATCAGAGGGTTGATGATATTGCCGAAATCGTCTGCCGCGACGAACTGTATGATCTCCGTCTTGCCCGTCTCCGGATCGATCTCGACCTCCGCGATATAGCAGCCGGCCGGGAAGGTGAAGTTGGCAGGATCGTAGAAAGCCGTTTCCTTCAGCCCAGGCTCCATCCCCGATGGCAGGTTGTGGGCAGTATAGGCCGCCAGCGCCACCTGGAACCACGGTACGGTCTTGTCCGTACCCGCCACCTTCAGTTCACCGTTCTCGATGACGATGTCGCTGTCATCCGCCTCCATCAGGTGGGCGGCGATCTTCTTCGCCTTCGCCTCGACCTTGTCCAGCGCCTTGACGACCGCCGACATTCCGACCGCTCCGGAGCGGGAACCGTAAGTGCCCATACCCATCTGCACCTTGTCGGTGTCGCCGTGAACGATGTTGACGCTGTCGAGCGGCACGCCGAGCCGCTCCGCCACCAGTTGTGCAAACGTCGTCTCGTGACCCTGTCCATGGCTATGTGAGCCGGTCAGGACTTCGATGGTGCCGACCGCGTTCACCCGCACTTCTGCCGATTCCCACAGACCGACGCCCGCACCCAGGGAGCCGACGGCAGCCGAAGGTGCGATGCCGCAGGCCTCGATGTAGCAGCTCATGCCGATTCCACGGCGTTTGCCACGGCCTTCCGCCTCTGCGCGGCGCGCCGCGAAGCCATCCCAATCGGCCGCCTGCATGGCGGCACTCAGCGATGCATCGTAGTCGCCGGCGTCATAGTTCATGATGACCGGCGTCTGATAGGGGAACGAACGGATGAAATTCTTGCGCCGCAATTCCGCCGGAGAGATCCCGAGTTCCTTGGCGGCCGTTTCCATCGTCCGCTCCAAGAGATACGTCGCCTCGGGCCGCCCGGCGCCGCGATAGGCATCAACCGGCACGGTGTTGGTGTAGACCGTGCGGACATTGGCATGGATTGAGGGGATGGCGTACTGCCCGGAAAGCAGCGTCGCATAGAGATAGGTTGGTACAGCGGAGGAAAAGAGGGACATGTAGGCGCCGAGATTGGCGATTGTGTCCACCTTCAGGCCGATGATGCGATGATCGGCATTGAAGGCCATCTTGACCTTCGAGACATGGTCACGGCCATGCGCATCGGTCAGGAAAGCTTCAGTGCGATCCGAGGTCCACTTGACCGGGACCCCGGTCTTCTTGGATGCCCAGAGACAGACGATCTCCTCCGGATAGATGTAGATCTTCGACCCGAAGCCGCCGCCAACATCGGGAGCGATCACCCTCAGCTTGTTTTCGGGAGCGACATTATAGAACGCGCTCATCACCAGCCGCGCCACATGCGGATTCTGGCTGGTCGTATAGCATGTGTAGTGATCTTCGGCCGTGTCATAGATGCCGAGGGTCGCACGCGGCTCCATCGGGTTGGGCGAGAGCCGGTTGTTGTGGATCTCGATCTCGGTGACGTGGGCTGCGGTTGCGATCGCCTGGTCCGTCGCCGATCCATCGCCGATCTCCCAGTCGAAGATCAGATTGCCCGGGGCCTCCGGATGGATCTGCGGTGCGCCGTCCTCCAGCGCCGCCACCGCCTCGGTCACTGCCGGAAGCTCCTCGTAGTCCACCACGACCGCTTCGGCTGCGTCACGTGCTTCCGCCGAGGAATCGGCGACGACGATCGCGACCGCATCGCCGACATAACGGACGATCTCGTGCGCGAGCGGCCGCCAGGCTCCCATCTTCATGGGCGATCCGTCCTTGGAATGGATCATCCAGCCGCAGATCAGGTTGCCGATCCCATCGGCCTGTAGCTGCCTGCCGTCCAGCACGTCGATGACGCCCGGCATGGCCTTCGCCCCGGCGGCATCTATGCCGCGTATCCTTGCATGGGCATAGGGGCTGCGAACAAAGTAGGCGTATTTCATTCCCGGCACCGACATGTCGTCCGTGTACCGGCCCTTGCCGGTCAGGAAGCGTTTGTCTTCCTTGCGGGTGACACGTGCACCGATTCCTTCAACACCCATTTTCATCTCCTCCAGAAATGAGCGAACAGCAACTTCGAAGGGCGGATACCTCCGGCCGCAGAAGCGGCTGTCGGCCCTATCCGCACGCCTCGGTCTGGCTTGTTATTCCGCCGCCTGCCGACCGGCCGCAATCTCGGCGTCGGCGGCAAGGACTGCCTTGACGATGTTGTGGTATCCGGTGCACCGGCAGATATTGCCCTCCAGTTCATGGCGCACGGTCGCTTCGTCGAGCTTTCCGCCATGACGGTTGATCATGTCCACCGCGGTCATCACCATGCCGGGCGTGCAGAAGCCGCACTGCAGGCCGTGGTGTTCCTTGAAGGCGGCTTGGACGGGATGAAGTTCGCCTTGTGCGGCGAGTCCCTCGATGGTCGTGACGCTTGAGCTTGCCGCCTGGACGGCGAGGATGGAACAGCTCTTGACGGACTTGCCGTCCATGTGAACCACGCATGCGCCACACTGGGTCGTGTCACATCCGACATGCGTTCCCGTCAGTCCTAGCTTCTCCCGGATGAAATGAACCAGCAGCGTGCGGTCGTCACACTCGCCGCTCACCGTACGGCCATTCACCGTCAGCGTCACTTTTGCCATCGTGCTCCTCCTCGTGTCTCCTCCAGACACGCCCGCATCATTTTCCTTTTTGCCGACCTGATCAACCTCTAGCTTTGCGACTAGGGAACATTTTTCCGACGAACGTTTGGCGACGGCCCCGTTGGACATGACGCTCGTCAAATTCGGCGCGGAAAGACCCGACCGCCATTGCCGGGATCTATGGACATCGGCTGCGCCCGATCTATTGTTGCAATCGATGGGGCGCACGAAAGCCTAGGGCAAAGGCGTGGCCGCCAGCCATTGATGACGTTGAGCTGTGGGAGAGAGACTGTGGGAGAGAGACGATGAGAAGAGTGCTTGTGCTCGTAGTGGCGGGACTGATGCTGGCAAGCTGCACCCAGACGGAACAGGGAGCCGCAATCGGTGCCGGCACCGGTGCCGTGATCGGCGGCCTGGCCACAGGCAATGTGCGGGGAGCCGCAGTCGGCGCCGCGATCGGCGGCGTTTCGGGCGCCTTGATCGGCTCGGTCGCCGAGCAGCCCGGCCAGTGCTACTACCGCGACCGCTATGGACGGCGTTACATCGACGACTGCCCGCGCCGTTACTGAACCGCGCATGTCCGGCTGTGGCCCCGGAGCAAGCTCCGGGGCTTTTCTTTTTAATAACAATCACCGAGCCATCAAAAGAGGTGTTCGGCCTCGGCTTTAACCGCTACATAGGCGGACTTGACGCTTGAAAGACGGCTCGGAAGGCAAAGACCGATAGTGTGGGTGCGTAGACCAGTTAGCGAGGCAGCTGTCGCCTGCTTCCCCGGACGGATGGTGACGTTCACGGCCTCTGCCGTCGTGATCGGTCTTCTGACGGCCTCGCCGGCTCATGCTCTCAAGCTGTTCGGCATCAATCTATTCGGGTCCGAGGAAGAGACCATAGAGGTCATCAATCCCGTCCGGTACGACGCCACGCTGTCCACAGGCGACGCCGACTCCGATCTTGCCGAACGCCTGGAAAATGCCGCTTCTCTTGTCAACGATGAGGAACAGCCGGTGTCGGGAGACCTTGGTATCGTCATCAAGGCACGAGAAGACCGGGACCGGCTGGTCGCAGTCCTCTATGAGGAGGCCCGCTATGGCGGCACCGTCCATATCAGCATCGAGGGCGTTGATATCGACGCCCTCCCCCCAAACCCGACTTTCGATCACTCACGCCCTGTGCCGGTTACAGTCAGCATCATACCCGGCCCGGTCTTCAGGCTCGGCTCGGTGCGGTTTGAGGGTGACGCTGCCGGACGCGATCCCGCCGACTACGACCTTGTCCCGGGAGGAGAAGCCGGTTCCCGCGTCATTCTGAAAGCCAGCGAACGTCTGCTTGTCGATGTGAAGGCAGAAGGACGACCGCTGGCGCGTCTGACGGAGCGGCAGGTCACCGCCGACCATCGGACGCTGACGGTGGATGTGGTGACGGGTGTGGTCAGCGGCCCCGAAGCCGACTTCGGCGCGGTGACGGTCAAGGGATCGCGAACCGTGGAGGCGGATTTCATCCGTCGCTATTCGCGGCTGGACAAGGGTGACCGCTATTCGCCCGAGCAGTTACGGAAGGCCTCGGAACGTCTGCGTGAACTGGGTGTCTTTTCAAGCATCACGATCCGCGAGGCAGAAGCGCTTGCACCCGACGGAACACTCCCCCTCACCATCGAGGTTTCCGAGGGCAAGCATCGCTATTTCGGATTCGGTGCAGAATACTCTTCGCTGGATGGCGCAGGCCTGCAGGGCTACTGGGGCCACCGAAACCTCTTCGGAGAGGCTGAGGCGCTTCGGATAGAAGGCAAGGTATCGGGTATCGGCGCCACAACGGACGTGACGACCTTCGACTATTCCGCCGGCATCGTCTTCACCAAGCCCGGATTTCCCGTTCCGGAAGCCACATTCGAGTCGCGTCTGGAGGCGAAAAGCGAGACGCCCGACGACATATACGAAGCGCAGACGGTTATCGGCTCTGCCGGCCTCTCCTACGAACTCAACGAGACCGACACGCTGAAGGCTGGCGGAGAAATTGCCTGGATCAATGCCGACGACGCCTTCGGCGAAAACGATTACCTGACATTCAGCGTCCCCGTCGCGTTCGAGCGGGATGCCCGTGACAACAAGCTTGACCCGACGGAGGGATACTGGGCGACGATCTCGGCAAAGCCCTCCTACGAATTCTTCAACGGTAACGTCTTTTCCTCGTTTGAAGGGTCGCTCTCCGGCTATCTGGGTCTGGGAGCCGAAGACAACATCGTCCTCGCGGGTAAGGTTTCGGCCGGCACGCTGATTGGTGCGGAAGATCTCGCCGACATCCCCGTGACCCGCCGGTTCTTTGCCGGTGGCGGAGGATCGGTCCGCGGCTATGCATTTCGTGAGATTTCGCCCTATAATGACGCCGAGGAAGCCTTGGGCGGACGCTCTTACGCGCTCGCATCATTCGAGGTCAGGACCAAGATCACCGAGAATATCGGTCTGGTACCATTCATTGACGTCGGGACGGTCTCTACCGAAATCGTGCCTGATTTCTCCGATATCCGTGCCGGTGCGGGTATCGGGATTCGGTATGCGACGCCATTCGGGCCGCTCCGCCTCGACGTTGCAGTACCGCTTCGGAAATATGACGGAGGCAGCGACTACGGCATCTATGCCGGGATCGGGCAATCGTTCTGATAGCGCCGCGAGGCGATCAACTAGGGGCAGAATGGGATGGTTCGCCTGTTGAAATGGGTTGTGAAGATCGCGCTCGTCGCGGTGGCGATCCTTCTCGTTATGGCTCTTGGTATCCTGCTCTTCGTGGGCTTGACCCCGGTTGGCAGCCAGATCGCGGCCGAGCGGATCTCATCCATTGTCTCGACACCGGACAGACAGGTTAATTTTTCGCCTCCGCAGGGCCTTCTGAGCGGCGACCTGCAGATTGCCTCCCTTACCCTATCCGACGATGAAGGCACCTATGCGGAGATCGAGGGGCTGCACGTCGACTGGTCACCGTCCGCTTTGTTGCGCGGCGTGTTCCGCGCCGAGAATGTGAGCGTTGACAGCATCGATGTTTTGCGCGCGCCGCTTCCGTCTGCGCTGCCGGATGAGCCGCAAGCTGAACAGTCCTCCGGCTTCTCGCTGCCTGTCGGCGTGCGCGTTGCACAGATCGATATGCCTGACATCGAGATCGCGCCGGCTCTCACCGGCCGGCCCTTTTCTCTTTCTCTCCAGGGATCGATCGACGCCACCGGCCCGAACATACGGCTTGATCTCGAAGCAACGAGACGGGATGAACCGGATGCTCGCGCCGTTGCGGACATACTGTATGCACCCGCCGAGAACCGCCTTGCCGTCACAGCATCCGTTTCGGAGCCGCAGGGCGGCTTGCTCGCACGCTTGCTAAAGCTTCCAGGCGCCCCCGCCGTCGACCTGGCACTGGAGGGGACCGGGCCTTTGTCAGACTGGAGCGGCAAGCTGTCAGGCAGCGTGGCCGAGGACCCTGTAGTGGCAGTAGAGGGAAGCCACCAGATGCTTCCGGACGGCAGCCGCCGGGTCGAGGTCGTGGGCGGCGGCCAGTTGGCGACACTCCTGCCACCCGCGTTTCGCCCGTTATTCGAGGGCACGACCGATATCGACGTGGCAGCCAATATTGGCCGGAACGGGCGTATCTCGATCGATAACGGCAAGATCGTTTCTGGCGCAGTGAATATCACGGCATCAGGTGTTTGGGATCCGGCGGGCGACAACAGCCTCACGGCAAGCCTCACCGGAACGGATGGACCCGTACCCATCGTGTGGCCGATTGCAGGTTACAACAGCCGGTTTGTCGTCGACACTCTCAACCTGACGGTCACCGGCGCAGCACAGTCCGCGCGCCTCAACGCAACCGCGGCACTCGCCTCAGCCGACGTGGCTCAAGGCCGCTTCGGCCAGATCAGGCTGCAGGCAGAAAGTGAAGACCTGAACCTGGTGACCCGCTCCGGCAGCGTGCGCTCCCGCCTCACAATCGGCGAAAGTGATTTCTCGAATGCTGATCTGGATCGCGCCTTGCAGGCACCGATTACGCTCGACGCGCCGCTCCGCCTCGATCTGCCGGCCATCGGTTTGGATGCGGCAACGCTCGACAGCGCGCGTTTGAGCGGAACCGTCAGCGGGACGTACAATACCACCTCCCAGAACCTCACGGGCAACTTCCGGATCACCGCGACCCCGGAAGCCCTGCCGCCTGCATTTGCCTCACGCTTCGAGAACACGATCCTGGCTGAAGGCTATGTCGAACGGACGTCCGCCAACCAGGTGAAGGTCGAGAACTTCGTCCTGAAATCTGATGCGGTGGAAGCGCACGGCAACGCGACCTTGGCTGGCGAGCAGATGACCGGCCGTCTTGCCGGGCGCGTGCCCGAACTTCGTCGCTGGCTGGCCAATGCCGAAGGCGCGGCAGGTTTCGACGTCTCGGCGGAGGGAAGGCTGGACGCCCTGTCGGTTAAAGGCGTTGTGAATGCCGCAGAGATCAGGCTGGCTGGAAAGCTCGTGCAGGATCTGCGTGTGAACGTGGAGGGGGTCGCCAATCCGCAATCGCCCGCCGGAAAGGTCGAGGCGACGGGATCGATCGAGGGACAACCGCTCAGCATCAATGCGGACCTGCGGTCGGAAGGAGGCCGCACCTCGGCGCCAGCCATCGACCTCCAGGTGGGACCCAACCGACTGGAAGGGGCTCTGAGCTTCTCTCCCGATTTCATGCCCGAAGGCAATCTGGAGTTTGAATTCCCCGACGTCTCACTGCTTGCCGCACTTGCGGCCCAGCAAGCGGAAGGCGATCTCCAGGGCACAGTCGCCTTCGAAAACCGGGACGGGCAAACACAAGCCGTTGTGCGGGCCTCCGGAAGCCGGGTCGCCAGCGGAGATCTGGAGGTTACCGGCCCGGTGATCGACGTGACGGTTCCTGACCTACGGGCACTTGCTGCGGACGGCACGATCCGAGCAAGCCGGCTTGGAACCGCAGCAACCGCGATAGAGGCTCTGGACCTGAACTTCGCCTACCAGGATACCGGCACTCGGCTCGAGCTGGACGCCCGATATGACGATGCACCGTTGACGGGTGTGGCCACGGTAAGAACAGGCGATACAACGTCGGTTGCGCTCGAGAGCTTTGCGGCCGAACCTAGGGGCATTTCTGTCCAACTGGCCAACCCGACGACCATCGTGGTCGCGGATGGAAACGCCCGCCTGTCCGACCTCACCGTCGGAACCGGCGACGGCCGTATCAGCGTTAGCGGCACGGTCGGCAGCCAACTGGATGTGCAGGCTCAGATCGAATCCCTTCCTGCAAGCCTGCTCAATACTTTCGTACCCGCACTCAATGCGGCCGGCTCCATTTCCGGGACCATAGACGCCGAAGGCTCCCTCACCGCCCCTTCGATCCGGTATGATCTCGAATGGTCGGAGGCACAGTTGCAGCAGACCAGGCAGGCGGGCGTCGGACCGCTTCAACTACAGGTAGCCGGCAGCTTTTCCGACAGGACGCTTCAGCTGGACGAGACACAGCTGTCGGGCGCGGACGGGCTGGATATCGATGCATCCGGCCGCATCGTCCTGAACGAAGACGGACCTCCCGCACTGGACATAAACGCCACGGCCAACGCAGTTCCCGCTAGTCTTGCCAACGCCTTCGTTCCCGGCCTTGGCGCCCGCGGAACGATCGCCGGCACCGTCACTGCGGCCGGAACGCCACAGGCGCCGGCCGTCCGCTACGACCTGACATGGTCGGATGCTGCCGTCGCCCAGACGACATCCGCCGGGCTTTCGTCGCTACAGGTGAGGGCGACCGGCGAGTACCGCGACAATGCCGTCACGATCGAGACGAGCCTTGCCGGACAAGGCAACCTGTCGCTCTCCGGCGGAG
Source organism: Pseudorhizobium flavum (assembly GCF_902502825.2). The sequence goes on from NZ_LR723670.1 coordinate 3,374,873, forward strand.
GCACGATTTCGCTGCAGGGCGCGCGAGCTCTGGATCTTCAGTTCGACGGCCAGGTACCCTTTGCCATCCTGGCCGGACAACTGGCAGACCAGGGTTTCGTGCTGGAGGGAACGGGCAGCGTCGATCTCGCGATCGGCGGCACGACCGTCTCCCCCTCCATCACCGGTTCCGCATCCACATCCGGCGCCCGTCTGATCGATGTCCGCCGCAACCTCGCAGTCGAGCAACTTGCCGCCAATGTTACATTTACCGGCACCGAGGCAAATATCTCCAGCCTGACCGGCAGGCTCTCGACCGGTGGCCGCGTTTCCGCCAGCGGCTCCATCGGCATCATCCCCGGCTCCGGTTTCCCCGCAGACCTGTCGATCAGCCTCGTGGACGCCACCTATGTCGACGGCACGCTCTTCACGGCAACCGCCAGCGGAGATCTTACGGTCACAGGCCCGCTGACGGCCGGGCCTGTACTCGGAGGCCGCATCACGCTCTCCGAGGCCGCGATTACCGTTCCTGCCAAGCTGCCGACATCCCTCACCGAGATCGAGATCCGCCACCGCAATCCGCCTCCCGAAGTTGTCCGTCAGGTGAGAGAACTCGCGCCGGAGCAGGCTTCGGGCACCTCAAGTCCCCTGGCTCTCGATCTCCAGATAAGTGCGCCCAGCGGTATCTTCGTCCGCGGTCGCGGGATCGATGCCGAACTGGGCGGTGAGTTGGCGATCACCGGCACCGCCGCCGCGCCACAGGTGGCGGGTGGTTTTGAAATGCGTCGGGGCCGCATCATCATCCTCACCAAGCGTCTGGATTTCACTTCGGGCGAGATCACCTTCGGCGGCGGCCTGATCCCGGTTCTCGACCTCGAGGCGACGACGACATCGGCGCAGACGACGATTACCGTGAACGTGACCGGTATCGCAAACGATCCGGATATCAGTTTCTCCTCGTCGCCAGCCCTGCCACAGGACGAGGTTCTGGCGCGACTGATCTTCGGCCAGTCGATGTCACGTCTTTCGCCGCTGCAGATTGCCCAGTTGGCCGATGCTGTCGGCCAACTCGCAGGCGGCGGTTCCACCTCGCTTCTGGAAACGCTCCGCAGCAATCTCGGCGTCGATGACCTCGATATCAACACCGACGAAACGGGCCAGACAACGGTGTCTGTAGGACGCTATCTGAACAACCGGACGTATCTCCAGCTGGAGCAGGGCGGCGCGGAGGGCGCGCGCGCCACCATCAACCTGGACGTCGGACGCGGGGTGAAGCTGAAAGCCGGCGCGGGCACCGAGGGCGGCACCGCGGGTATCTTCTACGAGCGGGAATACTAGGCGCGGAAACCGCATCGCGCGAGACCTGGCGCTTTTGCTGCAGGCGGTTTAGATTTATTCAAGATTCTACAAATAAGGTGGTTCCATCGCACCACGACACGAAGCGCGTAGCCAGGAGGCGCGTCTGCTTCCGGCCCGGCTTTCGGTGCTGCGTCGAGCGTCGCCTTGCTCCAGGCACCGGAGAGTTGGGAAGCACATTGATGGCCACGATGAACACTTCTGCAAGCTATAGCGGCGAGACGCTGGAAATCATAGCATTTCGCCTTCACGACCAGGAATTCTGCGTCAAGACCACGACCATTCGAGAGATCCGCGGCTGGGCGCCGTCTACGCCGATTCCGCATGCACCGGCGGACGTGATCGGCGTCATGAACCTGCGCGGCTCGGTGATCCCGATCATCGATCTCGCCCAGAAGCTCGGCATGAAGAGCGCCGTCGCAACGGAGCGCAGCGCCATCGTCGTGGCGGAAGTCCACAACATGGTGATCGGCATGCTCGTCGATCAGGTCTCCGACATTCTCACGATCCCGTCGAACCAGGTTCAGCCGGTTCCGGAAATCTCCGCCTCGTTCGACAAGTCCTTCTCCGAAGGCATCATCGCCAACGAGAACGGCATGATCTGCTTCCTGAACCTCTCCAAGATGTTCAAGGGCACAGAAGCGGAAGACCTCGCCGCCTGAGGCAGTCCCCTCCGCTTGAGCCTTCAAGAAGCCGCATGGATACGTCCAGCGGCTTTTTTCAGTTGCAGCGGCTGTCGCTCGGCATGAGAGCAAAGGCAACCCGAGTAGCGGGCGTCAGTTGCTTGTCTCGGGAATGTTCGGCTCCGAAAGGGACTCGCCTGCGATGACGCCCTTACCCCCAGGCGCTCCGGCCGCGGCATCCTCGCCCACCCCGACGCCTGAACCCACACGCGCTTCCGGACGGCGGATCATCGGCGCGGCCTTGATGACGAGCGGCAGAAGCCCCTCGCCTCCCTGATCGAGATGTTCGAACAGATGCCGCCGCATCCGCGGTTCCCAAAACTTGTTGATGTGGGTTGCGACCCCCTCCGCCCTCACCTCCTCGGGCTGGGACAGAAAGAAGGTGGCGATCTGGTTCGCCATCCGGACGAGTTTCTCTTGCGACTGATCATGCGACATGAGCGCTGCTTCCCATCTTGATACGGTCGCTTCGTGTGAAGACTTCGAAGTCCTTGCCGCGCGCAAGCGCGACGACCGTCATGCCCGCCTCCTCGGCTGTGCGGATCGCCAGTGCAGTGGGTGCGGAAATGGCGATCAGGATTGGTGAACCCAGGATCGCGGTCTTCTGCACCATTTCCACGGAAACGCGGCTCGTCACCACAACCGCACCAGTGGCACCTTTTATGCCCTGCCGCGCCACGGCACCGATAAGCTTGTCGAGAGCGTTATGGCGCCCGACATCCTCGCGGACCATCGCCAGCCCTATGCCCGGCACGAAGAACCCTGCCCCATGCACCGCATGGGTCTCCGCATGCAGCGGCTGGCCTTCGCCGAGAGCCGCAACGGCAGCGCTGACATCTCCAGCATCCAGCTCGCAGCCTGGGCCGGAAAGCAGGGGAACCGGTCTCATCGCCTGATCGAGCGATTCCAGGCCGCACAGGCCGCAGCCAACGGGACCCGCCATGCTGCGACGACGGCGACGCAGCGCCTCCTCCTTGTCGCCCTGGAGACTGATCTGGACATCCAGGCCCTTGCCGGCAACAACCACCTCGACGGCTTCGATCTCGTCTGCCTTGCCGATGATGCCCTCGGTGAGGCTGAAACCGATAGCGAAATCGACCAGATCGCTCGGCGTGCCCATCATCACGGCATGGGTGGAGCCTGCGTAGGAGAATGCGATCGGCACCTCCTCTGGAACGACCCTGACGCCTGGGCGTACACCGTTACGCCAGATCGTCTCCCTAACCGCCGCTTTCGTATCGTAAGCCTGCACCCCTTGTCCTATTCCGCTGCTTCCATCTTTCCGGCAATCCGGCGAGACTGCCGTGTCAGTTCCTCATAATCCTGCTGCCATTCCGTAGGCCCGTTCGACGGCGAGACCTGCACCGCCGTCACCTTGTATTCCGGACAGTTGGTCGCCCAGTCCGAGAAGTCGGTGGTGATGACGTTTGCCTGCGTGTCTGGGTGATGGAACGTCGTATAGACGACGCCCGGCGCCACCCTGTCGGTGATGAGCGCCCTCAGGCTGGTCTCACCGGCGCGGCTGGCAAGCTTGATCCAGTTACCGTCCTTGATGCCCCGCTGCTCTGCGTCGTGCGGGTGGATCTCCAGCCGGTCTTCCTCATGCCAGACCACGTTCTCCGTCCGACGCGTCTGCGCGCCAACATTATACTGGCTGAGGATGCGGCCTGTGGTGAGCAGCAGCGGGAAGCGCGGGCCGGTGCGTTCATCGGTCGCGACATATTCGGTGCGGATGAACTTGCCCTTGCCGCGGACAAAGCCGTCCACATGCATGATTGGCGAGCCGTCCGGATATTTCTCGTTGCAGGGCCACTGCACCGATCCCTTCGCGTCGAGATAGGCATAGGAAACGCCGGCGAAGCTCGGCGTGGTGGCCGCGATCTCGTCCATGATCTCTGAAGGGTGCGTATAGGTCCAGTTTAGCCCCATCGCCTGCGCCAGCCTTTGCGTTACCTCCCAGTCTGCGTAGCCGTTCTTCGGGCTCATGACCTTACGGACGCGGTTGATACGCCGCTCCGCATTGGTGAACGTCCCATCCTTCTCGAGGAAGGTAGAGCCCGGCAGGAAGACATGCGCATAATTGGCCGTCTCGTTCAGGAAGAGGTCGTGCACCACGACGCATTCCATTGCGGCAAGACCTGCGGAGACGTGCTTCGTATCCGGATCGGATTGGAGGATGTCTTCCCCCTGGATGTAGAGGCCCCTGAACGTCCCTTCGACGGCCGCGTCCAGCATGTTCGGGATACGCAGCCCCGGCTCATTGTTGAGCGTCACACCCCACATCTTCTCGAAGGTGTCGCGCGTGGCGTCGTCCGAGATGTGCCGATAACCCGGCAGCTCATGCGGGAAGGAGCCCATGTCGCAGGAGCCCTGGACGTTGTTCTGGCCGCGTAGCGGATTCACGCCGACGCCGGGACGGCCGATATTGCCAGTGGCCATAGCAAGGTTCGCGATCGCCATCACTGCGGTGGAACCCTGGCTGTGCTCGGTCACCCCGAGCCCATAGTAGATTGCCCCATTTCCCCCGGTCGCATAAAGTTTCGCTGCTCCGCGAACGAGGTCTGCAGGCACGCCGGTATATGCCGCCGTCGCTTCCGGGCTGTGCTGCGGTTCGGATGCGAACGCCGCCCAATCTTCGAATTCCGACCAGTCACAGCGTTCGCGGATGAAGCTCTCATCAAAGAGTCCTTCCGTAACGATCACATGCGCGAGCGCCGTCAGCACCGCCACATTGGTACCGGGCTTCAACGGCAGATGGTAGGCGGCTTCCACATGCGGCTGGCGGACGAGGTCGATACGGCGCGGGTCGATGACGATCAGCTTCGCTCCCTGCCGCAGCCGCTTCTTCAGACGCGAGCCAAAGACCGGATGTCCGTCCGTCGGGTTGGCGCCGATGACGACCACAACGTCGGAATACTCGACCGAATCGAAATCCTGGGTGCCGGCCGAGGTTCCATAGGCCTGGCCGAGCCCGTAACCCGTCGGCGAGTGGCAGACACGGGCACAGGTATCGACGTTGTTGTTGCGGAAGCCGGCGCGGACAAGCTTCTGGACGAGATAGGTCTCCTCGTTCGTGCAGCGCGACGACGTGATGCCGCCGATGGAATCCCGGCCATACTGGTACTGCAGCCGCCTGAACTCCGACGCCACGTGAGCGAAGGCTTCCTCCCACGTCACCTCCCGCCAGGGATCCGTGATCTTCTCGCGGATCATCGGGTTCAGAATGCGGTCTCGGTGATTGGCATAGCCATAGGCGAAGCGACCCTTGACGCAGGAATGGCCGCGGTTCGCCTTGCCGTCCTTGTACGGTACCATGCGGACGAGTTCCTCGCCGCGCATCTCCGCCTTGAAGGAACAGCCGACGCCGCAATAGGCGCAGGTCGTGACAGCCGAGTGCTCCGGCTGGCCGATGGCGATGACCGACTTCTCGGTGAGAGTCGCTGTCGGGCACGCCTGCACGCAAGCACCGCAGGAAACACACTCCGACTCTAGAAAATGCTCGTGCATCCCGGCCGACACGCGACTGTCGAACCCGCGGCCCTCGATCGTCAGCGCAAACGTACCTTGCACTTCCTCGCAGGCGCGAACGCAGCGCGAGCAGACGATGCACTTGGACGGGTCGTAGGTGAAATAGGGGTTCGACTCGTCCTTCGGCATCCACTTGGCGTTGATCTCGCCATTGTTGCGCGTCTTGACGTGATTATCGCCCTCATATCCGTAACGCACGTCGCGCAGACCGACGGCGCCGGCCATGTCCTGCAACTCGCAATCGCCGTTCGCCGCACAGGTGAGGCAGTCGAGCGGGTGATCGGAGATGTAGAGCTCCATCACGCCGCGGCGGATCTGCTTCAGCCGTTCCGTCTGCGTATGAACGACGAGACCAGGTGCAACGGGTGTCGTGCAGGAGGCGGGGGTGCCGTTTCGTCCCTCCACCTCCACCAGACAGAGCCGGCAGGAACCGAAGGCATCTACCATATCCGTGGCGCAGAGCTTCGGCACCTGGATTCCCGCCTCCATGGAGGCGCGCATGATCGAGGTACCTTCCGGAACAGTCACCTCGCGCCCGTCTATGGTTAGCGTGACGAGGGTTTCGGAACGGGAGGCCGGGGTGCCGTAGTCGATTTCGTGGATCAGGGACATTGTCTTTACTCCGCCGCTTCGACGAGGGGTGTAGGGGCGAAATCTTCCGGGAAGTGCGTCATCGCACTCATGACCGGATAGGGCGTGAAGCCGCCGAGGGCGCAGAGCGAGCCGAACTTCATCGTGGCGCAGAGGTCGGCCAGCAACGCCTTGTTCTTCTCTGGCTCTATTCCCTGCGCAATTCTGTCGGCCGTCTCAACGCCGCGAGTGGAGCCGATGCGGCACGGCGTGCACTTGCCGCAGCTCTCGATGGCGCAGAATTCCATCGCGAACCGCGCCTGTCTCAGCATGTCGGCCGTATCATCGAAGACGACCACGCCCGCATGGCCGATCAGTCCGTCCTTCGACGCGAAGGCTTCGTAGTCGAACGGAGTGTCGAAGAGGGCGCGAGGAAAATAAGCGCCAAGGGGCCCGCCGACCTGCACCGCCTTCACCGGCCGACCGGTCGCCGTGCCGCCGCCGATCTCGTCGACGATCTGACCGAGCGTCAGGCCGAAGGCGGTCTCGAACAGGCCCCCACGTCTTACATTCCCTGCGATCTGGATCGGGATCGTGCCACGCGAGCGGCCCATGCCGAAGTCTCGATAGAACTCCGGACCTCGGTCCAGGATGATGGGGACCGAGGCGAGCGAAATGACATTGTTGACGACGGTCGGGCAGCCCAGGAAGCCCTTGAGCGCTGGCAGCGGCGGCTTTGCCCGCACGATGCCGCGCTTGCCTTCGAGCGAGTTGAGCAGCGAGGTCTCCTCTCCGCAGACATAGGCACCAGCCCCGACGCGCACCTCCATGTCGAACACGCGGCCCGAGCCCATCACCGAGGCGCCGAGGATGCCGGCCTCGCGTGCAGCCTCGATAGCCGCGTTCATGGTCTGGATCGCGTGCGGGTATTCCGACCGGGTGTAGATATATCCCTTCGTTGCGCCCGTCGCGAGACCGGCGATGATCATGCCTTCGATCAGCACGAACGGGTCGCCCTCCATGATCATCCGGTCGGCGAAGGTTCCGCTGTCGCCTTCATCCGCATTGCAGACGATGTACTTTTGCGGCCCCGGCGCTTCGGCGACCGTCTTCCATTTGATGCCGGTCGGAAAACCTGCTCCGCCCCGGCCCCGCAACCCGCTGTCGGTCACGGCCTGCACGATCTCCGGCGCGGACATGGCCAGCGCGCGCTCGAGGCCCTTGAGGCCTTGGTACTTGCGATAGTCCTCCAGCGAGAGAGGATCGGTCACGCCACAGCGCGCGAAGGTCAGGCGTGTCTGCTGACGCAGGAACGGGATTTCCTTCGTCAGCCCCAGACCGAGCGGATGCTCCCCGCCGGTGAGAAAGCCATCGTCGAAGAGACCAGCGACATCTGACGGCTTCACTGGACCGTAGGCAATCCGCCCCTGCTCCGTCCGTACTTCGACCAGGGGCTCGAGCCAGAACATACCGCGCGATCCATTGCGCACGATGCGGGCGTCCAATCCCCGGGAAAGGATTTCTGAACCGATCGCAGCAGCGACCTTGTCGGCACCGAGCGCCAGAGCCGCGGCATCGCGGGGAACGAAGATTGTGACGGTCATCGGCGGGCCTCCGTAACAAGTTCTCCCAGACAGTACACATCCAAGCGCCCATGCACCTCGCCGTCCAGCATCGCCGCCGGGGCACAAGCACACAGGCCGAGACAGTAGACCGGTTCCAGGGTTATTGCTCCGTCCAGCGTCGTCTGGTGGAAATCGATGCCGAGCAACTGGCGGGCTGCGAGAGCGAGCTCGTCTCCGCCCATTGCCTGGCAGGCCTCGGCGCGACAGAGCTTCAGCACATGTCGGCCCGAGGGCGCGTCCCGGAAGTCGTGGTAGAAGGTGACCACGCCATGAACCTCGGCTTGAGACAAGTTGAGTTCGTCGGCAATGACCGGCTTGACCTCTTCCGGGATGAAGCCGAACTCGCTCTGGAGCTCATGGAGGATAGGCAGCATCGGGCCTTCCAGATGCTTCATCTCGCGGATGATGGAGCGCGAGCGTTCGGCATATCCGCCGCTCGCTACATGTACGTTCATGGTATTAACCTCCCGGAGAGACAGTGGCCTCTCCGCGCACGGGGCGCATTGGGAAAGTTTCACGCTAGCCTGGCTCAGCGTCAATAACGGCTTTCCGTCGCGTGATAGACAAAACCTATCAGTCCAGATCGTCTGCGCTTAGGTTCCGGGCTTGGTGAAGCAGAGCGGATACCAGCGGCGTGAAAGGTTCCCGGTGGGTCGCCACAAGGCCTACCAAGTGGCTCGCCTCCGGCTCCACGATTGGTATCATCCGGATTTCCTTGGCGAAGCCGAAGGAGTGTGCGACGTTCCTCGGCATGATGCTCGCCCATTGGCCGGTACTGACGTGTGAAAGCAGGACGACCATCGAATTCGATTCCAGGGTCGGCTCTACCGTGACGCCTGCCTGTTCCAGGTGCTGGTTGATGATCCGGCGATTCTGCATGTCCGGCGTCAATAGGCAAAGCCGAACGTTCTCCATCTCGTGCCAAGTGACGGTATCGCGATCCGAATAGAGCGTTCCTTCTGCCGTCACCAGCGTGTAGCGCTCCGCATAGAGCGGTACGCTCGTCACCCGGCCGAGCGGCTCGTTGTCGAGATAGGTGATACCCGCGTCGATCTCGAAATTGTCGAGTTGGCTGAGGACCTGTAGGGATGTGCGCGAAACGACCGAGAAGGTGACGTCGGGATGCTTGGCCTGGAACGGCTCGGTCAACCGAGGAATCATGGCAAGCGCGGTCGGGATCGCCGCTAGCCGGATATGCCCTGACAGTCCGGACTTCGCCGCCCTCATTTCCTCGCGCATGGTCCGGGCATCGCCGACAATCCGTTTTGCCCATTCCAGTACCCGCTGCCCTTCCGGCGTCAGGCCCTGATAGCGGGTGCCACGAACGACAAGCACGACGCCGAGTTGATCCTCCAGTTGACGGATGGCGGCCGAAAGCGATGGTTGAGATATGCCGCATTCAACGGCCGCCCGCCCGAAGTGACCCTCTCGGGCGAGGACGATGAAGAGTTCGAGCTTGTCCAGCATGCGGCATTATCCCGACGAAAGCCGCACAACAGCAAGCCGCAGGCAGAAGCGCAACAAAAAAGGCGGCCCAAGGGCCGCCTTTCAAGCAGTCTCTTCGCCGATCAGGCCGGCAGGATGGCGCCGTTGAGTTCGGTGAGCTGGGACAGATATTCCTCAAGCTTCGTCTTGTGCTCGTGGTCGGTCGCAGCACCCGCGTCGCTACGGGCAGCCTCGATCCGCGCCTGCAGCGTCTCCCGCGTCACGTCCGAGAGCGGCAGCGCCGATTCGGCCAACACCGTGCAGCCGGTCGGCAGGATGTCTGCAAAGCCGCCGAACACGACATACTTCGTTTCCTGGCCGACCGCCGACTTCACCGTCACTATGCCCGGCTTGATGGTCGTCATCGTAGGAGCATGGTTCGCAAGAACCGTCATCTCGCCCAGCGTAGCCGGGATCACGACTTCGGTAACCTTCTCGGAAAGGAGAAGGCGTTCCGGAGAGACGAGCTCAAAATTGAAGGCGTCAGCCATGGCGGTTCACTTCTTCACGTGTTTCATGCAAAGGCGCGCCGCAAGTGCAGCGCGCCCGCTGGTCCTGCTTAGGCAGCAGCTGCCAGCTTCTTCGCCTTTTCCATCGCCTCTTCAATCGAGCCGACCATGTAGAAGGCGGCTTCCGGAAGATGGTCGTACTCGCCGTTGACGAGACCCTTGAAGCCCTTGATCGTGTCTTCGAGAGCAACCAGCTTCCCCGGCGAGCCTGTGAACACTTCTGCGACGAAGAACGGCTGCGACAGGAAGCGCTCGATCTTGCGGGCGCGGGCGACGGTCATCTTGTCCTCTTCGGACAGTTCGTCCATGCCGAGGATAGCGATGATGTCCTGCAGCGACTTATAGCGCTGCAGCGTCGTCTGCACCTGGCGAGCCACTTCGTAGTGCTCTTCGCCGACGATCATCGGGTCGAGCATGCGCGACGTGGAGTCGAGCGGATCAACGGCCGGATAGATACCCTTTTCAGCGATCGAACGCGACAGAACGGTCGTTGCGTCGAGGTGGGCGAACGAGGTTGCCGGTGCCGGGTCGGTCAAGTCGTCGGCCGGGACGTAGATGGCCTGAACCGAGGTGATCGAGCCCTTGGTCGTCGTGGTGATGCGCTCCTGCATCTGACCCATGTCGGTCGCCAGCGTCGGCTGGTAACCCACGGCCGATGGGATACGGCCGAGCAGAGCCGACACTTCCGAACCTGCCTGGGTGAAGCGGAAGATGTTGTCGACGAAGAACAGAACGTCCTGACCCTTGTCGCGGAAGTCTTCAGCAATCGTCAGACCGGTGAGCGCGACGCGCGCACGTGCGCCCGGCGGTTCGTTCATCTGGCCGTAGACGAGAGCCGCCTTGGAGCCTTCGCCGCCGCCGTGCTTGTTCACGCCGGATTCGATCATTTCGTGGTAGAGGTCGTTACCTTCACGCGTACGCTCACCAACGCCCGCAAAGACGGAATAACCGCCGTGCGCCTTTGCGACGTTGTTAATGAGTTCCATGATGAGAACGGTCTTGCCGACGCCGGCGCCGCCGAACAGGCCGATCTTACCGCCCTTGGCGTAAGGAGCGAGAAGGTCAACAACCTTGATGCCCGTGACGAGGATCTGACCTTCGGTGGACTGCTCCACATAGGCCGGCGCTTCCTGGTGGATGGCACGTAGCGTGGTGGTGTCGAGCGGGCCCGCTTCGTCAACCGGTTCGCCGATCACGTTCATGATGCGGCCAAGCGTCTGCTCGCCGACCGGAACAGAGATCGGAGAACCCGTGTTGGTCACACGCTGGCCGCGGACGAGACCTTCGGTCGAGTCCATGGCGATGGTTCGAACCTGGTTCTCGCCGAGGTGCTGAGCAACCTCGAGAACCAGGCGGTTACCGTTGTTGTCAGTTTCCAACGCATTCAGGATCGATGGCAGTTCGCCATCGAAAGCGACGTCCACGACGGCGCCGATCACCTGCGTGACTTTACCGACGGAGGCGCCGGCATCCAGGGTAGCTGCGATAGCCATTATTCTTACCCTCTTTCCTTATCTCAGAGCGCTTCCGCGCCCGAAATGATTTCAATGAGTTCCTTGGTGATCTGCGCCTGGCGCTGACGGTTGTAGGACAGCGTCAGCTTGTTGATCATCTCACCGGCATTGCGCGTCGCGTTGTCCATTGCGGACATCTGAGCGCCGTAGAAGGATGCGTTGTTCTCGAGCAGCGCGCGGAAGATCTGCACGGCGACATTGCGCGGCAGCAGATCCGCGAGGATCTCCTCTTCGCTCGGCTCGTATTCGTAAAGGGCTGCCAACCCGCTTCCGGCATCCGCTTCGTCGAACTTGGCCGGAATGATCTGCTGGGCCGTGGCTACCTGCGCGATCACCGACTGGAAGCGTGCATAGAACAGCGTGGCAACGTCGAACTCGCCCTTGTTGAAGAGGTCGAGCACCCGGCGCGCAACATCGTCCGCATTGGCAAAGCTCAACTGCTTCACTTCGCGGAAGGTTACGTAATCGACGATGTTGTCCTTGAACGTCCGGCGCAGGATGTCATTGCCCTTGCGGCCGACGGTCAGGATCTTCACCGTCTTGCCTTCCCGGATCAGCTTCAAAGCATGATCGCGGGCAAGGCGGATGATGGACGAGTTGAAGCCACCGGCGAGACCACGCTCACCAGTCGCAACGACGAGAAGGTGAACCTGATCGCGGCCAGTCCCGGACAGAAGCAGTGGCGCTTCAGCATTGCCGGCATTGGCGGCGGACAGGCTGGCCAGCACCTTGTTCATGCGTTCCGCGTAGGGACGTGCAGCCTCGGCCGCCTCCTGCGCACGGCGCAGCTTCGCCGCGGCGACCATCTTCATCGCCTTGGTGATCTTCTGCGTCGCCTTGACGGAGGCGATCCGGTTTTTCAGATCCTTAAGTGAAGGCATCCGTTATCGGTCCCCTAAGGGTTAGTGTGCGTGATCCGGGTCTCAGGCGAAGGACTTGGCGTAGGAGTCGAGCGCCGCCTTCAGCCTGGCCTTGACGTCGTCCGACAAGGCCTTCTCGGTGCGGATCGCATCGAGGACATCCTTGCCTTCCGAACGCATGTAGGTGAGCAGACCCTGTTCGAACTTGCCGACGTCGCTGACCGGGATCTTGTCCAGGTAGCCGTTGACACCTGCGAAGATCACCGCAACCTGCTCTTCCGTCTTCAGCGGCGAGAACTGCGGCTGCTTCAGGAGTTCGGTCAGGCGTGCACCACGATTCAGCAGGCGCTGCGTAGCCGCATCGAGGTCGGAACCGAACTGGGCAAAGGCTGCCATTTCACGATACTGGGCAAGCTCGCCCTTGATCGAGCCGGCAACCTGCTTCATCGCCTTCACCTGCGCGGCAGAGCCAACGCGGGAAACCGACAGACCGACGTTAACGGCCGGACGGATACCCTGGTAGAACAGATCGGTCTCGAGGAAGATCTGGCCGTCGGTGATCGAGATCACGTTGGTCGGAATGAACGCCGAAACGTCGTTACCTTGGGTTTCGATGACCGGCAGGGCCGTCAGCGACCCCGCGCCACGCTCGTCGGAGAGCTTCGCGGCGCGCTCGAGAAGACGCGAATGCAGGTAGAAGACGTCGCCCGGATAGGCTTCGCGGCCCGGCGGACGGCGCAGCAGGAGCGACATCTGGCGATAGGCGACAGCCTGCTTGGAAAGGTCGTCGTACGCAATCAGGGCATGCTGGCCGTTGTCACGGAAGTACTCGCCCATGGCGCAGCCGGCGAACGGCGCGAGGTACTGCATTGGAGCCGGATCGGAGGCGGTCGCGGCAACGATGATCGAGTACTGGAGAGCGCCACGCTCTTCCAGGACCTTCACGAACTGTGCGACCGTCGAACGCTTCTGGCCGATAGCGACGTAGACGCAGAACAGCTTCTCGCTGTCCGGACCATTGTCGTGGATCGGCTTCTGGTTCAGGAAGGTGTCGAGAATGATAGCAGTCTTGCCGGTCTGGCGGTCGCCGATGACGAGCTCGCGCTGACCGCGGCCGACCGGGATCAGGGCGTCGATGGCCTTGAGGCCGGTGGACATCGGCTCATGCACCGACTTGCGTGGAATTATTCCAGGCGCCTTTACGTCGACGCGCGAACGGCGGGTCGCATTGATCGGACCCTTACCGTCGATCGGATTGCCGAGCGCATCAACGACGCGGCCGAGCAGTTCCGGGCCGACCGGCACGTCAACGATGGCGCCGGTCCGCTTGACGGTGTCGCCTTCCTTGATCTCACGGTCCGAACCGAACACAACCACACCGACGTTATCGGCTTCGAGGTTGAGGGCCATGCCGCGCACGCCGCCGGGGAACTCGACCATTTCACCGGCCTGGATGTTATCCAGACCGTATACGCGGGCAATACCGTCACCAACGGAGAGAACCTGGCCGACTTCGGATACCTCAGCCTCCTGGCCGAAGTTCTTGATTTGATCTTTCAGAATTGCGGAAATTTCCGCGGCGCGGATATCCATCAGCCAACCTCTTTCAGTGCAAGCTTAAGGGTGGAAAGTTTGGTGCGAAGGGAGGTGTCGATCTGTCGCGACCCGACCTTGACGATCAGGCCACCAAGAAGCGAGGCATCCACCTTGACGGCGACGACCACGTCCTTGCCAGTGACGCCCTTCAGCGCCGACTTGAGTTCTTGTTCCTGGGCCGGCGTCAACGCATGTGCGGACGTCACTTCGGCCGTAACTTCGCCGCGATGGGCGGCTGCGATCTGGCGATAACCCCGGATCATGCCCGGCAGGGCGAAAAGGCGACGATTGCTCGCAACGACCTTCAGGAAGCTGGCGACCATGCCGCGGATGCCAGCCTTGTCGGCGACTGCGGAGATGGCACGCACCTGCTCCTCGGCAGAAAAGACCGGGCTCTGGATCAGGCGCCGCAGGTCCTCGCTCTCGTCCATCATAGCCTGGAACCGATCAAGATCCGCGCCGACTGCATCGATCGAACCTGCCTCGAGCGCCAGCTCGAAGAGCGAGGATGCATAGCGCTCAGCTACACCGGAAATCAGCTGGGACGTGTCAGCCACGGGCACAGTTTCCCTTGATTGTCATCAACGGCCGGACCTCGCGGACGGAGATCGATAAGCCCTTGTGAGTATTTGCTATTTTGTTGAAAACAACCAGCTTTTAGGCTGGCCCCTTCAGACTTTCGCGGTTCGTCTACCATAGGATCTATGGACTCGCAACACGGCAGATAGGCTAAAACGTCCGGGCTAGAAGGGGTTGAACCGATTTTATCACCCTGCTTGTGCGGATTCGGGGTGAGAAGCAGCGAACCGCGCTAGAAATAGCCGAGAACATAGCCGAGCGGCAGCGCGGCGAGCGCAAGTTGCGCGATCAGGACCAGGGCGTTGACGGTTATTCTGCCGCGGTCGAGTAACAGTGATAGCAGACGCCCCAGCCCCGCAAACCCGAGCGCGCTGCCGAGCATGAGATAGGTGAAGTCCTGCGCAAGGGCGATCGCTGCCAGCCCCAGGCCAAGGTGAAGGCCTCCTATCGAGCGTGTCGCGCCGAAGCCGACGGAGGTGACCTCCCCCGTGACCAGCCCCCCTGCCCTCAGCAGCCGTGCCGGAAACAGCATGGTCAGAAGACCGAAAACCGCGACGACAAGCGCGGCCAGGAATGCCAGGCGCTCCGGCAGCTCGGCGGGAAAGTAGAGTTCCAAAATTCACTCCTGACGCTCTTGGGACTGCCCCCTTACCAGCAGCGCCGTGATTCTCAAAGAAAGCTCTGGGGATCGACGTCGATCTGCACATGCACCGAGCCGCGAACCTTGGGCCCCTGCGTTACCATTGTCTTCAGGAAGGCCTGCATGTCGGAGTTCCGCCTGCCATGGACCAGGAGCCGGAAACGATGCCGTCCCCTGACCAGTGCCAACGGCGCCTCGGCCGGCCCGAGTACGGCAATTCCAGAAACATGCGGAGCGGCGGCACGCAGGCCGCGCGCATGGACCTCCGCATCAGCACGGCTCTCGGCCGAAACGATGATCGACGCCAGCCGGCCGAAGGGCGGGAGGATCGCGCGTTCCCGCTCGATGATCTCCCGCTCATAGAACGCCCCCGCATCACCGGAAATGATCGCCTGCATGACGGGATGCTGCGGCTGGTAGGTCTGCAGCAGTCCGTGGCTCTTGAGCCCCGTCCGCCCTGCGCGTCCCGTCACCTGGCTGAGCAACTGGAAGGTTCGTTCAGCGGCACGGGGATCGCCATTCGCCAACCCCAGGTCCGCATCGACAATCCCGACCAGCGTCATCAGGGGGAAATTATGTCCCTTCGCAACTAGTTGCGTGCCGATGACGATGTCCGCATCTCCGCGGGTGATCGCCTCCAGCTCCAGCCGGAGACGCTTGACGCCGCCGAGCAGGTCGGAAGACATGACGATGGTGCGGGCATCCGGAAAGTGCCTTTCCACTTCCTCCGCAATGCGCTCCACGCCTGGCCCGCATGCGACAAGATGGTCGAGTGTCCCACATTCAGGGCACGCCTCTGGCGTCGGCTCACTATGGCCGCACTGATGGCACTGGATCTGGTTGCGAAATCGGTGCTCGACCAGCCAGCTTGAGCATTGCGGGCACTGGAAGCGATGTCCGCAGACCCGGCAGAGGGTGAGCGGTGCATAACCGCGCCGATTGAGGAACAGAAGCGCCTGCTCGCCGCGCTCTATGGTCTTGCCCACGGCCCTCAGAAGCAGGGGAGACAGGAAGCCTCCCCGCTCGGGCGGATGCTTGCGCATGTCGATCAGGTGGAGGTCCGGCAGTGCCGCTTCGCCGTATCGTGTCGGCAAGTGCACCAGGTGGTAACGCCCGGCCTGAGCGTTTACCTGGCTTTCCACCGATGGCGTCGCCGAGACGAGGACGATCGGGAAGTCGCCGATCCGGGCGCGCACGACGGCCATGTCGCGCGCATTGTAGAAGACACGGTCTTCCTGTTTGTAGGCCGGGTCGTGTTCCTCGTCGACCACGATCAGGCCGAGGTTTTCGAAGGGAAGGAAGAGCGCCGAACGGGCGCCGGCGACCACCTGCACCTCTCCCGTGACGATGCCCCGCCAGACCTTTTCGCGTATCCGCGGGGATAGATCGGAATGCCATTCGCCAGGCTTCGCTCCGAAACGGCCCTGAAAGCGCTCCAGGAAGCTCGACGTCAGGGCGATCTCGGGCAGAAGGATGAGGACCTGCCGGCCCTGCCGCAATGTTTCCGCGATGGCCTCGAAGTAGACCTCCGTCTTACCCGATCCGGTAACGCCGTCGATGAGTGATGCGGTAAAGCCGCCGTTCCTGACGAGGTCGGCGATATCGCGCGCGGCATCCTTCTGCGGCCCCTCGATCCGCGACGGCGCATAGTCCGGATCGGGCCTCGCGACCACCGGCGGCGGCGGCAGGAAGACCGTTTCGAACAGTCCCTGCTGGGTCAACCCGTCGACGACGCTCGTGGAAACGCCGGCGGCATGAGCGAGGCCGGCGCGCGTCCACGGCACGTCGTCGCCGACGAGGTCGAGAACCCTTGATCGCGCCGGTGTCATCCGCTCCGGACGCCCGCCGACATAGCGGATTCCCTCCACCATGGGTTCGGGTTCCAGTGCGGCGGGGGCACGGATTACCATGCGCGCCACCAGGCCCGGCGGAGACAAGGTATAGCTCGCCACCCACTCGATGAAGCGCCGCATCTCGGCGGAGAGAGCCGGGCAGTCGAAGGCCAGCGTGATGGGCCGCAGCTTCTTCGGATCGAACCTGTCGTCCTTGCCGCCGTCCCAGACCACGCCTATCACCTGGCGCGGGCCAAGCGGCACCTGCACGACGGAGCCCGGCTCGACATGCATGCCGGCTGGTACGGCATAGCTGTAGGGACCCGGCGCCGGAAGCGGCACCAGCACCGGAACGACGCGCTGGACCGATGGCTGGGCCAGGAGTTCACCGAAGAGCGAGGAGGAATCTGGGCTCATGCGGCGGGACCTTGCCCCGAAGCCCGCAAAAATGAAACATCGGATTTTGCAGCTGGACGCCTTATTCCTGCCTCAGGCTGAATACCGAATGATGGTCTTGCGCCAGTTCGAAGACCGCGTGCTTCTCGATCGCCCGCGTGACATCCTGCGGATCGCCTTCCAGTTGCTCCGGCTGGATCAGATGTCCGACCGTCACGTCGAAACGGTTGCCCTTCTTGTTGAGGAGTTCGTAGAAGACCGTCATGTCGCGCAGCTCGGTCGACCACTTGGCAAACCAGTAGAAGAGCCCCGAATTGCGCGCCTTCATGTGGATCGGCAGGATCGGCAGGTTGTACTTCTTCGCAAGTCCGACCGCCGATGTCTTCCAGGGTCGCTCGTTGAGCCGGCCGTCCGCCCAGTAGGCAATGCGCCCTGACGGGAAAAGCACCATCACCTTGCCGTCCTCGACGGTCTTGTTGGTCAGGACAAGCGTCTCGCGGGTCTTGAGCTTGCTCTTGTGTTCCTCCCGCCATTCGACGGGTATGATCATTTCGGCAAAGCGTGGATTGACGCGGACGGCATCACGGTTGGCGAAAACCATCATGTCCGGTCGGCGCGGCTTGAGGACGTCGAACACTGCGACGCCGTCGGCAATGCCCGTCGGGTGATTGCTGACGAGAATGAAGCCGCCGGTTTCGGGAATGCGATCTGCATCCGTCACGCGGACATCGAGCTTGAGCGTGTCGCTGAGATATTCGAAGGACTGGAAGCCCGGCATCGCTGCGATGTCATTCGCGAACTCGATGGCACGGTCGTAGCGCAGCAAGGAATAAAGAAATGGCCGCATCACCGGCCAGAGCGGATGCTTGACGATGCGCCGTCCCCGCTCAGCAATGAGAGTATCAACGATGTGACCGGGTTTACCTTGGGAAACCAGAGAAAGTGCTTCGGCAAAATGCCCGAGGGAGGACATTGAATCTCGGCGCGCCATACGAACTCCTGCAGAGAGGATAGGGTATATCGCAGTCCGATATGATCGGCCAGTGACAACGGTCGCATCCTTCAGTGAATAGTAACGCGATCAGAAGCAATCTGGGGTCACCCTGCACCGATTCAATAGGCATGACGTGAGCGACATACTAACGATCGCAGCCCCAGACCTCCTCCAGCATCGCGTGGAATGGCTGGACAATCTGGCACGGGAGCGGCGTCTTTCCGCCAACACGCTTGAAGCCTACGAACGCGACACCCGCCAATTCCTGAGCTTCCTGACCGGTCATCTCGGTGGTCCACCTCGCGTCGCCGACATCCACACGCTCCGCCCCGCCGACCTGCGTGCATTTCTGGCAGCCCGCCGGCGCGAGGGCTCCGGCGCCCGCTCGCTCGGTCGGCACTTGGCAGGCTTGCGCTCGTTTCTTCACTACTTGGAGCGGCAGGGCCTGATCAACGCAGCGGCTGCCGGCGCTGTCCGTGCGCCTCGACAGCCGAAATCACTCCCGAAGCCGCTCAGCGATCGGCAGGCGCTGGCGGTCGTCGGCAAGGAGGCGCAGCTTCAGGAGGAACCCTGGATCGCCGCGCGGGATGCCGCCGTGCTGACGCTGCTTTATGGCTGCGGATTGCGAATATCGGAGGCCCTCGCACTGACGTCGCGGGATCTTGAGGCTGGCACCTCTAGCCTTCGCGTCACCGGCAAAGGCGACAAGGTCCGGATCGTACCGCTGCTCCCCGTCGTGGTCGAGGCGGTGGCAGCCTACCGGAAGCTATGTCCCTATACTCCTCCGCCGGACCAGCCCTTGTTTCGCGGCGCCCGTGGGGGACCGCTGCAGCCCGCCATCATTCAACGCGGCATGCAGAAGCTGCGCGGCGCGCTCGGCCTGCCGGACACTGCCACGCCGCACGCGTTGCGCCACTCCTTCGCGACGCACCTCCTGGCAAGCGGCGGTGATCTGAGGACAATCCAGGAGCTTCTGGGGCATGCAAGCCTCTCGACGACGCAGGTCTATACTGGCGTCGACACGCTACGCCTGCTGGAGGTCTACGATCGGGCGCATCCGCGGGCATAGGATTGCCTTAACCATCCGCCTTAATGGCTCGTGCAGGTCGTGAGGCTAAGGTCCCATTGCCTCCCTGGAAGGACGACATGACGACCCACGCCCTCTTCCCACAGCCGCGGCGCTTGCTGCATCGACTGTCCGCAACTGCACTTTGGCTGCTCGCCGCCGGCCACCTGCTGGCGCTGATGTCCCTGCTGATGATCCTTCTCATGTACGCGCCGGCAAGATCAGAGACTGCATGTCACGGCAAGAACCTGCTGGAAGGCTTGCAGCGTGACGATCCACGGGCCCACGCCGCTGTGATGGCAGAGGGCCGAGACGTGGTGAACGGCCAGGGTCTCTTCTGGAAGGTCGAGCGCGAAGGCATTGCCCCCTCCTACCTGCTGGGCACCATGCACGTGACTGATCCGCGTGTCCTGAAGATGCCGCCGGGCGCCGCAGAGGCGCACGCAGCCGCACGGGTGATCGTCATCGAATCCGACGAGATCCTCGACGAGCGGAGGGCGGCTGCCGCCATCCTGGCCAGACCTGAACTGACCATGTTCACGGATGGCCGGTCGATCGAGAACCTCCTGCCCCCGGAAGATCTGGTGGTCCTGAAGGAAGGGCTGGAAGAAAGGGGTCTCGTCCTTTCCGCAGTGTCGCGCATGAAACCCTGGATGCTGGCGGGCTTTGTGGCGACTTCAGCCTGCGAATCGGCACGCAAGGCAGACGGCGCCATATTTCTCGACAAGAAGATCGCCCTTGATGGCGTGGCATCCGGCAAGCCCGTGAAGGGGCTTGAAACGCTTCAGGAGCAGCTGGCGGCGATGGCTGAAATGCCAATCGACTTCCATCTCCAGGCTCTGGTCGAAACGGTCAGGCTCGGTGACCGGATGGACGATGTCGTGGAGACGATGACCGAACTCTACCTGGCGGGCGAAACGGGCCTGACCATTCCCGCGCTGAAGGCGCTGACCCCGACATTGACGGAAGGGGACGAGAGCGCCTACGCCGCTTTCGAGAGCGCGGTGATTTCCGCCCGGAACCATCGGATGGCGGAGCGCGCCGCACCCATTCTTGCCGAGGGCGGCGCCTTCGTGGCTGTTGGTGCCCTGCACCTGCCGGGCGAGGACGGGTTGGTCGAATTGCTACGCAAGCAGGGCTTCACCGTCAGCCGTTCCCGGTGAGCACTAACCGACCGTCATTCGCTTCATGACGTTCGTCTTCCAGTAGAACTGGTGCGCCAGCACGCCCAGAACATGAGCGACGATCAGAAGCCACAGGAGCGCTTTGAGCGGTCCCCCGTGAAAGTCGCCCGCCTGCTCGTTGCCGAGATAGTAGGCACCAGCGCCGGTCAACGGCAGGACCAGCAGCAACACGTAGAGCAGTCCGTGCGCAGCCTTGGCGGCAACCCGGAATATAGCCGGCTCCTCCACAGGCAGTGCCGGGCTCTTCATCGTCAGCCGCAGCACGATCCGCCAGACGGTGAGTATCGCGATCAGGATGCCCGCATAGGCATGAAGGTTGGCGCTCGCCACCTGCTCGGCCGTCGCCGCACCCGTCTGTCGAACTGCGCGGTTCCACTCTTCCATGCCTTCCGGAAGCAGAAGGTTGAAGAACACCAGAGCGACGACCAGCCAGTGCAGGATGCGTTGGGAAACAGAATAGGAAACAGTGTCGGAAGCCATTGTCTTGCCTTTCGTCAATACGTTGCGCGGCAATTGCTTCCGGATGTTAAAGGCCGCAGCCTGCGTGGCAAGCTGCGGCCTTTAATATGAAGAAGATTTAATCCTTGTCTTGCGTTTCTACATGTGGAGCGGCTTGAAGAAGGTGGCAAGAGCTGCCTCCTTCACCGCTTCCGACATGGTCGGATGCGCATGGCAGGTGCGGCCAAGATCTTCCGAGGATCCACCGAACTCCATCAGCACGGCAATCTCGTGGATCATCTCGCCGGCGCCGAAGCCGACGATGTGGCCACCGAGCACGCGGTCCGTCTCCTTGTCGGCGAGGATCTTCACGAAGCCGTCCGTCACCTGCATCGCGCGGGCACGGCCGTTCGCGGTGAAGGGGAACTTTCCGACCTTGTAGGCCACTCCAGCCGCCTTCAGCTCTTCCTCTGTCTTGCCGACCGAAGCGACTTCCGGCTGCGTATAGACGACGCCAGGAATGACGTCGTAGTTCACATGGCCATGCTGGCCGGCAAGGACTTCCGCGAGCGCCACGCCTTCGTCTTCTGCCTTGTGAGCAAGCATCGGGCCCTTCACCACGTCGCCGATCGCATAGATGCCATCGACATTCGTCTTGTAGTGCCCGTCAATCTCGACCCGGCCGCGATTGTCGAGCGCCACGCCCGCATCTTCGAGGCCAAGGCCGGTCGTATAGGGCTTGCGGCCGGTGGAAATCAGCACGACATCCGCCTCGATCGTCTGCGCTTCGCCGCCCTTCACAGGCTCGAACGTGACCTTGGCACCGGCGCCGGACTTTTCGACCCCGGTCACCTTTGCTCCCAGGTTGAAGGTCATTCCCTGCTTGGCCAGCATGCGCTGGAACTGCTTGGAGACCTCGCCGTCCATCCCGCCGAGGATGTTGTCCAGGTATTCGACGACCGTCACCTTGGCACCGAGGCGCATCCAGACCGAGCCGAGCTCCAGCCCGATCACGCCCCCGCCGACGACCACGAGGTTCTGCGGCACCTTGTCGAGCGCGATTGCGCCGGTGGAGGAAACGATCACCTTCTCATCGATGTCGACATTGACGCCGGGAATGCCGGCAACGTCGGAACCAGTTGCGATGACGATGTTCTTCGTTTCCAGTTCCTGTGTGCTGCCGTCTTCGGCAGTCACGGAGACCTTGCCGGCCGCAACGATCTTGCCGGTTCCGATCAAGCCGTCGATCTTGTTCTTCTTGAACAGGAACGCGACGCCGTCGACGTTCGACTTCACGGTCGCATCCTTGTGCGCCATCATCTTCTCGAGGTTGAGCTTCGGAGCCGGTATCTCGACGCCCAGCGAATCCATGCCGTGGGCGGCATGATGGAACATCTCCGAAGCGTGAAGCAGGGCCTTGGAGGGAATGCAGCCGACATTCAGGCAGGTGCCGCCGTAGGTGGCACGCTTCTCGACCACGGCAACCTTCAGCCCGAGCTGGGCAGCCTTGATGGCGCAGACATAACCACCGGGTCCGCTTCCGATTACGACGACATCATAAGCCATGTTCTAAATCCTGGTCCTGTTTCTGGCGGCGTCACCGCCGATCTTTCGAGAATGGCCCTCAGGCCGCTTTTTCAGTCGCAAGCTTGATACCGAGCGCGATGAACACCACGCCACTGGTCCGGTCGATCCACTTGCTGGCGCGCGAGAACGCCGAGCGCATGCGCGGCGTGGTCATGAACGCGCTCACGCCCACGAACCACAGAATGAGGCAGGTTGCCATCACCATGCCGTAGCCGAACTTGATCGCCATCGGCGTATGGGCGCTGACGACGGTCGAAAAGATCGACAGGAAGAAGAAGACCGCCTTCGGATTGAGTGCGTTGGCGGCGAAGCCAAGCATAAATGCCTTGGAAGCAGTCTGACGTCGACCAGCGCCGGATTCGGTCTGCTCCGAGATGATGATCTCGGTCCTGCCCGCCCTCAGCGCCTTCACTCCGATATAGATCAGATAGGCAACGCCCAGCCATTTCACCAGGTTGAACAGATAGACGGACTGCGACACGATCAGCCCTAGGCCGAGGATGGTGTAGGTGACGTGGAGCATCAGCGACGCTCCTATGCCGAAACTCGTGATGATCGCCTGCCGCCGGCCGTGAACCACCGCCTGCCGCATCACCATCGCGAGATCCGCGCCGGGCGAGACGATGGCGAAGGAGAAAATGGCCATCAGCGAGATCAGTTCGATGAAGTAGGCCTGCATGACGCGATCTCTCAGAACAAAAGCGTTGCCATCATGACGACGAGACCAACAACGCTCACCAGCCATGCGAGCGAGCGGATGTAAGGCACGCCTGCCAGGTAGAGCGGGATATAGACGATGCGGGCGATGAGCCAGGTCCAGGCGCCGGCGATGCCGACACCCGACGGATCGCCCATGAATGCAAGCGCGAGGAGAAGCCCGATGAATGCAGGATAGGTTTCCTGGAAGTTCTTCGACGCGCGGGCGGCTCGCCCGGGAAGAACACCCTGCGGCTGCCGTTCCTCGTCGCGTGGTCCGGCATTCCAGGCCGAACCAAGCTCCCGCGTCGCCAGCATGCCCTGCAGCAGGACATGGAAGAACAGCAGGACAACGCTCAGGCACAGCACGATCACCAGATGGGTGGCGTTTGCCGAGGCGGGGTCCATGCTGCTCTTCCCTCTTCTTCAGACCTTACAGGTCGAGAACCAGGCGCTCCGGATCTTCCAGGCTTTCCTTGACGCGCACGAGGAAGGTCACGGCTTCCTTGCCGTCAACGATCCGGTGGTCGTAGGAGAGGGCCAGATACATCATCGGACGAATGACAACCTGACCGCCGATGGCAACGGGACGCTCCTGGATCTTGTGCATGCCGAGGATACCCGACTGCGGCGCGTTGAGGATCGGCGAGGACATGAGTGAACCGTAGACGCCGCCATTCGAGATGGTGAACGTGCCACCCTGCATGTCGGCCATGCCAAGCTGGCCATCACGGGCGGCCTTGCCGAGGCGGCCGATTTCCTTCTCGATCTCTGCGATCGACATCTGGTCCGCATCACGCACGACCGGGACGACAAGGCCCTTGTCGGTCCCGACGGCGACGCCGATGTGGCAGTAATTCTTGTAGATGATGTCGGTGCCGTCGATCTCGGCATTGACGGCCGGCAGTTCCTTCAGCGCGTGCGTGACGGCCTTGGTGAAGAAGCCCATGAAGCCGAGCTTCACGCCGTGCTTCTTCTCGAAGATGTCCTTGTAGCGATTGCGCAGGTCCATCACCGCCTTCATGTCCACCTCGTTATAGGTGGTCAGCATGGCAGCAGTGTTCTGTGCGTCCTTGAGGCGGCGTGCGATCGTCTGGCGCAGGCGCGTCATCTTCACGCGTTCCTCGCGTCCCGCATCTTCGGTCGTCGACGGCGCGCGCGCGGCCTTCGGAGCCTCAGCGGATGCGGCAGGAGCCGAGACGCCCTTGGCGACGGCGGCGATCACATCGCCCTTCAGAACCTGCCCGCGCTTGCCGGATCCTTCCACCTGATCGGCAGACAGATTGTTTTCAGACAGCATCTTGGCGGCGGCGGGTGCTGCCGGCATGTCGGAGGTGCCCTTGGCGGCCGGTGCCGGCTCGGCGGTCTTGGCAGGAGCCGCTTCGGCGGCCTTGGCGGGCGCTTCGGCCTTGGCGGGAGCAGCCGGTGCCGCACCGGCGGCACCTTCGGCGATCTGGCCGAGAAGTGCGTCGAGCCCGACGGTCTCGCCGTTCTGTGCGACAATTTCCGTGAGCACGCCCGAAGCCGGTGCCGGAACCTCGACGGTAACCTTGTCCGTCTCGAGCTCGACCAGCGGCTCGTCCGCCTTCACGGTATCGCCGACTTTCTTGAACCAGGTGCCGACTGTTGCCTCACTGACGGACTCGCCGAGGGTAGGGACGCGGATTTCGGTGGCCATGGAGTGTTTCCGTTTCTCTAGAATGTCGATCTTGTCGCTGGCGGCCAGATCAGCCGCCAAGCGCGTCTTCGAGGAATGCTTCGAGCTGGGCGAGGTGCTTCGACATCAGGCCCGTCGCCGGCGATGCCGCTGCAGGGCGGCCGGTGTAACGAACCCTCTGGTACTTGGCATCGATATGCGCCAGCACCCATTCCAGATAGGGGTCGATGAACGCCCACGCACCCATGTTCTTGGGTTCTTCCTGGCACCAGACCATCTCCGCATTGCGGAAGCGGGACAGCTCGTTGATCAGCGCCTTCGCCGGGAACGGGTAAAGCTGCTCGATGCGAAGCAGGTAGACGTCGTCGATGCCACGCTTCTCGCGCTCTTCCAGCAGATCATAATAGACCTTGCCGGTGCACATGACGACGCGACGGATCTTGGCATCCTTCTGCAGCTTGATCGGGCCGTCCTTGATGACTTCCGCATCGTCCCACAGCAGGCGATGGAAGGCAGACTCACCGGCCATCTCCGCGAGGGTTGACGTCGCCCGCTTGTGACGCAGCAGCGACTTCGGCGTCATCAGGATCAGCGGCTTGCGGAAGTCGCGCTTCACCTGCCGGCGCAGGATGTGGAAGTAGTTCGCCGGCGTCGTGCAGTTGGCGACCTGCATGTTGTCCTCGGCGCACATCTGCAGCCAGCGCTCCAGACGGGCAGACGAATGCTCGGGACCCTGACCTTCGTAACCGTGCGGCAGCAGGCAGACGAGGCCCGACATGCGCAGCCACTTGCGCTCACCCGACGAGATGAACTGGTCGAAGACGACCTGCGCGCCGTTGGCGAAGTCACCGAACTGCGCTTCCCAGAGCGTTAGCGCATTCGGACGCGCCAGCGAATAGCCATACTCGAATCCGAGCACCGCCTCTTCGGAGAGCATCGAGTTGATGACCTCGTACCGCGCCTGTGTCGGCGCGAGGTTGGAAAGCGGGATGTAGCGCTCTTCAGTCTCCTGGTCATAGAGGACCGAATGGCGCTGCGAGAAGGTGCCGCGCTCGCAGTCCTGGCCCGACAGGCGGATCTTGGTGCCCTCCACGGCCAGCGAGCCGAAGGCCAGCGCTTCCGCCATCGCCCAGTCGATCCCCTCGCCCGTTTCCACCATCTGGGCGCGGTTTTCCATGAAGCGCTTGATCGTGCGGTGCGCGTTGAAGCCCTCCGGGATAGTCGACAGCTTGCGGCCGATCTCCTTTAGCTGCTTCATCGGCACGGACGTCTTGCCGCGGCGCTGCTCGTCGGCATTGTCGGCAGAGCGCAGCCCTGACCAGACGCCATCGAGCCAGTCAGCCTTGTTCGGCTTGTAGGTCTGGCCGGCCTCGAATTCCTGTTCCAGGTGAGCGCGCCAGTCGGCCTTCATCTTCTCGAACTCGCCATCGGTGATCAGCCCTTCGGCGATCAGGCGTTCTGCGTAGAGCTGGGCCACCGTCTTGTGCGCGCGGATGACCTTGTACATCTTCGGCTGCGTGAACGCCGGCTCGTCGCCTTCGTTGTGGCCGAAGCGGCGGTAGCAGAACATGTCCACGACAACCGGCTTGTGGAACTTCATCCGGTATTCGGTAGCCACCTTGGCGGCATAGACGACGGACTCCGGATCGTCGCCGTTGACGTGGAAGATCGGCGCTTCGATCATCTTGGCCACGTCGGACGGATAAGGCGACGAGCGCGAGAACGCGGGGTTCGTCGTAAATCCGATCTGGTTGTTGATGATGAAGTGGATCATCCCCGCGACGCGGTGACCGCGCAGGCCGGACAAGCCGAGGATTTCGGCCACGACGCCCTGGCCTGCAAAGGCAGCATCGCCGTGCAGCAGCAGCGGCAGAACCTTCGCCCGTTCGTTGAGCGGAATGATGCCGTCCTTGTCAAACGTCTTGGCCAGCATGTCCTGCTTGGCTCGCGCCTTGCCCATGACGACCGGGTTGACGATCTCCAGGTGCGAGGGGTTCGCGGTCAGCGACAGGTGCACCTTGTTGCCGTCGAACTCGCGGTCGGAGGAAGCGCCGAGGTGATACTTGACGTCGCCCGAGCCTTCGACGTCGTCCGGCTTGAACGATCCGCCCTTGAACTCGTGGAACACCGCGCGATGCGGCTTGCCCATGACGTTCGTCAGCACGTTCAAGCGACCGCGGTGGGCCATGCCCAGCACGATCTCTTCGAGGCCTTCCTGTCCGCCGCGCTTGATGATCTGCTCGAGCGCCGGGATGAGCGACTCACCGCCATCGAGACCGAAGCGCTTGGTGCCCTTGAAGCGCACGTCGAGGAACTGCTCGTAGCCTTCGGCCTCGATCAGTTTCTGCAGGATCGCCTTCTTGCCGTTCGGCGTGAACTCGACGCCCTTGTCGGGCCCTTCGATCCGCTCCTGGATCCACTGCTTCTCCTCGGGATTGGAGATGTGCATGAACTCGACGCCCATGGTCGAACAGTAGGTCCGCTTCAGGATGTCGAGCATTTCCGGGATGGTCGCGTATTCCAGCCCGAGCACGTTGTCGATGAAGATCCTGCGATCATAGTCGGCTTCCGTGAAACCGTAGGAAGTCGGCGAAAGCTCGTCGTAGTCTTCGACCGGGATGGCCAACCCGAGCGGATCGAGCTTGGCGTGCAGGTGGCCGCGCATGCGATAGGCGCGGATCATCATGATGGCACGTACGGAATCGCGGGTGGCCTGCAGCACTTCGGCCTCATTGACGACCGTGCCGGATGAGGCAGCGGCGGCCTCGGCTTTCGCCTTGACCTTGCCCTCGATCGCCTTCTCCACCATCGGCCAGTTGCCGTCCAGCGCCGCGACCAGGTCACCACCCGGGGTGACCGGCCAGTTCCGGCGCTGCCAGGACGCACCGGCTGCTGCCTTCTTCACGTCCTCCGGGTTGTCGGCGAGCGCCTTGAAGAAGGACTGCCATTCCGGCCCAACCGAATTGGGGTTCTCCTCGTACCGGGCATAGAGCTGCTCGATATAGGAGGCATTGGCGCCGTCCAGGAAGGAGGTGATGAGAAACTGCTCGTTGGCTTCTTGCCGTGCCATGGTTCTACTGCGGACGCCGCGTCCGCCTCCTGACGTAATTGAAGGCCGGAGACTGGGCGCCGGCCACCGCCATCAAACTGCAATCGCCGGCGCTAGGCCGGCACACCGCGTCTACCGACGCTGAACCCGGGCAGGCGACGCATGTTCCTCGTCGCCGGCCCGAAGCGTATCCGATGCGGTCAACGCATCGCTATGTGGCCTCAGCCCTTGAGGACTTCAACCAGCGTCTTGCCGAGGCGCGCCGGGGATGGCGAAACCTTGATGCCGGCCGCTTCCATGGCCGCGATCTTCGATTCCGCATCACCCTTGCCGCCGGAAACGACGGCGCCGGCATGGCCCATGGTGCGACCCTTCGGAGCCGTACGGCCGGCAATGAAGCCGGCCATCGGCTTCTTACGGCCCTTCTTGGCTTCGTCGATCAGGAACTGGGCTGCGTCTTCCTCTGCCGAGCCGCCGATCTCACCGATCATGATGATCGACTGCGTCGCTTCGTCGGCAAGGAACATTTCCAGCACGTCGATGAACTCGGTGCCCTTGACAGGATCGCCGCCGATGCCGACGGCCGTCGTCTGGCCGAGGCCCTCGTTCGAGGTCTGGAACACGGCCTCGTAGGTCAGCGTGCCGGAACGCGACACGATGCCGACCGACCCCTTGCGGAAGATCGAGCCCGGCATGATGCCGATCTTGCATTCTTCCGGCGTCAGGATGCCCGGGCAGTTCGGGCCGAGCAGGCGCGACTTCGACTTGTCGAGCTTGGCCTTCACCCGGACCATGTCCATGACCGGGATGCCCTCGGTAATGCAGGTGATGAACGGGACTTCAGCCTCGATCGCCTCGATGATCGCGTCCGCAGCACCCGCCGGCGGAACGTAGATCACGGTCGCGTCGGCGCCCGTCCGCTCCCTGGCTTCGGCGACGGAGGTGAAGATCGGCAGCGAGGTGCCGTCGACGCCCGACGACCAGGACTCACCACCCTTCTTCGGGTGCACGCCGCCGACCATCTTGGTTCCGTAGTAGGCGAGCGCCTGTTCCGTGTGGAAGGTACCGGTCTTGCCGGTCAGGCCCTGGACGATGACCTTGGTGTCTTTGTTGACGAGAATAGACATTCTTGCGGTCCTTCCAGATTAGGCTTCGATCGCCGCGACGATCTTCTTCGCCGCGTCGTCAAGGTCGTCAGCCGCAGTGATCGCGAGGCCGGATTCGTTCAGGATCTTCTTGCCGAGTTCGACATTCGTACCTTCCAGGCGCACGACGAGCGGAACCTTCAGGCCGACTTCCTGCACCGCAGCCACCACGCCTTCCGCGATGACGTCGCAGCGCATGATGCCGCCGAAGATGTTGACGAGGATGCCCTCGACCTTCGGGTCGGCCGTGATGATCTTGAAGGCTGCCGCCACCTTCTCCTTGCCGGCGCCGCCGCCGACGTCGCAGAAGTTTGCCGGCTCCTTGCCGTAGAGCTTGATGATGTCCATCGTCGCCATGGCGAGGCCTGCGCCGTTGACCATGCAGCCGATGTTGCCGTCGAGGGCCACATAGGCGAGGTCCCACTTGGACGCTTCGATTTCCTTGGCGTCTTCCTCGGTCTCGTCGCGCAGCGCCCGCACGTCGTCGTGACGGAACAGCGCGTTGCCGTCGAACGAAACCTTGGCGTCGAGAACGCGCAGATGGCCGTTCTGCATGACGATCAGCGGGTTGATCTCGAGCAGCGACATGTCCTTCTCGTTGAAGGCCTTGTAGAGGATCGGGAAGAGCGACTTGGCGTCTTCCGCCGCCGCGCCCGTCAGTTCGAGCGCCTTGGAGATCTTCGCGACATCGTCCGCCGTCACGCCCGTCTCCGGATCGATGGCGATCGTGTGGATCTTCTCCGGCGTATCATGCGCGACCGCCTCGATGTCCATGCCACCCTCGGTGGAAATGACGAAGGCAACGCGACCGACCGACCGATCGACCAGCAGCGAGCAGTAAAGCTCGCGGGCGATGTCGGCGCCGTCCTCGATGTAGAGGCGGTTGACCTGCTTGCCGGCTTCGCCCGTCTGGGCGGTCACCAGCGTGTTGCCGAGCATGTCCTTGACGTTGGCGATGACTTCGTCGACGGACTTGGCGAGACGGACGCCGCCCTTGGCGTCCGGTCCCAGTTCCCTGAACTTGCCCTTGCCACGGCCGCCGGCATGGATCTGGCTCTTGACCACGTAGAGCGGGCCAGGCAGCGACTTCGCTGCAGCTTCCGCTTCTTCGGCCTTCATGATGGCCACGCCTTCTGCGACCGGCGCACCGTAGCTCTTCAGGAGAGCCTTGGCCTGATATTCATGGATGTTCATCAGCTTGTCCTTGGATGGTTGGCTGGCGCGATTACTTGAGTGCCGGAGCGATGTTGATGCAGGCTTCGCAGAGGCCGGCGACCGCGCCGACGGACTTCTGGAAGGCCGCTTCTTCGTCCTTGGTGAATTCGACTTCGATCACGCGCTCGACGCCGCCTGCACCGATCACGGTCGGGACGCCGACATACATGTCCTTGACGCCGTACTGGCCGGCCAGGTGAGCGGCGACCGGCAGGACGCGCTTCTTGTCCTTGAGGTAGGATTCAGCCATCTCGATCGCCGAGGCCGCGGGGGCATAATAGGCGGAACCGGTCTTCAGCAGGCCGACGATCTCGGCACCGCCGTCACGGGTACGCTGGATGATCTGCTCGAGACGCTCCTGCGTCGTCCAGCCCATCTTGACGAGATCCGTCAGCGGAATGCCGGCGACGGTGGAGTAGCGGGCGAGCGGCACCATGGTGTCGCCATGGCCACCGAGGACGAAGGCGGTGACGTCCTGGACCGAAACGTTGAACTCTTCAGCGATGAACAGGCGGAAGCGCGCGGAGTCCAGTACGCCGGCCATGCCGACGACCATGTTCTTCGGCAGGCCGGAGAACTTCTGCAGCGCCCAGACCATGGCGTCGAGCGGATTGGTGATGCAAATGACGAAGGCATTCGGGGCATACTTCTTGATGCCGGCGCCGACCTGCTCCATGACCTTGAGATTGATACCAAGGAGATCGTCGCGGCTCATGCCCGGCTTGCGGGCCACGCCGGCGGTGACGATGCAGACATCAGCGCCTTCGATGGCGGCATAGTCACTGGCACCCGTCAGTTTGGCATTGAAGCCGTCGACCGGCGAGGACTGCGCGATATCCAGTCCCTTCCCCTGCGGGATACCGTCGGCGATATCGAACAGGACGATGTCGCCCAGTTCCTTGAGGCCGGCCAGATGCGCCAGCGTACCGCCGATCATGCCGGAACCAATAAGTGCGATCTTCTTGCGCGCCATAAATAGCTTCCTCTCGCGATCAAAACCTGTTGGCTGAGACGGCTCGCGGCCCGCCAATATGCCCACCGCCATACCGACAACCGTTGAAATTGGCAACCGGTTCTTTTGGCTGCAACATTTTCAATCGGTTAGATCATCATTATCTTACGTAAACGTAAGATTTAAAGAGGCGTCACGGACTGTTCGGTGCCGCTGGCGATGCAACGCGGCATAGTCAGCACTCCGCATCTCGAAGAGACGGGAAACCGTACGATCAAATTCGAATCCCTCCGTGCCGCGTCTTTCGGCCAGCAGGTCTTCCGGTTGGGCGGCCGCCGAGACGTAAAGACGTATGGCATTGTCGTAGAGCGTGTCGACGAGGTTGATGAACCGCTTCGTCTCGTTGCGCTTTTCCGGACCGAGCTGCGGCACGCGCTCGAGAAATACGGAGTCGTAACGTTCGGCAATGGCGAGGTAGTCGGCTGCACCCAGCGGACGTTCGCACAGGTCGGCAAAGGAAAACCTGGCGGTCCGCCCGGCTGCCGCGGGAACCGGAATGGAGCGCCCCTTGCGCGGAACCTCGGACGGCGCCGTCTTCGCCCCGTCCGTCACCTGATGCCACGTCGCCTCCATGGTCGCATCCGCCTGCGGACCAAGCGGCGTGACATAGACGGGCAGGTTTGCCAGCTTCTGCATCCGATAGTCGGTTTCGGAGTCCAGCGTGGTGACCTCGACATGCCTGCGCAGGAGATCGATGAAGGGCAGGAACAGCCCCCTGTTCAAACCATCCTTGTAGAGGTTTTCGGGCGCGACATTGGATGTGGCGACCAGCACGCAGCCGAGCGAGAAAAGCTCCGTGAACAGACGCGCGAGGATCATCGCGTCGGTAATGTCGGTGACGGAGAACTCGTCGAAGCAGAGCAGCTCCGCTTCCGCATAGATCGATGCGGCGACGGGCGGGATCGGATCAGGATCGCGCACCTCGCCGTTCTTCACCTTCATTCGATGCTCATGGACCCGGCCA
Source organism: Pseudorhizobium flavum (assembly GCF_902502825.2). The sequence continues at coordinate 3,407,031 of NZ_LR723670.1, forward strand.
TGCACATCCGCCATGAACTCGTGGAAATGGGCACGTCGCTTACGATCGGTCGCCGCCTGCTTGAAGAACATTTCCATAAGCATGGTCTTGCCGCGGCCAACGCTGCCGTGGATGTAGAGCCCGCGGATCGGTTTGGGCCGTCCGCTGCCCTTGGCAAACAACCAGCCTAGCGCACTCTTCTTCTTGGCAGGCCGAGCATCACGGAGGTCGCCCAGAACCCGGTCCAGCTTGGCCGCCACGTCCAGCTGGGCACGGTCCGGCGTCAGCTTCCCGGCCTCCGACAGGGCCTTCAGCTCCTCTACGACGCTGTGCGTGTAGTCGGGGATTACGTCCATGAAATGCTGCAGCGTTCCCTGCGCCGGTTAGCGGCTCAGGCTGACCGGTTGGCCCGAATTGGTGGTGCCGTCGAAGCGGTTCTCGGCCGACTTGTAAACGCGGCCGATCACGTTGCCCGAGCGATCCTTGAACTGCACCATCTTGCCCGACACTTCCCAGGATCCCATGGCCGTGAGCTCTCCCGCACAACCGCGAGTGCCGCCGCGGGAACCGCTGCCGAGATTGGTGAGCGTCAGGAACATGTCGCAGGATGAACCGGCATAGGAGACGCGCCAGTTCCCGACCATCTGTTCCTTGGTCACATCGAGCGCCGTGGCCGGAGCGGCCGAAGCATTCGGATCGAGTGCGGCAGTCTCCTGCTGCGGAGCCGTCGGGAACTGGCTTGCACCACCCGGCGGCGGCAGCTGGTTGGACTGTACCGAGGGGACGGGCTGCGCCTGCAGGGGAGCGGGCTGTGACGGCAGATTATCGTACGGGCTATAGGAAGTACGCTGGCAACCCGCCAGGGCGACGGCGACTACCAAGCCGGTTGCGACATATCTGAACTTCATCATTCACTCCGATCTTTGCCTGCTGCCGTTGCTATGGATGAAAGACGGCGGAATTATCGCGAAGAGCTGTCCCAAATCAAGACAGGGCGGAACTCTCCGCCCTGAGGTGCCCTTGATGCGGAACATGGGCCAGCGCTGCTCAACATCAAGCGATGACCCGTATTTCTCTAGAGGCGGCGCTCGACCATCATCTTCTTGATCTCTGCAATCGCCTTGGCCGGGTTCAATCCCTTCGGACAGGTCTGTGCGCAGTTCATGATCGTATGGCAGCGATAGAGCCGGAACGGATCCTCGAGGTTGTCCAGACGCTCGCCCTTCGCCTCATCGCGCGAGTCGATGAGCCAGCGATAGGCCTGCAGCAGGACGGCCGGGCCGAGATAGCGGTCGCCGTTCCACCAGTAGCTCGGACAGGAGGTGGAGCAGCAGGCGCAGAGAATGCACTCGTAGAGCCCGTCGAGCTTCAGCCGGTCCTCATGGCTCTGCTTCCACTCCTTCGCCGGCGGCGGCGAAACCGTCTTCAGCCAAGGCTCGATCGAGCGGTGCTGGGCGTAGAAGTTCGTCAGGTCCGGCACGAGGTCCTTCACCACCGGCATATGCGGCAGCGGGTAAACCTTCACCGTGCCGTTGATGTCGTCCATGCCCTTGGTGCAGGCCAGCGTGTTCGAGCCGTCGATGTTCATCGCGCACGAGCCGCAGATACCCTCACGGCAGGAGCGGCGGAGCGTCAGGGTCGGATCGATGTTGTTCTTGATGTAGAGAAGGCCATCGAGCACCATCGGTCCGCAGTCGTCGATGTCGACATAGTAGGTGTCGATCCGCGGGTTCTGGCCGTCGTCCGGATTCCAGCGATAGATCCGGTACTCGCGAAGATTGGTGGCGCCGTCCGGCTTCGGCCAGACCTTGCCTTCGGTCATCTGCGAGTTTTTCGGTAGAGCGAGTTCAACCATGTCCGGGTCCTCTCGGGATCAGTAGACGCGGGCCTTGGGCTCGATCTTCGCAGGATCGATGCCATCGGCAATGAGTTCCGTATGAACCGGGCGATAGTCCAGCTTCACGTCGCCAGCTTCGTTGACCCAGGCAAGCGTATGCTTGCGCCAGTTCACGTCGTCGCGACCGCCGAACGGGCCTTCCGTAAAGTCCTCGCGGGCGTGGCTGCCACGGCTTTCCTTGCGTGCTTCGGCGCCGTAGACGGTGGTGATGGCGTTCGCCATCAGGTTCTCCAGCTCCAGCGTCTCCACGAGGTCGGAATTCCAGATCATCGATCGGTCGGTGACCTTGACGTCCTTCAGTTCTCCCCAGATCGCTGACATGCGGCGGCAGCCGGATTCCAGCGACTCCTGCGTGCGGAAGACGGCAGCATCTTCCTGCATGGTTCGCTGCATCTTGTCGCGCAGCACCGCCGTCGGCGTCCCGCCATTGGCGTTCCGCAGCCGGTCGAAGCGATCCATGATCTTGTCGCAGGCGGCAGTGTTGAGTGCCGGCACGGGTGCTGCCCGGTCGATCACGTCGCCTGCCCGGATCGCGGCGGCGCGGCCGAAGACGACAAGGTCGATCAGCGAGTTCGAGCCGAGACGGTTGGCGCCGTGAACCGACGCGCAGCCCGCCTCGCCGACAGCCATCAGGCCAGGGGCAATCCGCTCCGGATTGGCACTATCCGCGTTCAGGACCTCACCCCAGAAGTTCGTCGGGATGCCGCCCATGTTGTAGTGCACGGTCGGCAGGACCGGGATCGGCTCGCGGGTCACGTCGACGCCAGCGAAGATCTTGGCGCTCTCCGAGATACCCGGCAGGCGTTCGTGCAGAACAGCTGGATCCAGGTGATCGAGATGCAGGAAGATGTGGTCCTTGTTCTTGCCGACGCCGCGCCCCTCGCGGATCTCCAGCGTCATGCAGCGGGAAACGACATCGCGCGAAGCCAGGTCCTTGGCGGAGGGCGCATAGCGTTCCATGAAACGCTCGCCTTCGGAGTTGACGAGGTAGCCGCCCTCGCCGCGCGCGCCTTCGGTAATCAGACAGCCGGATCCGTAGATGCCGGTCGGATGGAACTGGACGAACTCCATGTCCTGCAGCGGCAGCCCGGCACGCGCGATCATGCCGCCACCGTCTCCGGTGCAGGTATGCGCGGAAGTCGCCGAGAAGTAGGCGCGGCCATAACCACCGGTTGCCAGCACCACCATCTTGGCGGCGAAGCGATGGATCGTGCCGTCGTCCAGATTCCAGGCGACGACCCCTGTGCAGCGGCCGTCATCTGACATGATCAGGTCGAGCGCGAAATACTCGATGAAGAATTCGGCGTTGTTGCGCAGCGACTGGCCGTAGAGCGTGTGAAGGATTGCGTGTCCTGTACGGTCTGCGGCAGCGCAGGTGCGCTGCACCGGCGGGCCGGCGCCGTAGTTCTGCATGTGGCCGCCGAACGGCCGCTGGTAGATCTTGCCTTCCTCGTTACGCGAGAACGGCACGCCGTAGTGCTCCAGTTCGTAGACTGCCTTCGGCGCTTCCATGGCGAGATACTGCATCGCATCGACGTCGCCGAGCCAGTCGGAACCCTTGACGGTATCGTAGAGGTGCCACTGCCAGCAATCCGGCGTCATGTTGGTCAGCGAGGCGGCGATACCACCCTGTGCAGCCACGGTGTGCGAACGCGTCGGGAAGACCTTGGTGATGCAGGCCGTCTTGAAGCCCTGCTCGGCCATGCCGAGCGTCGCCCGGAGGCCCGCGCCGCCGGCGCCCACGACAATTACGTCATAGGAGTGGTCGACATAGGTATAGGCCTTGCCGGTCTGGGATGTCCCCTGCGCAATGGGAGTGATCGATGCCATGGCGGATTATCCTGCAAATGCGATTTTCAGGACGGCGATAAGACAGAGACCGCCGATCAGAAGCGAGAAGGAAGCGTTGAGGATGAGAAGCACGACCTTCATACCCTCGTTATGGACATAGTCCTGGATCACCTCTTCCATGCCGAGGCGCATGTGGATCACCGTCGCCAGCACCGTCAGCGCGTTGATCGCGGCGACGAAGGGGTTGGCCAGAGCGCCCACGACCTCTGCATAGGGACGACCCACATACATGATCAGGAAGACGATGTAGAAAAGGACGAGCGGAACAAGCGCGACCGATGTGGTGCGAACTTTCCAGAAGTGATCAGTGCCGCTTTTGGCAGAGCCAAGGCCGCGGACCTTGCCGAGGGGCGTACGCATATCCATGAACTTCTCCTCAGCGAACCATGACGACGACGATCCAGACGAGGATCGTGAGCGCGATCGAAGCGGCGAGATTGGCCTTGGCGAGCTTCGTGGAGAATTCCTTCTCGAAACCGTAGCCGAGATCCCACATGATGTGGCGCAGGCCGCCGAGCAGGTGGTGCAGCAAGGCCCAGGTAAAGCCGAAGAGGATGATCTGGCCGACCAGCGATCCAAACAGCGCGTTCGCCTGGTTGAAGCTCTCCTCACCGGAAGCAGCGGCGACGAGCCAGGCTGCGATGAGTATCATGCCGAAGTAGAGAGCAGCACCGGTGATGCGGTGCATGATCGACATCGCCATGGTTGGAATGAACCTGTAAACCTGCAGATGCGGCGACAGGGGCCGGTTTTTCGTCACATTCGCCATCAGGACCTCGCGGCGTTGAAGCGGCATGCGGGCGTTGCACCCGCCAATGCACCATGCCGAAGAAATGTGCATTGCATCATTGATGCGTGGTTTAATGCCCGATATACCCTACGACAAGCGAATTCAAACGGATTTCAAATTTAAATCGATTGGGGTCGAAACCCTTCAATCCCCGCCTCTTCCGCCCCGCGGATTAACCAAATCCGGCAATAGCCCCACAGCCATGGCGACTTCCCTAGGATAACTGTGTTAACCTTCCGTTAACGCTTGAACCGGAGGTCATGATGACCGGAAAACCTTTCACGGTGGCCGCACTCGCATGCGCCCTCGCCATATCCGCGACCTATCCCGCTTTTGCCGGAAACGGCTGGAACAGCTCCTCGCGCGGCTTCGGCCATCACCACTATCACAAGGCCGGTCCGTCCGTAGGCTATTCCAGCCCTGTTACGGATCTTCGACGCATCGGTACGTTCAGCCGATCCGTCTGGGTCATCAATCGCAACCAGCCAGCAACGCCCGCACCGATTCTCGCACCCAAGGCAACAGTCATCCACGTCGACAGCGGCCTGAGGCTCGGGGGATCGGCGAATGCATGTTCTTACGAAGCCGGCGTCTGCGTCATCCGCGGCAACTAGGTGAACCGCCAGACCGTCGTCTTCTTCACCTCGCTGTCTTCCAGCGCCCGCGTGACCGACACCTCATAGGTCGCAAGCCCCTCGAGGCAGTCCTTCGGTAGGTAGCTCCGGCCCGGATCGCCGACCAGCACGACAACACCCTGCCCGGCCAGCCGCTTGAACCAGGGCAGGAGACTATCCGCAAAGCTCTTGTCGTAGAACACGTCGCCTGCCAGAATCACGTCGGCATCGACAGCGCAGCCGACCACGTCCATATCGGTGCAATGAAGCCCCACTCCGTTAGCCGCAGCATTCAACGCAGCGGCGTCAGAGCTCCACGGGTCGATATCGGCTGCAAGGACGTCCACCGCCCCCGCAAGGCCGGCCGCGATGGCGACGAGACCGGAGCCCGTCGCAACATCCAGCACGCGTTTTCCCCTCACAGTCTCCGGATGATCGAGGATGTAGCGCGCCAGTCCCTGACCGCCGGCCCAGGCAAAGGCCCAGAAGGGAGGAGGAAGGCCGATCTCTTCCAGTTCATCCTCCGTCTTCTGCCAGAGGTCATGCGCCTCGTCCGCAAGATACAGCCGGATCTCCGGCACATGCGGCGGCGCCTGCAGCGTCGTGTTGGCAAGAATGAAGCTGCGCGGATCGGTCTTCACGCCGAGGTCATTCCGGCGAGCGAGGCGGATTCTCCAACCCGCCGAGGCGGCAAATCTCCAGGTATTCTTCATCCGTCACGGGCTGCACGGACAGCCGCATGGAGGTCACCAGCGACATCGTCTTGAACTTCGGGTTCGCCTTGATGTCCTTCAGCGTCACCGGCTTCGGCATGTCGCACACGGCACGGATGTCGACGCAGTCCCAGCGTGCGTCATCCCCTGCCGTGGAATCGGGATGGCTGAGTGCGCAGACCTCGACGATCCCGACGATCTCCAGCCCCTCGTTGGAATGATAGAAGAAGCCCTTATCGCCGAGCGTCATTGCCCGCATGTTGTTGCGGGCCTGGTAGTTGCGAACGCCTGTCCATTCCTCGCCGGCCTGTCCCTTGGCCTTCTGCATTTCCCAGGACCAGACATTCGGCTCGGACTTGAAAAGCCAGTACGCCATTGTCTCAGGCCTCCGGCTTGTTGAAGACCCAGTTGTAGGGCTTCACCTCGACCTTCTCAAAGAGGCCCGCTTGGTAATACGGATCGGCTTCGGCAAGCGCTCTCGCTGCCGCCATGTCTTCCGCCTCGACGATCACGAGGCTGCCGTTCGGCTTGCCGTCGTCGTCAAGGAAAGGACCTGCCATCTTCAGCGTGCCGTCGGCATTCAGCTTGTTAAGGTGCTCGAGATGCGCCGGGCGGGTGTCCATTCGTACGTTGAGATGGCCGGGCTTGTCGGTGCAGAGGAAGGCGAAAAGCATCTGGGAATTCTCTCCGTTGGTCATTCGGTGGTGATCGGACGGGTCATCAGCCGCTCGACCGCTTCGGGTATGGCAAGTTTCCCGGCGATGATGTCGGCAACGGCATTGGTGATCGGCAAGTCCACGCCTTGCCTTCTGCCCAGGTCAGCGGCGACCGCCGCCGCGAACGCACCTTCGACCAGTTCGCTGCTCCCGCCATTATGCGTCTGCTGGCCGAGCGCGATACCGTAGCGAAGGTTGCGGGACTGCTGGCTGGTCCCCGTCAGGACGAGATCACCCAATCCCGACAGTCCACGCACCGTCTCCGCTTTCCCGCCCATGCCGTCCACCAGACGCGACATCTCGGCAAGTCCGCGGGAAATGAGGGCTGCACGCGCGGATTCACCGAGCCCCGCTCCCTCCACGATTCCACAGGCAATCGCCAAGACATTCTTGAGAGCACCGCCCAGCTGGACACCGATACGGTCTGCCGACGAATAGAGCCGGAATGTCGGGGTCGAGAGTGACTCGGCCAGCCTTTCGGCAAGCTCGGCATCGCGCGCCGCGATGGTCATCGCCGTCGGCAGGCCGCGGACGATATCCGCCGCGAAGCCAGGCCCGCTCAGCGCAGCAATTGGCCTGTCACTCAACTCCCGCTCCAGCACATCGGTCAGCAACGCTCCGGATGCACGCTCCAGCCCCTTGGCACAGGTGACGACGGCAGCATCATGTTTGAGATAGGGAGCATAATGGCGGGCGGCATCGGCCTGCGCCTGCGACGGCATTGCAAAGAGGACGATGTCCGCCTCTGAAATCGCATCTGGCTCCGCCGAAAACTCCAGCGCATCCGGAAGCGGAACACCCGGCAGGGCTCCGTCATGCATCCGCAAGTCGCGCAGATCACTCATCAGGGCCGGATTGCGGCCGACCAGCGTGACCTTGAGGCGGTCCTGCAGGGCCATGACCGCGGCGAGCGCCGTACCGAAGGCTCCGGCTCCAATGACGACCACGTTCTCGGATGCCGTCATGCCTTCGCTCCTCGTTTGCCGGACCCGAGCACGGTCTGTGCGCTCATATCGAGTGGCCAGCGCGACCGCGGCTGGACATCGAGCGGATCGGAGGGAAGGTCCACTGCCATACGCTCCAGACCCGCCCAGGCGATCATCGCGGCATTGTCGGTGCAAAGTCGCATCGGCGGCGCCACGAAGCGAAAGCCGTGTTCGATGCAGAGAGCCTGCAAGGTACGCCGGATCTCCTGGTTAGCAGCCACCCCGCCTGCGACCACCAAGGCCGGCTGAATGCGGTTGTCGGCATATTCGGTGCGGAATCGCGCGAGGCCACGGCCGATCCGGTCCTGCAGCGTCCGCGAGATCGCCTTCTGGAACGAGGCGCAGATATCGGCGACATCCTTTTCGCTGAGCGGGGCGATCTCTGTCGCCGCCTGCCGGACCGCGGTCTTCAGCCCGGAGAACGAGAAGTCGAGCCGCGCTTCCCCGACCAGCGGCCGCGGCAGCTTGAAGCGATCCGGATCCCCTTCCTGCGCCGCGCGCTCTACGGCAGGTCCGCCGGGATAGGGCAGGCCCAGGAGCTTAGCGGTCTTGTCAAACGCTTCGCCAAGCGCATCGTCTATCGTCGTGCCCCAGCGTTCATACTCTCCGGCACCGCGCACCAGGACGAGCTGCGTGTGCCCCCCGGAGACCAGCAGCATCAGGTAGGGAAATGCGAGGCCGTCCGTCAGCCGGGCGGTCAGCGCATGACCCTCGAGGTGGTTGATGGCAAAGAGAGGCTTGCCGGTGACCCGGGCGATCGCCTTGCCGGTCATCAGACCGACGATCAGCCCCCCGATCAGGCCGGGCCCGGACGTGGCGGCCACCGCATCGATCTCCGAGAGGGAGACCTTTGCCTGCACCAGCGCTTCTTCGACCAGCCCATCCAGCGCCTCGACATGGGCGCGGGCGGCGATCTCCGGCACCACACCGCCATAGGCGCTATGCTCGTCGAGCTGCGACAAAACGACATCAGAGAGTATCTCGCCCCGCCCGTCTTCATGCCGGCAGACCACGGCAGCCGCGGTTTCATCGCAGCTTGTTTCGATGCCGAGGATGCGCAGAAAGGGCATCATGAGCCTATCGTTGATTGCGGGACAGGGCGAAGCCGGTTACCAAGGCCTCCGGTTAACAACGGACGAAAGCGGATGCAAACAAAACCTTTCCGGATCGGCACGCGCGGCAGCCCGCTCGCGCTGGCGCAGGCAGCGGAAACACGGGCCCGGCTGATGGCCGCGCATGACCTGCCCGAGGAGATGTTCGAGATCGTGGTCCTGTCCACCACGGGCGACCGCGTCACCGACCGGCCGCTGAGCGAGATCGGCGGCAAGGGCCTGTTCACGCTGGAACTGGAAGAGCAGCTTTCATCCGGCGAACTCGATTTCGCCGTTCATTCCTCCAAGGACATGCCGACGGTTCTCCCGAACGGGTTGCATATCTCGGCCTACCTGCCGCGCGAGGATATTCGTGATGCATTGATCGGCCGTACGGCCCCGAGCCTCACTGCCCTGCCCGATGGCGCAACCGTGGGCACAGCCTCACTTCGCCGGCAGGCCCTCGTCCGCCGCATCCGACCGGACATACAGGTCACCATCTTCCGGGGCTCCGTCGGCACGCGGCTGCGCAAGCTCGACGAGGGCCATGTCGATGCCACCCTGCTTGCGTTCGCCGGACTGAAACGGCTGGCAAGGGAGGAAGTCGTCACGGAACTGCTCGATCCGGAACACTTCCCGCCAGCGCCGGCCCAGGGGGCGATCTGCATCGAGAGCCGCATCGGCGACAGGCGGGTGGATACCCTTCTGGAAGCCGTCAACCACCGGCCCACCTATGATGCCGTCAGCTGCGAGCGCGCCTTCCTGATGGCGCTCGACGGTTCATGCCGCACGCCGATCGCTGGCTATGCGCTCTGCGATGGCGATCACCTTCGTTTCTCCGGCCTCATCCTGACGCCGGACGGTCAGAAGGAATACTCCGTGGAGGTCGACGGAACGCGGACCGAGGCCGAAGCGCTTGGCCGGCGGGCTGGCGAAACCGTGCGGACCGCCGCAGGCCCCGGGTTCTTCGAGACCTGGAGCTAGCGTCTTGCGCGTCCTCGTCACCCGCCCCGAACGAGCCGCAGCCAGGACCCTGGAGCGGCTGAGGGCTCTGGGGCACGATCCCGTCGCCTTCCCCGTCACCGCGGCTGAGCAGCGTCCGCAGCCGGTACGCGAGGCACTCGAGAAGCCGCACAGTGCGATCCTGGTGACCAGCGCCGAGGCCGTCCGCGTCCTGCGGTCTCTTGGTGATACGATCTCCCGCCACCTCGGCGAAACCGTCTTTGCCGTCGGGGAAGCCACGGCCACGGTGCTGCGTGAGACTGGGTTCTCCGATATTCGGATTGCCGAGGGAACCGGCGCCAGCATGATGCGCCTTTTCGGAGAAGAGTTCGCTCAACTGGCTGCGACCTCGCCGCTGCTTTATCTCGCAGGCTATCCCCGTTCGCCCGCCCTAGAGGCAGGCCTGGTCACTCTTGGCGTGCCGGTGAATGTGGTGGAAGCCTACCGAATGCACCCTCTCCCGCTAGCGTCCGCGGCGGTGGAAGCGGTTCTCTGCCATCGGCCTGTCCACGCCGTCCTGTTCTACTCGCGGGAAACCGCCAGGCAGTTTTTCAAGGTGACGACTGTTGACGCCCTCGGCGCCCTCCTTGGCGTGCCTCTTCTGTGCCTGAGCGCGAATGTCAGCGAGGCCATTCCGGAAAGCCTGCACTCCAACATTCGGGTTGCGGCGGGTCCGGACGAGGAGAGCCTCCTCGCCCTCCTTTAGTCTGTCACCAGGTCCAAAATCGGCTTGGCCCCTTTCCTTCACACGCCCTCCTTACTAGTTTCAGAAGGAAGTTGCAGAACGAGGTCTTGATGGAACCGGAAAAGCCGAACCGCCGCCCGAAGGCGAAGAAAGAACCGACCACGATCGACCTGACGGCGGAGGAGGCATCGGTCGCCGAGCCCGTGCGCAGCAACGATTCCGACAACGGGACAGACACTTCGCCTGAGACTTCCTTCGAGGAGAAACCGACGGCAGAAAGCGCAGCAGGCTCCCTGCCGCCACAATCGGAGAATGCTGACGCAGAGACCTCGCCGGATCCTATGCCGACGGAACCCCAGCCGGAGCCGATAGCCGCGCCGGAGGATACCATGGCCCAGCAGGAAGAGCCCGCACCGCCGGCGCGATCCTCGGGCCCGTCTGCTTCCACACTTGTCGCAGCCGGTATTTTCGGTGGCATCGTCGCGCTCGCCCTCGCTGGCAGCATGCAATATTCCGGCTACCTCCCCGCCGCTGCACCGCCGCAGAATTCGAGCGCGGATATTCAGGCACTGCGCCAGGAAGTCGAAGCCCTACGTCAGGCGCCGGCTTCAGCTCCTGCACCGGCTCCCGATCCGGAACTCGCTTCTCGTCTGGACGCCCTCGAGACCGCCGTCGCGCAACGCGCCGACGACAGCGGAATTGAGGAAAGACTTGCCTCGCTGGAGCAGCAGTTGCAGTCGGTCCAGAGCGCTTCCCAGGGGACTGCATCGGAGAATTCCGCGCGGCTGGATGAGTTGCAGGGTCGTCTCGACACAGCCGAGGCAAAGCTGAATGAACCGGGAGCGGAGGAAGCCGCGGCACGCGCCATTGCTGCTGCCGCCCTGAAGGCTGCCATCGACCGCGGCGGCGCGTTCGCGGGCGAACTCGACACCTTCGCCGCCGTCTCGCCCGATCCCCAGGTCGCAGACCAACTCCGCCCCTATGCCGAGGATGGCGTTCCCACCCACGCTCAGTTGGTGGAACGGTTCGCCTCGGCAAGAGAGGCGATCCTGGATGCGGTTTCCACGCCACAGGAATACCAGGGCATAACCAGCCGTCTGATGACGAGCGCCCTTTCCGTCGTCAAGGTCCGCCGCACGGGCGATACACAGGGTGACAGCCCGGAGGCTATCGTCTCCAGGATGCAAAATGCGCTTCAGTCGGGTGACCTTTCCGCTGCGGCAACCGAATGGAATGCCCTGCCGCAAGAGGCCAAGGACGCCTCGGCGGACTTCAAGCAGGCGCTGGATGCACGCATTGCCGTGAACGGGCTTATTGGCGACGCCCTTACCCGCGCCGTCAGCGAAACCGGCTCGCAGAACTGAGGAATGGCAGAATGATCAGATTATTTGCGTTCATCATTGTCGTCCTCGCCCTCGGCTGGGGCTTCGCCTGGCTCGCGGACCGCCCTGGCCTGATTGCGATCACCTGGCAGGATTACCTGATCGAAACGAGCCTGATGGTCGCGGCGACCGCCGTCGCCGCCTTGATTGCGGCCGTCATGATTCTCTGGTGGCTGGTTCAACTCATCTGGACTTCACCCCATTCCGTGCGTCGTTTTTTCCGCGCCCGCAAGCGTGACAGGGGCTATCAGGCACTCTCCACCGGGCTGATTGCCGCGGGCGCCGGCAATGCCATTCTTGCTCGCAAGATGAGCCTGCGCGCCCAGGGCTTGCTGCGCGCTGACCAGGAGCCGCTGCTCCACCTCCTCGACGCCCAGGCCGCCCTGATCGAGGGGCGCCACGACGATGCGCGCCGGCGCTTCGAACGTATGGCCGAAGACCCCGAAACGCGGGAACTCGGCCTCCGAGGCCTGTATGTTGAAGCGCGCCGTGCCGGAGCCGACGAAGCGGCACGGCAATATGCTGAACGCGCCGCTGAACACGCGCCCTATCTCCCTTGGGCGGCAGAGGCCACTCTGGAAGCCCGCTGTCGGGAAGGCCGGTGGGACGAAGCGATCCGCCTGCTGGAACAGCAGCGCATCGCCAATGTCATCGACAGGAAGCAGGCGGATCGCTGGAAGGCCGTTCTCCTGACCGCAAAGGCCGGTGAGCGGCTGGAAGCCGACCCCAAGGGCGCCCGCGACGACGCTCTAGCAGCGCTGAAGCTAGCCAAGGATCTGGTTCCCGCCGCCATCATCGCGGCCAAGGCCTATCTGCGCGAAGACAATATCCGTCGCGCCGCATCCGTGCTTGAAGGGGTGTGGAAGGTATCGCCGCATCCGGAGATTGCCAGAACCTATGTCCGGGCCAGAAGCGGTGACAGTGCGGTCGACCGCCTGAAGCGGGCCGAGAAGCTGGAAGCAGCGCGTCCCAACAATGTCGAATCCCTGGTCGCCGTCGCCGAAGCGGCCCTCGATGCGCGGGAGCTGAAGCGGGCCCGGGAGAAAGCCGAAGCGGCCTCCCGCATGAGCCCCCGGGAGAGCATCTATCTGCTGCTGGCCGACATCGAGGAAGCTGATACCGGAGATCAGGGCCGCATCCGCCACTGGATGGCTCAGGCGCTTCGGGCTCCGCGCGATCCAGCCTGGGTGGCCGACGGTCTCGTATCCGAGCACTGGCTGCCGATGTCGCCCGTTTCCGGCCGCATCGATGCGTTCGAATGGAAAGTGCCCTTTGGGCAGCTCGAGGGTCCTGTCGAGGAAGGCGATCTTGCCGGCAAGGCGATTGCGGAACTGCCGCCGGTGACCTCGGAGCCCGAGCCCGAGCCGGAACCCGAGCAGAAGCAATCGGCCACGATGCTGGACGTGACGCCCGCAGCGCCTGCAGAGCCTGAAACGGCGCCCGCGCCTGCCAGTACCGCGCCGGACAACAAGCACGACGAGAACCGCGTCATCCCGCTTGCTGCAGGCGCGGAACAGAAGGCGCCGCCGGCAAGGAAGGAAGAGGCGGAGCCCGACCCGTTCTTCGGCCGACCGCCGGATGATCCGGGCGTCAAGGATCCGTCCGCATCATCCCACCCCGCCAATCGCCTCCGGCTGTTCTGAGAGGCCGGCCGATGTTCGAACGCTTCCAGGCCTTCATCCAGAATCTTGCTGCACGTGAACCGGAGCGCGCATTCGCGCCGGGGGACCCGCGCGTCGCATTTGCAGGCCTCTGTTTCCAGGTCATGGAAGCAGACGGAACCGTCTCGGACGAGGAGCAACGGCACCTCCGCGACCTGCTCCGGGAGCGCTACGACCTCACCGAAGAGCAACTGACCGAACTGATGCATGCCGGGCGTGACGCAGGGCAGGAGGCGGTGGACTACTACCGCTTCACCTCCGACCTCGGCCGACACCTCGACCCCGACCAGCGCGTCGAGCTCCTGGGCGTGCTTTGGGACCTCGTTCACGCCGATGGCAAGCGAAGCGAGATGGAGGACCACGTGATTTGGCGGATCGCCGACCTGCTCGGCGTATCCCCCCGCGATCGCGTCCTGCAGCGCCAGGGGGCAGAGGCGCGATCCGAGCCCGAGGCATGATGCCCAAGAGCAGGCCGTCCATGCCCAGCAAGCCACCCGGTGCGCAGCGGAAGCTTCCGGTACTGGTCGTGTTGCACCAGGAGAATTCCTCGTCGGGCCGCGTTGGGCAGATGCTGGTCGAGAAGGGTTTTCCGCTCGACATCCGCCGGCCCGTCCTCGGTGATCCGCTGCCGGAGACACTTGCGGGGCATTCCGGCGCCGTCATCTTCGGCGGCCCGATGAGCGCCAATGATCCCGAACCCTACATCCGCAAGGAAACGGACTGGATCGGAGTGCCGCTGAAGGAAAACAAGCCTTTCCTCGGCATCTGCCTCGGCGCGCAGATGATGGTTCGCCATCTCGGGGGAACGGTCGCGGCACACAAGAACGACTTGACCGAAATCGGCTGGTATCCTCTCCGGGCGACGGAGCATGGCCGGCTGCTCATGCCGCACTGGCCGCAGATGGTCTATCATTTCCATAGGGAAGGTTTCAGCCTGCCCCACGGTGCCCAGCGCCTTGCGGAAGGCGATGCCTATCCCAACCAGGCGATCCGCTATGGCGACAATGCGTGGGGCGTGCAGTTTCACGCCGAGTTGACGCGTGCCATGATGCAGCGCTGGGTGGTACGCGGTGAGCACCGCTTCATCATGCCGAATGCGCAGAAAGGAAGCGAGCATCTCGAGGGGCGGATGATCTTTGATGCGCCGCTCAGGCAGTGGCTCTGGCACTTCCTCGATCTGATCTTTGAACGCGATGCAGCGTCGACCTCCGGAGCGAGGCCGGTTTCGGATGGTCCTCGAGCCGCCTCATAGCAGAATGAACAGCTGGAGCCCTAGCGATCCGGTGCGTCCAGGCTGTCGATCCGGCGCAACTGGGGAAACTTCATGGCCCAGATCCACGCCACGGCAAGCGTACCGGCACCACCGATGACGACGGCGGGCACGGCCCCGATGATGGACGCCATGGTGCCGGCACGGAACTCGCCGAGTTCGTTCGATGCGCCGACAAACACCATGTTCACGGCATTGACCCGCCCGCGGACCTCGTCTGGAGTCCAGAGCACGATCAGCGTTTCGCGGACGTAGACCGAGATCATGTCGGATGCGCCCATCAGCATGAGTGCCGCGATCGACAGCCATGCCGTCTGCGACAGGCCGAACACGATCGTCCCGGCACCGAACAGGGCAACGCCGATGAACATTGCCGTGCCGGCGTGGCTCCGGATGGGGTAGAAGGCAAGCCAGAGGGCGACGGCGACGGCTCCTATACCGGGTGCTGCACGCAGCAGCCCCAGTCCCCAGGGACCGAGCACCAGGATGTCACGCGCGAAGATCGGCATCAGTGCCACGGCGCCCCCGAGCAGCACTGCGAACAGGTCGAGCGAGATGGCGCCGAGCACCACCTTTTCCCGGCTGATGAAGTGGAAGCCGGCGAGGATCTCGCTCCAGCTCACCGTCTTCGATCCCGTACGCTGTGCCGGCTTCGGGATCAGGATGACGAGGATCACCGCCAGCACCATCATTCCGAATGCGACAGAATAGGCGACGGTCGCACTGAGACCGTAGAGCAGACCACCGGCCACCGGCCCGACGATCGAGGCGGTCTGCCAGGAGGACGAGTTCCAGGCGATGGCGTTGGCGAGATCACGCTCCGGCACAAGGTTAGGCGCCAGCGACTGCACCGCCGGACCCATGAAGGCGCGCTCGATGCCGAAGACCGTAAGGATCAGGAAGACCACCCACGGGATGAAGAGACCGGCATTGGTGAGAAAGAGAAGGGCAAGGGCACAGGCAGCTCCCACCGCGAGACAGATGGCGACAATGGCGCGTCGGTTGTAACGATCTGCGACGGAGCCCGTCACCAGGATCAACAGCAGCGAAGGCAGGAACTGGAACAGGCCGATCAGCCCGAGGTAGAGTGCACTGCCGGTCTCGTCATACATTTGCCAGCCGACCGAGACACTGATGATCTGGATCGCGAAGGCAGCAAGGAAACGGGCGGTGAAGAAGCGGGCATAGGATGCATGCCGAAAGGCTGCGAACCGGTCACCAGGTATTGAAGCGGACATTGCGATGAGGCTTTCCAGAGGTGAGCACTGTCCGGACACCCGTTAAACATGATTCGGATGCCCCGCCGGCGCGGCACTTGCTCGTTAGTCCCCCAATGTCTACATGTCTGTCAACTCGAAATGGAGACCTGAATGCTCGCGCTGTTTCAGACGATTGACCTGGCCTTGAACCTCTATACCTGGATCTTGATTGGCAGCGCCATCTTCTCCTGGCTCTATGCCTTCAACGTCATCAATTCCAGCAACCAGTTCGTCAACGCCATCGGCACCTTCCTTTATAACGTGACGGAACCGGTGCTGCGTCCGATCCGCCGCGTCATGCCGGATTTGGGTGGTATAGACATCTCGCCGATCATCGTCCTGCTGCTCATCTTCTTCCTGCGTTCGCTGCTATGGACGAGCATCTACCCAATGGTGGCTTGAACCTGCCCTACAGCCGGCATGGCGACCATCTCCGCCTCTCGGTCAGGCTGACGCCGGCCGGTGGACGCAACAGCATAGACGGCGCAGAAACAGCCGATGACGGAACGGTCTTCCTCAAGGCTCGCGTATCCGCTGTTGCCGAAGGCGGCAAGGCCAACAGGGCGCTGGTCGAACTGCTCGCCAAATCGCTTCGTCTGCCGAAAAGTTCCTTCTCAATCCTCAGTGGCGAAACCGCCCGAAAGAAAATCCTCCGGATCGATGGCGACCCGGAGGATTTGGCATCACGGTTGAAGACCCTGATCGGGTCCTGATTATTTCTTGGCCTGGTAGCGCTCGATCGCCTCTACGATCAGCTGCTTGGCGACCGAAACGTCATGCCAGCCACCGATCTTGACCCACTTGCCGGGCTCCAGATCCTTGTAGTGTTCGAAGAAGTGTTCGATCTGCTTGAGGGTGATGTCCGGCAGGTCGCTGTAGTTTTCGATCTTGTCGTAGCGGCGGGTCAGCTTCGGCACGGGGACGGCGATGATCTTCTCGTCCTTGCCGCCATCGTCTTCCATGATCATCACGCCGACGGGGCGAACGTTGATGACGCACCCGGGAACGAGCGGACGCGTGTTGCAGATGAGAACGTCGATCGGGTCACCGTCTTCGGACAGCGTATGGGGCACGAAGCCGTAGTTCCCCGGATAGGTCATCGGGGTATAGAGGAAGCGATCGACGACCAGTGCGCCGGCGTCCTTGTCCATTTCATACTTGATGGGATGGCCGCCCACTGGCACTTCGACGATGACATTGACGTCATCAGGCGGGTTCTTCCCTACGGAAATTGCATCGATACGCATTCTTCTCCCCGGGTGAGGTATGACGATGCGCCTCGATACTGGGTATTATGTTGCAAGGCAACAAGGCTTTGGTCGTGAGGAAACGCTTGCGCGCGCCTCGTCAGCGCGGCCAGACGAACCCGATCTTGCGCAATGAGGTCCCACCGAAGTCCTCCATGCCCTCCACCATGTCGAGCCCACCATGACGGCGGAAGAAGCGCGCGGCGTGTTCGCTGTCTTCAAGGCACCAGACCACCAGACCATCGCAGCCCAGCGATTTGAGGAGCCGCCGGCTTTCACCGAACAGGCGGCGACCGAGGCCTATTCCCTGGAATTCCGGGCGCAGGTAGATCTCGTAGACCTCGCCATCGTAAGGGAGCGCTTTTGCACGGTTGAGCCCTATCGTGGCATAGCCGGCAATCGTTCCAGCGACTTCCAGCACGAGAAGTGTCGCCGGTCCGCGTGTCGCCTTGCGCCACCAGGCCTCGCCCCGGCGCTCCAGCATCTGGATCAGCGGCTTGTGCGGAATGAGGCCAGCATAGGCCTGGTTCCACGAGACGCGGTGCGTGTCCGCTATCGCGCACGCATCTTGCGGCTCCGCTCGCCGCACATCGATCGACAACGTCTTCATAACGCCACTCTGGACCCGATCATCGGGCTTCGCGAGATATGATAAAGCGTCAGAACGGCTGTCCCCAGCATTGGTTCTGGCGCCTTCGAGACGAAGTTAACGCTTTTTTTACGATGGGAACAAGGGTGTGCGGGATTAAGACACAAAAAGAAAACCCGGCGGATCGCCGGGTTCTCGAAGGTCGATGTCTTAGCCGGCCAGTTTGGCCTTCTCGAAACGCTTGCGATCGTTCGGATCGAGATAGAGCTTGCGAAGCCGGATGGACTTCGGCGTCACCTCCACCAACTCGTCGTCCTGAATCCACGAAAGAGCGCGCTCCAGCGTGAACTTGATCGGCGGCGTGAGCTTCACCGCGTCGTCCTTGCCGGCGGCGCGGATGTTGGTGAGCTTCTTGCCCTTCAGCACGTTCACGTCGAGATCATTATCACGGCTGTGGATGCCGATGATCATGCCTTCGTAGACCTTCTCGCCGGCATCGATGATCATCGGGCCGCGGTCCTCGAGGTTGAACAGCGCATAGGCAACGGCTTCGCCGGATTCATTGGAGAGCAGCACGCCGTTCACACGACCACCGATCTCGCCCTTGTACGGCTGGTACTCGTGGAACAGCCGGTTCATGACGGCGGTGCCACGGGTGTCGGTCAGGAGTTCCGACTGGTAGCCGATCAGGCCGCGGGTCGGGGCATAGAAGCGCAGGCGAACGCGGTTGCCGCCCGACGGACGAAGCTCGACCATCTCGGCCTTGCGCTCCGACATTTTCTGGACGACGACGCCGGAATGCTCCTCGTCCACGTCGATGACGACTTCCTCGACCGGCTCCATCATCTGGCCAGTCGCTTCGTCCTTGTGCATGACGACGCGCGGACGCGACACGGCAAGCTCGAAGCCCTCGCGGCGCATGTTTTCGATCAGGACCGCAAGCTGAAGCTCACCACGTCCGGAGACATAGAAGGAGTCCTTATCGGCCGACTCCTCGATCTTCAGCGCGACATTGCCTTCCGCTTCCTTGTACAGGCGATCACGGATGACGCGGCTCGTCACCTTGTCGCCTTCGGTGCCGGCAAGCGGGCTGTCGTTCACGATGAAGGACATCGTCACGGTCGGCGGGTCGATCGGCTGTGCAGCCATCGGCTCCGTAACGGACGGATCGCAGAAGGTATCGGCGACGGTGCCCTTGGAGAGGCCAGCGATCGCGACGATATCGCCGGCATGGGCTTCCTCGATCGGCTGGCGCTCGATGCCGCGGAAGGCCAGGATTTTTGAGATACGGCCGCTTTCGATCAGCCTGCCGTCCTGGCCGAGAACCTTCACCGCCTGGTTCGGCTTGATGGAACCGGAAGCGATACGGCCGGTAATGATGCGGCCCAGGAAGTTGTTGGCTTCCAGGATGGTACCGATCATCCGGAACGGGCCTTCCTCGACGGTCGGCTCGGGAACATGCTTCAACACGAGGTCGAGCAGCGGCGCCATGCCTTCGTCCTGCGGGCCTTCCGGATTGACGTTCATCCAGCCGTTGCGGCCCGAACCGTAGAGGATCGGGAAGTCGAGCTGTTCATCAGTCGCGTCAAGATTGGCGAAGAGGTCGAAGACTTCGTTCAGCACTTCCTCGTGACGACCATCCGGACGGTCGATCTTGTTGATGGCCACGATCGGCTTCAGGCCGACCTTGAGCGCCTTGCCGACGACGAACTTTGTCTGCGGCATCGGGCCTTCGGACGCGTCGACGAGAACGATCGCGCCATCCACCATCGAAAGGATACGCTCGACCTCCCCGCCAAAGTCGGCGTGGCCGGGGGTGTCGACGATGTTGATGCGGTGACCCTTCCAGTCGATGGAAGTTGCCTTCGCAAGGATCGTGATACCGCGCTCTTTCTCGATGTCGTTGGAATCCATGACGCGTTCCATGACGCGCTGGTTCTCTCGGAAGGTGCCCGACTGCTTCAGGAGCTCGTCAACAAGCGTCGTCTTTCCATGGTCAACGTGCGCGATAATCGCGATGTTGCGGATTGCCATATAGTATATCTCTGAGTTGGGGGGCGCTACTTATGGGAGGAGAGCGCCAATTTCGTTGGCGCCTCATACCTCGTTTTTCGCAAATGCGAAAGAGGGGAGCCCCTATTCTTCCGGAACAGCAGTCATGCACTTGCGTCAGGCGTCGCTGCCGGAGAGTTCCTCCACCATCGCCAGCCCTTTCTTGCGAAGCATGGCTTGCGGGTCCGGCAGCTTGCCGCGGAAGGCCTTGTAGGCATCTTCGGGATCGACGGATCCGCCGACCGAGTAGATGTTGTTCTTCAGCTTGCGCGCCATGACCGGATCGAAGGCATCGCCCGCTTCCTCGAACGCGGCAAACGCATCAGCATCAAGCACTTCCGACCACATGTAGGAATAGTATCCGGCCGAATAACCGTCCCCCGAGAAGACGTGCTGGAAATGCGGCGTGGCATGGCGCATCACGATGGACTGCGGCATGCCGATCTTGTCCAGAACCTCGGCCTGGACCTGTATGGGATCGCCTACCTCACCGCGCGTATGGAAGGCCATGTCGACCAGCGCCGAAGACGTGAATTCGACAGTCGCAAAACCGGCATTGAAGGTGCGCGCCGCCAGAACCTTCTCGAGCAGGTCCTTCGGCATAGGCTCGCCGGTCTCGTAGTGGACCGCATACTTCTCCAGAATTTCCGGCACCGTCAGCCAGTGCTCGTAGAGCTGCGACGGCAGTTCAACAAAGTCTCGCGCCACGCCGGTTCCGGCGACCGAAGGATAGGTCACGTTCGAAAGCATGCCGTGCAGCGCATGGCCGAACTCGTGGAACAGCGTGCGCGCGTCGTCCAGCGACAGGAGCGCCGGCCTGCCGGCTGCGGGCTTCGCAAAGTTGCAGACATTGTAGATGATCGGGATCTCGCCCTTCTTGCCATTCTTCAGCGGCAGCCTGTGCTGCGACTGGAAGGAGCTCATCCAGGCGCCGGACCGCTTGGACGACCGGGCAAAGTAGTCGCCGAGGAACAGAGCCTTCAGCGCACCCTCCTCGTCTCGGATCTCGAACACACGCACGTCCGGATGATAGGCCGGCACGCCCTTCACCTCGGCTGCGAGAATGCCGAACAGCCGCTCGGCCACATCGAAGCAGGCCTCGATGATCTGTTCGAGCTGGAGGTAGGGTTTGAGCTCGGATTCGGAGAAATTAAACGTGCGGTGGCGCAGCTTCTCGGCGTAAAACCGCCAGTCCCAGGGCATCACCTCGTGGTTGCCGCCCTCTTCCGCGATAAGACCGGCAAGGCTCGCTTCCTCTTCCAGTGCACGGTTCCGGGCCTTTTCCCAGACAGCCATCAGCAGGTCGTTCACCGCCTCCGGCGTCTTCGCCATGGTATTGTCGAGCTTGAACGCGGCGAAGCTGTCATAGCCCAACAGCTTGGCGCGCTCGACCCGCAGGGCAAGCGTCTCCTTGACGATCGCAAGGTTGTCCGTCTCACCGCCATTCGCACCGCGCGCGGTCCATGCCTTGAACGCCTGCTCACGCAGATCCCTGCATTCCGAAAAGGTCAGGAAGGGCTCGATGATCGAGCGCGACAGCGTCACGACGTAGCCGTCCTCGTGGCCACGGTCACGCGCAGCCGAGGCCATGGCATCGCGGAGGAAGGCCGGAAGGCCGGCGAATTCGGCTTCGCCGGAAAGATGAAGTTGCCAGCTCTTCTCATCCGCCAGCACGTTCTGCCCGAACCTCGCTCCAAGACCCGCGAGCTTCTCGTTGATCGCCGCAAGCCGCTCCTGTTCCGGCTTGGGCAACCTGGCACCCGTACGAACAAAACCCTTCCAGTGCCGCTCGAGAACCCGCTCCTCCTCGACAGTCAGGCCGAGGCTTTCCCGCTTCTCCCAAAGGGTATCAACGCGTTTGAACAGCGCCTCATTCATCGCGATCTTCGAATAATGCCGCGACATCTTCGGCGCGATCTCCCGCTCCAGCGCCTGGATCACATCGTTGGTATGGGCGCCGGCCTTGTTCCAGAACAGCGCCGAGATACGCGACAACTCATCACCGGCGATCTCAAGCGCAACGATGGTATTCTCCATCGTCGGCTCACGCGGATCGGAAGCGATGTCGTTGATTTCGGCATCATGCTTCGCCATCGCCGCATTGAACGCGCCTGCGAAATCCTCGTCCTTCACAAGGTCGAAGCGCGGCAGGCCTTCGTGCCCGGTCCAGTCGATCAGGGCGGGATTGATGTGAAGCTGCGGCATGCGGAATTCCTTCATGATGATCTTCGGTCGCCTGGCGATAAGGCCGTCACCGATCTATCTGGGAAGCTAGACGATCCATGCAAGCTGCCAAGCGCAATTCTCACGCTAACTAATTTGCCCCTGCTCTTGCCTGAAGGGGGAAAGGGAGTATCTCTGCCCCTTCCCCGGATGCCGCCCATGCGGCGGACCCTGGACCACATCACCCACCGGCAGCAACCTGTCTTGCCGAAACTGGCCCGCGATGAAAGCCGACAATCCCCAACCCGCCTCCACCATGACGCCGCGCCGGACTGCATTGCTCGGTGCCCTGCTGACAGCCCTTGGACCGGTTTCGATGGCGATCTACACCCCGGCCATGCCGGAACTGGTCGACGCTTTCTCCACCACGGAAGGCGCGATCAAGATGTCGCTCTCGCTCTATTTCGCGGGTTTTGCGGTGGCCCAACTGCTGGCAGGCCCGGCATCCGATGCATTCGGCCGCAAGGCGTCGACCATCAGTTTCCTGCTGATCTATCTGGCCGGGTCAGTACTTGCCGCCATGGCGCCAAGCATCGACCTGATCCTTGCAGGTCGCCTGATCCAGGGCATCGGCGCCTCTGTCGGCATTACGGTGGCCCGGGCAGTAGTGCGCGACCAGTTCGTCGGCAAGGAAGCGGCGAGCATCATGAACCTCATCGCCATCATGCTGACGGTGGCTCCGGCGCTCGGCCCGACGCTGGGCGGCCTGTCGCTCGCCGCCTTCGGCTGGAAATCGGTCTTCCTGCTGATGCTCGGCTTCGGGGTGATCTCGATCGGCAGCGTCGTTCTGTTCCTGCGCGAAACCACGATCCCCGATCGCACGCGACTCCGCCCCGCGCGGCTGTTCAAAGGCTACGCCGAGGTACTTTCGAACCCTCGTTTCACGCTCGCCTCCCTCGTCATCGGCGGCTCCATCGGTGCACTCTATGCGCAATCCACCATGCTGCCCTTCGTGCTGATCGGTGATGTCGGCCTGACGCCGACAGAGTTCGGGCTCGGCATGCTGGTGCAGACGGGCTCCTACCTCGCCGGCTCGATTGCGTTGCGCAAGGTCTCGCATCACATCTCGGGCCATCGCGCCGTCGTCATCGGCCTCTGCTTCTCCGCCACGGGCGGGATCGTCATGGCTCTCTCTGTTGCGCTGCTCCCACCGAGCTTCCTGTCCATCATGATCCCGGTCGGCATCTGCACCTTCGGCATCGCCTTCGTCAGCCCGCATATCATCACGGTCGGCATGGCGCCCTTCCCGCATATCGCAGGCTCCGCCTCGGCAATGATGGGTTTCATCCAGATGAGCTGCGGTTTCCTCGGCGGGCTGGCTGCGGCAATGATCGGCGCACCATTGCTTGCCTTTGGTACAGTCATCCCGTTCATGGAGTTCATGGCCGTCGGCAGCTATCTCGCATACCTGGCGTTCGACCGGCGGACGTGAAGAAACCGCCCTCGCGTCAGCGGGAGCGGCTCCGGCAGACGGCACCCGAGGGAACTAAGCTTCGAGGTTGCGCTTTGCGAGCGTGCGCAGGCGCAGCGCGTTGAGCTTGATGAAGCCGGCCGCGTCCTTCTGGTCATAGGCGCCCTGGTCGTCCTCGAAGGTGACCAGCTTGTCGGAGTAGAGCGACTTGGGGGACTCGCGACCGATGACCATGACATTGCCCTTGTAGAGCTTGAGGGTCACTACGCCCTCGACATGCTCCTGGCTCTTGTCGATGGCTGCCTGCAGCATCTCGCGCTCCGGCGAGAACCAGAAGCCGTAGTAGATGAGTTCCGCATAGCGCGGCATCAACTCGTCCTTGAGGTGGGCCGCACCGCGGTCGAGCGTGATCGACTCGATTGCCCGGTGCGCGGCGAGCAGGATGGTGCCGCCGGGAGTCTCGTAGACGCCGCGGCTCTTCATGCCGACGAAGCGGTTCTCGACCAGGTCGAGACGGCCGATGCCGTTGTCGCGGCCATAGTCGTTGAGCTTCGCGAGCAGCGTCGCGGGCGACAGGCGCTCGCCGTTGATCGAGACGGCATCGCCACGCTCGAAGCCGATCTTGATGATCGTCGCCTTGTCCGGTGCGGCTTCCGGCGAGATCGTGCGCATGTGCACGTATTCGGGCGCTTCCTGGCTTGGATCCTCCAGCACCTTACCCTCGGACGAGGAGTGCAGCAGGTTCGCGTCGACGGAGAAGGGTGCTTCTCCCTTCTTGTCCTTGGCGACCGGGATCTGGTTCTTCTCGGCGAAATCGAGCAGATTCGTCCGGCTCTTGAACGCCCAGTCGCGCCAGGGCGCGATGATCTTGATATCGGGGTTCAGCGCATAGGCCGAAAGCTCGAACCGAACCTGGTCGTTGCCCTTGCCGGTCGCACCGTGGGCGATCGCGTCGGCACCGGTCTTCCTGGCAATCTCGATGAGGTGCTTGGAAATCAGCGGACGGGCGATCGAGGTGCCGAGCAGGTAGACGCCTTCATAGACTGCATTGGCACGGAACATCGGGAAGACGAAGTCGCGGACGAATTCTTCGCGCACGTCCTCGATGAAGATCTCCTTGATCCCCAGCATCTCTGCCTTCTTGCGTGCGGGCTCGAGCTCCTCGCCTTGGCCAAGGTCGGCGGTGAAGGTGACGACTTCGGCGCCGAGTTCGGTCTGCAGCCACTTGAGGATGATGGAGGTATCAAGTCCGCCGGAATAGGCGAGAACGACTTTCTTCACGTCTTTGGGGAGTGCCATAATGTCCTGGTCCATTTAGGATGAGCGCGTGCGCCCGAGGGCGCTGGATGGCCGGCACTTTTAGCGAGTTTGCCTTCTGGTGCAAGATGTGACGGGTCCGACATGTTGACCGCGTAGTGTATGGCCCCAGATTAGCCGCCTGCACGACATTTCGAAGGAGCAAGCCATGGCCGACATTCATCCCGCCATCAAGAAGGGCAATGTTGCCGTTGTCACCGGAGCTGCCTCCGGCATCGGCCTTGCGACCGCCAAGCGCTTCGCCGAACTCGGGCTGTGCGTCGTGCTCGCAGATCTGGAGGGGGACACGCTCGCCAGTGCCTGCCGCGAAGTCGCAGCCCTGGCGGAAGGTGGCGAGGCTGACGTGACCGCCATCGGCACCGACGTCTCACAGCCCGCCGAACTGGAGTCCCTGGAGCGCGCCGTCATCCAGAAGTACGGTCGCGTGCACATCCTCATGAACAATGCGGGCATCCAGCCCGGAAGTTCGCTGTTCGGCCCGCAGGCCAACTGGGACAGGGTGCTTGCGGTCAACCTGATGGGTGTCGTCAACGGCAGCCGCATCTTCGGGCCCGGCATGATCGGTCACGGCGAGCCGGCGCTGATCATCAATACCGGCTCCAAGCAGGGCATCACCACGCCACCGGGCGATCCGGCCTACAACGTCTCGAAGGCGGGCGTGAAGGCATTCACCGAAGCGCTGCAGCACGAGCTGCGCAACACGGAGAACTGCCGTGTCAGCGCTCACCTGCTGATCCCCGGCTTCGTCTTCACTCCACTGACCGCCAACGGCCGTACGGAGAAGCCTGAAGGCGCGTGGACGCCCAATCAGACAGTCGAATACATGCTGGAGAGCCTTGGCCGCGGCGATTTCTACATCCTCTGCCCCGACAACGATGTGGACCGCAGGACGGATGAGCGGCGCATCCTCTGGGCAGCCGGTGACATCATCGAGAACCGACCGCCGTTGTCGCGCTGGCATCCGGATTTTGCGGAGGCGTCGAAGGCATTCATTGCGCAGCGGGAATGATTGGCAGCGGCGGGAAACGGGAGTAAGGAAGCACTGTTCATACTCCGCTTGCCGAGCTACCCATGGATTTCCTGCCGAGCCTGCCGACGTTACTTGCCTTCACAGCGGCCAGCCTCCTGCTGGCGGTGACGCCGGGCCCTGACATGACGCTGTCGATCAGCCGCGCGCTGGCGCAGGGCCGCGGGCCGGCGCTCTTCGTGGTCGTCGGCACGTCGACCGGCATCCTGATCCATACGCTGCTCGTTGCCTTCGGCATTTCGGCGCTGATCACGGCATCTCCCACGGCCTTCTTCATCCTGAAGACAGGCGGAGCCGGCTATCTGCTCTGGCTGGCGATCCAGGCCCTGCGCTCAGGCTCGAACCTGTCGGTCGAGAAGGTCGAAGGCGTAAAAGGATCCGTCCTTGCCAACGTCTCCACCGGGCTCTGGGTCAATCTGCTCAATCCAAAGGTCATCATCTTCTTCATGACCTTCCTGCCGCAGTTCGTCACCGCCAGCGATCCGGATGTTACGCAGAAGCTGATCTTCCTCGGCGTCTTCTTCATCCTCGTCGGCTCGCCGGTCAATGTGATCGTCATCCTGCTGGCGGACAAGCTGGCCGGCTGGCTGCAGGCGAACCCGAAGGTTCTGCGCGGCATCGACTACACCTTTGCCGGCGTCTTCTCCGTCTTCGCGTTCAAGATCTTCATGACGCAGGCACGCTGAGCGGCAGGTCAGGACAAATCGAGACCCATCTGCCAGAAATCGGCCTCCAGGCGCGTCGCGTCCCGGAAGACGACGGAGAGCCGGTCGAGCCGCGTCTCGTCCACCTGGGATAGTCGCTGGTTCAACCAGGCGAGCTCCGATGCCACCGCGGTCTGGTACTCCTCCCCGGCATACATCTCGATCCAGTCGGCATAGGGGTTGCCTGCCGTCCTGGTGAACGGCTGGCTCAGGAGCCACCGCGCAATCTCAGCATAGCCGATGATGCAGGGCGCCAGTGCAACATGCAGATCGAGCAGATCGCCGCTCATGCCGGCGTCGAGGACATACCGCGTATAGGCCAGCGTCGCCCCGGATTCAGGCAGTCCCGCCAGTTCCGTCTCGTCGATTCCCCAGGTGGCGCAATATCGAACATGCAGGCCGATCTCCACATCCACGATGGCCTTCAGGGCTTCGAGGCCCTGCCGGATCTCCGCGAGACCCCGGCTCTTGTAGACCGCGAGGCCCCAGGCCCGCGCGAACTGGACGAGGAACAGGTAGTCCTGCTTCAGGTAGTGCCTGAAAGAGGCTTCGGGCAGTGTTCCGGCGGCGAGTTCCCGCACGAACCGATGCTCGCAGTAGCGCTGCCAGTCTTCGGCGCTGCGCGCTTTCAAGGCCTCGAAGGGGCTCTGCATGTCTCCTCCGTCGTATCGGCACTCTTCGCTGTTGGAGATCTAGCCGATCAGCAGCGCGTCGTCGTCCAGTGTCTCGCCGCGCATCTTGCGGAACATGGCGATTAGGTCCTCGACCTGCAGGTCCTTGCGGCTGTCGCCGCTGACGTCCAGGACGATCTCTCCGCCATGCAGCATGATCGTACGGTGACCGAAGTCCAGCGCCTGGCGCATGGAATGAGTCACCATCAACGTCGTCAGCTTGCGCTCGGACACGACCCGCTGGGTGAGTTTCATGATGAATTCCGCCATGCCGGGGTCCAGCGCTGCGGTATGTTCGTCGAGAAGCAGGACTTCCGATCCGGCCAGGGTTGCCATGACCAGCGAGACGGCCTGCCGCTGCCCGCCCGACAGAAGGTCCATCCGGTCCTTCATCCGGTTTTCCAGGCCAAGGTTGAGCTCGGCGACGCGATCGCGAAAATGCGCGCGCCGGTTTGGTCCGAGAGCCGCCTTCAGTCCTCGCCGTTCGCCTCGCCGTGCGGCGAGAGCAAGATTCTCCTCGATCGACAAGGCGCCGCAGCTGCCCGTCAGCGGATCCTGGAAGACCCGGGCAACGAGACCGGCCCGTGCAGCCGTCGGCTTCCGCGTCACGTCGGTCGTACCGACCGTGACCTTGCCCTCGTTCGGCAGCACGTCGCCCGCCAGCACGCCGAGCAGCGTCGACTTGCCTGCACCATTCGAGCCGATGACCGTGACGAAGGAGCCCTGCTCGATCGTTAGGCTCACCCCTTTCAGCGCTTCCTTCTGGAGAGGGGTTCCCTTGCCGAAGGTGACATGGATGTTTTTGAGATCGATCACGATCTGGCTCCTCCGCGACGCAGGTGCGGCAGGATGAGCGCCACTGCCACCAGGACGGCAGTCACCAGATTGAGGTCGGAGGCCTTCAGCCCCAGCGCATCCGTCGACAGCGCAAGCTGGATGGCGATGCGATAGAGGATCGAGCCGACGATGCAGCCGATGAGCGCAAGCAGGATGCCCCGGGCGCCGAACAGCGTCTCGCCGATGATCACCGCCGCCAGACCGACGACGATCGTTCCGACACCGGACGTGACGTCGGCAAATCCATTGGTCTGGGCAAACAGCGCGCCGCCGAGCGCCACGAGCGCATTCGACAGCGCCAGGCCGAGATAGACCTGCCTGCGCGTATCGACGCCCTGTGCGCGCGCCATCCGGGCATTGGCGCCGGTCGCCCGCATGGCCAACCCCGCATCACTCTCCAGGAAGCGCCAGACGAGGATCACCGCGATCACCACCAGCACGCCGACGAACAGCGGCCGCACGTAGACTTCTCGCAGGCCGAGGCCGAAGAAGGGGCTGAGCATGGTGTCGGCATTGATGAGGGCGACGTTCGGCTTGCCCATCACCCGCAGGTTGACCGAGAAGAGCGCGATCATTGTCAGGATGGAGGCAAGCAGATTGAGAATGCGGAAGCGCACGTTGAGGAAGGCGGTCACAAGGCCAGCCAGCGCGCCGGCAACCATGGCAATCGCTGCCGCAAACCAGGGGTTGAACCCGGTCGTGATGAGAACCGCGGCTACCGCTGCGCCTAGCGGGAATGAGCCGTCCACCGTCAGGTCGGGGAAATCGAGCACCCGGAAGGTAAGAAACACACCGATGGCAACGAAGGCAAAGACCAGCCCCAGTTCCACTGCGCCCCAAAAGGCGATCTGACTCAGCACCCTGGTGCTCTCCTGCTTTATCCGCCGCACGGCGGCGGATTGATGTGTCGGGGGTGTCGACGTTCGACGGTCGACACCCCCCGATATGCCGTAGCTTACTCGACGACGCGGGTTGCGCGCGACAGGACGGCGTCGGAGAAGGTGACGCCCATCTTCTCGGCGGCCTTCTTGTTGATCACGAGGTCCGTACCGGCGGCAACCTTTACCGGAATGTCGCCGGGAGCCTCGCCCTTCAGGACGCGGACCACCACTTCGCCCGTCTGCTTGCCGACGTCGAAGTAGTTGAAGCCGAGTGCTGCCAAGGCGCCGCGCGGAACCGAGTCCGTGTCACCGGCAAAGAGCGGCAGCTTTGCTTCCTCGGCGACCCCGACGGCTGCCTCGAATGCGGAAACAATAGTGTTATCGGTCGGGATGTAGAGGACATCTGCCCGCCCGACGAGAGCGCGGGTTGCGCCCTGCACCTCGGCAGACTTCGTCGCGACGGACTCGATCACCTCGAGGCCTGCCTTGGCAGCTTCTTCCTTGAGAGCCGCAAGGGTCGAGACGGAGTTGGCTTCCGCGGTATTGTACACGAAGCCCACCGACTTCGCGTCCGGGGTGATCTCCTTGATCAGGGCGATATGGTCAGCCACGGGTGACATGTCGGAGATACCGGTCACGTTCCCGCCGGGCTTGTCCATGTTCTTGACCAATTGTGCCCCGAGCGGATCGGAAACAGCCGTGAAGACGATGGCGATGTCGCGGGTTGCCGAAACCACGGCCTGCGCGGAAGGCGTCGAGATCGGTACGATGACCGTCGGCTCCTCGCCGACGAACTGGCGGGCGATCTGCGCGGCCGTGCCGGGGTTACCCTGAGCCGACTCGTAGAGGAAGGTCAGGTTCTCGCCTTCCTTGTAGCCGGCCTCGGAAAGTGCCTCCTTGATGCCGTCACGGGCGGCATCAAGGGCGGGATGCTCGACGATCGCGGTCACGGCAACAGTAACGTCCTGAGCCTTCGCAGGCATGACCAGAGCCGTCGCAGCGGCGAGGGCGAGAATGAGATTGCGCATGTTCTCCTCCAGAGATCGCTTCTTTCTGTCACGTCTCTTATGGAGCCATAGAACCGAAATCAACCGGGTGGTGATAACGAGAGCTGCGGATCAGTCATCCTCGCCGTGCCCCGCGATCATCATGGCCTCGAAAGCGAGGCGCTCGGTCTTGCGCATGCGCTCCGATTCCGACTTCAACTGTCCGCAGGCAGCCAGGATGTCGCGCCCGCGCGGCGTGCGGATCGGCGAAGCATAGCCCGCCTGGTTGATGAAGTCGGCGAACTTCTCGATCGTCGCCCAGTCGGAGCACTGGTAGTTGGTGCCTGGCCAGGGGTTAAACGGGATCAGGTTGATCTTTGCCGGAACGCCCTTCAGGAGCTTCACCAGTTCCTTGGCGTCCTCCAGGCTGTCGTTGACGTCCTTCAGCATCACATATTCGAAGGTGATGCGGCGGGCATTCGACAGGCCGGGATAGGCGCGGCAGGCTTCGATCAGTTCCTTCAGCGGATACTTCTTGTTGATCGGCACCAGCATGTCACGCAGCTCGTCGCGCACCGCATGCAGGGAGATCGCCAGCATGACGCCGATCTCCTCGCCGGTGCGGTAGATTTCCGGAACCACGCCGGAGGTCGAGAGAGTAATGCGTCGCTTGGAGAGCGAAAGCCCATCGCCATCGGATGCAATGAGAAGGGCCGTCTTCACCGCCTCGAAATTGTAGAGCGGCTCGCCCATGCCCATCATCACAATATTGGTGATCTTGCGATCGCTCGACGGGATCATCGCCCCCTGCGGCACGTCGCGATCGGGGAAATCGCCGAGCCTGTCGCGCGCCAGCAGCAGCTGCGCCAGGATTTCCTCCGCCGTCAGATTGCGCACCAGGCGCTGCGTGCCGGTATGGCAGAAGGAACAGGTCAGCGAACAGCCCACCTGGCTGGAGATGCAGAGCGTGCCGCGGCCTTCCTCAGGGATGTAGACAGTCTCCACCTCGACAGGGCGACCGGCACCGCGCGGCGGAAAGCGCAGCAGCCATTTGCGCGTGCCGTCATTGGAGACCTGCTCCTCGACAACCTCCGGACGAGCGATGGTGAAGTGCTCCTTCAGCATCTGCCGCATGTCCTTGGCGACATTGGTCATCGCGTCGAAGTCCGAGACACCGCGGATATAGAGCCAGTGCCAGAGTTGGCTCACGCGCATGCGCACCTGCTTCTCCGGAACGCCATTGTCCTTGAGGGCATCCGCCATCTGCTCGCGCGTGAGCCCGATGAGCGAGGGCTTCGTGCCGGCAAGTTCGGGGCGAACGACAAGCGGCGCTTTCACCGCGGGGTCGAGAACGGCTTCGGAGACTGACATTGACTGGTCCTGTTCAAACGCATGCGCCCGCCGCGCCGGAGGTGTCATCGGGCATGTTGTGCTTGAGATTGCCGCGCGGCATCTGCGGCCTGCGGATATAGTTGCGGCGGCACATAGCATCAAATCGTGGCCGCGTCACCATTCTTCAAGACGCAGTAAAGGCCGGTCGTGCAACCGGCCTTTACTGGAATGCCGTTGTGGCACCCGATTTACTTGCAGGATTCGATCTGCTTCAGCGCCGCCGAGATGCCGGAGAGCGAATAGGAATAGGACGTGCTGGTGCCACGGCCGGAGGTCGCCTTGACGGTCATGTTCGAACCGCCTTTCATGGCGGCAACCAGGGCAGGCTCCTCTGCCGCATTCTCGACCCAGGCCGCCTTGTCCTTGGTGAACATCACGAAGGTCTTGCCGTCGATGGTGACGTTGACCTTGGAATTCGACTGCAGCGGATAGCCCATCATCGCCTGCGGCTCGTAGGAGATGTTCTGGCCCGGGCGCTGCGAGACGATGAAGAAGATGTCGCCATGATCGACATTGGCAGGTTCCTTGGCCGTCGGCACGGAAAGAACGTAGCAGACCGTGCCGCCGGAGGCCTTGTATGAATAGGCGCCCCATGCCTTGAACTGCTGGATGCGGGTGGGGGATTGGGCAGATGCGATGCCGGCGGCGGCCAGCATCAAGGTCACTGCAGTTGCTACGGTTTTAACAGACATGGTCTCCTGCCGCTTCTCTACTGGGGGCCGATAAGGCAAGCCTGGTCAGGCATCATCACGATTCGGTTTAATTTGACTTAATTGCGGTTACCAAACCGTCAACAGCGTCCGATGAAGTGCAGACTACCTGTTCGTGGATGAACGGGAGCTTTACGACGACCGCGCCATTCGCCACTGACCGGGAGAATTGGGCAAGAATTTGTCTGGGCCGGCGCTTCATCAGCTCGCTCGACCTCGTTGAAGCTAGGCCGGGTTTGTCCTGGCGTCCGGGTCCTGCGCCAGAGCCTTGTCAGCGGCGTCGTAGTGTCGGTCCGCAATATGGCCCTGGATCATTCTAAGTGCAGCGGCGATTACAGCCATGTCGTCCGTGAATCCTACCACGGCAAAGACGTCCGGCAGGAAGTCCAGCGGAAGGATGAAGTAGGCCAGCGCCGCGAACAGGATCCCCCGAACGCGGGTCGGCGTCATCGGATCCATCGCGCAGTAATAGGCGGCAACCAGATCGCGGCTGAACGGGATGCTCGCAGCTACGCGCTTCAGCTTCGGCCAGAACTTGGCCCGCACCTGCTTCTCGCGCCGGTCTTGCGTTTCGTCGTCACCCGGCAGGAGGATTTCACCAATCTTCACGTCGTCCATAAACTCTAACCCGTGCGAAATCTGCTCCCTCATGTGGGGCGTGGTCCGATGGACGTCAATCGCCGCGGCTTGCAGCCCGGTTCATCGCTCGCGCGAGCTTGACGTCCTTTTCCGTCACCCCGCCGGCATCGTGGGTCGTCAGAGTCACGTCGACCCGGGAAAAGACGTTGAACCATTCCGGATGATGGTTCATCCGCTCCGCAACCAGCGCACATTCTGCCATGAAGCCGAACGCCTGGCTGAAGTTCCGGAACCTGAAGCTTCGCGAGATAGCGGTGCCGTCTTCACGTAGGGTCCAGCCGGGAAGTCCACTGAGTTCCCGTTCGATGACTTCGGAAGAAAGCTTGTCCAGAGACATCGGACAGACGCTCCCGGCTCAGACGAAGCTCTTGATTGGCTCCACCGACGACCGGTTCGTGCCGCTTCCGAAGTCGCGGAGGTCGAAAGCCTCTTCGGTCACGTAAGGTCCGCCACCGATCGAGTCCTTGGACGACATCAGAACGAACCTGGACACCTTGAACGGCAGCGTGTGGAAGTCGCCCCGCCCGGAGAGATAGGTGACGACATCATCGAGCCTGCAGGCCTTCAGTCGTGCCAGCGTCACGTGCGGCATGAACTTGCGCGGATCCGGTGGCAGACCGATGCGCTGGCAGATCCGCTCGATCTCCGACTGTAGCGCCGACATTTCCTGGGAGGGCGAAACGCCGGCCCAGATGGAATGAGGCTTCTTCGATCCAAAGGAGCCTATGCCGTTCAGGCTGATCTGGAACTCGGGCCGGTCGATGCGGTCCAGCCGGTCGACAATCTCGTCGGCCGTACGTCCGTCCACGTCGCCAATGAAGCGCAGGGTGATGTGATAGTTTTCGACGTCAATCCAGCGTGCGCCGGGCAGACCGCCGCGAAGGAGCGACAGGCTCATAGCTATGTTGCGCGGAACTTCGAGGGCGGTGAAAAGTCTCGGCATTGCGAACCTCCTCGAATCTCTTGCGTCTGTTAACAGCGAATCATGGGTGCCGGTTCCTGGCAAGCTGTTATTTACCCGCCGTGCGGATGTCCCCTAGAAAGGCTTCAACGGCAGGCAAGGAGCGCTCCACCATGATCCCGACGCCTTTCGCATTCGGGTGCATCCCGTCCTCCAGCTGCGTCCCCGCAACCGCGACTACACCGTCGAGGAAGAAGGGATAGAGCGGCACGTCGTGCTTTTTCGCCAGGCGCGGATAGATCTCGCCGAAGCGCTCCGAATATGCGTGCCCCATGTTCGGGGGCGCCAACATGCCAGCAAGCAAGACTGGAATGCTCCGCTCCTTCAGGCGGGATATGATCGCATCCAGGTTCTTTTCGGTCTCATCCGGGGAAATCCCCCTTAGGGCGTCATTGGCGCCAAGTTCCAGAATGACTCCATCGGTGCCATCCGGTACGGACCAGTCGACCCGAGAGAGGCCACCCGATGTCGTGTCGCCCGAAACGCCGGCATTGGCAACGACGACATCATGTCCCTTGGCTTGCAGGGCGGTCTCGAGTTGCGCCGTATAGGATTGGCTAGGCGCAAGCTGGTAGCCCGCCATCAGGCTGTCGCCGAAACCGACCAGTTGTATCGGCTGCTGCGCAGCCACCGGCCAGGCAGCCATGAACGACATGACGAGGAAGTGAAAGAGGATTGCTTTAAATCTCAAGGCCCGGTTCCTAAATTCGCGCTGCCGTGGCGCGGCTTCGGTCTTCGCTGAAAGTGAATATAGGAAGCTTTGTTTTGACTGAAACCATCATCGAGCTGAACCAGGCGGATCTTACACTCGGAAGCGCCGCGGCATCCGTCCATGTGTTGAAGCAGATCGATCTGCAAGTTCGCCGGGGGGAAGCCGTCGGCATCGTCGGTCCTTCAGGATCGGGCAAGTCGACCTTGCTGATGGTTTTGGCTGGCCTCGAGCGCCTCGACAAGGGCGAGATACATATTGCCGGTGAGCCCCTGCACTCCCTCTCGGAGGATGCGCTTGCCGATTTCCGCGGCCGCAACATCGGCATCGTCTTCCAGTCCTTCCATCTGATTGCCAACATGACCGCGCTGGAAAACGTCGCCGTGCCCCTGGAACTCGCCAACGTCCGCAACCCGTTCGAGATCGCCCGGCGGGAACTGGCCGCGGTCGGGCTCGGAGAGCGCCTCAGCCACTATCCCGGCCAGCTTTCCGGCGGCGAGCAGCAGCGCGTGGCGATCGCACGGGCTCTCGCGCCATCGCCCCTGGTCCTGATCGCCGATGAGCCGACCGGTAACCTCGATACCGAAACGGGACGTCAGATCGCCGATCTCCTCTTCGCAAAACAGGCCGAACGCGGCATGACCATGCTGCTCGTTACGCACGACAATGCCCTTGCCGCCCGCTGCACCCGGCAGATCCGTGTCCGCTCCGGCGAAATCGTCGGGGATACGGCAGTCAACGCAGCACCGGAAGCGGTGCGCGCATGACCCGGTTTGGTCAAAGGCTGGGGACCGCATGGAGGCTGGCTCTTCGCGAAATGCGCGGAGGGCTTTCGGGCTTCTACATCTTCCTTGCCTGCATCGCCCTCGGCACCGGCGCAATCGCCGCCGTCAACTCGGTCTCGCGAGCCATTACTGGAGCCATAGCAACGCAGGGACAGGACATCCTTGCCGGAGATATCCGCTTCGAGCTCGACAATCGCGAGGCGGCACCCGAGGAACTTGCCTTCTTGCAAGGCCTCGGCGAACTTTCGGTTTCAACTGGCCTGCGCTCGATGGCGCGTGTCCCCAACGGCTCCGATCAGGGGCTGGTGGAAGTGAAGGCCGTCGACGGCGCTTATCCCCTCTACGGCGAGTTCGAGGCGGAGCCCAACCGTCCGCTCGCCGAACTGCTCCAGCAGGATGGCGAGGTATTCGGTGCAGTTGCCGCTCCGCTCCTGCTCGACCGGCTCGGAATTCGAGTGGGAGACGAACTTCTGCTCGGCAATGTCCGCCTGCGCCTCGCTGCGACGGTTGCCAGCGAGCCTGATGCCATTTCCGACGGCTTCGGCTTTGCGCCGCGCCTGCTGGTGAGCCGCGAGGCATTGACGGCATCCGGCCTCGTCCAGACGGGCAGCCTGGTGGAACACGCCTACAAGATCCGCCTGGACGAACCAGCCATGCGCGGCGCCCTTCCCGCACGCGCCGCTGCGGAGTTCCCCAACGCCGGATGGTCCATCCGTACTGCCGATCGCGCGGCACCTTCGCTGACGGAAAATGTCGAGCGTTTCTCGCAGTTTCTGACGCTCGTCGGGCTGACGGCGCTGATCGTCGGTGGTGTCGGTGTCGCCAACGCGGTGCGTGCCTTTCTCGACGCGAAGCGGACCACGATCGCCACCTTCAAGTGCCTCGGCGCGCCCGCTGCCATCATCGCAGCCGTCTACCTCATCCAGATCCTGATGCTGGCTGCGATCGGCATTGCAATCGGCCTTGTGATTGGCGCCGTTGCACCGTTCATCGCGATGCGCTTCCTGGAAGGCGTTCTTCCCGTACCGGAGGAGGTCGTCTTCTATCCCGGCGCGCTCGCGATGGCGGCTCTCTTCGGGCTCCTCATCACCTTCGCCTTCTCGGTGCTTCCCCTGGGGCACGCCCGCGAGGTGCCCGCGACCGCACTCTTCCGTGAACAGAGTTTCGACCAGGCAAGGTTTCCATCCTGGCCATACGTGCTCGCCGCAGCAGCCGCGCTGGCGGCGCTCGCTTTCCTGGCGATTGCGACCGCCGAGGAGCGTTTCATCGCCAGTGTCTTCCTCGCCGCTGTGGCTGGCGCATTCATCCTGCTTCGGCTCGTCGCACTGCTGATTTCAGCCCTTGCCCGCCGCAGTCCGCGCGTCAATTCACCGGCCCTTCGACTGGCGATCGGCAATATTCACCGCCCGGGCGCGCTCACGTCATCCGTCGTGCTGTCCCTCGGCCTCGGGCTCGCGCTGCTCGTAACCCTCGCTTTGATCGACGGCAATCTGCGCCGGCAGTTGACCGGCAGAATGGCCGAGCAGGCGCCCAACTTCTTCTTCGTCGACATCCAGAGCGCCGAACGCGAGGGCTTCCTCGACATCCTGCAGAAGCACGCGCCGGAGGGCACGATCAACCAGGTGCCGATGCTGCGCGGCCGCATCATCGCCTTCAACGACCAGGACGTCGCCCAGATGAACGTTCCGCCTGGAGGCAGATGGGTCCTCAGGGGCGATCGCGGGATCACCTACGAAGAGACCCTTCCCACCAATTCGACGCTGACCGAAGGCTCCTGGTGGCCAAGGGACTATGACGGAGAACCGTTGGTCTCCTTCTCGGCGGAGGAAGCCGGGAAACTTGGCCTTGCGATCGGCGATACCGTCACCGTCAACGTCCTTGGCCGCAACATCACCGCGCGCATCGCCAACTTCCGCCAGGTGGAATGGGAATCGCTATCGATCAATTTCGTGATGGTGTTTTCGCCCAATACCTTCCGCGGTGCTCCGCATGCCTGGCTGGCAACGCTGACGGACCCCGATGCCACGGCCGCCGAAGAGGCCGCGATACTGCGGGATGTGACGGGCGCCTATCCGACGATCACCAGTGTCCGGGTGAAGGACGCGATCGACATTGTCGACCAGCTCGTCGGTCAGTTGGCGACGGCCATCCGGGCCGCAGCTGCCGTCGCCCTCGTCGCGTCTGTCCTGGTTCTCGCAGGCGCCCTGGCTGCGGGGAACCGCGCCCGCACCCATGACGCCGTCATCCTGAAGACGCTCGGCGGAACCCGTGCCCTACTGATCCGGGCCTTCAGCTATGAGTACATGATCCTCGGAGCGGCGACTGCCGTTTTCGCACTCGTCGCTGGCGGCACGGCTTCCTGGTTCGTTGTCAGCCGCATCATGAACTTGCCTTCGATCTTCCTGCCGGACGTGGCCTTGGTCACGCTCATCGGGGCCCTCGTCCTCACGGTGGGGATCGGCCTGATCGGGACCTGGAGAGTCCTGGGGCAGAAGGCGGGTCCGGTGCTGCGGGAACTTTAGTCGCCGGCTTCCGGAGCACGGCCTGATCACATCCGCGTCAGCGGAGGCATTTCGGCGCCTCCGGCGCTGCCGATTCGACGCATTTCGCCGCCTAACCACTTGTAGAACAGGCGATCTGCCATCATATTCGGCGCAGGCATGCTGAGCTCCGCAGCGGCGCCTGGGATCGTCGGTCCCGACACCGTGACTAAACACGGAGCTTGAATGAGGAAACTATGGCTGACTTCAAAAACTACCAGAACCGTATGGCGCAGGGCCACGCGCAAGCGGGGGCGATGATCGACGAAGGTCTCCGCGCCTATATGCTCAAGGTCTACAACCTGATGGCGCTGGGCCTGGCGATCACCGGCGTTGCGGCTTTCCTGACATGGCAGATGGCGGTTGCCGATGGCCAGCTGACCGGCTTCGGGCAGATGCTCTATGCCAGCCCGCTGAAGTGGGTGATCATGCTGGCCCCACTCGGCATGGTGTTCTTCCTGAGCTTCCGCATCAATTCGATGAGCGTCGCTGCAGCCCAGATGACCTTCTGGATCTATGCGGCAATGATGGGTCTCTCGTTGTCCTCGATCTTCCTGGTCTTTACCGGTGAGAGCATCGTCCAGACGTTCTTCGTGACCGCCGCCTCCTTCGGTGCGCTGTCGCTCTACGGCTATACGACGAAGAAGGACTTGTCGGGCTTCGGCACCTTCCTGATCATGGGCCTGTTCGGCCTGATCATCGCCTCGATCGTCAACATCTTCCTGCAGTCTTCGGCAATGGGCTTCGCCATTTCGGTGATCGGGGTTCTCGTCTTCGCCGGCCTGACCGCCTACGACACGCAGAAGATCAAGGAAATGTACTGGGACGGCGACGAAGCCGTGGTGGCTGGCCGCAAGGCTATCATGGGTGCCCTCACCCTCTACCTCGACTTCATCAACCTGTTCATGTTCCTCCTGCAGTTCCTCGGCAATCGCAACGAGTAGCGGCATCGGAAACAGCAGACGAAAAGGCGGCCTCCGGGCCGCCTTTTTTTGTTGCCCAGCGTGCGCTGCGGCAATAGGTTCGCTCAGTTCCTCCTCGGCATCACCCCATGACCTTCATCCTGCGCGACGCTTCACCTTCCGATCTCCCGGCAATCACGGCCATATATGAAGACTGCGTCCTGAACGGGACAGCGAGCTACGAGCTCGACCCACCCGACACGGTTGAAATGGAAGCCCGCTTCGCCGCAATCTGCGGCAAAGGCTACCCCTACATCGCCGCCGAAGGTCCGGACGGTGATCTCCTCGGATATGCCTACGCGTCCGCCTTCCGGACCCGACCCGCCTATCGCTGGCTCGTGGAGGACTCCATCTACCTTGCTCCCGAAGCCCGCGGCCGCGGGATCGGCAAGGCACTGCTGTCCGAACTGCTGACGCGCTGCAAGAGCCTGGGTTTCCGGCAGATGGTGGCGGTGATCGGCGGCGCGAGCCCCGCATCCATTGCCGTCCACGAAACCCTCGGCTTCAGGACCACCGGCAGGCTGGAGGCAACCGGCTTCAAGCATGGCCGGTGGCTCGACACCGTACTCATGCAGCGTTCTCTCGGGGATGGAGCCACCACGGATCCGGACGCCCTTGCCTATCCCGGCACCCTCTACCCAGGCTAATCGATCAGCTTCAGCACCTTGTCGAAGACCCGCAGCACCTGCGGCAGCTCGTGGCCCCGCTTGAGGATCATCCCGTGCGCGTTGACAACACAGTACTGGCCCTGCTTGGCCGCCAGCTTCGGGTTCTTCTCGATCCGGTAGAGCGGCATCTCGCCGGAACGCTTGAAGATCGAGAAGACCGCGCGGTCCTTCAAATGATCGATGGCATAGTCCTTCCACTCGCCCTCGCCAACCATGCGTCCGTAGATCCGCAGGATGGCATCCAACTCTGGCCGGTGGAAGGTGACGGGGACGGGGTCTCGGCTCTGGCGGTATTCGGTCAGGCTAACGACGACGTCGTCTTCTTGGGTGCGGAGGCCCCGCAAATCCGGCTGATCCGTCATCACGACTCCATGAATGATGTCAGTCGCATGACAGTTTGCCTCAGCGGGGGCAAAAAGCAATCGGCTGCGCATCTTTTGACAAACCGCAGCGGGTTTTTAATCTTGCCGCATTTCGAACAAAACACTGCCGGATTCCCGGACAAAAGTCCGAGCGTTGGTTGGCTTTTTCAGCCCCAATAGATCCGGCCCGGTTGCATTGACCCTTACCCCCAGCCCCCCAATGTCTCCGGGTCGGATCGCTTCCAAGCAGCGTTTCTAGTTGCGCTTGCGCCCTGCCATCAGGATCGTCGCCCCGAGGATGGACGCTGGCTCCCCGCCGGAGCCTGAGCGCTGCAGCAGGATTGCGCACCCATCTTTCTTCCACTTGCCCATGAACTTGCCCGGAAGTGACAGCTTGAGCGGCTTTCCTTGCCACATGCCGACCGACTGCACATCGTAGACGCTGTGCCAGTATTCTATGGTCTTGCCGGCATTCTCGCCCTTCGAGACCTCGACATCCTGCCGCTTGGTAAAATACGCGACGACTACTTCGGCCTCGCCCTGGCCTTCGCCGATCTCGATCTCGATCTCCTTGCCCCGCATGCGGGCGACAACCGGCACCGTCAGGCCCTGGCCTTCGGCCTTGAGCCTGTCCACGGTGGCGGTGATCGTGCTGAGTTCCGTCCCCTTCACGTGATCCCGGCCATTGATCACCGCCTGGGGCGTGTAGACGCCGGTTCGGCCGAGCGATTCGGCATACCCGTACTGCCGTTCCGTATTGGCCTTGGAGCTGAGCGTATCGGTCCAGCCAAGGTAGTTCCAGTAATCGACGTGGTAGGAGAGGGCGACGACATCGCCTTGATGTACGAGTTTCTTCAACACGGCATCTGCCGGCGGGCAGGATGAGCATCCCTGCGATGTGAACAGCTCGACCACGCCTTTCGGCGTCTTGCCCTCTTCTGCCGAGGCTGCGGCGGCAGCCAGGACACCGGCAAGGATTATCGCTCTGCGGACGATGGGCAGCATGAACGCAAACCTCTTGAACTGACATTTGTTAGCCACGGCTGACCGCGGGGATCAAGAGGCTAACGGAAGAACTCGGGCCAAAGTAACCGGGCGGACGGCTCAAGAGGAAGTCACGATGGGGTGAGGAGCTTCGACGTCCGCACCCACGCAACAGTCACATCAACTGCTGGAGACCCTGCAGCAGATAGACCCCACCGATACCGGTGACGATCCAGCGTGTCCAGCTTCGGAAGGACACGTCCGTGATCCGCTGCAGGATGATGTTGCCGGTCCGCGTCCCCAAAATGGCGATCGGGGCGGCCAGAAGGATCGCGAGCCAGTCTGATGCAGGCAGTGCGGCAGCAGCCTGCCAGTAGAAGACCACCTTTGTCGCATGCGAAACGAGCTGCATTGCCGCCTTCGTGGCGATGACCTTGCGGCGATCCATCATGGTGCGGATGAAGAAGATGTCGATCGTCGGCCCGGAGACACCAACCCCCATGGCAAGAGCTCCGGCGACGAAGCCGCAGGCGAGGGCGTGAGACGGGCGGGAGGCATCCAGTTGCAGGCGCTGGACCGGCAGCCAGACGAGAATGGGCATCAGCCCGAGAACAACGGATACGACGATGAGGTTTGGCGTGTAGTCCACCACCGTCAGCACAGCCGCCGCGATCAGGAGGCCGAGACACAGGATCGCCAGGATCCGGTAATCGATATGATGCCGCGAAAACCAGGCGCGGGAGCCGTTGGCGACCATCTGGATCACGCCGTGCACGGCGATCGCAGTGGCGACCGGCATCAGGAAAAGCAGGACCCAGAGAAGGATCAGCCCGCCGGCCATGCCGAACACGCCGGAAAGCAGCGATGTCAGGAAGACCGTCAGCGCCATGCCTGCGAGGATGGCTGGGCTCAAGGATATGCTCCGGCGAATACGTCCCAGGCCGCGGAAACACCCGCCGGACAGGTCCGGCGGGTGCAGGTTGATTGTCAGGCTGCCAGATCGCGGAGAACGGTCTGCAGGATGCCGCCATTGTTCATGTAGGTGACCTCGTCGAGGGTATCGATGCGGCAGAGGATGTTCACTTCCTTCACCGAACCGTCGCCGTAGGTGATCTTCGCCGTCTTCCATTCGCGCGGCTTGATCGGACCTTCCAGTCCCTCGATCGTCACTGTCTCGTCGCCCTTCAGGTTGAGGCTGGCCCAGCTGGTGCCTTCCTCGAGGACGAACGGAACGACGCCCATGCCCACCAGGTTCGAACGGTGGATACGTTCGAACGACTGCGCGATCACAGCCTTGACACCGAGAAGATTGGTACCCTTCGCGGCCCAGTCACGGGACGAACCGTTGCCGTATTCGACGCCGGCGAAGATGACGAGCGGGACGCCTTCTTCCTTGTACTTCATGGCCGCGTCGTAGATCGACATCTCTTCCTTCGAAGGATAGTGGATGGTGTAGCCACCTTCCTTGCCGTTCGGACCGAGCATGTGGTTGCGAAGGCGAATGTTGGCGAAGGTACCACGCATCATGACTTCATGGTTGCCGCGGCGCGTGCCGTACTGGTTGAAGTCGGCAACACCGACCCCGTGATCCATGAGATAGGAGCCTGCCGGCGAGGCCGCCTTGATCGAACCGGCCGGCGAGATGTGGTCGGTGGTGATCTTGTCGCCAAGGAGACCGAGCACGCGAGCGCCCTTGATGTCCTTGATCCCGCTGCCGGTCTTGCCCATGCCGACGAAGTAGGGCGGGTTCTGGACATAGGTGGAGTCGTCGTCCCAGGCATAGGTCTGGCCAGGCGGAACCTGCACCGCCTGCCAGTTCTCGTCGCCCTTGAACACGTCCGCATACTTCGACTCATAGAGTTCGCGCGTGACGTACTTCAGGATGAACTCCTGGATCTCGTGCGAGGTCGGCCAGATGTCCTTCAGGTAGACAGGGTTGCCGTTCTGGTCTTCACCGAGCGGCTCCTTCGTCAGGTCCTTCTGAACAGTGCCGGCCAAGGCATAGGCGACGACGAGCGGCGGCGAGGCCAGGTAGTTAGCCTGGACATCCGGCGAGATGCGGCCCTCGAAGTTGCGGTTGCCGGAAAGAACGCCCGAAACGATCAGGCCCTTGTCGTTGATCGTCTTGGAGATCGGCGCCGGAAGCGGGCCGGAGTTGCCGATGCAGGTCGTGCAGCCGAAGCCGACGAGGTTGAAGCCAAGCTTGTCCAGATCCGTCTGCAGGCCGGACTTTGCAAGGTATTCCCCAACCACCTGCGATCCAGGCGCCAGCGAAGTCTTCACCCACGGCTTGGTCTTCAGGCCCTTGGCAACGGCATTACGGGCCAGCAGGCCCGCGGCGATGAGCACGCTCGGGTTGGACGTGTTGGTGCAGGACGTGATCGCGGCAATGGCGACGTCGCCGTGACCGAGATCGAAGTCCGTGCCTTCAACCGCATAGCGCGTACCGAGCTGGCCCGGCTTCTTGTAGTCTGCCTCAAGGGCAGAGGCGAAGCCGGAGGCGATGTTCTCGAGCGCGATGCGACCTTCCGGACGCTTCGGGCCGGCCATCGACGGCACGACGTCGCCGAGGTCCAGTTCAAGCGTATCGGTGAAGACGAGCTCGGAGCCATCGCCTTCGCGCCACATGCCCTGAGCCTTCGAATAGGCTTCCACCAGCGCGATCCGCTCGCGGGTACGGCCGGACATGGTGAGGTAGTTGATGGTTTCGCCGTCGACGGGGAAGAAGCCGCAGGTGGCACCATATTCCGGGCCCATATTGCCAATGGTCGCGCGGTCGGCGAGCGGCATGTTGTCCATGCCCGGACCGAAAAACTCGACGAACTTCGAGACAACGCCCTTCTTGCGCAGCATCTGCACCACGGTCAGCACGAGGTCGGTCGCGGTGACGCCTTCCTTCAGCTTGCCGGTAAGCTTGAAGCCGATGACTTCCGGCAGGAGCATGGAGACCGGCTGGCCAAGCATGGCGGCTTCCGCCTCGATGCCCCCGACACCCCAGCCAAGAACGCCGAGGCCGTTGATCATGGTTGTGTGGCTGTCGGTGCCGACGCAGGTGTCCGGATAGGCGATCGTCTCGCCGTCCTCATCCTTGGTCCAAACCGTCTGGCCGAGATATTCAAGGTTGACCTGGTGACAGATACCGGTGCCTGGAGGGACCACGCGGAAGTTCTCGAATGCCTGCTGGCCCCATTTCAGGAAACGATAGCGTTCACCATTGCGCTCGTACTCAAGTTCGACGTTGCGGGCGAAGGCGGTCGGCGTGCCGAACTCGTCGACGATGACGGAGTGGTCAATCACGAGATCGACCGGGACCAGCGGGTTGATCTTCTCCGGGTCGCCACCGAGAGCCACCATGGCGTCGCGCATGGCCGCCAGGTCGACCACCGCCGGAACACCGGTGAAGTCCTGCATCAGGACGCGGGCCGGGCGGTAGGCGATTTCGCTTTCCACCGTACCCTTGTTGTTGAGCCATTCGGCGACGGCAAGGATGTGCTCCTTGGTGACGGACCGGCCGTCTTCGTGGCGCAGCAGGTTTTCGAGCAGGACCTTCATCGAGAAGGGAAGTTTCGAAACGCCGGGTAGGCCGCCCGCTTCCGCCTTGGGCAGGCTGTAGTAGACATAGTCCTTACCACCCACGGTAAGGACGGAGCGACAATTGAAGCTGTCGAGAGATTTAGCCACGGACAATAACCCCGCTGATATGAGAGCCAACACGCGCGTGCGGACGCCTATGCACTGATGCACATCAGGATGCGGGTGCGACCATTTCCGCTGTCCGCACGAGAAGATTGAGGTCTTCAGGTTCGGCGCAAGATGACAATCACGCCGGCCGCTGGCGTGGTTGCGAAGCTTATAGATAATTTCTAAGAAGGGTTCCAGACCGCTTTGTGCTCATTGCATACAAAAATTCTGCTCAGGTAATGCGAACCCTAATGAAGGACTTGCCATGCGGCTGACGGCCGAAAAGCTCGCGGCCCGGCGCGGAGAAGACCTGATTTTTTCGGACATTTCTTTCAAGCTCGGCACAGGTGAAGGACTTATCCTGAC
The DNA here is from genome assembly GCF_902502825.2 of Pseudorhizobium flavum. The sequence continues at coordinate 3,451,631 of NZ_LR723670.1, forward strand.
CGGCAGGAACGGCTCCGGCAAGTCGACGCTCCTGCGGGTGGTGGCGGGCCTGCTTCGACCAGAACACGGCCGGGTCACGTGGTCCTCGCCCCGGCCAGACGGTGCGATTCGAGCCGGCGAGGCCTGCCATTATCTGGGTCACCGCAATGCAATGAAGGCGGAGCTGTCGGTGCAGGAGAACCTCGCCTTCTGGAAGGACTTCTGCGGGGATTTTAGCGGCGGCGAGGGCGTTTCGGTCGCCGAGGCCTCCGAACAGGTAGGCCTTGGCGGCATTGCTCATCTTCCCTTCGGCTATCTCTCCGCAGGACAGCAGCGGCGCATGGCCTTCGCCAAGCTACTCGTCTCCTACCGCCCGGTCTGGATCCTGGATGAACCGACTGCCGCCCTCGACATCAGGGCGGAGGCGACCTTTGCCGGTCTCATCCGCCAGCATCTGGCCGGTGGCGGCATCCTGCTCGCCGCAACCCACCAGCCACTCGGCATCGACGGGATGCAGGAACTGCGGATGACGGGGTTTGCCGGTGTGGCAGAGGAGTTCGCGGCATGATGTCTTTGCTGCTCCGCGACCTGAAGCTGTCCGTGCGTGCCGGCGGCGGCGCCCTGATCGGCGTCCTCTTCTTCATGACCGTCGTCGCGGTCATTCCGTTCGGGGTTGGCCCCGACCTAAACCTGCTCTCCCGCATCGGCCCGGCCATTGTCTGGATCGGGGCGCTGCTCGCGGCGCTTCTCGGCCTCGACCGCCTCTTCCAGACGGAGCGGGACGACGGCTCGCTCGACCTGATCCTGATGCAGGAGCACCCGCTGGTGCTCACCGTGCTGGTCAAGTGCCTCGCCCACTGGCTGGCCAACTGCCTGCCGCTGGTGATCGCCTCGCCGCTTCTCGGCCTGTTCATGAACATGAGTGAAGTCGCCATCGGCGCGGTCGCCGTGACTTTACTCGTGGGCACGCCTGCCCTCACCTTTATCGGCGCCGTGGGAGCCGCGGTCGCGGTAAGCCTGCCGAGGGGCGGTCTGCTGGTATCGATCCTCGTTCTGCCGCTCGCCATACCGGTGCTGATCTTCGGCGTCAGTGCATCCTATGCGGCGGTCCAGGACCCTGCCCCGTTTATGCCGCCATTCCTGATATTATTAGCGATCACGATGTTTTTCGCAGTTATCGGCCCGCTCGGTGCATCGCTTGCTTTGCGCAACGCGAGCGATTGACTAGGATCAAGCCCGAAAGTGCCGTTTCTGCCTAGAAAGAGCCTATGACCGAAAGCCTCGCCATCACAAAGTTCAGCGACCTCGCCAACCCGACCCGCTTCCTGAATTTGTCGGGGCGGATCCTGCCTTGGCTGGGCTGTCTGACCGCCGGCCTCTTCGCGGTCGGCCTCTATCTCAGCTTCACGACCGAAGGCGACTACCAGCAGGGCGAAACCGTGCGGATCATGTATGTGCATGTCCCCGCGGCATGGCTGTCGATGATGTGCTACACGGTGATGGCGCTTTCGGCGATCGGCACGCTGGTCTGGCGCCATCCGCTTGCCGACGTCAGCCACAAGGCCGCCGCACCGCTCGGCGCCGCCTTCACGCTGATCGCGCTCGCCACCGGCTCACTGTGGGGCAAGCCGATGTGGGGGACCTGGTGGGTCTGGGATGCGCGCCTGACCTCGGTCTTCGTACTGTTCCTGATGTATCTCGGCCTGATCGCGCTGAACCGGGCGATGGACGATCCGTCGAAGGCCGCACGGGTCAGCGCCGTGCTCATTCTCGTCGGCTTCGTGAACATCCCGATCATCAAGTTCTCGGTTGAGTGGTGGAACACGCTGCACCAGCCGGCGAGCGTCGTGCGGCTCGATGGCCCGACGATCGATCCGGAATTCCTGATCCCGCTGCTGGTAATGGCGTTCGCCTTTACCTTCCTTTTCTTCACGCTGCATCTCATGGCGATGCGAAATGAGATCTGGCGCCGCCGGGTCACGGCGCAACGACGCATGGCAGCGCGCATGGCGAGCCGGGAGAGCTGAGATGGGCCACGGATTCTACATCGCGGTGTCCTATGGCGTCTCGGGCTTGATCATCGCGGTCATGCTCGGCTGGATATGGCTGGACGGGCGTGCCCGACAGCGGGAGCTTGCGGAACTGGAGGCCTCCGGCATCCGGCGGCGCTCCTCCGCACCCGTCAAGGATGGCGCCGCATGACCAGCGAGATCGACAACGCACCCGCCCGCCGGCGCGGCATCGGCCGCTATTTCCTGGCGCTCATACCGCTGGCCGTCTTCGGCGGCTTCGCCCTCGTCGCGGGCAAGATGCTCTATGACCAGGACGTCAACGGCCGCGATATTTCCGCCATACCTTCCGCGCTGATCGGCCAGAAGGCGCCGTCGCTGGCCCTGCCTGCCCTCGAAGGGTCGAACACTCCGGCGCTCACGGACGCGGCCGTCGACGGCAAGCTGACGCTCGTCAACGTCTTCGCCTCCTGGTGCGTCCCCTGCCGGCAGGAGCATCCGTTCCTCAAGGAACTGGCGAAGGACGAGCGGCTGACGGTGGTCGGCATCAACTACAAGGACCGCAACGACAACGCGCTGCGCTTCCTCGGGGAACTCGGAAATCCCTATGATGCGATCGGCGTCGACCCGAACGGCAAGGCGGCGATCGACTGGGGCGTCTACGGCATTCCGGAGAGTTATCTTGTCGGCCCGGACGGCACCATCCTCTACAAGAAGGTCGGTCCGTTCGACGAGCGGACGCTGACCAAGGAACTGCTGCCGGCGATCGAGAAGGCCGCCGCCGGCGCCTGATCGGTCAGCCCAGCGCCGCCTGCCATTCCCTGATCGTGTCGACCGGCCAGAGCAGCATCAGCACGTTGAGTGTCAGGTTGTCGCGGATGATCCAGCCGGTCAGGAGTTCGAAGCCGATGGCGATCGCGACCGTCAGCCAGACCGGCAGGCGGGCGGCGGCCAGGAAGCCGAGCGCCATGAAAATCGTGTCCATCGCCGAGTTGAGGATGCTGTCGCCGGTATAGCCGAGGGCCATGGTCGCGGTCCGATACCGGTCGATCACCATCGGCGTGTTTTCCAGGACCTCCCAGGCCGCCTCGATCAGGACCGCAAAGGACAGCCGCGCCGTCAGGGGCGCCCGGCGAAACAGCAGCCAGGCGAGGCCGTAGAACAGGAAGCCGTGGATAATGTGGGACGGCGTGTACCAGTCCGACAGGTGCTGGGAATTGCCGCTGGAGTTTACCCCGCCTTCCCAGAGCTTGACGTAGCCGCACTCGCAGATCGGAATTCGGCCCATGGCGTAGAGAACCACGAGCTGAAGCACGAAGAGCGTGACGGCCGCCAGAAACCACCGCCGCGACCACGGTGACCACGACGATGGAGAGGCCGTGACGCTCACTTATCGGCTTCCGCGATGGCGTCGGGGATGGTGTGGCGCATGATCAGCGGCAGCTGCGCGAAGGTGAAGGCGAGCGTGATCGGCATGGTGCCCCAGACCTTGAAGTTGACCCAGAAGTCATCAGAAAAGTTGCGCCAGACGACTTCGTTGAGCACGGCGAGGAAAAGGAAGAAGATCCCCCAGCGGAAGGTCAGTTTCTGCCAGCCCATCTCGTCGAGATTGAAGGCGGCGTTGAAGACGTAGCCGAGAAGCGACTTGCCGAACAGCAGCCCCCCGAGCAGAACCACGCCGAAGAGCGTGTTCACGATCGTCGGCTTCATCTTGATGAAGGTCTCGTCCTGCAGCCAGATGGACAGCGTGCCGAAGACCATGACGACGACGCCGGAGACGAAGGGCATGACCGGCAGGTGCTTGAAGACGATCTTCGAGACGATGAGCGAGATCACCGTCGCGACCATGAAGAGCGCTGTCGCAATCAGGAGCGGACCGCCAACGACGCCCAAGGCCGGGAAGGTTTCCGCCAGCCATTCGCCGCGGATATTGCCGAAGAAGAAGACCAGCAGTGGCCCGATCTCGAGCGCGAACTTCAGCATCGGGTGATGCTTTTCTTCCGGTGTGGCCTTGGTATCGCTTTCGATCTGCATCGATTCAACTTCTGCTGATGGGGTTCTGCGGCTGGAAACGCTGTTTCTGTGGCATCAATGCGTCAGACCGGCAATGGCCTTGGCGAAATCATCCGCCTCGAAAGGCTCCAGATCGTCGACGCCCTCTCCGACGCCGATGAAATAGACCGGCAGCTTATGCTTGGCCGCGATGCCCACGAGGATACCGCCCCGCGCCGTGCCGTCGAGCTTGGTCATGATCAGGCCGCTGACGCCGGCAACATTGCGGAAGATCTCCACCTGCTGCAACGCGTTTTGGCCGGTAGTGGCATCGAGCGTCTGTAGGACCGTATGCGGTGCGTCCGGATCGAGCTTGGCCAGCACACGGACAATCTTTTCCAGCTCCGCCATCAGCTCGGCCTTGTTCTGCAGGCGCCCGGCTGTGTCGATGATCAGCACGTCCGACTTCTTCGCCCGCGCCTGTTCGAAGGCGTCGTAGGCAAGGCCGGCGGCATCTGCGCCCAGCTTCGTGCCGATGAATTCCGAACCAGTGCGATCAGCCCAGATCTTCAACTGCTCGATGGCGGCAGCACGGAACGTATCTCCTGCGGCCAGCATGACCTTCAGCCCCGATCCCGAGAGCTTCGCGGCAAGCTTGCCGATGGTGGTGGTCTTGCCCGTGCCATTGACGCCGACCACGAGGATGACGTGCGGCTTGTGGTTGAGGTCGAGTTGCAGCGGCCTGGCGACCGGCGAAAGCACCTTGCTGATCTCGGCGGCCATGATGCGCGAGACATCTTCGCCGGTGACATTCTTGCCGTAGCGTTCGGCCGATAGCGCACCGGTGATGCGCATGGCGGTTTCAACGCCGAGGTCGGACTGGATCAGCAGGTCCTCCAGGTCTTCCAGCGTTTCCTCGTCCAGCTTGCGCTTGGTGAAGAGAGCGGTGATCTGCCCGGTAAGCTGGGAAGAGGTACGGGCAAGACCAGCCCGCAGGCGCTGGTACCAGGTCATCCGAGGTGCCACGACCTCCGGCTCCGGCACCTCCTCGACCCGGGTGGTGAAACCCTTCGGCAGAACGGGTTCGGACACCGGCGAGCTTTCGGTACCGGCTTCGCTCTCCGCCTCCAGCAGCGACAGCGGCACGATGCCGATTTCCGTGTTCTCTTCGGCGCCGGGCAGAAGGGGCGGCAGTTCTTCCTCCGATGGCTCTTCATCTGCCGGCTCGGGTTCGACTGGCTCCACGACATCCCGTGCGTCATCGGCAGCCGGGCCGCCGGCCGTCTCCATCTCAACCGGGGCCACCGGGTCGACCGGCGAAACCGGCAGGTCCTCCTCGCGCGAATGCGGCTCAACTTCCGCTTCGATCGCAGCGGCTTCCGTCGGCGTCAGGTGCTCTTCCGGCGCCTGTTGCTCGATCGGCTTCTCCTTGCCGAAGGTGAAGACCTTTTTGATGAAGCCTAGTGCCATGAAATCCGCTCCGGTTACGCCGCCAGTGCCGGCGCAACCTCCATATCCAGATGTTTGCCGTTGTGGCCGGTAATGATAACGCGCCGGATCTCGCGGGGAACAAGCCCGGGCGCTGCGACCAGCGAAAAGTTTTCCGTATGCGCCATGCCGTTCATCTCGACGATGATCGTCTGGACGCTTCCAACCATCCGGTCGAGATGGGCCCGGTGTAGCGCATCGCCGCGGCCACGCAGACGCGCAGCCCGTTCCTTGACCAGTGGTCGATCGAGCTGCGGCATGCGAGCGGCCGGCGTCCCGGGACGGGGGCTGTAGGGGAAGACGTGCAGGAAGGCGAGGCCGGCCTCCTCGGCAAGCGTCGCGGCATTCTCCGCCATCTCCGCCGTCTCCGTCGGAAAACCGGCGATCATGTCAGCTCCGAAGGCGATGTCAGGGCGCAGGCGCCGCGCCTGCTCGACAAAGGACAGTGCATCGGCGCGGCTGTGGCGGCGCTTCATGCGCTTCAGGATCATGTCGTCGCCATGCTGTAGCGACAGATGCAGATGCGGCATGAAGCGCGGTTCGTCCGCGATCAGGTCCCACAGGTGCCGGTCCGCCTCGATGCTATCAATCGACGAGAGGCGCAGCCGGAGGATTTCCGGGACCTGCCGCAGCAGCGTCTTGGCAAGGTAGCCAAGCGAGGGCTGGCCAGGCAGGTCCGCGCCATAGCTTGTGGCGTCGACGCCGGTCAAAACGATCTCCCGATAGCCGCCCTGCACCAGCTTGCGAGCCTGATCGACCACGGCCCCCATGGGCACGGAACGTGAATTGCCGCGGCCATAGGGGATGATGCAGAAGGTGCAGCGGTGGTCGCAGCCGTTCTGCACCTGGATAAAGGCGCGCACATGTCCGTCGATGTGCTTCACCATCTGCGGCGCGGTCGCCTTGACGCTCATGATGTCGTTGACGCGGAGCTTTTCTTCCGCCGACACCCCGAAATCCGGCAGCGCACGGTAGGAGCTTGCCGTCAGCTTCTCCTCGTTGCCGAGCACCGCATCCACTTCGGCCATCTCCGCGAAGACCTGTTTCTCGGTCTGTGCGGCGCAGCCGGTGACGATGATGCGGGCATGGGGATTTTCGCGGCGGGCGCGGCGGATGGCCTGGCGCGCCTGACGCACCGCCTCGCCGGTGACGGCGCAGGTATTGACCAGAACGGCATTATTGAGCCCGGCCTTCTCGGCCTCCGCCCGCATCACTTCCGACTCATAGGTGTTGAGCCGGCAGCCGAAGGTTATAACCTCGACGCCGCTCAATTCGCCTGAGCCCCCGGCTCCAGATCGCGCGTGAAGGTACCGGTCCGCGGGTCAAGCCGGCCGGACCATTCCCACTCCGCCGGACCCGTCATGATGACATGATCGTCCTCGCGCCATTCGATCACCAGCGGCTGGCGGATCGGACTGGAGGCAACGTCGATCTCCACTCTCCGGCCAGTACGTCCCGTGCGTGCAGCGGACACTGCGGCGGCGCAGGCGGCCGATCCGCAGGCGAGCGTCAGGCCGGCACCACGCTCCCACGTGCGGGTGCGCAGAGACTCCTTCGAGATGACCTGGGCCAGCGTGATGTTTGCCTTCTCGGGGAACATCGGGTGGTTTTCGAGAAGCGGCCCGAAGCGTTCGAGATCGAACGCCATCGGGTCCTTGTCGACCCAGAAGATCGCATGGGGGTTGCCCATCGACATGGCCGAGGGCGAATGCAGGACTGGCGCGTCGATCGGGCCGATCTGCAGTTCGATGCGGCTCGTGTCGAAGAATTCCTCCGACAGCGGGATCCGGTTCCAGGCGAATACCGGCTTGCCCATGTCGACGGAAATCGACCCGTCCTCATGTTCGGCGGCGTTCAGGATGCCGGCAACTGTCTGGAAGGTGAAGGCCTTGCGCCCCGTTTCGGCGGCGAGCGCCTGCACGACGCAGCGCGTGCCGTTGCCGCAGGCCTGCGCCTTGGATCCGTCCGAATTCAGGATGTCGATCCAGGCGTCGGTGCCGTGCGCCTTCGGATCGTGGATCGCCATGATCTGGTCGAACTGGGTCTGCGGATCGGCGTTCAACGCGATCGCCGCTTCCGGCGTCACCTTGTCCGGTCGGCCGCGCATGTCGACCACGAGGATCTTGTTGCCAAGCCCGTTCATCCTCGCGAATTCGACCAGTCCTGCCATTGCCTTCAATCCCGTTGGGCCGTGCCGCTCCCGGCCGTATATGGCGGAAACGGCGTTTAATTACCAGAGCGCGGACATGCTTCGCCACCGCTACCGGGTGCCGGCGCGGTTGGAGTTATCGTCAAGGAGAGCCCACGCACATGCGAAACCTCTCAAAGTATGTATGTGTGGCTCCGCATGTGCGTGGCCTTCGGCGTTCTTTCGGGACTTCCGGTCCCTACAGGTGATCGTCTCACCTCGCTGCACGCAGGATCGCTCCTGCGCTTGGACGGCTCAACCGAACCGGGCCTGGCGACCCGGGGGAGGCTTGATAGGCGGAACATCCTTCAATGCTCCCGCCATGCCTTTCACCTCCCTGCCCTCACCGCACGTTACGGCATCGGGACAGGGCGCCGGCTCCCGCCTGCCCGCGAACGTCTCGCGAAACACTCCGGCGACGGAAGCAGTCCAAGTATCGACCACTTCCGGCTCACGTGAATCCCGAAGGCGCCAAGTCATTCATTCTGTTGAGATGCCCCTGCCAATTCATCCCCGCTACCGGGTCAGACAGCGGCTGCAGGAACCTCGAAAACTTCGCCCGGCCGCATCGGACGGAACCGGCTTCGGGATATTCGACGGGCGTCGAGCGCCGCATTGAGCGCCTCCACCGGCTCCTCTATGCCTTCGTCGGTCAGCTTGAAGGTGCCCCAGTGATGGCCGGCGACATGGGCGGCGTCACACAGCAGCATGCCTTCCACGGCCTCGTCAGGATTCTGGTGCTGCGCCTTCATGAACCATTGCGGCTCATAGGCGCCGAAGGGCAGGTTGGCGATACGGAAGCCGCCATGCTTTTCCCTTGCCGCGCGATAGTTGATCCCCCGATGGAAGCCGGTGTCACCGATATGGTAGATCTTGCCGGCCGGTGTTTCGATGACGAAGGCAGCCCAGAGCGCCATGCGGCGGTCCCCCAGCCCACGCGCGGACCAGTGATGGCACGGCTCGCAATGGAGAGTGACGCCACGGCCGACCTCCAGCCGATCGCCCCAGTCCATGCCGTCGAAGCGTCCATCCTCTACGCGAGCGCGGATGATCTCGTCGTTGCCGAGGGGCGTGACGAAGCGCGGCTTGTCACGACCCTGGAGCACCCAGAGCGTCTCCAGATCCATGTGGTCGTAGTGGTTGTGGGTGACGATCACGAGATCGATGGGCGGCAGGTCGCCCATGTTGATGCCGGGCGGGTTGACCCGCTTCGGGCCGGCGAAGCGGACGGGGCTTGCGCGCTCGTCCCACACCGGATCGGTCAGGATATTCAGGCCTGCGACCTGGATCAGGAATGATGCGTGACCGACCAGGGTGACCACCAGCCGGTCACCAGTTATCCGTTCTTCAGGCACGGCCTGTGGAAACGGACTGGGGAAACGGTCGGGCCAGGCCTTGTTGCCATTGCCGAGCTTCCAGCGAACGAGGTTCAGGAGACCGCTCGGCTCCTCTCCGTCGGGGTTGAAGAAGAGCTTGCCATCAAAGTGATCGCTCACCGGCCCGGAATAATACTTGTTGCCGGCCATGGCGCTCCTTGCCGTGACGCCGCCGGCAAGCGCGGCAAGGGCCGCGAGACCGGACCATTTGAGGAAGTTGCGCCGGTTCATCCGCTTTACCTAGCAGGCTGCGCGCTTGAGCGGGAGAGACCGCATGCGTGATTACGCGATCTTGATGTCGGTTTTGCTGAAATCGTCGCCGACGAACAGGAGCGGCAGCTTCAAGCTCTTTGCCGCGGCGTAGGAAAAGCAGTCTCCGAAGTTGAGACGAGCCGGATGGCCGACGAAACGGCCATAGGCGCGGGCGGCGTCAAGAGCGATTTCGTGGAGGCCAACGGGGAGGGTAATTTCAACTGCGCCGAGCTGATCAAGGAAGCTTCGGACGAGGTCCTGCGTTTCCTTAATCAGGCTCGCAGGCGTGGGCGCATGATCCCCATAAAGGAAGATCTTCTTCTTGCGGGCCAAAGCGATCACCGCCTCGAAGATCACAGTCGAAGAGAAGTAGACGGGGGGCTCTGCCTGCTCGATCTTCCGGAGAAGAGAGCTTCCGGCTTCTTCCTGACCGATGATAGCGACGATCGCTGATGCATCGATAAACATCAGATCTCCCACATCTCATCCATGAAAGCCTTCTCGTCGAAATCGGGGTCGTTCGGCCCGAGCGCCGCATAACGATCCTGGATCTTTCGCACCCGCTCTTCCAGCGTCAACTCCTCGCTAGCACGTTTGAGTTCGTTCTCGAGCGCCACGCGCACGGCTTCCGTCTTTGTCTTTGTTCCAAGCTGGTGCATGAGTTTGTCGGCCAGCTCGTTCACTTTGGCATCGCGGATATAAAGGGACATCGCATCATTGCCTCTACAAAGGAATATTCAATATAAGCCTCTTAAATATTCACGCAAGCTATCGCGACGTTGTAGCCTGCCTTGACTTTCCTGCCCGTTTCCTGTTTATCCCCCGCATCTGCTGACAAGTGACAAGACTTGGAGCCGCCGACCGGGGCCGAATTCAATGAGCCCGGAGGTCAACACCCGACAGCGCGTGGCGCCCTCGGGTGCTTTTCGGCTTTGCCCGCGTCTGGGCGCCTTGTTTTCGTCGCGGAAAGACCCGACGTTTCCGGCACCCGGAAACGAAGAAGGAAGACACGGATGTTTGAAAACCTCCAGGACCGTCTTGGCTCCATCCTGAATGGACTGACCGGCCGTGGCGCGTTGAGCGAGGCGGATGTCTCCGCTGCGCTGCGCGAGGTTCGCCGTGCGCTGCTCGAGGCAGACGTGTCGCTCGAGGTCGTCCGTGCCTTTACCGACAAGGTTCGCGAGAAGGCAGTCGGGGCTGCGGTCCTGAAGTCAATCAAGCCCGGCCAGATGGTCGTCAAGATCGTCCATGACGAACTGGTCGAGATGCTGGGCTCCGAAGGGGTCGGCATCGACCTGCATGCACCGGCCCCCGTCGTCATCATGATGGTCGGCCTCCAGGGCTCGGGCAAGACGACCACGACCGGCAAGATCGCCAAGCGGCTGACCGACCGCGAGAAGAAGAAGGTGCTGATGGCGTCGCTGGACACGCGCCGCCCCGCCGCCCAGGAACAGCTTCGCCAGCTCGGCGTCCAGACAGGCGTCGACACGCTGCCTATCATTGCCGGCCAGTCGCCGACCGACATTGCCGCACGCGCCGTGCAGGCGGCAAGGCTCGGCGGCCATGACGTCGTCATCCTCGACACCGCCGGCCGTACCCATATCGACGAACCGCTGATGGTCGAGATGGCCGAGATCAAGCGGAAGTCGAACCCGCACGAGATCCTGCTCGTCGCCGACAGCCTGACCGGCCAGGACGCCGTCAACCTCGCACGCAACTTCGACGAACGCGTCGGCATCACCGGCCTGGTGCTCACCCGCATGGACGGCGACGGCCGTGGCGGTGCTGCACTTTCCATGCGCGCCGTCACCGGCAAGCCGATCAAGCTGATCGGAACGGGTGAGAAGATGACGGAGATGGAGGAATTCCATCCCCGCCGCATCGCCGACCGCATCCTCGGCATGGGCGACATCGTCTCCCTCGTCGAAAAGGCCGCCGAGAACATCGACGCCGAGAAGGCGCGCGCCATGGCCGAGAAGATGGCCAAGGGCAAGTTCGACCTGAACGACCTCGCCGACCAGCTGCGCCAGATGAAGTCGCTCGGCGGCATGGGCGGTATCATGGGAATGATGCCCGGCATGGCCGGCATGAAGGACAAGCTCGCCGCGTCCGGCATGAGCGACAAGATGTTCGACCGCCAGATCGCCATCATCCAGTCGATGACCAAGGCCGAGCGCGCCAATCCGGATATCCTGAAGCATTCCCGCAAGAAGCGCATCGCCGCCGGCTCCGGCACCGACGCCGCCGAGATCAACAAGCTGCTGAAAATGCACCGCCAGATGGCCGACATGATGAAGGCCATGGGCGGCAAGGGCAAAGGCGGCGGCATGATGAAACAGATGATGGGCGGCCTTGCCGGCAAGATGGGACTTGGCGGCATGGGCGGCCTCGGGGGTGGAATGGGCGGCATGCCGGATCTGTCCAAGCTCGATCCGAAGCAGCTCGAGGCACTGCAGAAGCAGGCGGAAGCCGCGGGCTTCAAGCCGGGCTCGATGCCGGGACTGCCGGGTGGAGGAATGCCGGGTATGGGCGGCCTGCCCGGCCTCGGCGGCGGCTTCCCGGGCCTGCCCGGACTGCCGAAGAAGAAGTAGAGGGAACTCATGGCCGAGGACGTCAAGCAGAAGCTCGCAAGCTACCGCCAGTCGATCGACAATATCGATGCGGCACTGGTGCACATGCTCGCCGAGCGCTTCCGCTGCACCAAGGAAGTCGGCCTCCTGAAGGCCCAGTACGAATTGCCGCCGGCAGACCCGGCGCGCGAGGAATACCAGATCGAACGCCTCCGCCGCCTGGCGAAGGACGCTCATCTGGACCCGGATTTCGCCGAGAAGTTTCTCAACTTCGTCATCAAGGAAGTGATCCGGCATCATGAAGCCATCGCCGCCGAGCACGGCGGCACGAAACAACCCGCTTGAACCAGACAGCCCGCCGCAGGGCGGCCTCAAGAAACACCAAGGAGTAAGAAAATGACCCTGAAGATTCGTCTCGCCCGTGGCGGCTCCAAGAAGCGTCCCTACTACCACGTCGTCGTTGCCGACGCCCGCGCTCCCCGCGACGGCCGCTTCCTTGAAAAGCTGGGTTCCTGGAACCCGATGCTGCCGAAGGACAACGAGAAGCGCGTCGAGCTGAACCTCGAGCGCATCCAGGAATGGATCGCCAAGGGCGCCCAGCCGACCGACCGCGTCCTGCGCTTCCTCGCCGAGGCCGGCGTTGCCCAGCGCGACGCCCGCAACAACCCGGAGAAGGCAAAGCCCGGCAAGAAGGCCCAGGAGCGTGCCGCCGAGCGCGCCCAGCGCGAAGAAGACGCCAAGGCTGCCGCAGCCGAAGCTGCTGCCGAATAAGGCTGATCCGCATCTTGCGGACGAACGGGCGGTGCGGAGACGCGCCGCCCGTTTTCTGTTTCCATTTGTCCCGGCTGCCGGTACAAGCGCCTGAACCATCCGGAATAAGCGCATGACGAAGCTCCACAACCCGATCCTCATGGCGACAATCGGCGCGGCGCAGGGCCTGCGCGGCGAGGTGCGGGTGCGCGCCTACACGGCCGACCCCCTGGCACTCGGCGACTACGGGAACCTGCACAGCAAGGATGGCCGGATCTTCGAGATCCTCGAGATCCGCGAGGCGAAGAATGTCGCGATTGTCCGTTTCCGCGGCATCAACGACCGCAACGCGGCCGAAGCCCTGAATGGCCTCGAGCTCTTCATCGAGCGGGAGAACCTGCCGGACGACGAGCTGGACGACGACGAGTTCTATTATGCCGATCTCGAAGGGCTGGAGGCCGTCGATGAGGGCGGCAAGAGCTACGGGACAGTGACCGGCGTCTTCGATTTCGGCGCCGGCGACCTGCTCGAACTCAAGGGCCCGGGCCGTCGACCGGTGCTGATCCCGTTCTCCGAAGCCGCGGTGCTGGAGATCGACCTCGAAGGCGGCCGGATCCTGATCGATCCTCGTGCAGCCGGTCTCATCGAGGACCCGGAGGATCGTCCCCCCGGTAAGGGCCCGCGTGGGGGCGAACCCGGCGACGCACCATGAGCTTCCGCGCCACGATCCTTACCCTCTATCCGGAGATGTTTCCCGGCCATCTCGGCCATTCGCTTGCCGGAAAGGCGCTGGAGCGTGGCCAGTGGTCGATCAAGCCTGTGCAGATCCGCGACTTCGCCGAGGACCGGCACCGGACTGTGGACGACACGCCCGCGGGCGGCGGCGCCGGCATGGTGTTGAAGCCGGATATCCTTGCGAACGCCATCGATCAGGTTTCCGGTCATGACGACCGGCCACGCCTGCTGATGAGCCCGCGCGGCAGACCGCTGACGCAGAAACGCGTGCGGGAACTGGCGGCCGGCGAGGGCGTGGTCATCGTTTGCGGTCGTTTCGAAGGGGTCGACCAGCGGGTAATCGAGGCACGCCAGTTGGAGGAAGTCTCGGTCGGCGACTACATCCTCTCCGGCGGCGAACCGGCGGCGCTGACACTGCTCGACGCGGTGGTGCGCATCCTGCCCGGCGTGATGGGCAATGCCTTGTCCGGCACCCACGAGAGCTTCGAGGATGGGCTGCTGGAATATCCGCACTACACCCGGCCACAGGTCTTCGAAGGCCGCGAGATCCCGCCAGTGCTCACCTCCGGCAATCATGCCGAGATCGACAAGTGGCGACGCGAGCAGGCACTGAGCCTCACAAGGGAGCGGCGGCCGGACCTTCTCCAGTCAGGGCAGGATTGACCGATGCGCCTGTTTCTGCGCCTTGAGAACGCGACCGTAGCACTCGTGGCGCTGGGCGCCTACTGGCATCTCGGCGCCGGATGGTGGCTTTTCCTGATGCTCATCCTTGTGCCGGACGTCGCGATGGCAGGCTACCTGTGGGGTCCGCGAATAGGCGCCATCTGCTACAACGCGCTGCACAGCTACATCGGGGTCGGACTGCTCCTGATCCTCGCCTACCTCACCGCATGGGATCTTGCGGTGGCGATCGCCCTGATCTGGGCCGTCCACATCGGCCTGGACAGAGCGCTCGGCTACGGCTTGAAGCACATGAGCGGCTTCCACGACACGCATCTGGGGCGGATCGGTCAGCCCGTCACGAAATAATAAGTGGTGAGGGCAACGCCGACGGCGACGACGATCACGCGCATCACCGTCTGGGACACACGCCGCGCCATCCACACGCCGGCATAGCCGCCGAGCGCAACGCCCGGAATCATCACCAGCGCCTGCGGCCAGGCGACGACGCCGCCCGACACGAAGATGACGATGGCAACTGCCGCGATCAGGATCGACAGAAGGTTCTTGAGCGCATTGAGGTGGTGATAGGTGCCGCCGGAGGTGATGCCGAGCACGGCGAGCATCATGATGCCCATACCGGCGCCGAAGAAGCCGCCATAGATGGACGTGAAGAACTGGGCCACGACGCTGATCTTCGAATTGACCGGCTTGCCTGCACTCGCCTTGGGCTTGAGCCAGGGTCCGGCTGCGAAGATGATCGTCGCTGCCGCAAGCAGCCAGGGCACGATCTGGCGGAAGGAGGGATTGTCGAGCGACAGGAGAAGCAGCGACCCGCCAAGGGCGCCGATGACCGAGACCACAGAGAGGGCGATCGCGCTGCGCCAGCTCCTGGCGATCTCGTCGCGATAGGCGAACGTGGAGGTGATATAGCCGGGGAACTGGGTGATGGAGGACGTCGCATTGGCTGTGATCGGCGGCATGCCGACGAGAGTGAGCGCCCCGAAGGTCAGGAAGGTCCCGCCGCCGGCGATCGCATTCACCGCGCCGGCTAGAAATGCCGACGTGAACAGCAGCAGGATGGTTGCGATTGTCATGATGTCCCCCTTGGCTGGCGAGAGCACATAGCGGGGAGCGCATGCAACGGCAAGCCAGGCGGCAGCGGAAGCGTTACGGTGCAAAATCTCTGGCGCGCATGATGACAAACAGGATTCTTTGGTGTATTGGCGCACCCGGACATGGGCTCCGCGCATGCGCGTGATCTCCCGTCGACCAGCAAGAAAGAATGGCGAACCCGCTTTTGTTCCGCAAGGGACACCCTCCGGAGGCCCGGCCGAAGGACGATGGACGAGCGCTCTGGCTGTTTCAGAAGAACGGAAAGGTTTGACAATGAACATCATCCAGGAACTGGAAGCCGAACAGGCCGCCAAGATCGAAGCCCAGCGCAAGCTCCCCGAGTTCGAAGCCGGCGACACGGTCCGCGTCAACGTGCGCGTCCGTGAAGGCACCCGGACCCGCGTACAGGCCTATGAAGGCGTCTGCATCGCCCGTTCCGGCGGCGGCATCAACGAGAGCTTCACCGTCCGCAAGATCTCCTACGGCGAAGGCGTCGAGCGCGTATTCCCGGTTTACTCGCCGCTCGTCGAAGGCGTCGAAGTCATTCGCCGCGGTAAGGTCCGCCGCGCCAAGCTCTACTACCTGCGCGATCGTCGCGGCAAGTCGGCTCGTATCGTCGAGAACACCGGCACCCGCGCACGCAAGCTGAACGAAGCAGAGCGCGCTGCCATTGCCGAGGAAAAGGCACGTCTCGAGGCCGAGAAGGTAGCAGCCGCACAGGCGCTTGCCGCCGAGAAGGCCGCAGCAGAGGCTGCCGAAGCGAAGGCAGCGGAAGAAGCAAAGGCTGCCGAAGGTTCGGCAGAATAAGCTTCCTCCCACTGGAATTGAAAAGGCGGCTCTCGGGCCGCCTTTTTTATTGCCATCGGTGCCCTTCCGGCTTCGATTGCTACCAGACCAGCCAGCGCCGGCCGGCAAGATAGCCGGCACGGGTGACGATACCGATTGCAAGCGTGTACCAGAGCGCCACGAAGAGCGGGCTGTCGTCGGTACAATTCGCTGCGTAAAATGCGGCTGCAATGCCGCCTGCAGCCAGTCCGGCAACCGCGCCGGCCTTGCCCGGATCTGCCGGAGCGCCCTGGCGAAGCGCGAGCAGGAAGGCTGCGAGAGGGCCGATCGACAGAAGCGGTATCAGCGTCAGGCACTCATAGGCGTTGTGGCCGATCATGTTGAGCGCCCAGTCGGTCGGGCGAACCGCCGCCAGTTCCGCCAGCACCGCAAAGGCGAGCAGCATGGGGACCGCCAGAACCACGGCACGTGAGAAGAGGATCGGCACCCCGGGACGAGCCATCCGCGCCATCAGGTTGGCGGCAGCCAGGAACAGTGCCAGGGTGATCACGAACTTGAAGAGGAATCGCACGCTCTCCAGCGCCTCGTAGAAATCCGGCCGCGCGCCCATCGCGGCGAAGAAGAGCAGGCCGGCAAGCAGAACCGCAGCAACGAGTGCGCTCACCATGATGGTACCGAAGCGGAACCGGACATCGGAATCCTGGGACAGCATGTTGATCAGTTCATCAGTCTTCACGTCATTGGCTCCGATAGGTGAGACTTAGCGCCTTCAGCGCGCGGTGCAGTGCCACCCGCACCGCCCCCTCGCTCATATTGACCCTGCCCGCAGTTTCCCGGACGCTGCTGCCCTCGACCGAAATCGCCTGCACGATAGTCCGCTGGGGCTCCTTCAGCGTCTTCAATATCCGGTCCACGTCCAGCCGCTCCTGTGTTTCCACCTGCTCGTCGATCTGCAACACCGCGACGACGTCCTCGAGCGGCACGTCCACGTGGCGACCGCGGCGGCGCAGGCTGTCGATCAGCTTGTTGCGGATGATGGTCGATATCCATGGTGCGATCGGCCGCGACGGGTCCCAGGTTGCGCGCTTCAGATGTATCGACAGCAGAACCTCCTGCACGACATCCTCCGCTTCGCTGGCAGGCGCCCCGAACTGGGCGCAACGGCGGCGGGCCATGACGCGCAGGTGCGGTGTCACGGACGTCAGGAAGCGGTGATATGCCTGGGCATCACCGCGGACTGCCGCCCGCATCCATGCAGACCATTGCTCTTCGCGCGCAACTTCACTCATCAATGAGCCCTACGCCGCCACAAAGCCGAATGTTACATGGATATCTGCAGATTTGGAGGGCGGGATTCCGATCGTTCGAGGGAGCAGCCAAGAAGTTTTGCTCGGGCGTCGTAACGGTCCGCCGAGTTCGCCCGTAGGTCTTCATGCAAGCCAGCAAGGCCTGCTCGAACGGGAGACCTGACATGAAGAACTCAACCATTTCGCTTGCCGTCGCGGCATCCGTCACCTCGGCACTGGCGTCGATCGCATCGCCGGCCCTTGCCCAGGAAGGCAAGGAGAAATGCTACGGCGTCGCCCTGAAGGGCCAGAACGACTGCGCTGCAGGCCCCGGCACCACCTGTGCCGGAACCTCCAAGGTCGATTACCAGCAGAATGCCTTCAAGCTGGTTCCCGCCGGCACATGCGAGGCGATGATGACGCCAAACGGTCACGGCAAGCTTGAGCCCGGCCCAGCCCCAGCCTGACATCGCAGTGCAGCCGCGGCGTCGCAGCAGGTGCGACGCCGGTTTCTTCAGGGAGAGAGACATGCAGCCTCCACAGCTTCCGGCCCGCGCCGGCGTCGGCTTCAAGCCGGAACACTTCGCCAGCATCGACATGTCGCGGCAACCCGTCGGCTTCTTCGAAATCCATGCCGAGAATTACATGGGGGATGGCGGCGTGCCGCATGCGCAGCTTTCGCGCCTGAGAGAAGACTACGCGCTATCGTTCCATGGAGTCGGGTTGTCGATCGGCTCCATGCAGCCGCTCGACCGGGATCACCTGCAGCGCCTGAAGACCCTCTGTGATCACTACCAGCCGGAGAGCTTTTCCGAGCACCTCGCCTGGTCGACGCATGACACGACCTTCCTGAACGACCTGCTGCCTCTGCCCTACACGGAGGAAACGCTTGCGCAGGTATGCCGGCATATCGACGAGGTGCAAACGACACTGGGGCGTCAGATGCTGCTGGAAAACCCGGCGACCTACCTCTTCTTCACGGAAAGCACCTATGAGGAAACGGATTTCCTCAGGCAAGTCGTGGCGCGGACCGGCTGCGGGCTGCTGCTCGACGTCAACAACGTCTTCGTGGCGTCCACGAACCACAACACAGATCCTCGCAGCTACCTCGCCCGTTTTCCGGTGAGGCACGTTCGCGAGATCCATCTGGGCGGTCATTCGGTCACCGAGGATGATCTCGGCGCACCCCTTCTGATCGACTCTCACGATAATCCGGTGCGCGACCCGGTCTGGGCGCTCTATGCGGAGGTGATCGAGCGCACGGGGCCGGTGGCGACGCTGATCGAATGGGACAATGACGTGCCAGACTGGCCGGTGCTGAGGGCGGAGGCCGAGGCCGCAGATGCAATCCTGCGCCGTTCCGCGCTCGCGGCATAGGAGCAGGCGATGTCGACGATGCATGATTGGTTCGCGCGCCCGCTGATGCACCCCGACAGGCCGCCTCCCGCCGGACTTGCGTCCTGGAATTCCAGCGACCCCGGCGTCCGGTACGATGTCTACCGCAACAACGTGATGATCAGCCTGCGACGTGCGCTGGCAAGCCGGTTTCCGGTGACCGAAAGGATCGTCGGAGAAGCCTTCTTTGCGGCGATGGCGGACAGCTTCATCCGCCTCCATCCGCCGCGCTCCCCCCTGCTCTTCCGCTATGGTGATGAGCTGGCCGGATTCGCTGCAGACTTTCCGCCGGCCGCGGCGCTGCCCTACCTGCCGGGCGTCATCCGTCTGGAGAGCGCGGGGGGACGCGCCTATCATGCCGCCGACATTGCCCCGCTCGATCCCGCGCGCCTTTCGGAAGTTCCGCCGGCACGGCTGCCGGGGCTGCGGTTTGCACTTCACCCCTCCGTCTCCGTCATCCGTTCCGCCTATCCGGTGGTGACCATCTGGGCGATGAATGCCGGCGAGGCGACAGTCGCGCCGGTCACCGACTGGGCAGGCCAGGACGCCCTTGTGGTTCGACCGCACTTGACGGTCGAAGTGCTGCAATTGCCGCCAGGCGGTGGCGTCTTCCTCGACGCGCTCGCCGCCGGACGAGACCTGCAGTCCGCGGCCGGGGAGGCGGCGGGAGCCGATCGTGACTTCGATCTTGCAGCCAACATCGCCGGCGCACTCCGTTCCGGCGTCTTTACTGCCATCCGCGATTACGGAGAAGAGCCATGAGCAGTGCCGTTGCCGCATCCGCAGACAGGAGCCTAGCCCGCCGCCTGCGGGCGGGCGCAAGCCTGCTCGAGCGCATTCCCCATGACCTGATCGCGCTGGTCGCCAGGGTCTCCATTGCCGGGGTCTTCTGGCAATCGGGGCAGACGAAGCTCGAGGGATGGCGTGTGTCAGAAAATGCCATCTATCTTTTCGAACACGAATACGCGCTGCCGTTCCTCAACCCCTCGATCGCAGCGCACATGGCGACGCTGGCGGAGCATCTGCTGCCGGTCCTGCTGGTCCTCGGTCTCGGCAGCCGCCTCGCGGCGTTTGGGCTTCTGGCCATGACGCTGGTGATCCAGATCTTCGTCTATCCCGGTGCCTGGCCGACCCACGGGACCTGGGCGGCCTGCCTGCTGCTGATAGCTGCACGTGGTCCGGGGCGCCTGTCGCTGGACCATGTCATCGCCTCTCGCCTCGGGCCCTGACGACGCCTTTGGCTCGCGGCATCGATATTGAATGGACCTCTCAAAACTGCTAATAAGGCCGCCATGGGATCGAAATTCGGATGCCTCGCGAACCAGTTCATCGTGTTGCAGGACCACAAGCGCCTGCCAGCACGGTTTTTCGCGCGCGTCCATGGCGCTCTGAACAGCCGACTTAGCTGAGCCGATCCATGCTCGCGCCGGCAGCGACACATGCCGGAACTCCCTTTTCGTTATAATCCCTGAAATGGATGGCAGCCATGAGCGCACCCCGTACCCTCTATGACAAGATCTGGGACGACCACGTCGTCAGCGACGACAACGGTACCTGTCTCCTGTACATCGACCGTCACCTCGTCCATGAGGTGACGAGCCCGCAGGCCTTCGAGGGGCTGCGCATGGCCGGCCGCAAGGTTCGTGCTCCTGAGAAGACGCTTGCCGTTGTGGACCACAACGTGCCGACGACGCCGGACCGCCACATCGGCATCAAGAACGAGGAAAGCCGCATCCAGGTCGAGGCACTGGCGCAGAACGCCCACGACTTCGGCGTCGAGTACTACTCGGAAAAGGACAAGCGGCAGGGCATCGTGCACATCGTCGGCCCGGAGCAGGGCTTCACCCTGCCCGGCATGACGATCGTCTGCGGCGATAGCCATACCTCCACGCATGGCGCCTTCGGTGCGCTGGCGCATGGCATCGGCACGTCTGAGGTGGAACATGTTCTCGCCACCCAGACGCTGGTGCAGAAAAAGGCGAAGAACATGCTGGTGCGCGTCGACGGGAAGCTTCCCGAAGGCGTGACCGCCAAGGACATCATCCTCGCCATCATCGGCGAGATCGGCACCGCCGGCGGCACCGGCCATGTCATCGAATTCGCGGGCGAGGCGATCCGCTCGCTGTCGATGGAAGGCCGGATGACGATCTGCAACATGACGATCGAAGGCGGCGCCCGCGCCGGCCTGATCGCGCCGGACGAGACGACCTTCGCCTACATCAAGGACAAGCCCCGCGCGCCGAAGGGTGCGGCCTGGGACATGGCGCTGGAATATTGGAAGACGCTGCACACGGATGAAGGCGCCCACTTCGACAAGGTGGTCGTGCTGGACGCTGCCAACCTGCCGCCGATCGTCTCCTGGGGCTCTTCCCCGGAAGACGTCATCTCGGTGCAGGGCGTCGTGCCCAATCCCGATGACATCAAGGACGAGACAAAGCGCGCCTCCAAGTGGCGGGCACTGGACTACATGGGCCTGAAGCCGGGCACGAAGATCACCGATATTGCTATCGATCGCGTCTTCATCGGCTCCTGCACCAATGGCCGCATCGAGGATCTGCGCGCCGCTGCAAAGGTGCTCGAAGGCCGGCATGTGGCGCCGACCGTTTCGGCGATGGTTGTCCCGGGTTCCGGCCTCGTGAAGGAGCAAGCCGAGGCTGAGGGCTTGGACAAGATCTTCAAGGAAGCGGGCTTCGAATGGCGCGAGCCGGGCTGCTCCATGTGCCTGGCGATGAACGACGACCGGCTGAATCCGGAAGAGCGCTGCGCCTCGACCTCGAACCGCAACTTCGAGGGTCGCCAGGGCTACAAGGGCCGTACGCACCTCGTCTCGCCGGCGATGGCGGCTGCTGCTGCGGTAGCGGGCCACTTCGTCGACATTCGCGAATGGAACTAGGGCCTCCTGCCTGATCATGTCTCCAGAAATGCCGTCGACGTCCCCGTTGGCGGCATTTTCCGTTTCGCTCCTGCTCCAAGGGAGGGAACGGCTGGTCCCGCTGGCGCTTTGACACCATATTGGCAGAGCGTGACAACGAGCAGGTGAACTGTGGCCGACAAGACCGACAAGGAAGCTCTTCAGGGCCAGCGCCGTCTGCTTCTCCTGCGGCACGCGAAGTCTGCTTGGCCGGACGGAACGGCCGATCACGAGCGCCCCCTTGCAGAGCGCGGGGAGAAGGCCGCACCCGCCATGGGTAACTACATGGCACGCGAACACCTCATTCCGAATCTCGCCCTTGTTTCCGATGCGCGGCGCACGCGACAGACCTGGGAACTCGTGCAGCGCAGGCTGCCGGCCGAGGTCGCGACGCGCATCGACCCGACTATCTATGAAGCCCCGGCCGGACGGCTTCTCGATACGATCCGCGCCCTGGGCGATTCCGCTGCCACGCTGCTGTTGATCGGTCACAATCCCGGGCTTCAGGATCTGGCACTGATGCTGATCGGCGACGGGGATGCACGAGCTCACGACGCGTTGGCAGCGAAGTATCCGACAACTGCACTGGCGGTCATCGACTTCCCCGTGGCGGACTGGCGGCAGGTCGGACCGGGCTCCGGCCTTCTGACCCGCTTCGTGACACCACGTTCCTTGCGGTAGGTCTCATCGGCACCCAGACCCGGGGACGCGCCGATATATGGTCGGTCGCAATGCCACCAAAAACCATGTCCTGCGAGGGATCGTGGACAACGTAGACCTATAGGACGCGTATGATCGTCCCGCGGCGTAGGTGGGGAAGGAGCCGCTGCATGTCTCTGCGGCTGACGGCAACGCAGCCGGCGGTCGGCTGGTAGCCTGGCCTGATCAGGTGGAAGAAGATCGCCGACCCGCGATGGCGGCGGCGCGAGGTGACGTTCCAGTCGAGGACAAGGCAGATGTCGTAAAGGCCATCCTGCCGCATCATCTCCTCATGGCTTGGCCTGAACGGTGCGCGCACCAGCCGGTTGTAGCTCGGATGGTCCGGCTGATCACACCAGAGCATGTCCTTCCT
The DNA here is from genome assembly GCF_902502825.2 of Pseudorhizobium flavum. Next base: position 3,474,196 of record NZ_LR723670.1, read on the forward strand.
GATTCTCCGGATCGGCAGGGCCGTTTTCAGCGACTTCATCCGGTCGCCGCGGGTGAAGCCGTAGAGAAGCCGCATGTTCGCGATCGGCGTGGCGCCATCTCCTTCCCGCTTGAAGGCCGTGCGGCCACTACGGCCGAGCGCGGCCGGTACAGTGACGCCAGAGAAGGAAACAAACCCCCGGCGGGGATTGCCGGGGGCAGCCCGCACGGTCACGACACCTCGACGGGAGCGCCCCTGTCTGCACAAATTCGCCATCCTTCCTCACGAATTCTTGCTTTGAAGATGATTTGGTTTGAAATCATAGCACGATGCGACTTAGATCAAGTGCCTGATCTATTTACCCTCGGCCGCCGTAGGACCTTTGGGACGCGAAAAACGAGAGGCAGGAGCATATGGCAGTTCGCACGATATTGCTGGTGGATGACGATGACGACCTGCGCGAGACGCTGTCCGAACAGCTCGCGCTCTACGAGGAGTTTTCTCTCCTGCAGGAGCCGAATGCCACCAGGGCGATGCAGGTGGCCAAGTCGAGCCAGGTCGACCTGCTGATCATGGATGTCGGTCTTCCGGACATGGATGGACGCGAGGCGGTGAAGCTCCTGCGCAAGAACGGCTTCAAGGCGCCGATCATCATGCTGACCGGCCACGACACGGATTCCGATACGATCCTTGGTCTCGAGGCCGGCGCCAACGACTACATCACAAAGCCCTTCCGCTTTGCGGTCCTGCTCGCCCGGATCCGAGCACAGCTGCGCCAGTACGAGCAGAGCGAGGACGCAACCTTCACGGTCGGCCCCTATATTTTCAAGCCAAGCCAGAAGCTCCTGACTACCGAAGACGGGAAGAAGATTCGGCTGACGGAAAAGGAAGCGGCGATCATCCGCTACCTCTATCGCGCCGACCAGAAGGTCGTGACCCGCGACGTGCTGTTGGAGGAAGTCTGGGGATACAATTCCGGGGTGACCACCCATACGCTCGAAACCCATGTCTACCGCCTGCGCCAAAAGATCGAGCGCGACCCCTCCAGCGCCGAAATCCTGGTGACGGAGAACGGTGGCTACAAGATCGTCCCGTAGCACCCATGGCGCTCAACGACGACATTCGCCTTCTTTCACAGGTCACCCTATTCAGGGAACTCGACGAGGACCAGTTGCGGCTCCTGGCATTTGGGGCGGAACGTCGTGCCATTGCAGCAGGGCAGGAACTGTTCCGCGAGGGGTCACCGGCGGAATGCGCCTTCGTGGTCGCCAGGGGCACCTTTGAACTCCACGCGTCCGATCGGGGTACCGCCCGCCTCCAGGACGTTGCGGTACCGGGGACACTTCTGTCGGAGCTGGCGCTGGTCACGATGGTGGAACGGAAATTCACGGCCATCGCGGTTGAGGACGCCGAAGTGCTTCGCGTCACCCGCACCCTCTTCCACCGACTGCTGGAGGAATATCCGCAGGTAGGGCGCATGGTGGAAGCGCGAATCCGCGACAATATCGTCGCGATGGCAGGCGCCGCAGCCGGGCTACAGAGCCGGTTCAGCTAGGCGTCAGAACCTGAAGACGGCAGTGACCGGGACATGGTCGGATGGTTGGTTCCATCCGCGCGCCTCCTTCAGGACCTCTATCCGGTCGAGGAAGGGGCCGAGATCCTGCGACGACCAGATGTGGTCGAGACGGCGGCCTCGATCGGCTGCTGCCCAGTCCTTGGCGCGGTAACTCCACCACGTGTAGAGCTTCTCGGTGTCCGGCACGTGCTGGCGCATCAGGTCCAGCCAATTCCCCTTGCTCATCACCTCGAGCAGGCCTTCCGTCTCGACAGGCGTGTGGCTGATGATCTTCAGCATCTTCTTGTGCGACCACACGTCGTGCTCGAGCGGGGCGATGTTGAGGTCCCCCACGAGAATCGAGGAGATGCCGGGGGTGGGATCTGCCCTAAGGCACTTCATCTCCTCGACGAAATCCAGCTTGTGGCCGAATTTCGGATTTACGGCACGGTCAGGCTCGTCGCCACCGGCCGGCACGTAGAAGTTATGCAGCCGGATGCGTCGCGAACCGCGCTCGAAGATCGCCGAGATGTGGCGGGCGTCACCGATGCCGCAATAGTTCTGTCTATGATCTTCGGTGAGGGGCACGCGCGAGGCGATGGCGACGCCATGATAACCCTTCTGACCGTGGATGATGATGTGCTGGTAGCCGAGCTCCTTCAACGGCTGCAGCGGGAACTCGTGCTCCTGGCATTTGATCTCCTGCAGGCACAGGATGTCCGGCTGGTGACGCACGATGAACTGCTCGACGATGGGCATGCGCAGCCGCACCGAATTGATGTTCCAGGTGGTGATGGAGAATGTCATTCCTAAACCTCGGCGGGGATGCCGGAGGTTTAGGAGATTTCACGGAAGCGGTGAAGTGAAAAAGCCGCCTTTTCCGTTGAGCCAACAGCTAGAGCTTGCGGACCTCGTCATACGGGATGCGGAAAACCCGGTCGTCGAACCCGACCCCGTTCTTGACGTTGTAGATCATCACCGACGTATCCTTGTTCTGTGCGTCAGTGATAGTCCACTGGCGAAGCTCGAAGGTCTTGGAATCGAACATCATGGTGATGGTCGAGTCGCCGAAGACCGTCTTGTTGCCGAGCACGATCGTGGTGAGATCGGGCTCTTCGCGAACACCCCGCACCATCTCGTGCGACAGGTCGATCCGGTCGGCGAGAAGGAGGCTGAGCGGCGTCTTGGAGAGCGGGTACAGGTCCCAGGTCTTGAGCTTCATGTTGCCGATGACGACATTCTTGCCGTCGGCTATGACGCGCACGGGAGACGGGTCCTCGAAATTGAAGCGCAGCTTGCCCGGCCGCTCGATGAAGAACTTGCCGCCCGTCTGCTCGCCGCGCGGGCCGAACTGGACGAATTCCCCCATCATCGTCTTTACCGAGGAGAAATGGTCGGCAATCCGTTGGGCCGCCGCCGATCCGGCGGCACCCTGGGCCGCGCCGGTCGATGGAAGCATCGCGGACACCCCGATGCCGAGCAATCCGGCCGCAAAGGAGCGACGGCTGATGGAGCCGAACTGACTGGATCGAACTGTCTTTTTCTTCATTCTGTGTTCTCCTTCCGCCGCTTTCTGGGATCAAAACGCGGCGGCTTCATGACAACGCGGCGCAGAGCCTTAGCGTTCCAGAATGTCGCCTTCGGTGGGCACGAGGATCTCGCGTTTCCCCGCATGGTTGGCCGGACCGATCAGCCCCTCCTGCTCCATACGCTCGATCAGCGAGGCGGCCCGGTTGTAGCCGATGCCCAGACGCCGTTGGATATAGGAGGTCGAGGCCTTGCCGTCACGCAGCACGATCGCCACCGCCTGGTCGTAGGGATCGTCCGATTCCGAAAGGTTACCGGTCCCGGCTGGACCCATGCCGTCCATTTCCTCGTCCTCGTCCGCCGTGATGGCCTCGAGATATTGCGGTGCCCCTTGCGTTTTCAGGTAGGCGACGATTTCCTCCACCTCGGTATCGGATACGAAGGGGCCGTGGACGCGCTGGATCCGCCCACCACCGGCCATGTAGAGCATGTCGCCCATGCCGAGAAGCTGCTCGGCCCCCTGCTCCCCGAGGATGGTGCGGCTGTCGATCTTCGAGGTGACCTGGAAGGAGATGCGAGTGGGGAAGTTTGCCTTGATGGTACCGGTGATGACGTCCACCGACGGACGCTGCGTGGCCATGATGACGTGGATGCCGGCGGCACGCGCCATTTGCGCCAGGCGCTGCACGGCACCCTCGATATCCTTGCCTGCGACCATCATCAGGTCGGCCATCTCGTCGATGATCACGACAATATAGGGCATGGGCTGGAGGTCGAACTCCTCCGTCTCGTACATGGCCTCGCCTGTCTGGCGGTCGAAGCCCGTCTGCACGGTTCGCGTAAGAACCTCCCCCTTGGCCAACGCCTGCTCCACCCGGCTGTTGAAGCCGTCGATGTTGCGCACGCCGATCTTCGACATCTTCTTGTAGCGCTCTTCCATCTCGCGGACGGTCCATTTGAGCGCCACCACGGCCTTCTTCGGATCGGTCACGACAGGCGACAGGAGATGCGGAATACCGTCGTAGACGGAGAGTTCGAGCATCTTCGGGTCGATCATGATCAGGCGGCACTTCTCCGGCGTGTAGCGGTAGAGCAGCGACAGGATCATTGTGTTGATGGCGACCGACTTACCGGAACCGGTGGTACCTGCAACGAGCAGATGCGGCATCTTCGCGAGATCCGCCACCACCGGCTCGCCTCCGATCGTCTTGCCGAGCGCCATGGCGAGCTTCGCCTTGCTGGATTCGAAATCCTTCGACCCGATCATCTCCCGCAGGTAGACGGTCTCGCGGGTGCGGTTCGGCAGTTCGATACCGATTGCGTTGCGGCCCGGCACGACGGCGACGCGCGCGGCGATCGCGCTCATCGACCGGGCAATGTCGTCTGCAAGGCCTATCACGCGCGAAGACTTGATGCCGGGCGCCGGCTCCAGTTCGTAAAGCGTAACGACCGGGCCGGGACGGACGTGAATGATCTCGCCCTTGACGCCGAAATCCTCCAGCACGCCTTCGAGCATGCGGGCATTCTGTTCGAGCGCATCGGCCGAGAGGGTCACATCCCGTGCAACCGCCTTAGGTTCGGCAAGGAGGTGCACCGAAGGCAGCTGGAAACCGTCCGGGTCGATGAAGGACGCCTGTGCTTCCCGAGCGACGCGGGGACTGGGTTTCGGAGGTGCCGGCGGTGCGGCCACCCGCGGCTGAACGCGCGCGCCCGCAGCGGATGGCCGGCTCGTCGCGCTGAACGGTACGTCATCATCGTCGGCCAGGATACCTGCGGGCCGGACCAGAGGCTCGTCGTCGAAATCGTCGTCGTCCTCATGAGCGATGGGCGGCGTTACGATTGATCGGCGAGCAGCGCCATCCAGAGAGGGTTCGATGCGACCAGCTGCGGGCGCTTGGACCTTTGCGCGAACCGGCTCGTTCAGCGTGCCAAACTCGTCCTCGTTGAAATCATACGGCTGGTCGAAACTCCGGCTCGAATGCCTGATGCCAAAGAGACGCCGGACGCGCGCCTGGGCGATGTACCAGTAATGCGCGAGGGCACCGAGTGCCAGGAAGCCAACAAAACCGCCTTCGTCCTCTTCATCGTCATCATCCGCCTGCGCACGCGCACGCGGGCTTGATGGGGCGGCAGGAGCATAAATCTCGTCTTCCGCCTCGAAGGCCTCGCCCACGAGACCTGACGCGAACAGCAGCAACCAGACGGCTGGCACGGCAAAGACGACACCCAGAGCGGTTGCCAGGACGCCGGTTGGGTAAGCGCCGACAAATAGGGCTGGGAAGCGGAGGATCATGTCGCCGATCACGCCGCCGATGCCGTTCGGGATTGGCCAGGTCAGCGGCGCGGGAAAGCAGCCGAGCGAGGCGGAGGCCAGAAGGGTGCCGCCGCCCCAGGCCGCAAGCCTTGCGGGGATGCGGTTGAACTCGCGCCCAGAGATCAGAGCAAGCGCAAAGGCCAGAACCGGCAGGAGCGCGACGAGGCTCGACAAGCCGAGGAACTGCATCATCAGGTCGGCGAAGGCGGCACCGCCATGGCCGAGGAGGTTCGTGGGCTCGTTGTCGGTAGCATAGGAGAAGCTGGGATCGGCAACGTTCCAGGTGGAAAGCGCCGCGATCGCCAGCGCAAGACCGAGGAAGATCGCGAAGCCCGCCAGGGCCATCGCCTGTCGTATCACGAAGGCCAGCAGCATTGCCCGGGTCGTCCCGCTTCCCATCGCCGCTGATGTACTTCTGCCCATTACGATTCCGCCGTGCCAACACTCGTGGAAGATTGCGGTCGCATGAGGTCACACGCCGCCACATTGGGTCGCAAGGTAGCGCGGCGGTGGTTAATGCGTCTTTAACCACGATCGCAAGACCCGGCAGCCTGCCAGAAACAAAAAGGCCCGGACCGAGGTCCGGGCAAACGCGACAACCGGAGGCGGCCGCGACGGGAGGTTCTGCGGCGATCTTGAGGATCGCCGCAAGCTCTTGTAATCAGGAGTGGTAGGCAGCTTCGCCGTGGGAGGCGAGATCAAGCCCCTCGCGCTCCGCTTCGACAGTCACCCGCAGTCCAACGATCAGGTCGACGATCTTGTAGAGGATCACCGAGCCGATACCGCACCAGACGATGGTGATGACGACGGCGGTCAGCTGAGTCATGAACTGGCCACCCATGGTGACGCCTTCCGCATAGCCAATGCCGCCGAGCGACGAGGAGGCGAAAATCCCGGTTGCCAGAGCGCCGAAGAAGCCCCCGACACCGTGGACGCCGAAGACATCCGCCGTGTCGTCATAGCCGAACTTGTTCTTGATCACGGCGATGAAGAAGTAGCAGATCGGCGAGACGAGGATCCCCATGACAATGGCACCCATCGGTCCGGCGATGCCGGCCGCCGGCGTGATGGCCACGAGACCGGCGATCATGCCGGAGGCGGCACCGAGCATGGAGGCCTTGCCCCGCGCAAAGGTTTCGACGACACACCAGGACAGGATGGCTGCGGCCGTGGCGACGAAGGTGTTGACGGTTGCCAGCATGGCGCCGCCGGAGGCTTCCAGGTTGGAGCCTGCGTTGAAGCCGAACCAGCCGATCCAGAGCATGGCCGCACCGACAAGCGTCAGCGTCATCGAATGCGGGGCCATCATGTCCTTGCCGAAGCCGATGCGCTTGCCGACCATGATTGCTCCGATGAGGCCCGCGACGCCAGCGTTGATGTGAACGACCGTGCCGCCTGCGAAGTCGAGCGCGCCCATGCCGAAGAGAAGACCATTGGCATCCCAGACCATATGCGCGACCGGGAAATAGACGAAGGTCACCCACAGGATGCAGAAGAGGATCGCTGCCGAGAACTTGATACGTTCTGCAAAGGCCCCGACGATCAGCGCCGGCGTCAATGCCGCGAAGGTCATCTGGAACAGCATGAAGATGAATTCCGGAATGACTGCGTCAGAGAAGGTTGCAGCCGTCGAGTCCATGGTGACGCCGGAGAGGAACATCTTCGCCGTGCCGCCGAAGAAGGCGTTATCCGATCCGCCGAAGGCGAAGGAATAGCCGTAGAGCACCCAGACGATCATCATGCAGGCGCCGACGACCGTGCACTGCATGAGGACGGACAGCATGTTCTTCGCCCGCACGAGACCGCCGTAGAACAGTCCGATCCCGGGCATCAGCATGAAGAGCACGAGAAGGGTGCAGATGAACATGAACGCGGTATCGCCCTTGTCCGGAACCGGAGCCGCGGCCGCAGCCTCGGCAGCGGGTGCGGCCGCCTCCTGGGCAAAGACGACCACCGGGGTCATCAAGGCTGCAGACGCAGCACCCAGGCGGCCGAGCGAGGTGGTAAATCTGGAAAATTGCATTGTAAGCTCCCCAATCAGCCGTTCGTTAAAGCGCTTCTGTGCTGGTTTCGCCGGTCCGGATGCGCACGGCCTGTTCAATCGAATAGACAAAGATCTTGCCGTCGCCGATCTGGCCGGTCTTGGCTGCCGAAGCGATAGCATCCACCGCCTTGTCGACCAGGTCGGAGGGGACGGCGACTTCGATCTTCAGCTTCGGCAGGAAACTCACGGCGTATTCAGTACCGCGATAGATCTCGGTGTGTCCCTTCTGGCGGCCGTAACCTTTGACCTCGGTAACGGTCAGGCCTTGGATACCGACGGCTGTGAGAGCTTCGCGCACCTCGTCCAGCTTGAACGGCTTGATAATGGCCATCACGATTTTCATCTGGCTTTCCCATCCTCTGTTAGTCCGGCCGAAGCCGAATTCCCTCATCGCCAACGGACGAGCCGAGGCGACTGACATAGGAGATACAAGGGCCGTGCCAGACTGAGGTGGGGGAGCCTATCGATATGATTTTAATAAGAGAAAAATGGACCGCCTAAGATGACGGCACTACGCGCGGCCCGAGCAGCACAAAAATTAATCACATTTATAAGAATGCCGAATAACTATTCATCTGCCCGTTTCCGAATCAGTCCTTCCTGGGCAACGGATGCCACGAGCGTACCGGAGCGCGTGTACAGACCCCCGCGCGTCATGCCGCGGGCACCGGAGGAACTGGGGCTATCCTGCGTGTAGAGCAACCAGTCATCCATCGCGCAGGGCCTATGAAACCACATGGCGTGATCAAGGCTCGCCACCTGCAGCTTCGGATTGAAGATGGACGTGCCATGCGGATAGAGCGACGTGTCGAGAAGCGTCATGTCGGAGAGGTAGGCGAGGATGCAGGCCTGGTAGTGGCGGTCCACAGGTACCGCGCCGACCGCGCGCACCCAGATGTCCTGCCGAGGCTCAAGCTTGTCCTTGGTGAGGTAGTGCACGAGCGAGACCGGGCGTATCTCGATAGGCCGGTCCTGGCTCCAGTACTTCCGGACAACCTCGGGCGCCTGGGCAAGGAACAGCTCCTTGAACTCCTTTTCGCCCATCAGCTTCTCGGGTGGTGTTACCGGCGGCATCGGCACCTGATGATCGAGACCACCCTCCTCCACTTGAAAGGACGCCGACATGGAGAAGATCGGATGCCCATGCTGGATCGCGACGATCCACCGGGTGGCGAAGCTCGAGCCGTCGCGTATCCGGTCCACCTGGTAGACGATCGGGACGGACGGGTCCCCCGGCCGGATGAAATACGCATGTAGCGAATGGACGAACCGGTCATCGCCGACCGTTCGTTGCGCGGCCATCAGCGCCTGTGCGATCACCTGCCCGCCGAAGACGCGCTGCCAGCCGACCTGCGGGCTGCTGCCGCGGAAGAGGTTCTCCTCCAGCTTTTCGAGATTGAGCGTGGCCAGAAGCTGGTCCATGGCGGCTTGCGATTCAGGCGGACGCGACATTCTGGAGACTCCGATGGTAGGAAGCTGGTGCCGGATGATCTATATGGACCCTATCGTCTTCTCAAGTCTCTCGGGAGAGTGCACAAATGCTGGATATGCTGGTGGTCGGCGGAGGCTATGTCGGGCTTTCGGCGGCGGTCGCGGTGAAGCAGTCTGCTCCACACCTGAAGATCGAAGTGATCGAAGCCGCGCCTGAACATGTCTGGCAGAATGACCAGAGGGTATCCGCGATCATCGCCGCTGCGAGCCGCATGCTCGAGCTCCTCGGCATCTGGCAGGAGATCCTGCCGGAAGCGCAACCGATCAACAGGATGGTCGTCACCGATTCGCGCACCGCCGATCCTGTGCGGCCAGTCTTCCTGACCTTCGACGGCGCCGTAGAGGAAGGCCGCCCATTCGCGCACATGGTGCCAAACGTTGCGATGGTCAGAGCATTGCGGGGCGCTTGCGAGCGGCTCGGCATTGCAATCCGGCACGGAATGTCCGCGACCGGCTTCATAACCACGAGCACGAAGACAACCGTCACCCTCTCTGATGGCAGCACGGTGGACACACGCCTGCTCGTCGCCTGTGACGGCGTAAAGTCGAAGCTGCGCGATATGGCGGGGATCAAGACTGTCAGCTGGGACTACGGCCAGTCGGGAATCGTGACGACGGTGGAACATGAGCGGCCGCATGAGGGCGTTGCCGAAGAACACTTTCTTCCTTCGGGCCCCTTTGCCATCCTACCTCTCACCGGCAATCGGTCGTCGCTGGTCTGGACCGAGCGGCGCGAGGAAGCGGAGCAGCTCGTTCGCGCTGATGAACTGGTGTTCGAGGAAGAACTGCAGCGTCGGTTCGGCCACCAACTCGGCGCGATTACCGTCGCCGGTAGCAGAAAGGCATTCCCGCTCGGGTTGACCCTGGCACGCGCCTTCGTCGCTCCGCGTGTCGCACTTGCGGGGGATGCAGCGCACGGGATCCACCCGATCTCCGGGCAGGGCCTCAACCTGGGTTTCAAGGATGTTGCGGCGCTCGCCGAGACGGTCGTGGAAGCGGATCGTCTGGGTCTCGACATCGGCGCACTGAACGTGCTCGAGCGCTACCAGTCGTGGCGCCGTTTCGACACCTTCCGTATGGGGGTGACCACGGATGTGCTGAACCGTCTCTTCTCCAACGACATCACGCCGATCCGGATCGCCCGCGACTTCGGACTGTCGCTGGTGGAACGGCTGCCCGGCCTGAAATCCTACTTCATCGGCGAGGCAGCCGGCACATCCGCACCCAATCAGCCAAAGCTCTTGGCGGGTCAGCCGATCTGATGGCCGCGGCTAGTCTTCCAGCCGTCTGGCCTCGGAGACCAGCATGATCGGAACACCATCGCGGATAGGATAGGCGAGCCGCGCCTTTTCGGAGACGAGTTCATTTGCCTCGCGGTCGAAGCGCAATCTTGCCTTCGACAGCGGACAGACCAGAAGTTCGAGCAGTTTGGGGTCGACCTTGCTGACGATCTGATCCATGGCGCCCTACTGCAGCACGGTATCGGTGTCGCCCGGTCCGCGGGCAAGCAGTATCTCCGTGATCGCGATCAGCGTCTCTGCCCGTGTCCTGAGGTCAGGAGCCTCGAGCAATGCCTGCTTCTCCGCCGGACCGAACGGCGACATCATCGAAAGCGAGTTCACCAGCGTCCGGTTGCCGGCCCGCTCCACGCTCTCCCAGTCAGCTTCGAGCTTGTTGGCATCGAGATAGGCACGAAAGACGCGCAGCAGTTCGGCGCGGTCGACCGCAGCCTCGTCGTCCTCGGCGGAGAGGTCCGCCATCAATGGAGCGATCCTGAAGCTGCGGAACGGATAACCCTCGCCGATCTCCTCCAGGAGGCGACAGCGGCAAACCCCGCTGAGCGAGGTGATGTAGCGGCCGTCTCCCGTTTCGGCGAAGGAAGTAACGCGCCCGATGCACCCGACGCTGCTGAGCGCTGGCCTTGCGACGTCGTTTCCGCCCTGATCCGACAAGGCCGGCTGCACGATGCCGATCAGGCGGTCACCTGCCAATGCCGCATCGAACATGGCAAGATAGCGCGGCTCGAATATATTGAGCGGCAACTGGCCACCAGGCAGAAGAAGCGCCCCGGTTAAGGGAAATACCCGCACCGTTTCCGGTAGGTCCTCCCGCTTCACATATCTTGCATTACCCACAATCATCAGGCCCAATCCTCCAGAGGACCACCGGGCATGGTGCCCACACCGCCATTGCCGGTAATGTGGGGCGCCAAGCGCGGAGCGCAAGGCCGCCTAACGGCAGCCCGGCTCAGGCAAACAGGATGGACGACATCCGGCGGCGTGCGGCGATCGTGTTCGGATCCTTAGGCCCCCAGGCCTCGAAGAACTCGACGAGCTGGCGGCGTGCGCCGTCGTCGTCGAAGCTGCGGTCCTTGCGCATGATGATCAGCAGGTGCTCCGCTGCCTCCTCGCGCTTGCCTTCGGCATTGCGGATCTTGGCGAGCTTCAGCCGCGTCTCGTGATCGTCCGGATGCAGCGACAACTGGTGTTCGAGCGCAGCCGGGTCGCCGAGCTTGCGCGCTTCCTCGAATTGCTCGAGCTTCTTCGCCACGGCCTGCACGGCAGGGTCGCCGGCAATCTCGGGGGGAAGCGAGTGCAGCATCTGGGAAGCGCGCGCCAGGTCACCCAGTTCGATCATGCAGCGCATCATCCCGGCAGCGGCCTTCGCATTGTCCGGATCCGCCTGCAGGACAGCACCGTAGAGCTGGGCGGCCGACTGGACGTCGCCGGCTGCAAGCAGACCATCCGCCTCGCCAACGGCAGCCTCGACCTCGGCAGCCTGATCGGCACCCGCCGGACCGGCGACTTTGTCGATGAACTGCCGGATCTGAGTCTCCGGCACCGCCCCCATGAACCCGTCGACCGGCCGCCCGTCAACGAAGGCGACAACGGCCGGGATCGACTGGATGCCCATCTGGCCCGGTATGGCGGGGTGGTCGTCGATGTTCAGCTTGACGAGCTTCACCCGCCCTTGCGCCTCGTTGACGACGCGCTCCAGGACGGGCGTGAGCTGCTTGCACGGGCCGCACCAGGGCGCCCAGAAATCCACCAGGACAGGCTGGCGACGCGATTCCTCCATCACATCGGCAGGAAAGGCCGCCGTGCTGGTATCCTTGACGAAGGACCCGGCACCATTGCCGCCGCTCGTTGCGGCCGCACCGCCGAACTGCGCCTTGGCCGTCATCTGGCCACCATAGGAGCCGCCATAGGGGTTGTCTGTGCCGCTCATGAATGCTGTCTCCCGGTCTCGTCTTCGCCGCGTTATACGCCGCGAAACATCGTATGTCAGTCGGTGACTTTCAAGACAAGCGGCGTGTGGCCGGTCGCCTCTAGGAACCGCAGCAGGTCGTCACGACTGACGGACGTGGTGGCATCGTTGGAAAGCGGGTGGCCGTTGATGAGCTCATGCTTCATCAGGTCCTCGTCGAGAACGAAGGTGACATTCCCAGCCCTGTCGTTGATCGCGCCGAACACCGTGACCGAGCCCGGCGCGACGCCGAGATATTCCATCATCTTCTCGGGACGGCCGAAGGAGACCCGGCCCGACGCACCGATCACCTTGTGGACCGCCTTCAGGTCGACCGTCGCGTTCTCTTCCACGGTCAGGACGAAGTAGCGGTCCTTCTTGTCCTTGACGAAGAGATTCTTCGTGTGCGCGCCAGGGATCTCGTCGCGCAGGCTAACCGATTCCGCCACCGTGAAGACCGGGGCATGCGTCCTCGTCTTGTGGGCGATGCCGAGCTTGTCGAGAAAAGCATAGAAAGCCTCGGGGGTCGTGGGCGCAGGCAGGATCGCGATGTCGTTCATGTCAGCACTTGTCCATTGTTCAGGTCGGGCGGCCGTGCCGCCGCAGGCACCGGATTATCCTGCCCGCAGCAAGGGGGCAAGCACAGGAGCCTCATGGGTACCTTGCGCCTCGCCGCTTGCCCATTGGCAAACTCAGTCCGGGCGCCGGCGGCAGTGAAAAATTTCTCAACACCATCGTCTTTTCCCTGTTGCATTCAAAAACGAGTTAGGCCATATACCGCCCGTCGCCGCCACACGGCGGCCCACGATCCACCCACTACCCCAGGATCGCGGATATGAGCGGGTGTAGCTCAGGGGTAGAGCACAACCTTGCCAAGGTTGGGGTCGAGCGTTCGAATCGCTTCACCCGCTCCATTTCTCTCTCCCAATGCCTGTTCCGACCAAGGCTGACAACCTTCAGCAGTAGCGCGCGCGCTCGGTATCCTTGCAGTTATCCATCAACGTCCCGCAGGCGCTCCGCCATGGTTACGGCGGTTCCGGCCTGCGGGACGCCGAAGGCGGCTTCAGTTCTTCATGAAGACGTAATCCGTCTCCTGGCGCAGCACTTCGCCTGGCCGCAGGATCGCGCCTGGGAAGCCGGTGTGGTTCACCGCATCCGGCCAACCCTGCGTTTCGAGGCAGAAGCCTGCAAAGGCCGGATACTGACGGCCTTCGAGGCCAGGGGTCGGCACTCTCAGCTTGTAGCCCGAATAAAACTGGATGCCGGGCTCCGTGGTGCGGACTTCCAGCGAGACGCCGGAATTGACGCTGCGGGCAAGCGCCACGGAGCGCTTCGCCGCCCGCTCCTCCGAAAGGCAGAAGTTGTGGTCGAAGAGGAGACGCTCGCCGTTCTGCAACCGGTCCATCGGGCCCATGACCCGCAGGTCGTAGGGGGTACCCTCGACAGCCGTCAGGTTTCCCGTCGGACACTGCCGCTCGTCGACCTCCAGAATGTGGTCGGCTGCAATCATGATGTCGTGGCCGAGCGCCGTCTCCGCGCCGTCGAGATTGAAGTAGCTGTGCTGGCAGATGTTGCAGGGTGTCGGCTGGTCGGCCCAGGACTCGTAGAGCACGCGGAGCACACCATCGGCGGCAAGGTGGTAGGTGGCGGTAATGGTGCAGTTGCCCGGATACCCCGCCCGGCCATCGGGATCGGTGATCCGCAACACGACCCGGTCTGCCGCAAGGTCTGCGATGTCCCAGAGCCGCTTCGCGATTCCGTCGCTGCCGCCGTGGAGATGGGTGACGCCATTCTCGTTGAGCTCCAACTGGTGAAGCTTGCCGTCCAGCCTGAAACGGCCCCCCGTAATGCGGTTGGCGACGCGACCGGGCGTTGCCCCGAAATAGGGGGAGTAGCGGGGATAGTCGTCGAAGTTCTCGAAGCCGAGCACCAGCGGCGGCTTGTGACCCTCCATGCGCAGGTCCTGGATCACCGCCCCCCACGTCAGGATGGAAGCCGTGAGACCACCGCCGGAAATCCGCAGACGATGGACCGTCTCGCCCCGTGACGTTTTGCCGAAGACTTCCTGCTCTGCCATTGCACCCTCCCGGTCAGCGCCGCAGAACCTGATCGATTCAGGCGGATGATGCAACGACAAAGCTAGCGGCTGAGGACCCGCGTAACCTGCTCTAGGCCGCCGAGGGTGAGCGGGTACATCCGCTCCGACAGTATGTGGCGCATCATCGCGATAGACTGCACGTAGCTCCAGTGCGCTTCCGGTACCGGATTGATCCAAGCGAAGCGGTGGAAGTGTGCGGTGATGCGGCGAATCCAGGCTTCTCCCGGTTCCTTGTTCCAGTGCTCCACGGAACCACCCGGATGGCTGATCTCGTAGGGGCTCATCGATGCGTCCCCAACGAAGATCACCCGGTAGTCGCTGCCGAACCCGTTGATGATCGCTTCGGTGGGCAGTCGTTCCGATCGCCGGCCATTGTTCTTCCAGACGCTCTCGTAGAGGCAGTTGTGGAAATAGAAATGCTCCAGATGGCGAAATTCGCTGCGGACGGCGGAGAAAAGCTCCTCTACCTCCCGCACATGGTCGTCCATCGAGCCTCCGACATCGAAGAACATCAAGAGCTTGACGGCATTGCGGCGCTCCGGTCGCGTCTGCACGTCGAGATATCCGTGTTCCGCTGTGGAGCGGATTGTCCCCTGCAGGTCAAACTCCTCCGCCGCACCTTCCCGCACCCATCGCCGCAGCCGGCGAAGGGCGATCTTGATGTTACGCGTGCCGAGTTCCACCGTGTCGTCGAGATCGGAAAATTCCCGCTTGTCCCAGACCTTGACGGCGCGCCGATGCCGCGACCCTTCCTGCCCGATACGGACGCCCTCGGGATTGTAGCCATAGGCGCCGAAGGGCGAAGTGCCGGCAGTTCCGATCCACTTCGATCCGCCCTGATGGCGGCCCTTCTGTTCCTCCAGCCGCTTGCGGAGCGTTTCCATCAGCTTCTCAAAACCGCCGAGCGTCTCGATGAGCCGCTTCTCCTCCTCCGTCAGGTGCTTTTCCGCGAGCCTGCGCAGCCACTCCTCGGGAAGTTCGCTCGCCTCCACTCCGGCCTCTCCCGATACCGCCTGCAGCCCGCGGAAATGCGACGCGAAGACCCGATCGAACCGATCGATGTGTCGCTCGTCCTTTACCAGGCAGGTGCGCGCGAGAAAGTAGAAGGCGTCGACATCGAAATCCGCCAGGCCCTGCTTCATCCCCTCGATGAGGCTCAGGTATTCGCGTAGCGTGACGGGCACCTTTTCCGCCTTCAGCTGCAGGAAAAACGAAAGCAGCATTCTACTCGGTCCCGATCCGCTCCAGGTCGTAATGGGTGGTCTGGTAGATCTCGTTGATCCAGTTGCCGAACAGGAGATGCGCATGGCTGCGCCAGCGGTTCTGCGGCGGCAGCGTCACGTCATTGTGCGGAAAGTAGTCATGCGGCATCTTGATAGGCACGCCCGCATTGACGTCGCGGAAGTACTCCTCCGCCAGCGACGTGGAATCATACTCCACGTGATTGAACATGTAGAGGCGGCGGCCTTTCGCTTCCTCGACGAGGCAGACGCCCATCTCCTCCGATTCCATCAGGATCCTGAGGTCCGGGATCTTGTCGATGTCCTCGCGCCGAACCTCCGTCCAGCGCGACACCGGCACCTGGAAGTCGTCCGAGAAGCCGGTCAGGTAGACGGACGACGGGCAGAGATTGCGGTGGCGGTAGACCCCGAACGCCTTCTCCTTCAACTCGTGCTTCGGCACGCCATGGAAGTGGTAGATCGCCGCCATTGCGCCCCAGCAGACATTCATCGTCGAATGGACATTGGTGGTTGTCCAGTCGAGGATCTGCTGCATCTCGTCCCAGTAGGTCACGCTCTCGAAGGGCAGCGTCTCGACCGGCGCACCGGTGATGATGAAGCCGTCGAACTTCCGATGCTTCACCTCGTCCCAGGTATCGTAGAACGAGAGCAGGTGCTCCTCCGACGTGTTCTTCGCCTTGTGGCCACCGATCCTCACCAGCGACAGCTCCACCTGAAGCGGCGTGGCTCCGACGAGGCGCGCCATCTGAAGCTCGGTCTTGATCTTGTTCGGCATGAGGTTGAGGAGCCCGATCTGCAACGGCCGGATGTCCTGCCGCACCGCCACCGTCTCTGTCATCACCCGCACGCCCTCCTGCACGAGGGTTTCGAAGGCGGGCAGCGTATCGGGGATCTTGATCGGCATCGCACACTCACAAAACAAAAGCCGGCGGCGACAAATCGCAACCGGCGCGTCAAAGTGAACTTCGCGCGGCCCTTTAGCGACTTGTTTAACGTGGCTGCAAGCCGGCCGGCCAAATCACCACGAAGTGCAGTCTAAATAGGCTCTTCTTCCCCTCAGGTCAATTGCAGCCGCCGATGCCGGGGGGCTACCGTTCCCGCCGGGCCATGAAGGCCAGCCGCTCGAACAGGTGGACGTCCTGCTCGTTCTTCAGCAGTGCCCCGTGCAGCCGGGGCAGGATCGTCTTGACGTCGGCACGCAGGTCGGCTGGGTCGATGTCGTCCGAGACCAGCAACCGGATCCAGTCGAGCGCCTCGGAGGTGGACGGCTTCTTGCGCAGGCCCGGCACCTCCCTGATCTGGTAGAACTGCGCCAGAGCGTTTCGAACCAGTTCCTGTTTGATGCCCGGATAGTGCACCTCGACGATGCGCGCGAGGGTCTCGGCATCCGGAAACCGGATGTAATGGAAGAAACAGCGGCGAAGGAAGGCATCCGGCAGTTCCTTCTCGTTGTTCGAGGTGATGATGACGATCGGCCTCTGCTGCGCCTTCACCGTCTCGCCTGTCTCGTAGACATGGAACTCCATCCGGTCGAGTTCCTGCAGGAGGTCGTTCGGAAACTCGATATCCGCCTTGTCGATCTCGTCGATCAGCAGGACGGTCTTCTGCGGCGCGGCAAAGGCCCGCCAGAGCTTCCCCTGCCGGATATAGTTCCGCACGTCATTGACGCGCTCGTCACCGAGTTGGCTGTCGCGCAGACGCGAGACGGCATCGTACTCGTAAAGGCCTTGCTGCGCCTTGGTGGTCGATTTGACGTTCCACTCAATGAGATCGAGACCGAGTGCCGACGCGATCTGCCGGGCGAGTTCCGTCTTGCCGGTCCCCGGCTCGCCTTTGACCAGGAGCGGTCGCTCGAGGCGGATGGCGGCGTTGACCGCGACCATCAGGTCGGTATCGGCGATATAGTCGGCTGTACCATGAAACTGCATGAGGAGACCTGTAGGGAATTTTGGCGGCAACCTAAAAGCTCGGCCGAACCGGTGCAAGCCGCTTTCCCTTGCCTGTCGGTCTGGGCTATGGACATCGCCAATGACCAAGTCCACGTTCACGATCCTCCTCGGAGGCGAGCTCACCCTTACGGAGCGGCTGCGCGAAGCGCTCGAAGGAAGCCGCTTCATCGCGGCCGACGGCGGCATGCGCCATGCCGCAACCCTCGGCATCGAGCCCGAGCTCTGGGTCGGTGATTTCGACTCGACACCGCCCGGGCTGATCGAGGCGCAGTCCGCAGTTCCGCGGCAGCCCTACCCCGCAGCAAAGAACGAGACGGATGGAGAGATCGCAACCGCGGAGGCGCTCGACCGGGGTGCCGAGCGCCTGGTGCTCGCTGGCGCGCTCGGCGGCGAGCGAAGCGACCACGCCCTGCAGCATGTCTTTCACGCCCTCAGCCTGGCCGACCGTGGCGTTGAAGTGCTTCTGACCTCCGGCGCCGAAGAGGCCGTCCCCCTGCTTCCCGGACGCCGCCTTCTGGACCTGCCGGCAGGCTCGCTGTTCTCTGTCATCGGTTTTTCCGAACTGGAAGGCCTCGACATCCTCAACGCACGTTATCCGCTCGAGAACTTCTTCTTGCCCTTCGGCTCGTCGCGGACGATTTCCAATGTGGCAGAGGGCCCGGTGGCCTTCTCGCTGAAGCGCGGGAAGGCGATGATCTTTGCCCGCCCCTACGATCTGACAGGAGCCTGACGTGGCACCTCCCATCCTCAAACTCGACGACATCTTCCTGAGCTTCGGGGGCACGCCCCTTCTGGCCGGCGCGGGACTGCAGGTGGAGCCGGGCGACCGCATCTGCCTGGTCGGCCGCAACGGATCCGGCAAGTCAACCCTGATGAAGATCGCGGCCGGTCTGTTCGAGCCGCAGTCCGGCGACGTCTTCCGACATCCGGGTGCCACCATACGATACCTGGAGCAGGCGCCGGATTTTGGAGATTACCGGACGGTACAGGCCTATGCCGAAGCGGGCCTCGGTCCAGGTGACGATCCCTATCGCGTCACCTACCTCCTGGAGCATCTCGGCCTAAGCGGCGAAGAGGATCCGAACCGGCTGTCGGGAGGCGAGGCCCGGCGGGCGGCGCTTGCCCGCGTCATGGCGCCGGAACCGGACATCCTGATGCTGGACGAACCGACCAACCATCTCGACCTGCCAACGATCGAATGGCTGGAGGAGGAACTGAGGAAGACGCGGAGCGCGCTCGTCCTCATCTCGCACGACCGGCGATTCCTTGAGAAAGTATCGACGGCGACGGTTTGGCTCGATCGCGGCACGTCGCGACGCCTCGACCGCGGATTTTCTCATTTCGAGGCCTGGCGCGACGAGGTCCTGGCGGCAGAGGAACTGGAGCAGCACAAGCTGGGCAAGGCGATCGAGCGCGAGGAGCACTGGCTGCGCTACGGCGTGACGGCCCGGCGCAAGCGCAACATGCGCCGGCTGGGGGAACTGCAGACGATGCGCGCCGCCTATCGCGGTCACAAAGGTCCGCAAGGGTCAGTCCAGGCGGCGGCATCGGAAGGTCGGGAATCCGGAAAGCTGGTGATCGAGGCAGAAGCGATCACCAAGAGGTATGGAGACCGGCTTATCGTCGCGCCCTTCTCCATCCGCGTACACCGGGGCGACAGGATAGGCCTTGTGGGACCCAACGGTGCCGGAAAGACGACGCTGTTGAAGATGCTGACGGGGCAGCTCGATCCAGATTCGGGCATGGTGCGGCTCGGGACAAATCTCGAAATCGCCACGCTGGACCAGAAGCGAGAGGACCTCGATCCCGACGACACGCTTTCCCACTACCTCACCGACGGACGCGGCGAAACGCTTCTCGTCAATGGCGAGCAGCGTCACGTCGCGGGCTACATGAAGGATTTCCTGTTCCAGCCCGAGCAGATCCGCACGCCGATCAAGAACCTTTCCGGCGGCGAGCGGGCGCGGCTGATCCTGGCACGCATCATGGCGAGGCCGTCCAACCTGCTGATCCTCGATGAGCCGACCAACGATCTCGACATCGAGACACTGGATCTGCTGCAGGAGATCGTCGCCGGCTACAACGGCACTGTCATTCTGGTCAGCCACGACCGCGACTTCCTCGACCGGACGGTCACCTCGACCATAGCACCCGCGGATCCGGAAGCGCCGGACGGGCGCTGGATCGAATATGCAGGCGGGTACTCCGACATGCTGGCACAACGCCGCGGCGTACAGGAGGAACGGCGGCGTTCCGAACGCCAGGCAAGGGAGAGGACGGAGACTTCGGCGCCGGCCGCTGAGGTGCCGAAAAACCGCGGCAAGCTGTCCTTCAAGCAGAAGTTCGCGCTGGAGAACCTTCCGAAGGACATCGCCAAGGCCGAGGCCGAGGTTGCCGCCCGGGAGAAGCGAATGGCGGATCCCGACCTTTTCACGAAAGATCCGGCAGCCTTCACCGCGCTGGCTTCTGAACTGGAGGCGCTACGCAAGCGGCTCGCAGAGATGGAGGAGGAATGGTTCGAGCTTGAAATGCTGCGCGAGGAGTTGGAGGGCTGACGTTAACCATCTGTTATCCATGAAACCCACTCGAAACCCGTCAACCTGTCACAATGCGGAACAATGACGGCAGGTGGTCGTTCGGGTGGCAGTATCGATGCGGCACGGCCGGGATCGGTACGAAGCGGCACCGAACCATCAGGAGCATCCGATGCTGACAAGTGTAACGAGTGGTTGGCAGACCCCGGTCTCTGAGGAACATCGCGTCCTGATCGTGGAAGACGAGTTTCTCATCGCCTTGGACGTGGCCGATACGGTCGAAGCCATGGGCTTGAAGGTCGCCGGCCTCGCCAATGGCCGCAACCCCGCTCTCGCACTCGCCCAGTCTGCAGACATTGCCCTTGTCGATGTCAATCTGGCTGACGGCAAGACTGGACCGTCAATAGGCCGCGAGCTTGCCGAGAAATATGGCGTTGCCGTCATCTTCATGACTGCCAATCCTGAAGAGATCGAAGCCGGCAGCTATGGACCGCTCGGGGTGCTGACGAAGCCGGTAATGCCGCATGTGATCGAGCAGACGATCGGCTATATCCTTGCAGGCCGAACGGGAGGTTATGCCGAGCTCCCGCGCGAGCTTCGCGTCCTTCAAAGCGCCCACTGACGCTCATTGAGCAACCATGGACGGCGCTTGCCAAGCGCCGGATCGATCGCTACATCTCTGACCGATCTAACGGGGTGCCACTTCGTGGCTGAGAGGCTTTCGCCAACCCGCAGAACCTGATCCGGTTAACACCGGCGGAGGGATTAGACGGCGTCCATCAGCCCCTCGTCCTTTCTGCCAAAGAGGAGGCATTGATGCGGCTCTCGGCACTTTCGCTTATCATCGCGGCGATGACCGCTTCGACGCCGGCCATGGCTCAGGAGCGCAGCCTGACCGTCTACACCTATGAGAGCTTCACCGCCGAGTGGGGGCCGGGGCCAAGGGTCAAGGAAGAGTTCGAGAAATCATGCGCCTGCCGCGTCAACTTCGTGGCGGTCGCGGATGGCGTCGCACTTCTTTCGCGGTTGAAGCTGGAAGGCGAGAATAACGAAGCTGACATCGTTCTCGGTCTCGACACCAATCTTGCCTATGAAGCCAAGGCCACTGGCCTGTTCGAAAGGCATGGACTGGATACAAGTCCCATCAGCGTGCCGGGCGGGTACGGGGACGACGTCTTCATCCCCTATGACTACGGACATTTCGCCATCATATACGACACGCAATCGGTCGACAGGCCGCCGGCCAGCCTGAAGGATCTGGTCGAGGGCGACCCTTCAGAAAAGATCGTCATCCAGGATCCGAGAACCTCCACCCCAGGCCTTGGCCTGCTTTTGTGGATGAAGTCGGTTTACGGCGAGGAGGCCGAAGCGGCGTGGGCAAAGCTTCGTCGACGCATCCTGACGGTCACGCCGGGTTGGTCGGAAGCCTACGGATTGTTCACCAAGGGAGAGGTCCCCATAGTTCTCTCCTATACCACCTCCCCTGCCTATCACATGGTGGCCGAAGATATTGATCGCTACCAGGCAGCGCCCTTCTCGGAAGGCCATTATATCCAGATCGAGGTCGCAGGTCTGTTGCGGACATCGGAGAACAAGGACCTGGCGCGCCAGTTTCTCGAATTCATGATGTCACCGGCCTTCCAAGACATCATACCGACCACCAACTGGATGATGCCGGCCGCTCAGACGAGCGAGCCCTTGCCGGAAGCGTTCGACCGCCTCGTCCAGCCGGAAAAGACCTTCCTCATGGACTCTGCGGACGTGGCGAGAAACCGGCAGGCCTGGATCGATGAGTGGCTGGCGGCGATGAGCGGACGCTAAAGCTCGATGCTGACGAGACGGGAGCAGCAAACTGCAATCGGTGGAGGTATCGTCACCTTCGCAAGCGTCGCTGCCTTCATCGGTCTTGCCACCTATTCCCTCCTTGCCGCGGCGCCAGACGCTGGCGGCGAGGCACTTTGGACAGCCTACACGGCGCGCGTGCTGCGGTTCACGCTTCTTCAGGCAGGGCTCTCCACTTTGCTGTCTATCGGCCTGGCGATTCCGGTCGCATTGGCGCTGGCGCGGCGGCCGCACCTCCCGGGCAGGCTCTGGATCCTGCGGCTGATGGCGCTGCCAATGGGTCTGCCCGCACTCGTCGCTGCCCTTGGCCTCATTACGATCTGGGGGAGGCAAGGACTGGTCAATTCGCTTCTCCTGCGCGGCGGACTCGACGAGCCGGTCAGCATCTACGGTCTGGGCGGCATCCTGCTCGCACACGTCTTCTTCAACCTGCCTCTCGCATGCCGCCTGATGGTGGCCTCGCTCGATAGGTTGCCGGGCGAATACTGGATGCTGGCCGCGCAGCTGGGCATGCGGCCCGTCGCCATCTTCCGGCTGATCGAGTGGCCGGTCCTCTTGCGGGTCCTGCCAGGCATCGCCGGCCTGATCTTCATGCTTTGCGCGACGAGCTTCACGCTCGTCCTGGTGCTGGGCGGAGGTCCGGCTGCGACAACCCTTGAAGTTGCGATCTACCAGTCACTGCGCTTCGATTTTGATCCTGCCCGTGCAGTTGGACTGTCACTGCTGCAGATCGGGCTGACGGCCATGCTCCTGATCATCCTGTCCCGGCTGCCTGTGACTGACGACCGATCGGGGAAAAGCGGGTACCGCGTTCGGCGCTTCGACGGCAAAGGAGCCGCGGCGCGGGCATGGGACACTCTGGTCATCGCCGTCGCCACAGCTTTCGTCCTGATGCCACTGCTCGCCGTTCTTCGGGCGGGGATCCAGGCAGACCTCCCGCGCCTCGTGGCGAGCGACGCCTTCCAGCGGGCGCTGGCAACGAGCATGCTGATCGCGCTGTCCTCAGGCCTGCTGGCGGTGATGGCATCGGTCAGGCTCATCGATGCGCGCCTGGCGATTGCCGACCGGAAGAATGCCGGCGTCCTCTTGCGCGGCTTTTCTTCCACCCTGGATGCCGCCTCCTTCCTCGTTCTCCTTGTCCCCCCGGTCGTGCTTGGGACGGGCTGGTTCCTGCTTCTGAGGCTTTCGGGCTCGGCATCGCTATTGGTCGGGTGGATTGTTGTTGCGATCAACGCGCTGATGGCAATCCCCTTCGTCATCAGGGTGTTGGAGCCGGCGATGAAGGAGCACCGCGACAGTTCCGTACGACTGGCAGCAAGTCTGGGGATCGGCGGCTGGACCCGCTTCTGGCGCATCGACCGACCGGTTCTGACGCGGCCGACGCTCCTCGCTTTTTCGTTTGCGATGTCGCTCTCCCTTGGAGATCTGGGAGCTGTCGCGCTCTTTGCCTCCAACGACTTCGTAACCCTGCCCTGGCTCCTCTACAGCAGCCTTTCCAGCTATCGTACGCAGGATGCCGATGGCTTGGCGCTTCTGCTTGCCGCGGCATGCCTTCTGCTGACGATGATCGGCACGTCGGGCCGGCGAATGAACGGAACACATCATGCCCATCGATGACGATGCGCCGGAAATCCGCCTGGACCGCGTCGATTTGACCCTGGGAAGCACACGCTTCCACCTGGACTGCGACATTCCGCCCGGAGCGATCACAGCGGTTGCCGGACCGTCCGGTGCAGGCAAGTCCACCCTCCTGAACTTGGTCGCGGGCTTTGAGGTCCCCGACAGCGGTCGCGTCCTCTTTAACGGTCAGGATCTGACGTTGCAGCATCCATCGGAACGACCCGTTTCGCTGATCTTCCAGAACAACAATCTCTTCGGGCACCTTGACGTCTTTACCAACGTGGCGCTCGGGATCAATCCGTCCCTTCGCAGACTGACCGTAGGGGAGAGACAGGCCGTCCTCTCCGCACTTGATCGAGTCGGGCTCGGCGGGATGGAGCGCCGGTTGCCACGGACGCTTTCCGGAGGCGAGCAGCAACGCGTGGCCTTCGCTCGCACTCTCGTTCGCCAGAAACCGGTCCTTTTGATGGATGAACCCTTTGCGGCGCTTGATCCGGGGCTGCGGCAGAGCATGGCAGGCCTTTTATCGGAACTGCACCGAGAAACGAAAAGCACGGTCATCCTGGTGACGCACGACCGGGACGAACTGCGACGCCTAGCGACCCATGTGATCTTCATGAACGAAGGAATTGTTCTCGTGAGCGCTCCAGTGGAAGAATTCCTCCGGCGAAGCGACATCCCCGCCGTCGTTCAATTCCTCGCCAGCTGACGCCTGTGCCACAATTTGGTCGTGGCACGGTGGCATCGCAGCAACAGCGTCTTTCTGCTTTGGCCGCCACAGGCGATCTGAACAAGAAGCACTATATTGGCTGAAGGAAAATCGCTAAGCCGGCGACAGGAGCGGCCGGTCTTGTTTACGGTGGGGCATCCCCGATGGATGATCGGGAAGCGGGTCTGGATAATGACGAAGCCGAGATTGCTGACGATGATGCGTGAAGGGGCGACGCCCCGCCGAGCCGGTACTGCGCGTGCGGCGAGGCATCTCGCTCTTCTGCTCGCAGGGGCTACAGCGCTCTCCGGCTGCCAGTCGATTCTTGACCAGGCTTACCAGCCGAATGTCGCCCCCTCGGAGAACCCGCAGATTGTCGATGAGGTCCAGAAGAACGACCCGCGGGCGCAGATGGGTGCGCGGGAACATCCACGGATTGTCGCGAGCTATGGCGGAGAATATCACGATGCGAAGACAGAGAAGTTGGTCGCCCGCATCGCCGGAGCGCTGACTGCCGTCTCGGAGAACCCCTCGCAGTCCTATCGCATCACCATCCTGAACTCACCGGCGATCAATGCGTTCGCCCTCCCGGGAGGCTATCTTTACGTGACGCGCGGACTGCTCGCGCTCGCCAATGACGCCTCGGAAGTGGCGGCCGTTCTTTCTCACGAAATGGCCCACGTGACCGCCAATCACGGAATCGAGCGTCAGAAGCGTGAGGAAGCGGAGGTAATTGCCAGCCGCGTGGTGGCGGAAGTCCTGTCCAGCGACCTCGCCGGCAAGCAGGCGCTGGCACGCGGCAAGCTTCGCCTCGCGGCCTTTTCGCGGCAGCAGGAATTGCAAGCCGATGTCATCGGTGTCCGGATGCTGGGGGAAGCGGGCTATGACCCTTATGCTGCACCCCGGTTCCTCGACTCCATGGCGGCCTATGCGCGCTTCTCTTCGGTCGATCCGGACAGCGATCAGAGCCTGGACTTCCTGTCGAGCCACCCGAATGCGCCCCAGCGGGTCGACCTCGCCCGTCGTCACGCTCGCGCACAAGGCATGGAAGGCACCGTCGGCGACCGCGGCCGGGACTACTATCTCGCGGGCATCGACGGGCTTCTCTTCGGTGACAGCCCGGAAGAAGGCTTCGTTCGCGGACAGACATTCCTGCACGGGAGCCTCGGCATACGCTTTGAGGTGCCGAAGGATTTCCAGATCGACAACAAGGTGGATGCCGTCCTTGCGACCGGCCCCGGCGAGACCGCAATCCGTTTCGATGGCGTCGACGCCGGTGACACGACCAGCCTGACCAACTACCTCACCAGCGGCTGGGTCGCCGGTCTCAAACCGGAAACGGTGCGGATGGCCAGCGTTAACGGACTTCCGGCAGCCACGGCCCGCGCCTCGGCGGAGCGTTGGGATTTTGACGTCACCGTGATTCGGATCGATGACCAGATCTTTCGCTTCCTCACCGCCGTTCCGAAGGGTAGCCCGGCACTGGAAACGGTTTCCACCGTGCTTAAGTCAAGCTTCAGGAAGATGACGCCCCAGGAAATTGCGTCCCTCAAACCATTGCGTGTGAGGGTGGTAACTGCAGGCTCACAGGATACGCTTGCGACCATGGCGGCGCGAATGATGGGAACCAACCGGAAGCTGGACCTTTTCCGGGTGATCAACGCACTCCCGGCTGGCGCTGCAGTCTCGCCGGGTCAGCGGTTCAAGATCGTATCGGAATAATCCCTTGGCAGCTTAGCAGGCTGCCATCTGGGGATTTGCGGAGACCAGCGCCGACTTCAGCTTTTCCATGGCGCGGCTTTCGATTTGGCGCACGCGTTCCTTTGAAATGCCGAGTTCGGCACCAAGCGCCTCAAGCGTTGCTCCTTCGTCCGTCAGCCGGCGAGCCCGGATGATCTTCTTCTCGCGGTCATTCAGCTTGGTGAGAGCTCCGTGTAGCCAACGCATGCGCCGCTCGCCGTCGATCATGCCCGAGACCTGCTCGTCGGGAAGGGGTTCGCCGCTGGCAAGCATGTCCAGCCGCTCGCCGCTGTCTGCATCGCCGGCTATGGAGGGTGCCTGAAGTGAGGCGTCATTGCCCGACAAACGGGCGTCCATAGTCTGAACGTCCGCGACACTTACGCCGAGCGCAACAGCAATTTCCTCATGGATAGCGCGCGATGTAAGGTTGCTGTCGCCACGTGCGAGCTTCGCACGCAGCCGGCGAAGGTTGAAGAACAGCGCCTTCTGGGCGGAGCTCGTTCCACCGCGGACGATTGACCAGTTGCGAAGGATATAGTCCTGCATCGAGGCGCGAATCCACCAGCTGGCATAGGTAGAGAACCGGACATCGCGGGCCGGTTCGAAGCGGGCGGCCGCCTCCAGAAGCCCGACGTAACCTTCCTGAACGAGGTCACTCATCGGCAGGCCGAAGCCGCGGAACTTGGAAGCCATGGCGATGACGAGCCGCATATGGGCAAGAGCGATCTGGTTGCGAGCATCCTGGTCCTGGTCATCCTTCCACCGGACCGCGAGATTGCGCTCCTCGTCTCTGGCCAGATAGGGAGCTGACATTGCAATCTTGATCATATTGCGGTCCGCAGACATGGCTTTCATCGTGTCTTCTCCGTGACGTTGGCTGGCTTCGACAAGAATGACAGTCAGATGGTGCCGCGGCCGCCGCCACGAATTACCCACTCCGCCTTCCTCGTCCCCTCTTCGTTCCCAAAAGGCCTTGCCATCTGGCGGCTGGCCCCTATTTCCTGTTTTGAGGAGCGGTTCTTGAAGCGTCTTGCAGACGCGACAGTTGTCGCCGTTCCGGCGGGTTAACGTCCTGCGCGAAAAAAAGTTCCAATAAAAAAACCCGGCGCAATGGCCGGGTTTCTTGTAGTTACGATGCAGCCGAAGCTTATGCGGCTTCGTCCTGTGACTCTTCTTCCTCAACGACCTTGCCGCGCTTCGGGCCCTTGGCGAGGTTTACCTCGACCAGACGGACCGCTTCTGTGTCGGACATCTTGTTGACCGCTGCAATCTCCCGCGCCATCCGATCGAGGGCAGCTTCATAGAGCTGGCGCTCCGAATAGGATTGTTCCGGCTGGTTCTCCGCGCGGTAAAGGTCACGCACGACCTCCGCGATGGAGATCAGGTCTCCGGAGTTGATCTTTGCGTCATACTCCTGGGCGCGGCGCGACCACATGGTGCGCTTTACGCGGGCCTTGCCCTGGACCACCTTGAGCGCCCGCTCGACAAAGTCAGTCTCGGAGAGCTTGCGCATGCCGATGCTGACGGCCTTAGCCACTGGCACCTTGAGCCGCATCTTGTCCTTCTCGAAGTCGATCACGAAAAGCTCGAGCTTCATGCCCGCCACTTCCTGCTCTTCGATGGCGGTAATCATACCTACGCCATGTGCCGGGTAAACGATCGCTTCACCGGTCTTGAAGCCCTGGCGTGCCGAAGATTTTTTCTGCTGGGTCGTCATACGTTTCACAAACTCCCTGTTACGCACCCGGTGTACGACCGGGGCCGGGTCAGGCAGGCCCGGATGAGACGGGGGAAACCGTCGGGTCACTCGATACTGGTCCGACCAACGTGCGCGAAAAGAACCTCCACCGCGATAAACGACGACAAACACATTATGGGAATGTCACGGAAACCGCGTCGGATGATCTGTAACTTTCGTGATGTTTTTTGGGCACGCTTGTGCCGCTCGTGGAACAGTGATCCCTGTCTACCACAAAAAAGTGCGGAAATCAATTATTTGCTTTTATGCGCGCCGTGGCGGCACGCTGACCTAGCTGCCCAAATGACAGGCACACCGACCGCGCGGCACCAGCTTCAGTCGCCCTTTCCAGGCTCCGGCGAGAAATACTGGTCGAACTTGCCAGCAACTCCATCCATTTCCTTGGCCTCTGGCATCGGCTCGCGCTTCACCGTGATGTTCGGCCAGATCTGGGCGTATTCGGCATTCACCTTCAGCCACTTGTCGAGACCAGGCTCGGTGTCGGGCTTGATGGCCTCAGCCGGGCATTCAGGTTCGCAGACTCCGCAATCGATGCATTCGTCCGGATGAATGACGAGAAAGTTCTCGCCCTCATAGAAACAGTCGACGGGGCAAACCTCCACGCAATCGGTATATTTGCAGCGAACACAGTTGTCAGTCACCACGTAGGTCATGCAGCACTCCAGAATTGCGGTCTGGCGGGCTCGGCCTTGGGAGATTGGCCGCTCGCCGGCACAGACGAGAGGCCATCGCGGCCTTTGCGGCCGCCCCGGCGCAACCCCTGCGCGTCGGTCTGTGAGGTAAGACCTTTCCCGACGCTTAGCAAGGATAAACCTTCTCCGGAAACGGATCAGGGAGGAGCATTATTCTCCTTGGTGTGCGGCCGCTCGCGCAATGCCGATACGCCCGATACTCACGGTCGAGGACGCCTCTGGGCGCGCTCGAAAGGCGTCAGCGGCCTCTGTGGGCCGAGGGTCTCGGAAATGTCGGAATAGAGGAGCCGCGCCTCCGCGAACGGCCCGCGACGATCGCCGCCGTCGCGCACGAGCAGCAGGACGTCGCGCCGCTCCAGCGCAAGCCCGACCTTGTCTCCGGGACGAACGAGGCAGCCAGGCTGGACAACCGTTTCGCCGTTCAAGGTCACTGCGCCTGCGGCGATCAGCGATTGGGCGAACGAGCGCGACTTCACCATGCGCGTGAAGAAGAGCCACTTGTCGATGCGCTGGCGCGAACCTTCCCGAGGACCTTCTTCGTCCATGGCAGCCTACTTCTTCATCTGTTCCTTCAGCGCGGCCAGCTTGGCGAAGGGTGAATCCGGATCCACCGGCTTCTCCTTGCGCGGCGGCTTCGCCTCAAACCGCGCGGGCTGCGGCGCTTTGCCGCGGTCGGGGCGCTCACCCCGCTCAGGGCGGTTACCGCGGCCAGGCTTGCCGTCCGGACGACGATTGGAGCGTCCCGGCCCCTTGGCCTCCCGCTCGCCCTGTCCGCGGCCCTCGCCACGCTGCTCATCGCGGCCGTGACGACGCTCTCCCTGTTGCGGGCGGCCGGCACGCTGGTTCTCGTTGCGTCCCGCTGGACGCCATAGCAGTACAGGCTTCGGAGCCTCGGGCTCGGCTGCAGCAGCCGCTCCGCCTTCGTTAGCCTCGGCAGCGGCGGCTTCAGGCTCCGCCACGGGACCCTCGACCGGGGCTTCGGTGACTGGTTCATTACCGGGGGACGCGCTTTCATCGGCAGCATCCTCGGTCTTTTCAGCAGTTTCCGCCTGCGCCTCTGCCGTAGCTTCCGATGCCGGAGCGGGATCCTGTGCCGCCAGGAACGATGCCGCCTCTTCTGCAGTCACGGTATCGGCGCGATAGCCGAGACCCTTGAGGATTTCCTCCATGTCGTCGGGAGTTGCTCCCAGGATGGAGAGCATCGACGTGGTCGTCATGAAGCGGCGCCCGTCATAGGCGCCCTCCGGACGGGGTGATGTGCCGGGCTTCCACTGCAGGAGCGGACGTATGAGGTCCGCCAGACGCTCCAGAATGTCCACGCGCACGGCACGCTTTCCGAGGAAGCGGAAGCCGGCGAGCTTGTAGAAGGTGCGCTCAAAGCCTGGATCGGCAACAACGGACGTCCGGCCGGCAGCCAGTGCCGGAATGAGTTCGCCGTAGCCCGGCTTGTCCAAGCCGTCGTTCTTGAGCGCCCAAAGCAGGGTAATGAGTTCTGCCGGGGCTGGCTTCAGGAGCGCCGGCATGAAGATATGATACGCGCCGAAGCGGATGCCGTAGCGGCGCATGGAAGCGCGGGCGTCCTGGTCGAGCGACTTCACGTCGTCCGCGACATCGCGGCGGAACATGACACCGAGGTTTTCGACCAGTTGGAACGCCAGTCCCTTGGCAAGGCCCTGGAGGTCTTCGGCGCGGGAGAGATCATCGAGAGGCTTAAGCACAGTCGCGATATGATGGTTCACGAACCGCTCGATTCGAGCGAGGACATGATCGCGTGCATTGCCGGTCAGTTGCTCATCGGAAAGCAGGATGACGCGCGGCCGCATCACGTGATCGCTCGCCGCAAGGCGCGCAACCGGATCACCCAGCCAGCGGACGAAGCCATCCGAGCCGATCGCAAGATCGCTGTTGCCGGACGCGAAAAGGCGTGCCGCCCGCGCCTCGAACTCGAGCGCCAGAGCCTTCTGTGCCGCCGCCTGGACAGCCCTCGCATCGGGACCTTCAGCGCCCGATACCGGCGTAAACCGGAATCCGGCCAACTGCCCGACGTGATGTCCTTCTACGAAGACATCGCCATTCACACTGATTTCTGCTTCCAGCATCGCATTCTCTCTCAGGCGCCTCATGAGCACAGATGTCCTGCGGTCAACAAAGCGTTTCGTCAACCGTTCATGTAGCGCGTCCGACAGCCTGTCCTCAATTTCCCTGGTCTTTTCTTGCCAGTGTGTCGGATCAGTCAGCCAGCCCGGGCGGTTCGAGACGTAAGTCCACGTGCGGATCTGCGCGATCCGCGCCGACAAGGTATCGATTTCACCATCCGTGCGGTCAGCGCGCTTCACCTGCTCGGCCATGAATTCCTCATTCACGGTTCCGCGACGCACAAGATCGAAGAAAAGAGTCGAAATGAGGTCCGCATGCTGCGCCGGCGCAATTCGACGGTAGTCCGGGAGCGCGCAAGCCTCCCAGAGCTTTTCGACCCGCGCCGGCGTCGTGGAGATATCCAGGATCTCGGGATAGCGGCAGAGGTGCTCCAGAGCCCGGCTGTCGGTGGCGGGCAGGGCGCGGGTGAGGCCAGGAACAGTGGGAGCCACTTCCAGGCTTTCACGCAGATCCCGGAGCGACGAAAAGTCGAGCGCCTTCGACCGCCACTGCAGGACTTTGACCTCCTGGAACTCATGGCTCTCGATCCGCTCGACAAGCTCGTCGTCGAGCGGCGGAACCTGACCTGTCACGCCGAACGTGCCATCGCGGAGATGGCGGCCGGCTCGGCCGGCTATCTGGCCCATCTCACCGGGCGTGAGATGCCTGAACTGAAAACCGTCGAACTTGCGGTCCTGGGCGAAGGCAACATGATCGACATCCAGATTGAGGCCCATGCCGATGGCATCGGTCGCCACCAGATATTCGACATCACCTTCCTGGTAGAGCCCGACCTGGGCGTTGCGGGTGCGCGGGCTGAGCGCCCCGAGAACGACCGCGGCGCCACCCCGCTGACGGCGTATCAGTTCGGCAATCGCGTAAACCTCGTCGGCCGAGAACGCCACGATGGCCGATCGCTGCGGGAGCCGGGTGATCTTTTTCTGGCCCGCATAGAAAAGTTGCGACATCCGTGGGCGCTCGACGATCGTGATGCCGGGCAGGATGCGTTCCAGGATCGGCCGCATCGTGCCGGCGCCGAGAAGCAGCGTCTCCTCGCGACCTCGCAGATGCAGGATGCGATCGGTGAAGATGTGCCCGCGCTCGAGATCGGCAGCCAGCTGCACCTCATCGATCGCGACGAATGCAGCATTCGTTTCCCGCGGCATCGCTTCGACGGTGCAGACAGAAAACCGGGCATTCGGCGGGCTGATCTTTTCCTCGCCGGTCACCAGCGCGACCGCGTTTGTCCCGACCTTCTCCACCACGCGTGTGTAGACTTCGCGAGCAAGAAGTCTCAACGGCAGGCCGATCACACCGCTGCCGTGGGCCACCATCCGTTCGATCGCATAGTGGGTCTTTCCGGTATTGGTGGGGCCGAGAACGGCGGTAACACCGCGGCCGCTGAGGATCATGGGATGGAAATTCAAATCCGTATCCGTACATGGTGAGTGCCGGAGCACGCGTCACCAGCGCCCCAGACATGGCAATCGCGAGCCGGCATGGCAAGACGCCAGCGTGCCTGTCCCGCTGTTTTGCAAGGTTGTCATGAACAAAGCGGAACAAATTGGCGACGAATCGCTGACTCGCTCGGATGCTGTTATGTTCTCACGCTGCTTATGGCCGCGTGTGCGTTCCTCGCGCCGGTCTGGAACAAATTGCTTTCCCGCCCATTGATGCCTCGGAACAAAACGGTAGAAGATGCGTTTGTTCCCGCATCCTGAATGTTGGATCGGAGAATAGCATGCTCGGTACGGTGTTGCTGGTAATCCTGATACTGCTCCTGATTGGCGCTTTGCCGAATTGGGGTTACAGCCGCGGCTGGGGCTACGGACCGTCAGGAGGTCTCGGGCTCATCCTGGTCATCGTCATAATCCTCCTGCTCATGGGCAGGATCTAGTAAAGCGTCGTCAAATCGGGAAGGAAAAATCATGAAGAAGATCTTGCTCGCCGCCGCCCTCATCGGCTCTCTCGCATCCTGCACGTCCACGGAACGCGGCACGGCCATCGGTGCCGGTACGGGCGCTGTTGTCGGCGGCCTTGCAACGAACAGCTGGGGTGGCGCAGCGGTCGGCGCGGTCGCAGGTGGCGCGGTCGGCGCGCTGGTGGGCGCATCCCAGGAGCGCTCGGGCTACTGCGTCTATCGGGATCGCTACGGCCGGACCTACGAAGCACGCTGCCGCTAACTGGCACCTTCTGGAAAAAAAAGCGGCGTCGGTTACCCGGCGCCGCTTTTCGTTTTGCCTGCCAGGCGGGTATCAGGCGAAGTATTGCCCCCCATTCACGGTCATGGTCGATCCCGTAATGAAACCTGCGTCGTCTGACGCGAGGAAGACCACGCAACGGGCGATTTCTTCGGGTTCGCCCAGTCGGCCAACCGGAATCTGCGGGATGATCCGCTCGTTCAGGACCTTTTCCGGTACCGCTTTCACCATGTCTGTGCCGATATAGCCTGGGCAGATGGCGTTGACGGTGATGTTCTTGGCAGCCCCTTCCTGCGCGAGCGCCTTCGTGAAGCCGAGATCGCCTGCCTTCGCGGCGGAGTAGTTGACCTGACCCATCTGTCCCTTCTGGCCGTTGATCGACGAGATGTTAATGATGCGTCCGAACCCGCGATCACGCATGCCGCCCCAGACCTGATGGGTCATGTTGAACAAGCCGGTGAGGTTCGTGCCGATGACCTCGTTCCACTGCTCGGGCGTCATTTTGTGGAACATCCCGTCGCGCGTAATCCCAGCATTGTTGACGAGGACTTCGACCGGACCGATCTCAGCCTCGATGCGGGCGACACCGTCCGCACATTCCTGATAGTTGGAGACGTCCCATTTGAAGACGGGGATACCAGTCTCTTCGCCGAAGGCCTTCGCCTTCTCCTCGTTTCCCGCAAAACTGGCGGCAACGCGAAATCCGGCGGCGGCAAGCGCGACCGATATGGCTGCTCCTATCCCGCGCGTCCCCCCCGTAACCAATGCAACCCTACTCATGCAGCTCTCCTCCGTTGCACCTTCAAGCAGCCCTCGCGAGCCCGCGCAGAATTAGTCAGACCGGCCGCCGCGTCGGTTGCGGCAGCCGTCGCCCGTCACATCGCCTCCAGGCACATGGCAACACCCATGCCGCCCCCGATGCAGAGCGTGGCCAGGCCCTTTCGTGCGCCACGCCGCTTCATCTCGAAGACAAGCGTATTGAGAATGCGCGCACCCGAGGCGCCGATCGGATGACCGATCGCGATGGCGCCGCCGTTGACATTGACGATTGCCGTATCCCAACCGAGTTCCTTGTTGACGGCGCAAGCCTGGGCAGCGAAAGCCTCGTTCGCCTCAACCAGGTCCAGGTCCTGCGGCTTCCACCCTGCCTTCTCCAGCGCTCTCCTCGAGGATGGAATGGGTCCCGTCCCCATGATCTGCGGATCGACGCCGGCCGTCGCCCAGGAGACGATCCGCACGAGCGGCTGGATACCTCTGCGGCTCGCCTCCTCTTCCGTCATCAGGACGGCAGCGGCGGCACCATCATTGATACCAGAGGCATTGCCGGCGGTCACCGTACCCTCCTTGTCGAAGGCCGGGCGAAGCTTCGCCATGTTGTCGAGGGTTGCTCCGGCGCGGATGTACTCGTCGGTATCGACCGTAACATCGCCCTTGCGCCCCTTAACCACGAAGGGAACGATCTCATCCTTGAACCGTCCGGCAGCCTGCGCGGCTTCCGCCTTGTTCTGCGACTGGACGGCGAACTGGTCCTGCTCGTCGCGCGACAACTGCCACTGACGGGCGACGTTCTCGGCCGTGATCCCCATGTGATAGCCATAGAAGGCGTCGGTCAGGCCGTCCTTGATCATCGTGTCGATCATCTTCATGTCGCCCATCTTCACGCCGTTGCGCAGATGGGCGCAGTGCGGCGCCATCGACATGGATTCCTGCCCACCGGCGACGACGATCCTGGCATCTCCGAGAGCGATCTGCTGCATGCCGAGCGCGACGGCGCGAAGACCTGAGCCGCAGAGCTGGTTGACGCCCCAGGCGGTCGCCTCCTGGGGGACGCCTGCCTTCATCGCAGCCTGGCGTGCGGGGTTCTGGCCCTCACCTGCAGGCAGAACCTGACCGAGAATGACTTCGTCCACTTCGGCGGCATCGACCTTGGCGCGATCGAGAGCGCCCTTGATCACGGCGGCTCCCAGTTCATGCGCCGGCACGTTTGCGAACGCGCCGTTGAACGAGCCAACGGCGGTGCGGGCAGCCGAGGCGATTACGATGGAAGGGTTGGTCACGGACGTCTCCTCGTCATTTCCATTTTGCTGAAACAGTGACAAAGCTTCGGTACGAAGTCAAACAGGCTTACCTGCAACTTTGATCGGATGAAGAGTTGACGTTTGACAGCTTGTTTTTGCGCAGCAAACCGCCTCCCCGCGGCGCACAAAAACACGTTGTCAGGCTGCTTCGTTTGGGCTTACATTTGCCC
This sequence comes from Pseudorhizobium flavum, assembly GCF_902502825.2. The sequence goes on from NZ_LR723670.1 coordinate 3,509,121, forward strand.
GGGGAGAGCTCTTCCGGCAGGGAGCTTGGACGGAGCGAGGAGATGAGAATGGCCAAGACCGAAGGCGATACCGTTATCAAGAAGTACGCCAACCGGCGTCTCTACAATACCGGCACCAGCACCTACGTCACGCTGGAAGACCTCGCGAAGATGGTCAAGAAGGGCGAGGAGTTCACCGTCCAGGACGCTAAGACGGGGGAGGATATCACCCACTCGGTGCTGACCCAGATCATCTTCGAGCAGGAGTCCAAGACAGGCAACACCCTGTTGCCGATCTCCTTCCTGCGCCAGTTGATCTCCTACTATGGCGACCAGATGCAGATGGTCGTCCCGACATTCCTCGAGCACTCGATGCAGGCCTTCACCGACCAGCAGGCGCAGATGCGCGAACAGATGACGCGTGCGTTGGGGGAAAGCCCGCTTACAAAGAATCTTCAGGCGCCAATGCAACTCATGGAAGAGCAGGTTCGGCGGAATACAGAGATGTTCCGCCAGGCGATGCAGATGTTCTCGCCCTTCGGCAGCGAGGCGGCAGGCAGCGCTTCCAAAAAGTCCGAAGCCAAGGATCTGGAGGAACTGAAGGAGCAACTTCGGAACCTGCAGAGCAGACTGGACAAGCTCTGATCCCGCGAAAACGCATCTCTCGCGCAACGAAAAAAGGCCGGATTGACCGGCCTCTTTTACGAACAGATCGAGAGAAAGACGCTTATGCGCTTTCCTTCGGCGTCAGAACCTGGCGACCGCGATACATGCCGGTCTTGAGGTCGATGTGATGCGGACGGCGAAGCTCGCCGGAATTCTTGTCTTCGACATAGGTCGAGGCCTTCAGCGCGTCGGCCGAACGGCGCATACCGCGTTTCGACGGGCTTGTTTTTCTCTTCGGTACAGCCATTCTCGCTACTCCACTTCGTGCAAGGCATGTCGTCGGCCGGAACTCTAGCCGAACTGGACATCCCTCAATCTCGGAAATTGGGCCGGCTTATACATGCTGATCGCCCGCTTGACCAGTCCCTGTCGCAAAATTTCCGTCACGCGTCTCAAGCTTCGTCTTCCGGAACGATCCAGGTCTCCTCCAGGGCGCCTTCGCACCATCGGATCCAGGCGGGATGAGACTTCACCGCCTCCATGTAAGCAAGCACCTTCGCGTCTTGCGTCAGGTCATAGACGTCGAAACGATTGACCACCGGCGCAAACATCGCGTCGGCTGCCGAAAACGACCCGAAAAGATACGGCCCCCCGGAGTTCTCGCAGCATTCCTTCCAGATCGCCGAGATCCGTTCGACATCCTCCATGACCCCGTCGGGAAGAGGGATCCTTCGCTTCTCGCGGCGAATGTTCATCGGGCAGGCGCCGCGCAGCGCCCTGAAGCCCGAAAGCATCTCTGCCGAAATCGATCGCGCCACGGCCCGATCTTCGCGCCGGGCCGGCCACAGAGCCACGTCTGGAAACAGTTCTGCAGCATACTCTATGATGGCGAGCGACTCCCATATCCGCAGCGATCCATGATGAAGGACCGGAACGCGTCCCGTTGGCGAGATGTCGCGAAACAGAGGATTCCCGGCCGGGAAGTCGAACGGGATGAGATGCTCCCTGAAGGGGACACCGGCCGCCGTCAGGGCAATCCATGGCCGAAACGACCAGGAGGAATAGTTCTTGTTTCCGATGTAAAGGGTAAGCTCTTCCATGGGGGTCCTCCGTGCGGCCCACAAAGTCTAGCGGCCATCAGCAGCCGCGACCAATGAAAAGCCTGAACCTCATTCATAAATGCAGGTGATGTAATCGCCTGCATTCCGCGCCCGCCGCTCCACGACCCCCGCGATGCGCCGCATGCCGGGGCCCGGCTTGCCGGCAACTCGGGTGATCGGGTTGGGGAGTGCTGCCGCGAGCAGTGCTGCCTGTTGGCGCGTCAGCTTGCTTGCCGGCACGCCGAAATGGTGTTGCGCGGCAGCCTCCGCTCCGTAGATGCCCGGGCCCCATTCGGCGACATTGAGGTAGATCTCCATCGTCCTCGGCTTCGACCAGACAAAGTCGGCGGCGATCGCCAGCGGCATCTCCAGAGCCTTGCGAATGAAGGAGCGGCCATTCCACAAGAACAGGTTCTTGACAGTTTGCATGGGGATGGTGCTCGCACCGCGGGTTGTCTCGCCTTCGAGCGCCTCCTGCACGACCGCCTTCATCTCTCCCCAGTCGACCCCGCCATGGCGGCAGAACTGCCCGTCCTCCGACATCATCACCGAGCGGACGAGATTGGGGGAAATGTTATCCAGGCTGACCCACCTGCGATCGTAGCCCTTCAGGGTCACGAGATCCGCCAGCATGAGCGTGGAGACGGGATGCACGACCGGCGACGCATAGGCAAGAATGAGCACGTAGGGAACCGCCAATGCCACCAGTCCGATCAGGACAAGTCGGCGTAGAAAACGAGCGAGCGAGAGCCCACGGCTACGATGCAAGCCTTCGCCTCCCTCTCCTGCCTGTTCCTCGGATCTCACAGCTGATTTCACCTCTTCATTCGGCCGCTTCTTAACGTTTGGTGCGGTCAAAGACCAGCAAATTGACCGATTGGCGTTTGCGGTGCCAAAGCCGAAGTTGAAGTCCGTCACGACCCGTGCCAAACAACCGGAATGACAATATCGACCGTCTCATTCGAACAGCATCTGGGCGAGAGTGCCAAGCGGACGGAGGCCCTTCTCGTCTCCCTGCTCTCCGGCAACTGCCTGCCTGACGAGATCGCGCGCCCCGCACCACTTCTGGCGGCGATGCGACATGGCACCCTCGATGGCGGCAAGCGGCTGCGGCCCTTTCTCGTGCAGGAAAGCTCGGCGCTTCTTGGCGGGGACCCACAGGTCGCGGCGCGCGTGGGCTCTGCGCTGGAATGCGTGCATTGCTACTCGCTGATCCACGACGACCTGCCCTCGATGGACAATGACGACACGCGGCGCGGCAGGCCAACGGTCCACAGGGCCTTCGACGAAGCCTCCGCGATCCTGGCAGGGGACAGCCTGCTGACCTACGCCTTCGACATCATAGCCGCGCCGGAAACGAGGCTTGCCGACAGACAGAAGATCCAGCTCGTGCTGTCTCTGTCGCGGGCATCCGGCATGGGCGGCATGGCCGGTGGCCAGTCACTTGATCTGGCTGCCGAGAATTCGGCTCCCGACGAAGCCGGGATACAGACCCTGCAGGCCATGAAAACGGGTGCACTGTTGCGCTTTGCCTGCGAAGCCGGTGCCATCATCGCCGGCGCGGATATGGAAGATCGCCAGCGCCTAAGGACCTTCGGGCAGAAGATCGGGCTTGCTTACCAGCTCGCGGACGACCTTCTTGACGTAAAGGCCGATGCAACGACCCTGGGCAAGGCAACCGGCAAGGACGCGGCCCGGGGCAAGGCAACGCTCGTGGCCTTGAAGGGTGCCGATTGGGCCGAGGAGCGCCTCGCGGCCCTGACGGAGGAGGCTATCGGGCTGCTTGCCCATTTCGGCTCGCGGGCAAACACGCTGCAGCAGACGGCGCGTTTCATTGCAGAGCGAAAGAGCTGAGGGCGGGAGAATGGGGGACGTGATCGCCTATCTCCCGCAGATCTGGCCAGCTTATGTCGCCTATCTCGTTGCCGTCCTAAGTCCAGGCCCCGCAGTCTTCACCATCATCGGAACGGCCATCGCGCAAGGCAGAAAAGCGGGCCTGATAACCGCGCTCGGGATCAGTCTCGGCTCCGCCACATGGGCCATTTCCGCTGCCATGGGCATGGCCGCCCTGCTTCGCCACTATGCACTTGCCCTCGAGATCCTGAAGATTGCGGGCGGCCTCTATCTTCTCTATCTCGGCTGGAAGGCATTTCGCGCGGCAAGCCTGAAGGAAGAGGACCTGCCTTCGCTGGTGCGGAGTTCAGACCGCAGCTCGCGCCAACTCTTCCTGCGCGGCTACGCCATCCACGTGACCAATCCGAAGGCGATCTTCGCCTGGCTGGCCATCATCTCACTTGGGCTACCGCCGGGCGCGCCCGGCACCGCGATCGCCGTCATTATCGGCGGATGCCTGGCCTCGGGCCTGCTGATCTTCACCGGCTATGCGATCCTGTTCTCGACATCGCAGGCGCTACGCGTCTACAGGGCCGCCCGCCGCTGGATCGAGGGCGCAATGTCTGCCGTCTACTGCTTTGCCGGACTGAAGCTCCTGACGAGCCGCCTGTGAGGCTCGCCAGGAATTTTCCTCAGCGGGTGATCGGCGCGATCAGCACTTCAACGCGGCGGTTCTGTGCCCGCCCTTCCGGCGTAGCATTCGAAGCTACCGGCTGCGACGGGCCAAAACCGAGGGTCGATATACGACGCTGGTCGACACCACGGCTTCCGAGGTAGTTGGCAACCGAAGCGGCACGTCGCTCGGACAGGCCCTGGTTGTGCGCAAGGCTGCCGGTCGAATCCGTATGGCCGTTGACGTCGATCAGCGTCCGGTTGAACTTGTTCAGCACGATCGCCACCGAATCCAGTGTCGGATAGAAAGGCGGGATCACCTGGTCCTGGTCCGTCGCGAAGGTAACGTTGGACGGCATGTTGAGAACGATGCGATCGCCCATGCGGGTCACGGAAACCCCGGTACCCTGCAACTGCGCACGCAGTTCCGCCTCCTGCTGGTCCATATAGTTGCCGATGGCCCCGCCGGCGAGACCGCCCACTGCGGCGCCGATCAGCGCACCTTTCCCGTCACCGCCGACCGCAAGCCCGGTGAGGGCACCGAGACCGGCCCCAATGGCGGCTCCACCGGCGGTGTTGGAAACCTTCTGCTGACCCGTATAGGGATCGGTCGTGGTGCAGGCGGAAAGGTAGGTCGCGGCAAGCGCGACGAATGCAAGCTTCTTGATCATGCGAATCGAAGTCCCCGTCGTCTGTGATGAAAGGTCATTTACCACAGATTGCGGCGATTGCGGGACAGCCGCTTGTCATTCAGCAGCGGATCGCTGACCGAACCGCTGCTCGATATAATCGATGACCAGTCTTTCGAAATCCGCGGCGATGTCCGGCCCGCGCAGGGTCAGGGCCTTCCGACCGTCGATAAAGACCGGAGCGGCGGGAGTTTCCCCAGTGCCAGGCAGGGAAATCCCGATATCGGCATGCTTGCTTTCACCTGGACCGTTGACGATGCAGCCCATCACCGCAACGTTGAGCGCCTCGACACCCGGATATTTCTCCCGCCAGACGGGCATGTTCTTGCGGATATCCTCCTGGATGCGCTGGGCGAGCTCCTGGAACACGGTCGATGTGGTGCGGCCGCAGCCGGGGCAAGCGGCCACCACTGGGATGAACTGGCGGAAGCCCATGACCTGAAGCAGTTCCTGCGCGACCTGCACCTCGCGGGTACGGTCACCGTTCGGCTCCGGCGTCAACGAAACGCGGATCGTGTCGCCGATCCCGTGCTGCAGGACATAGCCCATGGCCGCCGACGAGGCGACGATACCCTTGGAGCCCATACCCGCCTCGGTAAGCCCAAGGTGAAGCGCATGGTTCGAGCGTTCCGCCAGCATGGAATAGACGGCAATCAGGTCCTGTACCTGGCTGACCTTCGCCGAGAGAATGATGCGGTTGCGTGGCAGGCCGATGTTCTCGGCGAGTTCGGCCGAGATCAGCGCCGATTGCACGATCGCCTCGTGCATGACCTGGCGCGCGGACATGGGCGAGCCTTCCGCGGCGTTCCGGTCCATCAACGTTGTCAGGAGATCCTGGTCGAGTGAGCCCCAGTTGACCCCGATGCGGACCGGCTTGTCGTAGCGGATCGCCATCTCGATGATGTCGGCGAACTGCTTGTCCTTTTTGTCCTTGAACCCGACATTGCCGGGATTGATCCGATACTTGGCAAGTGCCTCCGCACAGGCGGGATGATCGGCCAGAAGCTTGTGGCCGATATAGTGGAAGTCTCCCACCAGCGGCACGTCCATGCCGAGACGCAGCAGGCGCTCCCGGATCTTCGGCACGGCTGCGGCGCTCTCGTCGCGATCGACGGTGATGCGCACGATCTCCGACCCTGCCGCATGGAGTGCAGCAACCTGCGCCACGGTCGCATCAATGTCGGCCGTGTCGGTATTTGTCATCGACTGGACGACGACGGGAGCACCACCGCCGACAATCACACCGCCGACATCGACTGCCACGGTCGCCCGGCGTGGCTTCGGATCATATTCAAGCGGTGTGGACATAAAGCTCTCGCGTCTGAAAACCTGCCCTTCAGGTGGAGGATGCCCTTGCCAATGTCAACCTCGCGGCATTGTCCACCGATGCGGCTCTTGCGATTTCAGTCGTGACGCACCCCGTCTGCATGGCGCGCCAGCGGCGACAACATCAATACGACCAGGTGCAGCACAGAGAGCGCGGCGAATATCATGGCAAGCCCGCTGTACTCGGCGATGAACCCGATGGCCGACGGCGCAAGAAGGATGCCCGAATACCCCATGGTGGTGACGACGGAAAGGCCGACGCCCGGCCGCAATCCGGGAAGGTTTCCGGCCGCCGAGAAGACGATCGGCACGAGGTTGGAAATCCCGATGCCCGCGAGTGCAAATCCGAGGATGGCGGTATCGGCGCTCGGAGCCAGTCCGGCAAGCAGCAGGCCTGTGACGGAAATCACGGCACAGACTCGCAGCGTCCGCACAGCTCCGAACCTGTCCCGGACGAGATCTCCCGCGAACCGCATAATCGCCATGGTCAGCGAGAAGGCCGCAAACGCGAATCCGGAGGCGGTGACGGAGGAGCCCAGTTCCTGGCGAAGGTAGAGCGCACTCCAGTCGATGACGGCTCCTTCCGGGATCATGCAGAAGAGGGCCATCAGGCCGAGCAACCAGGGCAGCGCAGTTCTCGGCAACCGCAACCGCTCATGCACCTCTTCCGGATGGGGAGCGTCCCGCAAGACCATGGGCCAGGCGAAGGCAAGCATCAGCGCAGCAGCGATCGTGACGAGGATCACATGGCCGGTAACCCCCATTCGTTCGATCAGGAAGCCACCTGTGGCGGCGCCGAGAAGGCCCCCCAGGCTCCAGAAGGCATGGCAGGACGACATGATCGCCCGGCGCATGTGCTTCTCTACCGCAACGGCATTGGCGTTCATCGCCACATCCATCGCACCGATCAGGCCGCCAAAGAGAAAGATGGCGACGGCTCCCGACCAGATGCTGCCGACCCAGGTCAGGAACAGAAGCGTCGGCACGGCAAGCAGTGCGGTGATCCGGGATACGGTGCTGGAACCAAAGCGAGCAATCTGGGCGCCGGCTATCGGCATCATTACCAGCGAGCCGAGTCCGAAGACGAGGATCATCACACCCAGCGCGCTCTCCGTCAGGCCCAGCCGGCTCGCAAATTCCGGGATCTTCGGCGCCCAGGCACCCACGAAAAAGCCGTTCATCAGGAACAGCAGCGCGACGCCTGCCCGTTCCCGCGTAACGTATGCCTGCCGCACACCGGCCGTCCTGCTTTGGGGCATATCCATTCGATCCAGATCCCGTTGTGAGGCGAGATCTATTTCAATCGATTAGGATAGCAAGCCGCAAGTCCTCCTGCGGCCTCACATTTTGTTTCGACGTGCCACCCTTGTGAGAGGCCTTATGCCCCGTAGACGAGGAGAAGATCTTTCGCATCGATCTGGTCGCCGGCCTTTACCAGCAGTTCGGCCACGACGCCGTCCCGCTCGGCATGCAGTGCCGTTTCCATCTTCATCGCCTCGATCGACAGCAGCACATCGCCAGCCTTGACCGTCTGGCCGGCGGAGACAGCGACCGTGGAGATGACGCCGGGCATCGGCGCGCCCAGGTGGTTGGGATCCGCAGCATCCGCTTTCCGTCGTACGGCGGATCCCGAGGCACCATGCATCCGGTCCGGCACCTTGATGCGGCGAGGCTGACCGTTCAGTTCGAAGAAGACCGTGACCATACCCTTGTCATCGGTACCGCTGGTCGCTTGGTTGACGATGACAAGCGTCTTGCCGCGCTCGATCTCCGCAAACAGTTCCTCGCCGTCCTCCAGACCGTAGAAATAGGCATGGGTCGGCAGAACGGAGACCGGGCCATAGGTTTCGAGCGCCTGCGCGAAGTCAGTGAAGACCTTGGGGTACATGAGGTAGGAAGCGAACTCGAAATCCGTGACGGAGCGTTCAAGCTTCGTCTCGATCGCCATCCGTTCGGCATCAAGATCGGCATCGGCAAGCAGCGAACCCGGCCGCTCCGTATAAGGCGTGTCACCCTTGAGCGCCTTCTTCTGCAGCTTCTCCGGCCAACCGCCGGGGGGCTGGCCAAGGTCACCCTTCAGCATCGACACAACCGAGTCCGGGAATGCAATGTCCTTGTCCGGGTTTTCGACATCCGCCACCGTCAGGTCCTGGCTGACCATCATCAGCGCCATGTCGCCCACCACCTTGGAGGAGGGCGTGACCTTGACGATATCACCGAACATCCGGTTGGCGTCTGCATAGGTCTGGGCGACCCGGTGCCAACGAGCGTCGAGGCCAAGCGAGCGCGCCTGCTCCTTCAGATTAGTGAACTGCCCGCCCGGCATTTCGTGTAGGTAGACTTCTGAAGCCGGTCCCTTGAGGTCGCTCTCGAACGCTGCGTACTGGTTGCGGACCGCTTCCCAGTAGAACGAGATCCGACGGATCCACTCCGGATCGAGGCCCGGATCTCGTTCCATACCCGACAGAGCCTCGACGATCGACCCGAGGCAGGGCTGGGAAGTCGTACCGGAAAACGCGTCCATGGCTGCATCGACGATGTCGACGCCGGCTTCGACGGCCGCAAGTACCGTCGCTGCCGCGATGCCCGAAGTGTCGTGCGTGTGGAAATGGATCGGCAGATCCGTCGCCTCTCGCAGCGCCTTGAAGAGGAGGCGTGCGGCCGCTGGCTTCAGGAGGCCCGCCATGTCCTTGACCGCGATGATGTGGGCTCCGGCCTTCTCAAGTTCCTCCGCCAGGGCGGTATAGTACTTGAGATCGTACTTCGGACGCGCCGCATTGAGCAGGTCACCCGTGTAGCAGATGGCGGCCTCGCAGATCCGATTCTCCTCCTGAACCGCATCCATCGAGACGCGCATGTTCTCGACCCAGTTGAGGCAGTCGAAGACGCGGAAGACGTCGATACCGCCGCGGGCTGCCTGCCGGACAAAGTACTTCACGACATTGTCGGGATAGTTCTTGTAGCCAACGCCATTGGCGCCGCGCAGGAGCATTTGCAGAAGAAGATTGGGGGCTCCCTCGCGAACCAGTGCGAGCCGTTCCCATGGATCCTCCGTCAGGAAGCGCATCGAAACGTCGAAGGTGGCGCCGCCCCAGCATTCCAGGGAGAACAGGTTCGGCAGGGCTCGGGCATAGACTTCCGCGATTCGGGCGATATCGTGGGTGCGCATGCGTGTTGCAAGCAGCGACTGGTGCCCGTCCCGCATCGTCGTATCGGTCATCAGAACGCGGTTTTCGCTGCGGATCCACGCGGCGAACCCCTTTGGCCCAAGCCGGTCGAGCATCTGCTTCGTGCCATCCGGCACCGGACCGTTGATATAGGGAACAACCGGCTTGGCGGCCTGCGGCGACGGCAGGGGCCTCCCCTTCACTTCCGGATGCCCGTTGACGCTGACATCGGCAAGATAGGTAAGCAACTTCGTGGCCCGGTCCTGCCTCTTCACCTGCGCAAAGAGCTCTGGCGTCGTGTCGATGAACTTCGTCGTGTAGGAATTGTCTCGGAAGCTCGGGTGGCCGATGATCGCCTCGAGGAAGGTGAGGTTGGTGGCGACTCCGCGGATGCGGAATTCCCGCAGGGCCCGGTCCATCCGGCTGATCGCTTCCTGCGGCGTGCTGCCGGATGCCGTGACCTTCACCAGTAGCGGATCGTAATAGCGGGTGATGATCGCACCTGAATAGGCGGTGCCGCCATCGAGGCGGATCCCGAAACCGGCAGCCGAACGGTAGGCGGTGATGCGCCCATAGTCGGGAATGAAGTTCTGTTCCGGATCCTCGGTGGTGATCCGGCACTGCAGCGCGTGGCCGTTGAGGCGGATGTCTTCCTGCCGCGGCACACCGGACTCGGCTGTACCGATTGCCGCGCCTTCGAGGATGTGGATCTGCGCCTTCACGATGTCGATGCCCGTGACAACTTCGGTCACCGTATGCTCGACCTGAATACGCGGGTTAACTTCGATGAAGTAGAACCTGCCGGTATCAGCATCCATCAGATACTCGACGGTGCCCGCACCGACATAACTCGTGGCCCTTGCAATCTTCAGGGAGTACTCGGCCAGTTCCTGACGCTGCGCTTGGCTGAGATAGGGGGCCGGAGCGCGCTCGACGACCTTCTGGTTGCGGCGCTGAATGGAGCAGTCTCGCTCGAAGAGATGGACGACATTGCCGTGAGTGTCGCCAAGGATCTGGCTTTCCACGTGGCGGGCCCGCTCGACGAGCTTCTCGAGATAGACTTCGTCCTTGCCGAAGGCCGCCTTTGCCTCACGCTTCGCTTCCGTCACTTCCTTGGCAAGGTCTGCTTCCGATCGAATGACGCGCATGCCACGGCCGCCACCGCCCCAGGACGCCTTCAGCATCACCGGGTATCCGACTTCGGCCGCCATCCTAGCGACTTCAGCCATGTCGTCCGGCAGGGGTTCCGTGGCCGGCACGACCGGCACGCCGACCGATACCGCAAGATTGCGTGCGGCGACCTTGTTACCGAGCTTGCGCATGGTATCGGCGGTCGGACCGATGAAGATGATACCGGCCTCGTTGCACGCGTCGACGAACTCCGGGCTTTCCGATAGCAGCCCATAGCCGGGATGGATGGCATCTGCGCCCGAGAGCTTCGCAACCCTGATGATCTCCGGGATGGAGAGATAGCTCTCGATCGGCCCGAGATCCCGCTCCAGATGCGGACCGCGGCCCACCTGATAGCTCTCGTCCGCCTTGAACCGGTGGAGCGACAGCTTGTCTTCTTCGGCCCATATCGCAACCGTCCTTATGCCAAGCTCGTTGGCGGCGCGAAACACCCGAATGGCGATCTCGGAACGATTGGCGACAAGTATTTTCGATATGGGCAAGGTAGATCTCCTCCATCAACCGCGGCCGTTGCTGCACTGCGAAGAGCAATAGCCGCTTAAGCGGAGAAGTTCAATTTACTCATTTTCAGAATAGCCGAGTCAGATCACGATGCCCTTGCGCAGCGCGAGGGCCACCACATGCTGACGGTTCTTGGCCTTCATCTTGTCCTGGAGCCCATTGATGTACCAGTCGACGGTGTGGCTCGATATCTGCAGCGTTCGGGCAATCTCCGGTGACGTCAACCCCTGAGTGAGATGGGAGATGACTTCCAGTTCGCGACGGGTGAGTGGGACACTGTCCGGTTCATGCTTCTCATGCTCCGAGGCCGCCCCCTGCAACTCAAGGTGCCGCCACATGATACGTTTTGCTGCCGTATCGAAGAGGCTGATCTCCACCGGTGAAAGTTCGACTGGCCGGCCAGTGATCGACATGTGGCCCATCAGGCCGTTCCGCCCATGGATAGGGAAGACATAGCCGTCGAGGATGCCGTGCCGCATCGCATCCTGCGTCAAGCGCTGGAGTCGGGCCCGCCGCGGATCATTACGCATCAGTGAGGCGGCATCCCGCATCCGAAAGGGACGCTGGGCGACGAGCAGCATGCGTGCGACGGGATCGACCAAACCATAGCGCTTCGCGACATAGACCTGCCGCCAGTTCTCCGGCATCCGCGCAGCGAGAACATGCTCCGATTCACCGTTTTCCGGCTTTGCACGAAGTGACAGCTCGTAGAAATCGAACCGGTAAGAGCCCAGAAGGGCCTCGAGTTGGCCGATCAATTCTCCTGCAGTCTTCGCTTCGCCTGCAAGAACGAGAAGTTGCACAATTAGATGAACACTCAAAGCTGCCCCCAGCTCAATGCGATTGCCAGCCTAGACGGCGAATCTCCCGCAAGTGTTGATAATCCAGCAGCTATGGTTATCAACGGTTGAATTTGAATCGCTAGATTTAGCGCTTTGCGACGTAATACTGACAGAAACCGAATGAGCCGCCGTAGGTTCCCCAGCAGCCAGTGCAGAACTTTTCGACTTGCTATCCATTGTTCAGCGGGCCTTCATGGTGCTGGAGTTAAAGGTCCAGCAAGAAGCAGGCCGTCGAGCCGAAGATGAAGATAATATTAGGGAAAGGATAGCGGCAGGTGACGCTGTTCCAAGTTTATACGAGAGCACTGAAGTACCTGGCCGATAACCGGTTCCGGGTCGCCGTGGTGGTTCTTGCCAACATCGTGCTGGCGGTGATCACGATCGCCGAGCCGGTGCTCTTCGGTCGCATCATTGACGCCATCTCCTCGGGCGGAGAGGTGACCGCGATCCTGATGCTCTGGGCGGGCTTCGGCGTCTTCAATACGGTGGCTTATGTTCTCGTGGCCCGAGAAGCCGACCGGCTGGCCCACGGGCGCCGTGCTTCACTTCTGACCGAGGCCTTCGGGCGCATCATCTCGATGCCGTTGGCATGGCATCATCAGCGCGGAACCTCCAATGCGCTACACACGCTGCTGAGGGCAAGCGAGACACTCTTCGGCCTCTGGCTGGAGTTCATGCGAACCCATCTTGCGACGGCGGTGGCTCTGCTGCTTCTCATCCCCACGGCCTTCTCCATGGATGTGCGCATGAGCATCGTGCTGGTGCTTCTCAGCATCAGCTACTGGATGATCGGCAAGATGGTGATGAACCGCACCAAGGAAGGTCAGGCTTCCGTGGAAGGGCATTACCACAACGTGTTTTCGCATGTGAGCGATTCGATCAGCAATGTCTCGGTGCTGCATAGTTACAACCGCATAGAGGCAGAAACGCGGGCGCTTCAGGATTACACGAAGAACCTTCTCGCCGCCCAATATCCCGTCCTCGACTGGTGGGCCTTGGCCAGCGCCCTCAACCGGACGGCGTCTACCGTCTCGATGATGGTGATCCTGATCATCGGCACCATTCTCGTCCAGCAGGGAGAGTTGCGGGTTGGCGACGTCATCGCCTTCATAGGCTTTGCGAACCTTCTGATCGGCCGTCTCGATCAGATGCGGCAGTTCGCGACCCAGATCTTCGAGGCACGGGCGAAACTCGAAGAGTTCTTCATTCTCGAAGACTCGGTCCAGGAGCGGGAAGAGCCGGCCGGCATGGCCGAACTGACCAATGTGCGCGGCACCGTCGAGTTCAGGAACGTGTGCTTCGACTTTGCGAGCACCGAGCAGGGGATCCGGGACATCTCCTTCCTTGCCAAGGCTGGTGAAACGGTCGCGATCGTCGGTCCAACCGGGGCAGGGAAGACGACCCTCGTCAACCTCCTGCAGCGGGTCTACGACCCAAGGCAGGGACAGATCCTCATTGACGGGATCGACATTTCGACCGTTACCCGACGCTCTCTCCGCCACTCCATCGCTACCGTCTTCCAGGACGCCGGCCTTCTCAACCGCTCGATCACCGAAAACATCCGGCTTGGCCGTGAAGGGGCTTCCGAGGAGGAAATCACCAGGGCCGCAGAGGCTGCCGCGGCGACGGACTTCATCGAGAGCCGTCTCACCGGCTACGATACGTCCGTGGGAGAACGCGGCAATCGCCTCTCTGGCGGCGAACGCCAGCGAATCGCGATCGCACGCGCCATCCTCAAGAATGCTCCAATCCTGGTGCTGGACGAGGCGACCAGTGCCCTCGATGTCGAAACGGAGGCCAGGGTCAAGGCGGCAATCGATCGCCTGCGGGAGAACCGTACCACCTTCATCATTGCCCATCGCCTTTCGACCGTCAGGGACGCCGACAAGGTGATCTTCCTCGACAATGGTCGCATCGTTGAGATGGGCACGTTCGATGAACTGAGCCGTAGCGGCGGCCGCTTTACCTCCCTGCTTCGTACCAGCGGCATCCTGACTGACGAAGAGCACGCGAGCAGCATGCCCGTGGCACAGGCCTGAACAACAGGGAAGATCTCGTTCCGATATCTTCCCTGTCTCTTTAGGCGATAACCTGTTCCCGCATCCTTCTGCTGGAAACCTCCGACAGCAGGATGCCTTGGTCGCCGTCTACCTGGATGCCGTTGACCGAAACCGAGAGCCCCTCCTCGCGTCTCTCGACGACGACATTGTAGCGGACACCATCGATCATGATCTCGGCTGAGTAACCCGGCCAGTCGGCTGGTATCGTCGGTCGGACGACAAGACGCTCCGCCTCCCGGCGGATGCCGAGAAAGCCCTCGACTGCGACTCGGTACAGCCATCCAGCCGAACCCGTATACCAAGTCCAACCACCGCGCCCGGCGAAATCCCCGGCACCATAGACATCGGCTGCAACCACATAGGGTTCCACCCGATATTGCTCCGCAGCTTCCGCATCCCGGGCATGATTGATCGGGTTAAGGAGGTTGAAACATCGCCAGGCATCATCTGTTCGCCCGAGCCGGATCAGCGCAAGCACCACCCATGCAGCCGCATGGGTGTACTGCCCTCCGTTTTCGCGCACGCCGGGCGGGTAGGCCTTGATGTAGCCCGGGTCGACCGCCGCTTCTGCGAACGGAGGCGTGAAGAGCCGGATGATCCCCGTATTGTCATCGACGAGCTCCGAAAGGACAGCATCCATCGCCTGAGCACAGCGTTCGGGATCGCTTGCCCCGGAGAGAACACTCCATGACTGAGAAAGGGAATCGATCCGGCACTCTGTGTTTTGCGCCGAGCCGAGCGGGGAACCATCATCGAAATAGCCGCGCCGATAGTAGGCCCCATCCCAGCCCGCAGTCTCCAGCGCTTCTTTCAGCCGCGCGGCATGCTCCTTCCAGAGCTCTTCACGAGACAGGTCTCCACGTTTTGCGGCATGGACGGCAAACTCAGTGAGCGTGCCGAGAAGGAACCACCCAAGCCAGACGCTCGAGCCCTTCCCGCCAATGCCAACGCGGTTCATTCCGTCGTTCCAGTCACTCCCGAGGATCAGCGGCAATCCATGTTCTCCGGTCCGGCTGACAGCCAGATCGAGAGCGCGGGCCGCGTGTTCATAGAGGGTGGCCGTTTGCGAGCTGACGCCAGGCTCGAAGAAGGAGTCGTGCTGTCTCTCGTCGAGGATCGGACCCTCGATGAAGGGAAGCTCCTCATCGAGGATGGTGTTGTCCCCCGTTACCCGCATATATTCGTTTGCGGCGTAAGCGAGCCAAACCACATCGTCGGCGATGCGGGTGCGCACGCCGGCTCCTCCCTGCGGTAGCCACCAGTGCTGCACGTCTCCTTCCGGGAACTGCCGCGATCCGGCCGCGAGGATATGCTCCCGCGCGAGCGACGGCTGCTGGGCGAGGAAAGCCAGCGTGTCCTGCAACTGGTCACGGAAGCCATATGCTCCACTGGCCTGATAGAAGGCGCTGCGCGCCGTGATGCGGCACGCGAGCGCCTGGTAAGGAAGCCAGTGGTTCACGAGCGTGTCGAAGGCCTTGTCGGATGTCGCCACCGACAACCTGCCGGTGAGCTCCCGCCAATGACGCCTGGTCGCATCCAAGATCTGGCCGGCACTTTCGGTTCGAACTTCGCGCAGCAACGCGATCGCTTCCTCCGCTGTCTCGGCGTCCCCTAGGTAGAAGACTATTTCCTTCTCCTCGCCGGGCGCGAGCGTGACGTCGCAGGCGACGGCCGCGCATGGATCACCGTCAATCCCAACCGAGCCGTTCAGATCCTCCAGGGATGCCAGCGCAGCCGGATAGGCGATCGATCCAAAGCGGCCGATGAAATCGCGACGGCTGGTCGTGAAGCTGGAGATCTCGGCATTGGCGCCGAAGAACGCGTGACGACGATAGGCGGTGTTGAAGCGGTTCGCCGCCAGCAGAGCGCCCGTCTCCGGCTCGCTGCTCGTGACGATATAAGGCATCGTCCTGGCCGAGCTGTTGCCGAGCAGCCATTCGACATAGGCAAACACTCGCAGCTCCCGTGGGGTCGAACCTCCGTTCCGGACGCTGAGCGACGAGATCTTGACCGTACGCCGCTGGTCAACCGTCTGCGTCAGCGTGACCTTCAATCCCTCTTCGCGGGTGGAGAAGCTGGAATAGCCGAGCCCGTGACGCGCCTCGAAGACAGTGTCAGACTGTCTTGCAAGGGCCGCGAAGGGGCTGATGACGGCCCGGCTGTCTCGGTCGAGGACGTAGAATGCCTCGCTCGGCCGGTTGACTACAGGATCATTCATCCAAGCGGTAAGCTGGTAGTCTCGCGAGTTCTGTGACCAGGTGTAGCCACCGCCCTCAGCTGCGACATGGAAGCCGAATCGCTCGTTGGCGACGACATTGATCCAGGGCTGCGGGGTGTTCTGGCCGCCGCGGAGGCGAACTACGTACTCGCTTCCGTCCTTATCGAACCCGCCGAAGCCATTCCAGAAGTCCAGACCTTCACCAAGCAGGGGCTGTGAAGCGGCCACCAGATCGCCAGCGGGGAGCAGCGGCCGCTGGTAGGTCGCCGCATCGGCGGGTGTCGAGAAAAGCGAGACTGCACGGTTGATCTGGTCGATGAGCTTGCCGTTGCGGGCATGAAGAACAATGCGCGCAGCAGATATGATTGCGTCAAAGGTCCCGTCGTCCATGAGATCCCGGCGCAGCACGAAGACATGGTCCCGCCCAGATTCCGCTTGGCTCGCCCGGCGCAAACCCTCGCTCATGCTCTCGAGAGCATGCTGCATTTCCTGTGCGTAGGAGGAAGCCTGCTCGTTGATGATGACGAGGTCAGCGATGACCCCGCGTGAGCGAAGGTATTCCTGGGCGCTCAGCGCCTCCTTCGCCACTCCCACGTCCATGTCGTCATTGATGCGCAGGACCAAGATCGGATGATCGCCGGATATGGCCATAGGCCAAAGAGCCGATTGCGGTTGCAGGCCAGAGAGCAATGTCTCCTGGTCCGAACGGAGATGCATGTCGGGGTAGATCAGGTAGCGTGCCAGGTGCTGGAAGCTGGCGGCCTGCTGGGAGCTTACGCCCAGATGGCGCATCTGGACCTGGGTTCTCGTCCACGCCTGAACAAGTTCGTGAGCGAAGGCATCCGGATGGCGATAACGCTCGATCGCCTGATCAAGCTCGTCGCGCTTCGGTGCGGCAATCGTCCAGAAGATCATCGTGATCTTCTTGCCGGCCGGTACCCGGACGACACGCCGAAGGGACATGATCGG
This sequence comes from Pseudorhizobium flavum, assembly GCF_902502825.2. The sequence goes on from NZ_LR723670.1 coordinate 3,526,274, forward strand.
GTCGAGAGTGAAGCCGTCGGTCCCCGAGAGGGCAGTATCCTTGTCGAAGGCTGCGGCCTCTGCCAGGCTGCGGCCACGCCCGAGGAACTTGCGTCGGTCCGTCTCGAATTCGGTCGGCCGGGCCGAGCCAGCGTTATCGGCCGCCAGATGGGCAACCATCATGTCCGGCTCGTTCGGGGTGCGCTTGTTTCGCCAGGCACGGATAACATCGCCGCGCTTGCCGATTTCGGTGCGTACGAACATTCGCGAGAACACGGGATGGGCGTTGTCGTCCTGTTCCATCGCCAGAACCGGTTCTAGATAGGATGTGATCTCGATAAAACGATCGTCATCGCCCATGTTCAGCAATGTCACCCGGCGCCCTTCGGCGTCGTGTTCGCTGGCAACAATGCACTCCACCACGCTTGTCAGGTCGCCGACGGTCTTGTGGAACTCCACCTTGTCGTCGCCGAACATGGTCCGCGCAGTTTCGCCTTCAGCGCGCCGGGGCTCGGCGGTCGTGGACCACCATTCGCCTGTCGCCGTATCGCGGAGGAAGATGAACTGGCCCCAGCGGTCCTCGGTAGGATCCGGCTTCCATCGCGAGACAACCTGTCCGTTCCAACGGGAAGCGCCGGAACCGGTCGCTGTCAGCATCACCGAGTAGTGGCCGTTGGAGAGGAGAGCGATCTCGCGATCCCGGAACGCCGGGTTCTCGATCGTCCGGATCTCCGGCCGAAGCAGTTCTGCCCGACCTCTGCCGGGCGTCTCCTCGTACTTCGCGCTCATCACCGGAACGTCGCGCGGGGCCTTTTCCTGCAGCAGGAGCTCCGCGGCCTCGATGACAGGATCGGCATGGAAGAGCTCGCGGAGATAGCCGTTGAAGACGACGTTCGCGACCGCAGCGATCGACATGCCATGGTGGTGTGCATAGTAGTTGTAGACGACGGCGCAGCGGGAACCGGCGGGCACGCGAGTAGGCGTGAAGTCTACGGCATCGTGGAAACCGTAGCGCCCGAGCGCTCCGAGCTTCTGGAGACTCTGGAGGTTGTCGATGGCGGCCAGGGGATCGTACTGGCTGGCCAAGATCGAGGCATAGGGGGCGATGACCGCGTTCTGCCCAAGCCCGCGCTTGAGGCCGAGCGTCGGAACCCCAAAGTTGGTGTACTGATAGTTCAGCAGGTGGTCGCGGGCGTTGAAAGCTGCTTCCGATATGCCCCACGGGGTTCCCAGCCGCCGTCCGTGAGCGATCTGTTCCCTCACGACGAGGTTGTTGGTCTGGTTGAGGATGCCTCCTTGCCGTTCCTGCATGACGAGAGGCGGCATGAGGTATTCGAACATGGACCCGGACCAGGAGACGAGCGCGCCCTGGGCACCGATCGGCACCACCTGACGCCCAAGCCGATACCAATGCTCATTGGGCAGGTCGCCCTTGGCAATGGCGAAGAGACTTGTGAGACGGCATTCGGATGCAAGCAGGTCGTAGCAGGCCTCATCCAGTTCGTTTCCGTCAAGCCGGTAACCGATGGAGAGCAGCCGGCGGTCCTTCCGGAACAGGAAGGTGAAATCCATGCTGAAGGCAATGTCTCGCGCCCTGTCAGCGAGGGCGACGAGCCGCCTGCGCAGAGGCTCGATATTGGCGTGGTCAAAGACGCTGTCGGAAATATGCGCCTCGCAGACCTCAACCAGTTCGTTCGACCAATACAGCAGTTCCTCGCTCAGGGAGGACTGCGTCTCGTGGTGAAGGTTTGCCGCAAGCTTTTGGATGTCGCGCGCCAGCACGGCGAGATTGATGATCCGGATCGATGCAAATTCGTGCTCACGCTTGACGGCTGCGAGGGCATTGCCGAAGCCATTCACCCGCTCCTCGATCCGGCGCCGCAACGGCCGAACGGTTTTTCGGTCGTCGGGAAGCGCCTTGAGCGCCAGCGACAGGATTCCCGCAACGTCGCCGACGCCGTCGAGGCTTGACTGCAGGTGCGCAGAGGGTGCTTCCCCCCATGCCTTGCAGGCCGAGGAAATCGCGATCAGATGGCCGGCAAGATTGCCGCTGTCCACCGAGGAAATGTACCTCGGTCCGAGTGGTGCAAGGCTGTCCGTATGATACCAGTTCACCAGGTGACCGCGGTATTTCTCCATCTTCCCGACGGTCTCAATCGTTCGCTCAAGCCGCTCGATGGTCTCTGCGAAGCTGATCCAGCCGAACTGGCGTGCGGATACGACGGAAAGGAGATAGACGCCGATATTGGTGGGTGAGGTCCGACGCGCAACGACCGGCTCCGGCCGCTCCTGGAAGTTGTCCGGCGGCAGGTGGTTCTCTTCAGCCGTCACGAAGGTATCGAAATAACGCCAGGTCCGACGAGAGATCTGCCGAAGCTCCGTCGCAACCTCGTCAGGAACGAAGAGCCGATCTTCCGTCTCGGCGGACTGGCTGACATACCAGGCCACCAGCGGAGACAGTATCCACAGCATCGCGAAAGGCAGGCCGACGAGAAACGCGTTGTCGCCCGGGATAGCCGCAAAGATGATGCTGAAGACAGCAATGGTCGGCGCATGCCACATCTGCTTGTAGTAGTCTAAAGGGCTGCCCTGGGCGCTGGACTGGATGCTTGCGGCAGTCTTCCATTCCAGCATGAGCTTGCGGCTGACGAACAGGCGATAGAGCGACCGGCCGATCGCGTCGGTCATCAGGCAGGCCATGTCGGCGATGAACACGACGCGGAGCGCCACCTGTGCATTGGCAGAACGGATCTCCGACCAGACGGAGTAGAAGTGGGCACGCGGCACGATGTCCCGGCTTCTCGGCAGAAGGCCGGTGACGAGCGAGAGCGTGGGCGCAACGAAGAGCAGGAAAATCAGGAATATCTGCCAGACAAGAGCGCCAAGGGGTTCGAAGAAGTACCAGCCAAGGACGGAAGCGAAGAACCAGGCGATCGGAGTCAGCGACCGGCGCAGGTTGTCGACCATCTTCCACCGGCCGAGCGTGGTGATCCCGCGGCTGGGATCGAGGATATAGGGCAGCAGCTGCCAGTCGCCCCGCGCCCACCGATGCTGGCGAGACACCTCGACCTCATAGCGTGTCGGAAAATCCTCGACCAGTTCCACATCGGTGACGAGCGCGCAGCGGGCGAACGATCCTTCGAGAAGATCGTGACTGAGAACGGAGTTCTCGTCGATCCGACCTTTGATCGCCTGCTCGAACGCATCAATATGATAGAGGCCCTTGCCTGTGAAAGTACCCTCTCCGGTGAGGTCCTGGTAGACGTCCGAAACGGTGAAGACGTAAGGGTCCAGGCCGCGGCCAACGGAGAACACCCTCTGGAAGACGGATGCGTCCTTGCCCGTCGTCAGCGACGGCGTAACCCGCGGCTGAAGGATTCCATAGCCTTCGATTACCCGACCAGAATCCGGATCGTGAACCGGCTGGTTGATCGGATGGTGCAGCTTGCCTGCCAGCTTGGTCACCGCATCGCGCATGAGCCGGGTGTCGGAATCCAGCGTCATCACGTATTGGACGCCATCCGGAATCACATTCGCGCCCGGCAGGAAGCTCGTGTCCTTGTCTCCTCGCAGGAGGAGGTTGAGTTCATGAAGCTTGCCGCGCTTCCGCTCCCAACCCATCCATACACCTTCGCTTGGATTGAACAGCCGGCGCCGGTGGAGAAGGTAGAAGCGCGTCCGGCCGTCGAAGGCGTATTTGCGCGCGAGGTTGGCGACTTCCCGCTTGGCGTATTCGAGGATCTCGATATCTTCCGGGGATTCCTCGACCTGGCTGTCCTTCCAGTCGCTCACCAGCGCGAAATAGATTTCACCGCGCGGGTTCGCGAGATAATGGACCTCAAGGTTCCGGACCAGTTCATCCACCGTGTCCCGATTCGTGAGCATGCATGGCACGGCAAGCAGTGTGCGGGCGTCCTCGGGAATACCGTCCTTGAATTCGTACCCGACGAGGCGCGCCGGCTTCACGAAATAGGTGACCAGCGTGTTAAACAGGCCCGTCGCTCCTTCCGATGCCGGCAGCGCGAACATCACGAGGAAGAGCGCAAGCAGCGGCCCCGGCATACCGGCTTCGGCGAGGAACCAGCCGACGACGATCATCGCCAGAAGCGTCAGCGCGACAACCGGAATGGCAACAGCCAACCAATGGAGCCGCCGAACCTGGCGGATGCTGCGCTGCAGGAGCGGAGGGTTGTAACCCACTTCCGCCTCTAGCCGCCTGCGGCGGCGTCCGACGAGGAAGGCGCCGATATTGCGCTCACCTGCATCTGCACCGCTGCGCTCGGCCTCGGCTGCAAGCTCGATGGCCGCCCGTGCCACCTCGATCTCGGTCCTGGGGGAGCGACGCGCCAGCTGCTCCACCCGGTTGCGGTAACTGTTGCGCGAGCCGAAATCGAGAGCCTCGTAATCGGACCTCTCGCGGAAGATCCGGTCCACATGCGAGACGTCCTCGAACCAGACGCTCCACTCGGTGTCGTCGATCTCGCGCAGGCTCTTGATGATGTTGCCCATCGTGACGTTGCCGGAGGCAAGGCGGTTGTGCTCCGCCATCATGACCTCTTCGGCATCCGTGCCGGCCTGCTGGAGCCGCTCGTCGAGCCACGACACCGCAAAGCTGGATGTCTGGGAAGCGTTGCGAAGCCGGTAGAAGAACTGCGTCGCGAAGGTATGGTCGGCAGCAAAAGGCTCCATGTCCTTCAGGACACCGGCGCTAGCGCCTTCGTCGTTCAGCCGGATGATGCGGTCTGCCAGCTCGTTCGCCCTGATCCGCATGCGCCGGGACTTGTCCACACGCACCGCGATCCGCCGGAGGTTTTCGATGAGCACGAAGCGAAGGATGGAAGGCAGCGCCCAGAGTTCACCGATTTCGAGCGGCTCCGTTTCCTGGAAGCCTTCAACGAGCGAAGCCAGCGACTCCTTCGAGACCGTGCTGTGGGTATGCGCCACATAGAGCCAGGCGAGCGCCATGACCCGCGGCATGCTGTGAACGCCGACGGTTACCCGGGGAAGCTGGCGATAGAACTTCCGTGGGAAGTCGCGACGAACCTCCTGGATCGCCTCTTCCACGATATAGTGATTGTCGATCAGCCATTCGGCCGCCGGCGTGATGGCCGCTCCCGCATCGACATCGGCGGCTATCGTCCGGTAGATGCGAAGAATGTCCTTCTCATTGGAGCGATGGCGACCGTAGAATTCGAAGGGCGCGAACTCCGGAAGGCGCTGCAGCCCGTCACGGCCGAATACCTGCCCCAGATCCCGCAATTCCTCGTTCTTCATGTACGCCGCACGGATCGTGTCGTTATGATCGACATGCTTGACGTCGGTATCGCGGGGGGAGGCTGACGGAGTGCTGTGAAAAGACATGGTTCTTCTGTCTACGCTTCGATCTGGAGCCGTGGGGCATATGCCTGCAGGACAAGCCGTTCATCGTCGTGCCGATCAAGGCACCCTGGTGACCAGAAAGTCTCCGAGACCGGGAAAATAGAGGGGAGTCCGGATTTTGCAAACAGCGTCTGCCTGAGGAGGGAATCGTGCAGTTCGCGCTTAACCCGCGCAGGCTGAACGCAAGCTGAATGACGGCCACCGCGCGTGCCGGGGCTTACCTTGCGGGAGCGCCATGCTATGGGTGTCCCCGCGGCTCCGACAGGCTATCAACTTTACCACGAAGGCAAATAGAAACATGACGATCCACATCCCGAACGACATGCCGGAGCTGGTGGCAATCCGGCATCATCTCCACCAGCATCCGGAACTCGGCCTATCGGAATACGGAACGTCAGAATACCTTGCCGGCATGTTGTCCACCCTCGGGTATGAGGTGGCGCGGGGGCTCGCGAAGACGGGACTGGTGGCAACGCTCCGGAACGGCACGAGCAACCGGTCGCTCGGCATTCGCGCCGACATCGATGCGCTGCCGATCCTGGAGGAGACGGGGGCAGCACATGCCAGCAAGACCGATGGCCTGATGCACGCCTGCGGGCATGACGGCCATATGACCATGCTGCTGGGCGCTGCCCGGCTTCTCGCCGAAAGACGCAATTTCGATGGAACGATCCACCTGATCTTCCAGCCGGCAGAAGAGAATTTTGGCGGCGCCCGGCTGATGATCGAGGACGGGCTGTTCGCGCGCTTTCCGTGCGATGCCGTCTTTGCGCTCCACAACGATCCGGGCCTTCCATTCGGAGAAGTCCATCTGCGGGAAGGGCCGATCATGGCGGCGGTCGACGAGTGCCGCATCGTTGTCAACGGCCGGGGTGGCCACGGGGCCGAGCCCCAGGAAACGGCCGACCCGATCATTGCCGGCGCAAGCATCATCATGGCGCTGCAGACCGTCGTATCACGCAACCTGCATCCGCTCGATCCCGCCGTCGTCACGGTCGGTGCCTTTCATGCCGGACAGGCGAGCAATGTCATTCCGGAACGGGCCGAAATGTTGCTGACCATCCGGTCCTTCGTTCCCAAGGTTCGTGACCTGCTCGAGGCGCGCATTCGTGCGGTGGCGGAGGGACAGGCGACAAGCTACGGCATGTCGGTCAGCATCGAATACGAGCGCGGCTACGAGCCGACCGTCAACCACGCTGCGGAGACGGAGTTCGCCCGGCAGGTGGCCAGGCGCGTGGTCGGCCCGGCGAAGGTGCACGATGTCCCGCGCCCGATGATGGGAAGCGAGGATTTTGCCTACATGCTGGCCGAAAGGCCCGGCAGCTACTTCTTCCTGGGCACGAGGCGGACGCAGAAGGACCCGCCGCTTCATCATCCGCGGTACGATTTCAATGACGACGTCCTGCCGATCGGCGCGGCCCTGTGGGTCGAGCTCGCGGAGAGTTGGCTGCCAGCGAGCAACCGAGCCTAAGCAGAGAGGGGCGGTCAACCGAACCGCTTGAAGGCCGCGTCGAAGACATCGTTGTCGATGTTGCCTCCTGAGGCGATGACGATGACCGTATCGCTAAGCGTCTCGCCATGAAACAGAGCGGCGGCGAGCGCCACGGCACCGCCGGGCTCGACCGCGATCTTCAGACGGCTGAACGCAAGCACGACTGCCTGAAGCGCCTCGTCATCGCTGACGGCGATGCCCGGTCCGGCAAGCCGCGACAGGATCGGAAAGGTGAGGCTGCCCGGTTGCGGGGTGACGATCGCGTCGCAGATGGAGCCGGTCTGGCTGGCATTCCGCTGAATGGTCCCCGCTTCCAGCGAGCGCGCGAAGTCGTCGAAGCCGAGGGGCTCACACGTCCGGACCCGAAGAGCGGGCGCCTTCGCTTCAAGCGCCAGCGCAACGCCGGACGCCAAGCCACCGCCGCCGGTGGGAACGAGTACATCTGCCGTCCCGATGCCCTCTTCCCCTGCCTGCTCGGCGATCTCCAGGCCAGTGGTGCCCTGTCCCGCGATGACCAGCGGCTCGTCAAAGGGGCGGATCAGCGTCAGGTTCCGCTCATGGGATAGTTTGGCGCCGATGGCATCCCGATCCTCCGTTGCCCGATCATAGAGAACGACCTCGGCACCGAACGCCTTGGTGTTGGCGATCTTGATGCGCGGAGCGTCCGACGGCATGACAATGACGCTGGGGATATTGTGAAGTTTCGCCGCAAGAGCCACACCCTGCGCGTGATTGCCGGACGAGAATGCGATCACACCCTTTTCTCGAACCTCGGGCGACAAGGCCGAGATGGCGGACCATGCGCCCCGGAACTTGAAGGATCCGGTGTGCTGCAGGCATTCGGGCTTCACGAAGATACGTCGTCCGGCGATCTCATCGAGGAAGGGCGAGGAAAGGAGCGGCGTGCGCCGCACCCGACCGGCAAGACGGTCGCGTGCGGCTTCGATCATCTGGATGCTTGTCATGTTGGACCCTGTTGAGGCGCCGATAGCCGGCGCCCTTGATCAGGGCAACGTATAGGCAGTTTTCACCACAGTGAAGAACTCGGCTGCGTATTTCCCCTGCTCGCGCGGACCGAAGGAAGATGCCTTGCGACCGCCGAACGGCACATGGAAATCGACGCCTGCTGTCGGGAGGTTGACCATGACCATGCCGGCCTCGGAGTTGCGCTTGAAATGCGTCGCGTACTTGAGGCTGGTGGTGGCGATACCCGCGGACAGACCGAAAGGCGTATCGTTGGCGACAGCGAGGGCCTCGTCGTAATCCTTCACCCGGATGACGCTCGCCACCGGCCCGAAGATCTCCTCGCGGGAAATGCGCATCTGGTTCGTTGCTTCGGTAAAGAGCGTCGGCTGCAGGTAGAAGCCAGGAGTTTCGCGCTCGATGCGCTCGCCGCCGAACGCTAGCTTGGCGCCTTCCTTCTTGCCGATCTCGATATAGTCCATGTCCTGCTGGAGCTGCTTCTCGTCCACGACCGGCCCGATATGCGTGCCCTGCTTGAGAGCATTGTCGACGTTGAGCGTCTTCAGCTTATCCGTCAGCGCCGCCACGAACCTGTCATGGATGCCTTCGGTCACGATGATGCGCGACGAAGCGGTGCAACGCTGGCCGGTGGAGAAGAAGCCGGAATTCGCTGCCGCCTCCACGGCGACATTGAGATCGGCATCGTCCAGAACCACCATCGGGTTCTTGCCGCCCATTTCCAGCTGGAACTTACGGTTATGCTCGATGGAAGCGAGCGCCACGCGCTTGCCCGTCCCGGTGGAGCCGGTGAAGGTGATGCCCGCAAGATCCGGGCTGTCCAGCATTGCCTGACCAACGACGGAGCCGCGGCCCATGACCAGGTTCAGCACACCCTTCGGCAGGCCCGCACGGTGCAGAATGTCGACGATCGCCCAGGCGCAACCCGGAACCAGGTCGGCAGGCTTGAACACGACAGTATTGCCGTAGCAGAGCGCCGGCGCGATCTTCCACGCAGGAATGGCGATCGGGAAATTCCACGGGGTGATGATGCCGATCACGCCGAGCGGCTCGCGGGTAATTTCCACGCCGATGCCAGGACGGGCGGATGGCACAACCTCGCCCGTCAGCCGCAGCGCTTCGCCAGCGAAGAAATCAAAGATTTGGGCCGCACGGATGGTTTCGCCGATCGCCTCCGGCAGCGTCTTGCCTTCTTCGCGCGCCAGGAGCTTGCCAAGCTCCTCCTTGCGCGCCAGGATTTCGTCCGCGGTCTTCTTCAGAATCGCGTGGCGCTCGAGGATCCCGGACTGCGACCACTTCGGGAAGGCCGCCTTGGCAGCGGCAATCGCCTGCTTGGCATCATCGGCGGAGCCCTGTGCATAGGAACCGACGACGTCGTTGGTGTCGGAGGGGCTGATGTTCCTGGAGGCGTCGCTGCCCACCCATTCGCCGGCAATGAGGTTCTGGTAGATGGTCATGATGCACGCTCCTTGTGTCTTCGGTCGGGGCCTGACTTACGACGTCGAGCTGTCGCGTTCAATAGTATGACTAATGTTTTCCGGACGCTCATCCGCACCCCCTTCCACGTTCGGCAGCCGGACGCGGGCCTTTATCGGCAGATGATCCGACGCCACACGGGCAAGCGGCGTATCATGAGCGGCAACGGGACCTAGTATCTCGGGGCGGTTGGCCATGATCCGGTCGAGCGCCAGCACGGGAAGGCGGGACGGGAAGCTGGGTACTGCCGGCGGCAGACCGAAGATGGACGTCAGCGTGTTGAGCGAAGAGCGGTCGCCGAGGCGCCACTCGTTCAGATCGCCCATCAGCACAGTCGGCTGGTCGTCGCGGGAGCGGAGGAGATCGATGATCATGCGAGTCTGCTGGTGGCGGGACCGGTGAAGAAGACCAAGATGCGCGGCGATGACGCGCAGGCTGCTCCCGTCCTTCAGATCTAGCTCGGTCATCAGCGCGCCGCGAGGTTCGAGCCCCGGCAGCTTCACCTGGTGGACGTCACGGATCAGTCCCTCGCGGAACAGGATCACATTCCCGTGCCAGCCATGCGCCTTGGAGCGACCGCCAAGCGGCACCGGCAAAAGCCCCGTTTCGCGTTCGAGCCAGTCGAGGTCGAGGAGACCGCGACGCTCTCCAAACCGGGTATCGGCTTCCTGCAGCGCAAGCACGTCCGCGGTGATCTCGCGGATCACCTCCTTCGTGCGATAGGGATCGAACTTCCCGTCGACACCGACGCACTTATGGACATTGTAGGACGCGATCAGCAGCCCCTCGCCTGCATCCTCGCCGGACGCGCCGCCTGCAGCCTTCCCCCGTCGCCGGTGCTCCCGGATGGAGGCGAGAATATTGGCCGAAAGTCGTTCTCGTCGCGTCCTCATGGTTCTCCAGCAAGCGTCTTCATTGATCCGCTCAGTTCAAAGATAAGGTGACCCGAGCCAGAGCATCCTGTCGAGCAGCCGCGCCGGGAACGGCCGGTTCCTCAAGCCATCCAGTGTAACCTGGGTTGCAGTGGAAATGGCGAGATCAATCCTTCGTTCCAGCTCCTGCGCGAAAGAACTGTCGATCACCTCGAGGTCGACCTCGAAGTTGAGGCGCAGCGAGCGGGGGTCTAGGTTCGAAGAACCGACGAAAGCCCAGCACCCGTCGATCGCCATCAGCTTGGAATGATTGAACGCTCCCGGCGCCCGCCAGATCCGGCAATAGTTCTTCAACAACTGGTCGAACTGGCCGGTCATCGCCCGATCGACGAGCGTCAGGTTGTTTGCCTGCGGCACCACCACGTCGACCTCAACCCCGCGCCTCGCAGCCGTGACCAGGGCGGTGATCAATTCCCGGTCTGGCAAGAAATAGGGGGATGCGATGCGTATCGACCGGCCTGCGACGGAGAACGCGCCCATCAGCATCTTGTGGTTGGTTTCGACGCTGCGATCGGGACCAGAGGCGACCGCCCGGATCGCCACGGGCTGGCCCGGCTCGCTCGTCGGCGAGATGATCTGCCATGGTTCGCCGTGGAGATCCTCGCCGGAACTGAAACGCCAGTCGGAGGCGGCAATGGCAAAGAGATCCGCAACGACCGGCCCCGTGATCCTGAAATGCGTATCAACCGCGCAATCTGCCCCGAAAAGCTCACCGGAGAACGCTTCGCGAATGTTGACGCCACCGGTGAATGCCACGCAGCCGTCGACGACCAGTATCTTCCGGTGGGTGCGCAGATTGGCATAGGGCAATCGCAGGCCCATGATGACATTGCCGTTGAAAACGTCGACCGTCACGCCACCATCGCGCAGCATCCCCAGCACGCTCGGTACCGAGTAGCGAGCGCCGACCGCATCGATCAACACCCGCACCGCCACTCCCCGTCGGACTGCGGCCGTGAGGGCCTCAACGAAACGGCGTCCCACCCGATCGCGATCGAAGATGTAGGTTTCGAGAAGGATCGACCGCTGCGCCTCGTCGATTGCCGTCAGCATCGCGCGGTACGCATCATCACCGGTAACGTGCGTCTCGATGGAGTTGCCGGTGGTGATGTCGTGTTCGGTCACCCGGTCGCCCAGGATCTTCATTGCGGCGAAGCGCTCGCCGAACCGTTCGGCGATCATTTCTCCGGTCGCGTCATAGGCCTCGAAATGATCCCGGGCGTGGCCCAGGAGCAAACGCCGGTCACTGATCGCGCTGCGGCGGATGCGGTTGATACCCGCGATGAAGTAGAGGACCGCCCCCACGATCGGCGACAGGATGATGATGCCGACCCAGCCGATTGCCGACCGCACCTCCTCCTTCGTCATAGCCGCGTGGATGGCAGCCATTGCCCCCAGCACAAGCGAGAGCAGGAAGAGGATGTGGGGCCAGTACGGCTCAATGGCGGTCAGCATGATGCGAAGATATAGGCAGCTCTTCGCCCCCCGCAATCAGCGACCGCGCGATGCCGGTTGCGGCTTTCGTCACACAGCGCCGATCTCCTTCGCGAATGCATCCAGGGAGGCTTCGAAGGTATCGAAAATGGTGTTGATCTGCTGCTCGTCGACGATCAATGGCGGGCAGAGCGCGATACTGTCTCCGATCGCCCGGCCGATCACGCCCTTGTCCAGCATGAGGGCGGCGAACTTCGGGCCCAACTGCCCGGCAGTAAAACCGTCCCTGGGATGGAGTTCCAGTGCGCCGATCAGGCCGACGCCCCGCGCCTCCACCGCCAGCGGATGGGCTTCCAGTGCCTTCAGGCGCTTGATGAAGAGCGAGCTGAGCTCGCGTACATTGCCGACCAGGTCGCGCTCCTCGATGATTGCGAGGTTCTCCAGCGCGACGGCGGCTGCGACCGGATGGCCGCTCGCGGTGAAGCCATGCCCGAATGTTCCGATCTTCGCCGACTCGTCAGCCAACGGCGCATAGACCCGTTCGTTGATGAGCAAGGCAGAGATAGGCTGGTAGGACGAAGACAGCTGCTTTGATACGGTGATGATGTCGGGCTGCAGCCCGAAGGTCGTGGTACCAAACATTTCGCCGGTCCGTCCGAAGCCGCAGATCACCTCGTCGGCGATCAGCAGGATGTCGTATTTGCGGAGGACCGCCTGTATGGCATTCCAATATCCTGCAGGCGGCACGATGACGCCGCCCGCGCCCATGACCGGTTCACCAATGAAAGCGGCCACGGTCTCAGGGCCCTCCTTGAGGATCAGGTCCTCCAGATCTCTAGCGCATCGCGCGACGAAGTCCTCTTCCGTCTCGCCCTCCTGCGCGAAGACGCGATAATGCGGACAGGTCGTGTGCAGGACATTCGACAGCGGCAAGTCGAAGGACCGGTGATTGTTGGGAAGGCCGGTCAGGCTGGCGCTCGCGATGGTGACCCCGTGATAGCCCTTGACCCGGGAAATAATCTTCTTCTTCTCCGGTTTGCCAAGAGCATTCGACCGGTACCAGACAATCTTCATGGCTGTGTCGTTGGCTTCCGAGCCGGAATTGGTGAAGTACACCTTCGACATCGGCACCGGCGCCATCTGGATCAGCTTTGCCGCAAGGTCGACGGATGGTCCATGCGTGCGACCCGTAAAGGTGTGGTAGTAGGGCAGGATCGACATCTGCCGCACTGCGGCGTCAACCAACCGCTGCTCCCCGAAGCCCACGGCGACGCTCCAGAGCCCGGACATCGCCTCGATGTAGCGCTTGCCGTTGTTGTCGTAGACATAGACGCCTTCGCCCCTGTCTATGACGAGCGCGCCATCACGCTCCAGCGCCCGTGCATTGGTATAGGAATGCAGCTGGTAGGCCTGGTCGCGGGCTTCCACGGAATTGGGCTGAACGGTCACGATCGTCTCCTTGGCAAAATCACACTGCACTCATATCGCCAAGCCGGACTCGCGTCAGCAGCGAAAAACGGCGCATGATGTCTCAGATCTACCTAGCAGCCATGGCGGCAACGGGCGGCGCTGCGCCGTCCGGTATCGGGCTGACGTAATCCTGGCCCTTGCGGCGACGGCGAAGGTCGGCCCAAGCGGCCTCGCGTAGATCGGCATTCTGAAGCGCGGCAAGGCCGGTCGCCGCCATGACCTTCGCGGTCGCAACCATGCCCTTGTGCGCCAGGGCGCTCTGGCCTTGGGCGACGACCTGCCAGGTATGAAGCTGCGTACCGACTGCCAGCGTGGGACCATAGGCCTGAACGGTGGGCACGACCCAGCTCACATCGCCCACATCTGTGGATCCCCCCATCTGCCGGATCTCGTTGTGCGGGGGCAGGATGAAGTCGGCGAGCGGGATATCGCGCGGGTCGAGCCGCTCCTGGCTCCAACTCGCGGCGATGTCCTCAGGCGTCAATGTCGCGCGGATCTTCTCGGCGAACGCAATCTCGTCGCTGTCGAATGGGGGCGGTCCAAGGCCTTCCCAAATGCCCTGCATCGCGTCCATCAATGGCGTGTTGACGATGATGTTCGAGACGCCGGCGAGGATGGTGCTTTCCATCCGCGTTTCCGTCATCAGCGCAGCTCCTTCTGCAACCTTCTTGACCCGCTCGATCAAGGTCAGGAGGCCGCCGAGCTCCGTTGCCCGCACCACATAGCGGACCTTTGCATAAGCTTGGACGACGTTGGGCGAAATCCCGCCAGCATCGAGAATCGCATAATGGATGCGGTAGTCCGACGGCATGTGCTCGCGCATATAGTTGACGCCGACATTCATGAGTTCCACCGCGTCCAGCGCACTACGACCGAGCTCAGGCACGGCGGCCGCATGTGCGGTGCGGCCGAAGAATTCGAAATCGATCCTGCAGTTGGCCAGGGATGTCTCCCGCTGCACGCCCGCAAAATTGCTGGGATGCCAGCTGATGGCGATGTCTACGTCCTCAAAGGCACCCGATCTCACCATGAAGGCTTTGGCGGCTCCACCTTCCTCGGCCGGGCAACCGTAGTAGCGAACGCGGCCCGGGGTCCCGGTCTGTTGCAGCCAGTCCTTCAGCGCGGCGGCCGCGAGCAAGGAGGCTGATCCGAGCAGGTTGTGGCCGCAGCCATGGCCGTTGCCACCAGTTACGACCGGATCGTGGGAGGTGAGGCCGGCCTTCTGGCTGAGGCCCGCCAGTGCATCATATTCGCCGAGGAAAGCAATGACCGGGCCGCCTGCGCCGGCTTCGCCGATCAACGCCGTCGGAATGTCGGCAACATTCTCCGTGATCCGGAAGCCCTGCTTCTCGAGCATGTCGCGATGAGCGGCAGCCGACTCCGTCTCCATGTAGCAGGTTTCCGGCGTCGTCCACACACGGTCGCTGAGGTCGATGAAGGACTGCCTTTTCTGATCCACCATGTCCCAGATGACCGGATGGTTCGGCGTGATGTAAGTCATTCGGCTTCGCCCCTGCTGCAGTGCCCGACGGGTGCGGACGGTACCGGTATTCCGGGACGGCCGCAAATGCAGCGGCCGAAGATGCCCGCTATTCACATCGAATTGCTCCAAGCTCAAAGCATCTCGACAAGCACGAGGTATTCGCTATGCTCCCGCGCCACAGTCCGGCCGCAATTTTCCAAGGATGCCACAAATGGTGGCAAAACGTGTCTAATTGCGGAGCATTCGAGGCACATTGTTCTTCGAAGTCCGGACGGGGCGCCCGGGAAACAGATTCACGGACGCGACAGACAGGAGCGTAGGCCGGTCATCCGGCTGCGAGCCAAAAAGGGGTAAAGCTTGATCGTCGACCGGGTTGAGAATCCGGGTCGGCAGGAGGTGAAGCAAAAAAGACTGAAAGGATGCGAAAAGCGCATCGACACCACGTCTCAATCGGATCCGGCGCCTTGCCGGCCACAAAAACTGGGAGAATACCCGTGAAACACAAGATCACACTTGCTGCAGCACTGCTTTCGGCGACCTTCTTCGCCACCGCCGCCAGCGCCAAGACCTTTGTATATTGCTCGGAAGGCTCGCCGGAAGGCTTCGACCCGGGCATGTACACTGCCGGCACGACATTCGATGCCTCGGCTCATCCGATCTACAGCCGCCTCATGGAATTCAAGCCCGGCACGACCGAGGCTGAACCCGGTCTCGCCGAAAGCTACGAAGTCAGCGAAGACGGCACGGTCTATACGTTCAAGCTGCGTCCCGGCGTCAAGTTCCATACGACCGAGTTCTTCACGCCGAGCCGCGAGCTGAACGCGGACGACGTGATCTTCTCGCTCGAGCGTCAGATCAACTCCGAACACCCCTGGAACCAGTACGTTGCGGGCACGTCATGGGAATATGCTGCAGGCATGGGCTTCCCGGAACTGATCAAGTCGATCGAGAAGGTTGATGACCTGACAGTCAAGATCACGCTCAATCGTCCGGAAGCCCCGTTCCTCGCAAACCTCGCAATGCCCTTCGCTTCCATCGTCTCCAAGGAATATGCCGACAAGCTGGAAGCCGAAGGCAAGAAGGAGCAGCTGAACCAGATGCCCGTCGGCACCGGTCCGTTCTCCTTCGTCGGCTACCAGCAGGATGCGGTCATCCGCTACAAGCAGAACGCCGACTACTGGGGCGGCGCACCAAAGATCGACGATCTCGTCTTCGCGATCACCACCGATGCGGCGGTTCGCTACCAGAAGCTGAAGGCTGGCGAATGCCACCTCATGCCGTTCCCGAACGCAGCCGACGTGGAGTCGATGAAGGCTGACGAGAACCTGACGGTTCTGGAGCAGGAAGGCCTGAACGTCGCCTACCTCGCCTACAACACGACCCAGGCTCCGTTCGACAAGGTCGAGGTGCGCAAGGCACTCAACAAGGCGATCAACAAGGAAGCGATCGTCGAAGCCGTCTTCCAGGGCATGGCGACACCCGCCAAGAACCCGATCCCGCCGACCATGTGGTCGTACAACGAGGCGGTCGAAGATGACGCCTATGACATCGAAGCTGCCAAGAAGATGCTTCAGGACGCAGGGGTAGAAAACCTCTCCATGAAGATCTGGGCGATGCCGGTATCGCGTCCGTACATGCTCAACGCACGTCGCGCTGCCGAAATCATCCAGGACGACTTTGCCAAGATCGGCGTCAACGTCGAGATTGTTTCCTACGAGTGGGCCGAGTATCTCGATCGCTCGAAGGCGAAGGATCGTGACGGCGCCGTCATGCTCGGCTGGACAGGCGACAACGGCGACCCGGACAACTTCCTCGACACCCTGCTCGGCTGCAACGCCGTCGGCGGCAACAACCGTGCCCAGTGGTGCAACGAGGAGTTTGATGCCCTGGTAACGAAGGCGAAGGTGACCTCGGACCGCGCGGAACGGGCAAAGCTCTACGAAGAGGCGCAGGTGGTCTTCAAGCGTGAAGCTCCCTGGGCGACCATCGACCATTCGCTGTCGATCGTTCCCATGCGCAAGGAAGTCTCCGGCTTCGTCCAGAGCCCGCTCGGCGATTTCACCTTCGAAAACGTCGATATCGCCGAGTAATCGCGCGTAATTGATGAATCTGCCGCGGGATACGTTGCGTTTCCCGCGGCATTTGCTTTATGAGCGCCCAAAAAATGAAGTGAAACCACTTCAAGCGCCACGTGCGGGGTTCGATACCTGACGCGGCTCAAGACACAGAAGGTTTCCTGATGTTCGGCTTTCTCCTGCGGCGTCTCGCCGTTCTGATCCCGACCTTTATCGGGGTCTCAATCATTGCATTCTCGTTTATCCGGCTATTGCCGGGCGATCCCGTCGCACTTCTCTCGGGCGAACGTGTCATGTCGCCGGAGCGGCACGCGCAGATCAGCGCCCAGCTCGGCATGGACCGGCCGCTGGTCGTTCAGTACCTGGATTATCTTGGCGGCGTCGTAACCGGCGACTTCGGCTCCTCCATCGTCTCGAAGACACCGATCCTCGACCAGTTCCTGGCGCTTTTCCCGGCAACCGTGGAATTGTCGCTCTGCGCAATCTTCCTGGCTGTCATTATCGGCATCCCTGCCGGCGTGATTGCTGCCATCAAGCGTGGCTCGTTCTTTGACCAGTCGCTGATGGGCATCGCCCTTGTCGGCTATTCGATGCCGATCTTTTGGTGGGGACTTCTGCTGATTATCCTGTTCTCCGGCATTCTGCAGTGGACGCCGGTCTCGGGTCGCATCTCGCTGATGTACTTCTTCCCGCAGGTCACCGGCTTCATGCTGATCGACTCGCTCTTGTCCGGTCAGAAGGGCGCCTTCATGTCGGCGCTGAGCCACCTGGCTCTGCCGTCGATCGTGCTGGCGACTATCCCGCTCGCGGTCATCGCCCGTCAGACCCGTTCGGCAATGCTCGAAGTACTCTCGGAAGATTATGTACGCACGGCACGTGCCAAAGGCCTGTCGCCATTCCGCGTCGTAGGCATTCATGCACTTCGCAATGCGATGATCCCGGTCATCACCACCATCGGCCTGCAGATCGGCGTCATGCTCGCAGGTGCCATCCTGACCGAAACGATCTTCTCCTGGCCGGGTATCGGCAAGTGGATGGTCGACAGCGTCTTCCGGCGCGACTACCCGGTCATCCAGGGAGGGCTGCTGCTGATCGCCGCGATCATCATGTTCGTCAACCTGATCGTTGATCTGCTCTACGGGCTGATCAACCCCCGTATCCGGCACTAGAAGGAGAAAATCCCATGGCCGATACCATCAATGACATCGACAATTCCCCGGAAGTCATTTCGAGCGCGGCGCTGCGCCGCAAGATGCTGAAGGAATTCTGGTTCTACTTCTCCGAAAACCGCGGCGCGGTGATTGGTCTTTTCGTCTTTGTGGCGCTTGTGCTGACTGCGATCTTCGCACCGCTGATTGCACCGCATTCGCCCTTCCAGCAGTATCGCGACGCCGTTCTGCTTCCCCCGGCCTGGCTGGAGGGTGGCAATATGAGCTATCTTCTCGGAACCGACCCGGTCGGACGGGACATCCTTTCGCGCCTGATCTACGGTTCGCAATACTCGCTCTTCATCGGCGTATTCGTGACGACGCTGTCGCTGACGAGCGGCATCCTGATCGGCGTCATAGCGGGATACTATCGCGGTTGGGTCGATACCGTGATCATGCGGCTGATGGACATCATCCTCGCCTTCCCGTCGCTGCTGCTGGCACTTGTGCTGGTGGCGATCCTTGGACCTGGGCTGATCAATGGCATGATCGCCATCGCCCTCGTGCTGCAGCCGCACTTCGTGCGCCTGACGCGCGCTGCCGTGATGACGGAAAAGACCCGCGACTACGTCACCGCATCGCGCCTCGCCGGCGCCGGTCCGTTGCGCCTGATGTTCCGCACGATCCTGCCGAACTGCACGGCACCGCTCATCGTGCAGGCGACGCTCTCCTTCTCGAACGCCATCCTCGACGCGGCAGCCCTCGGCTTCCTCGGCATGGGCGCACAGCCGCCGGCACCGGAATGGGGCACGATGCTTGCCGAAGCGCGTGAGTTCATTCTCCGCGCCTGGTGGGTCGTTACCTTCCCGGGTCTGGCGATCCTCATCACCGTCTTGGCCATCAATCTGATGGGTGACGGTCTGCGCGACGCGCTTGACCCGAAACTGAAGAGGTCTTGACCATGGCGCTGCTGCAAATCGACAACCTCACCGTCGAATTCGAAACCGCCTCCGGCTGGTTCCGCGCCGTCGACGGCGTCTCCATCTCCGTCGAAAACGGGGAAGTTCTGGCGATCGTGGGTGAATCCGGCTCCGGGAAATCGGTCGCCATGCTTGCTGTCATGGGCCTCCTGCCCTGGACGGCAAAGATTACGGCCGACCGGATGCTCTTCGAAGGTCGGGATATCCAGAACATCAGCGGAGCCGAGCGCCGCAAGCTGATCGGCAAGGACATCTCGATGATCTTCCAGGAGCCCATCGCAAGTCTCAACCCCTGCTTCACGGTCGGCTTCCAGATCGAGGAGGTGCTGCGTATCCATCTCGGGCTGGACAAGAAGGCACGCCGCGAGCGGGCGATCGAGCTGTTCCGGCAGGTGGGTCTTCCCAATCCGGAGGAACGGCTCAACCACTTCCCGCACCAGATGTCCGGTGGCCAGTGCCAGCGCGTCATGATCGCCATTGCCATCGCCTGCGATCCGAAGCTGCTGATTGCTGACGAGCCGACCACTGCGCTTGACGTGACGATCCAGAAACAGATCCTGGATCTCCTGATGTCGCTGCAGGCAAAGAACGGCATGGGCCTCATCATGATTACCCATGACATGGGCGTGGTCGCCGAAACGGCCGATCGCGTGGTCGTGCAGTACAAGGGCAAGAAGATGGAGGAGGCCGATGTCCTCTCCCTCTTCGAAAACCCCAAGAGCAACTATACCCGGGCGCTCCTCGCCGCCCTTCCGGAAAGCGCCACCGGCGACCGTCTGACAACGGTCTCCGAGTTCTTCGACAGCGCGCCGGAATCCGTGGAGACACGCGCATGACTGAAGCATCGAACGACATCATGCTCGAGGTTCGCGATATCAAGCGTGACTACGAGCTTCCGGGTGGTCTCTTCAAGCCGAAGAAGATCGTCCATGCCGTCAAGGGTGTTTCATTCAAGCTGGAACGCGGCAAGACGCTGGCCATCGTTGGCGAGTCCGGCTGCGGCAAGTCGACGCTTGCCCGCATGCTGACCTTCATCGACGAACCGACGGCCGGGGACCTCATCATCGACGGCAAGAAGATCGACACGCGTCCAGGCCAGCTGACCGCCGAAATGCGCCAGAAGGTGCAGATCGTCTTTCAGAACCCCTATGGGTCGCTGAACCCGCGCCAGAAGATCGGCGACGTCCTTGGCGAGCCGCTGCTGATCAACACCAAGATGTCCGCGGAGGAGCGGCGTGACCGCGCCACCCAGATGCTGGTGAAGGTCGGGCTGGGGCCGGAACACTACAACCGCTACCCGCACATGTTCTCGGGCGGCCAGCGGCAGCGGATCGCCATCGCCCGCGCGCTGATGCTGAACCCGAAGCTGCTGGTCCTCGACGAGCCGGTGTCCGCGCTCGACCTTTCGGTCCAGGCGCAGGTTCTGAACCTGCTCGCGGACCTGCAGGACGAGTTCGGGCTGACCTATGTCTTCATCAGCCACGATCTCTCCGTCGTCCGCTACATCGCCGACGAGGTCATGGTGATGTATTTCGGCGAGGCGGTTGAGTACGGCACCCGTGACGCGGTGTTCTCCGATCCGAAGCACGAGTACACCCGAACGCTGTTTGCCGCGACGCCGCGGGCCGATGTTGACTCCATTCGTGCCCGTGTCGCACGCAAGAAGGCGGCGACTGCGGCCTGATCACTCCACAAAGATCCTGACGCTGGCGGCACGCCCGGCAGCGTCGATCACCGTCAGCGTGGCGTAACCTACACCATCCGGCTTCCACTCGCTGGTGCGGCGATAGGAAAGGCCCTCCAGCGGCCTGCCGTTCGCCAGCCAGCGAAAAGGGGCCTTGCCTCCCTGAAGCTTGAGCGCCAGCGGCATTTCGCGGGTTCGCGACGTCACACCGAGGTCGACCTTCGCGCCTTCCGGCGGGTAGACGATCTGCGGCGCCGGCGCGCCGGCCGACGCGGCAATCAGCCCGCCGGCCGTCATGGAGAAGCGGCGCTGGCTTATGGGTAGATCGCCCTGGGCGATCCGCATAGCGCCGGCAGGCGGCCGGGGCAGCGGCGTGTGCACGACACCCGATCGTGCGAAGGCCTCAAAGAGGATAGGCGCCGCCGTCTGGTATCCGGAAATGCCGGGCACGGCACCGTTGTCCGCCCTGCCAACCCAGACGCCGAGGACGTGGCGCCCATCATAGCCGACCGACCAGGCATCGCGATAGCCATAGCTCGTGCCCGTCTTGTAGGCGATGCCGAGGCGGGGGCTTCCGAGCGGCGGCAGGATGTCGGACAGGATGTCCGTCACATGCCAGGCCGCCGACGGCTCCAGAAGCGGTCCACGCTCAAGCTCTGCCGGCTCGGTCGTGATCCCGTTACCGAGCCGAACCGGAGCGCCCTGGTTGGCAAGGGCCGCATAGGCCTGCACCAGATCGCCCAGCGTGATGCCCAGGCCACCGAGACCAATTGCGAGTCCAGGCGCCTCGTGCGGCGGCAGCACCGTTCGCACCTCCGCGCGGCGAAACCGCGACATCAGCCTGGATGGCCCAACGACGTCGAGCAGCCTGACGGCTGGAACGTTCAACGACAGCTGCAGCGCATGGCGCACGGTCACGTCGCCCTGATAACCCATGTCGAAGTTCTCCGGCCGATATCCGAAGAAATCGGAGGGGCGGTCCTCGATGATGGTTTCCTGTGAAACCAGACCCTGCTCAAACGCGAGCCCGTAGATGAAGGGTTTCAGGGTCGAGCCGGGCGAGCGGTTCACCCGGGTCATGTCGATCCAGCCGGATCGGCTCGAATCGAAATAGTCGGAAGAGCCAACCTCCCCGATGATCTCGCCCGTCGCGGCGTCGGCCATGACCATGGCGACCGCAACCTTGGGGCTGAGCTTCGAGGCCGCCTCACGGGCAACGTCTTCCAGTGCCTCTTGCACACTACTTCTCAGCGTCGTGCTATGTTCCTGAACCGTCGGGTAGTTGCGGATTGCTGCTTCAGCCAGATGCGCCGCATGGCTTGGAAGCTCTCGTCGCCGTTGGGGCAGGGGATCGCGGGTCGCGCGCTGCAATTCGCCTTCGCCTATGACATCCGCCACGCCGAAACGCGCCAGAACCCGCTCCCGCGCCGCCATTGCTTGCGCCCACTTCCGATCCGGCCTGCGGCCCTCCGGCGCCTGCGGCAGGGCGACGAGGAGCGCTGCCTCCGCCACGGTGAGCCGCTTCGGCTCCTTCCCGAAATAGGCGAGGCTTGCTGCCCGCACGCCCTCCAGGTTGCCGCCGTAGGGCGCATGAGTCAGGTAAAGCTCGAGAATTTCATTCTTCGTGAGCCGCCGCTCGAGCTGGACCGCACGCACCACCTGCAGCAGCTTCGCCGAGAGGGAACGAGTCTCGCGCGGTTCGATCAGCCGCGCGACCTGCATCGTCAATGTTGATGCGCCTGATACGACGCGACCACTGGTCAATAGCTGCAGGAATGCACGTCCGGCGGCAAGAGGATCAACACCAGAATGGTCGAAGAAGCGCCTGTCCTCGTAGGCGACGAGCATCCTCAAGAAACGGGGATCGACATCCTCGATCTTCGTTTCGAGGCGCCAACGCCCTTCGGCTGTCGCAAAGGCTCGGAGCAGGGCACCCTCGGCATCAACAACCTCGGGCGAAACGACGAGCGCCCGCTCCAACGGCGGTGGATAGGCCCGGTCCGCGGCCTTGAGCCCGAACGCTGTCGCCACAGCAGCGGCGACCACCATGCCCAGACCAACGGCAATCCCTTGGAACCTGTTCATCTCACCGGGCCGCCAAAACCTCCATACGCCCCGCTGCTGTGCGGGCGGAGAATTGCGGACGATACATGTCCTCCACCTGCGCGGCGGGATGATCGTAGGTTCCGGGGGTCACGGCACGAACGACATAGGCGAGCGTGATATCGCGATTGTCGCCTGTGTTGCGATTGAAGGCGGCGACAAACCGGTCGTTGCGGAACTCCGTATGAGCCGGCTCGACCTCCTCGATCCAGTCGAAGTTCGCGAGCTGCGCGCTGTCTACAAGGCTGGGATTGTCGATCTCGAATCCCGCAGGGAGCAGGTCCTGCACCAGGATCCGCGATGGCCAGTCATTGGTCTCCGTGATGGTCAGTACCGCAACATAACGCTCGTTCTGTCGCGCCTGGGATACATTCGCCGGTTCCCCGTCCAGTGTGTAGTAGCTCCGGTCGATGGCGAAGCCCTCCCCACCGGCGGCGAGCGGACTGGCTGGAGCCGCGACCGTGGTGACGGTGGCCGAAAGCGCCTCGTCGCCATTGTTGGTGACGGTCAGCGGGTGATCGAGGACCGCCTCACCCGCCATGCGCGTCATCAGGGTCCCGGTATGCGACGCGCCGTTCACTTCGAGGTCAATGTCCTCGTCCCCGGTCTGCAAGGCGCGGGCGGCAAGCAGCATCCAGGCTTGCTCCTGGGTACTCGTGTAGCTCTTCTGTTCCCACTCCCGTGCAACGATGCCCGCAAGTGCCGGAACGATTGGCGGGACAGGCCTGCTCTCCGCAGCAAGGGCCAGCACTGCCGCGCCGTCGCGCAGGGAAGAGCCGTAATCTGACCGGACCAGGCTCACCTGATGGAGCTGCGACTGCTCCGCCATTCCCAGTGCATCGGCAAAGATCGACCGGGACCTTTGTGCATCCCCGTAGAGTGCCAGTGATGCCGCGATATGCGCCTTGGCGAGCGGCGTCGGGAACTCGCCCAGCATAGTGTCCGCATAATAGCGAAGGTCGCTGATCGCAGCCTTGCGGTTGCGCGCCAGGACATATAGCGAATAGGCGATCTCGTTGCCCTGGTCGCGGACATTGTTGGTGTAGGACAGCGTGTTCTGCAGGTTCTCCAGCGCCTGGACAACCGCCCGCTCCGGCACGTCATAGCCCTGCTCCCTTGCCCGGGAGAGGAAATCTGTGACGTAGGCATCCAGCCAGAGTTCGCCGCCTCCCGGCCCCCAGAGGCCGAAGCTGCCGGACGACGACTGGTTGGAGAGGATGCGGCGGATCGCATCCTGCACCCGTTGCTTCACCTCGCCGTCCTCGGTCAAGCCATTCCGGGCTGCCAGTTCGCTCAGGTAGAGAAGCGGCAAGGCACGGCTCGTCGTCTGCTCGGTGCAGCCATAAGGATAGCGGTCAAGGCTCATCATGAGGGCCGGGATGTCGAACGCGCTCGAGCGGCTGACATTAAGGCTGACGGAAGCGCCCGGGAGGATGCTGTCCGCCAGAAGGTCACCGCTCACGGTCAGGCTGTTTCCGGGTGCCAGCGCGATCACTCGGCGCTCGGTCATAGGCAGCGTCGCAGGCCTTACCGGCAGGTGAAGAACCTGCTCCAGCGACAAGCCTGCGGCATTGCTCAGCCGAAAGGTCACCTGCCCGTCTCCCGGCTCCAGACCGGTGAGAGGAATGGTGAGGTCCGTCCTTCCGCCTGCGTCCAGCGGGAGGCTCTGTCGGGTCTCGTCCACGGAAATCGCATCATTGGTGTCGATGGCAAGCTCGTACGGGCCAGGCGCGCCGTCCGTGTTTGCGAAATCAAGCCTCAGCTCTGCCTCGTCGCCCGGCGCCAGGAAGCGAGGCAGGCTAGCGGTCACGACCACCGGATCGCGAATGACGACATCCTTGACGGCATGACCCACGCCACTCCTGGACCAGGCAACCGCCATCACCCGCGCGGTGCCATTGAATTGGGGAATGTCGAACGAGACATTCGCCCTGCCCTCGCCATCCACGCGAATCGGTCCGGAGAAGAATGCCACCAGTTTCTCGGTCGGTGGTTCGCCCTGCAGGGCCATGCTGCCACCATCGCCTCCTGTCCGGATACGGCCAGTAGCACCGAGAGATCCATCGATGAGCCGACCGTAGATGTCGCGAATCTCCATTCCCAGCCGGCGCTGGCCAAAATACCATTCATCGGGAGCAGGCGGTTCGTAGCGGGTCAGGTTGAGGATGCCGACATCCACGGCTGCCACCGTGACATAGGCTTCCTCGCCGACACCGGCACCGGCGACCTGCAGCGAGATGTCAAGGGGCTGCCGCGGCAGCGTCTGATCGGGCGCGTCGAGGACGATCTCCAGGTCGCGGTCCTGTGGATCGACCTTCAGCCAGCTGACACCGATCGCCCGCATCGGCATCCGGCTCTCCTGACTGTCGCCAGGGCGGAACAAAGTTGCCGTCACATAGGCACCGGCGCCCCAATCGGCGGTAACGGGAATCTCCACCTCGCCCCCGCCTGCTGCCAAGCTCTCGGTCTGCACGGAGATGAGTTCTTCCGACCCTGCGACGACGAGCAACTCCCCGGCATGGCGGGACGCAATCTTAAGTCTGGCGGTATCTCCCACCGCATAGCTTTGCTTGTCGAGCGCGATCTCGAGAGCGTCGGGCGTTTCGGTCGATGTCGCCGTGACGAACCAGCCCGCGTCGAACTCCACCCCCGATGCGGCGCCGATTTCGTTGTCTTCCACCTCCAGCCGATAGCGCCCCCACGTAACAGGCATGGAGATTCGCGCGCCTTCTTGTTCCAGGTCCACGCGGCCATCGGAAACCTGGCTGGTGCGGGTCACGGGCTCAAAGCGCCAGGCTGATCCCTCCCGATACCATTGGTATTCCTGCTCCACCTTCAGCAGTTTCCAGCCAAGCCCCCGGAGCGGCAGTCGCTGACCATCAGGATCAATGCCGATCAGATGAAAGTTGGCGACGGCATTTTCAGGAAGGTCACCAGTGAACTCGGGCTTTATTCCGATCCGCGCACCATCCGGCTTGACCGGCAAGGTCAGTTTCCGCTCGACTGCCCGACCTCCGGCCTCCTGCATGCGAATGACTATGTCGGCGGCGACAAGCTGCGTTGTCGCCGGAACTTCGTCGACAGAGACATCGACGTTCGCCTTCCCGTCCTCATCCAGGTCGGGAAGCCCGTCGAGCGGCAGGCGAAGGGTTTCGCTCGCCTCCTCGTCGGTCAGGCCGAACTTGTATCCCGGATAGGCTTCCCGTTCGCGGGTCGGTCTCAGCACGACCTCTCCCTCGAGCGAAAGCCCTGAAGCCGGTGCGCCGTATAGGTAGCGGCCGTCGATCGAGACAGGCACCGTGCTCCCCGGATCCACTTGGCTTGCGGTACTGGCGATATCGAACTCGATCCGATCCGGAACGAAATCATCGACAAGAAAGGATTTCTCGGCAATCGGCGAGCCCTTGGGATCGGTGAAGACCTGCATCGTCCAGGTGCCGCGCATGGCCGTTCCCAGCAGCGGCAGGTCTAGCGCATAGCCGCCGAGCTCACCCTCCCTGACCTCCCGCCGGTCCTCTACCCCATCGGGGCGCAGGAAGACGAAGGTCAGCGGCAGTCGTTCTATGGCATTGGCATCGACATCCCGGGCAAGCGCCGATGCATGGACAGTCTCGCCCGGCCGATAGATGCCGCGTTCTGTCCAGAGCATGAGATCGATTGCACCCGGGGCAGGTCTTCCCGTGACACCGCGATCGGAGAGGTCGAAGCCGGCTCGCGTCATGTCGAGGAAGACATAGTCCGAATCCCCCTTCCGCGCAGTGACCATCGCCGGCGCCGTTGACGCCGTCCCGCGGATCAGCCCCGCGGTGAAGACGGCGCGGCCATCCGCATCGGTCGTTGCGGTTCCGAGCACGTCGTTATTCTTGGCCAGCAACTGGAGCTCGATGCCCTGCAACGGCTTTGCGGATGCCAGCGATCGGGTGAAGACATGAAGGCCGTCGGTTCCGGCATAGGTAGAAAGCCCGATGTCGGAAACGACAAACCATTGGGTCGCCTTGCTGTTCCATTCCTGGCTCGGAGCATTGGCCGCTTCCGCGGTCAGCATATAGACGCCGGGCTTGCGCGCCGGTAGCGCCTCATCCACGGGGAAGCTGGTGACGACCTCCTTGTTGAGATCCTGACCCATCTCGATCGAGCCCTCCCAGACGAGCTCTCCGCTTTCCTGCTCAATCCGGGAGGCGCTGTAACCGTCCATCTGGGTAAGGAATTGCGAATTGGTCATCAGCGACACGAGGTTTCTATCGCCGACACGGTAGAGCTTGAGTTCCGCCTGGTCCGTATTGACCGAGACGAGCGGGATGCCGCGCCGCGCAGTGGACGGCAGGACGAAGGCGTCGCCGGTGAAGCGGACAGCTGGCGAGCGGTCCTTCAAGTAAAGCTCAAGATCAACCTGCTGCTGCAGGTCCTCGTCCACGGAAGACGGCAGGCCGCGGCGGAGCGAGAGCGCGAGCTTCTGCCCGTGGGTCAGGCCCTCGACGCAGATCTGATTGTCGCTTGCTTCCAGAGCAGCCGGAGCCCTGCCATCGACAACGACGAACGGCGAATAGTCCGTTGCTTTCAGGAGCGGTTCTGAGAATTGAACGCAAGCACGCGGGCTGGCGCTGTCGGAATCGATGGTATTCCCGACCACCCGGAATCCCTGCCGCTCGCGCAGGTCATCATAGGCAGCCTGAACAGTTTGCGACCGCACCAGCGCCAGGCTCTCTCTGTAGGCGGTAAGGGCAGGGCGGTAGTTCTGCTGCCGCTCGAGTGCGGCGGCAAGTACGGCCAACGCGTCCGCACGAGCCTGTGCCGTCCTGCTGAGCTGGTAGCCGTTGATGGCAGCCAGCACCGCATCGCTGGCCATCGCGTAGTTGCCGACTGCCGTCCCCGCCGCCCGCGACGTTTCCGTCCAGAGAGCACCGTCCTCTGGCATGAGAGACAAGGCACCTTTGAAGTTATAGAGCGCATTGTCGATATTGCCGGCGAGAAGCTCGTTCTGGGCGATAGCCTTCAATTCATCTGCGCCATAACCCTGCTGATTGTCCCCCAGCGCAAGATCGGACTTGTATTCACGCGCCTCGCGCAACAGATCGTCGGACAGGAAGCCAAGCCGGGTCGGAGCGCCGATATCGGGCTCTGCATCCGCCTCGACGATCTTGCCGGCGACTGCCCCCGGAAAGCTGTTGAGTTGGTCGAAGTCCGACTTGAGGAAGCACCACTGCGCCCTGACATTGTAGGTGAACGCCTTGCAGGCCTTGTCGCCGATGCAGGCCGCCTCGCACTGGGCCTGCGAGACGTTCTGGACCGTGCGGAGGTCGAAGCCGAAATAATCCCCGTCCGGCGTAATCTCCAGGCGCCGCTCCGCCGCCTGGAGAGGCGCTGCCAGAGCTAGAATGGTGAGGGCAAATGCAGAGAAATCGACTATTGCGCGCTTAGACATGATGTCCCCCGAACGCTGCTATCGTGGGGGCCATCTTCTTCCTTGCGGGGCGTATGTCAATGTGGTCTCGACTGCGGCCCGGCTCCCGGCTTACGTTACCCGTTCGAGAATCGAAACGTAGTTGGCGACGGCCGCGCCACCCATGTTGAAGACGCCAGCCTTCCCGGCATTCGGCAGTTGCATGTCGCCGGCCTCGCCGCAGAGCTGCATCGCCGCCATGACGTGCATGGAGACCCCGGTGGCACCTACCGGATGCCCCTTCGATTTCAAGCCGCCAGAAGGATTGACCGGCAGCTTCCCGCCCTTCGCGGTCAGTCCCTCGCGGACGACCTTGTAGCCCTCGCCGGGCTTGGCCAATCCCATGGCCTCGTATTCGATGAGCTCGGCGATCGTGAAGCAGTCATGGGTTTCGACAAAATCGAGATCATTCAGCGTCAGCCCCGCCTCCGAAAGGGACTTTTGCCAGGCAAGGCGCGCACCGTCGAACGCAATGGGATCGCGGCGCGACATGGCGAGGATGTCGTTGACATGCGTTCGGGCGCGGAAGGCAACGGCGCGCTGCATTCCTTCTGCAACGTCGGGGTGGGCGAGCACCAGGGCTGCCGCTCCGTCCGAAACGAGGGAGCAGTCGGTCCGTCGAAGCGGTGCCGCGACATAGGGATTCTTGTCGGAGACCGTGTTGCAGAAGTCGAAGGAGAAGTCCCTCTGCATGTGAGCATAGGGGTTGGCCATGCCATTTGCATGGTTCTTGGCGGCAATCATCGCCAGTTCTTCCGAGCGGTCGCCATATCGCTGGAAATAGGTGTTCGCAATCCGCCCGAAGAGTCCGGCAAAGCCGCCTTCGATATCTGCTTCCTCCTCACGGAATGACGCGCCCAGAAGCACGTCGCCCGTCTCCTTGGTCGGCAAGGAGGTCATCTTCTCCGCGCCGACGACCAGCGCAACGCGGCCTCGCCCCGATCCGATGAAATCCAGCGCCGAATAGATCGCCGCCGACCCGGTCGCACAGGCGTTCTCCATCCTGGCTGCCGGCGTATGGGTGAAGCCATCTGCAGCCATGGCGACAAGCGCACCCTGAAAATCCTGTTTGGTAAAGCCGTTGTTGAAGACGCCGACAAAGATGCCATCAACGTCCTTGGCCTCGATGCCCGCATGAGCGAGCGCCGGGTTGATCACTTCCGCCATGAGCTCTCGCGTGGTGGGCGCTTCGGATTTCCCGAACTTCGAGTGTGCCCAGCCGACGATCTGTGCTGTTGTCATCTTCTTCCTCCTGCCGCATTTGCTCGATGATTTTCGCGTCTCCTGCACAAGTTATATGCGATCCTGGCTGCCGGTCCATCAGCAGCAGCCAGAATGCTTCGGCGCGACTCCCGGAAAGCGTCGGAAGACCAGCTCGGGCGTGGAACATTGACCCTGACCCGGCTCTCCATTAGAACGCCGCCACAAGCCCTCGGACGATAGGGTGCGAACGCTCCGGAGTAAGCGGATGGCGCAACTTCCGCCACGATTGCGGACATCATCATCCAGAGAGAGACGGAGACCGGCCGAGACTTGGTGGCTTCGGATGATGCTCGGGCTCTTTCTCGCTGCCTTCGGCAGCTTGATTGCCGATGCCAGCCACCTCGTCCGACCCGATACCGCCACGCATACCGACGCAATGGGCTCGGACATGGCCCATCCGTCCAAGCGGGAACCCTCCCGTGTCGTGGTCATCGACGTTCGGCGCGATAGCGTGTCCGCGTCGGCATCTGCGGATGGCGGCAGCTTCCTGCCACCTCCAGCGCACTGGTCGTTCCCTGTCGATGCCCCTGGCGCGTATCGCTTCGTAGTACAAAGCGCGACAGCAGGCACCAACACCTCGCCATTCCAACCGCGAGCACCTCCGGCCGCGGCCTGACGCGTGGATGAAAGATCATCCGCAGGCTAGAAATCAGCGCCCCGGCCGCGTGACGCGCCGCGAGGGCCGAGCAGGAACAATGACATGAGAAATTCTCCCTGGGTGGTGGCGACTTACGCCTTCATCATCTTCATCGGCATATTGGTTGCCTTGCCGAACGTACTCTCCCAGAGCACTCTCGATCGCTTGCCCTCGTGGCTGCCCCATGACCGCGTCTCGCTTGGCCTCGACCTTCGCGGCGGCTCGCACCTTGTGCTGGAAGTGGATCGCGCCGACCTCGTCAACGAACGACTCCAGAACCTGCTGCAGGACAGCCGCCGGGTGCTTCGCGACAACGCGATCGACGTGGCTGGGGTGCGTCGCAGTGGAGACGCCATCACGGTGACGCTGCGCGACCCCGCGCAACGCGGAGCCGCCGTCGACCAGCTGGAAACCCTTGCCAATCCCGTGGGCCTCGGCACGGCCGTGGGGCAGACGGACCTGAGCATCCAGACTCCGGCTGACAACACCATTACGCTGGCCTACACCGAAGCCGGCATCACGTCGCACGGCAGTGCCGCTGTCGAGCAGAGCCTCGAGATCATTCGCCAGCGCGTCGACCAGGTGGGCGTGGCAGAGCCAACCATCCAGCGGGTAGGCGACGACCGGGTTCTGGTTCAGCTGCCTGGGGAGCAGGATCCCTCGCGGCTGCGGCAGTTGCTCGGCTCCACTGCGAAGATGAGCTTCCATCTGCTGGGCAATCAGGGCGAGCCGGGGGTCACCATGCTGGCCGACGACCAGGGTCAGCAGTTCCCGGTTCTCGACCGGGTGGAACTGTCCGGCGATCGTCTGACCGATGCACGCGCTGCCTTCGACCAGCAGACCAACGAGCCCGTCGTAAACTTCCGCTTCGACACCGCCGGTGCAAGCCGCTTCGCCCAGATCACCCAGGCTAACGTCGGACGTCCCTTCGCAATCGTCTTGGACAACAAGGTGCTGAGCGCTCCTGTCATCCGCCAGCCGATCACCGGTGGCTCGGGACAAATTTCCGGCGGCTTCTCCGTCGAGGAGGCCAACACGCTTGCCGCGCTGCTTCGCGCAGGCGCACTGCCGGCAAAACTTACCGTCATCGAAGAGCGTACCGTCGGCGCCGACCTCGGTTCCGATGCCATCGAGATGGGGATCTTCACCGGCTTCATCGGCTTCGGTCTGGTGGTCGGCTTCCTTCTGCTGCTCTATAGCGGCTGGGGCCTGATCGCCAACGTCGCTCTCTTCATCAATGTCATCCTGACCTTCGCGGCGCTGACGCTGCTCGGGGCGACGCTTACTCTGCCTGGTATCGCGGGTATCGTCCTCGGCATCGGTATCGCCGTTGATGCGAACGTTCTCATCAACGAGCGCATCAAGGAGGAAAGCCGGAAAGGCCGGAGCGCCTTCGCCGCGATCGACGCCGGCTTCCAGCGTGCCTACTCAACCATCGTCGACAGTAACGTCACGACGCTGATAGCAACGGTCCTGCTGTTCTGGTTCGGCTCCGGGCCGGTTCGCGGCTTCGCGATCACCATGGGCCTCGGCATCATCATCTCGATGTTCACCGCAGTTGCGATCGTTCGCATCGCGATGGTGTGGGTGGCCGGAAGGAGGAAGCTCAAGAAGATCGAGATCAAGCCGCTTCTGCCCATCAACCTGGTTCCGGATGGCACGCAGATCCGGTTCATGAAGGCACGGTTCTTCGGGATTGGTGTCTCGCTCTTCCTTTCCGTCGCGTCGATCATCCTGTTCTTCACACCCGGGCTCAACTACGGCGTGGACTTCAAGGGCGGGATCCAGATGGAGGTTGCGACCGAAGGTCCGGCTGACCTTGCTGCCTTCCGTAGCGGTCTGGGCGAACTCGGGCTTGGCGAGGTGGCGCTTCAGGAATTCGGCAGCTCCAATCACATTCTCGTTCGTGTCGAGCGGCAGCCGGGAGGCGAGGAGGCGCAAACGGCTGCTGTGGAGCAGTTGCGGGCCGAGGTGGTCAACATCGATCCCACCTCAAAGGTGGAGCGGACGGAAGTTGTCGGGCCGAAGGTCAGCGACGAACTGGCAACGGCAGGCATTCTCTCCGTCGTGCTGGCTGCACTGGCGATGCTCATCTACATCTGGGTGCGTTTCGAGTGGCCCTTCGCCGTGGGCGCCATCGCCACGTTGATCCTCGACGTCACCAAGACCATCGGCTTCTTCGCCATTACCGGGCTCGATTTCAACCTGACGGCAATCGCGGCAGTCCTCACCCTCGTCGGCTATTCGGTCAACGACAAGGTGGTGGTCTACGACCGGATGCGCGAAAACATGCGTCTCTACAAGAAGATGCCACTCCGCGAATTGATCGACCGATCGATCAACGAGACATTGGCACGAAGCCTCTACACATCCGCCACGACCTTCCTGGCGATGATCCCGATGGCGATCTGGGGCGGCAGTGCCGTTTCGAGCTTCGCCATTCCGATGGTCTTCGGTATCGTCATCGCGACATCGTCGTCCGTCTTTATCGCAGCGCCGATCCTGCTCTTCCTCGGAGACTGGCGCACCCGCCGCGCCAAGGCAGCCGCGGAGGCCGCCGAGGACACGGCGCTGGAGGACGGTGAACGGCCAAAGCAAGCCTGAGTCTGAAGCAGGAACAGGAAGGGGCGGATGCTGCATCCGCCCCTTTTTTCTTTAGTCGAATCGGAAGGAGACGATATTGGCCGCCTATGCCACGCTGTTTGCGGCCGCCTTCCTGGCCGCGACGATCTTTCCTATGCAGTCGGAGGCGATTCTCGTCGGCCTGATCTTGTCCGGCGACTATTCCACGCCGGCCGTCGTCGCCGTGGCATCGGTCGGCAACACCTTGGGAGCGGTGATCAACTGGGCGCTCGGGCGCGGTATCGAGCGGTTCCGTAACCGCCGCTGGTTCCCGGCATCACCTGAGAAACTCGAAAAGGCGCGTAACTGGTACCACCGCTATGGAAAGTGGTCGCTCCTGTTGAGCTGGCTTCCGATCGGGGGCGACGCAATTACGGTCATTGCCGGCGTCCTTCGGGAGCCGCTGCCAACCTTCCTGCTGCTGGTCTTCATCGGCAAGGGGGCGCGCTACCTCGTACTGGCTGCCGCGACCCACGGGCTCCTGTGAGTCACCATGCAGCCTTGTAGATTGCCAGCGCGTCGGATTCCCCGACCGGTCGCGGATTGTTGACGAGAAGCCGCGTCTGCTTCATCGCATCCGCCGCCATGGCCGGCAGATGTTCCTCACCGATACCGACATCCCGCAGACGCTGTGGCAGGGCGAGGCGCGCAGAGAGCCCCTCGAGACAATCGATAAATGTCCTGCAACGGGTCTTGATATCCCGCTCCCCGGCGAGGTGCGGAAAGGCATCGACTGCGATGTCCGCATAGGCTGTCTCTGCATGGGGTACGTTGAACCGCATCACATGCGGAAGGACGAGCGCGTTCGAAAGCCCATGCGGAACGTGAAATCTGCCGCCGATCGGATAGGCGAGTGCATGCACGGCGGCGACGGGCGAGTTGGCGAAAGCCTGACCCGCCAGCATTGAGCCAAGCAGCATGGCACCCCGTGCTTCCCGATCCGCGCCATCCAGGACCGCACGTTCGATGTTGGCGCCCAGCAACTGCAGCGCCTGTCGCGCCAGCATCTTCGACAAGGGGTTGTTGTTTGCGTTAAGCGAGGCGTACGCTTCGATAGCATGCACCATGGCGTCGATGCCGGTGGCGGCCGTGATCGCTGGCGGAAGGCCAAGTGTCAGATCCGGATCAAGAACGGCGATATCCGGCAGCAGGATCGGTGAGGACACGCCGCGCTTTTCGTCAGCCCCAACGGTGATGATGGAAACCGGCGTCACTTCCGATCCCGTGCCGGCAGTGGTTGGCACCAGAACGAGCGGCTTGCGCGGCCCCTTCGCATTCCCTACACCCCAGGCTTCATCTATGTCCTCGCCGGAGCCGAGCAACAGGGCTGCAATCTTCGCGACGTCGAGCGAAGAGCCGCCGCCGAAGCCGACCACGCCGGTGACACCGGCTGCCTGACCGGTTTGCACCGCCTTCAGCACCGTGGCGAGCGAAGGATCGGCCTCCACCGCATCGAACACAGTCGCCGAGACGCCAGCTTCCGACAGGGACTGCAGGGCTGCATCGCATAGGCCCAGCCTGCGCAGGCCCGCGTCCGTCACGAGCAGAACGCGAGAGCCGCAGCGTCCTTCGATAGTCCTGCCAAGATCGCTCGCGGCGCCGGGCCGAAAGACGATCCGGGCAGTTGTAGCGAAGACGAACGGTTCCATGCACTCCTCCCGGCATTGCACCGGAAGGCTTGTCCCGGCAGACCATCAAAGCCGTACCGGGCACCGATGGCAAGGCCAGATGGTACCAATGTTCAGCCGATCGCCATGAGGCTGGCGTTGCCGCCGGCTGCCGCCGTGTTGACCGAGGTGGACACTTCTTCGAGGAGCCAGGCGAGGCAGTAGGCGTCCGCCTTTTTCTCGAGGGCCTGCGGTTGCGCCGCCTGCACCAGTACCAGCGGACCCGCGATTTGGGCGATCCGCGCGCTCATTGTCCGAACCCGCTCCGGTTCACCTTCCACCAGCGCACCGGCATAGGGCCCTTCGGTCGACCAGTCGCTCGACCATCTGAGCCGGGCAGCGGCGCTAACCGGCAGGGTCGCAACCATCGGTCTCAGCCCGGTAGCCTCGTCGATCACCACGTGGTTGCCTGTGGCCAACACCGCCCCCAGCTGGTGCAGCAACCCAGTCTCCGTCTCCGGCGCAAGCAGGATGCGCCCCCTGGGGTGGAGAGCGTAGAGATTGTTTTCACCGACCGGTCCGGGAAGCTGGATGTCGAGACCAAGTGTCGAGGCGCTGCCCATGGCAGCAGCGATCTCGGCCATCTCGGCCTTGCCTGTTGCCTGCAGCCAGCGCACATAGTCAAGCAGCACCGGATCGGTGTGGACGGAACTGTGCTGCGGTGGCACTGGCGGATTTTCCACCAGCCGGCCGAGATAAAGCGGTCCGCCAGCTTTCGGTCCGGTGCCAGAAAGCCCGCGTCCGCCAAACGGCTGCACACCCACCACGGCGCCGATGATGTTGCGGTTGACATACAGATTGCCCGCCCTGATGCGGCTCGTCACATGCGCAATGGTTTCGTCGAGCCGCGTGTGGAGCCCGAATGTGAGCCCATAGCCTGTCGCGTTGATGTCATCGATCAGCCTGTCGAGCTCGCTACGACGATAGCGGATCACGTGCAGGACGGGGCCAAAGACCTCCCGCTCCAGGTCCTTCAACGACTGCAATTCGATGATCGTCGGCGACACGAAAGTGCCTGCCGCTGTTTCCGCAGGCAGGTCGACTTGCTCGACCCTGCGCCCCAGCTCGCGCATCTTCTCGATATGGGATTCGATCGACGTTCTCGCTTCTTCGGTAATGACCGGACCGATATCGACGCTGAGACGATCCGTCCGGCCGATGGACAGCTCCTTCAGCGCGCCCTTGAGCATGTTCAGTGTCCGCTCCGCGACTTCCTCCTGCAGGCACAGGACGCGGAGTGCGGAGCAACGCTGGCCCGCACTGTCGAAGGCCGAGGCAATGACATCGGCCACCACCTGCTCGGCAAGAGCCGAAGAGTCGACGATCATGGCATTCTGGCCACCCGTTTCGGCGATCAGCGGGATTGGCTTGCCGTTCGGCAGCAACCGGTCGGAGAGCTGTCGCTGGATAACGCGTGCAACCTCTGTCGATCCGGTGAACATCACTCCGCAGGTTTCCGCAGCACCGACCAATGCCGCGCCAACCCGCCCGTCCCCCGGGACGAACTGCAGGACACGCTCCGGAACGCCGGCTTCGTGCAGAAGGCGAATGGCTTCTGCGGCAATGAGCGGCGTCTCCTCGGCAGGCTTCGCCAGCACCGGGTTGCCGGCGACAAGTGCCGCTGCCACCTGACCCGTGAAGATCGCCAGTGGAAAGTTCCAGGGGCTGATGCAGACGATCGGGCCAAGCGGCTTGTGCGCCGCCCCCAGTGTCCGTCGTGCCTGCGCTGCGTAGTAACGCAGAAAATCGACGGCCTCGCGTACTTCGGCAATGGCATTGGGAAGCGACTTACCAGCCTCGCGCATGATCAATCCCAGCAGGACCGGCATGCGCGCCTGCATCAGGTCCGCCCCCCGCTCCAGCTGTGCAGCCCGCTCAGCCGGAATGACAGCCGACCATTCCAGCGCGACTTCAGCCGCCAACCGGACTGCTCCTTGCGCCTCCTCCTCACTCGCCTCGATCACCTGGCCGACCACATCCGCATGATCGGCAGGATTCAAGACCCCCCGCGCGATCCCGCTCGGGCGCATGCCTTCAACCAATGGAACCGCCGACCAATTCATGGTGGCGCTTCGCTGCAGCTCTGCACTGAGTGCAGCCAAGGTCTCTTCGTTCGAAAGATCGAGACCGGAGGAGTTTGGCCGGGCCTTCCCGAAGATATCCCGCGGCAGCGCGATTTGGTCGTGCCGCGAACCTGGACTGGCCATGGCGCGAACGACGGATACCGGATCGGCGACAAGCTCTTCGACCGAAACCGTCTCATCGGCGATGCGGTTGACGAAGGACGAGTTCGCGCCGTTCTCCAGCAGCCGTCGAACGAGATAAGCAAGCAGCGTCTCGTGCGTGCCAACCGGCGCATAGATGCGACAGGGCCTGTCAAGCTTGTCGGCACCGACGACCTCCTCGTAGAGCGGCTCACCCATCCCATGCAGGCACTGGAACTCATACTTGCCGACGTGGAAGTCCGGTCCAGCGAGATGATAAATTGTCGAAAGCGTTTGGGCGTTGTGGGTCGCGAACTGCGGGAAAACGAGATCTGTCGCGCCCAATAGCTTCCTGGCGCAGGCGACATAGGACACGTCCGTGTGGACCTTGCGGGTAAAGACCGGATAGTCCTCCAACCCGTCCAGCTGGGCACGCTTGATCTCCACATCCCAATAGGCGCCCTTCACCAGCCGCACCATGATGCGATGACCCGAACGGCGGGCAAGATCGATGATGAAGTCGAGCACGAAGGGGCAGCGTTTGCCGTAGGCCTGCACAACAAACCCCATGCCGTCCCAGCCGGAGAGATCCGGATCGAGGCACAGCTCCTCCAGGAGGTCGAGCGAAAGCTCCAGCCGGTCGGCCTCCTCGGCGTCGATGTTGAGCCCGATGTCGTAGCCCTTGGCGAGCAGCGCCAGCGCCTTCACCTTGGGCAGGAGTTCGCCCATGACGCGGGATGCCTGAGACCGCGTATAACGCGGATGCAGTGCAGACAGCTTGATGGAGATCCCCGGACCCTCGTAGATGCCACGCCCGTTCGAGGCCTTGCCGATCGCATGGATCGCGGTCTCATAGTCGCGGAAGTAGCGCTCGGCATCCGCCGCGGTCGTGGCCGCTTCTCCCAGCATGTCGTAGGAATAGAGGAAGCCCTGCTCCTCCAGGTCGAGGGACCGCTTCAGCGCCTCGTCGATCGTCTCGCCAGTGACGAACTGCTCGCCCATCATGCGCATCGCCATGTCGACGCCACGCCGAATCACAGGTTCGCCGCACCGGGCAATGAGCCTTGTGAGTGCCGCGGAGAGCCCGCGGTCATTGACGGTAGCCGACAGCTTGCCGGTGACGACGAGACCCCAGCTCGCTGCGTTCACGAAGAGCGATCGCCCGCCGCCGACATGCGACTTCCAGTCGCCGGCGGAGATCTTGTCGCGGATGAGGGCGTCGCGCGTGGCCGTGTCGGGGATGCGAAGCAGCGCCTCCGCGAGGCACATCAGCGCCACGCCTTCCTGGCTCGACAGCGAATACTCGTGCACCAGCCCCTCGACACCCGACCCGGTATGCTTCTCCCGAAGCGCCGTGATCAGCTTTCGGGCAGTATCCTTTATGTCGAGGCGCATGGTTTCCGGCAGCGTCGCTCCATCCAGCAGCGGCTGCAGGCATTCCGGCTCTGGCCGGCGGTAGGCGGCCGTGATTGCCTGCCGAAGTGGCGTCTGCGGCCGGATGGGCGGTGCGAAATCGGCAAAGGGCGTTCCGCCCGGGTGAGTGTTGGAACGAAGCTGGGCCTGGCTGGACATCGGGCTCTTCCGAAGGTGAAACGACGATGCCTGAATAATACTTCGGAGCAGGTCGGACGACAGACTTTTCAGGGCCAGCATGATAGACTAATCGTCTTTTAATGGCTCCGAGATAAAGAAAATTTCCTATGCAGATCCCAAAAGATAGCCAACTTGATGCATTTGATCGGAAGATTCTGGAGATAGTCTCCGAAGACGGGAGGATCGCGGTTACCGAACTCGCGACCCGTATTGGTCTCTCAAAGACCCCGTGCGCCGCGCGGCTCAAACGCCTTATTGAAGAAGGTTACATCCTGGGCTTCCGGGCGATGCTCGATCCTCAGAAGCTCGGGCTCGAGCATGTGGCTTTCGCGGAAGTGACCCTGTCGGACACCCGGGAGAAAGCCTTGGCGGAATTCAACCAGGCCGTGTGGAAGATCAGAGAAGTGGAGGAGTGCCACATGATCGCCGGGCGTTTCGACTATCTCCTGAAGGTCCGCACGCCGAATATCCGCCGCTACCGCGAGATTCTCGGCGAGAAGATCTCGAGCCTGCCACATGTGGCAAGCACGTCCACTTCGGTCGCCATGCAGTCCGTGAAGGAACGTTGAGGCCTAGAGGCTGCGGATGAAGAGCAGCGGGTCGCCGCCGAACAGCCAGGCATGCCCGCCCGCCAGCAGCCATGCAGCCAGAACCGCCGTACCGACCACTGCCAGGAGCATCGGCATGTCGAACCGCAGCCGTGCCCGCCCCTGCAGGATTGCCGCGAAAGGAACAATCGACGTATCCGCTGCCATCTCCGTTAAGGCGTCACCGTGCTTCTTGCGGCTGCGTTTCTCCATCATCGCCATGCTGCCGGCGCTGAAAATCGCAAAGCCTCCGAAGAGGAGCAGCGAACGCAGGTCGCCGTTCGGCGGAATATGGCCGAGCGCCCAAAGGACGAAGCCCCACAGTACCGGATGTCGCGTCACCGCAACGATGGCGCCCGGCTCGCCCCCTCCGCGCCGCGCGGTGGTCGAAAACGGGTTCCGGCTCAAGAGCCCGGCAAGAACGAAGAAAAGGCCCAGCGGTGCTGCGGCGAAGGCCACATGTCCTTGCCATGCGGCAGGCACCCACAGTTCGATGTAGTCAAGATTGAACGCAGAATAGAACAGCCAGGCCAGTGCGACCAGCGAGACGGCGGAGTAGAGCGCGATATAGGTGCCGTGTCCAAGGTGCGACACGAGCGTTCCCCGGATGCGGGGCGACGCAGGAATGGAGTGAAGGGCGACGAAAACGGTGAACGCTGCCAGGAATTGCGTCATGGCCGGACCTCGTCTCGATCTGCCGCGGCTATTGCTGCAGGAACAGCACGGCCGCGATCGCTACAGAAAATAGGACGGCGGCAAAGGAACTGTAGCCCTGCAGCACGCCCATTCTCTTGAGTGCGATCGCGAAGGCGACGATGATCGGGGTGGCAAGCGCAAGGCCGACTTGGGCATCAGTCATCTTGGAACATCCTTTTTGCGCCCATTCTAGGCGCCAAACCTTCACCGTCTTTGCGATTTGACAAAGAACAAGCCGCAGCCGCTCGCCATCTTCACCCGCAACGAAACTGGAGATGACAGATGGCGGACGTCCCGGCTTCCCATGCAGAGCCCGTTGACGAGGGAGGAGATCTTCTCCTCTGGATCCTGGTGTGGAGCGAACTGGTTACCTTCGGCATTCTCTTTGCCGCATTCCTGGTGGTCTCGCTTTTCCAGCCCGCCGAATTCGCAGCCGCCAAGCTTCAGCTCTCCACCCGGATTGCCGGCTTCAACACGATCGTGCTCCTTGCCAGCAGCTGGACGGCGGCCCTCGCCGTGCATGCCGTCTCGAACCGCCGCCTGCAGCAGGTTTACCTTGCGGCAACTGCGGTTCTCGGATTCGGCTTCGTCGCCGTCAAGCTTGCAGAATACGCCGCCGAGATCCCGGCGGCCGGAGATGCCGCCTTCGGCTCCTTCTTCGAGCTTTACTTCCTCATAACCGGCTTTCATCTGGCCCATGTTGCCTTCCTGGCCCTGGTCCT
The DNA here is from genome assembly GCF_902502825.2 of Pseudorhizobium flavum. The sequence goes on from NZ_LR723670.1 coordinate 3,566,321, forward strand.
GTTGCTCATCGCCTGGAGGCCGCGCCAGTCCAACGTCGTGATGGCCACAACGATCTGGCACGTCGTCGACCTCATCTGGCTGGTAATGTTCCCGCTCCTCTACCTCGGATGAATGTCATGACCGCGAGGCAGTCTGCTCGTCTCTTCACCAGCGCCAACTGGGTCATGATGCTCGCCATCGTCGGAGCGCTGATGGCAGCTCAATGGAAACATCAGGCTGTACCGTTGGCGATCCTTGCCCTGCTCCTCGTTTTTACCGTCATCAAGGCACGGCTGATCATCCTCGACTTCATGGGCTTGCGCTCCGCACGTCCCGCCATGGCGATTGCACTCTGGTCCTGGCCGACCCTCTTTTCGTTCGCATCCCTGGGTCGTGCCCTCGGCTCTTACTGGTTCGGATAAGTCTCTGCGCCGCAGCTTATTAGCCGGCTACCTGCCAGGGTGGTCGGCTGCTTGTATTTCAGGCCATGCCGCCGGCTACCGCTGATGTATTTGCCAAAAAGCAAAGAAGGGCAGCCTGAAAAATCGCAAACACAGCATGGCCCACCGAGTCCGATCTGACATCGCGTCGGTGGCCGCGACGCAAACATGCCCGCCGGAGATCAGCTGGACGGGCGCCAGGAAAGGACCTCGGCATGTCAGAACGCCTGACAAAGACCGGAGCGCGCAACGTCTTCTACGGCGGGTCCGCGTTCTTCTTCGCGATATTCCTCGGGCTGACGGCGCACAGCCACTACTACATACGCACCACCTCCACCGACGAATCGACGCTGACGGATGCCGTCGCGCGCGGCAAGCATGTCTGGGAGGAGAACTCCTGCATCAACTGCCACTCGCTCCTCGGCGAGGGCTCCTATTTCGCACCTGAACTCGGCAATGTCTGGATCCGCTATGGCGGCCACGAAGACGCTGAAACGGCTCGCGACACGCTGAAGGGTTGGATGGCGGCCATGCCCACCGGCATCGAGGGCCGTCGCCAGATGCCACAGTTCAACCTCACCGACCAGCAACTCGACGACCTCGCTGCCTTCCTGGAATGGACGAGCCGGATCAAGACGCAGAACTGGCCGCCAAACGACGCCGGCTGACCCGAGGGAAAAGGAAGACCACCATGAAATATCAAACCCAGAAGGTCGCGATGCTGTATTTCTACGGCGCGCTCGGCCTCTTCGTAGCCCAGGTCCTGTTCGGCGTCCTAGCCGGTACGATCTACGTCCTGCCCAACACGCTCTCCGAGCTCCTGCCGTTCAACATCGTGCGGATGATCCATACCAACGCATTGATTGTCTGGCTGCTGATCGGCTTTATGGGTTCCACCTACTACCTGCTTCCGGAGGAGGCGGAAACGGAGCTCTACAGCCCGAAGCTCGCCATCATTCAGTTCTGGCTCTTCCTCGGCGCCGCAGCGGTTGCCGTGGTGGGCTACATGTTCAAGATCCACGAAGGCCGCGAGTTCCTGGAGCAGCCCTTCATCATCAAGGTCGGCATCGTCGTCGTCTGCCTGATGTTCCTGTTCAACATCACCATGACCGTCCTCAAGGGCCGCAAGACGGTCGTCACCAACATCCTGATCTTCGGTCTCTGGGGTGTGGCGATCTTCTTCCTCTTCGCCTTCTACAACCCGGCCAACCTGGCGCTCGACAAGATGTACTGGTGGTACGTCGTCCATCTGTGGGTCGAAGGTGTCTGGGAGCTGATCATGGCCTCCATTCTCGCCTACCTGATGATCAAGCTGAACGGGATCGACCGCGAAGTCGTCGAGAAGTGGCTCTACGTCATCGTCGGCCTGGCCCTCTTCTCGGGCATCCTCGGCACCGGCCACCATTTCTACTGGATCGGCGCTCCGGGCTACTGGCAGTGGATCGGCTCGCTCTTCTCCACGCTTGAAGTGGCACCCTTCTTCACCATGGTGATCTTCACCTTCGTGATGACCTGGAAGGCCGGTCGCAAGCATCCGAACCGTGCCGCGCTGCTGTGGTCGATCGGCTGCTCCGTCATGGCCTTCTTTGGCGCCGGTGTCTGGGGCTTCCTGCACACCCTGTCGTCGGTGAACTTCTATACCCATGGCACGCAGGTCACTGCCGCCCACGGCCACCTCGCCTTCTTCGGCGCCTATGTCATGCTGAACCTCGCGGTCATGGCCTATGCGGTACCGGAAATCCGTGGCCGCGCCCCGTACAACCAGATGCTCTCAATGGTCAGCTTCTGGATCATGTGCACGGCGATGTCGGTGATGACCTTCGCACTGACCTTCGCAGGCGTGCTGCAGGTCCATCTCCAGCGCGTCCTCGGCGAGAGCTACATGGACGTCCAGGACCAGCTGGCGATGTTCTACTGGGTCCGCCTCGGTTCGGGGGTCTTCGTCCTCCTGTCCGCCCTCATGTTCCTCTGGGCCTTGTTCGTGCCGGGTCGCCAGCGGCTTCCCTCCGCCTCGGCGGCAGTTCCGGCCGAATGAGAGGTGCGGCCCCGTCACGACCGGGGCCGCACCCACCTCCTCCGTTGAAAGGATCCGACAATGAACCTCCATCTTTCCGCCACAGCGCCCGGCAAGGCGCTGGTGCCTCACTACATCCCGGCGGGCAACGAGTGCGAACTCTTCGAACTGGCCTGGAAGCGCAAGCTACCGCTTCTTCTTAAAGGTCCGACTGGGTGCGGCAAGACCCGCTTCGTCAGCCATATGGCCGCCAGACTAGGCCTGCCGCTCTCCACCGTCTCCTGCCATGACGACCTTGCCGCCGCTGACCTCACAGGGCGCTATCTCCTGAAGGGTGGCGACACAGTCTGGGTCGATGGTCCCCTTACCCGCGCCGTCCGCAATGGCGGCGTCTGCTATCTCGACGAGGTCGTGGAAGCCCGCAAGGATGTCGCCGTCGTCCTGCACCCTCTGACCGACGACCGTCGTATCCTGCCGCTCGAGCGAACCGGCGAGACGCTGGAGGCTCCCGCAGAGTTCATGCTCGTCGTGTCCTACAATCCCGGCTACCAGAACATCCTGAAGGCCCTGAAGCCGTCGACGAAGCAGCGCTTCGTCGCGATCGAGTTCGATTTCCTGCCGAAGGAGCAGGAGATCGCGATCGTTTCCGCCGAAAGCGGCCTTGAGGAGCGCCATGTGGCACCGCTGGTCAATCTCGCTCAGAGGCTGCGCGCGATGAAGGGACACGATCTCGAAGAAGGCGTTTCGACGCGCCTCCTCGTATACTGCGCATCGCTGATCGAGAGCGGGTTGACACCGCGCGAGGCGATCTCCGCAGCGATGATCGAGCCGTTGACGGACGATCCGGATGTACGGCTGGCGCTACGCGAAGTGGCAGGCGCAATCATACCCTGAGGCAATCATGTTCGAGTTCCTGGAACTGGAAGAAACCGTCGGGAAGACATGGCATCGCCTTGTCGGTCAGACCCGCAGCATGCCGCGCTATCCCGAGCAGGCCGTACGCCTTGACGAGGTCTCTCCCGTGCTGGCCTCCTGCTTTCGCGGCTTCGGCGGCGAAAGCACTTGCCAGTTGGTGCCTGCGGCACAGAAGACCAACGGCCACAGGCTGAAATTGCGACAATTGATCGGCCTCGGAGAGGAACGGGTAGCGCGCATAGGCCGTGACTTCGCGCGCGTCATGTTGCCGGCAGAAATTGACTTCTTCCCGGACCGGGCCCTCAACCGCAGTCTCTATATCTGGCTCACCGCCTATCTCGCGCTCGCCCCGTCACGGGGGATCAATGCGGACGAGCCGCTGGCGCGTGACCTTGCCCGGATCGACCGGGCGGAGGAGACGGTCCGGGAGGTGCTGAAGGCCTTCCCAGGTCTGCGGGCAAGTTATCGCAACCTCTGCGGCGCCATTCTAGCCGAGCGGCAGCGCGGAAAGCTGCCGCCGGTGGAACAGCTCGTTGAGAACAGGATCCTGAGCATCCTGCGAAAGGCGGCCTCGCTAGAGGATCCGCTGCCCGCATCGATCTTTCCGCGACAGTCGCCGCCCGGCTACCAGCCGATGATGGATGTGCCCCTCTGGCCGGAGTTCTTTCATACCAGCGAGACGGCACCCGCCAATTCCGAAACTGACAGTCCACTAGGTGATGCCAGCGCACCTGCCGGCGGCAAGCGCTTCGTCGCCCAGCGGGAGGCCGTCGACGACAAGCGCAACGAGCGGAGCCCGTTCATCCTGAATCGCTTCGAGAAGATTCTCGCGATGGCCGAGATGGTCAATGTCGACCGTCCGACCGACGACAAGGATGATGAGGACGGCAAGGCCGCGGACGATCTTGACGACATGGTTCTCGGCCGCCGTCGCGAACGCCCCTCGTCGCGATTTCGCTTCGACCTCGACCTGCCGCCGGAAATGCTCGACCTGAGCCACATAGAAGCGGAACTCAGCTACCCCGAATGGGACTACCGGAAATCGACCTATCTCAAGAGCTACTGCCGCGTACTGGCGGCACCGGCTTCCGAGAAGGGAGATGCGCTGGCGACCGATGACGAGACACGGAGGCTCGTGAAGAAGGTCCGCCGTCAATTCGAGATCCTGAGGCCGCGCCATGAGCTGCTGAAGGCACAGCTGGACGGCTCGGAGCTCGACATGGATGCCGTGGTCCGCTCGCGGACCGACCTCATCGCCGGCGGGCAGGGTAGTGATCGCATTCACCTGATGAGCCGGCCGCAGACCACGGATCTGGCGGTGACCATCCTTGTCGACGTGTCACTCTCCACGGATGCATGGATCGACAATCGCCGCGTTCTCGATGTCGAGAAGGAAGCGTTGCTGGTGCTGGCGCAGGGCCTTTCCGCCTGCGGTACCGACCATTCGATCCTGACCTTCACGTCGCGGCGCCGCTCATGGGTTCGTGTCGAGACAGTCAAGGGTTTCGACGAGGCGATGGGGCAAGCGGTCGAGAATAGGATCGGCGCTCTGAAGCCCGGTTACTATACGCGGCTCGGCGCTGCGATGCGCCATGCGACCGCCGAACTGCAGAAGCGGCCGAATCGCACAAAGCTCCTGCTGGTGCTGACGGATGGAAAGCCGAACGACATCGACCATTATGAGGGTCGTTTCGCTCTGGAAGACAGCCGCCGTGCGGTCCAGGAAGCGCGCCGCAACGGCACCAAGGTCTTCGCCGTGACGGTCGACCGGGACGCCCAATCCTACCTGCCGATCATGTTCGGCCGCAATGAATATGCGCTCGTCGGCGACATCTCGAAATTGCCGGCAGCACTGCCGGCAATCTATCGCGGCCTGACGACTTAGGGCGGGGGCGTCGGCTGCACGGAAGAGCCCGGCGGGACATCCCCCAGCCGGGCTCTTTCTGTTTCTGTAGAAGTTCTTTTGTCTACGCGGCCTTGCTGTAGGTCCGCTGCGAGGCTCCGAGATAGGCATCGAACGCAGCCGCAACGGCGCGAATGACAAAGCGATGGGCGTCATTGACCTGGACCGTACCGGCACCACGACGGATCAGTCCGTCGCTTTCCAGCGCGTCAAGCGCCTTGTTATCCTTCAGCAGGAGGTCCGCGTCGAAATCATGCGCGGCGCAGATTGCAGCCACGTCAACCGAGAAGTCGCACATCAGCCTCTCGATAACTTCAGCACGGAGCCGGTCTTCCGACGTCAGCGCGTAGGTCTTGGCCGTCGGCAGTTCGCCGGTGGAGACGCGGTTGGCGTAGAGGCCGGGCGGCACTTCGTTCTGATGGTATCCCTGGCCGAGCCTGCCGATCGCCGACGCACCGAGGCCGACGAGCGTCTCACAGGCATCGGTGGTATATCCCTGGAAGTTCCGGTGCAGGCGTCCTTCGCGTTGTGCAACGGCCAACTCGTCATCAGGCAAGGCGAAGTGGTCGAGACCGATCTGTCGATAGCCGGCCGCCACGAGCCTCTCCGCAATCGCCTCCGCCTGGGCGTGGCGTCCCTGCGCATCCGGAAGTGCAGCCTCGTCGATCAGTCGCTGGTGCTTCTTGAAGGTGGGGATATGGGCGTAGCCGAAAACCGCGAAGCGATCCGGACGCATCTGGACGGCAGTGTCCACCGTTTCGACGCAGGATTCGACCGTCTGGAACGGTAACCCGTAGATCAGGTCGAAATTGATGGCATGGATGCCATTCGCCCTCAAGCCATCAACGGCCTTCAACGTCGTCTCCGCAGTCTGGATGCGGTTGATCGCCTTCTGCACCTTCGGATCGAAGCTCTGCACGCCAAGGCTCGCGCGCGTGACGCCGGAACGTCCGAGCGCTTCCATCATCTCCGCCTGCAGCCGGCGGGGGTCGATCTCGACCGCCGTGTTGACCTCGGGAGCAAAGCCCAGCTTCGTCCGCAATGCCTGCATCAGCGCAACGAATTCCTCGGGCTCGATGATTGTCGGAGTGCCTCCACCGAAGTGAATCTCACCGACATTGAGGCTGTCTTTCCGCTGAGCGGCGACCAACTCGATCTCGCGGTGCAGGACGTCGAGATAATCGAGGATCGGCTTGTCCTTCTCCGTAATGGTCGTGTGACAGCCACAGTACCAGCACATGGAGCGGCAGAAGGGGATGTGGAGGTAAAGTGAGGTGGCACGGTTGGTTGGAATCGAGCTCAACCAGCCGGCGTAGGTGCCGGGGACAATATCGGCCGTGAAGTTCGGAGCGGTGGGATAACTCGTATAGCGCGGCAGGCGCGCCTCGCCGTATTTTTCCACGATGGACTGCGACATGGAAATCTTCCTTCTAGCATTTCAGCTCAAGGAACTACCGGCGATCCACGGGGGCGTCTTTGCGCAATGTCAATTGATCGGTGCACCAGCGGGATTGTTTGTCGCACCACAAAGTGGGCCGCTAACGGCCGCGATAGGTTGAGATCGGGATGAGTTCGGCCTGCTCTCCCACCCATCATCAACCAGGCCTTCGGAAAGACATAGATGTCGAATACTGCCGAGATCCCTCTGATCGACGTGAGGCTCATTCCGCCTCCGGAGCGTCACCCGCGCATCTTTGGTCTGTTGACCACACTTGAGCCAGGCGCCGCGATGCATGTCGCGAGCGACCATGACCCGCGACCGCTGCACTATCAGATCGAAAGCCGCTACCCGGAACAGTTCGACTGGAACTATCTTGAACAAGGGCCGATGACCTGGCGCGTCGAGATCACGCGCGCAAAAAGCTCCGGCTGCGACTGCTGCTGCGGACACTGAGGAACAGAGACATGCAAGGCGCCTCGATTTCCCGCTGGACCATGACCTACTTCGCGACGTCGCTCGTCTTTCTTCTGATCGGGCAGGCACTTCTTGTCGTGGGTTTCGGATACCCTGTTCTGCAGGTCGAGGCGCCGGAAACGCTGGTCATCGTCCATCTGCTGGCGATCGGCTGGCTAGGGCTGCTGTTCTGCGGCGCCTTGCTTCAGTTCGTCCCTGTTCTCGTAGCTCGCCCCCTCCATGCGCCGTCGCTCGCGCTCCACGCGTTGATCCTGCTCATCGTCGGACTTCTTCTTCTCTGCCTCGGTTTCCTCCACCTGGGGGGACGCATCGAGGTCAGTGCCTTCCTCCTGCCGATGGGGGCAATGCTGCTGACGATCGGATTCGGCTTCATCATCTACATGATCGGCGGGACGCTGGTCGCCGGCACACCACTCGCTTTGCCGGCCCGCTTCGTTGCGTTGGGCCTTCTGGCACTTGGCGGCACGGCCGGTCTCGGATTTCTCTTCTCTCTTCAGCTGTCAGGCCTCACCGGCAGTACACCGCTAGCGAATTTCCTGCCTGACGGCCTGTCGATCCATGCCTATCTCGGTCTCGTCGGCTGGATGAGCGTCAGCGCCTTCGGCGTCAGCTACCGCCTGTTGGCGATGTTCCTGCTGGCACCGGAGCGGGAGCGGCGGACGAGCCAGTTCGCGTTTTATCTGCTTGCAGCCTCGACAACGATTGCCATGTCGCTTGTGCTTGTCCTTCTGCTGAATGGCACGATACACGGCCTTATCTACGCCAGCCTGGCACTCGCCGCCGTCGCTGCGCTTCTCTTCAGTTCAGACGTCGTCGTCATGTATCGACAGCGCAAGCGAAAGGCGCTGGAGCTGAATACTCTCATCACTGCTGTCGCCGTAGGCGCCCTGCTGGTTTCCGTGCTGGCCTTCATTCTGCTGGCCACCTTTGGAGAACTCCAGCGACAGCTCGCACCCCTCGTCTATCTCGTCTGCTTCGGATGGCTGACGACGCTTGGCCTGGGCCAACTCTACAAGATCGCTGCCTTCATGACATGGCTGGAGCATTACGGCCCCGTGCTCGGCCGACAGGCTGTTCCGAGGGTACAGGATCTTGTCAATGAACGCCGCGCCTCCAGATGGTTCTACCTCTATATCTGTGCGGTGGCCGCGGCTGTTCTCGCGCTTCTTCTGGGATCCATTGCCCTCTTCCGCACTGTCGCCTTGCTGCAGACCGTGTCGGTCGGCATGCTGGCGCTCGAGATCGCCCGCACCCGCCGGCTGCGCTATGTATCACTTTCGTCGGGCAGTGCGGTGACCATGCCGCGCCCGAATCTCTTCCTGCCCCACCCGCTCGAAAGGAAATGACTATGGCCACAGAATTCAAGACGCTGGATGTTCGGCCGATCCTTGAGTCGGGCGGCGAGCCTTTCCAGGCCATCATGGGAGCAGTTGACGCGCTGGCTCCGGGCGAGGGCCTGAAACTTCTCGCTCCCTTCCGGCCACAACCGCTGTTCACGGTCATGGCGCGGCGTGGCTTCGACTATGAACTCGAAGAACTGCAGGATGGCGACTTCGAAGTCCGGTTCCTGCCCAAACAGGCCGAGCCGGAAATCCGGTATTCGGGAGATGGTCCGTCGCCCGACCTCTGGCCGGAACCTTCGATAGACCTTGACCTGTCGGAACTGGATCCCCCGGAGCCGATGGTCAGGCTGCTAGCGGAAGCAGAGCGTCTCGATCCAGGGGAGGTCATCTTCGCCGTCCTGTCTCGTGAACCGTTGTTCCTGTTTCCCGAGCTGACGAGCCGTGGACATCAATGGGTCGGCAACTTCGACGCGACCGGAAACCTTTATCGCATCATGATCCGTATCGGATCGAGGGCCGAGTGATGCGCAGTAACCATCAGAACGATCTGACGGCACGGGTCCGTGAGGCTTTGACCGCCGTCATCGATCCAGAGCTGGGCAAGAATGTCGTCGCACTGGGCCTTATCTACGGCATCGAAGCAAGCGACGCGGGAACTGTTCGGATTACGATGACGACGACGACGCAAGGATGTCCGGCTTCTGCCTTCCTGGTAGATGCCGTTCGCTATGCGACCCGGTCAGTCGATGGCGTACTTGAGGCGGATGTCCGACTGACCCACGAACCACGCTGGGACCCGGGGATGATGGCCCCCTGAACGAGGGGACCATCAAGACACGCTGCCCGGCGCTCAGCCGATCTTGCGCCTGACCCGTGTCAGCATCGGCGCATATTCGACCAGGAAAAGACCGAAGGCCAGCAGCCAACTCGCACCCGAGATTACGTACAGCAGCCGGGCATGGTCCGGGAGGAAATCCGCTATCGGTCGGACAATGGCTGCGAGCACAATCGCAACATAGATGATCGAGGTCGTGCGGGATGCGGTCAACACGCGGCCGGTGTGCCCACGGGTGGCACGGGTCATCACGGCAAGCATCATCGAGGTCACGGTACCGACCGTCAGAACATGCAGGGCAGCGGTCGGCGAAACCACGCCGAGAGCCGCGACGGCAATACCGAGAAACCCGAGCGGCACGAAGAGATAAGCCACGTGCAGAACCGTGACCAGATGCTCATCCAGCGTGGTCCAGCCACGCCAGCGCGTCAGCCGCGCTGCATGAAGCATGAAAGCGGCACAGGTCAAAGCGGCAACGATCCATCCTTCCGCAAGAAGCACCCAGGCGGCGAGTGCGGCAACTCCGGTAAGAATCGCCACGCTGTCAAAGCGGCTGTAGGGGGCCGGGAAGTCCGTGCGACCGACCTTGTTGATCCAGTTCCGGGTGAAGCTTGGGATGATGCGCCCACCGATGATCATCACCAGTACGACATAGGCGGAGACCGCAAGCTTGATCGCGATATCGGGATGGCCACCCTGCATCACCTGGAGATGAAACAGGATATTGCCGGAGGTGAGGGCGAGCAGTCCCCCCATGACCTTCAGGTCCTTCCACTTCCGGCCAGCGACGACCTCCCGCACACAGATCAGCAACAAGGTCGGCAGAAACAGGCTGTCTATGGCGGCCACCGTTCCCGTGGCGATGTTCGGAATCAGGAATACAAGCCGCCCGACCAACCACAATGCAAACAGCCAGAACAGCGGCCAGCTGGACACCGGCAGCCTGCCCGTCCAATTCGGCACCGCCGTCAGAAGAAAGCCGGCGAGCACGGCGGAGGAATAGCCGAACAGCATTTCATGCGCATGCCAATGGGCAGGGCCATAATCCTCGGCGACCGGTAGAAGGCCCGTCAGGCTTGCGATCCAAAGAGCCATGGTGACGACGGCCCACACGGCCGCGCCGAGAAAGAACGGCCGGAACCCATAAGAAAAAAGCACTGGCGCGCTCTGCGACAGCCCCCTCGGAATGCCGCCCTTTCGGGCTTGTTCTGCGGAACCTAAGGCCATGAATACTCTCCTTCTGTATCTTGATCTTTGTCTATTCCGGGAGAGCAGAAGGGTCTTTGCGAATGCGCAATGAAAATCGCTCGCCAAATTTGTCTTGGCTCAAAGATGCTATTGCGAACCAATACTAGTTTCCGTGACCAGAGAGACGGAGATGGCTCCGCCACTCAGTCTAGGAGAAAGACGATGACACAGTTCAATTTGACCAGACGTTCGATGTTGGCCGGTGCTGCCATTGCCGGCGCCATTGGTCCGCTCGTCCAGGCCTCGTTCGCCAGGGCGAATGAGGAAGTCGCCCCCATCACCACCCCGACGGATCTGTCTGCGCTGAAGCGCGTCAAGGTCGACCTGGTAAAGCCCCCATTCGTTCATGCCCACACCCAGAAGGCCGATGGCCCGCCGAAGATCGTCGAATTCACAATGACGATCCAGGAAAAGAAGATGGTCATCGACGACCAGGGCACCGAACTTCACGCCATGACGTTTGACGGTTCTGTCCCTGGTCCGATGATGGTGGTTCACCAGGACGACTACGTCGAGCTGACGCTGATCAACCCGGAAACGAACGAACTGCAACATAACATCGACTTCCACTCGGCAACGGGTGCGCTGGGCGGTGGAGCGCTGACGATCGTCAACCCCGGCGAGAAGGCTGTGTTGCGCTTCAAGGCCACCAAGGCAGGTGTCTTCGTCTACCATTGCGCACCTCCCGGGATGGTTCCGTGGCACGTTACCTCGGGCATGAACGGCGCGATCATGGTATTGCCGCGCGAAGGCCTGACGGACGGCCACGGCAAGGAACTGGTCTACGACAAGATCTACTATGTCGGCGAACAGGACTTCTACGTGCCGCGCGACGAGGCGGGCAACTTCAAGAAGTATGACAGCGTGGGCGAATCCTATGCCGACACTCTGGAAGTCATGCGGACCCTGACACCCACGCACATCGTCTTCAACGGCGCCGTCGGTGCCTTGACGGGCGAGAACGCCATGACCGCCGCTGTCGGCGAAAAGGTGTTGATCGTCCATTCGCAGGCAAACCGCGACACCCGTCCGCACCTGATCGGCGGCCATGGCGACTATGTCTGGGCAACCGGCAAGTTCCGCAACCCTCCGGATCTGGACCAGGAGACCTGGTTCATCCCTGGTGGCACCGCCGGCGCAGCCTTCTACACCTTCGAGCAGCCGGGCATCTACGCCTACGTGAACCACAACCTGATCGAGGCTTTCGAACTCGGCGCCGCGGCACACTTCAAGGTGACCGGCGACTGGAACGACGACCTGATGACGGCCATCGTTTCGCCGACCGGAAGCTGATCGACAACCGGAGGCGCGGGTTCGCCCGCGCCTTCAAACCTCATATGACATGTTGACGGGCCACTGCCCGAAGTTCGCCCAAGGAGGCGATCATGTCCGCCGCAGCAAGCAAGACCGCTTTCTCACTCTTCCAGACCGCCCTTCCACTGGCCTTAATTTCGGCTCTCGGCATCGGCATTGCTCACCAGGCTGGGTTCTTCGCGGCCGCTCCGTCCACGGCTGCGCTCTACCAGCCACAGACTGTGGTCATCCCGCCCCGTACCTTCCAGTATCGGACAGACGGGGAGTACGTACGGGGAGTTAACCCGATCGACGCTCCGAAATCGACTGTCACGCGTACAGATGCACTCACCATCATGAAGTATCAGGTGACGCTGTCGGAATACGACGCTTGCGTCATGGAAGGCGCCTGCGCGCCTGCGGCACATCCGAGCACATCCGACACGAACCTTCCCGTCACCGGCGTCAACTACGAAGACGCCCAGGCGTATGCGCGCTGGCTTTCGGAAAAGACCGGCGAATATTGGACCTTGCCATCCGATCAGGACCTGGCGTTTGCCGCCGGCAAGAGCTTTCCCGACGATGCCTCCGGGCTCGATCCAGACAACAAGAATCCGGCCCTGAAATGGATCGCCGACTACGAACGTGAAGCCGCGTCGCGATCAAAGCGGAATCCGGCACCGCAGCCTATCGGCAGCTTCGGGGAAAACGAATTCGGCCTTGCCGATTTCGGTGGAAACGTCTGGGAGTGGACAAGCACCTGCCACAGACGGGTCAACCTCTATGACAACGGGAGCCAGAAGGGCGTGGAGACCATCTGCGGCGTCAACGTGGCCGTCGGACCACATCGTTCGCCGACCAGCAGCTTCATCCGCGACCCTCGCGGCGGCGGTTGTTCGGTGGGGACGCCGCCGGACAATCTGGGCTTCCGGCTGGTGAAGTCGGCGGCGTGGTATGCCCCGGTCCTGCAGATGGTTCGCGCGAAGGGCCTGGCAGGTTAGTCGGGCGCCGTCTGGCCTCGCCTCTTCCGACAGCGGCAGTGATCATGTATCCTGCACCGCGATATCGGAGAGTGACAGAGTGAAGATCGACAAGAGCCTGGTCCGGGCATTCCCGCTGTTCGAAAAGATGAGCGACGAAAGCCTGGAGAAGCTGCTGGCGCATTCCACCTCGCGGCGCGTCCCACCCGGCGAAGCCGTTTTCGAGCAAGGGGCAGCGGCGACGCATTTCTTCCTGCTTCTCCATGGACGCCTCAAGGTCACGCAGGTGACAGCGAGCGGCCAGCAGATCATCGTCCGCGTAGTCCACCCCGGGGATCTCTTCGGTTTCGCGAAGGCGCTGCAGCGAGCAGACTACCCGGGAACGGCGATTGCCGCCGCTGAAAGCGTTGCACTCAGTTGGCCGACGCATCTCTGGCCAGAGTTCATCGACCACCATCCCCGCCTTGCCGTCTCGGCAATGCACACGATCGGTCAGCGTCTCGAGGAGGCCCATACCCGAATTCGTGAGATGTCGACCGAGGAAGTGGAGCGGCGCGTCGCCCACGCGGTGCTCCGTCTGACGAAGCAGGCTGGCAAGGCCGAGGGCTCAGGCGTAAGGATCGACTTCCCGATTTCGCGCCAGGACATCGCCGAGATGACGGGAACGACGCTCCATACCGTTTCACGGATCCTAAGCGCCTGGGAAAGCAAGGGGCTTGTGGAAGGCGGGCGCCAGAAGCTCCTCGTCCGCGATATCAAGGGCCTATCGGACTTGGCTGAGACTGCCAAGGATTAGGTCTGAACCGAGGCCGCGGACGCCGCGGTCACATTGTCCCGTTTCTTTGAAGCGGAGCGTGGCCGGATGCCGTAGCGTCCCTGCTGATCGCCATGGATATCGCCTGTCCCAACTGCTCTTGCGTAAACGGCTTGACGAGCCGCGACAGGGCTCCGACCGATGCGCCATCCGGAAGCTCGGCATAGCCGGATGCCAAAATGATTGGCTGTCCCGGATTGGCGCTAAGCAACGAGCGGGCAAGATCGGCTCCCGACATTCCGGGCATGGCGTGGTCGGTGATAACCAGATCGAAACTCTGCCCTGAGTTCACGATTTCCAGGGCCGCCTGTCCGGAATTGGCTTCCGTGACCCTGTGGCCAAGGTCTTCCAGCATGTCGACCGTGCCCATGCAGACAAGGACATCGTCGTCCACCACCAGTATCCGCAGGGAGACGGCAGCCTCGGCCTCCGTGGAAGCGCTCCAAGCAGATTGCTCCCCGGCCTGCTCGGAAACGTCATCCTTGGCGACGGGCAGCCAAAGCTCTGCCGTGGTCCCTTCGCCAGGGGTGCTGTGAAGCTGCAGAATTCCCCCTGACTGGGCAGCCAGCCCGTGGACCATCGAGAGTCCGAGACCCGTTCCCTTGCCGAGCCCCTTGGTGGTGAAGAAGGGCTCGGCCGCACGCGCAAGCGTCTCTTCGTCCATACCCGAACCGGTATCGGCAACCCGCACCCGCAGATAACGTCCGGCCGACAGCCCTGGCGGGAGATCGTGATCGCCGGGAATGGTTTCTTCGGCGTCGATCGAGATGACGCCTTCCTGCTGGATTGCATCGCGGGCGTTGACGGCAAGGTTGAGGATCGCCAGCTCGAGCTGGTTGGCATCCACGAGGGCCAGAGGCAGTTCACTTGGCAGCCGGTTCTCGAGCCGGATGGTCGGTCCCACCGCCCGTTGCAGCAGCCCTTCGATGCTGCCGAGGAGTTGCACGAGATCGACGGCCTGAGGCTTGAGCTCCTGCCGGCGTGCGAAGGCAAGCAGGCGCTGGGTCAGTGCCGCGCCACGTTCGGCAGCCTGGACCGCATTGTCGAGCAACCGAAGGTTCTTCTCCTCGGGCGGGATGCGTTTGCGCAAAAGGCTGAGGCTGCCAAGCGCTGCCATCAGCAGATTGTTGAAATCATGGGCGACCCCACCAGTGAGTTGTCCGATTGTATCCAGCTTCTGGGCCTCGAAGAGTTGCGCCATCGCCTCCTCCCGCTCCCGGGTACGAAGCTCGATCCGGTTTTCCAGTTCCTCGTTGAGGGTCTGCAGCTGCTGATAGGACGTCTCGAGTTCGGCTGTCCGCTCCTGAACCCTGCGCTCAAGGTCCGCATTCAGCCGCTCCAGCTCCCGGGTTTTCCGATAGAGTTCCACGAAGACCCGCACCTTGGCACGCAGGACTTCCGGGACAATCGGGACGGACACATAATCGACCGCGCCGGCCGCGTAGCCCCGCAGGCGGTCGGGTTCGGTCATCATCACAGCCGATACGAAGATCACTGGGGTCTTCTCGAAACGAGGGTGGGCGCGGATCAGCTCCACGAGCTCGAATCCATCCTGCTCGGGCATGCAGACATCGACCAGAATCACGGCGACATCTGTGCGGAGAAGATGTTCCAGCGCCTCCCGCGCCGACTGAGCCACGAGCAGGTTTTCGCCAAGCTCCTGGAGGATTACCTCGTAGCTCAAGAGCTTGGCGGGCTGGTCGTCCACGAGCAGAATGTTGACGGGATCAGGCATGGTCATCTCACTCGTGGAGCCACATGCGCAGTGCCGAAAGCAGCTCCTGCGTATTAACCGGCTTGGCAAGGTAATCCGAAGCGCCCGCCTCCAGGCATTTCTCACGGTCGCCCTTCATCGCCTTGGCCGTCAGCGCGATGATCGGCAGGCGGCTGTGACGTTCGTCCTTACGGATTACCTGCATTGTCTCATATCCGTCCATGCCCGGCATCATGATATCCATGAGAACCAGCGAAATATCGGACTGGGCGTTGATGATCTCGATCGCTTCACTTCCCGTGGTTGCCGTCAGTACCTTCATGCTGCGCCGTTCCAGAACGCTGCTCAAGGCGAAGATGTTTCGCGCGTCGTCATCGACGAGCAGCACCGTCTTGCCGGCAAGCTCCACGTCCGAACTATGCAGCTTTTCGAGCATGTCCTGCTTGGCAGGTGGCATGTCAGCGATCACCCGGTGCAGGAAGAGGGAGGTCTCGTCAAGCAGACGTTCCGGCGATTCAACCCCCTTCACCACCACGCTCCGCGCCATGGTCTGCAGTCGGGCACTTTCGGCCGGAGAGAGATCGCGTCCCGTGAACACGACAACGGGCACATCCGTCATCCTCACATCTTCAGAGATCCTCTCCAGCACCTCAAACCCCGACATGTCGGGCAGTGACAGGTCGAGGACGACGCAGTCGACTGGCTCGTTCTCCAGTATTTGAAGCGCCTCCGACCCGGTACCGACACTGGTTATATCGATATCGCTGTGACCGAGCAGGGCGGTGATGCTGAAGCGTTCGTTTTCGTCATCCTCGACGAGCAGGAGACGCTTCCGGCTGGTTTCCGAGAAGCTCTTCAATCGCGAAAAGACTTCTCCTAGCCCGTCGCTGGTCGCCGGCTTGTGCGTGAAGGCGAAGGCCCCACGCGTGAGGCCATGCTGGCGGTCTTCGTCCACGCTGATGATCTGTACCGGGATGTGGCGGGTCTCAGGGCTCTGCTTCAATTGGCTGAGAACAGTCCAGCCGAGCATGTCGGGGAGGCAGATATCGAGCGATATGGCAGTCGGACGATAATCCCGGGCCAGCGTCAGCGCATCCGTGCCGCGGCCGGCGATCAACACCTTGAAGCCCTTGTCGCGTGCAGCATCCCGCAGCAAAGAAGCATATCCGGGGTCATCTTCGACGACCAGCAGGATGGCGTCGCGACCACTGATCTCGTAGCGATCGTCGTCGGGCACTTCACTGACGCTTGTGGGCCGGCGAGGAAGGCCGTGATTGTGGCTCTTCATCCCGCCCGTGGTGCTACGGACCGGCTGCGTCGCCGCCCCGACGAATGTCAGCGGAAGGTAGAGCGTGAATGTGCTCCCCTCGCCTGGGGTGCTGGAAAGCTGGATCTCACCGCCCAGAAGGTTGGCAAGTTCGCGACTGATTGCCAGTCCCAGTCCGGTCCCGCCATAGTTCCTGCTCGTCGAGGCATCCGCCTGCTGGAATGCCTCGAAGATGATCTTCTGCTTCTCGACCGGAATGCCGATGCCGGTATCGGAAACATGGAAGGCAATGACGGCTGGTGCGTTCTTGAGGGAAGGGCGGCTCTCACTCCATCCACTTGCTGCCGTTTCAACTCTTAACTGGACACCGCCCTCGGAGGTGAACTTGAACGCGTTCGACAGGAGGTTCTTAAGTATCTGCTGCAACCGCTTGGCATCGGTGATCAGAGTGCGGGGCAGGCTGTCATCCAGGTCGACCGCGAAGGTAAGTGCACGGGATTCCGCCTCGTGCCGGAATGGCCGCGCCATCACTTCGAGAAGATTGCCGAGGGCGAGCTCCTCGGCTTCGACGGAGACCGTTCCTGACTCGATCTTCGACAGGTCCAGGATATCGCTGATAAGATTGAGAAGGTCGGTGCCCGCACCATGGATCGTCTTCGCGAATTCAACTTGCTTGGACGATAGGTTTCCATCGGGGTTCTCCCCGAGCTGCTGCCCGAGGATCAGGATCGAATTGAGTGGCGTCCTTAGTTCGTGCGACATATTGGCCAGGAATTCGGACTTGTATTTCGAGGTGAGCGCCAGTTCCGTCGCCTTCTCCTCGAGAGCCCGTCTTGCCTGCTCGATCTCCTGGTTCTTCGCCTCCACCTCCACATTGCGTTCTTCCAGCTGCTGGGCCTTCTGCTCCAGCTGCTCGTTGGTCTGCTGCAGTTCGCTCTGCTGCGTTTGAAGTTCCGCCGCGAGTTGCTGCGACTGCTGCAGCAAGGCTTCGGTCTGCATCGTCGCTTCGATCGAGTTCAGCAGGATTCCCATGGACGATGTGAGCTGTTCCAGGAAGGAAAGCTGCAGCTCGGTGAAGTTCGCGACCGAGGTCAGCTCAACCACGGCCTTGACCTGTCCCTCGAAGAGGATCGGCAGGACGATTGCACTGCGCGGCAGGGCCGAGAAGGTTCCCGAGCCTATCGGCACGACATTGTCCGGCATGTCGCTGATCAGGATCTGCCGGCCATCACGCGCGCACTGGCCGATCAAACCCTCGCCGAGCTGCATCCTGCGCGGATGCGATTGGCCAACGCCGTCCGCATAGGTCGCAAGCAGCACCAGTGCCGGTTCGTCGACCTCCTGCTTCACTTGATAGACGACGCCCTGATGTGCGCTCACCAGCGGCGCCAGCTCCCGCAGCAGCGTCTGGCCCACGAGAGCAAGTTCCCGCTGGCCCTGCAGCGTGGTGGTCAGGCGGGCGAGATTGGTCTTCAGCCAGTCCTGGTCGGTATTCTGCTCTGTGGTAAGTCGAAGATTACCGATCATCGTATTGATATTGTCCTTGAGCTCAGCCACTTCTCCCCGTGCCTGGACCTGGATGGACCGCGTCAGATCACCCTTCGTCACCGCCGTGGCAACCTCGGCGATGGCGCGCACCTGGGTTGTCAGGTTCGCGGCCAGAAGGTTTACGTTGCCGGTGAGATCTTTCCAGATACCAGCCGTTCCCGGGACTCTCGCCTGGCCGCCCAACCGCCCCTCGACGCCGACCTCTCGCGCAACCGAGGTCACCTGGTCGGCGAAGGTAGCGAGGGTGTGGGTCATGTTGTTGATGGTGTCTGCAAGGGCAGCAACCTCCCCCTTCGAGGCGACGGTCAGATTTTGGGTGAGGTCCCCATTCGCAACCGCGGTCACCACCTTGACGATCCCTCGGACCTGTTCGGTGAGGTTTGTCGCCATGACGTTGACGGTATCCGTCAGATCCTTCCAGGTGCCCGCCACGCCGGGCACCTGGGCCTGGCCACCGAGCTTGCCTTCGGTCCCGACCTCGCGGGCCACGCGCGTCACTTCACCGGCAAAGGCGTTCAACTGATCAACCATCGTGTTGATCGTGTTTTTCAGCTCGAGGATCTCACCTTTCACCTCGACGGTGATCTTGCGGGACAGGTCACCGCGCGCAACGGCCGTGGTGACCTCGGCAATGTTGCGCACCTGCGTGGTGAGGTTGGCCGCGAGAAGGTTGACGTTGTCGGTCAGGTCTTTCCAGGTGCCCGCGACACCGGGGACCACGGCTTGGCCGCCGAGCCGCCCGTCCGTCCCCACCTCGCGAGCGACGCGCGTCACCTCGCCGGCGAATGACCGCAACTGGTCGACCATCGTATTCAGCGTGTCCTTCAGCAGGAGCATTTCGCCGCGCACATCGACCGTGATCTTTCGGGAAAGGTCGCCGCCGGCGATCGCCGTCGCGACTTCGGCGATATTGCGGACCTGCGCTGTCAGGTTGCCCGCCATGGAGTTGACGTTGTCGGTCAGGTCCTTCCACGTGCCGGCAACGCCCGGCACCTGGGCCTGGCCGCCGAGATTGCCTTCCGTCCCGACCTCTCGCGCGACACGCGTCACTTCGCCGGCAAAGGCATTCAACTGGTCCACCATCGTGTTGATGGTGTCCTTCAATTCGAGGATTTCGCCCTTCACGTCGACGGTGATCTTCCGCGACAGGTCACCGCGCGCGACCGCAGTCGTTACCTCGGCAATGTTGCGGACCTGGTCGGTGAGGTTCGAGGCCATGGAATTGACGTTGTAGGTCAGATCCTGCCACGTACCGGCAACGCCCGGCACCTGGGCCTGGCCACCAAGCTTCCCTTCCGTTCCCACCTCGCGCGCAACGCGCGTCACCTCCGAGGCGAAGCGGTTCAACTGGTCGACCATGGTGTTGAGGGTTTCCTTCAACTGAAGGATCTCGCCCTTCACGTCGACGGTGATCTTCTTCGACAGGTCGCCATTGGCGATTGCGGTCGACACCTCGGCGATGTTACGCACCTGAGCCGTCAGGTTGGATGCCATGGAGTTGACGCTGTCGGTCAGATCCTTCCACGTCCCGGCAACGCCGCGCACATTCGCCTGGCCGCCCAGCTGACCTTCAGTTCCGACTTCGCGGGCAACACGTGTCACTTCCGAAGCGAATCCGTTCAGCTGGTCCACCATCGTGTTGATGGTTTCCTTCAGTTCGAGAATTTCACCTGAGACGGTCACCGTGATCTTCTTCGAAAGATCCCCCTGCGCGACGGCGGTCGCCACCTCGGCGATGTTGCGCACCTGCGCCGTGAGGTTGGATGCCATGGAGTTAACGCTGTCCGTGAGGTCCTTCCATGTTCCGGCAACGCCGCGGACATTGGCCTGGCCGCCCAGCTGACCCTCGGTCCCGACCTCGCGGGCGACGCGCGTGACTTCACCGGCAAAGCCGTTCAACTGGTCGACCATCGTGTTGATGGTCTCCTTGAGCTCGAGGATCTCGCCCTTCACGTCGACGGTGATCTTCTTCGACAGGTCGCCATTGGCGATCGCTGTCGAGACTTCAGCAATGTTGCGGACCTGCGCCGTCAGGTTTCCGGCCATGGAGTTGACGTTCTCGGTCAAGTCCTTCCAGGTCCCAGCAACGCCGCGCACATTCGCCTGACCGCCCAGTCGGCCCTCGGTACCGACCTCTCGGGCGACGCGCGTGACTTCGCCGGCGAACGAATTGAGCTGGTCGACCATCGTGTTGATTGTCTCCTTCAGCTCGAGAATCTCGCCCGACACGGTCACCGTGATCTTCTTCGACAGGTCGCCGTTAGCGATCGCCGTCGAGACTTCAGCGATGTTTCGCACCTGGGCCGTGAGGTTGGAGGCCATGGAATTGACGTTGTCGGTGAGGTCTTTCCAAGTGCCGGCGACACCCGGCACTTTCGCCTGTCCGCCAAGCCGTCCCTCGGTGCCGACTTCACGCGCAACGCGCGTCACCTCGCCCGCAAACCCGTTCAGCTGGTCCACCATCGTATTGATGGTTTCCTTCAGCTCGAGGATTTCGCCCGACACGTCGACCGTGATCTTGCGCGAAAGGTCACCACGCGCCACGGCTGTGGTCACCTCGGCAATATTGCGAACCTGATCGGTCAGATTGCCGCACATGGCATTGACCGAGTCCGTCAGGTCCTTCCATGTGCCCGCAACCCCCGGCACGATCGCCTGGCCGCCAAGCTTGCCTTCCGTGCCGACTTCCCGGGCGACTCGCGTCACTTCCGACGCGAAGGACCGCAACTGGTCCACCATCGTGTTGATCGCTTCCTTCAACTGGAGGATCTCGCCCCGAACATCGACGGTGATCTTCTTGGACAGGTCACCATTCGCGACGGCGATCGTCACGTCGGAAATGTTTCGCACCTGCGCCGTCAGGTTAGACGCCATGGAATTGACGCTTTCGGTCAGGTCCTTCCAGACGCCGGTCACTTCCGGAACATGCGCCTGGCCACCGAGTTTGCCGTCCGTCCCGACTTCCCGGGCGACGCGCGTTACCTCTGAGGTGAAGACACCCAGCTGCCGGATCATGCCGTTGACGATCTCCGCCGAACGCAGGAACTCCCCTTTCAGGGGGCGTCCATCGACATCGAGAGGCACCGTGTGGAGCAGGTCACCCTTGGCAACAGCCGAGATCGTCCGCGTCATAGCATGGGTCGGCCAGACGAGATCGTCGATCAGAGCGTTGACGGAATCCTCCATGTCACTCCAGGCACCGCCCGAAAGGCTTAGCCGAACACGATTCTTCGTCCGCCCGTCCCGGCCCACGAGCTGGCCTACATGGTCAAGCTGTGCCGCCATGCGCTGGTTGGCTGCGATGATGTCGTTGAAGGCATCCGCGACCCGGCCTGACAGGCCGGTATAGTCGGAGCTCAGCCTTGCTGTGAAGTCGCCCCCGCGAACCCGTTGCAGGACATCCAGCAAGGCCGCCAACTGCAGTGCCTCGCCTGTGGACATGCCGGCTGATCCCTCGGATGAGACCAGCTCGGCGGCTGACCGATCCGGATTGTCTGCCGAATTCTCGCGTGCCTTGACCAACTGCGCCCCCTCAAAGTCGATACACGATCGGCAAAAAATAGGGCGGCGATCATCTGCGGCAACGGCCAGCGCGATTTAGCCGATCATCCCGCCACGCCTGTCATCCCAAAGACACAAAGGTTGTAGAGGGAAGGCTGTCGGAGAGCCCTGCTATGCTTCTTCCGCCTTGTCTTGTCGACGACCCGCGACCGACTGGCGCTCGACGATGTGGCAGGCAAGCTCAACCCGGCGGGGCAGTGCAGGCGATCCCGCACATATGTCGCGCAGAAGATCCACTCCCGTCATCCCGATCTCCCGTGCCGGTATGTGCACCGTTGTCAACGGCGGGCTAAGGAAGGCTGCCTGGGGAAGATCGTCCATCCCCATCACTGAAACGTCCGCAGGAACGCCATAGCCGGCGCGTTCAAGGGCACGCATGGTACCCACGGCAAGACTCTCACCGGCTGCCAGGACGGCGGTAAAGTCAAGCCCACGCTGCCCGATCCGATCCGAGATGACCTGATCGGCGAGTTCCGGCAGCCAGTCATCGACCGACATTACGAGGTCCTCCGGATGGGGCAGTCCATGCTGCGCCAGGGCATCCCGCCATCCTTCCAACCGCCTCACGATGGTTCTGCGGCCTGGACGCATGAGAAACAGGATGCGCTCATGTCCCCGTTCGATCAGATATTCCGTCGCCAGTTGGGCGGCCGACCTGTTGCAGGGCGTGACGCTTGAGAGCCTCATGAGCGGATCATCGCCATTGATCAGAACGACCGGCTTGCCAACGTCGCGGGTGGCCGCAAGCATTCGCTCGTCATCCACCGTCAGGAACAGCAGGCCGGCAACCTCTTCATCAAGCCTCGCCTCCTCGAGGACCCTCTGCTCCTCGGCGGCGTCCGCCACGGGCCTGGTAACGATCTCGATCCCGACTGCCTCGGCCCTTTCACGAATTCCCTCAAGGACATAGAGCGTGAACTGATTTCGCACGTAATCGATCATTGCCGCGCTCGAGGCCGCAAGGACAACCTTTGTTCCGGCCACCGGCTTCGGCAAGGCGTAGTTCGCATCGCGTGCCGCATCCAGGATACGCTGGCGAACATCCTCGCGGACGCCCTTCTCCCCCGAGAGGGCGCGCGACACGGTGCTGAGCGACACGCCGACCTTGGCCGCGATATCCTCCAGCCGTACGCGTCGCGGTTTCTTACCGCGCTTGCCCATCCCGCCATTCATCGATGCGCCTCCACACTTGACAAACTGCAAAAAATTTTCAGATTGCGCAAGAATTTTTCCAATGTTTACATCCGCCGCAGCCGGAGGAGGCGCCTGTCCCAATTTGGACGGAGTGGGAGGATGCACATGCAAGGATCGGCTGGAGAAATCCGCCGCAAGCTCGACCTGCTGGTCGCGGGGATGACCGGCCTGCGCCACGATGGTCGATTCGACGAGCCCAATCTTGACGGTAGCGCAGGCGACTACATCTCCTTCGACAGCTGGGAATGGCCGCAGGGCGTCGGCCTCTACGGCCTCATCCGCCTTTGGCTGTTCACCGGCCGCCAGGACCTGAGGCAACTGGTCGAGGACTGGTATGCCGAACGAATCGTTGCCGGACTGCCCTCCCTCAACGTCAACACCACAGCACCCATGCTGGGCCTTTCCGTTCTGTGGCGAGAGACCCGTGATCCGCGCTGGCAGAAGCCGCTAGACTCCTGGGCGGACCGCGTGATGACCGAGATGGGGCGAACGGAGGAGGGTGCCTTCGAGCATCACGTCTCCGACAAGGTCAATCATCACGAGCTCTGGGACGATACGCTCTACATGGTAGCGCTGTTTCTCGCCTCCTACGGGCAGGCAAGCGGTCGCCAAGAGCTCATCGACGAGGCGGCGCGCCAGTTTCTCGTCCATGCCCGCTACCTCTCCGACCGCAAGACCGGCCTGTGGTTCCATGGTTGGACATTCGACGGCCGGCATAACTTTGCTGATGCACGCTGGGCACGTGGCAATGCGTGGATCACTGCAGGCATTCTTGATCTGTTTGACTTGGCGGAGATGGCGAGGCCCGTGAAGGATTTCCTCCTCGGTGTGCTCGTGGCGCAGGTAAACGCACTGCTACCGCTCCAGACAGGTTCCGGTGCGTGGCGGACGCTGCTCGATGATCCGACCTCCTACGAAGAGATCTCTGCGACTGCGGGGATCGGTTATGGACTTCTCAAGGGACATCGCCTGGGGCTGGGTACCCCTGCATGGCGGGTGGCAGGGTTCAAGGCCGTCGAGGCGGTGCTGAACAATATCGATGAGACCGGTACGGTGCTCAACGTCTCCTACGGCACGCGGATGGGTCACGACCTGCAGTTCTACAGGGACATTCCTCTCCAGCCGACCGGCTACGGGCAGGCGCTGTCAATCCTCTGCCTGTCGGAAGCCCTTCGGCACATTGATGCAGGAGTGCGGGCAGCATGACAATGAAGATCCTCTACGGTGCAGGTCCGCAAGATGTCAAAGGCTACGATACCGAGCGGTTGCGTGCCGAGTTCCTGGTCGAGGATCTCTTTCGTCCAGACACTGTCAATTTCACTTATACCCATGTCGATCGGTTGATCCTCGGCGGCGCAGTTCCGGTGTCGAAGACGCTGGAATTCGGTAGCGGCGAGTACATCGGAACGCCCCACCTCCTGTCCGCCCGGGAGATGGGCATCGCCAATCTAGGAGGACCAGGCACCGTCACCGTCGACGGCCAGAGCTTCGACCTTAGCAATCGCGACGTGCTCTATGTCGGCCGGGGCGCACGCCTACTCACCGCATCAAGCGTGTCGGCAGAGCGACCTGCCCGCTTCTACATGAACTCGGTACCCGCCGGCACCGACGTCCCGCACCGTCTCATCACCCAGGCAGAATCGAAGCCGCTTGATCTCGGGGACGCGCGGCGTTCCAACAAGCGCCAGTTGCGCATGTACATCCACCCGGAGGTCGCGCCGTCTTGCCTGCTACTGATGGGGATCACCGATCTCGCCGAGGGCAGCATCTGGAACACCATGCCTCCACACCTGCATGAGCGGCGCATGGAAGCCTATTGCTACTTCGACCTGTCGGCTGACGATCGGGTGATCCACCTGATGGGGCGTCCCGAGGAAACCCGGCACCTGATTGTTGCCGACGGGAACGCGGTGCTTTCGCCGGCCTGGTCGATCCACATGGGGGCCGGAACCGGGCCCTACGCCTTCGTCTGGGGAATGACTGGCGAAAACCAGGAATACAATGACGTGGCACCCGTTGCCCTCTCCGAACTGAAGTGAGTGCCACACTGATGAACGCACAACCACATTGGATGCATAAGCCGCTTAGATCGGGGAACCCGGTCCAATACTGGCAGTTGGGCGCGCTCTCCGAAGAACGATTCGACGTGCCGGATGCACCGATGCAGGGGGAGATGGATCCCTTCTTCTTCCTCACCAAGGTGAAGAACTTCATCCCACATGAGTATCCGTGCCGCACCCAGTTTGCGGAGACCTACCGTGACAAGCGGCCCGATGTGCGCGGCCTCTTCGAGGCATCCCGCTGGTGGCTGCCGTTCGACTCACCCCGCCTCGATCTGTCCGGCTTCTGGTTCCGCCCGACGCGGCTTGCGACCTGGGCGCGGACGTATATCGTGTCAGATACCGCGGGAACCGCGGCGATCCGGCTTGGAACCTGCGGAGGCGCCGTCGTCTGGGTCAATGGTGAAGAGATGGGCTGGATGGCGCCCTATAGCCGCAACCTGGAAGCCAAGCAGGAGTTCGACCTGCCGCTCTCGCAGGGGCTGAACGAGATTACCATCTTCTTCGACGATCTCGCCGAACGCGACGCCCGCTACTTTTTCCAGATGGACTACCTTTCAGGTCCTGGCGCGCGCCTTTCTCTACCGGTTCCGGTGGCGGGTTCAGTGGCCGAATGCCTGGAAGCCGCGCTGGGTGGAATGCATTTCGACCGTCCGCACTATTTTAGCGGCGACATCGCGCTGAAGCTGGCGGCACCACTTCCCGTAGAGGTCCAGGTAAATGTGGCCATCGAAGGCGACTTCATGTCGACCGAACGTTTCGACCGCGACTTTGTCCTGGCGGCTGGCGCAACGGACCTGAACATCGGACCCTCGGAAGATTGCCCAGCCGATTTCCGTCATTTCCGTATCACGCTGGCCGCCGGTGGCTTCGTCGCTTCCCGTTCGCTGGGCGTCGAGATCTGCCATGTTGCTCGTCAGGGAACGGCGCCGGCAACTCTTTCCGG
Organism: Pseudorhizobium flavum; assembly: GCF_902502825.2. Next base: position 3,592,291 of record NZ_LR723670.1, read on the forward strand.
CCGGATCACTGAAGCCTTGGACGAGGTCTCGGAACACTCGGAACGCGACACGGTGCGTGCCTTCGCCCGTCTCGCGAGCGGCCGCGGCGGATCCGAGACCGACGCCATGATCCAGGAGATTCTTCCCTCCATCGAAGACTGCCATGACTGCGCTGACTTCTCGCTGGTGCCGCTGATCTGGTCGAGGGCGGTTTGGGGTGCAGACATCGGCGACGCAACGCGGAGCCGGATCGACAATGCCATTCTCCACTATCGCTACTGGATGGACGAGCCTGGCAACGATGTTCAGTGGTATTTCTCTGAGAACCACGCCCTGCTCTTCCACACCTCCGCTTATTTGGCCGGCCACCTGCTGCCCGAGGCAACCTTCGCCCGCTCGGGGCGGATCGGCCGGGAGCAGAGCCGGATCGGCGCCGAAAGGGTCAGGGCCTGGCTCGACCACTTCGAGAAATGGGAAATGGCGGAATACAACTCCGCCCCCTACTTCCCGATCGATTTGAAGGGACTGACAGCCCTCGCCGCGCTTTCCCCGGATACCGACATCGCCGAGCGGGCGAAAGCCGGGATCATCCGTCTTTGCGAGGTCATTGCCCGCTCCGCTCATCACGGCATGGTCACGGCGGCACAGGGCCGGTCCTATGAGCATACGCTCTGCGCCGGACGGTCGCTGGAGCTTTCCGGTGTCGCGCGGCTTCTCTGGGGCAAAGGCTGGTACGGCCGGCGGGTGCACGCCCTCCCGCAACTGGCGGTCTGCCTGCGCGATCACGGCCTGCAGGTTCCGGCCAATCTCGAGGCTATCGCCGATCACCAGTACGCAGCGCACCAGGAGTGGCGCTTTGCCCAGGGCGAGAACCGCTTCGCCGCCCTCTACCATTACAAGGGCAAGCACTTCGCCATGGGGTCGGCGGTGCATTACCGCTGGGGCGACTGGGGATATCAGGAGACAATCCTGCACTTGCGCCTCGGCGAAAGACCCGAGGCTGCGATCTGGATCAACCACCCCGGCGAGACGATCCAGTTCGGCTACGGCCGGCCATCCTATTGGGGTGGCTGCGGCACCGTTCCACGGGTCCAGCAGTATCGTGGGCTCGCGGTGCTCGACTTCAGGCTGAAGCTGGAACAGCCTGATTTTACCCACGCCTGGTTCCCGCAGGCGGAGTTTGACGAGGTGCGGGCCAAAGGCCGCTCCGCGCTCGCGAGAAGCGGTGGAGGAGCAGTGTTCCTGAAGGGCAGCAGCGATCTGGTTCCTGTGGAAGAAGGTCCTTCCGCGGGAAGCGAGCTACGACAGCACGGTGCGAACACCCGCTGGATCGTGCGCATTTGCGAAGCCGAGGACCTGCAGTCCGTCGAGAATCGTTTTTCTGCGCTGGCAGTGACGGAGGGGGCAGGCGATAGCTGGACAGTCGAGGATCCGGAATACGGCCCTGTCCGCTTCCTGGCGGACGGCTCAGTGGAGGCGGAGGGCCGGCGACTGCTGCGAAGTGATTATACGGTCGCAGGCGACACCATTATGATCTAACGCATGCTAACCGGACGGAAGGAGGCTCCGTCCACAAAGGGAGGAAATGAAATGAAAACAACGTCGATGATCGCGGGGCTTGCCCTCGCACTCCTGACATCCACGGCCGCAGTCGCCGGTGATGTCCGCGTCATGTGGTATTCCGACGGCGTCGAGGGTGAGGTCATGAAGGACCTCGTCGATCGCTTCATGAAGGAGAACCCGGGGATCAACGTGATCCTCGACAATGTCGCCTACAGCGTCATCAAGGAGCAGCTGCCGGTGCAGTTGGAGGCCGGGAACGGCCCCGATATTGCCCGGGTCACCGCGATCAAGGACCTTGCCCGCCACTGGCTCGACCTGCGGCCGCTGGTGAAGGATCCTGCCTACTGGGACGAGAACTTCGGCGACAAGGCCGATTGGATGCGCCCGGATGGCTCCGACCAGATCTCCGGCTTCATGACCCAGCTGACGCTGACAGGTGGCTTCGCCAACAAGACGCTTTTCGATCAGGCGGGCGTCGAGGTCCCCGGACCTCAGGCGACCTGGGAGGAATGGGCGGAGGCGGCCAAGAAGGTGGCTGAAAGCCAGCAGGTCCCCTTCCCGATGGCGATCGACCGTTCGGGGCACCGAATCACGGCTCCCATGCTTTCCTATGGAGCGAACTATATCGGTGCGGACGGGAAGCCTGCCCCGCTCGACCAGGGTGGCAAGGACTTCCTGAGCAAGTTCGTCGGCTGGACCGAAGACGGCACTTTTGCCAAGGACGTCTGGGTTTCGGCCGCGGGCAATACCTATCGCGCTGCAGCGGATGACTTCATCAACGGCCAGCTCGCCTTCTACTATTCAGGCTCCTGGCAGGTCGCGAACCTGGCCACCAAGATCGGCGACGCCTTCGACTGGGTGGCAACCGGCAGTCCCTGCGGTCCCGCAGCCTGCACCGGCATGCCAGGCGGCGCGGCGCTCGTTGCTGTGAAGTACACGAAGAACCCGCAGGAGGTTGCGACCTTCATGGACTGGATGGCGCGGGAGGAGATCGTCAAGGAGTTCTCCGAAAGGACACTCTTCCTGCCGGCCCACAAAGCGGTCGTGGAAAAGGGTGGCTTGAACTTCCAGACCGACAACGAGCAGGCCAAGGCCGCACTCGGAACATTTGTCGAGGCTTCCAAGGCAACCTCCGAGACGGCACTGAAGCTCCCCGCCTGGCGCTGGGCCGACACTGTCTATGCAGCCATCGTGACCCGTATCGGCCAGACGCTGGCGGGCGAACTTCCGATTGAGGATGCTTTCGCCCGCATCGACGCCGATGTTGCGCAGAAGGTGAAGGACAGCGGCCTCTAGCATCGCTGAAGCCCCTACAAGTGACGGCCCCTGTCTCTCAACACTGATGGGGCCTGAGCCATCCTCCTCTCCCGCGGGAGAGGAGGACGTTAGGCCGCAGAGGTTAGGCGCGGAGAGGACAAGATATGAACAGCAGCAAGCGGTCCGCGCCGTCGCAGTTCGGCGCCATCATGATGGCGCCGCTCAACGGTCTCATGACCCTTGCGGACATACCCTTGCGGGCACTGCAGAGGCTGACCGGAATAACGGGCATGGCAGCCTTCTTCCTGATGCCGAACATGCTGATCTTCGGCATATTTGTGCTGCTGCCGCTCGCCATCAACTTCGTTTATTCCATGAGCGGAGGGACGGCGCTGTTCCTCTCGGAACGTAGTTTCGTGGGATTGGACCAGTACCAGCGCCTGTTTCAGTGCGGCTCCTACCTGGACCCGATGTCCTGCCAGGAAGACGCCTTCTGGACCGCAGTCGGGAATACAGCGTGGTTCGTCCTGCTTCAGGTTACATTGATGATCCTGCTGGCTCTGGCTACGGCTTTGATCCTCAACCGCGATCTGCGTGCCCGCTCCTTCTGGCGGGCGGTCTTTTTCTTTCCTGTCCTTCTCTCGCCTGTGGTGGTCGGCCTGATCTGGAAGTGGATCCTGCAACGCCAGGGGCTGCTGAATTTCGCCCTGTTCGAACTCGGGATGGAGCCGCACAACTGGCTCACGGACCGCACCTGGGCCTTTGCCGCGGCGGTGGGCGTATCTATCTGGGCCCATATGGGCTTTTACGCGCTCATCCTGCTCGCGGGCCTGCAGGCAATTCCGAAGGACCTCTACGAGGCGGCCGAGATGGACGGAACGAAGCCTGCACGTGTCTTCTGGCGCATCACGCTTCCGCTTCTGGCACCCAACCTCCTGGTCGTCGTGGTGCTGGCGCTCATCAAGGCGGTTCAGGTATTCGACGAGGTCTACGTCCTCACGGGCGGCGGCCCGGGTACGAGCACTCTCTACCTCACCCAATACATCTACGAGACCGGGTTCGCCTCTCAGTTGCGCAATCCGGGCCTTGCGGCCGCTGCCTCCATCCTGATGGGGCTGGTTCTGGTGGTGCTGACGCTGATCCAACTCGGCATTGGCCGCCGTTCGGAGGCGAAGGGGAAAAGATGATGGGATCGGCGGCACGCTTCATCTTCCGGCGCAGGGGCACAAGCGGAACCGGCAAGGGCTGGCACTGGACGGACATCGTGACCTGGGTCTGGCTCGTCGGTGGACTGCTGGTCATGTTCGGTCCCGCAGTATGGCTGGCCTTTTCCTCTTTCAAGACGCCGGCGGCACTGGCCGAGTTCCCGCCCACGATCCTGCCCTACGTGACGCAACAGGTAACCGTCGAGGGTTACGACAAGCCACTTGCCCTCTATGAGGCAGCCATGCCGGATGGGAGCACCCGCGTGCTTGCCGAAGTCCGTCGCATCGGCATCGTCAGCCAGATGGTCGACCCGCAGGCGCCGGGAGAAATCATCAAGGTCAACATCGCCGACCGGAAACCGGTGCGCACAATGTCCCTTGCGACGGAGAACTACACGCAGCCGTTCGTGCAATTCGACTTCGTCCAGTATCTCTGGAATTCGGTCTTCGTCACCGTCACGGCGACACTGATCACCCTCGTCGTCAATTCCATGGCAGCTTTTGCGCTCTCGAAGTACGAGTTCCGCGGCCGTACGCTGGCGATGCTCGTGATCCTCGCGACCCTGATGGTACCGCTATCGGTGATCATGGTGCCGCTCTACTCGATCATCTCGTCAATGGGGCTCTTCAACAACCTCTGGGGCGTGATCCTGCCAACGGTAGCGACGCCGACCGGCGTCTTCATCCTCCGGCAGTACATGCTGACCATTCCGGACGAGCTGATCGATGCGGCCCGTATGGACAAGGCATCGGAATGGCAGATCTATTCGCGCATCGTCCTTCCGCTTGCCGCACCTGCGCTCGCCGTGCTCGCGATCTTTTCCGTCGTCTGGCGCTGGAACGACTTCCTCTGGCCGCTGATCGTTCTCTCTCGCCGGGAGCTCTACACGCTGCAGGTCGGCCTGAGCATTTATGCGGGCGAGCTGAACGTGCAGTGGCACTTCATCCTCGCGATGACTGTCGTGACGATGATCCCGGTCGTCCTGGTGTTCATCTTCCTGCAGCGCTTCATCACCACCGGCATCGCCGGTGCCGGACTGAAATAGGGATTCACAAATGGGCCAGATCAAGCTCACCAACATCAAGAAATCCTTCGGCGCCGTCGATGTTCTGCATGACATCAACCTTCACATCGACGATGGCGAACTGGTCGTCTTCGTTGGCCCATCCGGGTGCGGAAAATCGACGCTCCTGCGGGTCATCGCAGGGCTTGAGCAGGTGAGTGGCGGGACACTTGAGATTGACGGGCGACGCGTCAACGACGTCACCGCCGCCGAGCGTGGCCTCGCCATGGTCTTCCAGTCCTACGCGCTTTACCCGCATATGACGGTACGGCAGAACCTCGCATTCGGCCTCGAGAATTCGAAGATGCCGAAGGCGGAGATCGCCGAGCGGATCACGGAAGCGGCCCGCATGCTGGAGATCGAGGCATACATGGATCGGCGGCCTGGCCAGCTTTCCGGCGGCCAGCGCCAGCGCGTCGCGATCGGACGTGCGATCGTTCGGCGTCCCGTGGCATTCCTGCTCGATGAGCCGCTCTCCAACCTTGATGCCGAGTTGCGGGTATCGACAAGAGCTGAACTGGCCGCCCTTCATGCACGTCTGTCCTCGACGATGATCTATGTCACGCATGATCAGGTGGAGGCGATGACGCTTGCAGACCGCATCGTCGTCATGCGGGCCGGCAGGATCGAACAGGTCGGCACGCCGCTGGAACTCTACAACAAGCCGGCCAACCGTTTCGTCGCGGGTTTCATCGGCGCTCCGCACATGAACTTCCTGCGCGGCAAGATCCTGGAAACGGCCGGCAGTTCCGCGATTCTTTCCCTTGCCGGCGGGCATCGAATTGCACTGACGGCAGATGACGCCGGGCTGAAGGCGGGCCAAAAGGTGACGGTAGGTGTACGCCCGCAGCATCTTGCTTTGAGCCGGGATCCAGCCAGCCCCAGAATGACGGTAAGGCTCGTGGAGGCGCTAGGGTCTGAAACGGTGATCCATGGTGATGTCCACGACGAGCGGCTCCTGGCGGTTCTGCCCGGGCAGCAGGTCTATCGAGCCGGAGACGAAGTTCCGCTCGACTTTGCTGCGGCGCCCCTGCACCTTTTCGATGAGCAGGATCTGCGGCTGTTGTCGACGAGGCCAACAAGGCAAAGTGGCGCAGCGGCCTGACGACACTCAACTCCCGGATGGGTGCAGCAGCATCAGTGCCGATAGGGCCAGCCCGGCGAGGAAGAGCGTTTCCGCGACAAGCAAGCCGATCGCACGCCTGCCTACGCGGAAGATGGAGGCCAGCGAAGTCTTGACACCGACAGCGGCGATTGCCGTCAGCAGCAGCCATTGCGAAAACACACCCGCCAACTGGCCCACGACCGGAGGGAACCCGATCAAGGAGTTGATCCCGGCCAGGACAATGAAGACGGCGAGAAAGCCCGGGAAAAGAACGGGCGACGGTCCGGTTGCGCGGCTGCCACTGAATGCGAGCGCCGTAAGCAACACCACGGGCGCAAGCATGCTGACACGGATGAGCTTGACGAACACGGCAGTCTCGCCGGCCGCGGGGCTGACGGAGAATCCGGCGCCTGCAACCTGAGCGACATCGTGGATGGTTGCTCCCAGGAATATACCCGTGGCGAGATCGGAGAGGCCGAGCAAGTCTGCAAGGATGGGATACAGGATCATGGCAATTGTCGACAGCATGGTGACGCCGATCACTACGAATGCCATCTCCCGCTCGGCCTCTTCGGAGCGCGACCGCCCAAGCACGGCTGCAATGGCCATCGCCGCCGACGCACCGCATATCGCGACGGCACCTCCCGTCAAGGTCCCGAAACGCGCGTCCTGACCGAAGAGACGGGACGAAAGCAGGCCGAAGGCAACCGTTGCTGCCACCGCGGCTATCACGAGGAGAATCAGGCCGAATCCCAGATCACCGATCAGCGCGGCGCTGATGCGAAGCCCGAGCAGCGCCACCCCCGCCCGCAGAAGGTTGCGCGAGGCAAAATCCAGCCCCGCGGTAGTCCGGGGATCATCCGACAGGAAGTGAAGGGCGAGGCCGATCAGGATCGCCAGCAGCATCGCTGGCGCATCGTAATGCTCGGAGAGAAACGCGGCGGCGAGCGCGACCAGAATGGAAACCGCAACGCCACGGAAATACCTGCGCCAGGCGTCATGGACGCCAGCCACGAACAGGGCCAATCTCAGTTCCTTCCTGCGAAACGACCAAGCATGCCGCGGGAGTAGCAAAGGGGCTCCCCATCCCGCAAGGCAACTCGCAGCACGCGCCCGAGAATAAGGCTATGGTCTCCGGCATCGTGCGTGGCGGAACGCCGGCATTCGAACCGCGCGAGGGTATCACACAGGGTGGGAACCCGTTCTTCACTTGTCGTCCATGGAAGGCCGGCGAAACCCGCCCCACCACGCGAAAATGCCTGACACAGGTGATCCTGTTCGGCCCCCAGGACATGAATGGCGAAATGAACCGCCTGCTGAAAGGAACCATGCTTCGAGGAACTCTTCGCGGGCGACCACAACACCAGCGGGGGCTCAAGCGACACCGATGTGAAGCTGTTCACGGTCATGCCAATGGGCCCCTGGTCAGTCATGGCGGTGACCACGGTGATGCCTGTAGTGAAACTGCCGAGTGCATCTCGGTAGGCGCGCTCGTTGCCGCGTTCCGGTACGAACAGCCTTTCGGGACTGCAGGGGGATGCGATCGCGCCCATCACGGCACCTCCCGGCCAAGTGCCAGACTGTAGAGTTCGAACCATGTCTGCCGATCCAGCACCACCCTGCTTGCCTCCGCGAGGCTTCCGATACGCTGTGGATTGTTCGTTCCCAAAATCGGGAGGATCTTCGCAGGATGGCGCAGAAGCCAGGCTACCGCGACCGCTCCCGGCTCGACCTCCTGCTCCGAACCGATCCGCTGCAATGCGGCCAGAAGCTCAGGATTTCTACCAGCCAGCAACGCGCCCCCGCCGAGCGGTGACCACGCCATGACCGGAATCGTTCGCTCGTAGAGGAAGGCAAGATCACCATTGGTGAAGGCTTCAGCGGCCAGGAGGCTCATCTCGATTTGATTGGTAATCAGCGTCGATTCCATGGACGATTGCAGAAGCGAGAAATCCCATGGCCGGAAGTTTGACACGCCCACGGCTCGGACCTTACCCGATTGCACGAGCGCATCGAGTGCCGCACCCGTCTCGTCGGGATCGAGAAGAGGATCGGGCCGGTGGAGGAGGAACAGGTCGAGGTAGTCCGTTGCCAGATCACGAAGAGAGGCTTCGACGGAAGCGTTGATGTGATCTGCGCTGGTATCGTAATGCTTCACCCGAGCCGCTGCATGACGTCCGAATGGACCTATTATCCCGCATTTGCTGACAATCTCGATTCTGTCGCGCAGACCTGGCGCCGTTTTCAGCGCAGCGCCGAGAATGGCCTCGGCTTGATAGCCGCCGTAGATATCCGCCTGATCCATGGTCGTGATCCCCTGTTCGAGACAGGCTTCGACTTTGGCTATGACATGAGCGGGTGACGTCTCAGGATCATCTCCCAGGCGCCACATCCCGTAGACGATCCGGCTGACCTCCAGCTCCGGAGAAAGCGTTATGCGTTCCATCAGACGCGTTCTCCTGTCCCTAGCGGCGTCGCCGGCGTCTGGCTCGGCACCCTGCCATAGGCATGGGGCAGAGAGCATGTCTTCAGATGGGGGAGCACCTTGGAGCCGAAGTGTCGCGCTTCGTCCATATGAGGGTAACCCGAGAAGATGAACGCGCGGATCCCCATCTTGCGATAGGCCTCGATCTCCGACAGGACCTGGTCGGCGGAACCGACAAGTGCAGCGCCGCAGCCGGAGCGGGCACGCCCTATCCCTGTCCACAGATGCGGCTCGACGTAGCCAAACTGGTCTGCAAGTTCTCGCGCTCGCGCCTGATGGGCGACACCGAGAGAGATGCTGTCATGGGCGCGCGAACGGATCAGCTTTCCGTACTCGTCGTCCAGCTTCGACACGAGGTGCTCGGCATAGTCTCTCGCTTCCTGCTCCGTATCGCGCACGATCACATGCACGCGCAATCCGTAGTCCAGCACCCGGCCATGAGCTTCGGCGCGGGCATGGACGGCGCGCATGCGTTCCGCCAGTTGGTCCTTGGGCTCCGGCCACATGAGATAGACGTCACATTGAGCGCCGCACAGTTCGAGCGCATCGGGTGAATAGCCGCCGAAATAGAGGAGCGGCCCACCGTTCTGCTGGTAGGGCCTGGCCGGGTCCGTTGTTACGTTCCTGAACTGGTAGACCTCTCCTTCGTGATCGATCCTGTCGCGCGTCCAGGCCTGCCTCAGGATTTCCACGACCTCATGGCTGCGCTTGTAGCGATAGCTGCTGTCGGCCACTTCGCCCGGGAAATCGGAACTGATGACATTGAGCGTCAAGCGTCCCTTCAGCATATGATCGAGCGTGGCGATAGTACGCGCCAGCATGATCGGCTGCATTTCTCCGCACCTTATGGCCGCGAGCATGTTTATGCGGCTGGTAATCGGTGCGCAGCCCGCGACGAAACTCAGCGTGTCCTGCCCGACCTGATAGGACGAGGGGCACAGAATGTTGCGAAAGCCCAGCTCCTCTGCCTGCTGCACGATCCCGGAACAGTGTTCCCAGCTGGACCTTAGGCGCCCGTCCGGAACCCCGAGATATTCGTAATCGTCGGAGCAGAGAGCGGCGAACCAGGATATTTCGGACCCATCAAGATCGGCAGAGCGCACCGGCACCACAGTCATCGAATTCCTCCCGATGATTTTGTCCTTGCGTAACACCCGCCTTGATGTAAATCAATAGTGTATCAATTTTCGCAGCTGAGTCCGTCGGATCCAATGCAGCAAACGGCAGGCAGCCTTCCGATCTACCTTCAGATCACGGAGCTTCTTATCCGCGATATCGCGGCCGGCCGCCTGATTGACGGCGAAAAGCTGCCGCCGGAGCGTGAGATGGCGGAAAACCTCGGGATCGCCGTCGGCACCTTGCGGAAGGCACTCTCGGAGCTCCAAGCGCACGGGATGCTTGAACGCGTCCAGGGCTCGGGCAACTACATTCGCGCGGTGAGTGATCCGAAAAGTGTCTACGCCATGTTCAGGCTCGAACTCCTCGAAGGGGGTGGACTTCCGACTGCCGAAGTCCTTGATGTCGCACGCATGCGCAAGCCAGACGGCCTGCCGCGATTCGGAACGAGCGCCGATGCTCATCGAATACGCCGGCTTCGCCGCCTGTCCGGGAAGCCGGCCGCTATCGAGGAGATCTGGCTGGACGGGTCCTACGTGGACCGGATCGAACCGGAAGACCTGTCGGAATCTCTCTACCTCTACTACCGGACCCGTATCGGACTCTGGATCGTCCGCGCCGAGGATCGCATCGGGCTGGATGTCGTGCCGGACTGGTCGCCGGAGGCATTCCGGCCTCTCCCTGGCGCCGCCACCGTCCATGTCCTCAGAATCAGCGAAGACCAGGAGGGCCGCCGCGCGGAAATATCGCGCACCTGGCTCGATCACGAAGTGGCTCGCTATGTCTCACGGCTTAAATAGGAAAGCTCGACATGAAACTGCTGTACGGCGTTATCGGCTGCGGGATGATGGGACAGGAACATCTGCGCAATATTGCGCTCCTACCTGACGCCGACGTAATCGCGATCTTCGAACCGGATGCCACGATGCGTCAGCGGGCAGCGGCGATCGCTCCTCAAGCGGTATTTGTGGCCTCCGTTCCCGAACTGCTGCAGATCAACGCCATCAACTGCCTTCTGATCGCCAGCCCGAACCACGTACACCTGGACCAGTTGGAAGAGGTGGCCTCCATCCGCCCGCTTCCCGTCCTCGTGGAGAAACCTCTGTTCACGAGTATGGACGAACTGCCGAGGCTGGAGGCGCTGCGCAGCCGCTACCCCGCGCCGATCTGGGTCGCGATGGAGTACCGTTACATGCCTCCGGTGGCCCGCTTGATCAGCGAAGCGGAGGAGGCGACAGGCGGAATCCGGATGCTGACCATTCGCGAGCACCGCTTCCCGTTCCTGCAGAAAGTCGGCAACTGGAACCGCTTCAACGATCAAACAGGCGGAACTCTGGTAGAGAAATGCTGCCACTTCTTCGATTTGATGCGGCATATCCTGAAATCGGATCCGATCCGGATCACGGCATCGGGCGGACAGGCTGTCAATCACCTGGACGAGGTCCATGACGGTCGCAGGTCCGATGTGTGGGACCACGCCTACGTCCTTGTCGACTTCGATTCCGGTGCCCGCGCAATGCTCGAGCTTTGCATGTTTGCCGAAGGAGCACGCTATCAGGAGGAAATCTCGGCGATCGGACCGCGCGGGAAGATCGAGTGCAAGGTGCCCGGACCGGGCAGGTTCTGGCCGCAACACCTTGGCGCTCCTCCGATCGCCCAGGTCATCATCTCGCCGCGCGATCCTAAAGGTCCGAGGAAGCTGGAAATCCCGGTCGATCCGCTGCTTCTGGAGGCCGGAGACCACAACGGCTCGACCTTCTATCAGCACCAGCGCTTCCAGAGGGCCGTTGCAGGCCAGGCACCCGTCGAGGTGACGCTCGACGATGGGCTCTGGGCCGCCTTCATGGGCCAGACGGCCCAGGAAGCGGCAGCGTCGAACCGAGTGATCGAGGTCCCACCGATCCGGCAGGCCGAACGCATCACCGCCTGACAATCCTGCCGCCCTCGGCGGCAGCCAACCCGAACTGCCTCTGCGCTACGTCCCGCCCTTACGTGCGGAGCACGCGATAGATGGCCGGGATCACCAGGACCGTCAGCAGCGTCGATGAAGCCAATCCGAAGAGCAGCGAGATCGCCAGCCCCTGGAAGATCGGATCGGTCAGTATCACCGCGGCCCCGATCATTGCAGCCACCGCCGTCAGCAAGATCGGCTTGGACCGTACGGCGCCGGCTTCGATCAGTATCTCCGTCAACGACCTGTCCGACCCGCTATGGCGGATGAAATCGACAAGCAGGATGGAGTTGCGGACGATGATGCCTGCAAGCGCAATGAACCCGATCATCGAGGTCGCCGAGAACGGCGCGCCGAAGATCCAGTGGCCGAGCAGGATACCAATGAAGGTGAGCGGGATCGGTGTGAGGATCACCAGTGGCAGTTTGAACGAGCCAAACTGCGCGACGACGAGGATGTAGATCCCCAACAGGGCGACGCCGAAGGCCGCTCCCATGTCACGGAAAGTCACCCAGGTGACTTCCCATTCGCCATCCCAAAGCAGGGTCGGCTGCGTCTCGTTCGGTGGCTGGCCGTGGAGAGAAATCTCCGGCTTCTGCAGACCGCTCCAGTCCTGCGAATCCAACGCCCGTTGCACAGCGATCATGCCGTAGAGCGGCGCCTCGAAGTCACCCGCCAGCTCAGCTGTCACCATCTCGGCCGCACGACCGTTGCGCCGGAAGATCGGATAGGAAGCCGGTTCTTCGGCAACGCGGATGACATCCCCGAGTTCGACCACGCCGCGTCCACCCGGCAGCGCATTCGCAGGAATCGGCGTCGTCAGGAAACGCTCATCCATCACCCTCCGGTTCTTCGGCAGTTCGAGCCGGATCGGGATCGGCGGCCGGCCACCGCCGCGATGCGAGTAGCCGATCGTCTTGCCGCTGTTGAGAATCGAGAGCGTATCCAGGACGTCCCCCTCCTCGACATGGAAGAACTCCGCATCGTCCGTGGATATGGTGGCCCTCAGCCGCCTCGCCGGCTCCCCAAAGGAGTTGTCGACATCGACGATGAAGGGCACCATGCGGAAGGCTTCCTCGACCTTCATCGCGGTCTGCCGCCTCTGTCCGTCGTCGAATGATTTGAAACTTTTTGGGCGTGGGAAGATTGGAGTTTCCGGCTCGGTTTTCGGGTTGATTTAAGCCGCTTTGGCCTGGTGGTTCAAGCGGCGTTGTCTGATGGTGTCGCGTTTGATCCTTTCGCGTTCGAGGAGGATTGTTTGGCCGCGCCCGAAGTAGACGTCGGCCGGGGTGAGATTTTCGAGGCTCTCGTGGTATCGGCGATGATTGTAATGCTCCACGAAGGCCGCGATCTGCGCTTCGAGGTCTTCCTGGAAGAAGTAGTTTTCCAGCAGAATGCGGCTCTTCAACGTCTGGTGCCAGCGCTCGATCTTGCCCTGCGTTTGGGGGTGGCCGGGAGCCCCGTGAACCTGATCGATCTTGTATTTGTCCAGCCATTCGCCGAGATCTGAGGCGACGTAACACGGGCCGTTATCCGACAGCAGGCGCGGCCGGTGTTCGACCTTGACCTTGTCGCAGCCTGAGGCGGCCAGCGCCAGGTCGAGCGTGTCGGTGACATCCTCGACCTTCATGCTGGTGCACAGCTTCCAGGCGATGATGTAGCGGGAATAATCGTCGAGGATGGTCGACAGATAGAACCATCCCCAGCCGATGACCTTCAAGTAGGTGAAGTCAGTTTGCCACATCTCGTTCGGGCGCGTGGTCTTGTCCTTGAATTCGTCATTGGCCTTGATGACGATATAGGCTGGCGAGGTGATTAGGTCATGGGCCTTGAGCAGGCGGTAGACCGAAGCCTCTGAGACGAAATAGCTTTCCATGTCGGTGAACTTCACCGCCAGCTCGCGTGGCGACAGATCGGCATGATCGAGCGCGAGTGTGATGATGCGATCCCTGATATCGTCGGGGATACGGTTCCACACCCGTGACGGCGCGGATGTCCGGTCTTCCAGCCCCTCAACACCGTGGGTCTGGAAGCGATCATACCAGCGATAGAAGGTTGGTCTTGGAATGCCGAGCTTGTCGAGGGTTTGCCTGGCTGGCAGATGAGACCCCTCGACAAGCCGGATGATCTCGAGTTTTTCGGTGGCGGGATATCTCATTCTTCGTCGCCCCCATCCGCGATCATGCTTTTTTTAAGCAGGCGGTTTTCCAGGGTGAGGTCGGCCAGCGCCTCTTTCAGGTCGCGGCTTTCACGGCGTAGCGCCTTGACCTCATCGCTGGTGGCCGAGCGGGCAGTGTCACCGGCTAGCCGCTTCTTGCCCGCTTCGAGGAATTCCTTCGACCAGCTATAATACAGGCTCTCGGCGATCCCTTCGCGGCGGCAGATCGCGGCAATGCTGTCTTCACCGCGAAGGCCTTCCAGCACGATGCGGATTTTCTCCTCCGACGAATGGTGCTTGCGCGTGGCGCGACGGATATCCTTGATCGTCTTCTCGGCCGACGATGTCTGCGGCCCGGTTTTCTGTCTCATCTTCGCTTCCTTTGAATGAGCTACGATGAGCCGAAAATCCTCTCTTCTCAATTAAACCAGTTCTGTCTCATAGGCGTTGATGGCGGACAGGTGGAGATGCGGCGTCTTCCCGAGGAGTGTTTTATGGATGTGATGCTCCGTGAAAAGAGGCTGACACCACGGCACATCCAGCGTCTGGCCGACCGGCTGACTGAATTCTATCGCTCGGCGCCTTCCCCCCGTCTTGATGAAGATCAGCATTTCCGGGCCCTTGAACACCAGCAGGATCTCAATCGGCAGGTTTTGGAGCATCCAGATTACGGTTTCGACCGTTCCGCCGCCAGGCATGCGCTGGACCGCCTCGACACACATCTGGCCGCATTCCGCCCGGCAATCATCGAGCGCATCGTCGGGAGACGGTTTGTCGAGGGCCATGGAGACCTTCGGCCGGAGCATGTATGTTTCACCGAACCCCTTGTTATCTTCGACTGTCTGGAATTCGACCCGACCCTGCGCATGCTCGATCCATTCGACGAGATCGCATTCCTGGGCATGGAGTGCAGTTTCCTGGGCGCGAGCAACATTGCGGCCACCATGTTCCGACAGCTAACCGCGCGCTTGGAAGGCCCGGCATCCCCTCAGTTGTTTGCGTTCTACGGCGCCTTCAGAGCGGCCATGCGGGCTCGCATGGCATTGTCCCACCTGCTGGACGGGAGCGCGAAGGATGCCGGCCCCTGGATCGACAAGACGGACCGCTACATTCGGCTGGCACTGGAGCGCCTGGAGCAAACCGGCACGGCACAGTCGGGCCCAATCACCCAAGGGCTCTCCCCGTAACTGTAATCAGAAGTCCTGAAATTGAGGAGGATCATGGCCGCAGGTCCAGCACCACCTTAATTTGCCAGCATCGAAGGAGAGCACCTCATGGCCACAATGACGATCTTGTCCATCCTCGGGAGCGAACAAGCCAGCGAGGATCTTTCCTCTGCCATTCAGGTGGCGACGGAGGTGGGGGCGCATCTCGTGGTGCTGGCGGCGGGCATCGCCGAACCGCCGACGGTCGGTGACTATCCCGTCGGGATCGGCTGGATCGAACGCCGCGAGGAAACATCCCGGCAGTTGGAGGCTGTGAGAAGCCGTGCCGTTCAGCAGTGCCAGTCGAGCGGACTGACCCACGAGGTGGCGATCGCGTTCGCTGAGAAAGCCCCCCTCGATGACATGTTGTTCCAGAAGGCCCTCCACAGCGACCTTGCGGTGATCGCAAGGGGCGTATCCGGCCTTGCCGACCTCAGGCGCGTAGTGGTCGACGCTGTCATCTTTCACGCAGGTCGACCGCTGTTGCTGGCGTCTGACAAGGGCACCGTCACGTTGAAGCCGAAGCGTGTTCTCCTTGCATGGGACTCCAAGCCCGGGGCTGCGCATGCGGCGACAGCGGCCATGAAGATGCTCGTCGATGCAGATCAGGTCAACCTCGCCATCGTCGATCCGGAGGCCCGCGATGGTGAGGAGCCCGGCGCAGATGCCGTCGCCTATCTTGCCCGTCATGGGGTGAAGGTCGTGGTCGATCAGCTAGCCAGCGATGGGCGCCCCGTGGAGACGTTGCTGCAGCAGCACGCTTCAGAAATCCAGGCGGACCTGATGGTCATGGGGGCCTACGGACATTCGCGAATGCGCCAGTGGATATTCGGGGGCGTGACGGCGTCGGTTCTGCAGGGGGCAAAGTTGCCGGTGTTCATGGCGCACTAGATCGAGGGAAGTCAGAGCGGAGGGAATTGCTCCAGTGATAGTCGAGGACCAGACCAGCGTTGTGTCCTTTCTGAGTGCCCATGAGAGCTATGGAGTCGCGGGGCCCGTCGAGGTGATAGGCACGCACATCTCGGAAGTCTTTCTTGCCGGCGATCGTGCCTACAAGCTGAAGCGGGCTGTGCGGCTTCCCTATGTGGACTTCTCTACGGTAGCGCTCCGCCATCATGCCTGCCAGGAGGAGGTGGTCCTCAACAGGCTGACGGCGCCGACACTTTACCTCGGCGTACGCAGGATTACCCGGGAGGATACCGGCGAGCTCGCATTCGATGGCGTCGGAAGGCATGTGGATACCGTCGTGGAGATGGTGCGGTTCACACAGGAGTCGCTTTTCGACCGCATGGCGCTCGACGGCAGGCTGACGCCCGAACTGATGACTGAGACCGCCCGGTCGATCGCACGCTTTCATCACGCTGCGCCGGTCATTTCCAGCGGCACAGGCTCAGAAAACATCGCGCGAGTTCTCGCCGTCAATGAAGCCGGATTTCGCACGAGCAGCGTCTTCTCGGAAGATGAAGTCCAGGCGATATCGAAACTCTTCAGGGCGCGACTGCATGAACACACGGCGCTTCTTGACCGCCGAGCAGAGGCAGGTCGAATCCGACGCTGCCACGGCGACCTTCATCTTCGCAACATCTGCATGTTTGAAGGCGCGCCTCACCTTTTCGACTGCATAGAGTTCAATCCTCAGATCGCCATCTCGGACGTTCTCTATGACCTCGCCTTTCTGCTGATGGATCTCTGGCACCGCGGTCTCCGGAGGTTGGCCAATCTTGTCCTCAACCGATACCTTGACGAAGTGCAGGACGATGACGGTTTCGGACTCCTGCCGTTCTTCATGGCGACACGCGCCGCGGTTCGAGCTCACGTGACGGCAACACAGGCCTGCGAGGCAGAGGGAGACCGGGCTGCAGTACTTTCGACCGAGGCGAGATCTTACTACGTCCTGGCGCTCGACCTGCTGCAGACGTCGGTTGCAAGCCTCGTCGCGATCGCCGGACTGAGCGGCTCCGGCAAGACAACGGTCGCAGAGCTCCTTGCCTGCGATATTGGCCGCGCACCCGGAGCGAGGATCATCGAAAGCGATCGGATACGCAAGAGCATGCATGGTGTGGCCGCCGAAACCCGATTGCCAGCCTCCGCCTATCAGCCGGAGGTCTCGATGAAGGTGTATCGCGAACTCGAGCGGCGCGCCGCTTTCATTTTGGAGCGAGGCGGATGCGCCTTGGTCGATGCTGTTTACCAGCGCCCTGGCGACAGGAAGGCGATCGAAGATGTCGCCAGACATGCCGGCGTCCCCTTCCTCGGAGTTTGGCTGGAGGCCGATCCGGCAGTTCTATGGGATCGGGTGAGGCACCGCCTGGGGGGACCCTCGGATGCGGATACCAGTGTGCTTGCCCAGCAATTGGAGCGAGGGCCGAATCACATCGGCTGGCTGCACCTCGACGCCTCCGGATCAACGGAAGCGGTCTCAGACGCAATCCTGACAGCCATTCGCGAGTAGTCCCGCCTCGCGGGGCTGTACTTCCGCCTCTAATGCACAAGCCTGATCGGACGTGGGCGCCGGCGACCCGTCGGCGCCTCCTGTACGGGAATTCTCAGGAAGCCTTGATGTTGATCTTCCTCTCGTTCTTCTTGGCTTCGGCGTTCTTGGGCAGGATGATCCGCAGGATACCCTTCTTGAAGGTTGCCTCTACCTTGTCAGCATCGACGCCTTCGGGGAGCTGGAACGTCCGTTGGAACGAACCGTAGCGCCGTTCCGAGACATGATATTCCTTCTGCTTGTCTTCTCTCTCTTCCTGCTTCTCGCCCCGGATGGTCAGGAAGCCGTTGGACAGCTTTACCTCGATATCCTTCTCGTCCATTCCGGCGAGCTCGGCACTGATCTCGAACGTGTTTTCCTTCTCGACAACATCCACGGCCGGGGCAACAGCCCATCCGTTCAGCGACGGTAGGCCAGAGGCGAGAACGGAACGCTCGAGGGGGCGCCAGGACGACGGAAGGAAGCTGTCGAACAGGCGATCAATCTCATTCCGCAGGGTCATAAAAGGCGACCAGGGATTGTCCTGCTGCACCGACTTCTCGCTCTCCTTGGCAGGCAGCTTATTGTTTGCATCAGTCATCATTCTCTCCTATCAGCAAACGTGTGGCATCAGGATGCTTCCGGTTCGGATCCACGACTGGCGTAACCGGACCCCACCATCGAAGAGCGATTGGGCCCCGCTCACATTGATGCGCATCAAAAAGCAGACACGCCGGCGAGTGCGCGGCCCAAGTTCACGCCATATCCGCTGGAAGTGGCCTGTCGGTTGATGGCGACGCCCCCAACGCTGCGACGAAACGTCTCTCCTCTGAACCGTTCGGCAGGGTTCTTGTGCATAAAATCTAATCGACATCCGACGGCTTTCCGCTATTGCAATCTGCATTTGCTTATTTGGTGCGCAGTCAGTGGTGTGATCATGGTCAATGTAGACGAGAAGCTTGAGCCGGTCCTTCAGGAGGTCCTGCGGCGCAACGCAGGCGAAGTAGAGTTCCATCAGGCCGTAAGGGAAGTCCTGGAGAGCCTTGGACGGGTGATCGCAAAGCACCCGCGCTACCTGGAGAATGCGCTGATCGAGCGCATCTGCGAGCCGGAACGACAGATCATCTTCCGCGTGCCCTGGGTCGACGATGAGGGCCAAGTTCAGATCAACCGCGGCTTTCGGGTCCAGTTCAATTCGGCGCTGGGCCCTTACAAGGGCGGCATCCGCTTCCATCCATCCGTCAATGTCGGCATCATCAAGTTTCTCGGCTTCGAACAAACCTTCAAGAATGCTTTGACCGGCATGCCGATCGGTGGCGGCAAGGGGGGCTCCGACTTCACCCCCCGCGGTCGATCGGATGGCGAGATCATGCGCTTCTGCCAATCCTTCATGACCGAGCTTCACCGCCATATCGGTGAATATACGGACGTGCCGGCAGGCGATATCGGCGTCGGTGGACGCGAGATCGGCTACATGTTCGGGCAGTACAAGCGTCTGACGAACCGCTACGAAGCAGGCGTACTTACCGGCAAGGCCCTCTTCTACGGGGGCTCCCGCGCAAGGACGGAAGCGACCGGTTACGGCAACACCTACTTTGTCCAATCCATGCTCGCCACGAAGGACCAGAGTTTCGATGGACGGAACGTCGTCGTGTCCGGCTCCGGCAACGTCGCGGTCTATACCGTAGAGAAGGTACAGTCCTTCGGCGGCAAGGTCCTCGCGGTCTCCGACAGTTCCGGCTATATCGTGGACGAAAATGGTATCGACCTGAAGCTCCTGAAGGAAATCAAGGAAGTTCGGCGTGCCCGCATCTCCGACTATCTCCGCGCCAAGGGCGAAGGCAAGGGCGTCTACTTCGTCAAGGCCGACTCCGGCTCCATCTGGGATGTACCCTGTGATGTTGCCATGCCGTCTGCGACGCAGAACGAATTGACCGGCGCCGACGCGAAGACGCTGGTGAAGAACGGCCTCGTCGCACTGGGCGAAGGCGCAAACATGCCTTGCACGCCGGAAGCAATCCGCATCTTCCAGGAAGCCGGCGTCCTTTTCGCTCCCGGCAAGGCTGCGAACGCGGGTGGCGTCGCCACCTCTGCCCTCGAGATGCAGCAGAACGCCTCGCGCGACAGCTGGACCTTCGAACAGACCGAGGCACGCCTCGCGGTGATCATGAAGAACATCCATGACACCTGCGCCGGCACTGCTGACGAATACGGCGCACCTGGCGACTATGTCCTCGGCGCCAACATTGCCGGTTTCGTCAAGGTTGCGCAGGCCATGGACGCTCTCGGCGTGATCTGAGCGAGGCCCGGCACAACTTGTGCTGCGCCCGGCCTGCGGGAGCCGTCGGCCCGCCGGCCCTCAACGTGCGGGATCGATTTTCTCGGCCTGCTTCAGGACATCCAGCACGTCCTGATCCGTCAACTGCGGGAAATAACGGTAATACATCCCGACAGCCTGAAAATCCGGAGGCGCCTCGAGGCAGATCAAATCGTCTGCCTCGAGGCGCATCACGGGCAGGACATCGAGGGCACAAACGGGCACCGCGACCACGATCTTGTCCGGTTGCCGCGCACGAAGCCCCTTGATCGCGGCTCGCATCGTCGCACCGGTCGCCAGGCCATCATCGACGATGATAACCGTCCTGCCGCGGACGTCGCGGCCAAGCCGATCTCCGATATAGACGCCACGACGACGCTGGATCTCCGCCAGCTCGCGTTTCAGGCATGCTTCGAAGTCCCGCTCGGAGATCTGCTGATGCGAGATCACCTCGTCGTTGCGGATGACTGCCGGCGGGTCCCCATCCATCACGGCTCCCCTGGCCACTTCCGGGTAGAACGGGAGACCAATCTTGCGGACCAGCGCCAGCTCCAGCGGCGCCCCGAGAGACTTTGCCACTTCGAGCGCTACCGGAAGACCCCCCCGCGGCAGCGCAAACACGGTGACAGGTTGGCCGGTATAAGACTGCAGGGCGGTCGCAAGATGTTGCCCGGCCTGCTTACGATCAGAGAACATCGTTTTGCCCCCTTAGGTCGGCATGGAGTTGGACCCACTGCCGCTTTCTCAACGTCAGAGATATTGGCGCTCGACATCCTCGCAGGTATGCCCCAGCGCTGACAGGCCTTCGGCCAGGTGATCCGCCAGCAATGGGTCACCGAGCAGATAGCTGGCCGTGTGGCGATTGTAGACTTCGGCAGCCTGGGCCCGGATCTCGGTCCAGGCGGCGTTGGCGTCATCGCGCCCGAGCCAGCAAATCGCCACGAGGTCGATCTGCTCCTCGATCGACAGGTCATCGATCAGCGAGCGCAGTTCCTCTTCGACCGGATCATCCGCGGTGTCCTCGAGAACGGTGACTTCTCGGTCGTCAGTCGGATTGGAACCGGTATCCGGATCCGTATCCTCCTCCTTCACGTCGAACTCTCTGGCCTTGATGATCAGGAAGCAGACCTTCTCGACCGCGATTTCCAACGGCACCGGGCCAGGATCGTTGCGGTATTTCATCACTCATCTCCATTCTGGAACAAGCTGTATCTGTTTGGTCGCGGAGTATTTGCCGCTTCGAACAGGGAGAGGGTATGACATAGCCGGGGAGGCTTCCTTGACTGCAGTCAAGTAGGCAAGGTCCAGGACTTCCCCTGCGCGCACGCACTGCAAGCGCCGAGCGAAGTCACTCTCCTGCCGGAGTGCCTACAGGAGTGGAGCTCCTGGCGAAGCCGAGCCAGGCCGTACAGCGGCGTACAGCCTCGCCCTGCCACGAAACGCCAGGACATTCATGCAACCGGCGGCGGGATCCTGCCATCTCAAGGAATCACTCCGCCGCCATCCTAGAAGCTTTTCCTAGTCGCGCTACATCCTGCCTCATGTGCATTCCGGCAAAGGCGAAAGAATACACCCGGGCAAGCCCGCATCCCTCTGCAACTCCGGCAGTGATCACGGCTGGGCAGGTTCGATCCTGTCCGCGCTCCTCGCGGTGCGAAGCATGATCGCTGCGCTGAAGTTCCTGCACATAGCGGCGATTGCGATATGGGCAGGTGGCCTCCTCAGCCTCCCGGCCCTCTATGTACAGCGGGCACATGTGAGGGATGACCGAGCGCTCTATCAACTGCAGATGATCGTACGCTTCAGCTACGTCGCGGTCATTTCGCCAGCCGCGTTCCTTGCCGTCGGAAGCGGCATCGCGCTCATCTTCGGCCAGCAGACATTCACGGGCTGGTTTTCGGTCAAGCTCTTCTTCGTCGCCCTGCTGGTCATGCTTCACGTGCTGACGGGGCTCGTCATCATCCGTCTTTTCCGGGAAGGGGAGGTTTATCCGGTCTGGAGGTTTTTGCTTGCCACGGCAGTCACAGGTGCGGTCGTCCTGATCATCCTCTTCGTCGTGCTTGCCAAGCCCGCCCTCACGGTAGAGCTGAACAGGGACATCCTAGAGCCCGGCGGGCTGCAGCGCCTCATCAGGACGCTCAGTCCTTGGCCGTTACCATGAGCCCGATGCCATGATCAAAGATCAGTTTGCCACCATGCCAGCCGGCCATGCCGGTCATGACCGCCGCCAGAACAGACACGAGGAGCCCGTGCGGCAGGATTTCCGCGGCATCGGTCACGCGCAGGCCCCAATTGAGTCCAGCCAGAGCGATCAACATCATCGCTGCAATCGCGTGCGCCCAGCTCGCGACGCGTTCGCGGATTCCGGCGACCGACAGCAGTTCCACAGTTCCGACCGCACCGGCGGCCATACCGGAGAAGAAAGCACCACCTGCAGACCAGAGGCCAGCTCGAAGCCAGAACGGATCGGCGGACCACCAGTACAGGAGGTCGATTGCAAGGGTTATGAACACCAGCGCGATGGGAAAATGGACGCTCATCGCGTGGAGCGGGTGGCCCGCGACCGCGACGGCGGAGCTGACGTCCTTCTCCTCCAGCTTGGAAATCACCGGGTTGGCAGTGTTTGCTGTCTCGTCCATCCGGGTTCTCCTTTTGCGGCTATAATCCGGCGATCCCGCCCATGGTTCCAGTACCCGTTGGGGCTTGCCGCCTTTGTCGCTCTGTCGGGATGCACCGGCGATCTCTCCGCACTGGATCCCGCAGGCCCTTCCGCCGCATCCATTGCCCGGCTCTGGTGGGTGATGCTCATCGCCTCGATCCTCCTTTTCATCCTAGTGGTCGGGCTCTTCCTGGCGACGGTCTTCGTTCCGAAATTCGGAAGGCGCTTTTCTCCCCGCTTCTGGATCGTTGGCGGTGGACTGGTGCTGCCGCTACCCATCCTGTTTGCGCTGACTTTCTACGCCTTCTGGCAAGGTGAATACCTCTTGCGGGGCGGCACCGATCATACGGGCGACACGATCAGGATAGAAGCGAAGGCCACCCGCTGGGCATGGAACTTCCGCTATCCGGAACACTTCCAGGCAGCGGTCACGGAAGGCGTTCTCCATATTCCGGCAGGGGTGACTGTCGAACTCGCCGTCACCAGCGACGATGTGATCCATAGCCTGTGGATCCCGCGCCTGGGCGGCAAGATCGATGCGGTCCCCGGTCACACGACATATCTCCGCCTCAAGGCGGATCGGCCGGGCCGATTTGCCGGTCAGTGTGCCGAGTACTGCGGCGCGGGTCACGCTGGCATGCGCTTCCTCGTCCAGGCGCATGCGGAAACGGACTATGCGGCTGCCTTGGCGCAGGAGGAGATCCGATGAGGGAGAATACGGGATTGCAGCCTTCCCCCATCGCCCGCCACAAGGCCTTCGAAAAGGTATGGGGAACGCCGCCTGGATGGGCGCGACTGGCTGCCGTGAACCACAACATCGTGGGCAAGCGCTTCATGCTGACAGCGCTCGTATTCTTCACGATCGGCGGCCTCCTGGCCATGCTGATCCGGACGCAGCTCGCCTCGTCGGAAAGCGCCTTCATGGACGCCGAGCAGTATGCGCAGGTCTTCACCATGCACGGCACGGTGATGATGTTCCTCTTCGCCATCCCCTTTTTCGAGGGCGGCGCGATGTACCTCCTCCCCAAGCTCCTCGGAACGCGCGACCTCGCCTTTCCGCGCATGTCTGCCTACGGGTACTGGTGCTACCTGTTCGGAGGGACAATACTGATCGCGGCGCTCATCGGAGGAGTTGCCCCCGATAGCGGTTGGTTCATGTATACGCCGCTGTCCTCCAACATCTTTTCCCCCGGCATCAATTCAGACGTCTGGTTGCTCGGCATCACCTTTGTCGAAATCTCCGCGCTCTCCGCGGCAATCGAGATCATTGTTTCGATCCTCAAGTTGCGCGCGGCGGGAATGTCGCTCGACAAGATGCCGATCCTCGCCTGGTACATGCTCGTCGTCGCGACCATGATGCTTGTCGGATTTCCGCCGCTCATCCTGGGATCGGTGCTGCTCGAGGTCGAGCGCGCATTCGGGTTGCCTTTCTTCGACCCGACCCGCGGCGGAGACCCGCTTCTCTGGCAACACCTTTTCTGGCTGTTCGGGCATCCAGAGGTCTACATCATCTTCCTGCCGGCAGCGGGGGCGATCTCAACCATCCTGCCGGTCTTTGCCGGCACGCCGCTCGCCGGCTACCGCATCATCATCGCGGCACTGGTGTCCATGGCGTTTCTCTCCTTCGGGCTCTGGGTGCATCACATGTACACGGTCGGCATTCCCCATGTGGCCTTGTCGTTCTTCTCGGCAGCCAGCGCCATGGTGGCGGTGCCGACGGCGATCCAGATTTTCGCCTGGCTCGCGACGATCAGCCATGGCCACCCCCGCTTTTCCGTCCCGATGCTGCACATCTTCGGCTTCTTCTTCGTGTTCGTGATCGGCGGCCTGACGGGCGTGATGCTGGCGATGGTGCCCTTCGACTGGCAGGCACATGACACGCATTTCGTCGTCGCTCACCTCCACTATGTTCTGGTCGGAGGCTTCGTCTTCCCGATGCTTGCTGCCGCCTACTACTGGCTTCCGCACATCAGTGGGCGGCAGCCGGTCCAGCACCTCTCCAAGGCCGCCTTCTGGATGGTCTTCATCGGGTTCAACGTGACTTTCTTCATGATGCACCTGACGGGTCTGCGCGGCATGCCTCGACGGGTCTTCGAGTATCCTGCGGAATCGGGATGGGAGACGCTGAACTTCATTTCCTCCATGGGCAGCTTCGTCATGACCATGGGTTTCGCGCTGATCGCTCTGGATTTCATCCTGCTGTTCCGGTTCGGCAGGCGCTACCACCGCAATCCATGGAAGGCGGGCACCCTCGAATGGGCGATGCCGACGCCGCCTCCATCCTACAACTTCGCGTCCCTCCCTTCGGTCGAGCGCCGCGCCGACCTGCTCGATCCCGATCGTCTGGGACCGGCACTGGCCGCCGGTGAAGGGTATCTCGGCATGCCGCGCAACGGACGCATGGAACTTCTCGCCGTCGATATCGCCAGTGGGCGCCCGGACCATGTCGTGCGGTTGCCTCGCCAGACCTTTCTTCCTCTCGCGACAGCTGTCGCCACGGGCAGCTTTTTCCTCGCGCTCCTGTTCAAGGTCTACTGGATGGCACCCTTGGCTCTCGCGCTCGTTACCGCCTTGTTTCTCCTCTGGACGGGTGACACCGCCGAGAAGGAGGACCTTGAGGACCTGGATATCGGACACGGTCTGGCTCTTCCACCGCACATGCAGGCTCCCTACCCCCCTGCCTGGTGGGCCATGCTGCTTGCTCTGATCGCCGATGCCACGGCGTTCATCTCGCTTCTGTTCGGTACCCTGTTCCTCTGGATATCCGCCCCCAACTGGCCGCCGGCGGAAATCTCGGGTGTTGATCCCCTTCCGGCTCTTGTCGCAGCCGCGGTCCTGGTGATCTCCGCATGGACAGGCCACAGAGCCGTTCAGGCCGGACCGGGTGCGGCGAGCCTGCTTCTGCTCAACATGGTCTGCCAGCTTGTCGCCATCGCAATATTTGGCTGGCTCCTGCTGCTGGTCTGGCCGCGGGCTCAAGCTCACGGCGCCGGAGCGAGTGTCTTCGTTGTTATCGCATTTGCGGCCCTGCACAACAGTATCGGGGTGGTGCTGGCATCCTTCGGCCTCTTCCGTATCAGCAAGGGCTATGTCTCCCGGAAGAGGCTTCTGGATTTGCGCATCGGTCAACTCTGGCACGGCTACAGCGCGGCCGTGGGGCTGACTGCACTGGCCTTCCCGATCCTGCTCGCGGCGCTTGTGGGAGAGACAACCCGATGAAGGCGCCTCCGCTCCTCTCCATCATGGCGGGTTTCGCTCTGTGGAGCGTCCTCTTCCTGCTGCTCTATGGGGCTCAGGCGACCGGCTGCCATTTGGCGGGCGGAGAGCCTTCGGCCATGGCAGTTTCCTATCCAGCCTTGCGATGGACATTGATGGTGCTGGCGGCCCTTGGCACCACCGCTGTCATGCTTCTTTCCTGGAAGAAGCGGACAATGCGACCAGACCGATCAAAGGCGGACGATCTGACGGACTTCACCCGTGAGGTCTCGCGTTACGTCTGGTTGGGTGCGGCCGTCGCAACGCCTTTCACGTTCATCGGCGTCATTTCCCTGACCCTCTGCGGGACGTGATCCCAGACCTTCTTTTCCGGTCGATTAAGGTTCCGGCGCTACTTTGGTAGCAGTTGCAATCTTCCGCGACGCTGACTGGTATGGCGATATGGCTACCGCCGACGGATCGACGGAGGAGGCCTCATGCAAAATGAACGGTACCAGTGGGGAATGATCCCCGCAGGCGCTTGTCAACACCGCGAAGGTCGCAGGACGCATGGCTCACCCGACGACGACATTTGGACCACAAGAACCCTCGTTCTCAGAGCTGTTCACGCCTAAGCTCGTCACGGTCCTGCGGGAAGGCTATCGCCTGGAGCATCTTCGTGCGGACGCCATCGCCGGCTTAACGGTTGCCATCGTGGCTTTGCCGCTTTCCATGGCGATCGCCATCGCCTCCGGCGCATCACCCGCCCAAGGCCTCTACACGGCCATCATCGGCGGCTTCCTCGTATCCGCGCTCGGCGGCAGCCGCTTCCAAATCGGAGGACCCGCGGGAGCCTTCATCGTGCTGGTCGCGGCGACGGTGCAGGCGCACGGGATGGACGGGCTGATCCTTGCGACCTTCATCTCGGGCCTCATTCTGGCGGCGATCGGCTTCCTGCGCCTGGGCACCTACATCAAGTTCATTCCCTACCCCGTCACCGTGGGCTTCACCGCCGGAATCGCGGTAATCATCTTCGCCAGCCAGATCAAGGAATTGCTGGGGCTTACTCTCGCCTCCGCCGAACCGGGCGCTCTCCTGGAGAAGCTGCCCGTCCTGTGGAATAACCTGCCGACAGCAAACCCCGCCACGATCGCCCTCTCTGCATCGACCGTCGTCATCATCGTTGCGCTGAAGAGGCTGCGGCCGCGCTGGCCGGGTCTCCTGATTGCGGTTACCGCAACTGCAGCGGCGGCGGCACTGCTTGCCCTGCCGGTCAGCACGATCGGCAGTGCGTTTGGGGGAATACCCGGCTCGCTCCCCACGCCTCACCTGCCGCAGATCACGATCGAGAAGATGATGGCCGTCATGCCTTCGGCCTTTGCTTTCGCGCTTCTGGGTTCGATCGAATCACTGCTTTCGGCGGTGGTGGCAGATGGCATGACGGGGCGCCGACACCGCTCGAACTGCGAACTGGTGGGGCAGGGCGTCGCGAACATGGGCTCCGCCCTCTTCGGCGGCTTCTGCGTGACGGGTACGATTGCCCGGACGGCCACCAATGTCCGTTCCGGTGCCCATGGCCCGGTTGCAGGGATGCTGCACGCGCTCTTCCTGTTGATGTTCATAGTGTTTGCAGCACCACTGGCCAGTTTCATTCCGCTGGCAAGCCTCGCGGGAGTACTTGCGGTGGTGGCTTGGAACATGTTCGAGAAGCAGGCATTCTGGACCCTCTTGAAGGCCAGTCGGGGTGACGCGGCCGTGCTGCTCGTCACCTTCCTTCTCACCATCTTCAGGGACCTGACAGAGGCGATCATCGCCGGCTTCGCACTGGGTTCCGTGCTCTTTATCCACCGCATGTCGCAGACCACCGCGGTGCATGCCCATGCTCCATTCGTGGCCGAGGACGAGGCGGATGCTACGACGGGAGGTCGAACTGCCTATGACGAGGCGGCTGCGAGCGATCCTGATATCATGATCTATCGCATATCCGGGGCCTTCTTCTTCGGCGCGGCAGCCTCGATCGGCGCCGTGCTCGACCGCATCTCCGATCGGCACCGGGCGTTGATCGTTGACCTGGAAGCGGTTCCGTTCATCGATTCGACGGCCGCAAACACGATAGAAAACCTTGCCCACAAGGCCGGCCGCCGAGGACTGACAATCTTGCTGACCGGTACGACTGAGGCGCTCAGGGCCGAACTCTTCGCCCAGGGAATACGGCCGCCCATGGTCCAATTCGAGTCCACGATAGAGACAGCCCTTGCCCGCTTGAACCTGCCGGGCGGCACCGAGAGGTTCAACTCCGCTCCTGCGGCGGCATCACCCCACTGATCGGCTGCCCCTACCCGTCCTATTTCATGCTCGCCAGCCCGACATGTGCCTGGTCCATTGCCTTTCGCAGTTCGTCAAGTGCGGATGCACTCGGCAGGACCTCGCCTTCGAGTTCGTCCGGCATCTGCCAACCCGGCTCCACACCCTGCATGTTCGGAAGCTCATGGGCGATGCCCTTGTGGCAATCGATACAGGTCGCGCGGCCCGAAAACAGGTAGCGCTGATGGATATTGGCCGCACGCTCCGTCTGCTTCGACAGATCCATCGCCACAGAGGAATGGCAGTTGCGGCATTCCAGGCTGTCATTTGCCTTGAGACGAGCCCATTCATGCTGGGCAAGCCGTAGCCGTTCGTCGAGGAACTTCTGGCGTGTGTTGATGGTCCCGAAGATCTTGCCCCACACCTCCTTGGAGGCCTGCATCTTCCGCGCGATCTTGTCCGTCCACTCGTGCGGCACATGGCAGTCGGGGCACGATGCCCGCACGCCGGAGCGGTTGGAGAAGTGCACGGTGCGGGTCAACTCCTCGTAGACATTGGTCTCCATCTCGTGGCAGCTGACGCAAAAGGCTTCGGTATTGGTCAGCTCGAGTGCCGTATTGAAGGCACCCCAGAAGATGACGCCCCCCACAAAGCCGCCGAGCGTCAGAAATGCTAGGCTGAGCGTTGCGGCGGGCGTGCTGAGAACCTTCCAGACCCAGGCCCAGAGACGTTTTACTCTGTCCATTCTCTAGTGCTCCCCGAGATGCTTCACACCCATTTCGCTCATATCGCGAAAGGTGTTCTCGACGAGCGGATTGACCTCCGCCTGCGGCACGTGGCACGCCGTGCAGAAGTACCGGCGCGGCGACACATCCGCCAACATCTGGCCGTCCCGCGTCATGTAATGGGTGACACTGATCATCGGCGCACCCGAGCTTTCGGTGAATTCCCGTTTGTGGCACGAAAGGCAGCGGTTGGTGTTCACGGACAACTGGTAGCCCTCGATCGAATGCGGAATCACCGGCGGCTGGTCCGGATAGGCTCGCATCTTGCGGACATCATCGACTGTCCACTTCGGCAGTGGCCTGGCGGGCACATTCTCCATCTTCTCCGATGGCCCGGACAATTGCGGCACCGTCTGTGCCACAACCATCGTCGCCATGAACAGGGCGGCGAAGGCTGCCGCAATTCCAATCGGGCCGCGGCTCACGCGACGGGTACGATCTTGACTGCGCATTTCTTGAAATCCGTCTGTTTGGAGATGGGATCGGTGGCGTCGAGCGTGACCTTGTTGATCAACTGGCTTGCATCGAACCACGGCACGAAGATCAGCCCCGGCGGCATGCGATTTCGGCCGCGGGTTTCCACGCGTGAGCGCATCTCGCCACGGCGCGATATGATCCGGACTTCTGCTCCCTG
Organism: Pseudorhizobium flavum; assembly: GCF_902502825.2. The sequence continues at coordinate 3,621,744 of NZ_LR723670.1, forward strand.
GTTGATACCGCGCTTGCGCGCATCGTCGGCGTTCATGAAGCATCGGGCCCCCGGGAACGCCTTGTAGAGCTCCGGCACCCGCATGGTCATGGAGCCCGAATGCCAATGCTCCAGCACCCGCCCCGTCACCAGCCAGACGTCGTACTCCTCGTCAGGAGACTCGGCCGGCGGCTCATAGGGGACTGCGAGGATGACAGCACGGCCGTCCTTGCGTCCGTAGAACTTCACACCCTCTCCGGGCTTCACATAAGGATCATAGCCCTCGCGATAGCGCCACTTGGTTTCCTTCCCGTCCACCACGGGCCAGCGCAGGCCGCGGACTTCGTGGTAGGTATCGTAAGGGGCAAGGTCGTGCCCGTGACCGCGCCCGAACTCGGCATATTCCTCGAAGAGGCCCTTCTGGATGTAGAAGTCGAAGGCCTCCGCCTCGCGGTTGGCATAGTCCTTGTTCACCTCCGCCAGCGGAAACTGGTCGACCTTACCGTTCTTGAACAGCACGTCGAACAGGCTCTTGCCGCGATAGTCCGGGTGGGCATCAAGGATCTCCGCCGGCCACACCTCGTCCGTGGTGAAGCGCTTGGAGAATTCCACAATCTGCCAGAGGTCGGAGCGGGCTTCCCCCGGAGCGTTCACCAGCTGGTGCCAGACATGGGTACGGCGCTCGGCGTTACCGTAAGCCCCTTCCTTCTCCACCCACATGGCGGCCGGCAGGATGAGGTCCGCAGACATCGCAGTGATCGTCGGATAGGCGTCGGAGACGACGATGAAGTTGTCCGGGTTGCGATATCCCTGGTAGGTTTCGTTAGCGGTATTGGGCGCCGCCTGGACGTTGTTGTTGACCTGAACCCAATAGAAATTGAGCTTGCCGTCCTTGAGCATCCGGTCCTGCTGGACCGCATGATAGCCCGGCTTGTCCGGCAGAAGCCCTTCAGGAAGCCGCCAGATTTCTTCCGCATGGTGCCGATGCTCGGGATTCGTGACCACCATGTCGGCGGGCAGGCGGTGGGCGAATGTACCCACCTCGCGCGCGGTGCCGCAGGCGGAGGGCTGGCCGGTGAGCGAGAAGGGTCCGTTGCCCGGCTCGGAGATCTTTCCCGTCAGCAGGTGCAGGTTATAGATCATGTGATTGGCCCAGACACCGCGGGTGTGCTGGTTGAAGCCCATGGTCCAGAGCGACATGACCTTGCGGTTCGGGTCGGCGTAAAGCTCGGCTAGTTCCTCCAGGAATCCTGGATCGGCACCGGTGAGTTCCGCCGTCTTTTCCAGGGTGTAGTCCGAGACGAACGCCTTGAAGGCCTCGTAGTCGATCGGCTCCATCTTTGTCGGATCGCCGGCGTTTGTCGCCTTCAGTTCCAGCGGATCCTCGGGGCGAAGCCCGTAGCCGATGTTGTCGACGCCCTTCATGAAGGTCGTGTGGTTCTTGACGAACTCCTCGTTCACGCGCCCGGTCGTGATGATGTGGTTGGCGATGTAATTCATGATCGCCAGGTCGGTACTCGGCGTGAAGATGATCGGTATGTCCGCCAGATCCATGCTGCGATGAGTGAAGGTGGATAGCACGGCTACCTTCACGTGTTCGTGCCCGAGCCGGCGGTCCGCAAGCCGGGTCCAGAGGATCGGATGCATCTCCGCCATGTTCGAACCCCAGAGCACGAACGCATCGGCATGCTCGAAATCGTCATAGCAGCCCATCGGTTCGTCCATGCCGAAGGTGCGCATGAAGGCGTAAGCGGCCGATGCCATACAGTGGCGTGCGTTGGGATCGAGGTTGTTGGAACGGAAGCCGGCGCGCATCAGCTTCGTCGCCGCATAGCCTTCGAAGATCGTCCATTGGCCGGAGCCGAACATGCCGACGGCCGTCGGTCCCTTCTCCCGCAGGACGCGCTTGGCCTGGTCAGCCATGACGTCGAAGGCTTCTTCCCAACTGACCGGCTCGAACTCCCCGTCCTTCGCGTAAACGCCGTCGCGCTTGCGCAGAAGCGGCTGCGTCAGGCGATCCTCGCCATACATGATCTTCGACAGGAAATAGCCCTTAATGCAGTTGAGGCCTCGATTAACCTCCGCCTGCATGTCGCCATGAGTGGCGACAACCTGGCCTTCCTTGACGCCGACCATAACGCCGCAGCCGGTGCCGCAGAAGCGACAGGGCGCTTTCGACCACTTGATCTCCAGCGACTCCACCCCGCCGGGAACCGGCTGTGCGCCCGCCGGTAGCGCAATCCCCGCTGTCGCCGCGGCAATTCCGGCCGCATGCGCCTTTAACAGGTTACGCCGCGTCAGTTCTGCGTTCATCGCCGAAAGCCTCCTCGTCTTCTGCGTGTTCAAAAACCATATTGGCCGCGAAGACCCCGGGCAGCCCCGAGATCTCGGAAAGCACGGCACCCAGCTGGCCGCTGGTCCTGCCCTCGATGACGACGACGATCTTGCCGTCCTGGACTGCGAAGATTTCGACACCTTCCATGACTGCAAGTGCTGCGGCGACGCTGTCGGCCGCATCCGGTCTTGTCACCACGACTGCGCTGGAAACGTGGTAGCGCTGGGGCGTCTCAGGCATCTGCGAACTCCCTTGCAGTCTTGGCGGCGACCGCAGCGACCGGGCACACGCCGATGCAGGCACCGCAGCCGCTGCAGGCATCTTCGTTGATCTCGGGCAGGAAGGGTCCCCCGAGGCGTGGCCGAAAGCGTATAGCGTCGGTTGGGCAGTGATCGCGGCAGGCCTGGCAGTCAACGCCGTTCATGGCGAGGCAGCCGCCCTCGATCTCAACGACATGCGATAGAAGGACAGGTCCGGCAAAGAGATTTTCGGACTGAGGACAATGGCTTCGGCACTCACCGCAGAACGTGCACTCGCCCCGGGTGAAGTCGAGGGCAGGGAGGCCGTGATCCATCACGATGATGCCGGAAGGACATCGTTCAAGGCAAAGACTGCAGGAAGAGCAGACTTCAGGTCGGCCACCAAGGAAACCGGGAGGAACCACCTTGCCCTTGGTGGGGCCGCGCCCGCGCAGAAAGTCACGTCTTGAAAGAGGCGCGCCCATGGCCGCCTCAATGGCCCGGAGGCCCAGGTGGCCCCGCAATGATCTGATACATCCAAACCAGGAAACCGTAACCACCGACCACGCCAACGGCAACGACCGGCCAGATCCCGAATGCGAGAACGAGAAAGGTCGCGATCTCAGATCGGCGTCGTGACTTTGGCTCCTTCGCCGACGGATCGTTGACCGGGTAGTCAGCCATCCGGATCTCCTCATTCCCATTCGGCTCATATCAAGAATGGACCGTGAGACGCTAAAGTCAACACCCTCAGTTTTCGCTGGGGCCGCGCCGAGGCCGGATTCGTGACTATCAGCGGGTATGTCCGGCCCGCTGAATTTGTTTGCGGAAGCGCAAGCTGGTGAAACATGTGCCGGACTAGAATTCTTTGCTTGATGGCGAAGAAGATTGCGAGAAGCATGACGAGAAACGCGAAACTGCGAGCGGCAGATGTTGCCGCGCTGGAGCGCAATCACCATACGCTTCTTTCGCTCTGCCTTCTGCTCGAGGAGATCGCTACCTCTGGTCCGTCAGAGATTGCCCCGGAGAACTGGCGAACTGCTGCCGATGCCATGCAGCCGCTTCTGGAGGACACGCATGAGTTGGAAGAGCGCAGCCTGTTTGCGAGCTTCGACAGGACGGTCGCATCGCCGCTTTCCCCGGGCGCTGTCCAACGGTTGAGGGCCGAACATCGCGGCGACGCTCATGCCTGCAAGCGCGTCTTGCAGGCCTTGACCCGGCTGGAGGCCGGGAACGAACCTCTAGTCGAGCAGGCTGACCGACAGCTCGTGACCGGCTTTGCCGAGGCTCTTCGTCGCCACATCCTGTGCGAACAGTTCATGCTCGAGACGCTGATCGCTGCCAAGGACGACCGGAGCCTGATCACCACGTGACCTGGGCTCTTCTTCGGAAAGCCTGGCGCCAATCCTGTTGCTCATCGAGGATGGGATGTCACTTCGGTGCGTCGCTAACGCCGCCCTTTCTGTACAGACTGACGTCGATCAATCCGTACCCCACGCGCAGGCGGCGCTGAATCAGGTGCACTTCGAATCCGGCCTTCTGGCAGCCTTTCAGCGAGGCAACATTGTCCGTTCCGACGAAGGTGAGGACATAGCGCGCACCGAACGCGGCCGCGCGCTCCGCGATCAGCGCCATAGCAGCGGACATGATACCCAACCCCCGATGACTAGGGGGTGTATAGGCATTCTCGAGTAGCGCAGTGTCCTCATCAAGCCGCGGGAAGCCTCCCAGCCGTCGGATCAGATCGTTCTGCGACGCGCCGAGAAGCCACTGCACATAGCACGGCCGACCGTCGCGACCGTCAATCGCCACATAGCCACCGCTTCCCACTGTGTCGGCGAAACTCCGTCGCCATGCGATCTCCTGCTGTTCATCGAAGGATCTTGAAAGATCATCCTGCGGCATCAGCAGATCGAGGTCATCCGCGCACAAGGGCCGGACCGTTATGGGGATCTTGGCGGGTCGCGGAGCAAACTGCAATTCGAGATCGCGCCGCAGGGCGTAGCGGGACTGCGAGGAAATAAGCCCCATGGCGAGCCTGCTCGCAAGCCTTCGCCGATGCTTTCTCAGCCATTCCTGCGTCTTCGGCAAGTGCGGGCTGCTTGGCTGGTTGTGCCAACTTGCATTTTGCTTCTGCCCCATTTCGAGACCCGGTTGCTCGCTCTGTAACACTTTATCGCCCATGCTGCGCTCCATCAGTTCGTTGATGGGTGTAGCTGCATGATCCGTGCCATCTTGCAGTATTCTTCCGGAGATCAGGTTCTGAAGGGTAACGGATGGTGGCAGCTTTTCGCGCCATCGGCGACCCGGCGGTTCAGGGCAATCCGGGATAGAATATCTTAAAGTTTATCGGAGAGATTGCAGCTGAACTGGCGGACACAGCTTATGCAATCAGAGCCCCCTCATCGCGCTCCTAACGCCACCCGTAAGAGGTGGGGGTTGACCTATTACGTCCCGGCCTTACTCGCGATCACGACCGTTCTGACCATCTTCGTCCTCTCCGATTCTGATCGGCTTTCGCAGCATCGGGAAACCCAGCGCGCCAAGGCTTCTGAACAACTGGCCGATGTCATCTCACGCCTCGAAACGAACGTGCACGGGAACGTGAACCTCGTGCACGGTCTTGTCGCAGCTGTTGCGGCCGATCCGCATATGAGCCAGCCCCGCTTTGCAGCGGTCGCGGAAAGGATCTTCGCGGTCCCCTCCCAACTCCGCAATGTTGCCGGCGCACCGGACTTTGTCGTGCGGTTGATCTACCCCCAGGAGCCCAACAAGGCCAGCCTGGGCCTCGACTACATGGCAACGCCCTCACAGCGGGAGACGGCCGTTCAGGCTGTCGCCCGTCGCCTGGTAATGATCACGGGCCCGGTTGATCTCGTCCAGGGCGGACAGGGACTGATCGCCAGGTACCCTGTCTTCTCGCTCAGTTCCAATCGCTTCTGGGGTCTGGTATCCGCAGTCATCGATCTCAACCGGCTCTACTGGGACAGCAACGTCAACTCGCCGTCCCAGACACTCGATATTGCTATCTCGCGGCGCCCGACGCCGCACGAGGGTGATGTCTTCTTCGGTCGACCGGAGCTGTTCTCTGAAGATCCGGTGACGGCAGCGATCGATCTGGGCTACGATAGCTGGTATCTCGCGGCAGTTCCCAAAGGCGGGTGGAGCAGCGAGCCTTCGGACATGTCCCGGTTCCGCTTCCTGGCGGCGCTCGTGGCGTTCTTCATCGTCGCGCCTCTCGTGTGGGCGGGGCTTTTGATGCAGCAACGACATCGAAGCCATCTCCTGCTGCGGGAACGCGAAGAGCGGCTGGAGGTATTGTCTCGCCGCCTGCAACTGGCGCTTGAGGCCTCCAAGATCGGGGTTTGGGAATACCACCCCGAGACAGACAATCTCCTGTGGGATTCGCACATGTGCGACCTCTATGGTCAACCCCATGACCAGAACCAGGGATCGTTCCAGGACTGGGCAGCAAGGCTCCACCCCGACGACCTGATCGACGCCCAGGCCACATTCAAGCGATCGATCGACCAACGTCTCCCCTACTTGAAGGACTTCCGGATAGTCCTGCCCTCCGGAGAGATCCGCCACATCCGCGCCCATGGCGCAGTGGAGGAAGCTCCTGACGGGACGGTGCGGGTCGTCGGTGCCAACTGGGATGTCACCGAGGACATCGCCATGCAGGTCGAGTTGCGGACAGCAAGAGCGAAGGCGGAGGAGCAGAACCGGGAATTGCGGACAACGCGCCGTATTCTCGAGCACCAATCCCTGCACGATGCCCTCACCGGACTGCCGAACCGGCGGTTTCTCGACCAGTTCATGGTTACGGCAGACACGTCCGATCTTTCCCAAAAGCTCGCCTTCATTCACATCGATCTGGACCACTTCAAGCATGTGAACGACACGCTTGGGCACGGCACGGGCGACGAGGTGCTCAAGGCCGCAACGACGCGCCTTCGGGAAATTGTCGGACCGGAGGAAGTCGTGTCCCGGATCGGCGGCGACGAGTTCGTGATCGTCACCTGCGGACCCGATCCGGCGGACCGGGCGCAGGAAGTGGCTTTGGAGATCGTCGCCATGCTGGCGCGTCCCATCGAGATCGAAGGCCAGGAGTGCCGTATCGGTTGCAGCGCTGGCATTGCCTGCCAGACCATGGCGGGGGAGACGCCGCAGCAACTGCTGATGAACGCCGATATCGCCCTCTACGAGGCAAAGAAGAAAGGGCGTAACCGCGTCGAGATCTTTTCTGATGATCTTCGAGCAATCACGATCCAGACGAAACAGACGGCGGACGAGTTGCTGAGAGCGCTGGAGTGCGACGCGTTTGTCCCCTTCTTCCAGCCGCAGTTCGACGCCCAGACCCTCGCTATCAGCGGCGTCGAGGCGCTGGCGCGATGGGAGCACGCGGAACGAGGCATCCTGACGCCCGACAAGTTCCTGGAGGTTGCGGAAGGCCTTGGTCGGGTTGCCGAGATTGACGCGCTGATCCTCGAGAAATCCCTGTTCCAGATGACGCGCTGGGGCGCCCACGGCATCGAGATACCGAAGCTGTCGGTCAATATTTCGGCGCAGCGTCTCAAGGACCCGAAACTGCTTGCGATGCTGGATGCCCTTCCGTCCGACGGCTATACCGTTGCCTTCGAACTCCTGGAATCCATCTCGTTCGAGGATCAGGAAGAAGACTTGAAAGCAGCCATACACCTCCTCAAGGAGCGCGGCGTACAGGTGGAGATAGATGATTTCGGTTCTGGCCATGCATCCATAGTCAGCCTGCTGGAACTAGCGCCGCACCGCTTGAAGATTGACCGGAAGCTGGTGGCGCCCATCGACGTTTCGGAATCGCAGAGGCGCCTGGTCGCGTCGATCATTGAGATCGGACGTTCTCTCGGGATCGGAATCGTGGCGGAAGGCGTGGAGACGATGACCCATGCGGAGATCCTGAGGGAGATGGGTTGCCAGACCTTGCAGGGCTATGCCTTCGCCCGTCCGATGTCGTCAGCGGACCTCATGGCATTTGCCGAGGACTGGCAGTCACGCTATCCCGCAACGAAGACACTGGCGAGCTTGAAGCGCGCATGATTTATCGTCCGGAGACGCCTCATCAGTACCAGCGGCAGTTGGTGGGTTCGTCTTCTTAAGTCCACGCTGAGGCACTAGTCGACAAGGCGCACCACGATCCCGCAGGAGGAAGCGCGTCACCAGCTCCTACCTGAAGCAGAAGCGCTGAGAGCGGCTACTTATCCGATTGATTCGCTGACAAAGCCCGCCTGCAGTTCCAGTTGAACCGCATTCATGAACATTTGAGCCTGGTGCGAGATTTCCGCCTCGCACGCCCCAACCTCCCGAAGCGCTGACACCAGCAGAGCCATCTCATTGCGCCAGAACTGGTTGGCCTTCTCACCATGCAGGTCGCGAAGGGTCGCTGCACATCGACGGATGTCTGCAGTGCGGCGATGGGAGGGGAATTGGAGAAGGGTCATATCTACTCGTGGCACTGGAACGATTCGGAACTCAGGTGCCAGCTTGGCGTCACTTCCTTCACAAAAACTGAATCGCAACCTGACCCAGGCGTCGGACTGTTCGGGAGTAGCAGAACCCTCCGCCACTTCGCTCTTTCACACATGACGCGACTATCATCGCTAACGCTAAATTAATTGCGAATTGAGAATTGTAGATCGACCCGCCTCGTAGCGCGCCCATAACAAACATCTCACAGAGGGCACCATGCCAGACCACCGCACAACTGATCTTCAAGACCGACTGCAGTTTGTAGGGCTCGATGCCGCGCAATTGCGTAGCCTTTCCGGCATCCAGCCTCTCATCAGCCGCGTTCTTGGCCCGGCCCTCGACACCTTCTATGGCAAGATCACCCGCCACCCGCACACGGCGAAGTTCTTCAAGGACAAGTCCCACGTTGCGCATGCCAAGTCCCGCCAGGAAAAGCACTGGACCCTGATTGCTTCGGGAAGCTACCGTGACGACTATGTCGACGGTGTGACGACCGTGGGCAAAACCCATGCGCGCATCGGTCTTGAACCACGCTGGTATATTGGTGGCTACGCTCTCATCCTCGAGCAGATCATCAAGGCGGTCGTTCAAGAGGAACTTAAAGGGTTCCTGCACGGTCGTAAGGCCGAGAAGCTTAGCAACGACCTTGCCGCCGTCACCAAAGCGGCCCTGGTGGACATGGACTATGCAATCACGGTCTATCTTGATGCTTTGACTGAGGAACGCACTCGGCTCGAGGCCCAGCGCCAGGCGGAAAAAGCAGAACAGGACGCTGCCCTGTCTGCACTCGCCACTGTTCTTTCCCGGCTGGCACAAGGTGATCTCACCTGCCAGGTGAGCGAGCAGCTTGCTCCTCACTTCGACGCATTGAAGGCGAACTTCAACGAGTCAGTGGCAGCGCTTGAAGCGGCAATGCAGGAAATCAACCAGGCCGTCTTCGAGGTGCGCGCTGAGGTGGATGGCATCGCGTCGGCAGCCGACAACATGGCCAAGCGTACGGAGCATCAGGCGTCTGCGCTCGAAGAAAGCGCTGCCGCCCTGGAACAGATCACGACGATCTCCGGCCAGTCCGCAAAGCGCGTCATCGAGGTTCAGGCGGTCGTCCAGGAATCGGAATCGGAGACCGTTAGATCGGGGCAGATCGTTAAGGAAGCCATTGCCGCCATGGGCGATATCGAAGGTTCGTCACAGAAGATGAACCAGATCATCGGTGTCATCGATGAAATCGCCTTCCAGACCAATCTTCTGGCACTCAACGCCGGCGTCGAGGCTGCGCGGGCCGGCGAACAGGGCAAGGGTTTCGCCGTCGTCGCCCAGGAGGTCCGGGAGCTGGCTCAGCGATCCGCTGCTGCCGCGAAGGAAATCAAGGAACTGATCGACCGGTCCTCCGCCGACGTCAAGCGCGGGGTGGATCTCGTCAATCTGACGGGAGAATCGCTCAGCTCCATTGGGAAGCGGGTCGGCTCGATCAACAAGAACATCGCCTCCTTGACGCGATCCGCCCAGGAACAGGCGTCCGGTATTGGCGAGATCAACTCGGCGGTGCGCAGCATGGACCAGATCACCCAACAGAACGCCGCCTTGATGGAGGAGGCGAATGCCTCGGTACAAAGTCTTTCGGCAATCAGCGGGCGGTTGGCTGCACTGATCGGGCGCTTCCGTATCGCAGGAAGTCACCAGAATGCCACCCCTGCGTCGCCGATAAGAAAAACGGCGGCTTGAGAAGTAGCCTCTGTCGCCGGCGCGCTTCCTAAAATGCGCCGACAGATCAGGAAGCCTCCGTTGGAGGCTTCTTGTGTTTTGGTGACTGCATGCATAGAACACCAGCAACTGACGAAGCAGCGCCGACAGGAAGGGCAAGCCTTGTCCGCACCCATTGTCCAGCACTTCGATCTTGGCGGAAAGGGGGTCCTCGTGACCGGCGGCGGCTCGGGCATCGGGGCCGCGTTGACCGCGGGATTCGCAGCCCAGGGTGCGAAGGTCGCCTTCATCGACATCGCAGAGGGGCCGAGCCGCGAGTTGGTGTCTGAACTCTCCGCTAGATCAATGCACCCGGTGACATACGTCAAAGCTGACCTGAGAAGCGTCGAGCAGGCACAGGATGCCGTTCAGGAAGCCGCAGCCAGCCTCGGCTCCATTTCCGTGCTCGTCAACAACGCCGGCTGGGACGATCGGCACGACGTGGACGACGTGACCGAAGCCTATTGGGACGAAAGCCAGGCCGTCAATCTGAAGCAGATCTTCTTCGTCACCCAGGCCAGCCTTCCCTATCTGCGGCAGGCGTGCAGCGCTTCGATCATCAACTTCTCGTCCATCTCCTATCTTCTCAACATGGGCGACCTGCCTTCCTACGCGGCGGCCAAGGCCGGAATCATCGGTTTGACGAAAAGCCTCGCCGGCCGACTAGGGCCGGAAGGTATCCGAGTGAATGCCATCCTGCCCGGCATGATCGTCACTGAGCGACAGAAGCGTTTGTGGCTGACGGAGGAGAGTATCTCCAGCACCGTTGCCCGGCAATGCTTGAAGCGCCCGCTCACGGAAGCTGATCTTGTTGGCCCCTGCCTATTTCTCGCCTCCTCAGCCTCTGCTGGGATGACGGCACAAACCATCATCATCGACGGAGGATTGCTTTGACGACGCCCGCCTATGCCGCCGTGGACTGGGGGACCAGCAGCTTTCGCCTGTGGCTGATGGACCCGGCCGGCAGAATTCTGGCCGAGCGCCGCAGTGGCGAGGGCATGACGTCCGCGGCAAAGATGGGCTTCCCCCAGGTCCTGGAAAGCCACCTGCAGGCGGTCGAAGCCGCGGCGGATCTGCCGGTCATTATCTGTGGGATGGCAGGCGCCCGCCAGGGTTGGATCGAAGCAGGCTACGTGGACGTCCCGGCGCTGCTGCCCGCCGTCCTCTCCGGCGCTGTGGAGGTTCCGCAAGTTAACCGAAAGATACACATCCTGCCCGGTCTCGCACAGCGTGCGCGCGAGGCTCCTGACGTGATGCGTGGGGAGGAGACGCAACTGCTTGGTGCGCTTGACGGATCTGAGCCAAGCGGTGAGCAGATCGTTTGCATGCCCGGCACTCACTCGAAGTGGGTGCATCTCAGCGGTGAGACAGTCAGCGGATTTTCCACCTACATGACGGGCGAGCTGTTCGAGGTGGTCTCGAAGCATTCGGTGTTGGCGCATTCCCTTGCCGATGCCGGCTCCGTCGATGGCGACCAACCCGTTTTCACTGCAGCGGTCCGCGCAGCCTTCAAAGCCCCGCAGCGTCTCACGAACCTTCTCTTTACGGTTCGCTCCGGCATGCTGCTCGCCGAACTGACAGCCACGGATGCCGCCGCTCGCTTGTCGGGAGTACTGATCGGCGCTGAGATCGCAGGCGGCTTGTCTTCCTCCGGTTCGCAGGCCGCGTCCATTGGCCTCGTCGCCTCAGGACGGTTGCGAGGGCTCTACGAGGGTGCATTCGCTGCGGTGTCGCTGCCGTTCACCCCGATCGACGCGGACGAGGCCGTTCGCGCCGGCCTTTCGGCGGCCGCCCGTCAGATACTGCCCCTTCAATTGCAGAGGACCACATGATGACGCGCATCCCGTTCCCAGACATGGCCTATCCCCTTGTCGCCATCCTGCGAGGTCTGAAGCCGGCGGAAGCAGAAGCGGTGGTCGGCAAACTGATCGAGGCTGGTTTTACGGCAATTGAAATTCCCCTGAACTCTCCCGAACCCTTTCGCTCGATTGAAATTGCCGCAAGACTGGCGCCGGCCGATTGCCTGATCGGCGCCGGCACCGTGCTGACCGTGGAGGATGTGGGACGGCTTGATGGGGCAGGTGGAAGGCTGATGGTGAGCCCGAACGTGGAGCCGGACGTCATCCGCGCCGCTGCCGCGCGCGGCATGGTGACGCTTCCGGGTGTCTTTACTCCGACCGAAGCTTTGGCCGCCGCAAGGGCCGGAGCGACGGGCCTCAAGTTCTTTCCCGCCAATGTACTCGGCCCGGCGGGTATCACGGCGATCCGGGCGGTTCTGCCGAAGGACTTGCTGATCGCCGCCGTCGGCGGTGTTTCCGAAAAGAACTTCCGCGACTACATAGACGCCGGCATCACCGCCTTTGGTCTCGGCTCCAGCCTCTATAAACCGGGCATGAGCGCCGCTGAGGTCTTCGAGAGGGCGCAAGCCACGATTGCCGCCTACGATTCTGCATCCGCCATGTAGGGCCGCAGCACAAGGTTCTGCTTGTCAAACCCTGGCGACGCTCGTAAAACCTATCATACAGGTTTGCGAAGAATGTAGGACATGCTTGAGCCTCAGGGTCAGATAGGAAACGATTATGTCGGCGGCGCCGTCGCGGCGATCGCCCGGTTTATTCGTGATCGGGACCTGAAACCAGGTGATCGCCTCCCTGCCGAAGGCACCTTGTCGAAAGAACTCCAGGTATCGCGGACTGTAATCCGTGAAGCGCTGCGATCGCTCGCTGCGCTCCATCTTGTCCAGCTTGGCGCCGGCAAACGCCCGACCGTGGCGCAACTGGATGACGACGCATTCTCGCTGACGATCGAGCACGGCGTGGTAACGGATCAGATCGATATCCAGCAGATCTACGATGCGCGCCGAACCATAGAAGCCCGTACCGCGGCTCTGGCGGCCCTGCGCCGGACGGATGCGGAGGCAAGGGCGATCGCGGCTCATGCCCGCGCGATGCTCGCGAATTCTGACGATCCGCGAAAGGTGATGGAGCACGACATTGCCTTGCATCTTGCCATCGCCCACGCCTCCCGCAACCCGCTATTCACCTTGATCATCGGCGCCTTCGGCGGCGTCACCCGACAAACGTGGCCGATAGGCTGGAAAAGTCGCACGAGCGACGATGAGCGGCAGGCGATGAGCGAACTCCACGTTGCGATTGCCGACGCAATCGCTGCCGGAGAACCCACAGCAGCAGCGCGCCTGATGGATGAGCATTTCGACCAGAGTATCAAGGCCCTTCTGCGCGCGGGCCTTATCTGACAACAGGAAATCATCATGAAGATCACCCGGCTCGAAACCGTGCGCATCGCCGAGCGCAGCAATCTCCTCTGGGTCCTCGTCCACACCGACGAAGGCATCACCGGGCTCGGGGAGACATTCTTCGGCGCGGAGACGGTGGAAAGCTATATGCACGAATACGTCGCGCCACGGGTCATCGGCCGCGACCCGCTGCAGATCGATCTCCTGGCGAACGAACTGGTGGGGTATCTCGGCTTCCGGTCGTCCGGCGCAGAGGTCCGAGGGAATTCTGCCTTCGACATCGCACTTTGGGATATCTTCGGCAAGGTGACGAGCCAGCCGATCGCCCAGTTGCTCGGTGGCTTCAGCCGCAAAGAGATCCGGACCTACAACACCTGCGCCGGCACCGAATACATCAAGAAGAACACCGGCCAGACGACCGCAAACTATGGCCTCACCGGAGGCACCGCCTACGACGACCTGAACGGCTTCCTGTATCGCGCCGACGAGCTGGCGGAATCGCTGCTCGCGGACGACATAACCGCGATGAAGATCTGGCCCTTCGATGCAGCCGCAGAAAAGACGCGCGGCCAATATATCTCGATGCCCGACCTGAAGCTCGCCCTCGAGCCTTTCGAAAAGATCCGCAAGGCTGTCGGCGACAAAATCGATATCATGGTGGAGTTTCACTCCATGTGGCAGCTCCTGCCGGCCATGCAGATCGCCAAGGCGCTCGAGCCATACCAGACCTTCTGGCATGAAGACCCGATCAAGATGGACAGCCTGTCGAGCCTGAAGCGCTATGCCGAAGTCTCGCCGGCGCCGATTTCCGCATCCGAAACGCTGGCGACCCGCTGGGGCTTCCGCGATTACCTGGAAACGGGAGCCGCGGGCATTGTCATGCTCGACATATCCTGGTGCGGCGGCCTGTCGGAGGCGCGCAAGATCGCCTCTATGGCCGAAGCATGGCACCTGCCGGTCGCCCCGCATGACTGCACCGGGCCGGTGGTTCTTTGCGCCTCGACCCACCTATCGCTGAATGCCCCGAATGCCCTTGTCCAGGAAAGTGTCCGCGCCTTCTACAAGACCTGGTACCGCGATCTCGTGACCGCGCTTCCGGAGGTCAAGAATGGCATGATCACCGTTCCGCCGGGTCCCGGCCTTGGCATGGAACTGCATCCGGAGCTAGAGAAGACCTTCACCGTCAGTCGTCGATTCTCCGACACCTCCACCATCTGACGCCACGCTTTTTTTGGGAGGAATCATGACCAAGATCGCTTCGGCTGCGGCCGGGTTCGGGGTCTCATCTGCAGCCGGGCCGCTGGTCATGTTGCTGGGAATGCTGTTGTTTGCCCTGAACGATGCCATGGGGAAATGGCTCGTGTCGTCCTATGGCTTGGGGCAGGTCATCCTGATCCGTAGCGTGGCAGCCCTCATCATTCTGTCGCCGCTGTTGTGGAAGGTGGGTCTCGCGCCCATCGTGAACGCGGAGCGAAAGGGCATGCAGCTTGCCCGCGTACTCTTCTCCACGGGCGAGGTGTTCTGCTTCTACTATGCCGTCATGTACCTGCCGCTGGCCGATGTGATGACGTTCTGGCTCGCGGCTCCGATCTACGTGGCCGCACTTTCTCCATTCCTGTTGGGCGAACGCGTGGGCTGGCGGCGCTGGACAGCGATTGCGATCGGATTTGTCGGTGTCATCATTGCACTTGAGCCCTCAAGCGCCATGTTCACCTTGCCTGCGATCATCTCCATCATCGGCAGTGCAGCATTCGCCTTCATGATGATCTCCGGCCGCTTCCTGCGCGGCACACCGGATACGACGCTGGTTCTGTTCCAGACCGGCGCCGCCGGCGTGGCTGGCCTCATCTTCGCGCCGTTTGATTGGTCGCCCATCCAGTCCCAGACCGACCTTCTGCTGCTCGGGCTGCTTGGGGTCGTGGCAATGTCCGCACACATGCTCGTCAACCGCGCGCTCAAGATGTCCGATGCCGCGACGGTTGCTCCGCTACAGTATACGCTGCTGCTCTATGCAGTGATCTTCGGGTGGATGTTCTTCGGCGATGTTCCGCGCCTGACAATGATGGCCGGCGCTGCACTGATCATTGCTTCGGGCCTGTTCATTTTCGTCCGGGAACAGATGCTGAAGAAGAAGCAGGACCGCCCGATGGAGGTGCCGTAAGGGTCGCGGTTTCGACGTGCGACCAGAACAGGCCGCCCTTCGGGGCGGCTTTTTCATGCCTCTCGTTCATCTGAAGAGGTGGAAGGTGGGTCACCTGTGCGGGGTGGAAACAAAAAAGAGGCCCGGGACATCGTCCCGAGCCTCTCCTGATGGGCGGCTGCAAACGCAGCCACGCAAGGTAGATCCGTTACTTGCGGATCTCTTCCAGCTTGGCGAGGATACCGTCGACGACATCCGCACCGATGGTTGCCTTGTGCTTCTCGTAAACGACCATCGACTTCTCGCGGATACGAGCCTGTTCTTCCTCAGAGAGGACGTTCACTTCGAGACCGGCTTCCTTGATCTTTTCCAGCGACTTCTTGTTGAGGTCCTGGATGACCTTGCGCTCTTCGTCACGGCCGACAGTTGCGCACTCGCGCAGAGCTGCCTGCTCTTCCGGAGTGTACGTATCGAAGATTGCTTTGGAGAACAGGAAGAGGAACGGCGTGTAGGCGTGGTTCGTCTCGGTCACGTACTTCTGCACTTCGTAGAACTTCGAAGTGTCGATCGTAACATAGGGGTTTTCTTGGGCGTCGATCGCATTGGTTTCCAGTGCCGAGAACACCTCACCGAATGCCATCGGCGTAGCGTTGGCGCCAAGGTTCTGGAACGTGTCGAGGAAGATGTCGTTCTGCATGACGCGAACCTTCATCCCTTCGAAGTCTTCCCACTTGGTGACGGGACGAACCGAGTTGGAGAGGTTGCGGAAACCGTTCTCCCAGTAGCCGAGATTGACGAGACCGGCTTCTTCGAGCTTCTGGCTCATCATGTCGCCGAACTCGCCGTCGAGGACCTGATAGGCCTCTTCCGGGCTTGCGAACAGGAACGGCAGGTCGAAAACGCCGAGCGCCGGAATGATGCCGACCAGCGGGGACGACGAGGTGACGACGGCTTCCTGGACGCCCGAACGCAGGGCCTGCGTTGCCTGAAGGTCACCGCCCAGCGCGCCGCCCCAGAATGCAGTCAACTTCAGCTTGCCGCCCGACTTCTCGTCGAGGCAGGCCTGCATGGCCTTGATGCCGTTGCCGACCGGATGGTCTTCATTGATGCCGTTCGAAACGCGGATGTTGCGGTCGTTGAACTCCGCGAAGGCCGGCGCTGCAGCCGACAGGCCGAACGCAATAGCAGTCGTGGCAAGAAGCATTTTCCTCATGATATATCCTCCCTTGGATAAGTTGTTGAGGGGTTGCGGATCAGTAGAGCCATCGTGCGGGCACGAGGACGATGTCGGGGAACAGGACGAGCAGGAAAAGGACGAGAACCTGCGTGACGAGGAACGGCCATACGCCTACGGTCACCTTTCCGAGAGGGACGCGACCGACGCCGCTGACGACGTTGAGCACGACGCCGACCGGCGGCGTCAGCAGCCCGATGCAGGTGTTCATGATGAACAGCACGCCGAAATAGACCGGATCGATTCCGGCTTGCTTGATGATCGGCATTAGCACTGGCGTCAGGATAAGGATGGTCGGCGTGAGGTCGAGCGCGGTTCCGACGACGAGGACCACCAGCATGATCACGAACATCAGCAGCATCGGGCGATCGATCAGGGGCTCGATGAAGCCTGTAATTTCTGCCGGGATGTTAGCCGCAGTGATCAACCATGACGATACAAGTGCGGCGCAGACGAGGAACATGATCACTGCAGTCGTCTTTGCGGCCTGCAGGATGACCCCCGGCAATTCGCGCGGCTTCAACTCGCGATAGATCACCATGCCGACGAAGAGCGCATAGGCCGCGGCGACCACGGCCGCTTCCGTCGGAGTGACGACGCCCATCTTGATCCCGCCAAGGATGATGACGGGCATGCCTAGGGCCCAGAGCGCGCGCCCCGTGGCACGCAGGCGTTCCTTGGCATCAGTGCGCGGCAGCGTCTCAACCCTGTCCTTGCGGACAACGATCAGCCAGGTGACGACCAGTGCAATCCCCATCAGCAGGCCGGGAACAATGCCGGCCATGAACAACTGCGTAATCGACACGTTGGCCGCAACGCCGAAGACGATGAAGGCCATAGATGGCGGAATGACAGGCGCAATCACGCCGCCTGCAGCGATCAGGCCGGCCGAACGCGGCACGTTGTAGCCGGCCTTGGCCATCATAGGAATGAGGATAGCGGCGAGTGCGGCGGTATCGGCGGCAGCTGAGCCGGAAATGCTGGCCATGATAACGGCGGCCATGATGGCAACGATGCCGAGTCCCCCGCGAATGTGGCCGACGCAGGCAATCGCAAAGTCGATGATGCGCCGCGATAGACCTCCAGCGTTCATGAGTTCGCCGGCGAGAATGAAGAAGGGGATAGCGAGGAGCGTGAAAGTATCAGCGCCCGCGATCATGTTCTGGGCTATGATCTGCGTGTTGAACATGCCCATGTACCACATGAGCATGACGCCGCAGAACATCAGGGAGAAGGCGACCGGGACGCCGATCGCCATGGCGCCGAGAAGCGATACTATAAAGACACCCAGAGTCATTTATGTGCGCTCCGACAGCTGCTCGAGTGACATGTGCTCTCCGGCGAAGGCGGCGATTTCCTCTTCCGTGATCCTGCCGGTCAGCAGGCGGAACAGGCGCTCCAGTGCGATAATGACAACGCCGGCGCCGGTAAAGAAGCCGATGCCATAGACCCAGATCATCGGCAGCTTGGTAACGGGGGCCACCATGCTGGCATTGATCGGTGCCTGCTTCCAGGTTCCCCAGAAGAAGATAGCCGACACGGCAATGATGATGATGTTCGACAGGATCATGCAGATGATGCGACCACGGCGTCCGAACATCATCACCAGCGTCTCGACGCCCACATGGGAATGTTCACGAAACGTAACCACGGCGCCAATGAACGTCACCCATACGAAAAAGTACCGCGACAGCTCATCGGACACGTTCAGTCCCGAGTTGAAGCCGTAGCGCAGTACGACGTTCAGGAATACCATGATGGCCATGCCGGAAAGCAGCAGGATCAGCAGGAATTCTAGAAACTTATAGAAAAGATCGATCGCCCTTTGCATCGTGTCCCTCCCGTTGATTACAAGAGCCCACGCTGGGCCAGGTTCTTCATCAAGGCCCCGAGGCCGAAGCTCCACTTCGGGCAGCGGTCGCTGGTTTCCACCCAATTTATAAGTCGACCGAGCCGCGGCGTCGAGATTTCCACGCGATCACCTATCTCATGGGTGAATCCGAGCCCCGCCCCGCGACGATCCTTGACCGGCGCGAACATGGTCCCGAGGAAGAAGACGACGCCGTCCGGGTATTGATGGTTCTCGTTGAGCAACTGGCCCACGAGGTCTTCCGGCGACCGGCTGATAGCGGCCATCGGGCTCAGTCCAGTCATCCTGAAGCCATCGCTGCCCTCAACATCAAGCGACACTTCGGCCTGCTTGACATCCTCCAGGGTGAAGCGATCGTCGAACAGGCGGATGAACGGCCCGAGTGCGCAGGAGGCGTTATTGTCCTTGGCCTTGCTGAGGAGAAGGGCAGACCGTCCCTCGAAGTCGCGCAGGTTCACGTCGTTGCCGAGCGTTGCGCCGACGATCCTGCCGGCGGAGGTAACCGCCAGGACCACCTCCGGCTCGGGATTGTTCCAGTCCGATTTCGGGTGAATGCCAATGGTCGCGCCACAGCCGACGGAGGACATGGGCTGCGCCTTGGTGAAGATCTCCGCATCCGGTCCGATGCCGACTTCCAGGTACTGCGACCACAGGCCAAGCTCCTGGAGGAGCTTCTTGACTTCGGCAGCCTTCTTCGAGCCGGCGACGAGCCCTTTCAGGTTGTCGCCCAGCACCGGCGCCAGCCGGCCGCGGATCTCCTGTGCCCGGAGCGGATCGCCCTTGGCCTGCTCTTCGATCACGCGTTCAAGCATACTGTCGGCAAAGGTCACGCCAGCGGCCTTGACCGCCTGCAGGTCGGCCGGGGCAAGAAGATCGCCGGCAGAGCCGTCCAGGAATTGGTCGAGGGTGCCGAGCGCGTTGAGGTCTGTGGCGGCTCGAAGACGGGCCACCAGGTCTTCATGCTCGAGCAGTCCCGAGAGCGTCGGCGCCAGTGGCGAAAGTTCGAAGATGCTGCCCGACCTGTAGAGAACGGGGCAGGGGCCATTGCCAGCCTTCGACCAAACCCGGCCAACCAGCAGAGCATCATCTGCATCTTGCGGCAGGATAGACTGTGCGCGCAACATCGTCTCGGACTTCACCAAATTTCCTCCTTGGCGGGAGATGCCAAATCTCCCTGATTGTCAGGATGTCTGACAAGCGTCGGCGTTTCTAGTATGACTTTTCCGCCCTGTCCAGTCACCAGCCCCCTTGTGGGAAAAACTCGGTAAATGTCGGTAGAGAAAGATCAGCAGGTCTCCAAGGTAAGGTCCAAGCGCCCCGCAGCCTTGATCAGGTGCTGGCGCATGGCATCGCGCGCCTTGGCGGGGTCACGGCTGACAATGGCATCGCGGATCGCCACGTGCTCGGCAATGGTGACCTCAACGATCTCCTCCAGAACGGCCTTCGCACGAGCAGCCTTGATTGCGAGGCTTATTCGTTCGGCGATGAAGCCAATGAAGAGAGGAAAATATTCGTTCTGAGTTGCAGTGGCGACGACTCGATGGAAAGCCAGATCGGCGACGATCCCCTGCTCGGTCCACTTTTCGGCACCCGTCATCTGCTCGAGGGTCTCGTCGAGCCGCGCAAGATCATCCGCCGCGTGGTGGAGCGCTGCAAGTCCCGCGGCTTCGATCTCCAGCGGCATGCGCAACTGGTAAAGATTCTTGAATGCTTCGCGGTCGGTCAGGTCACCCTGCTCGATCCTCAGTGATTGCCGCTGACCAAATTCGGTGGCAAAGGCTCCGACACCCTGCCTCGTTTCGACCAGACCTTCGTTCCGTAATTGGGCGATGGCCTCTCTGACCACGGACCGGCTGACGCCAAAGGTCTTGGCCAGCAGGTGCTCGGTCGGGAGTTTTTCACCCGGTGCTATCCGCCCCTCCAGGATCTCCCGCCCGATCTGGCCGGCAATTCGCGCTGGCAGGTGCTCGCTTCGTCTGATCTGGTTGAAATCGGCAACAGCCACGTCCGCCCTCCCCTGGCATCCCCCTAATTCTACGAGTTCGCAGGAAAATTCAATTGGCAGCCGGGGTTCATAACCATGCCGGGGTCAATCGCCTGCTTCAGCGCCGTCAGCAAGTGGCGCCGCACCGGCGACAGGCGCGCCTCGAAATCTCCCCGCTTCAGGCGGCCTATGCCGTGCTCGGCACTGATGCTGCCCTGATATCGGTCGAGTACAGCGTTGATTGCGCCCTTGGCTACGTAGATCTGCTCCAGCCTTTGCTCCGGCTCCGCTTCCGCCGCCGGCAGGACGTTGAGGTGAACATTGCCATCGCCGACATGGCCATAGGAGACGCAGGTCGATCCCGGCACGGCTTCCGCGACCGCCCTCTCCGCCTCGGCGACGAAATCCGCCAGCTGCGACAGCTTGACGGACACATCGGTCCGAAGATGCATGCCGCGCTTCGCCTGACCTTCATTCATGCCCTCGCGAATGAGCCACAGGTTGCGGGCCTGCGTCTGCGACGCTGCAAGGGTCCCGTCGAGCACGATACCCTCCTCCATGACTGCCTCGAGAAAGCGGCCCATGAGGTCGTCGATATCGACGAGACCGGAGCCGGATATTTCCATCAAAACATAGGCGGGATAGTCGGCGGCAATCGGGATTGGCAGGTCCGGCATCGCCTCTTTCGCCAGTGTGAAGGCGAGCGGCGGCATGAACTCGAAGGCCGACATCAGGTCGCAGCAGTCGCGGCGCGCCCGGCGGAACAATTTGATGGCGTCATCGAGCGAGGCAAGCCCGAGAAGCGCCGTCGCCACTTGGTCCGGATAGGGCGTCAGCTTTACGGAGACGGCCGTGATGATGCCGAGTGTTCCCTCGGCTCCGATAAACAACTGTTTCAGGTCGATACCGCGATTGTCCTTTCGCAGCGTCGATAACCCGTCAAAGATGCTGCCGTCCGGCAGTACCACTTCGAGCCCGAAGATCAGCTCACGCGTCATTCCGTAGCGCAGGACATTGATGCCCCCCGCATTGGTGGAGACATTCCCGCCGATCCGGCACGTGCCCTGGGCGCCGAGTGCAAGCGGAAAGAACATCCCTTTCTCCGCAATCGCGTCCTTGAGTTCGGAGAGGATGCAGCCAGCCTCGACCACGGCCGAAAAATCGTCTGCATCGATTTGCCGGATCCTGTTCATCCGCTCAAGGCTCAGCACCACCTGGTTGGCATCCGCATCCGGGACGGCGCCGAGGACAAGGCCGGTATTACCCCCCTGCGGCACGATCGACAGGCCGAGTTCACTGCACAGCTTTACTGCCTGAGCTACCTGCTCCGTCGAGCGCGGCCGCAGAACCGCCACCGCATTGCTGGTCACGTCACCGTGCCAATCACGGCAGTAGGGAAGCATGTCAGCGCTCTCGCTGAGGACGATATCGTCGCCCAGCCTGCTACGCAGCTTCACCCGCCATTCGGCCATGGAAGCGGTGGTTTCGTGTATCATCTGCCTCGTGCCCCTGCTCGCCACCGGCATCGATTACGTGGATCGGCGAGCCCGGCGGCATGGAAATAACAGTTTTCAATGCGACCATATAAAGTTATCAGACAACCTTACAAGCAGGATCTTAGTCGCACCTGAGGCCCCTCAGGCAGCGACACTTCGCCAGGAGGGAAAGCACCCCATGCACATTCTCATCATCGGGGCCGCCGGTATGGTTGGCCGCAAGCTCGCGCAGCGACTCGTCGCGGACGAGACGCTCGGCGGCAAGACGGTCGACAAGTTGACACTCGTCGATGTGGTGAAGCCGGAACCCCCGGCTGGCTATTCGGGCATCGTGGATGCGCGCGAAAGCGACCTTTCGGCGGCCGGGGAAGCCAAAAAACTCGTTGCCGGTCGCCCCGACGTCATCTTCCACCTCGCCGCCATCGTTTCCGGTGAAGCAGAGCTCGACTTCGATAAGGGCTATCGCATCAACCTGGACGGCACCCGTTACCTCTTCGATGCGATCCGCCTAGCCCATAACGCGGACGGCTATAAGCCTCGCGTCGTCTTCACCTCCTCGATCGCCGTCGTCGGAGCACCGCTGCCCTTCCCGATCCCGGACGATTTCCACCTCACCCCGCTAACGAGCTACGGCACCCAGAAGGCGATCTGCGAACTGCTGCTGTCCGATTACACCCGCCGCGGCTTCTTCGATGGCATCGGCATTCGCCTGCCGACGATCTGCATCCGGCCGGGCAAGCCGAACAAGGCGGCCTCCGGCTTCTTCTCCAATATCCTGCGCGAGCCATTGGTCGGACAGGAAGCGGTGCTTCCTGTCTCCGAAGACGTTCGCCATTGGCACACGTCGCCGCGCTCCGCGGTCGGCTTCCTGATCCATGGCGCAACCATGGATCTCGACAAGGTCGGTCCGCGCCGCAATCTTTCCATGCCCGGCCTCAGCGCGACCGTCGGCGAGCAGATCGAAGCATTGCGCCGCGTTGCCGGCGACAAGGCAGTCGCGCTGATCCGCCGCGAGCCCGACGAGATGATCATGAAGATGGTCGCCGGCTGGGCACCTGGCTTCGAGGCGAAACGGGCGAGGGAACTGGGCTTTACCGCCGAGACCTCCTTCGACGAGATCATTCGGGTCCACATCGAGGATGAACTGGGAGGCAAGCTGCCATGACGGCCAAGAAGAAGATTGCCTTTCTGGGTACCGGCTTGATGGGCGCACCCATGGTGCGCTGCCTCCTGAAGGCAGGTTTTCCCGTCACCGTATGGAACCGGGACGGCGCGAAGGCCGCTCCCCTTGTCGCGGACGGCGCGCGGCAGGTGCATTCACCTTCCGAAGCCGCGGCGGGGGCGGACGTTGTCTTCACGATGTTGACGAACGGCACGGCGGTCAGCGAGATCCTGTTCGACAAGGGCGTGGCCGACGCCATGTCGAAGGATGCGATCTTCGTGGATTGCAGTTCCATCGCCCCGCCGATCGCGAAGGAAAACGCCGGCCGGCTGGCCGACCGGGGGATCCGCAGCCTCGACGCACCGGTTTCCGGCGGCACCGCCGGCGCTACCGCTGGCACCCTTGCCATCATGGCCGGCGGTGATGCCGCCGATGTCGCGGCATTGAGCGACGTCTTCGCCGCACTCGGCCGCGTCACGCATGTCGGCCCGAGCGGCGCAGGCCAGATCTGCAAGCTCGCCAACCAGCAGATCGTCGCCGTCACCATCGGTGCGGTCGCGGAGGCGATGATTCTGGCCGAAGCCGGCGGCGCTTCGCGTGCGGCATTCCGAGACGCGATTCGCGGTGGCTTTGCCGAAAGCCGTATTCTCGAGTTGCACGGCCAGCGAATGGTCGAGCGGAACTTCGTTCCCGGCGGTGCATCCGCCAACCAGCTCAAAGATCTCGACGCGGTCATGGCCATGGCCGAAAGCCTGTCGCTGACCCTGCCGCTGACCCATCAGGTCCGCCAGGAGTTCGCCGATTTCGTGGCCGAAGGCGGCGCCGAGAAGGACCACAGCGGCCTCCTCCTTCATCTCGAAGAGCTCAACCGGAAAGATCAGGCATAGCCATGAGCGACAACACGACCCCAAAGCGCCGCCTCCGCTCGCAGGACTGGTTCGACAATCCCGACCATGTCGACCTGACAGCACTCTACCTTGAGCGCTTCATGAACTACGGCGTCACGCCGGAGGAGCTGCGTTCCGGTAAGCCGGTAATCGGCATTGCCCAGAGCGGCAGCGATCTTACTCCCTGCAACCGCGTCCATGTGGAATTGGTCAAGCGCGTGCGCGACGGCATCCGTGATGCGGGTGGCATCCCGATCGAGTTCCCCACGCATCCGATCTTCGAGAACTGCAAGCGACCGACCGCGGCGCTTGACCGCAACCTCGCCTATCTGAGCCTCGTCGAAGTGCTATACGGCTACCCGCTCGACGGCGTCGTCTTGACCACCGGCTGCGACAAGACCACGCCCTCAGCGATCATGGCCGCCTCGACCGTCGACATTCCGGCCATCGTACTCTCCGGCGGACCAATGCTCGACGGCTGGCACGAAGGGGATCTCGTCGGCTCCGGTACCGTCATCTGGCGCATGCGCAGGAAGTTCGCAGCCGGTGAGATAGACCGTGACGAGTTCCTTCAGGCAGCGCTGGATTCCGCCCCATCCGTCGGCCACTGCAATACCATGGGGACTGCCTCGACGATGAACGCCTTGGCCGAGGCGCTCGGCATGTCGCTCACGGGATGCGGCGCCATTCCCGCGGCCTATCGCGAGCGTGGGCAGATGGCTTATCGCACCGGTCGTCGGGCGGTGGAACTGGTCTGGGAGGACGTCAAGCCATCCGACATCCTGACCCGCGAAGCCTTTCTCAATGCGGTCCGAGTCAATTCCGCGATCGGCGGTTCGACCAACGCACAACCGCATCTTGCCGCGATGGCCAAGCATGCAGGTGTCGAATTTTTCCCGGACGACTGGCAGGTGCACGGGTTCGACATCCCGCTGCTCGCCAATGTCCAGCCAGCGGGCAAGTATCTCGGAGAACGCTATCACCGCGCTGGCGGCACACCGGCCATCATGTGGGAACTGCTGCAGGCCGGAAAGCTTGACGGCAGCTGTCGCACCGTAACCGGCAAGACGGTTGCGGAAAATCTGGAAGGCAGGGAAGCCACGGATCGCGAGGTCATCTACCCGTTCGATCAGCCCCTGAGGGACAAAGCGGGCTTCCTGGTGCTGAAAGGCAATCTCTTCGACTTCGCCATCATGAAGACCAGCGTCATCTCCGAAGGCTTCCGCGAGCGCTACCTGCAGGAGCCCGGCCGTGAGGGCGTGTTCGAGGGCAAGGCGGTCGTCTTCGACGGTTCGGAAGACTATCATCATCGCATCAATGACCCGTCGCTCGACATCGATGTGAACACGATCCTGGTGATCCGGGGTGCCGGCCCTCTGGGTTGGCCGGGCTCGGCCGAAGTCGTCAACATGCAGCCGCCGGATCAGATCCTCAAGCAGGGCATCATGAGCCTTCCAACGATCGGTGATGGTCGCCAGTCGGGCACGGCAGACAGTCCCTCCATCCTCAATGCCTCGCCGGAAAGCGCGGCAGGTGGCGGGCTTGCCTGGCTGCGCACCGGCGACATCATCCGCATCGACCTCAATCAGGGACGCTGCGACATGCTGGTGGCGCCCGAGGAGATCGAGCGGCGAAAGGCCGAAGGCGTCCCGGCGGTGCCCGCAGACGCCACTCCCTGGCAACGCATCTACCGCCGGTCGGTCACCCAGCTTGCGGACGGCGCCGTCCTGGAGGGCGCGGCCGACTTCCGGCAGATCGCGAAAACGCCGCCGAGGCACAATCACTAGGATCAGTGACGGCAGGTTTAGCGGCTGAACAGGATCTTGATGAAGGTCCTGTAGGACAGAACCTGCCTCTCGAGCTGGCCTGGGTCCTTCAACGCCTTCGACATGATGATGGCGCCATCGAAGATGCAGGTCAGCGTTTCGGCAAGGTCTTCAAGAGACACATCCTCCCGCGGCGGATAGACAGCCGCAATCTGCGCCAGGTAACCGTGAAACCGAGCGTTCCACTTGCGGACGGAGGATGCGTTGAGGGCGTGAACCTGATGGTCGAACAGTCGTTCCTGGTAGCATATGGAAGCGACAAGGCATCCAGGATGGCCTCCCGGCAGATCCCGTGTCATTTCCGCGAGCAGCTTCAGGCCAAGCAGGTATGACTGCAGGGGATCGTCCGTGAGTTCCTGGGCGCGCCCGAAGATCTCGTCGAATATTTCGTCGTTCTCTTCCACGTAGCGCTGCAGCATTGCGCGCGCCAGCTCGTTCTTGTCCCGGAAGTGATAGAAGAAGCCGCTCTTGGTTATGCCGGCCTCTGCAATCACTTCGTCAATCGATGTCGCCGCAAACCCCTTGTCAAGGACTGAAGCCTGCGCGATCTCGAGCAGGCGCTGGCGGGTCGCCTCGCCCTTGGCACGCCGGGACGCAGGAGCTCGCTGTACCGCAGGTGCAGTTTCGGGCTCACCCGACGGCTCACCTACTCCGACGATTGCGGAAGTCAGCATCTTAACCTCCTGATACTTAAAGAATTTATGTCACGGCAAGTCGAGCTTGACCGCGAGCTTACTATTTCCACGTCCGTTATGCGGCGAAAACCCGTGGGTCAAAACAAAGGCCGGCCCCAAGCCGAGAAATACTAACACGGGAGTAACTCATGACAAAATACAGATCACGACTGCCACAACTGGGGGGTGGAACCTTCCTGACGGATGGAGGACTCGAGACAACCCTGCTGTTCCAGCGCGGCATCGACCTGCCGCTCTTTGCATCCTTTCCACTCGTCGATGACGAGCAGGGGCGGCAGGAGCTGACGGAATACTATGAAGCCTACCTTGCAATTGCGAGCGAGAGGGGTCTCGGGTTCATTCTGGACACGCCGACATGGCGAGCGAACCCGGATTGGGCAGCACAACTCGGCTACGACCTCGAGAGGCTTGCCGCCATCAACCGCCATTCCGTCGCCTATGTCGCATCCTTGCGGGAACTATGGGAACGGCCAGGGCGGCCGATCGTCCTCAACGGGGTGCTCGGTCCGCGCGGTGACGGCTACAAGGCGGGTTCAATGACCGTCGACGAGGCGCAGTCCTACCACGCCTTCCAGATCGGCGCCTTCGCCGAATCGGAAATCGACATGGTAAGCGCCATCACCATGAACAACGCCGAGGAAGCGATCGGCATCGCACGTGCGGCAAGCGGCGCTGCTCTGCCCTGCGTGATCTCTTTCACAGTCGAGACCGACGGCCGGCTGGCGAGCGGGATGGCGCTTCGCGAGGCGGTCGAGGAAACCGATCGCCAAACCGGCGGCGCACCGGTCTACTACATGGTCAACTGCGCTCACCCCACGCATTTCGAGGATGCACTCAATCGCGGTGAACGCTGGATAGAACGGATCGGTGGCGTCCGCGCCAATGCTTCAACCAAAAGCCATGCGGAACTGGACGAGGCGACTGAAATCGACATCGGGGATCCCGCAGACCTTGCTCGCCGCTACAGCGACTTGCGCCGGAGTTACCCCACGATGCGGGTCCTCGGTGGCTGCTGCGGCACCGACCACAGGCACGTCAACGCTATCTGCGAAGCGTGTCTGCCGGTCGCGGCGGAGTAGTGGATCCAAGGATAACATCCTCCGCGGTATTGCCGCGGAGGATCATTTGCCAAGAGAATGAAGCCTAGATAACGGCGCTCATGCCGCCGTCGACATAGATGATCTGGCCATTGACATAGTTCGACGCGTCCGATGCCAGGAAGACGGCAGCACCAACCAGTTCCTCCGGCTTTCCCCAGCGCTTCGAGGGCGTGCGGCCCTTGACCCAGTTGTCAAACTCCGGGTTGTCGATCAGCGCCTGGTTCATGTCCGTTAGCATATATCCGGGGCCGATGGCATTGGCCTGCACGCCATGCTCCGCCCATTCTGCGGCCATCGATTGGGTAAGGGTCTTAATACCGCCCTTGGCCGCGGTATAGGGTGCCACCGTCGCCCGTCCCAGCCCGCTCATCAACGAGCCGATGTTGACGACCTTGCCGCGCTTGCGCGGCAGCATTCGCTTAGCGGCCTCGCGGGAGACAAGGAAGGCGCTAGTCAGGTTGGTGTCGATGACGCGTTGCCAATTGGCGCTGTCGAGTTCGATGATCGGCTTGCGGTACTGGATGCCGGCATTGTTGACGAGAATGTCGATTTGCAGCTTCTCGGCATCGAAGCGCTCAAACGCAGCAACGACCGATGCTTCATCGGTAACGTCGAAGGCAGCCGTGGTAACGGCAAAGCCGCGGTCGCGCAGTCTTGCCGCGCTCTCCTCGAGACGGTCTGCATTGATCCCGTTGAGAACGATGGCGGCGCCAGCTTCCGCAAGTCCGGTCGCGATGGCCAGCCCAAGACCGCGCGACGAGCCTGTTACGAGTGCAGTGCGTTTCTCCAGGCTGAAGAGCGGATTGTTCATGAGCATTGTCTCCCGTGATGCGCAGTAATGGCAGACAGCCATATGCGTCGGTCGAGGACCTTGTCCAGCAAGGCTTGGGAGATCACCGGGGATCGCGCAGCTGATCCCAAGGTTGCGGCGCCGGAGCATGTCCGACGCCGCAGGAGGGTCACGCGGCGTTGCGGGCGAAGTCAGCCGTCGGCACTTCCGCAATCGTCTTCAGGACCTGCGAGGCGATCTGGTAGGGGCAGCCCTGGGAGTTCGGGCGGCGGTCTTCGAGATAGCCACGGTAGCCATTGTTCACGAAGGAGTGCGGCACGCGGATTGAGGCACCACGGTCGGCAACGCCATAGGAGAACTTGTTCCACGGCGCGGTCTCATGCTTGCCCGTGAGACGCATGTGGTTGTCCGGGCCGTAGACGTCGATGTGCTCCTTCCAGTTCCGGCCGAAGGCTGCCATCAGGGCCTCGAAATACTCCTTGCCGCCGACTTCACGCATGTACTTGGTGGAGAAGTTGCAGTGCATGCCCGAGCCGTTCCAGTCGGTATCGCCGAGTGGCTTGCAGTGCCATTCAATGTCGATGCCATATTTTTCGCACAGGCGAAGCAGCAGGTAGCGCGCCATCCAGATCTGGTCGGCGGCTTTCTTGGACCCCTTACCGAAGACCTGGAACTCCCACTGGCCCTTGGCCACCTCGGCATTGATGCCTTCGTGGTTGATGCCCGCCGCAAGGCAAAGGTCGAGGTGCTCCTCGACGATCTGGCGAGCGATAGAGCCGACATTCTTGTAGCCCACGCCGGTATAGTAAGGACCCTGGGGAGCCGGGAACCCATATTCGGGGAAGCCGAGCGGACGCCCGTCCTGGTAGAAGAAGTATTCCTGCTCGAAGCCGAACCACGCATCTTCGTCGTCGACGATCGTCGCGCGGGCGTTGGACGGATGCGGCGTGACGCCGTCCGGCATCATGACTTCGCACATGACCAGTGCACCATTGGTGCGGGCGGGGTCCGGATAGATGGCGACCGGCTTCAGAACGCAATCCGAGCTATGACCCTCGGCCTGCATGGTCGAGGAGCCGTCGAAGCCCCAGAGCGGCAACTGCTCCAGCGCCGGGAACGAATCGAACTCCTTGATCTGCGTCTTGCCGCGCAGGTTCGGAACCGGGGTGTAGCCATCAAGCCAAATGTACTCGAGCTTGTATTTCGTCATCGGAACTCTCTCTTCGTGGATACCGCGATCAAATCGCCGTCCAGCCCGGCGCCGTACGCCTGCCGGTTCGGATACTTCGCTCAAGCAAATCGCATGCCAGATTGCACGAACGTACCTTCCGCATGTCCTTCATCCGGCCTCTCCACCCCTTTCGCCGCGTCGATACCCCAGTTTTCGCGCCATTGTTTGCAGCTAGCTTGCAACCGGCATGAAGCGGAACGCCAAGACCCCATCGGCGTTGTCTCATGAGGTGCCTGCCAAGGAAGGTTGGCCAACAACAGAGGCAATACGTGACCACTGAGAGTGCATTTGCGCAAAATATGTGCGATAGTGCACGCGAAGCCCGTGGTGAGGAAACGACATGACCCCAGGTGTTGAGTTCGGATCTGCCGAGATAATTCCTTTTCCGGTCCGGTCGGGCCGGCGGAAAGCTGAAACCGGCAAAGTCGCCGGGGACAAGGTAGCTCAGCTTGCGGCCGCTGCCCTTGATACGTGCTGGTACCACGATGAGGCGGTTCGAGACACCAGCCCACCGCCCGTCCGCGACTGAGCAAATCTTGCATCGGATGAAGGCTGACACTCAGACGTCCTCAGACCGCAAGTCTGGCGTCGCCTTCTTTACCTTTTAGCGATCCAAGTTCCGTGACTTGCCGTATCATTCGTCAGAAATGATACCGCGAGAGGATATCGCTCATGTCCGAGGCCTCCAGAACTGCCTGGGTGACCGGCGCCAGCTCGGGCATTGGACGCGCCGTCGCCCTTGGTCTCGCAAACGAGGGCTGGACGGTTGCTGTAAGTGCGCGCAGCCGGGACAAGCTTGCCGAGCTTGAGGCTGAACACCCCGGCAACATCGTCGCCTACCCGCTGGACGTCACGGATCGCGATGCCACGCTCTCGGTCGCCTCCCGCGTCGAAGCGGCTCATGGTCCGATCGAACTGGCGATATTCTCGGCCGGAAGCTACCGGCGCGACAGCGCCAGGCGCTTCAATTCCCAGGCGCTGGCCGATGTCATGACGCTGAATGTCATCGGCACCGGTCACTGCCTGGAAGCGGTCGTGCCGGGTATGATGGCGAACAGGTTGGGCAGGATCGCCGTCATCGCCTCAGTCGCGGGATATGTCGGGCTTCCGGGCGGCGCATTCTACGGCGCCACAAAGTCGGCGCTGATCACGCTTTGCGAGGGCCTGTACCCGGAGTTGAAACGCGCCGGCGTGCAGCTGAGCGTCATCAACCCCGGCTTCGTCAAAACACCCTTGACCGCAAGGAACGACTTTCCGATGCCGTTCCTGATCGGCACCGATGAGGCCGCGAAAACAATCCTGAGAGGCCTCGCTACGGACCGCTTCGAGATCATCTTTCCATGGAAGATGGCACTGGCGATCAGACTGCTGCGTGCGCTCCCGAGGCCTCTGCTGTTCATGATCACGAAGCGGATGGTGCGGCAGTAGCCAAGATCCGCTACCCGACCTTTAGGTGGAACTGCACGACATCCAACCGCTCGGTCCTGAAGCCGACAGCGCAATATTGCAGGTAGTAGTGCCACATGCGTCTGAAGCGTTCATCGAACCCCAGCGGTGCGATCCGGGACCAGTTCTTGTGAAACGCCTTGTCCCACTGCAGCAGTGTCCGCTCGTAATCTCGGCCGAACCGGAAGCTCCCCGCAACTCGCATCTCTGCTTTTTGGACGGCATCCCCGAAGGCGGAAACGGATGGAAGCATCCCGCCCGGGAAGATGTAGGTCTGGATGAAATCGGCATTCCGTCGATAGTGCTCGAAGCGGTCGTCCGCGATCGTAATGGTCTGAATGACCGCTTCGCCTCCCGGCTGCAGCAGCCGGCGGACGCGATCAAAAAAGATCGGCCAGTTCTCTTCGCCGACGGCCTCGAACATCTCGATCGAGACGATCTTGGTGAATTGCCCCCGGCAGTCGCGATAGTCCTCCAGACGGATTTCCACTCGATCCGCCAGGCCCATGCGTTGCAGCCTATGTTGCGCGTAGGCAGCCTGCTCAGTCGACAGTGTGAGCCCGGTAACGCGGCATCCGGTTTCCCTCGCCGCATATTCGGCAAAGCCTCCCCAGCCACAGCCAATCTCCAGCACATGATCCTCAGGACCGATGCCGAGACTCCTGACGATACGATGGTACTTGGCGCGCTGGGCCGTCTCGAGCGACTGGTCCGCACTGTCAAAGCAGGCCGAGGAGTAGGTCATCGTCTCATCGAGCCAGGCACTGTAGAAATCGTTGCCGAGGTCATAGTGATACGAGATGTTCCGCCGACTGCCTGAGCGCGAGTTCGCGCGAAGCCGGTGGCGCACATATGCCACGAGCTTTCGCAGACCGCTGCCGACAAGAAGCCCCCCCCAAGCGGCGTCATTGGCGACGGCGAGTTCCAGGACAGCTCCCAGGTCGGGAGAACTCCAGTCTCCGTCCAAGTAGGAACGGGCAAAGCCAAGGCTCCCTCCCGCCAGGAGGCGGCGGACTGGACGTGCGTTGGCGAGCTCGATGATCGCACTGGGCCCGGCGGCAGAACCCTCGAAATGTCGTTCTGCTCCACCCGGTAAGCGAAGCGTCAGACGTCCCGCCACGATCATTTCCGCCCAGCGGCAAAGGGCTGCCTGCCAGATCGGCGACCGCGAATATCCGCGGTGGTGGTCGACATGCTGGAGATCCGTCATCACCGCTCCTCCAACTGTACGATCGTCCGGGCATGTGGGTTCAGGCTCTTGATGTGCCGGTGAATGGGCACGCCTTTCAGCCACAGCCGCAGCGCCTCCCAATGAATAGCCGCAGTCACCTTCAACGTCATCAGCGGAAAGCCGATCAATGTGCGCAACAGGCTTGCATCGGACAGTACCCTTCGTTCGCCGGAAAAAGACGCCGATAGCAGAGAGCCCTCGCCGTCCGTTTCCCGTATCGCGATGGCAACCCGAGAGTCTGGCCGTCGCGTGGTAAACTGATACGAGCAGTCCATCGGGATGAATGGCGAGACATACATTTGCTTGCGGCAGGAGTGCCGCACGACGCTCTGCGAACCGCCGTCGATCGGGATCACATAGGTGTGCCGCTCGTGGAACGTGTTGCATACCTCGTAAAGGATCGCCACCAGATCCCCATCCCGCGTTTCGCAGAAATAGACCGTCAGCGGATTGAAGACATAGCCAAACAGGCGTGGGTAGCAGAGAAGACGAATTCGAAGGTCCGCTCGATCCAACCCGGCATCGGTGAGCTGGGCTTCCACCCACTCCCGAAGCTTCCCCGGCTGCCCGGAGCCATGATCCTTGTCCCAGAAGCTGATCAATGCTCTGCGGTTATATCCGAACACCCGAAGATGGCGATCGAGATCCGGCAACTCATCCAGGTCGATGAGGAGAGAGAACACCTTATAGCGAAGCCGGTGTTCCTTCGGTCGATATCGACGGTGCACGACGTCGCCGACATAGATGGCCGATCCTCTGTTCATTCCGCAGCCTCGAGCATCTCGGGCACAAAAATCCGTCCCGACGGTTCAGCAAGTTTCCAGGGTCTTTGGTTGCCGGTCAATCGTTCCGCCACGGCAAGGCCGGCCTGCAGCCCGTCTTCGTGAAACCCGCTCCCGAAATGGGCGCCGCAGAACCACACGCCCCGCCGTCCCTGCAGGGCCCAGATCTGCCGCTGTGCCTGCAGTGCCGCCGCGTCGAACAACGGGTGCTTGTAGTCGAACGTCCGGATGACGTGCTCCTCGGCGATGGTACGGCATGGGTTCAGGGTCACGAACAACGGCCTGCTCGTTTCGAGGTTCTGCAGACGGTTCATCCAGTAGGTAACGCAAAGTTGCCGATCCTCACCGGAAGCTTTCGCGCCGATGTAATTCCAGCTCGACCAGACCTGCTTGCGCTTCGGCATGAGCGACCGGTCGCAATGAAGGACGGCCTGATTGCGCGTGTAGTTAAACCGACCGAGCACATCACGCTCCCGCCGGTCTGCATCGGCGAGAACGGCGAGCGCATCGTCGGCATGGGTTGCCAGGATCACCTGATCGAAGCGGTCGGCATTTCCGGAGGAATCCCTTACGATGACCCGGCCTCCTTCGGATCGAACCTCCGTGACCCGGCTCTTCAAGCGTATCTCGCCTTGGAAATCTCCCATGAGACGCCGGACATATTCCACACTGCCACCCGTTACCGTCCGCCATTGAGGGCGATCCTTGAGCTGCACCAGTCCGTGATTGATGAAGAAGCGCAGGAAAGCGGTGAGCGGGTAGTCCCGCATGTCCTTCGCTGTGGCAGACCAGATGGCGGCGCCCATAGGCAGCAGATGATCGTCGATGAATGCTTGAGAGTACGCCTCGCGCACCAGGAACTCTCCCAGCGAAAGACCATCGAGATCACGTCTCTGCAGCAACTGAGGCGCGTCCCGATAGAATCGCACCACATCGGACACCATGCGCCAGAATCGCGGGCGGGCCGCATTGCGCCGCTGGCCGAGCAGCCCGCCGATGCCGGTCCCCGAGTATTCGAAGGCGCCGTCATCCAGAGAGGCCGCGAAGGACATATTCGTCGCCTCACTCGCAACGCCGAGGTGATCGAACAGCGCAACCAGGTTCGGATAGTTGCGCTCGTTGTAGACGATGAACCCGGTATCGACGGGAACTCTTCCTTCATCGACATCGACAGTCACCGTATTCGAGTGCCCACCAATACGATCCTCGGCCTCGTAGATCGTCACCTCACAGCTCTTGCTGGCGAGCCAAGCCGCCGACATGCCACTGATGCCCGAGCCAATGACGGCAATGCGCATTGGTCCCACACCGCCCGAAAACTCCAGTCCCATACGTAAAAGCCCTACATGATTGATTGATCGCTTCTACGCGCTTGATCGGGCGATGGATCGCCCCGGCCGTGGGAAAGGGCAGCGATTTTTTTTTATGATCCATCCTGATGCGGCGGGCGTAGAGGGCCGCATGAGCTTGAGCATTCCATTTGCACCCCAGACGTGCCAGAACCATGCATCCGCACCGCTTCGGCGGCGGCGCGCAAGGCAAGGCATAGGTATGACAAAGCCGAAGATACCGGCGAGCAAGGCAGCCGAACCCACACCGGCGCAGCTCGCAACTCTGCTGGTGACCGTGGGACGGGACCGCGATGTGGAGGCGTTCGAAGCGCTTTTCCGGTTTTACGCACCCAAGATCCGCGCCTTCATGGCGCTGAAGACGAAGGATAGACAGGCCGCGGAAGAACTGATGCAGGAAACGATGATGGCGGTGTGGTCGAAGTCGGCCCAGTTCGATCCGGCAAGAGGCACTGTATCCGCATGGGTCTTCACCGTGGCACGAAACATCCGCATCGACGCCTACCGGCGCAAGCAACCCATGTTCGACCCTCAGGATCCGGCCTTCGTCGCAGACGATATCCCTCCTGCAGACAGCGAATTCGAACAAGCGCAGGAGGCAGATCTGCTGCGACGGGCACTCTCGACACTCCCGAGCGAACAGCAGGATGTGCTCAAGAAGGCGTTTTTTGAAGACATCCCGCACTCTGCCATCGCGCAGCAGATGAACCTGCCGCTTGGGACCGTGAAATCGCGTATCCGGCTGGCCTTCGCAAAGCTCCGCACGGCGCTGGAGGATCGGCGATGAAGGTACGTCACCACATTAGCGAGGAAATGCTTCTTGATTATGCCGCCGGCACATTGTCGGAAGGATGGAGCATTGCAATTGCCTCTCACCTTGCCCTTTGCCCGGCCTGCCGCAATCACCTCTCTGCCATGGAAGGCGCAGCCGGCGCGCTCCTGGACAAGATTTCGGTGTCAGATGACCTGGGCGATTCATGGAACCGTTTCCAGACGCGCTTGAAGGAGAAGGCAACTGACCCGGAAGCTGCTGCTCCCGGCAACAGCGTGCGGGCAGTTCCCCCTGGCACGCCGAGTGCTGTCCTGCCGGAGCCCTTGCGCTCCTATGTGGGCAGCGATGTGGACGGCCTGAAATGGCGCGCCTTGGGACGCGGCGCCTATCAGATCCGCATTCCAACCAGCGACCCCTCCACGCAGGTTCGCTTGCTCCGTATCCCGGCTGGCAAGCCGGTCCCCGAACACACCCACAGGGGGCGGGAGCTTACGCTCGTGCTGTCGGGAAGCTTCCGCGACGGAGACGAGCTGTTCGAGCGTGGCGATATGGAAGAGGCGGACGATGATCTCCTTCACACGCCGGTGGCGACGGAAGGGGAAGACTGCATCTGCCTCGCCGTCACCGAAGCGCCGCTGAAATTCACGAGCTGGATCGTTCGGATGATCCAGCCGATCCTCAAGATCTGATCCAAGAGCCGGAGAGGTATGCCCCGATGCCAGTACCTGTCGTCGCCTATCTTGTCACCGCCGTCGCATTCTTCGCCATTGACGCAATCTGGCTCGGCCGCGTTGCAACCGGTCTCTATCGCGGTTGGCTCGGCGACATGATGCTTGAGCAGCCGAACTTCGCGGCCGCGGGAGCCTTCTACCTCGTCTACGTGGCGGGCATCGTCTACTTCGCCGTCATGCCTGCGCTGGCCGCCAACAGCTGGACACAGGCCGCCATCGCAGGCGCGATCCTGGGCCTTGTAGCCTATGGAACCTACGACATGACGAACCTGGCGACTTTGAAGAATTGGCCGCTGGCCATGACCATCACCGATATGGCATGGGGCACCGCCCTGACTTCCTTCGCTGCCACTGCCGGGTTCTTCATCACGCAGAAGATCGCCTGAAGCGACACGAAATGCCTAACTTCAGGGCAGAAGGTTTACATCGAGATGGTCCGCTCTATTCTGCCAGACACTAGCGTCGAGAAGTACGGCGGAGGCGGTTCAGTGAGAGAAGCCTACCGCCGGAGGTGAAGCAGGAGGATTGTTCACGTGGTGCAGCCCGAATCGGATCTCGAAGGCTGCGCGCGGGAGCCAATCCACATCCCCGGAGCAATCCAGCCACACGGAGCATTGTTCGTGCTCCGCCCCTCGGACATGACCGTCATTCAGGCCAGTGCGAACGCAAGCGATCTTCTCGGATCAAGCCTTACGCTCGGCAAGGGGCTAACAGACCTTGAACCTGCCGTGGAGCGCATCCGGGGATGGTATGAAAGCGGCGAGCCGGCTTTACAGGTAGCCATACCGGACCGGGGCCTGATCCTGATCGCCCATCGCTCCAACGGCCTCATCATTGTCGAAGTGGAAGAGGCCGAAGAGGCGACGGCCTCCGGTATCTTTTCCGGGCTGCGGAGTTTCATCGAACGCCTGGCGGCCCAAGCAGACACGCCCGGCTCCCTCAATGAAACCGTGCGGTTCGTGCAGGAACTCACAGGCTTCGACCGCGTCCTCGCCTACCGTTTCGATGACGCCTGGAATGGCCAGGTCGTCGCCGAGGCCGGAAATGGAAGACTCCCATCCTATCTGGACCTGCGCTTTCCGGCTTCAGACATCCCCGCGCAGGCGCGGGCGCTCTATGCCACCAATCGGGTTCGCCTCATCCCCGACGCAAGCTATGAACCCGTTCCGCTCGAGCCCGCTCTCAACCCTGAAACAAACCAGCCGCTTGACTTGAGTGCCGCACAGCTTCGTAGCGTCTCTCCCGTCCATCTTGAGTATATGAGGAACATGGGCACCGCTGCTTCCATGTCTATCTCGATCATGATTGACGGGAATCTGTGGGGCCTGATCTCCTGCCACAGCGCCCGCCCCCACAAGGTGAGCTCGACGCTTCGGGATCTCTGCGACTTTGTCGTTCAGTCGCTGGCCATGCGTATTGCCGCCCAGGAACGCGCCGCCGAAGCGTCCCAACGAGTTGACCTCAGCCAGGTTACGGGACGGCTGCTTGCCTCCATGAGCTCCCGGTCAGATTGGGTCGAAGGATTGGCGGAAGCCAGGGATGACCTGCTGAGACAGGTGGGCGCAACAGGTGCGGCAATCATGACCGATGCCCGCTGCATCTGCCTGGGAAGCACCCCGGCCGAGCCGCAGCTTCAGGCCATCGTCCATTGGCTGGAACAAAGGGGGGATGCAGAAGAAGTCTTCGCCACGGCCTCGCTGTCTGCCCAATTGCCCTCCGCCACCGACTTCGCCGATACGGCGAGCGGGATTCTGGCAGTCCGACTCTCCAAGCTATACCCGAGTTGGCTGATCTGGGTCCGCCCGGAGGTTCATCGGACCGTCACGTGGGGAGGCGATCCCCATAAGCACGTCGCCGAGAACGGGCGTATCCATCCCCGCAAATCTTTCGATGCCTGGCAGGAGCAGGTGCGCCTGCAGGCACTACCCTGGACGGCAGCGGAGATCGCGGCAGCACGCGACCTCCGTGCTGCAATTGTGGGGATCGTCCTTCGACGCGCGGAAGAACTCGCGGAGCTGACCAGTGAGCTGCAGCGCTCCAATAAGGAACTGGAGGCCTTCTCCTATTCCGTCTCGCACGATCTGCGGGCGCCATTTCGACACATCGTGGGTTTCGCGCAGCTACTGCGGGAACGCGAGGGGGAACTTGACGAAAAGTCCCGGCACTATCTTAGCAACATATCGGAATCAGCGCTCGCTGCGGGCCGGCTGGTCGACGACCTCCTGAACTTCTCGCACCTCGGACGCACTGCGATCGTGCCCAAGAAGGTGGATATGAACAAGCTCGTCTCGGAAGTGGTCAAGAGCGTGATGTTGACCCAGAGTGAGCGGAAGATCGAATGGCGGATCGCCCCCTTGCCTGTCGCCTGGGGTGACTCTACTCTGCTGCGGCAGGTCTGGTATAACCTGGTCGACAACGCGGTGAAATATACGAGAGATCAGGATCCGGCCGTCATTGCCATTGACGGTTCAGCAGATGCAGAACAAGTCGTTTACCGGATATCTGACAACGGCGTAGGGTTCGACATGGCTTACGTCGGGAAACTGTTCGGGGTATTTCAGCGGCTCCAGCGCGCAGAAGATTTTGAAGGCACCGGCATCGGCCTAGCGCTCGCACGACGCATCATTGAGCGCCACGGCGGATCGATCACGGCAACAGGTGAAGTTGGCAAGGGAGCCGAGTTCGTATTCGCCCTGCCGACACCGGATAGAAAGGGAAGAGCGATTGCCTGAACTGAGACCGATCCTTCTCGTGGAAGACAGCCCGCGGGATCTTGAACTGACGCTCGCGGCCTTGGAGAAATGCCAGCTCGCCAATGAGATCGTGATCGCGCGCGATGGCGCGGAGGCGATCGACTATCTGTTTGGCACGGGCACTTATGAAGGCCGTCCGGATGGCGACCCCACCGTCGTGCTGCTCGACCTGAAGTTGCCCAAGGTCGATGGGCTGGAAGTGCTTGAACGGGTCAAGCGCAACGAAAGGCTTCGTCACATCCCCATCGTCATGCTGACATCATCGCGAGAAGAGCAGGACCTCGTTAAGAGCTATGAGCTCGGCGTCAATGCTTTCGTGGTCAAGCCTGTCGAGTTCAACGAGTTCTTCAAGGCCATCCAGGACCTCGGCGTATTCTGGGCGCTGCTGAACGAACCCCCACCCGGATCGCTGCGCAATGGACGTGCATAATCAGCTTCGCCAACCCCGTGTCCTGGTTCTCGAGGATAGCCACCTGGATGCGGAACTGATCCGGGAGCACCTGGAGACGCTGAAGCCCGTCCCGGAAATCCGGTACGCGCAGAACCGGAAGACCTACGAAGAGGCTCTCGACGGGGGCGACTATGACGTCATCCTCGCAGACTTTTCCCTGCCCGACTTCGACGGCATGAGTGCACTGGAACTGGCCCGCGACGTGGCACCGGAGGTGCCCTTCATCTTTGTCTCCGGCATCCTGGGGGAGGAAGTTGCAATCGAATCCTTCCGACAAGGCGCCACCGACTATGTCCTCAAGCAACGCCTGATAAGACTACCGGCGGCAGTCGAGCGGGCGCTCGCGGAGGCACGCGAACGGACGGAGCGTCGAGACGCCGAGCGTCAGAAGGAACTGCTGGTCCGCGAGCTCAGCCATCGCGTGAAGAACACCATGGCAATGGTGATGTCGCTGGTACGCCGCACGGTGAAGACGAGCTCCTCGCTTGATGATTACGTTGAGAACCTCCTCGGCCGCCTGCGTGCATTGGCCGATGCGCATGCCCTCCTGTTCGAGACGAACTGGAACGAGGCGGAACTGCTGGAAGTCGTCAGGCGGACGCTTGCGCCGCAGGATCGTGGCACCGGACGCGTCCGGATCGATGCCGGGCCGCTAACCTTGCTGACCCCGAAGGCCGCCCTTGCGCTGAGCATGGTGCTGAACGAACTTGCCACCAACGCCGTGAAGCATGGCGCGCTCTCGAGCGAGCACGGGACTGTCCATGTCAATTGGCAAACAGATAGCAAGGGTGTGTTGACGCTGCGCTGGGAGGAAAGCGACGGGCCTGCGGTCCAGCTTCCTGAAGAAGCCGGGTTCGGCATGACGCTGATCGAACGTAGCGTTCGTTACGAACTGAATGGCGAGGTGCGCCTGGAATATCTCAAGACCGGGCTGGTCTGCGAAATAGGCATCCCCCTCGCAGATCTTTCCGGATAGACGCGCAAGCTGTCAGTTGCTGGCAGCACGCCGCTCGGGCAAGGACGGGAAATGCTCGTTCATGAGCATTGACATCTTCTGAGGATTCCAGGGCTTTGCGATCAGCGGCAGGCCGGCAAGCTTGGCCTTGAGCTCCGGCAGTTCGGCATAGCCGCTGCACACGATCAACGGTATGCCTCGCTCCTGAAGGGCTTCGATTACGGGAAAAGAGAGTTCTCCATTGAGGTTCAGGTCAAGGATCGCGCTATCGATCCTGCCCTCTCGGATGGCAGCAAGCGCCTGCGGGATACGCGCGAACGGTCCGACAACCTGGTGGCCTTGTTCGATAAGGTAATCCTCCACATCCATCGCCAGGAGAACGTCGTCTTCCAGAACCAGAACATTCATTGCTGCTTACCCATACTCCACTCGCCCGCTTCCGGTGTCGGGACATGGCGAGCTATCTGTCCGCTCAAGACAGCATTTCAAGGCTACCTTAGATCAATCTGCCGCTTTTCCTGCATTGGGTCGCCTTGCTCCTGTACAGTCAGCCACTCGTCCAGGGCCGCAATCACCCGCAACCGAAGACTCCGTCCCTTCGCGAGCGCGCGGACAAGGTCTTTTCCCTCGCCCGGAAAGCCTAGTTCTTCCATGAATGCATCCTGTGAGAGGCGCCGTCGGACCATGATAGTCTCGATCCGCTTGATCGTATTCGGCAGCAGGTATCGTCCATCCGCAATCAGGTGCCGCTCGCCGATAGCGCTGGAAGCCGGAATCTGCAGTCCCACTTCCGCTAGGAAGGTCTGTCGTTCGCTCTCGGAGGCCCTCTTCCATGCCTTCCGAAGCTTGTGGAGTGCCGACCGCGCCTGTTCGCGGTCCCGCACCTCGCCCTGCATCGGAAGCTTTCTATGTTTCTGCTTCTTCTTCGTCATGCTCTCCGAGCCGAAACTGGCGACAAGCGCCAGATATTGATCTGCTTCAATCCCTCGTAAAGGAGGATGGGCTATGGAGATAGTCGGCGAAGAGGCAGCGTCGGCATGGCGACAGAGCAATTGACCATCCGGGACCTGGACGAGGATGTCCAGGATCATCATCTTTCCTTTTCCGAGCAGGTCGGCTTCATGGCGTCGGCCTTCTGGCGAACGCGCGCCAGAGACCGCATCCTGGCCCTCGCGGTCACCCTGCTGGTGATCATCCTCACGACGGTCTACGCGCAGTACCGCCTCAATCAGTGGAATGTGCCTTTCTACAACGCCATTGAGAGGAGGGATTTGGACGAGTTCATCGTTCAGCTCGGCGTCTTCGCGCTGATCGGAGGCTCTCTTCTCCTGCTGAACGTCGTCCAGACTTATCTGAACCAAATCACCGCCCTTCACATGCGCGAGGGGTTGGCACGAGACCTGGTAGACGAGTGGCTGAAGCCTCAGCGGGCATTGAAGCTCCTTCACATACGAACAATGGGGGTCAACCCTGACCAACGGCTGCACGAGGATGCCCGAAATCTATCCGAACTGACCACCTCGCTCGCCATTGGCCTCGTAAACGCGACAATTCTCCTGGTCAGCTTCATCGGCGTCTTGTGGACGATCTCCGACACCTTCAGCTTCCAGTTCAACGGCGAACGCGTCACTATACCGGGCTACATGGTCTGGGCTGCACTCGGCTATGCGGGCCTCGCTTCGATCCTCAGCAATATCGTCGGCCGCCGCTTGCCGGATCTGAACGCCGAGCGCTACGCCAAGGAAGCGGAGCTTCGCTTCGCGTTGATGCATACGAACGAGAATATTCTGGCGATCACCCTCGCCAGAGGGGAAGACAGTGAACGCGACCGTGTGCAGAACGCCGTCACGGTTGTTCTTGATGTCATCCGCCGGCTTGCCCGCGGATATACGAATCTGACGTGGGTTTCCGCGGGTTTTGGCTGGCTCTCCACCGTCGCGCCGATCCTGATCGCCGCACCCGTCTACTTTGCCGGCAACCTGACCTTCGGCGGACTGATGATGGCGGTGGGTGCGTTCAATCAGGTCTATGGCGCCCTGCGCTGGTATGTCGACAATTTCCGCCAGATCGCCGACTGGAAGGCGACGCTGATGCGGGTCTCGACGTTTCGAAAAGTGTTGCTTGCCCTGGACGAGACGCCCGGCACCGGTGATTTGCGATACCCGCAGACGGAGCAGGATCGGCTGGTTATGCGGGGACTAGAACTCTATACCGCAAGCCCCGGCACGCCGGGCAACCGCGGCCTGCGTCTCCCCGACGACGAGACAATCCTCCCGGGCGAGCACATCATGATCAACGGCGATGTCGGCGCCCACCGTCGGCTCTTGTTCGAAGCTCTTGCCGGGATCTGGCCATGGGGAAAGGGTGAGATCGCCTTGCCGAGTGACGGTCGGATCGTCTTCGTGCCGCAACAGGGCTACCTGCCGCACGCCCGGCTGCGCGAGGTGCTGGCTTATCCGCTCGATTCCGCACCCATCGACGAGGAACGCTTTCGGACTGCACTCGAACGGGTTGGGCTTTCTCCCCTGGTAGCTGCGCTCGACCTGACGGAGCGCTGGGATCGGAAGCTGTCAGAGGAAGATCAGGCGCGCCTGCGGTTGGCTAATCTTTTCTTGATCGAGCCGCGCTGGCTCGTCCTGGACGACATTCTTGAAGGCCTGGAGGCAGATGTTCAGCTGGAGCTCGCCGCGACACTGGCGGAACTGGATAATGCCGCGATCATCTACATCGGCAGATGCGAAGCTTTCGACAGCGTGCTTAAGCCACGCCAATTGCATCTCCGGCCGCTTGCCGCAACAAAGCCCAGTGATCATGCCTAACTGGCAGTGGTCCTGACCACAGGCTCTTCAATATCTATTGAAGTGTCTGTGCCGGGCGATCGCCCTAGATTGCATGTTCCGACAATACGGAGTGATCTACGTGTCTTTCATGCCCCGCCTCCTTCTGTCCCTCGCGCTTCTGTCAGGGCTCGTCTTTCCCGCAGCAGCCCAGCAAGCGGAAAGCCAGCCGCCGGGCATCTTCAGCCTCATTCCAGTCGATTCAACCACCGAGCACAGGCTCTCCACCGACGGTCCCGCGCTGGAATATCGAGCGACGGCGGGAACTCTGGACCTCTACGGTCAGGACGGGAGACAGACGGCAAAGGTATTCTACACGGCCTATGTGGCTGAAGGCCCGTCACCGCGTCCCGTTACCTTTGCATTCAACGGCGGGCCAGGCGCCGCATCGGCCTACCTCCACCTGGGGCTGGCGGGCCCGAAGGTGCTGGATTTCGGCCCCGACGGCAATAGCGGCACTTCGCCAAGCCTCGTCGACAACCCCGACAGCTGGTTGCAATTCACTGATCTCGTTTTCATCGATCCTGTGGGCACGGGCTGGAGCCGCGCTGCCAGCGATGATGTCGCCCGCAGCTTCTATGGCGTGACTCAGGACGCCGACAGCATTGCCAAGCTGATTGCCCTCTACGTCCAGAAGAACGATCGCTTCCAATCCCCGAAATACCTGCTCGGAGAAAGCTACGGAGGGTTCCGAGCGGCCAAGGTGGCCACTGCTCTGAAGGATAACCAGGGTCTTCTGGTGTCGGGGATCATCATGCTCTCGCCGCTTCTCGAGGGCCGCTTTCTCTTCAACTCGGGCGACGATCCTCTGAGCGCAGCACTGCAACTGCCTGCTCTTGCAGCTGGCGAACTCGAACGACGGGGAGCATTCACGAGAGAGGCGCTGGCCGAGGCGGAACGCTTCGCCATGACTGACTACCTTGTGACCCTCGCCGGACCGCCACTTGCGAGTGACGCTGCGGGAGAATTCTACAGCAGGATCTCTGCGCTCACCGGCATCCCGGAGGATGTCGTCGCAGATAGCCGGGGGTTCTTGGCGGACATCTACAGCAAGAACTCTGGGGGGAGCGGGCAGATCGTCAGCCGCTATGACGCCGCCTATGCAAGGCCGGATCCCTACCCGGAAGCCGCCTATGGACGGAACGACGATCCGATCCTCGATGGTTACACGCGCGCCTATGGCGGTGTCTTCGCGTCCTATGCGGAGCATCATCTGGGCTATCGCAGCAGGATGACCTACACGCTCCTCAACGAAGAGGTGAACCGA
The DNA here is from genome assembly GCF_902502825.2 of Pseudorhizobium flavum. The sequence goes on from NZ_LR723670.1 coordinate 3,665,790, forward strand.
CGTTGGGAATGGAATGGTGAGCATGGCGGGGGTGGACGAGCTACCGCGTCTGCTGTGGACGATCTGCGCGATCTGCTATCCGTCATTCCCGAGTTTCGTGTGCTCGTCGCCCACGGCTACAGCGACGCGATCACGCCTTATGGGATGAGCCGCTACGTGCTTGACCATCTGCCCCCCCGGCTTGCGGCAGAACGCACCTCTTTGCAGCTCTATCGCGGCGGACACATGTTCTACACGGATCCCGCATCGAGGAAGGAGTTCTTCGATGACATAGCCGCCTTCTTCGCAGGAGGCGCGCCGGAGTGAGCGTCACCGGCGCGCGATTGACAGGATTTCTAGCTCAGGCGCGCTCCAGCGCTACAGCGATGCCCTGGCCGACGCCGACGCACATCGTCGCAAGTGCGCGCTTCGCGTTTCGGAGCCGAAGCTCGAGCGCGGCCGTACCCGTGATCCGCGCGCCCGACATACCGAGCGGGTGCCCCAGCGCGATTGCGCCGCCATTCGGATTAACCCGATCCGAATCTTCCGGAATACCCAGTTCGCGCAGCACGGCTATGCCCTGAGACGCGAATGCCTCGTTCAGTTCGATGATGTCGAAGTCCTGGGGCGATAGGCCGAGGCGGCTGCAAAGCTTCAGCGTCGCCGGAGCGGGGCCGATTCCCATGATCCGGGGTGGGACACCGGCGCTGGCACCACCCAGGATACGAGCGATCGGAACAAGCCCGTGCTTACGTGCGGCGGCTTCCGAAGCGATGATCAGCGCAGCCGCTCCGTCATTGACGCCAGAGGCATTGCCGGCCGTGACCGTGCCACCTTCCTTCTTGAAGGGCGTACCAAGCTTGGCGAGCGCTTCGAGCGTTGTCGCGCGCGGATGTTCGTCCCGTTCGACTACGACCGGTTCTCCCTTCCGTTGCGGGATGGTGACGGAAACGATCTCACGAGCAAGGCGGCCATTGCCTTGGGCTTCGGCGGCTCGCGCCTGGGACCGGAGCGCAAATGCGTCCTGGTCTTCGCGCGTGACCTTGTAGTCCTCTGCGACATTCTCGCCGGTCTCAGGCATAGAATCGACGCCATACTGCTTCTTCATCACCGGATTGACGAAGCGCCACCCGATGGTCGTGTCGTAAATCTCGGCGTTACGGGAGAAGGCCGTCTCGGCCTTGGGCATGACGAAGGGAGCACGGCTCATGCTCTCGACACCGCCAGCAACCATCAGGTCAGCCTCACCCGCCTTGATGGCGCGCGCTGCGGCGATCACGGCATCCATCCCTGATCCGCAAAGGCGGTTGATCGTGGTACCGCTTGTGGAGACCGGCAGGCCGGCGAGGAGAAGCGACATGCGTGCGACATTGCGATTGTCTTCGCCGGCCTGGTTGGCGCAGCCGAAGATGACGTCATCCACCGCTTCCCAGTCGACGCCGGTGTTTCTCTCCATCAGCGCGCGGAGCGGAACCGCACCGAGATCGTCGGCGCGCACGGCGGAAAGGGAGCCGCCAAAGCGGCCGATCGGGGTGCGGATGTAGTCACAGATGAAAGCTTCGGTCATGGATATCCTCAAATAGCGGGAACGACGAGATCGGCGATAGCGCCGTCGAGGTGAAGCGGCGCGCCCGTCATGGCCTGCAGTTCCTCCAGCGTCATCGCCGCCAGTTTCTCCCGCAGGACGAAGCGCCCTTCGACAATGTCCACAACGGCATGGCTCGTATAGACGCGTGTGATGCACGCAACCCCGGTCAACGGGAAGGTGCAACGGTCCACGAGTTTAGGCTCGCCCTTCTTCGTCACATGTTCGGTGATGACACAGACCTGCTTTGCCCCATGTACCAGATCCATCGCACCACCTACAGCCGGAACGCCCTTGGCGCCGACGCGCCAGTTGGCGAGGTCGCCGTTCTGGGCCACCTGATAGGCGCCAAGGATCGCCACATCCAGATGACCGCCGCGGACCATGGCAAAGCTGTCGGCATGGTGAAAGAATGCGGCGCCCGGCTTCAGGGTGACGGCCTTCTTGCCGGCATTGATCAGGTCCCAGTCCTCTTCTCCTTCCGGCGGCGCTTCGCCGAAGTCGAGGATGCCGTTCTCCGTGTGGAAGATCGCTTGGCGCCCCGAGGGCTGGTATCGCGCAACCATCTCTGGAAACCCGATCCCGAGGTTCACATAAGCACCATCGGCTATGTCCTGGGCCGCCCTCCAGGCGATCTGGGCGTTGGAGAGCTTGATGTCTTCGCGCGTGTTGGCGGGGGTTTCGGCGGTCATACGTAGGCCACTCCGGCTCGAATGAGGTCTTCTTCCTGTCGAGGCTGGCTGACCTCTACAACGCAGTCCACGAAGATCCCTGGCGTTATGACATGCTCCGGGTCGATACCGCCGGGCGAAACGACCTTCGTCACCTGTGCGATTGTCTTGGACGCGGCCATGCACATCAGCGGATTGAAGTTTCGGCCAGCCTTGTTGTAGGTCAGGTTGCCGTGGGTATCGCCAACCTGTCCCTTAACGAGGGCGAAATCCGCCTTCAGCCAGCGCTCCTGTATATAGTGGCGGCCATCGAATTCGGCAGTCGGCTTACCCTCGGCAAGCTCGGTGCCGTAGGCGGTGGGAGTATAGAAGGCAGGGATACCGGCCCCGCCTGCGCGTATGCGTTCCGCAAGCGTGCCCTGCGGCACCAGTTCCAGTTCGATGTCGCCGGCGAGATACCGGTCGGTGAAGGCGCGTGGGTCCGTGGAGCGGGGGAAGGAGCAGATCATCTTCCGCACCATCCCGGCATCGATCATCGCTGCAATCCCGATCCGGCCATTGCCGGCGTTATTGTTGATGACGGTGAGACCCTTTGGCCCCTTATCGATCAGGGCGTGGATAAGCTCGATCGGCGCGCCCGACCCGCCGAAGCCGCCGATCATGATGGTGGAACCGTCTTCGATCCCGGCCACGGCATCTGCAATGTTTGCGACAGACTTGTCCATGCGATCCTTCCTGTCTCCGTTGGTTCAGGAGTACCGGGTCGGCCTATCGACATCAACCGATTTGTGCGCTATTCGACGTTTGTTCGCATATCGCACATTGAGGAGTATCCATTGCAGGAGACAGATTTCCTTGGAGGGTTCGCAAAGGGCCTTCGGGTATTGGAGGCCTTCGCCGATGCAAGGCCGAAACTGTCGATTGCGGATGTCGCGAGGCTAACGGGACTGGACCGGGCCACCACGCGCCGCTGCCTGCTCACCCTCGCTCGCCTCGGCTATGCAGATTACGACGGGAAGTTCTTCTCGCTGACCCCACGCGTGCTCCGCCTTGGTCACGCTTATCTTTCGGCGACACCCCTGCCGCGGATCGTGCAGCCGCATATCGACCGTCTCTCGCAGGACGTCGCGCAAAGCGCCTCGGTCAGCGTCTTGGACGGCAGCGAAATCGTGTATGTCGCACGGGCGTCATATCAACGGGTAATGTCTATCAATCTCATGCCTGGAAGCAGGCTGCCCGCCTATTGCGCCTCGATGGGCAGGGTGATGCTGGCGGCCCTGCCGCCCGAGGAGGCATTGGCGCGAATCCGCCAGAGTGAGCTCCGCGCCTTCACTCCCTCGACACTAACGGAGCCTGAAGACCTGATGGACGAGCTTGTCCGGGTTCGGGAGCAAGGCTACGCCATCATCGACCAGGAGCTTGAGGTCGGTCTCTGCTCCATCGCCGTACCCCTGAAGGATGAACGGGGAGATGTTCTCGCGGCGCTTAACATCGGTGCATCCGCTGCGCAGATTCCTGCCAGTGAACTAGTCGGCCATTTCCTCGCGCCACTCAGGAAGACGGCGGACGTACTGGGACCGATGCTTCGATGAGGTTGATGGCGGCACGCCTCACTCACGGTTTGGTGACCGACCGTGAATTGCCGTCCGTAGCGAGCTGGCGCTAATACCGGAGGCGCCGTCTTTGAACGTTCTGCTCCAGGCCGGCATCTCATTCCTTGGGCCAACCCCAGCCCAGGTCTCCCCTCCATCCTCCCGGAAAACCTGCCTTGTTGAAGTTCACGCGCCGTTCACTGTTGATCGCAGTTCCCTTACTTGCTGCCGGATGCACCACCACCACCTCGCCCCGCACCCGGACCGTGAAGCCGCTGATCCCCGACGAGTATGTAGCCATGTATGGTGCCGTTGATGGAGAGGCTTTCCCGGTTGCAGCAACGGATCTGACGCGCGTCGAGCCGCAGTTCCTTCGGCGTGATGTTGCCTATCCGACCGATCAGCCTCCGGGAACGATCGTCGTCGATACCGAAGCGCGGTACCTCTACCTGGTCCGCGAGAACGGTCGGGCGCTGCGCTACGGGATCGGCGTCGGCAAGGCGGGCCTGGAATTCGAGGGCGAGGCGGTGGTGCAGTACAAGCGGCAGTGGCCGCGATGGACCCCGACCCAGGCCATGATCGCCCGGGAACCAGAACGCTATGGCCCCCTCGCCGCCGGCATGGAACCGGGCGTCATGAACCCGCTCGGCCCGCGGGCGCTTTACCTGTTCAAGGACGGCAAGGACACGCTCTACCGCATCCACGGCACGACGGAGGCATGGACCATCGGCAAGGCAGTCTCGAGTGGCTGCATCCGTCTGTTGAACCAGGACATCATCGACCTGTACCGGCGGGTACCGAACGGATCACGAGTTGTGGTCCTGCAGGGGGGAAACGCAAATTCGCGGCAACTGCCTCAGGTCTGAGCTAACGGGCCTCCCGGTACCAAGCGGCTAGCTCTTGCGTCCGATGTCGCGGATGTCACGCACAAGCCGATCCGCCAGGCGGAGGGCAGCTCCGGTGGCCCCGACCATGGATGGCAGGATCATCCATTCCAGGGTCCATGCAGCCCCTGAGCGCTCCTGCTCATGGACGAGGGCCTGATGAAGCCCGCCGGCCTGAGCCGCATTGTACCGCGCGAGCCCCACCAACATTTCCGCAGCGACGGGATTTTGCTTATGCGCCATGGCGGAAGAGCCACCGCCACCGGCCAGGATGATCTCCTCACCCATCTGGGCAAGCAAGGTGATGTCCTGCCCAAACTTGCCGAGGCTTCCTGTCAGGAGTGACAGGAGGCTCCCGAAGCCGGCAATCCTGTCACGCTGGCTATGCCATTGCGGAGCATCGAGAAGTCCAAGCTCGGCCGCCATCGTTCGCCGGACCGCTTCTGCCTTGTCGCCAAGCTTCTCCAGTGTCCCGGCAGCACCACCGAACTGGATGACGAGATCGGTGGTCCTGTAGCGATCCATCTGGGACATGTGACGATGCAGCGGCTCCCGCCATGCACGCATGCGGTCCCTGACGGTGATGGGGATTGCCGCCTGCATGCGCGTATGCGCCATCAGCATCCTGTCGCCGAACGTTTCCTCGACCTTCTCCATCTCACCCTGCAAGGCGAGGACCCGCGAATGAAGGAGGTCGCACACGCCCTTCAGCCGCAGTATCAGCGCCGTGTCGATCACATCCTGGCTGGTGGCCCCCATGTGAAGGTGCGGCTTGGACTCCTCGCTCAGGCTTTCGCGCACCTGCTTGACCAATTCCGGCACGACTACACCATCCCGGGCAATCCCCGCGCGCAGCCGTTCCATACTGGGCCGGAAGTTCCTGCAACACGCCACGATCTCCGCTGCAGCAGGCGCCGGGATCACCTCCCATTGCGCCTCGGCCTTCGCGAGTGCGGCTTCGAAGGAAAGCATCGCCGCAATCTCCGCCTCCGCCGAGAAGAAACCGGCAGCCTCGTCGTCGCCGACGAGGGCGGAGAGATAGGGATGGTCGAAGGCGGAGAAGCTCATCGGCAGCTCAGACGTCGAAGAAGATCGTCTCTTTGTCACCCTGGAGATGGATGTCAAAGGTCACGGTATCGCCGTCGCGCTTGCCGATCAGGGTCGGGACGCGGACCTTGTGCTCGATGCGGGCGAGGATGGGGTCCTGCGCGTTCGCCTCCTCCTCGTCGGAGAAGTACATCCGCGTATTGAGGCCGATGTTGATACCCCGCGCCACGAGCCAGAAGTTGACATGCGGCGCCATCATCCGACCGTCGCGGAACGGCACCCGGCCAGGCTTGATCGTTTCGAAGACGAACTCACCCGTATCCATGTCGCCGGGGCAACGGGCCCATCCGAAGAAGTTCGGATCCGCCTCGCCGCGAGTCTCCGATGGGCTGTTGTAGAAACCGTCGGCATCGGCCTGCCATATCTCGACGAGCGCATCCCGTAGCGGTGTTCCGCTGCCATCGATGACGCGGCCACGGATGGTGATCCTTTCGCCGCGCGTCTGCTCGTTGATCATGGATCCGGAGCCGAGATCCTTGTCGAAGATGCCGTGTACGCCGGTGAAGTTCGGCGTGCAGCCGATATGGACATAGGGGCCCGCAGTCTGCGACGGCGATTCCTTGAGATAGCCGAGTGGCTGGACCATGTCAGTTCCCCTCCATGCGATTTTCGAACAGGGTTGAGCGGCGGCCGCGAAGCACGATGTCAAACTTGTAGGCGCGCATATCGTGCGGAATGGTCGCATTCATGTCGAGCGGCGCAATCAGCCGCTTGATTGCTTCCTCGTCCGGAATTGTCTTCACGATAGGGCAGATCCAGATCAGCGGATCGCCTTCGAAATACATCTGGGTGATCAGGCGCTGGGCAAATCCGTGTCCGAAGATGGAGAAATGGATATGCGCCGGGCGCCAGTCATTGACCCCGTTCGGCCAGGGATAGGGGCCGGGCTTGATGGTCTTGAACCAGTAGAAGCCGTTCTCGTCCGTGATCGTCCGGCCGACGCCGCCGAAATTGGGGTCCAGAGGAGCCAGGTAGGTCTCCTTCTTGTGGCGGTACCTGCCGCCCGCATTGGCCTGCCAGAACTCGACAAGCGCTCCCGCAACGCCAATGCCCCGCTCGTCCAGTACCCGACCATGGACGAGAATCCGCTGGCCGATCGGTCCGTCGCCGGGCTTTGAATAGTTGACGATCAGGTCGTTGTCGAACTCGTTGATGATATTGTGTCCGAAGACGGGTCCGGTGATCTCGCTCTTCGTACCTTCCAGCGAAATCAGCGCGCGCTGCGGGGACCGAAGCACCGTCGTCTTGTACCACGGCGTGTAGGCCGGCGGATGCATGTCGCGGTCGCGGGCAAAGAAAGGTGTCGTTTCAGGCGGTGCGTTTCTCATTTCTTGTCTCCCCCGTCCTCGGTGTTGGCGTCCATTTCGGCGTAGACCGCCTTGGCGATCTTGAAGGCATGATTTGCCGCGGGGACGCCTGCATATACTGCCACATGCATGAGGGCCTCGCAGATGTCGTCCATTGTCGCACCGGTGCGAGCCGTCGCCCGCACATGCATGGCGACCTCCTCGTGGTGACCGAGAGCCGCCAGCAGCGCAATCGTTACGATCGAGCGCTCCCGCTTCGTCCAGCCCGGCCGCGACCACAAGGTCCCCCAGGCCCCCTCGGTGATGAACTGCTGGAATGGGCGATCGAAAGGGGTTTCGCGGGCAAGGGCACCGTCGACATGCGCATCGCCAAGAACGGACCGTCTGGTTTGAAGACCCTGTCGATAGCGTTCCGTCTCGCGAGATGAATCGGTCATGGTCTCAATCCCTCGACGTCATTAAACAGGAAACTGCGGATTAGCGCCGCATAGGCGGCAGGCGCTTCGGCGCAGGGTATATGAGCCGCATCCTCGATGATGCTGTATTGCGCCCCGTCGATGAGGTCGGCCATCGATCGGACCAGAGCCGGCGGCGTTGAGCCGTCATGTTCACCGGCAATGCAGAGGACGGGGACCGCAATCTTCTGCGCTGCTTCCGTGAAGTCCGCATCGCGGATTGCCGCGCAAGTACCGGTGTATCCGGCAGCAGGCTGACGTTGCAGCATGTTGCGGTAGCCTTGATAGGCTGCATTGCCCGGATCCCGGAACTCCGGCGTGAACCATTTGGCCATGATATCGTCGACCATGCTGGCGATCCCGCCTGTCTCGATTACCGATATGCGCTGGTTCCACATCTCCGGCGTCCCAATCTTGTGGGCCGTATTGGACAGGATCATCGCCCGAACCAGATCCGGGCGTCGCTCATAGGCTCGCTGCGCGATCAATCCACCCACTGACAGGCCACAGATAAAGACCTCCGCCATTTCGAGATGGTCGAGCAGGCCGACGAGATCGCTGACATGGTCATCTATGCTGTAGGGCGGAGTTCCGAGATCGGAAAGCCCGTGCCCCCGTTTGTCGTAGGTGAGGATGGTGAAGTCATCGGAGAGTTTCGGCAGGACGTGGTGCCAAATGCGGGAATCGGTGCCCAGAGAGTTAATGAAGACCAGCACCGGCTTCCCGGAATCCGCAACGGTCACATCGTAATGAATCGTGACGTCGCTGATGCGTACAAACTGCATTGTCTCTCTCCTCCCGAGAATACCATTGCAGCTCCGCAATGGTTAGGTAAAATGACATTATCAGCCATTTGCTTAACTCCCAGGTTATATCAGTTGGGCGACCCTCGCATCAAGTTTCGGCACTTGCATACATTTCTGGAGGTCGCTCGGCAAAGAAGCGTCGTCAAGGCGGCGGAGATCCTTCATGTCAGCCAACCCGCGGTAACGAAAACCATCCGCGAGTTGGAGGAAGCGCTGGGTGTCGCGATTTTCGAGCGCGACGGACGAGGCATCCGTATCACGCGCTATGGCGAGATCTACCTCCGTTACGCCGGCGCGGCGCTGACCGCTTTGCGGCAGGGATTTGATGCCGTTTCGCAGGAACTTTTCGACGCCGCCCCGCCTGTTCGCGTTGGGGCGCTGCCAACCGTTTCGATGCGCATCATGCCGCGCGCGATGTCAATATTCCTCGAACAGAAAACCGGGAGCCGCATCAAGATCGTGACGGGTGAAAACGCCGTTCTGCTGGAGCAGCTGCGGCTTGGTGACCTCGACCTCGTCGTGGGGCGCCTCGCCGCACCTGAAAAGATGACCGGATTCACGTTCGAGCACCTTTACTCCGAACGCGTCGTCTTGGCGGTACGGCCGGGACACCCGCTGCTGGAGGGCTGCCCCTCGATCTTCTCCAGCCTGCCGACATTCCCCATCCTGATCCCGACAAGAGGTTCCATCATCCGCCCCTTCGTCGAGCAGCTCCTAATCGCAAATGGTGTGGGAAGCCTTCCCACACAGGTCGAGACTGTCTCCCACGCCTTCGGTCGCGCCTTCACCCGTTCAAGCGACGCCGTATGGATCATTTCGGAAGGCGTGGTGTCGGGGGACCTGGCGGAGGGGTTCCTGGTGTCATTACCCGTGGATACCAGCGAGACCAGAGGGCCCGTTGGACTGACCCTCAAGGCAGATCAGCCACCTTCCGCCCCGCAATCCATCCTGATGCAGACAATCAGGCAGGCCGCGACGGAGATTATGCCACTTCCTTGAGGGCGCCTATGCGAGGCAGGCCTGTCTCAACCAGGCCTGCCGCCGAAGCAACATGCCGTAGAGGTCCCGCGGCTCGTCCGGGTCTGCCAGCAGGTCCAAGGCGGTATAGTGCCTGCTCTCCTTCAGCTTCTCGTTCACGTAGCGCAATGCGGAGAAATCTTCGACGGCAAAGCCGACGCTATCGAAGAGCGTGATCTGGTCCGCACGGTCGCGACCGGCTTCCTTGCCGCAGATGACGCGCCAGAGCTCCACCACCGGATGGTCCGGGTCGAGTTGCTGGATCTCCCCTTCGACACGGGTTTGCGGTGGATATTCCACGAAAATGCTGGAGCGCAGCAGGATGTCGCGATGCAATTCCGTCTTGCCTGGGCAATCCCCGCCCACTGCATTGATGTGAACGCCGGCACCGATCATGTTGTCGGTCAGGATCGTGGCATTCTGCTTGTCCGCTGTTGCGGTGGTGATGATCTCCGCCCCTTCGACCGCCTCCTCCGGCGAAGCGCAGAGGGCAATGGATAGGCCCAGATCCGCCAGATTGCCGCGGCAACGCGCCATCGCTCCGTGGTCGACGTCGAACAGACGCAGGCTCTCGATCCCGAGCAATGCACGGAAGGCACGCGCCTGGAACTCGCTCTGCGCTCCGGTACCGATCAAAGCCATCGTCCGCGCGTTCTTCGGTGCGAGATAGCGGGCAGCAACCGCCGACATGGCCGCTGTCCTCAGCGCCGTCAGGATCGTCATTTCCGAAAGCAACAGCGGATAACCGGTCTCGACATCAGCGAGCACTCCGAAGGCCGTCACGGTCTGTCGTCCGGAACGTGTATTCTTCGGGTGCCCGTTGACATACTTGAAACCGTAAAGCCTGCCGTCGCTGGTCGGCATCAGTTCGATCACGCCTTCGGCCGAATGCGACGCGACACGGGGCGTCTTGTCGAAGTGCTCCCAGCGGCGGAAATCCTCCTCGATGTACTGGGCCAGCTCGACCAGAAAGGCATCGATGCCGGTCTCGAGCACGAGGTCCATCATGTTCTCGACGCTTACGAACGGAACCAGGTTCAGGCCTGCAATCGGCATCAGTAGCTCCTTGTGGGTCGGTCCAGCACCTTCCGGCCGAGCAGGCTAGCCGTCAGGTCGACCAAGAGGAGGGCGGTGCGCCCCCGCTCATCGAGAAAGGGGTTGAGCTCGACCAGGTCCAGACTGGTCACCAGCCCACTGTCGTGCAGCATCTCCATGACAAGATGGGCCTCGCGGAAGGTAGCACCTCCGGGCACAGTCGTGCCCACGGCCGGCGCAACGGTCGGCTCCAGGAAGTCGACGTCCAGACTGACATGCAAACGGCCACCGGCCGCCGACACCCGCTCCAGGAAATCTCTCAGAAGAGCCGCGACACCATGTTCATCGATGGTTCGCATGTCGTGCACAGTAATTTGTGTCTCCTCCAGCGCCGCCCGCTCGGCTGGATCGACGCTGCGTATCCCGATCATGCAGACATTCGCGCCGTCAACAGGCGCGGCGAGAGGCGGAAAATATCCTTCGAAGCCGGGCCGCCCGGTGAAATAGGCCACCGGCACCCCGTGCAGATTGCCGCTTTGCGTCGACTGGAGCGAGTGCAGGTCGGTATGGGCGTCGAGCCAGAGAACGAAGAGGGGTTTTCCTTCCTCAGCCGCACGACGTGACACGCCCGCGACCGTGCCGGCCGACAAGGCATGATCGCCTCCCATGAAGATCGGCATGCCTTCATCGCTTTCCCGATATGCAACCTCCGCGAGGAGCTCGGTCCAAGCTGCAACAGGTCCCAGGTTTCGGATCGCCTGATTCGCATGCGGCATTACCATCGCGGCCCCTACGCTGACATTGCCGAGGTCACGGACGTCATGGCCCAGGCTCTCGAGAGTGCCCGCCAATCCCGCAACGCGAAGCGCGCTAGGCCCCATCTGGCAACCAAGTTGCGAAGCACCATCCTGCAGTGGAATGCCGATCAGTTTGCAGATCATAGAAGTCTCCTTTGATGGAAAGGAGCACGGACGGATGGCAGAATGAATAGTTGGAATTGTCAAGAATGGCAGCTGAAGCTAGCATTCTGGAATGATCAAGAGGTCAAACTGGAATGCACTCCCTCGACGAGAAACTCATCCGCCTTCTGCGGCACAATGCTCGCCGAAGCATTTCAGACCTTGCCATCGAGGTCGGAGCTTCGCGAGCCACGGTCCGTGCGAGGATCGACAAGCTGGAACGGAGCGGCAACATCATCGGCTATACCGTCGTGCTGCCGGCCGATGTCACAGGCTCCGCTGTTCGTGGAATCATGATGGTGGAGATCGAAGGCCGCGTCACCGATCGCGTTATAGCTGCGCTTCAGGCGTTCGCAGAAATCTCGGCGATCCACACGACCAACGGTCGCTGGGACCTCATCGTCGAACTCGGCGCCGACAACCTCGCAGACTTCGACGCGGTCCTCCGCAAGATCCGCCTTGTCCCCGGCATCACCGCAAGCGAAACGAGCCTGCTGCTCGCCACGCCACGCAGCACCAGGGCAAAGCTCTGACCACAGTCAGTTCGCCTTGGATCCAAGCTCTGGGAAGGTTCGCGCCAACTCGTCCATGCTTTTGCACACGAACTCCTCGGCGCGGAGGGTCACGGCGATATTGTCGGCGACGGTCAAGGTCTCCTCGAAATGAACGGGGACGGGTTCTCCCTCTGTGCGCCGTAGTACCGCCTCGTGGCGAAAGCCGTGCTTCAGCAGCCAGTCGCGGGGAGCCGTCAGGCTCAAAGCAACATGTATGGCTCCGTCGTCCTCCTTCATCGCCTTGATCTTGTAGGTAACCGGGGCCCGATCGCCTTTGATGTCGATCTCACCTGGATAGCTCGCCTGCGTGAGATGCTCGCTCATACCTTGCACTCCCTATGTCTGCCATACGCGAATCCAATCCTTGGAAGCGCGCTTTGTTCCGTTTGCGGCGGTTGACGGTGACGGACCGGCGTGGTGCAAGAACGATGATCGATGTTGGAGGCGTCAGTAATGAATGACCGGGAGCTGCTGGCTGATCTCTTCAAGGCCGCCGTCGCGGCAGCCGATCCGAAGGAAGGCATTCGCCGGCATCTGCCCGTCCCCGGCAGGAGCGGCCGGACGGTCGTTGTAGGCGCGGGGAAGGGCGCGGCACAGATGGCGGCCGCACTGGAAGACCTATGGGACGGCCCGCTCCCGGGCGTAGTGGTCACACGCTACGGCTATGGATGCGCCACCCGAATTGTCGAAATCCTCGAAGCCGCTCACCCCGTCCCCGATGCTGCAGGCCTCGTCGCGTCCCGAAGACTGTTCGACGCCATTTCCGGCCTGACGGAGGACGACCTGGTGATCGCACTGATTTGTGGGGGAGGGTCGGCACTGCTTCCTGCGCCGCCAGCAGGCCTGACGCTCGCGGATGAGGTGGCGCTCAACGAGGAACTGCTCGCCAGCGGCGCCCCCATCTCCGCAATGAACGTGGTGCGCAAGCACCTCTCGACCATCAAAGGCGGGCGGCTTGCAGCAGCAACCAGCGCACGGGTCGTGAGCCTGATCGTTTCGGACATTCCGGGGGACAATCCGGCATTCGTCGCGTCTGGGCCAACTGTCCCGGACGCGACGACGCGGCAGGATGCGCTTGATATCGTCGTCCAGTACGGACTGCGTCTTCCAGAACGCATGCTGGCCCATCTGCAATCTCCCGCAGCGGATGCACCCCATCCCCACGACGCGGTCTTCAGCCGCAACGAACATCACGTGATCGCTTCGGCCGCGGTTTCGCTCGAGGCCGCGGCCGAAGTGGCGCGCCGCCACGGCATCCATGCGCACATCCTCTCCGACTCCATAGAGGGGGAGGCTCAGGATGTGGCGCGGGTTCATGCTGCCATTGCTCGCGAGATCTGCGACCGCAATCGCCCCTTCCAACGGCCTGCCATTCTCCTCTCCGGCGGAGAAACGACCGTGACCCTCGACGGGAGAGGCGGGCGCGGTGGTCGGAACGGCGAGTTCGCACTGTCCTTGGCGCTGTCGATCGATGGCTATCCGGTCGTCGCACTCGCAGCCGATACGGACGGAATAGACGGCTCCGAAGCGAATGCCGGCGCCTTTGCCGACGGCAACTCGGTCCGTCGATTGCGCGCCCGCGATCTCGATGCCCGCTTAGTCCTTGCAGGCCACGACAGCTTCATCGCGTTCGAGGCCATAGATGATCTCTTCGTGACCGGCCCCACCGGTACGAACGTGAACGATTTCCGGGCAATCCTGGTCCGTTAGCGCTCAAGGCTTGCGCGTTCATCGGATCTGAACTGGCCAGGCGTCCGACCGGTCCGCTTGCGGAACCAGCGCGAGAAGTAGGCGGGATCCGCAAATCCGAGGCTGACGGCAATCTGCTTGATGCTTGCCGGCGTGAATAGGAGCGCCCTGCTGGCCTCGTCCACCACGCGCGTCATGATGAAGTCGTGAAGGGTTTGTCCCGTGACCTCGCGAACCACGCGATTGAGGTGTGTTACCGACAGGTTGAGCAGGCGCGCGTAGTCTTCCGCGGTCAGCTGATCGCGAAACCGTTCCGCAATGAGAGTCCTGAGTGCCTCCACCCGCGCCTGCTTTGCGTCATGACGGGCCTCGTTGTCGGGCGGGGCAGCCGAGCTGTCGATTATAAGGATAGCGGTGGTCAGAAGAGACCCCATCAGGCTGCGGCGTTCACCGCGATGTTTCTCAAACTCCTCGGCAATGCGCTGGACGGTCGCATCCAGATAGGGCGCTTCCTTGGCTTCGATGACCGCCATTCGCGGCCGTGAGAGCCAATCTCCCCGGTTCTGCGGAACACGTGCCGTGATCGGCAACCTGTCGGCGACCACCGTTATCACGAAGCCTTCGATATCCTTGGAAAAGCGATAACCGTGGCTCACGCCAGGCGGCATCAGGACCACGCACGGTGGGGTGAGCAGGATCCGTTCACCCGCGACGTCAGCATCACCCGATCCGGTCCGGATGTACAGGAATTGAAAGAAGCTGTCGTGCCGGTGAGGCCTGATCTCCCACCGATACGCACTGCTTCGCGCCGCAATCGTTTCGCAATGCACCCAGAAATCAGCTTCCTGAGGCCTCTTCTCGCCGTAAAGATCGTAAGTTGGTATGGACATCTTCTTGATACTGCATTCCGAAGAATGTTGGGTTTGTCCCATAAGTTGGTAGGAATGTCCATTTCTGCAGAGTGTGCGGCGGGTTAGCTTTTGTCAGTTCCAGGCGAGGGAGGACATCGTGCGTACACAGGTCGTCATTATCGGATCCGGGCCGTCAGGGCTGCTCCTCGGCCAACTGCTTACCGATGCCGGCATTGATAACATCATCCTGGAGCGGGTTACCAAGGACTATGTGCTGGGGCGCGTGCGTGCCGGCGTTCTGGAGGAGGGCATGGTCGAGCTTCTCGATCGGGCCGGGGCCGGCGCGCGAATGCATGCCGAAGGCCTGCCTCACGATGGCATTTCGCTCGCCTTTGATGGGCAGGATCACAGGATCGATCTGCACGCGCTGACCGGAAAGCGCGTGATGGTCTACGGTCAGACAGAGGTCACCCAGGACCTGATGCAGAAACGCGAGGCCAGCGGTGCAGTCTCGATCTACGAGGCGGCCAACGTCCTGCCCCATGCGTTCGACGGCGAGCATCCCCATGTCGCCTATGAGAAGGATGGGGTCACGCATCGCCTCGATTGCGATTTCATAGCCGGATGCGACGGCTTCCATGGGATCAGCCGCAAATCAGTCCCGGAAGCCGCACTCCGGACCTTCGAGAAGGTCTATCCCTTCGGCTGGCTCGGCATCCTCGCCGATGTGCCGCCGGTCAGCCATGAACTGATCTATGCGAACCATCCTCGAGGCTTCGCGCTCTGTTCCATGCGCTCCCCCACCCGCAGCCGTTATTACATCCAGTGCTCGCTCGATGAACGGCCGGAGGACTGGAGCGATGAGCGGTTCTTTGACGAATTGCGCGCCCGCCTGCCCGTCCGGCATGCGGAGGCTATGATCACAGGCCCCTCCTTCGAGAAGTCTATCGCTCCATTGCGTTCCTTTGTCGCCGAGCCCATGCGTTTCGGCCGGCTGTTCCTGGTGGGTGATGCGGCCCATATCGTGCCCCCTACCGGGGCCAAGGGACTCAATCTCGCCGCCAGTGACGTCCATTACCTCTTCGAAGGTTTGCGGGAGTTCTACCTCGACCGGTCTTCTTCGGGCGTCGATGCCTATTCCCACCGTGCCCTGAAACGGGTCTGGAAAGCGGAACGGTTCTCCTGGTCCATGACGATGATGCTTCACCGGTTTCCGGGAACCGGTGGTTTCGAACAGCGGGTTCAGGAGGCGGAACTCGACTATCTGGTTCACTCGACCGCCGCCTCGACGGCGCTGGCAGAAAATTATGTCGGTCTGCCCTACTGAAGCTGATCAGGGATCGGTATAACCGAGAGCCCGCAGCCGGACCTCTTGTCCTGCCGGATCCTGCAGGAGGAAAAGGCCACCGCTTGCCGTTGAGCGCCCAGGGACGTAGTCCAGTGTAACCTCGGCGGTATCGACAATCTGTCCCTCATCGACGACATCCGCCCGCACCAGCACGGCTGCCGCTGTCGATGTACCCTGATTGAGGATGTCGAATTCCAGCCGGTAGCCGCCCTCGACTGCAGCGGTCCGTGTCACCGTTAGTTGGAAGCTCGGCGGGACATCGTCCCGCACCAGGGCGTCCATCGCGATCCAGCCGATCATCGACAGGACGAGCAGGAAGGAAACCACTCCCGTGGCCCATTCTACCCAGTGGGCCTTGCCGGATTCGACATGACGGTTCTTGAAGGTCTTTGTCATCGAGGCTCTACAGAATAAGGCGTGCAGCGGCCGCGCCGATCGCACCTGGGAAACTGAGGACGATCGCAGACATCAATGCCTGCATGCCAGCAGTGTCGTCCAGTCGGCCGAATGTCCACAGGACATAGAAGCTGATGCCGAGCGCCACCATGTATCCCGGCAGCGTGAAGCGGATGAAAGCGTGTGACCCCGGTGTATCTTCCGTCAGTTCATGCGTACCGCGAAAGGCGACGGCATAGACGAAGCCGTGCATGATCAGGATGGATGCAACGATCATCACAAGTGCATGCCATGCGGTCATCTTGAAGGAGATGAGGATAATCTCCTCAGTCGGCGCCACGTTGAGGCTGAGAAAGAGAGCGCCGATCGCCATCATGAACAGTTCCCGTCCGTAGCTGGTGCTGATTTCGCTATCCTCTTTTTCGTCCTGCTGCTCGGCCTCCTCGTCATTCTGGCCGCCGAATTGCGATCTTCCAAGCAGTGCGCCGATACTCGCCGGCACTGCTTGGATGGCTATCTTTCCGAGTATTTCACTATCCGGCATTCCCGGTTTGATGTTGCCGAAGAGCAGCAGAACGAGGACGCTCATCACGATGGCGATGGCATAAGCAATCACGGCGTCGCGGGCAGCCTCCCGCCAGGTGAAGGTCTCCTCGAATCCTATCCGATGGGCGAGTACGAGCAGCAGCGGAATGTTGAGGAGGAGGAGGAGAAGCAGACGATACCGCTCGATGTAGAATCCCAGGTGCCAGAGCTCCATCGTCATCAGCATCGGGAGCCCGAAAATCAAGGCTCCGGCGCCGCCGCGCCCGAGTCCGATCATGAACCGTTGCGTCCGATGCTGGTCGTGATCCAACTCGGTATTCACTCCCGTCGCCAAGTCCTTGCTCCCCGTCGCCGATCGCGAGCATGGCCCGGATGCGTCCCCGCGCAGGGATCAGGTGAGCTGCGCAGCAAGACCACCGTGACATAGCTAGAACAACGCGGCTTGAGATCAAGCGGCCACTAGTTATACTGCGCCGCTTGAAGCAGACTGCCTCTGTGTTTTCAGAGCTCTCGCGGACTTGGCGGGCCGGTGGAGCTACAGGTGAAGATGCAGAGGGCGCGGCGGCCTAACGGGGGACGCGATGAAAAGAAGGTCGGTCACGGCGCGGCTGCTACTCCTGACGCTTCTTGCCCTGATGCCGGCAATGCTGGTGTTGATCTACAACCTGATATCTGCACGGCAGGCTGCCTATCGCGAGATTCACATCAACGCCCTCACCGCCGGCCATGTGGCGTCGCTTGAGGTGCGTCGCATCGTCTCCTCAGTGCGGAGCACGCTTGAGGTCCTGTCGACCGTTCCCATTACCCGAACCGGACCAGGCCGACCATGCAGCGACTATCTGCGGATCGTCGACGACAAGCTCGACATGATCGAGAGCATTACCGTCCTGGACAGCAGCGGCGCGCTCCAGTGCGCCTCCCAGCCGACGAGCGCTACCGACTTTTCCGACCGTGACTATTTTCGCGACGCCGTTGACCGGAAGGAATTCATCGTCGGGACGTACATCATAGACCGGATCACCGGGGAGCCCGCGCTACCGCTCGCCCTGCCGGTGCTGGAGGGTGAGCGGACTGCGAGAGTGGTCGTCGCCTACCTCGACCTGAACTGGTTGGGGGCTCGTGTTCGTGAGCGGGAGCTCTTTGGCGGCAATGCGCTTACCATCGCCGATCGCAATGGGATTATCCTGGCGCGCGAACCATTTCCCGAGCGGTTCGTAGGCACTCCCATTCCCGAGGAGTACCAGCGGCTGGTGCGGGCCTCGGTCCCAGGCACGCTCGAGCTGACAAGCCAGGACGGCACGCGACGCGTAATCGGCTACTATCCGGATCAGGAGAGCCTCTACGTCAGCGCCGGCACGTCGGTGGAAAGCGGGCTCCAGCAGGTGGGGAAAGTCACGCGCTTCGGCTTGGCTGTTATTGCGCTTGCGATCGTAGGACCATTCCTCGTCGTCTGGTGGGCAGGCCATGCGCTGATCCGCCGGCCCGCACGCCAGCTCGTTAGATCCATCAATGCCTGGCGCGCTGGCAACGAGTCTGCCCGTACCGGCATGAGCGGCGACGGGACCTTTGAGACAATCGGCGGCGCCATCGACGCCTTCATGGACGAACTGGCCCTCCGCAGGGAGCAGCAGCAGAAGGACGACCGGATGCGGCAGATGCTGATCCGCGAGCTCGACCATCGCATCAAGAACATCTTGAGCATGGTCCAGGCGGTCGCTAGGCAGACATTTCGGTCTTCTCAATCCATGGAGGAAGCCTCCGAAGCGTTCTTCCGCCGACTGCATGCCATGGCGGGAGCCCATCAGTTGCTGACGAAGAACTGGCAGAGCGCGTCACTGAAAGCCACCGTGGAGACGGCGATACAGCCTTTCGAGGATCCGGCGCATCCGCGTTTCTCCATCGACGGGGCCGATCTGGAGGTCGCCTCGAAAATAGCCTTGTCGCTTTCCATGGCGCTGCACGAGCTTTGCACCAACGCCGCCAAATACGGAGCCTTGTCGACGGACGCTGGGCGGATAGACATTCGCTGGTGCTTCGGAGAAGGCGACGCACCCTTCACCTTCACCTTCACCTGGACTGAGCAGGGCGGTCCAACAGTCGATCAACCGTCGCGCGAGGGTTTCGGCACTGTTATGATCGAGCGCGTGCTGTCGCAGCAGTTGGATGCGGAGGTTACCCTCGAGTATCGCTCTGACGGATTGCGTTGCGATGTGCGCTCTCGAATGACGGATCTCTTGGGTACCGCGTCGGAGGAGGAGGAAGCAGCGGAGATCTAGCCCTCCCTGAAGACCCAACGTCGAAGGACGGCAGCTTGCTACCGGTCGAACAGGTTCTGCCACTGCCGCTCGCCAACCAAACAGTCCGTCTGTGGGTCGTCAATCGGGATAGGGTCGGAGGAAGCTCCGCGGTCACTGATCTCAAGGACCAGCTTTCGCCTGATAGCAGTCGTGAAATCCTCGACGCGATGAACCGGCAGCACGAAAGAGCCAGGTCCACCGATGACACAGTCAGCATAGTATTGATCGAGAGCGACGGTGGTCGAGGGACGCAGCATGATCGCCAGTCCGTTGATGACGATGCCTGCCGCGACAGCCTTGTCACGGGCGAGCGCCACCGGCTGCCCCACGTTATTGGCCCCGTCCCCGGAAACATCGATGACACGGCGCATTCCGGCATAGCGGTTAGATAGGAGGGCGATCGTACCTTCCTCGATCGCGGCGGAGATCGATGTTCTCCGGTTGGTGATGATCGGCCTCTCCTGAAGCCGGGCCGCAAAAGCCTTGGCGTCTTCAGCAGTCTCAATGGTCTGCCAATCAATCCGGGAAGATGGATCGACTACGCCTGCCCATTCGAAATAGCTGACAGCGATCCGGCCGAGCAGGCCGCCGCGGACTGCGTTGATGAAGTCCGGGTGCTGGATCGCCGCGATATAGCCTTCGCGCTGCATGCGGACTTCTTCGTAGTCCATGGACCGGGATACGTCGACGGCCAGCAACAGCTCCACATCGACCTCCCCGCCATTCTCTGCAGCAATCGCCCAGGCCGCTGCGCCCGGGAGGGAAAAAAGCATTGCAAGCGTGGCAAGCATGGCGGCTCCGTTCCTGCGTTTCGCAAATACTAGCACAGGATGGGCTGCTCGCGACGCTGCGACGTCAGCGGCGGTTCAAAAATGGGTGATGACGGAAGGAAGGGCCCTATTTCTTGAGGATGACCCAGAGGGCGTGAACAATGCCCGGCAGCCACCCCAGCAACGTCAACAGGATGTTCAGCCAGAAATGCAGCCCGAGTCCGACCTGGAGGAAGACTCCGAGCGGCGGCAGCAGGAAGGCAAGCAAGATGCGAATAATGTCCACGGGTCGGCTCCTGATGTTGTCCGTTGCTCCCACAACGCATCAGTTCGGCCGGGGTTCACGTGATGTCAGGGCTGGCGGCCCTTCTGCACGCTTCTTGGCGAGGTTAGCCCAGCTGAGTCGAGAGCGTCTTCGCCATGCTGGTAGAGCATGAGGACGTCCTCCCGGCGGCATAGGTCCGTGCCCTCGCTCATAACGGTCGCGGCTCCTGCGGCTACACCCACCCGGAAAGCCTCCCGCACCGGATAATCGTGGATAAGCGCCCAGAGCATTCCACCAACGAAGCTGTCGCCTGCGCCAACCGTCGAACCCACCTTCACCTGGAACGAGGGTAGCTTGAGATGATCTTGCGCACTGACCAGCACGGCGCCCTCTCGCGCCAGGGACACGGCGACATATTGCACAGAGCCCCGCGCGATGAATTCCTGGCAGACCTTGATTGCTTCCTCTAGGCTCAGGCTGCGCCCGACGATTCCTTCAAGTTCGTCGAGGCTTGGCTTGATCAGGAAAAGCCCTCCAACGTCCAGCGCGGCTTTCAAGGCCGGACCAGAAGTATCGAGGATGATCCTGCAGTTGCGCCCCGCCAACTGCCGCACCATGGACGCGTACTCATCCTTCGGCATTCCCCGCGGAACGCTTCCGCTGAGCACCACGTAATCCCAGGCGCCAGTATCGAGGAACCGGCGAGCCTCCTCGCATTCCGCCGGGGAGACCACAGGCCCCTCCGGAACGAAACGGAACTCCTCCCCCGTCTCCATGTCCTTGACCATGAAAGCGATCCGGGTCGAGCCGGCAATTCTGACGGTGTGGAGGTTGACTGGCAGCTTCTTCACGGCGTCGAGGAAGACTTCGCCGGTCGCGCCACCCGCCATGACCAGCAGATCGCAAGTGTCGCCCATCTCTGCGAGGACGCGCGCGACGTTCACGCCCCCGCCCCCTATGTTCTGCCGTTGATTGCGCGTCCTGACCTTCTTGGTGGGAACTATTCTCGATGCCTCATTGGCGATGTCGATGGACGGGTTGAGCGCCACGCAGAGGATCGATGTCATTGTTCCGAAACCTTTCGCCATTCCATGAGGCGGCACCTGTCGAAGTTATGTTGCCCTAGCCATTTAGGAGGTCCGCCGCGTGCAGCCAAGGGCCATCCCGTTTCCAAGAGCAAGCGGCGCGGAACGAATGGGGCAATGAGGCCGTTCACGGTGCGAGAATCAGCGTAACTGGCTTGATCCGCAGTGATGATGAGGGGAGAGGCCTGGATGATTATCCGTTCCGGACGCTGCCTCTGCGGCGAAATCACCTACTCAGTGAAAGGTCCGCCGTTGAGGGTCGGCCTCTGCCACTGTGCCGACTGCAGGAAGGAAAGCGGCTCCAGCTTCGTGACATTTGCAGTCTGGCCGGCGCACGCGTTCGAAAGCAGCGGCGACATCACCGTTTTTGAGGGCCGGGGCTTCTGTCGAACCTGCGGCTCGCGATTATTCAATCCCGGCGAGGGAGAAGTCGAGATCCGAGTTGGCTCGCTTGATATGGCCCCTACGGATCTTGAGCCGACGTACGAGATCTGGATCAAGCGCCGTGAGCACTGGCTATCCCCCATCGGTACCGCAGAACAATTTGCCGAGGACCGGCGATGAAGTCCGATGTCGCACATGCACGCGAGATTGCGGAAGCGGCTCTTGCTGGCCGGGTGAAGAAGGGCGGCGAACCTCTGCTTGATCATGTCGCCCGTGTTGCTGCATCCGTCGCCGACGACGTCGAGCAGATCATTGCCTGGCTCCACGACGTCCCCGAGAACGCCCCGGAATGGACACTCGAGCGCTTGCAGCAGGAGGGATTTGCGCCAGCCGTTCTGGCGGCAGTGGACGCTCTTACCCGGAGGGACGGAGAGTCCCACGCTGACTTGGTAAGGAGGGCGGCGGCAAATCCTTTGGCTCGGAAGGTTAAGCTCGCGGACCTGAGGGACAATCTGGCAACTGCCGAGCGCACGGGAGGCGACGGCGAAAAATATCGAAATGGGCTTCGGCTTCTGGAAGCGTGACAACCAGCTAGCCACCTCAGCGATCGGGCGGAAATGGAGAGCCAACATGGAACTGCAATCTCGCGTGGCCCTGGTGACGGGTGCCGGATCAGGAATTGGCCGTGCATCAGCCATTACCCTTGCCGCTCAGGGGGCGAAGGTCGGCCTTCTCGGCCACACGCGGAAGGATCTGGAAGACGCTGCTACTGAAATCACCAGTCAGGGCGGGCAGGCCGTCGTCCTTGAGGCCGATGTTTCCGACGAGGCGCAGATGAGCAGCGCCGTAACACGCCTGATCGATGCTTTTGACCGCCTGGACATCGTTGTCGCCAATGCCGGCATCAACGGAGTGTGGGCCCCCATCGACACTCTCCAGCCCGATGAATGGGATCAGACGATCGCTGTGAATCTGCGCGGCACATATCTCACGCTCCACACGACCGTTCCCATCATGAAAGCGCGCGGTGGCGGGTCCATCATCATCGTCTCCTCCATCAATGGCAACCGGACGTTTAGTTCGCCGGGCGCCACCGCCTATTCGGCCACCAAGGCCGCACAGGTTGCCATGACGAAGCAGCTCGCGCTCGAGTTGGGCAGGTACAAGATACGGATCAACGCGGTCTGCCCCGGCAAGATTGACACCGAGATCGATGACAACACCAGCATTCGTAATCCAGGCAAGACGGCCGTTCCCGTAGAATGGCCGGAGGGCGACATCCCTCTGACCGAGGGCAAACCGGGCGCCTCCATGGATGTTGCTGACGTGATCCTGTTCCTCGCTTCGCACAGGGCGAGACATGTGACCGGCGTTCCGATCTACGTCGATGGCGGCCAAGGTCTGTTACGATAACATCGGTCAGCCGCGAGCGGCATAGAGTATGGTCCAGGAGAAACCGGCACCGATCCGTGGTGCCGGTTATCCCATGTTGTCTAGTGGCTGCCGCCGCCTTTACGTACTGAGTCATGGGTGTGATGGCTGTCATGTTCGCCACCTCCGCCCGAGACCTTGCTGCGGGAACCATTGTCTGGATCAGCCGGCGGCTTCTTCAAGTCGAGTGGCGCCTTGGCGTTTTCGTGCGAGGAGCCGGGTCCTCCCTGCCGGATGCTGGCCGGCGTCTTTTGCGATGTAGGCATGCAACGCTCCTAACGGTCCTGCTGGTAGCCTTGATGCGTGGTGTTCACCTTGCTGTTGCCCTGTTGGCCCTGCTTGCCGAAATTCTTTTCGCGTGGGTCGACGGGGCTGCCCTTGGAAAGGCTGGCGGCGGAACGCTCGCCGGTGCCCTTGTCGCTGCGGTTCTCGTCGGGGACGGGTGGGAGTTTGCTGTTCATGACGACCTCCTGTGTAAGTAAGTCGTATGGCTAACAGACAGGATGGCTCAATGTTCCGGCAAACGGGAACCGGCCCGCCAATCCTGCGTTGCGGATTGTGATGTCGATATCGGAGCCGCCCATGAAAGAGCTTGTCAACAAGCCAAAAACCATCTCGATCATCGAGCGAAAATGGTGGCACGCGGCAACCGTCTACCAGATCTATCCGCGCAGCTTCTGCGACAGCAACGGCG
This sequence comes from Pseudorhizobium flavum, assembly GCF_902502825.2. Next base: position 3,689,497 of record NZ_LR723670.1, read on the forward strand.
ATGGGATTGGCGACATTCCCGGCATCATCGGTCGGCTGGACTATCTGCAGTCCCTTGGCGTCACCGTTTTATGGCTGTCGCCCATCTACAAGTCGCCGATGGACGACAACGGCTACGACATATCCGATTATCAGAACATCGCAGATGAATTCGGTACCCTCGCTGATTTCGACAAACTGGTCGCCGAGGCGCGTCAGCGCGGCATCGGGATCCTTCTGGATCTGGTGGTCAATCATACCTCCGACGAGCACCCATGGTTCGCCGAATCCCGCAGTTCGCGCGAAAGCCGCCTGCGCAATTTCTACATATGGCGGCCGCCGTCAGCCGATGGCGGGCCTCCCAATGATCTGACGTCGTCCTTCGGAGGTTCAGCCTGGACGCTCGATCCCCGCACCGGCGAATATTACCTTCACCTGTTTTCCAGGCGGCAGCCGGACCTCAACTGGAAGAACCCGGAGGTCAGGTCCGAAATCTACCGCATGATGAACTGGTGGCTTGATCGAGGTATTGCCGGTTTCCGGATGGACGTGATCGACCTGATCGGCAAGGAGGTCGACGCCGGCATCACCGCAGACGGCCCGCACCTCCATGATTACCTGCAGGAAATGAACCGCGAGACATTCGGAGAGCGGGACGTTTTGACAGTCGGCGAGGCCTGGAGCGCGACGCCTGATTCCGCCCTGCTCTACTCAGGGCGGGACCGCAGGGAACTCTCCATGGTCTTCCAGTTCGAACACGTCACCCAGAGCTGGGACGAGACCCACGGCAAGTGGCGACCAAAGCCCGTCGATCTGGTGAAGCTGAAGGCCGTCCTCGGCAAGTGGCAACATGCTCTGGCAGAAGACGGCTGGAACTCCCTGTTCTGGGGCAATCATGACCTGCCGCGCGCCGTGTCACGATATGGGGATGCCACGGGATATCATGTTGAATCGGCCAAGATGCTGGCGACCGTGCTGCACCTGATGAAGGGCACGCCGTTCATCTATCAGGGGGAAGAGATCGGCATGACGAACGTCTCCTTCACGTCCCTCGACCAATACAAGGACATCGAAACCCTCAACATGCATCGTCTGCACGTCGAGGCTGGCCTTTCGACGGAGGATTTCATCCGCGGTGCCAATGAGAGCGGCCGCGACAATGCGCGAACGCCCATGCAGTGGAGCGCCGATCCTCACGGCGGCTTCACGACCGGCTCCCCGTGGATTGAGGTTAATCCCAACTACGCGACGCTGAATGCAGCCAGCCAGGTGGCTGACGATCGATCGATCTGGGCGCATTACCGGGAGCTGGTTTCGCTGCGCAAGCAGCATTCCGTCATTGTCTACGGTCGCTATCAGGCCTGGCTGGATCACCATCATGACGTCTTCGTCTACACGCGCACGCTGGAGGACGAGGAACTGCTGGTAATCGCCAATTTTACTCCACGCACGATTACGATCGAACTTCCGGATGAACTCCACCGACGCGGCCGTCCCCTGATCAGCAATTACTCGCCGGTTAAGGAGGTTGGGGAGACCCTTGGCCTCGCGCCTTACGAAGCTTTCGCGCTGCTCTCGTCCCGCCTCGCGTCCTAGGTGCACCGGAGCGACGTCCGCGCGACGCGAGCCAGCATGGGCCGCACCCTGCACCGTGCAGTTCGGGACGCTTTCGAGAGTGACAACCGGCCCAATTCTTCCTAAGTTGCGAACAGACGGGGGCGTCCGCTGAAGCGGGCTGAGAAGCACCCTTTGAACCTGAACCAGATCATGCTGGCGGAGGGAGTCGCGGGTCGAGATACCGTTGCCTTACCTCGCTGGACGAAGAAAGGCGTTTCTCTTGACCGATTTTCCTTCCAGTTGCGGGACATTGCTGGAGGCGCTGCGCGCAAGCAACCCGCTCATCCAATGCATCACCAATGATGTGTCGATGAACATTGCCGCGAATGTCCTTCTCGCTGCCGGCGCGTCTCCGGCCATGGTCAGCGCCGAGGAGGAGGCTGCTCAGTTTGCCCGGGTTGCAGCGGCAGTCACGATCAATATCGGCACATTGTGGGCGGCTGACGTCCCAGGCATGAAAGGTGCCGCCGGCGCGGCAAAGGAGACAGGCAAGCCTTGGGTCCTTGATCCGGTCGCCCACTATGCCACGAACTTTCGTCGCCAAGCTGTAGGCGAACTCCTTGATCTCCAGCCGACCATTGTCCGAGGAAATGCTTCGGAAATCATGGCACTCGCTGGCCTTGAGAGCAGGGGACAAGGCGTTGACAGCCGTGACAGCAGCCTGGCGGCAGAAGCGGCGGCCGTGGATCTTGCCCGACGCTTCGCCTGCGTCGTTGCCGTCACCGGCGAGATCGATCTCGTCACGGATGGACGGCGCCGCGTTTGGATCGAGGGAGGCTCCGCGCTCATGCCGAAGGTTACCGCGCTGGGCTGCGCATTGACCTGCCTTACCGGAGCCTTCGCCGCCGTCGCGCCGGGCCGGCCGCTGGAGGCGACCGTCGCCGCCATGACGTTGTTCGCCGTTTGTGGTGAGGATGCCAGCCACCGTGCCGAGGGCCCAGGCTCCTTCCCGCCCCTGTTCCTCGATGCGCTGGCGGCGATCGGTCCGCAGAGGCTGGAATCGGAAGCAAGGATACGAGCGGAATGAAGATTTTTGACCTGTCGCTCTATGTCGTCCTCGATCCCGATCTTTGCCGCTCGGTGGGCATGGTCGAGACTGCGCGCCTTGCCGCGGAAGGCGGCGCCACCATGATACAGCTTCGAGACAAGCGCGCCGACCGGACGAGCCTGATCGAGACAGGCAAGGCGCTCAAAGCCGCCCTGGCCGGATACGGAATAGCGCTGATCGTCAATGATGACGTAGAGGCCGCACTCGAGATCGGTGCAGACGGCGTGCATGTCGGGCAGGAAGACATGTCGGCAGCTGCGGCGCGGCTTGCCATCGGCGATCAACTGATCATTGGCCTTTCCGTCGAGACTGAACAACTAGCGCACGAGGTGGATCCGGGTATCGTCGACTATGTCGGCGTTGGGCCGGTCTTCGCCACCGGGACCAAGCCGGATCACAAGCAACCAATCGGCCTGGACGGTCTCGCCCATATCGTATCCGTCTCACCGGTTCCGGCAGTCGCGATTGGTGGACTGAAGATGGAGCATGCCGCTTCGGTCATCGCCGCTGGAGCCGCCGGCCTTGCCGTCGTCTCCGCCGTCTGCGGCACGCCCGATCCACGCAGTGCAGCCCGTGCCCTGATCCAGGAAATAGAAAAGGCGCGGCCATGATTGCGAACATTCTCTCCATTGCCGGCTCCGACCCGTCCGGCGGGGCAGGCATACAGGCCGATCTGAAGACCTTCGCGGCTCGCGGTACCTATGGAATGGCGGTCGTGACCGCCCTCACCGCGCAGAACACGAAAGGCGTCTACGGCGTCCAGATCGTTCCGGCGGGCTTCGTTGCTGATCAGATCCAGGCCGTTTTCGACGACGTCCGCGTCGATGCCGTTAAGATCGGCATGATCGCAAATGCGGACATCGCCGAGACCGTGGCCGACATCCTGTCCCGGCAGCCCGGCGTGCCGATCGTGCTCGACCCAGTGATGATCGCCAAGGGCGGCGCCTCGCTTCTCGCAGAACAGGCGGTCTCAGCGCTTCGGGATCGCCTCCTGCCACTTGCCACGGTGGTGACGCCGAATCTTCCCGAAGCAGCCGCCCTTCTGGGAGAGCCAGAGGCGCGGGATCGCCAAACGATGGCTGAACAGGCGGAAGCGATTAGAGCCCTCGGTGCCCGGTCCGTGCTGGTCAAGGGGGGCCATCTTCCGGAGGATGAGAGTCCCGACGTCCTTGCAAATCCCGCGGGCCTTACATGGCTTGAAGGGCGGCGGTTCCAGACCTCCAATACCCATGGGACAGGATGTACGCTTTCCAGCGCGATTGCTGCCGAACTGGGCAAGGGCAATGATGTCGTGGCCGCCGTCCGAACGGCCAAGCTGTACCTCGCATCAGCGATCGATCGTTCCAGGGAACTCGATGTGGGGTCCGGTCATGGACCCGTGCACCATCTCCATGCCACCAGCTGAAAGCGCGGTCGGACGAAGCCTTCACTCGAATTGTTGAGAAGGTGCCGACAATCGCTAGCTCTTGTGCATTGTCCCCGTCGCCTGGGCATGGGTGTGCCAGGACAGCGCCTCTTCCAGGAGATGTGGCGTGTGGCCGCCGCGCGCGCAGGCGCGTTCGAAGTAGCTCATCAAAGCTTCCCGGAAACTGGGATGAACGCAGTTCTGGATGATTTCCGTTGCCCGCTCCCGTGGCGCCAGCTCACGCAGGTCGGCGAGCCCGTTCTCCGTGACGATGATGTCGACATCATGCTCGGTGTGATCGACATGCGGCACCATGGGGACGATAGACGACAGCTTGCCCTCCTTGGCGAGCGATTTCGTGACGAAGATCGACAGGAAGGCATTCCTCGCGAAGTCGCCGGATCCGCCGATGCCATTCATCATGTGCGTGCCGTTGACATGCGTCGAGTTGACATTGCCGTAGATGTCGAGTTCCAGCGCCGTATTGATGCCGATCACCCCCAGCCGGCGGATGACTTCAGGATGGTTGCTGATCTCCTGCGGCCGGAGCACCAGGTGCTCCTTGTACTTGTGGAAGTCCGCAAAGACCCGCTCGGCGCACGCAGTCGAAAGGGTGATGGACGATCCGGAGGCGAAGGCGAGCTTTCCCGCGTCGAAGAGCTCGAAGGTGCTGTCCTGCAGCACTTCACTGTACATGCGCAGGTGATGAAACGGGCCATCGGCAAGACCGGTCAGTACGGAGTTGGCAATTGTGCCGATACCAGCCTGCAGCGGTTGCAGAGTCAGGTCCAGCCTGCCTTTTTTGACCTCGTCCTCGAAGAAGCGGATGAGGTGCGAGGCGATCGCGCTGGTGTCGGCATCCTGCGGCTCTATGGTTGACGCACTGTCCTTCTCGTCAGTGACTACGATCGCGGCGATCTTGTCGGGATCAATCGGCACGAATGGGAACCCAACGCGACTGTCGCAGGTTACGACCGGGATCGGCACACGGGTTGGTCGCTTGCCGGGGAAGTAGATGTCGTGCAGGCCTTCCAGTTCAGCCGGCTGGCTGAGATTGATCTCGACGATGATCTTCTTGGCAAGAACCGCAAAGCTCGCGGAGTTACCGACCGAGGTCGAAGGAACGATGTTTCCCTCTTCGGTGATGGCAGCAGCCTCGACAATGGCATAGTCGATTGGACCGAGCTGATTGGAGCGGAGGTGCTCCACCGTTTCTGACAGATGCTGATCGATGAACATCACTTCGCCGCGGTTGATGGCGGCGCGTAGGGTCCGATCCGCTTGGAAAGGCATGCGGCGGGCGAGTACCTTTGCCTCGGTCAGCATCCGATCGACATCGTGGCCAAGAGACGCGCCGGTGATCAGCGTAATCTTGAAGGGTTCTGTGCGGGCGCGCGCTGCCATGGCGATGGGAACTGCCTTGGCATCGCCGGCGCGGGTGAACCCGCTCATGCCGATGATCATCCCGTCCTTGATCAGGGCTGCCGCCTCCTCCGCCGAAACGATCTTGTCAAGGAGCGCGGGGCGACGGATACGGTCGGCGATCATCTTCTCATCCTTCGATTTCATCCGGCCATTTATCGAGGGCCGGGCAGCCATGTCAAAGGCAGGCGACGACCGCCTGTCCAGGCGGCGCACCTTAGTGCCGGGAGATCTTCTGGCATTGACAAGTATCAAGGAACTGCAGCTGATCCTCCGGAGCCACCGAGGACGCCGGCAAAGCACGGCGTTCCGAGGTTCCGGAAGGTCAGGCCATCCTGGCAACAACAGTCACGGCAGGATTCGAATAGGCACAGCCTTCGACGCCGGTGTCTGGGACAGCCTCTCATGGAGTGAGAGAGGGATGAGCGGGTTGAGTTCCGGATAGTAGCCTGCGACGCAACCGTCGGGCAGCTGGAAAGGCAGGACCTTCAAACCTTCCACCTTGCGCTCCCGGCCATCCTCGATATCCGTCTGCAGCCCAACCAACTGGCCCTCCTGAAGACCGAGCTTTTCCATCTCCTTTGGGTCGATCAGCAAGACATTGCGCGTCCCTTCGATGCCCCTCAGGCGGTCGCTGTAGCCGTAGATGGTCGTGTTGAACTGGTCGTTGCTGCGAAGCGTCATCAGGCGATAGCGGCCGTCCCGGTCCTCGAAGCCTGCCGCAGACAGTGCTTCCGGTACCGTAAATTCGGCCTTGCCGCTCTCCGTCTTCCAGATCCGCTCCCGCGCGCTGTTTCCCCGGTAGAAACCTCCCGGCGTGAACAGGCGCTTGTTGAAGTCGTGGAACTTGTCCGGGTAGGTCTCCTCGATCAGATCGCGGACCTTTCCATAGTCGCCCCGCCATTCATCCCACTTCACCTTCGGATTGGGGGGGAGCGTGGCCTTCGCCAAGCCGGCCACGATGGCGAGCTCTGACAATAGATGCTCGCTCGCCGGCTTGTGCTTGCCGACAGAGCCGTGGATGCAGCTCAAGCTGTCCTCCATGGAGACTGTCTGCGGCCCTCCCTCCTGCACGTCCTCCTCGCTGCGTCCGAGGCAGGGGAGGAGATAGGCGACTTCGCCATTGATTAGGTGGCTGCGGTTGAGCTTGGTGGCGATCTGCACCGTCAGGCGCATCTTCGTCCAGGCTGCCTCCATGACGTCATGATCGGGGATTGCACGCACGAAATTGCCGCCCAGGCTGACGAAGCCGCGGATGCTGCCATCGACAATTCCTTCACAAGCCTCGACGGTGTTCACACCCTTCTCGCGCGGCGGCTCGAAGTCGAACATCTCCGCAAGCTTGTCGAGCGGAACCAACTCTGGCTTTTCAGAGATGCCGACCGTCCGCTGCCCCTGGACATTGGAGTGGCCCCGGACGGGGGAGATGCCGGTGCCGTCCCGGCCGATATTGCCCTTCAGCAAGAGGAGGTTCACGAGCATGGCGATACTCTCGAAGCCGCCGACCTGCTGTGTCAGTCCCATGCCGTAAATGCCGATGACCCGTTCGGCATCCACGTAGACTTGCCCGGCGGCCTCGAGAGCTGCCCGCTCAAGCCCCGATTCCCGCTCGATCTCGTCCCAGCTGGTTGCGCGTACCGTCTCCTCGAACGCATGGAACCCGCTGGTGTGCTGCTCGACGAAATCTCGGTCGATCACGTTGCGGCCCTGCTGCTTGGCTTCGTCATCCTTGGCGAACACGTGCTTGCACATGCCCATGATGGCCGCGATGTCGCCGCCGGTCTTGACCTGATGATATTGGCAGGAGATCTGCGTCTCCTTGCCCGTCAGCATCTCCGTCGGGCTCTGCGGGTTGATCATGGTCTCCAGCCCTTTTTCGCGGACTGGGTTGAAGGTGACAATCTTGCAGCCGCGCTTGACCGCCGCCTGCAGCGGGTGAAGGAAGCGGGGACTGTTGGAGCCGGTGTTCTGACCGAAGAAGAAGATCGCGTCGCAGGTCGAGAAGTCATCGTAGACGGAGGTGCCGACGGAGGCTCCGATGACCTTCTTCAGGCCGACCGACGTGGTTTCATGACACATGTTGGAGCTGTCGGGCAGGTTGTTGTGGCCGTAGAGCCGCGCGAAAAGCGCATAGAGATAAGATGTCTCGAGACTTGCTCGGCCGGACGCGTAGAAGACCACGGACTTCGGATCGAGCGCCTTCAGCTCCTGACCAATGGCGGAAAAGGCCTCATCCCACCCACAGGGGACATAGCGGTCACTGTCGCGATCGTAGCGCATCGGATGGGTGAGGCGGCCTTCCTGTTCGAGATCGTGGTCCTTCCAGCCGCGTAACTCCGTAACGGTATGCTTGGCAAAGAACTCCGGCGTGCAACGGCGGGTCGTCAGCTCCCAGAGCGTCGCCTTGGCGCCGTTCTCGCAGAACTCGAAGGGGTGATGATCGGCCGGCTTCGTCCAGGCGCAGGAGACGCACATGAAGCCTCCTGGTTTGTTCTGGCGACGCAGCGTATCGGCAACCGCCGGCGAGTTCAGCTCCTTGGCGAAGATGCGAGCGATCCCTCGCACCGAACCCCAGCCTCCAGCCGGGCCATCATAATGTACGGTCTCGTTCTTCGACATTGGCGTCCCCAGGTGAACAGATGGAACAGAATCCACCCCGCCGACCAGTGTCGACAGGCTGAGGGGGCAACCCGAAGAAGAGCCCAAGGTTCCGCATGTCAGCGGACTGGCGCCGGGGATGCAGGTCAGACATTCGTGATCAACGGATCTGGAAGAAAGGATGCTCGCTCGGAGCAAGGCGGTTCATGGTCCGGCGGCAAGTCGAGTAGATAATCCTCGCGCTGTCACGCCGGTGTCGCTGCCCGCCCTACTCCTAGGTGCTGCGCCATGACCTCATCATTGTCGAGCAGTTCGGCGCTCGTTCCGGAATAGACCACCGCGCCACGGTCCAGGATGATGGCGTCATCGGTCAGGGGCAGTATCTTGCGTGCCTTCTGTTCGATGATGATGGCCGACATCCCTTCTCCCTCGACGATCTGGCGAAGTGCGGCAAGAAGCTCGTCGACGATGATCGGGGCAAGTCCTTCGAGAGGCTCGTCCAGCAGGAGAAGCCGGGGATTGACCATGAGCGCGCGGGCCACGGCGAGCATCTGCTGTTCACCCCCGGACAGCTGGCTGCCGAGGTTACGGCGCCGCTCTTCCAGGCGTGGAAACATGGAAAAGACGCGCGGCAGCGTCCAGGGGCCGGACCGGGCGATGGCGGTCAGGTTTTCTTCCACCGTGAGTGATTTGAAGATGTTGCGCTCCTGCGGGACCCAGCCGATTCCTGCCGCCACGCGGCGATCGGCGCGAAGGCGGGTGATGTCGCGCTCCAACAGCTTGATGCTACCCGAGTGGTGAGTGGTCAAACCGGCGATGGTGTCCACCAGGGTCGTCTTTCCGGTACCGTTCCTGCCGAGCAAGGCCAGCGTCCGGCCTTCGTCCATCGTCAGACTGATCCCGGCCAGGACGCTCGCTTCGCCGTAGCCGGCGACGAGGCGATCGATGACGAGCAGCGGCCGGTTCATGCATTCTCTCCGAGGTAGACCGCCTTCACCCGGGTGTCGCTGGAGATGTCTGCTACTGAACCTTCGGCAAAGACCGCTCCTGCGACAAGGACGGTAATCCGGCTCGCAAAGGAAAAGACGAGGTCCATGTCGTGCTCGATCAGCAGGACGGTCACGTCGCCCGGCAGGTCCGAGACGATCCTCAGCACTTCGTGACGCTCGTCTTCGGGAACGCCGGCAGCAGGCTCGTCGAGCAGAAGCACCTTCGGCTTCGACGCGAATGCCAGAGCGATCTCGAGAAGCCGCTGTTTGCCGTAAGGAAGCGTCGCCGTCCGGCTGCCCATGACGGCATCGAGGCCGAACCGTCCGAGTAGTTCCGCCGCCTCGTCGACTGCCTGCCTGTAGCTGGCAATACCGCGAAAGAGATTGCCTCCGACACCGTCCCGCTCGCTGATCGCCAGCGCCACCGTCTCCAGCGGGGTGTAATCGACAAACAGCTGGTTGATCTGGAACGTACGTGTCAATCCCTTCTTCACCCGCTGATGAGCAGGCAGATCCGTAATGTCCTCGCCTCCCAGCAGAACCTCGCCTCCGGTCGGCTTGAGGACTCCGGTCAGCAGGTTGATGAGAGTGGTCTTGCCGGCGCCGTTCGGCCCGATCAGCGCGTGGCGGGCACCCTGTTCCACCTGTAGGTTCACATCATTCGTGACCACGAATGCACCGAACCGGCATTTCAATCCCCTGGTTTCCAGTGCGATGGTCATGGCTTCATGCCTTTCAGCCGCGATAGCCGCTCCGGAAGGAAGCCGATCCAGTTGGACAGCCGATTGCGTCCTACAAGAACCAGGATGATCAGCAACAGCCCGATCCAGAACATCCAGTATTGCGGCGTGACCACGGACAGCCAGTCCCGCAGAAGCGTGAAGGCGATTGCGCCGAAAATGCCGCCGTATAGATAGCCGGTGCCACCGATGACCAACACGAGAAGGACATCCGCAGAGCGGTGGAATGCCAGCACATCCGGCGAGACGAAGGAGGTCGTCTGCGTCAGGAGAGCACCGGCGAAGCCGGCCATGATCGCTGCGATCGTGTAGACGAGGATTATGCGGCGGCGGGCGGGAACGCCGACCATAGCCGCACGGACCGGGTTTGCCTTGATCGCCTTGAGGGACAGGCCGAAGGGTGAGAACGCAATCCGCCGCGCTATCATGGTCGAGATGAACAGAACCACTAGGCAGTAGATGTAGCCGTTACGGCCCCAGAGGTCGAACTCGAACATGCCGAGGATAGGTCCCAGGCTGAAGCCGCTGAGCCCGTCTGCACCGCCTGTCAGCCAGCCGAGCTGATTTGCAGCCTCCGCCAGCATCAGGGCGATGCCGAGCGTCGTCATCAACCGGGTGAGGTCGGAGCCGCGCAGGATGAGGAAACTTGTTGCATAACCCAGCAGCCCGCTCGCAAGCCCCGCTACCACCAAGCCTATGACCGGCTCCGCGTAGTAATGACGCGCAACGAGACCGGCAACATAAGCTCCAACGCCGAAGAACGCCGTGTGGCCGAGGGAGACGATTCCGGCAAAGCCCAGTACAAGATCCAACGACACAGCGAATAGCGCCAGTATGGCGATTTCGGTCAGGATAAGCATCTTCGAGGGCAGCACGAAGATGGCGATGACCGCCGCAAGCCAGACGACCACCTCATAGAAGCGGATGCGGCTGCGCTGGCGCATCAAGGATTGCGCCTGCTCCGAACCGAATACCGGTTCCGGCATCGGCTTGGTATGCTGATCTGCCAGCATGCTCATCGCGCACCGCCCCGAGCAAACAATCCGCTCGGTCTTACGATCAGCATGATGATCATCAGGCCGTAAATCACGAAGGGCCCGATTGCCGGGACGTAATACTTGCCAGCCACGTCGGCGATACCGAGCAGGATGGCAGCAAGGAACGGCCCACTGACCGTGGAGGTGCCGCCAACGGCAACCACGATCAGGAAGTAGATCATGAACTTGAGGGGAAAGTTCGGGTCGAGACCTAGAATCTCCGCTCCCATGGCGCCGCCGAGCCCTGCAAGGCCGGAACCGAAAGCGAAGGTGAGTGCGAACACCGCCGAGACATTGATGCCGAGGCCCATTGCCACACGACGATCATCCACGGCGGCACGAAGCCGGCTGCCGAACCGCGTCTTCGACAGAATCAGTTGAAGCGCGATCGCGAGGATCGCGCAGATGACGATGGTGAAGAGACGATAGCGGCCAATGCCGACGCCGAGCACCTCGGTCCGTCCCGAAAGCTCAGGCGGCAGCTGTATCAGTTGCTGCTGTCCTCCCATAATGTAGTCGGCCGCGGCAACGGCCATGAAGACGAGTCCGACCGAGAAGAGAACCTGATCGAGGTGGCTCGCCGTATAGAGGCGCCGGTACAGCGTCCGCTCCAGGATTGCTCCCAGAGCGGCACTGACGAGAAAGGCCGCCGGCAGGCACCAATAGAACGACAGACCGTATCGGTTCATCATCACGACGGTCACATACCCACCGGTCATGGCAAAGGCGCCATGGGCAAGATTGATGAAATTCATCAATCCGAGCGTGATCGTCAGTCCGCAAGCGAGGATGAACAGGAGCATGCCATAGGCGATGCCGTCGAACAGGATGGTCAGCATTGGCCCTCACGCGATTGGAGGGCCCGGCAAGCGGCCCCTCGCTGTAACTCACTGTGCCGAGTTCGGATCGCGGATCTTCTCGTACTTGGTGAACTCGACGTTGTAGAGCTCACCGTCGACTTCTTTCACCTCGCGGATATAGATGTCCTGGACGATGTCGCGGGTCTGCGGGTCGATCATGATCGGTCCGCGCGGGCTGGTCCATTCGGCGCCCTTCATGGCTTCGATGAGTTTGTCGCCGTCCGTGTCGCCACCCGTCTTTTCGAGTGCCATGTAGGCGAGATGCATGGCGTCATAGCCGCCGACCGACATGAAGTTCGGGCGCATGTTGTTGTTCGACTTGCGGACCTCCTCCACGAAAGCCTTGTTTTCGGGGCTATCGTGGTTGGCGGAATAGAAGTGGCCGGTGATGACGCCCTTGGCCGCGTCGCCGATTCCGTTCAAGAGGTCATCATCGGTGACGTCGCCGGTCGCGATCAGCTTGATCCCCGCATCCGCCAGGCCGCGTTCGACAAACTGTTTCATGAACAGCGAACCGACGCCCGAAGGCACGAACACGAAAACGGCATCCGGCTTGGCATCCCGGACGCGTTGCAGGAACGGCGCGAAGTCAGGGTTCTGGAGCGGTACTCGAACGGACTCGACGATCTCGCCGCCTTCCTTCTTGTACTGGTCGACGAAGCCCTTCTCGATGTCGTGGCCGGGGCCGTAATCAGTGACGAGCGTGACGACGCGCTTCAGCCCGTTCTCAACGGCCCAGGTTGCCACTGGCAGCGCGGACTGCGGGCCGCCCATGCTGGTCCGGACGAAGTAGTCGGACTGCGTCATGATCGCCGAGGTCGTTGCGGATGTGATGATTGCCGGGATCTTCGCCTGGTTCAGGACAGGAGCCACGGACATGGCAAGCGGCGTCAGGCCGAAGCCCATCAGCATACTCACGCCTTCATTGACCACGAGTTCCTGCGCGATCCGGCGCGTCTGGTCGGCAGTTCCGGCATCATCCCGCAGGACGACCTCCACTTTCTTGCCGCCGGCCGTATCGCCGTTGATGGCCATGTAAGCCTTCACACCGGCTTCAACCTGCCGCCCCGTCGAGGCGAAGGGACCGGTCATCGGCAGGACGAGGCCGATCTTGACGACCTCCTGCGCATAAGCCGGCAGCACGGCCATCGCGCCTAAAGCGACGCTGGCTGCGGCAACGAATGTTCTTCTCGTGATCATGCCTTCTCCTCCTCTGGATCATGCGCGCGCCGGTGCGGCCGCTGCGAGCGGTTCACCTGTGTATGTCATCTGCCATGCGCACTCCTCCTGCACAAGGCAATGCACGTCCTGCAACTGCAGCCGGTCAGGTTGCCAGCCCTTCCTCGATTTTGCGGCGGGGCTGGATGTATACAAAAGGTGCTGTCAGGATTTTCGTCGGGCGAACAGCGGTCCGCCGTCATTCTGTCAGCTTTACCTCCCAGCCAGCTGCCATTTCGCCGTCCCCAGCAATGCCCGACCTCCCGGGCCGGATCTGTCAGGGAAGGCTTCAAACGTAGTTTCTGTATACAGCTGCTGTCAATATGGAGCTGCGTCAGGCATCGTTCATCTTAAGGTGTATACGGAGGCGTCAACGGCTCCAGCCGCCGTGTGCCATCGGGGCTGGCAGCCTAGCAGCCTTGCCGCGAGAACAGGAGCCGGGTCCCAGGCAGGTCTGTTGGGTGCAAGTTCGATTTCCTTGACGGCAAGTCGTCGGCAGCGATTGGGCGGAGGATCAGTTGCGAGAGGTGTATAGGCCCGCGTAGGTGTCTCTCAACACATTCTTCTGGACCTTGCCCATGGTGTTGCGCGGCAGCTCATCGACGAAGACCACCCGCTTTGGTTGCTTGTACCGCGCTAGCCGATCCCCGAGCCCGTCCAGGATGCCCCGTTCGGTGATGTTAGCTTGTGGCTTCCGTACCACGATGGCCGTCACGCCCTCGCCGAAATCAGGATGAGCCACGCCGATGACCGCGCTCTCAAGCACCCCGTCCAACTGGTCGATTTCGGTTTCGACCTCCTTGGGATAGATGTTGTATCCGCCGGAGATGACGAGATCCTTCCCCCGGCCGACGATGTGGACATAGCCTTTCTCGTCGATCCTGCCGAGGTCCCCGGTGATGAAGAAGCCGTCGCTGCGAAATTCCGCTGCGGTCTTCTCCGGCATCCGCCAGTAGCCCTGGAAAACGTTCGGGCCCTTCACCTCGATCATCCCCGTATCACCGTCAGTAAGGATCCTGCTCGTTTCCGGGTCAGTGATCCGAAGCTCGACACCAGGAAGCGGGAAGCCGACCGTCCCTGCTATCCGTTCTCCGTCGTACGGGTTCGAGGTGTTCATATTTGTCTCGGTCATGCCGTAGCGCTCAAGGATGGCATGGCCGGTGCGCTCGAAAAAGCTTCGATGGGTCTCGGCAAGAAGTGGCGCCGAGCCGGAAATGAAAAGACGCATGCCGGCTGTCGCCTCCCTTGTCAGGCCCTCGTGCTGCAGGATGCGGACATAAAAGGTCGGCACGCCCATCATCACGGTGGCCCGCGGCATGCGCCGCAGCACCTCGTCGGGGTCGAACTTCGGCAGGAAATCCATGGAGGCGCCCGAAAGGAGAACGACGTTCGACGCCACAAAGAGCCCATGGGTGTGGAAGATGGGCAGGGCATGGATCAGTCGGTCGGATGAGGTGAAGCGCCAGTAGTCGCAGAGGGTTCGTGCATTCGACAGGAGATTGTCATGGGTAAGCATGGCGCCCTTTGAGCGGCCGGTCGTCCCGGACGTGTAAAGGATTGCAGCCAGATCGTCCGGTCCCCTTTCGGCATCGCTGAACGCACTGCTCTCCGCCTTGGCGCGTTCCATCAGCGTGCCATTCCCCTTGTCATCCAGCGTCTCTACCAGCGCTCCATGCGCCCAGGCGACCTTCGCCATGCCTTCCCGTGTCCGTGGATCGCACACGACGAGCCGCGGCTCCGCATCGCCGACGAAGTAATCGATTTCAGCCAAGGTATAAGCCGTGTTGAGCGGAAGGTAGATGGCTCCCGCGCGCACGCAAGCGAGATAGAGCATCAATGCCTGTGGGCTCTTCTCCACCTGAACGGCCACCCGGTCTCCCGGGCGCACGCCGAGCTTGTCGAGGGCGGACGCGATACGGCCTGACTCCTCGAGCATGTCTCCATAGCTCCATGTCCGACCATCGAGCGCTTCCAGGAAGAGGGCATCGGGATCAGCGGCTGACCGGATGGCGTCGAAGAGGTGATTGGTCATGATGCGGACTCCGTCGGGGCCTTGTGCTGTTTTTCATGCTCGTTCGGGTTGGAAGAAGCCCCCGGGGCTGGAAGGAGGCCGCGGGATCCGCGATCAGCCGGGATCATCCGCCGTATCGCAGGCGTCGTGACGACCTCGCCTCTGGCTGCGAACGCCTCGTGGTTGGTCTCGATCTCGTCGAGCTTGTAGAGATAGTTCACCATGAGGCCGCGGGCCTGGCGCATGGCGCGTGGGGACCGGTCCGCCAGATAATTGATGCGCTCCAGTCTGGCGCCGTTGCCGAGGTGGAAGCGGGCAACAGGATCAATGACTCTTCCCTGGGGATCACGGGCGCGCAGGAAGTAAGAGGCCGCGGCCGTGGTGAGTGCCGCCTCCAGGACATCTGCCCCCTGCTCTCGCTCTTCCCATCCGGGCTCCTCCGTCTGGCGGAGAACCTCCCTGGCGGCATCCGGCAGCGCGTCGGACACTTCATTGAGAAGCTCTCCGGAGAGCCATCTCGCGAAGCCCGGAACGGGTGAAAGCGTGACGAAGGTCTGGAGCCTGGGATGATCCCGCCTCAGGTCCTCCACGACCTGCTTGATCAGGAAGTTGCCGAAGGACACGCCGCGAAGGCCCGCCTGGCAGTTGGAGATTGAATAGAACACTGCAATCGTCGCCTCTCCAGCGGGAAGAACCGTGCGATCCTCGCGCAGAAGCGAATCGATGCTTGAGGGCATGTCGCGGGTCAGGGCGACCTCGACGAAGATTAGCGGATCGTCCGAAAGTTGCGGGTGGAAGAAGGCGAAGCAGCGGCGATCTTCCGGCTCCAGCCGCCGCCGCAGTTCATCCCAACCGCCGATGTCATGGACTGCTTCGTATCGGATGATCTTTTCCAGGACATTGGCCGGCGTCGACCAGTCGATCGGCCGCAGCAGCAGGAACCCGCGATTGAACCAGGAGCCGAAGAGATGGGCAAAATCCGCATCGACAGCCGCGAGCTCCGGAGCAACATCCTTGAGCTTGAGAAGGGCTTCGCGCATTTGCACGAGTGTCCGGATACCGTCGGGCGCGAGGTTCAGCCGGCGGATCAGTTCCTGCCGGCGGGGCTCGGCAGCAAGATGGAGTTCGAGCAGGGCCTCCGGTCCCTGGTCTCTTCTATACTCCTCGATTGCCCGTTCCAGCCTCCCTAGGTCGGGGCCGAAATCTTGCAGCAGCAGCAGCATGAATGCGCGCTGCTCTTCCTGCAAAAATCCCTGCCAGCGTCGCAGGATGTTCTGCGCCAGTGCCATGCCGGAGGCTTCTCCCCGGCTCGACAAAAGCGTCTCGCAAAGGCTTGTCGTGCCCGTCACCGGGTTCTCGTCATCGCGGGGGGCGAGCGACAGGAAGCGCCGCCCCCTGTCAGCAATCGCCTGCAGCATGTCGGCGAACTGGAATGTTCCGGTCATTCCACCACTCCAAGCATCTGGTTGGGAAGCCAGGTCGCGATATCAGGGAAGAGGCACAGGATGAGGATGGCGA
This sequence comes from Pseudorhizobium flavum, assembly GCF_902502825.2. The sequence goes on from NZ_LR723670.1 coordinate 3,705,938, forward strand.
GGAACATCACGAGGACATAGGGGAGCGAACCCCACAGGATGTCCCTGGTCGGCACTGTCGGCGCGATTGCGTTGATGACGAACAGGTTAAGCCCGATCGGCGGGGTAATCAGCCCTACTTCCATGTTGATGGTCAGGACGATGGCGAACCAGTAGGGATCGAAGCCCGCCTGGGTGACGATCGGAAACAGCATGGGCGCGGTCATGACGATGACTGCCACCGGCGGCAGGAACATGCCGCACACGAGCAGGAAGACATTGATGATCGCCATCAGCACCCAGCGGTTGACCTCCATGTCCGCGATCACCGTCGCGATCGTCTGAGTGATGAAAAGCGACGAGAGCGCAAAGGCAAAGAGCTCGGCGGCGGCCATGATCATCATGATCATGACGCTCTCCCGCATCGCAGAGGCGAAGATGCCGCTCACGGCGCGGAACCTGAAGAGCCGGTAGGCGATGATCACTGCGAGGAGGGTAAGAAGAGCGCCTGCACCCGCGGCTTCCGATGGCGTAGCGATGCCCCCGTAGAGCACGTAGAGCGTGCCCGCGATGATCAGTAGGAACGGCAGGATGCGCGGCATCGCCGACAGCCGCTCCTTCAGGGTGTAGCGGACCGAGCGGGCTGCGAATTCGTAGCCCTTGCGCTTGCAGTCGATGATTGCCCAGACCATGAACATCGCCGTCAGCATGATCCCGGGAATCACGCCCGCCATGAACAGCCGCCCGATTGAGGTCTCCGTGGCGATGCCATAGACGATCAGGGTGACGGACGGCGGAATGAGGATCCCGAGCGTGCCGCCCGCAGCGATCGATCCGGTAGCGACGGAATTCGGATAACCCCGCCGCAGCATTTCCGGGATACCCATTTTTCCGATCGCGGCGCAGGTTGCTGGTGAGGATCCCGTCATTCCGGAAAAGATCGCGCAGGAGCCGATGTTCGACAGGACGAGCCCTCCGGGGACTCGGTTCAGCCAGCGGTCCAGCGAGGTGTAGAGATCAGACCCGGCTGGCGAGGAGGCCACAGCTGCACCCATGAGGACGAACATGGGGATCGAGACATAGGCAAGATTGGCGATCCCGGAGAACATCGTGTCCCCGAGAATGTAGAAGATGTCGAAACCGTCCTGCAGGAAGAGCGCCACGAAGGCGGCAAGGCCAAGCGCGAAGGCAATAGGCATCCCTGTCGCGAGAAGGACGAACAGCAAGGCGATGATCAGGAGACCGGCACCGGTAGCGCTCATGGAAGGTGTCCCTTCTCGTTGGCTCCGGCGCTCGTGGCCGGAAGGGGAAGTTCGGGACCTGGGATGCTGCTTGAGTCGACCGGCGGCTCAGCCAGCCCCAACAGGACAAAGATGTTGGCTGTGTATTGAAGGCACAGCAGGAAGAAGCCTATCGGGAGAGCGGACAACGGTATCCAGAGCGGTGGGGCCCATACGCTGGAGTGCTTCCAGTTGCCGGTCCAGGCCTCCTCGAATTGCACCCAGGTCGCCGCCAGCATGACGATGCAGAATACGAGGCCCAACATGGCTCCCAGGATCCGGAGCCTCTTGCGGTTTTGCTGGCCGAGCAGCAGCTCGACGACGTCGACACCGACATGACCGCCCTTCAGAAGCACGTAAGGAGCACCCAGAAATATGGCGGCGGTCGCGGAGAAGACGACGAAGTCCGTCTGCCAGATGGTCGGCAGGCGAAAGACGTATCGCATGAGGATCATCTGGCAGACGACCAGCATGGCGATAACGATCAACGCGGTGGCGATCACCGCGAACAAGCGGGACACCCTGCCCACCCAAAGGATATAGGGGTTCAGCATCGCAAGAATTTCCAGTGGAGACGGACGGCGCGCCAGTGCGCGCCGTCTTTTGCTCATTCGACTGCGAGCGCCTTCTCGATCAGCTTGTCGCCTCCAGAAACCTTCTCCGCAAAGTTCTTGTAGGAAGACTCCTTGGCGAGGGCGAGCCAGGCATCATAGTCTTCCTTCGACATCTCAACCACTTCCACACCCGCCTTCTTGTAGGTGTCGATCATAAGCTGGTCGCCCTTACGGACCTCGGCATCGAAGAAGGCTTCCGATTTCTCGCCTGCGGCGAGGATGGCCTTCTGTTGTTCCTCGTTCAGACCCTCAAAGACCTTCTTGGACATCAGGACCGGTTCGTACATGAACCAGAGCGCGTTCTCCCCGGGGGCGGTGAGGCATTTGGCATGCTCAAAGAGTCGATAGGAGACGAAGCTCGCCGAGGATGTGTTGGCGGCGTCGAGAACCCCTGTCTGCATTCCGCTATAAATCTCGGACGAAGGCATCGACGAGATTGACGCCCCCGCGGCGACCAGCATTTCCTCGAAGGCCGGGCCGGCGGCGCGGATGACCTGCCCCTTGACCGTCTCAGGAGAGGTAATGCAGTTCTTTTTTGAGGCGAATGCGCCCGACAGCCAGGCATCGGCGATCACCATCGCGCCGGCATCCTCGATCACCTTCTTGATATCAGCCATGAACTCGGAATCGTTCAGCCGCTTGGCGCGGTCGAAATTGCCGACGAGTCCGGGCATCAAGGTCGCCGAGAACTCCGGATGCCGCCCCGACGCATAGTCCAGAGGGAAGGACGTCATGTCGAGAATCCCGCGCGTCACGGCGTTCCACTGATCGTTCGGCTTGTAGAGCGACGATCCGGGATAGACCTGGATTTCCAGCCCAACGTTTGCGGCAGCCACTTCGCGGGCGATGATCTGGACCATCTCGTCGCGGATGTCTCCCTTGCCGCCGGGGAACTGGTGCGATGCCTTCAGGACAGTCTGTGCCGATGCGGTCGACGCGACCAAGCCGCCGATCAGCACTGCAGCTGAGAACCTCAGCGCTCTGGTGAACCTAATCATTTCATTCCTCCCTTTGCCTCGACCCTCCTGTCGAAGCCTTGGAATGATGGAATCAGCTTGCGCACGATGTCAACTATTTTGTATACAAGAATGGAGATTGTGCATGAGGTGGGACGTGAGTGCCAATACGCATCAGAAGCTGAGGGATGAAATCGAGAACTGCATCCTGACCGGCGAGTTTCATCCCGGCGAACGTCTCGACGAGGTTCAGTTGGCGGGTCGGTTCAACGTTTCGCGGACACCCATTCGCGAGGCACTGCTGCAGCTAAGTGCGATCGGCCTCGTGGAGATCCGCCCGCGGCGCGGCGCCATCGTCGTCGATCCGGGACCGGAGCGGGTGTTTGAGATGTTCGAGGTCATGGCCGAGCTGGAAGCCATGGCCGGTGCTCTTGCGGCTCGTCGACATCAGGAGCAGGACCGGTCCGCAATCCTGGAGGCGCTTGAACGCTGCCAGGAAGCGGCAGAAAGCGACGATACCGATCGGTATTATTACGAGAACGAGGTCTTTCACCGGGCCATCTACGCGGCCAGTCACAGCGGCTTCCTTGAGGAGCAATGCGCAAGCCTGCACCGGCGCCTGCGGCCCTACCGCCGCCTGCAGTTGAGGGTGCGCAACCGGATGACCGTGTCACTTGCCGAACACAGGGAGATCGTTGAAGCCGTCTTGGCAGGGGATGCGGATGCTGCTCGCATGAGCCTGCGCCAGCATGTTGCGGTGCAGGGCGACAGGTTCGGGGACTTGGTCTCCGGACTTCAGAAGATGGAGCGTAGGCGGGCCTGATCGAACCCACTCAATGGATCCGGTCCCATCGAAGCACCGGCGCGCCCTCGGAAGGAGGCGTCGCCCGGAATGCCATGGGGCTCCGGGCGCCGGATTGCTTTACTCGGCGGAGTCCGCGGACTCGGCATTGAGGAGGCCATAGCGCTCCTCGCCGATCTTTCCAAGCAGATCAAGCTGGGTCTCGAGGAAGTCGATATGACCTTCCTCGTCGGCCAGCAGTTCTTCGAAGAGTTTCATGGAGACATAGTCTCCGGCGGCGTGACAGACATCGCGGGACGCCTTGTAGGCGGTGCGAGCGTCGTATTCGCCGGCAAGATCTGCCTCGAGCACTTCCTTGACGTTCTGGCCGATGCGCAAGGGAGCGACCGTCTGGAGATTGGGGTGGCCTTCGAGGAAGATGATCCGATCGATCAGCTTGTCGGCGTGATGCATCTCCTCGATGGATTCTTCTCGCTCTTTTTTGGCAAGCTTGGTGTAGCCCCAGTCCGATAGAAGACGGTAGTGGAGCCAGTACTGGTTGACGGCGCCGAGTTCGAGGAACAATGCCTCGTTAAGCCGCTCGATGACGCTGCTGTCGCCTTTCAATGTCCGCTCTCCTGTTTTCTTCGTGGAACTGTTTCAGGCGGGACATATAATCGATTACCTCAGCCGTCGTCGAGTGCCGCTCGGCGTGATAATCCTCGGTGGTCTTGATGATGATGTCGACGACATTGGGGAAGCAGCCACAGCAACGACCGCGCTTGCCCATGGCATGATAGACTTTCGCGGGAACGATCAGCTGCCAGCAGTCCTCATTGAGAAGCTCGACGATGACTTCGCGGATTTCCTTGTCGGTGATGTAATTGCAGCTGCAGACTAGCATTCTCGGTCGACCCGTCAAACATGACCAGTAACGTCCGCTTTTTGCGAAACAGGATGGCCTCTGTCAAGATAGGATCATCCGCCTATTAGCATTCGCTTGCGCTCGCGACCCCGACTGCGCCGACTTGCCACACCTCCTGCGACCACCCCCGTTAGTGGAAGTTGCGTCCCTTTGGCATGACATCCTGTGGGCGTGGCTCCTCGGAGAAAAGGCTGCTCCCCTTTCCTTTCGTGATATCGCGTCCGTCCCGCTCAGGTCCCCTTGGTTTGCGATAGCTGCCGCAGCCTGAACCCAATGTCTCGTCCGAGCCCGGGCGAGGCCCGCCGAACCGCCGCACCTCCTTCTGGAGCAGACCGAGCATATGCGTGATATCCTCGATATGCTCCACGACCGTATGAATGACACCCTGGGCGCTCTGCAGCCGGCCACGGATCTTCACCATGCGCGCGCCCATCACCACGGGGCGATATTGCTCGAACACCTTCGGCCAAACGATGACGTTGGCCACCCCTGTTTCGTCTTCCAGCGTCATGAAGATCACGCCTTGCGCCGATCCCGGGCGCTGGCGCACCAGGACCAGCCCGGCAATGATGACCTTCCGCCCGTTCGGCACCGAAAGAAGGTCCACGCTACGACTGATACCCATCCGGGCGAAATCCTCGCGAAGGAAGGACGTTGGATGGGCCTTCAGGGAAAGCGCCAGATGACGGTAGTCTTCGATAACCTCTTCTCCCGGCAGCATGTCGGGCAGCTTTGCAGCCGGCTCCACCTGGAGTTCTCCCTGCTTCACCTGATCGAACAATGGCAGCTTGTCCGCAGCCTTTCGGGCATCGAGGCCGCGCACCTGCCAGAGGGCTGCGCGACGCGAAAGGCCGATGGAGCCGAAGGCATCGGCATCCGCAAGCCGCTCGAGATCCGCCTTGTCGAGGCCGGAGCGTAGCCACAGATCGCGAACGGAAGCATAGCCGCTGCCGCGGTTCTCGAGCAGCCGGTCGCGAATGGACCGCTCCGACAGGCCCTTGATCTGGCGAAAGCCCAGTCTCACAGCCTTGCGGGTGCGGATCACCCGGCGCATCTCGCTATGCCTCGGATCGATATCCTGCGGCCGGAACGGCGCCTCCTCCAGGCTGCTGTCCCAGTCGGACAGGTTGACGTCCACCGGCCGGACCTCAACTCCATGTTCCCTGGCATCGCGGACGAGTTGGGCCGGCGCATAAAACCCCATGGGCTGGGAGTTCAGAAGGGCCGCACAAAAGACATCCGGATAATAGGTCTTGATCCATGAGGAGGCGTAGACCAGCAGCGCAAAGGATGCGGCATGGCTTTCCGGAAAGCCGTATTCGGCAAAGCCTTCGATCTGGCTGAAGCAGCGCTCGGCAAATTCCCGGCTATAACCGTTTCCGGTCATTCCGGACACGAGGGCCCTCTTGAACTCCACCACCCGGCCCGATCGCTTGAAGGTCGCCATGGACCGGCGCAGCTTGTCGGCTTCCGATGGCTTGAACCCTGCCGCAGTGATCGCAATCTGCATCACCTGCTCCTGGAAGAGCGGAACCCCGAGCGTCCGCTCCAGAACCGCCCTGAGCTCCGGCTTCTCGTAATGGATCTCCTCGCCCTTGAGCTCCTTCTCACGGCGCTTCAGATAGGGATGCACCATGTTCCCCTGGATCGGTCCAGGCCGGACGATCGCCACTTCAATGACGAGATCGTAGAAGCGCCGCGGCCTTAGCCGCGGCAGCATGCTCATCTGGGCCCGGCTTTCGATCTGGAAGACGCCGATCGTGTCGGCGCGGCAGATCATGTCGAAGACATTCGGGTCGTCTCCCTTGGTCAGCAGGCTCGCCAGCGTTTCCTCCCGCCCGTAATGATCCTGCAGGAGCGCCAGGCCTCTCCTCAGGCAGCTCAGCATCCCAAGCGCCAGCACGTCGATCTTGAGGAGCTTCAGCGTATCGAGATCATCCTTGTCCCATTCGATCATGTAGCGACCCGGCATGGCGGTCTTCATGATTGGGACCACCTCGTCGAGCCTGTCGCGCGTGATCAGGAAGCCGCCGACATGCTGGGTCAGGTGACGGGGAAAGCCCATCAACTCCCTGGCATGGGCAATGACCTTCTGGGTGGTGGGATGGGCAAGGTCGAGGCCGGCTACCTTTGCTTCCCGCTCCGAAAGCCCTTCTTCAGACCAGCCCCAGACGGTGCTTGCCAGCGCCGCCTGCACGTCTTCGGAAAGACCGAAGGCCTTGGCCACTTCCCGACCCGCCATGCGGGTGCGGTAGCTCGTCACCGCTGCCGTCAGCCCCGCATGGCGGAAGCCGTAATGTTCGTAGATATATTGAATGATCTCCTCGCGCCGCTCGTGCTCGAAATCGACATCGATATCCGGTGGCTCGTTCCTCTCTGTCGAAATGAAGCGCTCGAACAGGAGCGTGCTGTGCTGGGGGTCGACCTCGGTAATTCCAAGGCAGTAGCAGACAGCGGAATTGGCCGCCGAGCCCCTGCCCTGGCAGAGGATGTTCAACTTGTGGCGGGCATGCCAGACGATGTGGCGCACGGTGAGAAAATAGGGCTCGTACTGCATCTCCTTGATGAGATCGAGCTCGTAACGGATCAGATCGGCAACCTTCTCCGGCACGTTGTGGGAATATCGCTTCTCGGCTCCCTCCCAGGTCAGGCGCTCCAGCGTTTCCGCCATGGTCTCACCCGGCACGCTCTCGTCCGGATAATTGTGCTGCAACTCGTCCAGAGAAAAATGAAGCTGGCTAAAGAATTTTCCCGTATTGGCCATAGCCTCGGGATAATTGTTGAAGAGGCGTGCCATCTCCCGTCCCGTCTTCAGGTGCCGCTCACCGTTTGGCGCCAGTCGGAAACCGGCTTCGGCAATGGCTACATGTTCACGGATTGCAGTCACCACGTCGGAGAGGGAGCGCCTTTCCGGAAGATGGAAAAGCGGCTGGTTGCTGGCCAGAAGCGGGACGCGGTGCGTGGCGGCGACGGCCGCAAACGTGGCGAAGACAAACCTGTCCTGTCCGTCATAGCTGGGAGACAGTGTCAGATAGACGGTCTTGCCGAACGTCTGGCGAAGCAGCTTCAGAACCTCTCCGAGCTTTTGCAGATAGGCATGATCGGAGGCGCAAGCGGGATCAGGCGTCACCGCCAGCATCATCTCATGCCCCCATTCCACGAGATCCCATTCCTCCAGGATGCAGTTGCCCTTTTCCGTCCGGAGGTTGCCGCGGCTGAGGAGGCGGCAGAGATTGCCCCATCCCTTTCGGTTCATCGGATAGGCCAGGACGTCAGGCGTCGCGTCGGAGAAAACGAGCCGCGCGCCAGGCTGCATACGGCAAGGAGACGGAACCTCCTTGCCCTCGTCAGGCCCTTCCTTTCCTCGCTGATGCCGTTCGGCAAGATCCCTGACATGGCTGTGGGCACGCACCACCCCGGCCACCGAATTCCGGTCGGCAATACCAAGCCCCCCTAGCCCGAGCAGGGACGCTGCCAGCACCATCTCCTCCGGCTTCGATGCTCCTTCCAGGAAGGAAAAATTGGTCCGGGCACCGAGCTCGAAGAAAGCGGGATCCGCCATCACGCGAAAATCCCATGCATGTGCCATGTGGGGCGATAATCGGAACTGTAATGGCCCTGGCGATAGACCCAGAACCGGTGCCCGGAAGCGACTTCAAGTTTGAAGTAGTCGCGCTCCTGCCCCGCTTCCTGGTCCAGCCACCATTCCGGCGAGATGCGCTCCGGCCCTTCCGCCCGCGCAACATCGTGAAGAACACGGCGCCAGCGGAAACGGCTCGGCGGCCCGTCCGGAACGATTGCGGCAAAAGCCTCCACGGGCTCCGGTCTTGAAAGCAGCCGCAGTGGCCTTTCCCGTCCCGTCGTGACAGCTGGGCTCTGCTTTCCCTCATTTCCTATGTCATGACCAAGAGCGGGATGCGCGAAAACGGCGCGCTCGGGGATATGGCTTTCCCGGAACTGGAATGCCTGGAGCACGTTGTCCCCCAGCCTAGCCGATACCCGGTCGATCAGATCTGCCAGGGGCGCTTCTCCAGACACTTTCCCCAAGAGATTGTCCTGGCTCGCCTCGTAAGGATCATGCTGAAGGACGTTGAGCCGCAGAAGCTCGAAGCCAAAGCCTGCATCCAGTTCGTCATGAACGGATTTCAGTCTCTCCGCGAACAGTCCGGCAATCCTCTGCGGATTCCGCAGAGGGCGGGATGCGCCGGCGACGATGCGGAACACGCGGCCATCCACCCGAAAGAGTACCAGTTCGAAGACCCGTCCTCCCGCCCCGCGCGCCTCCAGGCTGGAGCAGAGCGACTGGGCAATCCGTGAAGCCAGTTCCAGTATGTCCTCTTCCGCTTGGATCGCTTCCGCCAGCTTACGCTCGACCGACAGGAAAGCGACCGGACGCCGGGGGGAGATGGGCTCCTCCTCATGCCCGAGCGCCTGGTCGAGGCCAAGCAGGACTTGGCTGCCGAACCGGCGGGCCAGTGGCGCCCGTGGCATCGAGATGAGATCTCCCACCCGCTTCAATCCGAGCTTGTTCAATGCGGCTATGGTGTCGGCCTCGATGCGCAGGCAGGCAACGGACAGCGCCTCAAGCACTTCCTGCGCCGCACTATCAGCAATCACCCCGCCGGCCCCGAAACGAGATGCAGCCCAGGAGAGGCCTGGGGATCCCGAAATCGCTCCCTGAACCTTGAATCCCATCTGGAAGAGGCGCAGCAGGATATCGTCGAGCAGAACCTGCTCCCCGCCGAACAGATGCGCGCAACCGGTGATGTCCAGGAACAGGCCGTCACTCCCGTCAAGGGCCACCAGCGGCGTATAGCGATCGCACCAGTCTGCAATTGCCTCCAGGAGTGCCCCGTCGGCGGCGGGATCTTCCTCGGCGACATCGATTGCCGGATGTATGGCTCGCGCCTCGGCAAGACCCTGACCCTGCCGCAAGCCCATTTCCACCGCCAATTCATCCAGCGCTGTGAGGCGCACAGCATTGTCGCGCCGGCCCGAGCAGAGCAGCGGAGGATGGTCAGGACGCCCGGCCAAACGCCACGAGCCGCCCCAGCGCCGGCGTGCGATCCGATCCGTCGGCAGGTGCGGGAAGACCAGTGCCAGAATGCGTTGGCCCGCTGATGGAAAGGCGAGACGGCTCTGGTGGCTGGGCAAGTAAGAATAGGCGGTCACGGGAATTCCACTCCAGGGTAAAAGAGAGCGGAGCCGGGTTGCGGCTCTTCTCAAGCGTCAGACGGAAGACTGGAAAGCCGATGCTGCCGCCAAGCATGGCTCCATTGGGAAGGACCCGCTCCGAAGCGGGGCCCGGTTCGGCACGGAAGCGGAAGACGGCGCTGCTCGCCTCCTCCTCGCCCGCATGCCGCAAGAGCAAGATCGGCCGCCTCGCCGCCTTTGCCCGCAAGCTGAGCCTTCGGCTCTCGGACAGGCCGAATGCAGAAGGATTGCCTCTGATTTCGAGAATGGTCGCGGCCAGCGCACCGCTCGCTGCTGCAGTTTCCGCCAGCCACAACGCCTCCTCCAGCTTTCGAGGTGTGGCCTGGAGGAAGTGCTTTATCTTGAGACCATATTGCGCAAGCCCCACCGGATAGGGCAGTCCCGCCTCGCCATTGGAGAACCTGTCGCTGATCCACAAAAGGGCAGAGGCTTCAGCCTGCCTCTGGATAAGAGCCGCCAGCGCCAGAACAAAACCACTGCCTACTCCGGCATTGCGCATGGCAGATGTGCGAATCTCCGTTATGCCATCCAGGGGCAAGCCACCATCCAGTGCGGCATCCATGTCCGGAAGCCCCATCGCAAGGCGATGGGGAAATCTGATATGGTTGGTTTTCTGTTCACCCCGCGCCTGCTCCTCGCCTACCAGCGTGGGAGCCTTGCCTTCCAGTTTGGCAATCGTCTTACGCAGGGCAAAAAGTCTCTCCTGCGCCGTGGCATGCTTGGCCATGGCGTCAGCTCCATTTCGATGTTCACTTTATGTTCTAATGGATTCCAGAGCTCTCCAGAAGAGTCAACTGGCATTTTGGGAGAAGAGCCGGCTTCCTCGGGAGCTCTATGAATCCTCTCGAAAATTTCCGGAAATAGATTATATGAGCTCCAACAAGGAGCATCCATGGCCCGTATAGACCAAACCGACGATTGGCGGGATCGCCACGCGCCGACCCTCAGCGCTTTTGAATCGTTGGCCATCGAAGCCTATGGCAACCTGCCGGAAGAATTTCGGGCGCTGACGACCAATCTGACCATCGAGATCGAGGATTTCCCGGATGACGAGATCTTCGAGGACATGGCGCTGGAAACGCCCTTCGACCTGCTCGGCCTCTTCGAAGGGCGCGGCATTTCCGAGCGCTTTTCCATGGAGACCGGTGAGCTGCCGAACCGCATCCGGCTCTATCGCCGGCCGATCCTGGATTACTGGGCCGAGAACGAGGAAACGCTGGGCGATATCATCACCCATGTGCTGATCCACGAGATCGGTCACCATTTCGGTCTGAGCGACGACGATATGGAGCGGATCGAGGCGAGCGCCGAAGAGGCGACGGATCGCTGATCCGCCCCTCTTCTTGAACCGACTCTACTGCTCGCCGAGCTTCATGTCCGGATGATAATCCTTCCCTTCGACAGTCTTCGTGACCGCCTGCCCGCAATACATCCTGTTTTCGGCGGCATTGAAGCTGTGGCTGGGTGATCCATGCAGTTCCCAGCCCTTGTTCAAGGCATCGGTCACACGGTGGCAGAAGGAGGCGTCGTCGGGTCCGGTCAGGAAGCGGTAGAGTTTCATGCTTTCATCTTTCTTTCAGAGATCTGTCGTGCCTTGGCCATGAGCCGTTCGGCCTGTTCCAAGTGAAGCCGCTCGACCATTTTCCCGTCCATGTTGATGACGTTGAGGCCCTCCGCGGCCGGATCGGCAAAGGCGTTGATGATTGCTTCGGCCTCCGTGACCTCCTCATCCGACGGTCCGAAAGCACGGTTGGCAGCCTCTATCTGGGCGGGATGGATCAGCATCTTGCCATCGAAACCCATCGCGCGGCCTTGCGCGCATTCGACCGCAAACTCCTCGGTATCGCGGAAATCATTGAAGACGCTGTCGATCACATCAAGGCCGTGGGCGCGAGCCGCCAGCACCACCTGCATCATCCACGGTACCAGATGGACTCGGCCCGGCTCCGGCGGAACACCCGTTTCCTTGCGCAGGTCGTTGAGGCCAAGCACGAGACAGTCCAGCCGCGCATCGGCCGCGGCGATGGCCGCCGCGTTCAGCACGCCCCCTGCCGTTTCCATCATCGCCCAAAGCCTTACGCCAGGCGAGGTTGCGGCAAGAACACCCGCAGCTTCATGGATATCCTGCGGACCCTCCACCTTGGGAAGAAGCAGTGCATCCGGCTTGAGCTCAAGGATCAGGTCTAGATCCACTATCCAAAAATCAGAGCCTGGGGCATTGATGCGGATTACGGTCTCCCGCCCCTCAAGTGGCGCCTCCCGAAAATGGCGGCGCAGGTTTTCCCGCGCTTCCGCCTTCTTCTCCGGGAAGACCGAATCCTCCAGGTCGAAGATCACCCCGTCGCAGTTCAGGCCATGAACCTTGTCGAGAGCCCGCTGGTTGATGGCAGGGACACTCAGTAGGGAACGTCTCGGCGGCGAATGCTTCGGGGAAGTGCTCATCGCGATTTTGTGACAAGCTTTTGCATGCGCCGCAATACGCCAGCCATCGAAAAGCCTTGCAAGCCTGATGCTGAAGGACCACATTTCCTGGAGAGAAAGGTTCGGCCCATGCAAAACATTCGTTCATTCGTCCTGTTCACCAGCGGTGTCGCTCTCTTTGCGCTGGCTGCGCTGTTGACCGCTTCGCTCACAGTGGCCTTCGCGGGTATTCTCGGCGTACTGGCAGCTGGACGTCTCCTGTCGGCACGTCTGAAGCCGATCCCGGTGAAGACGAAAGCCCGCAAGGATGACATGCGGGTCTGGAACGACGGTCGCGGCACGATCATCGATCTCTGAACCTTGCATCTCCATCGACGCGAGCGCCTGATTTTCGGGCGCCTGCCGTACCGCGCCAAGCCAAACGGTTCTTCAAATCCGCCTGGATTTGCGTTAAGGGCTTCCGCAGATAATCCGTGCGGAGGCAGATCATGGAAAAGTTTACCAAGCTCACCGGCGTCGCAGCGCCGCTTCCGGTCGTCAATGTCGACACGGACATGATCATTCCGAAAGATTACCTGAAGACGATCAAGCGCACCGGCCTCGGAAAGGGACTTTTCGCGGAAGCCCGCTACAAGGAAGACGGATCGGAAAATCCGGATTTCGTGCTGAACAAGCCCGCCTACCGCAACGCCAAGATCCTCGTGGCTGGCGACAATTTCGGCTGCGGCTCCTCCCGCGAGCACGCGCCTTGGGCACTCCTTGATTTCGGCATCCGCTGCGTCATCTCCACGAGCTTTGCCGACATCTTCTACAACAACTGCTTCAAGAACGGCATCCTGCCGATCGTCGTCAGCCAGGACGATCTCGACAAGCTGATGGACGATGCTTCGCGCGGTTCGAATGCCGTTCTGACCGTCGATCTCGAGGCTCAGGAGATAACCGGCCCCGATGGCGGCTCCATCCGCTTCGACATCGACCCTGCACGGCGTCATATTCTTCTTGAAGGCCTGGACGACATCGCCAGCACGTTGAAGAACGAATCCGTCATTGGTAGCTTCGAGCAGAAGGTCAGCTCCGAGCGGCCCTGGCTCTGATCGGGCCCGCCACCGATGGTCAAGCGCATCTCGTCCGGTTCTCCTTATGAGGCCCGCATCGGCTATTCCCGCGCCATCGTGGATGGCGACATGGTCTACGTCTCCGGTACCACTGGTTACGATTATTCGCGGATGGCAATGCCCGAGGATGTGGTCGATCAGACCCGCAATGCTCTGGCGACCATCGACAAGGCCTTGAGGGAGGCGGGAAGCGGGCTGAATGACGTTCTTCGTGTCCGCTACTACCTGACCGACATGGCCGACTACGAGCAGATCGTTCCGGTTCTTGGGGCGGCGTTCGGTGAAATCAGGCCAGCGGCCACCATGGTGGTTTGCGGCTTGATCGCGCCCGAAATGAAGGTCGAGATCGAGGTAACGGCACGCATCGGCGCCGGTACATCCTGACAAAACTTGGCGGCCTTCTCCTCTCGGCAGGCTCGGAGGAGGTCTCGTAGCACGATGGTCGTGCGGAGGTGAACCTGCCACCGAGAGGAATAACGAATGACGAAGTCTCTCTTCCTGCTTCCCGGCGACGGCATCGGCCCGGAGGCCATGGGCGAGGTCCGCAAGATCATCGCCTATATGAATGCCGAGCAGGGCGTAGGCTTCGAAACCGATGAGGGGCTTGTCGGCGGTTGCGCCTACGACGCCCACGGCGCGGCAATCTCGGAAGGGGACATGGCCAAGGCGATGAATGCCGATGCGGTGCTGTTCGGTGCCGTCGGCGGCCCGAAGTGGGACGACGTGCCTTACGAGGTTCGTCCCGAGGCCGGCCTGTTGCGCCTGCGCAAGGATCTCGAACTCTTCGCCAACCTTCGCCCGGCAATCTGCTATCCGGCACTGGCCAACGCCTCCTCGCTCAAGCCCGAGCTTGTCGAAGGCCTCGACATCCTGATCGTCCGCGAACTGACCGGCGGCGTCTATTTCGGTGAGCCGAAGGAAATCATCGATCTCGGCAACGGCCAGAAGCGCGGCATCGACACCCAGGTCTACGATACCTATGAAATCGAGCGGATCGCCTCGGTGGCGTTCGAGCTTGCGCGCACCCGCAAGAACCGCGTGTGTTCCATGGAAAAGCGCAATGTCATGAAATCCGGCGTGCTCTGGAACCAGGTGGTGACCGAAACCCATAAACGCGCATTTTCGGACGTCCAGCTCGAGCACATGCTTGCTGACGCAGGCGGCATGCAGCTTGTGCGGGCGCCAAAGCAGTTTGACGTCATCGTCACCGACAACCTCTTCGGCGACATGCTGTCCGACGTGGCCGCCATGCTCACCGGCTCGCTTGGCATGCTGCCCTCCGCCTCCCTTGGTGCTCCCGACGCCAAGACCGGCAAGCGCAAGGCGCTCTACGAACCTGTCCATGGCTCCGCACCGGACATTGCCGGCAAGGGCATCGCCAACCCGATTGCCATGATCGCCTCCTTCGCCATGTGCCTGCGCTATTCCTTCAACATGGTCGCAGAAGCCGAGCGGCTGGAGAAGGCGATCGCCAATGTCCTCGACCAGGGCATCCGCACCGGCGACATCATGGCCGAAGGTTGCCGACAGGTCGGGACGTCCGAGATGGGCAATGCCATCCTCAAGGAATTCTCCGACCTTTCTGCCTGAAAAGATCTCAGTGGCGCTTCAAACGGAGCGCCACTGATTTGAGGACTCCGGCTTCCGACAGGACGGCCTCAACAGCGGTCGGCGCTTGACTCCACATCAGAATCTTCTAAACACCACGTCGAACGGGAAAGCATCCTATGAACCGCCGCGAGTATTACATCGCTGCAGACTTCCAGCCGGCACATGGTGCTGGGCTGCATTCATGCTTTTCCGCCTCCAGCAAAACCACGGCCAAAACGACGACGAAAACCGTCTGACGTCTCTGGCCCGCCGCTCTCTCCCCGGTTAGGCCGGGGACAAGGAAACCCGCGATCCGTCGCGGCTTCCCCCTCAACGGATCGAGGAGAGGCAGAAAGAGAGCAAAATCATGGGTTTCAAGATTGCAGTCGTCGGCGCTACCGGCAATGTCGGGCGCGAGATGCTCAACATCCTGTCGGAACGGGGCTTCCCGGCTGACGAAGTGGTGGCACTTGCCTCCGCCCGCTCGCAGGGCACGGAGGTCTCCTTCGGAGACAAGGTTCTGAAGGTCCAGAACCTCGAAAACTACGACTTCTCCGATACCGATCTCTGCCTGATGTCGGCGGGCGGCGAGATCTCGAAGAAGTGGTCTCCGAAGATCGGCGCGCAGGACTGCGTCGTCATCGATAACTCATCGGCTTGGCGCTATGACGCCGAAGTTCCGCTGATCGTTCCCGAAGTGAATGCGGATGCTGTCGAGGGCTTCCGCAAGAAGAACATCATCGCCAACCCCAACTGCTCGACCGCCCAGCTCGTCGTTGCGCTGAAGCCGCTTCACGACGTCGCCAAGATCAAGCGCGTCGTCGTGTCGACCTATCAGTCCGTTTCCGGCGCCGGCAAGGAAGGGATGGATGAACTCTTCACCCAGACCCGCGCCGTCTTCGTCGCAGACCCGGTCGAGTCGAAGAAGTTCACAAAGCGCATCGCTTTCAACGTCATCCCCCATATCGATAGCTTCATGGAAGACGGCTACACGAAGGAAGAGTGGAAGGTGCTGGCCGAAACGAAGAAGATGCTCGATCCGAAGATCAAGGTGACCTGCACCGCAGTTCGCGTTCCCGTCTTCATCGGTCACTCCGAATCCGTCAACATCGAGTTCGAAAACGAGATCACCGCCGATCAGGCACGAGATATCCTGCGCGAGGCGCCGGGCTGCCTCGTCGTCGACAAGCACGAAAACGGCGGCTACGTCACCCCCGTCGAATGCGCCGGCGAAGACGCGACCTACATCTCGCGCATCCGCGAAGACGCGACGGTAGAGAACGGGCTGAACATGTGGGTCGTCTCGGACAACCTGCGCAAGGGCGCAGCGTTGAACGCCGTGCAGATTGCAGAACTCCTCATCAACCGGGGCCTGATCAAGCCGCGCAAGCTCGCGGCCTGAAGGGAATGAGAACACTACCGGCGCAGATCGCGCCGGTAGCCAGCTTCGACCTTCACGAAGAATTTTAGTGAGGACGAGTTGAAGCGGGCGGCAAGAGTCCCATAAAGCTCCACTCAATGGAAATAGGGCAACCAGCCCCTCGGAACCGGATCAACCATGCTGAACACCTTGCGTCTCGCCACTTTTGCGGCTGCCTTCATGTCCTTGGCCATGCCTGTTGCGGCAGCTCAGTGCGGCCACGACAGTTCCGGCTTCTCGAACTGGGTCCAGGCGTTCAAGCCTCAGGCGGTCGCCAATGGCTTAAGCCCTCGGGTCGTGGAAACTGCGTTCGCGAACATTTCCTATAACCGAGAAACCATCCGCGCCGACCGAGGCCAGAAGAGCTTCAAGCTCTCCTTCGAGCAGTTCATGGAAAAGCGCGGCGGCGCAACGATCATTGCGCGCGGCAAGAAGATGAAAGCTGGCAATGCCCAGCTCTTCGCCGCGATCGAGCGCCGCTATGGGGTACCGGCCGGGCCGCTCATCGCGATCTGGGGAATGGAAACGGGCTTCGGCAACTTCCTGGGCAACCAGCACACGCTATCGGCTGTCGCCACGCTCGCCTACGACTGCCGCCGCTCCGCCTACTTCACCGAGCAGCTCTACGCTGCGCTGACGCTTGTTCAAAGGGGAGACCTGAGCCCTGCCGCGAAGGGTGCCGCCCATGGCGAGATCGGGCAGACGCAGTTCCTTCCGGTCAACGTCGTGCGCTATGGCGTGGATGGCGACCGTGACGGACATGTCGACCTTGTGCGCTCACGCGCCGATGCGCTTGCCTCCACCGCCAACTTCCTCGTTGGCCATGGTTGGCGACCCGGCGCCGGTTATCAGCCGGGTGAACCGAACTATGTGGCGATCCAGGGCTGGAACGCAGCAACCGTTTATCAGAGGGCGATCGCCCACATAGGCGCGGCAATCGACGGCCAGTAGACGTCACCCCTCAGGCGGCAGGTTCGGAATCTTCCAGCGGCGCAGCCGATCGATCGCTTGGCCGGACGAAATCCCCGGTCTTTGCGTCCATGATCCAGAGTTCGCCAGTCGAGATATCGAACCATGCGCCGTGAAGAAGCACCTTCCCCTGCTCTTCCAGTGCACGGACATAGGGAAACGTCCGAAGGTTGCTGATGGAATTGCGGATCGACACCCGCTCCAGTGCCGTCTGACGTTCGCTCGCGGTCATCAGGTCATTGCTCTGGATCTGATCCGCAGCGGGGCGAACCAGCCCCATCCATTTTCCGATGAAGTCGCCGGGCGACAGCGGCTCCATGTCGGGGTCGAGCGCCGCCTTGATGCCGCCGCACCGCCCGTGACCCATGATGACGATGTTCGGGATCTTCAACGCCTGCACGGCAAACTCGATCGCTGCGGAGGTCGCATGATACTGGCCATCCGGTTCAAAGGGCGGGACCATGTTGGCGACATTGCGCACGACGAAGAGTTCCCCGGGCCCGCAGTCGAAAATCGTCTCTGGCGCCGCTCGTGAATCGCAACAGGCGATCACCAGGGTGTGCGGATTCTGCCCAGCTTCCGCCAAGGTCCGGTAGCGGTCGCGTTCATCGTTGTAACGGCCGCTCATGAAGTTGCGGTAGCCGCTCAGGAGGTGCTCGGGAAATTGCTGCATGGCTTGGGATTCTCCTGAAAGTGCTGCGGGATCTGTAACCGCGGATGTCATCGTCTTACCCGCTGAAGCGGATGGATCAGCCGGCGCATGTGCACCATTGCCATGGGACTGGTCAAACTGGCAGCATCGGTCTCTAGCGTAAGCTCGTCGCTGCCGCGCTTGGCCGTCCGGGCGAGGATCTCATAGACGCTCGCCGTCGCCAGCTGCAATGCCCTCTCCTCGTCTGCTCCAGTCATCAGGCGGGCGAGGAAAAGCGCCGAAAGAAGATCACCCAGCCCGTTCGGCGGATTGTCAATCAGGCGGTGCTCGGCAAGAAGCGCATGCGTGCCGGTAAGATAAAGATTGCCGGTCCCACCCGCCATCATCGGTATGGCGGAGGTGACCAGCATCCGCGATGGACCAAGCGCCAGCGCCGCCTCCATGATCGCGGCATTGCTGTCGAGCTCGCTTCCGGCGAGCCAGGCAAGCTCGTATCGGTTCGGGGTTGCGACACTGGCCAGTGGCAGGAGCTCGTCGCGGATTGCCTCCGCAGTCGACTGCGGGATGTAGAGCCCACCGACATCACCTATGACGGGATCGCAGACATAGAGGAGGCTTGGATTTCTCTCCTGTAGCGCGCGGACGAGCCTCGCAACCGCCTTCGGCTGCCGCTCGTTTGCGAAATAGCCCGTCAAGACGGCACTGACCTCGCCGAGCCAGCGCGCGTTGATGAGATCATCGATCGCCTTGTCGAACTCGTCGGCAGCAAATGTAAGGCGGGTCGAAGGACCGTGGCCGGGATGCCAGGGCAAGACAACCGTTGGCAGCGCCCAGACTGGAAATCCCAAAGTTTCCAACGCGAAGACAGCGGCGCGATTCCCGACGGAACCGCGTACAACATGGCTGGAGATGACGATGACGGCGCCGGAATTTTGCATGTTCTTGCGTTTCCGTTTTGCCTAGCTTGATGGTTTCTTCGCGCCTGCTTGTCAATAACGGGCTTTGGAGGCGTGGATGCAAAATTGGTCGCCACCTTGGGTTGGCACGGTCGCGCACTGTTGACGGATCGGGTTTGGCGACAGCATGGTGGCGGCATCATATGGAGAGTGACATGGGCAGGCAGAATCCGAAGCGGGACAAGCAGATCGAGATGGCGCACAAGGTGGCAGCCGAAGGCAAGGGCGCCTTCCTGGACCCGGCCATCCTGTTCGGCCGCGCCAGCTCCGACGATCTCGAGCACTACACGCCCCGCATGCTCGCAGCCTCTGCGGTTCACGCGGCAGAATGCCTCAAGAACTGGACCAGGGTCCGTCCCTCCATAACTCTCCAGCCGGTGGAAGGCGTCGACCCGCAGGGTGCGACAGCGCATGTGTTGACGGTTATCGATCGGAACATGCCGTTCCTCTTCGATTCAGTCATGGGAGAGGTCACAGCCTCCCATCGGGAGCTCTACCTCGCCGTCCACCCAATCCTGCTTCTGGAGCCCGGGAAGGATCCGGCCCTCCGCTCGGCGGACCAGCCGAGCGATCCCGCGCACCATGTCAGCCTGATCCAGGTTCACCTCCCTCCGCTTCCCGACGCCGATGCAGAGGCCCTTGTCGCGCGCATCCGCTATGTTCTGGACCAGGTCCATCTCGCAATCGCCGACTGGCGACCGATGCTCGATCTCCTTGAAGGTGCGGCAGACCAGTTGCGCACCTACTCCGCAAGCCGGAAGAAGACGGACCGCGACGAAGCGCTCGCCTTCCTCGACTGGCTCCGGGATGACAACTTCACGTTCCTCGGCATGCGGGAGTACGTCTATTCCGGAAAGGGAGCCGACGCCAAGGTGGAGCGCAGCAAGGGGCGGGGGCTGGGCATCCTGTCGGACCCGGATGTCCTCGTCCTGCGCCAAGGCAAGGACGCGGTGACCACCACCCCGGAAATCCTTGAATTTCTGGACGGCCCTGACTTTCTGATCGTCACGAAGGCGAATGTGAAGTCGGTCGTCCATCGCCGCGCCTACATGGATTATGTCGGGATCAAGCGCTTCGACGCGGACGGCCGGGTGACCGGAGAACTGCGCGTCGTCGGCCTCTTCACCGCCACGGCCTATACCCATTCGGTTCACGACATCCCTCTGATTCGCGCCAAGGCGCAGCGGGTCGAGGAACAACTGGCCTTCGACCCGAACAGTCATTCGGGCCGGATGCTGGCGAACACGCTGGAATCCTACCCGCGAGACGACCTCTTCCAGATCGACGTGCCGACACTTGCGCGCTTCTGCGAACAGATCATGGAGCTGAGCGAGCGCCCACGGGTGCGGGCCCTCCCCCGCATCGATCACTTCGATCGTTTCGTTTCCGTAATCGTCTACGTCCCCCGCGAGGATTATGATTCGCAGGTGCGAGAGAAGGTGAGCGACTATCTTGCGCGCGTATATGAGGGTCACGTATCGGCGTATTACCCCGCCTTCCCCGAAGGGGGGGTTGCACGCGTCCATGTCATCATCGGACGCCGCGGTGGGCGCACCCCACGCATTCCCCAGCCGAAGCTGGAGGAGGCCATCCGAGCCATCTCCACGCCTTGGGAGCAGAGCTTCGCAGCACTTGCCGGCAAGCAAACCGGTCTTACTGTCAACAAGGCCTACCAGGAGGCTTTTGCGCCCGAGGAAGCCTACGCGGATCTTCATGACATCTCGGCTTGTGCGGAAGGAGCCTCGATCCGCATCGCCTTCTACACCCGGCCGGGGGATACGGCAGAGACCCTGCGCCTGAAGATCTTCCATCAGCTGGAACACCTGTCGCTGTCACGCCGCGTACCGCTTCTGGAGAATCTCGGCTTTCATGTCGTCAGCGAGCAGACCTTCGACATTGATGTCCGAACCGACGACCACACTATGCCTGTCGTGTTGCACGACATGGAACTCGAACTCCATCCCGGGACGCCCTTTAATCTCGAGCGTGATGCCGATCGTTTGGAGGAGGCCTTCCTCGCCGCCTTCCATGGCGGGTCGGACAATGACAGCTTCAACCGGCTTGTGCTCCTGTCGGGTCTGAGCGTCCGGGAAACGACGGTATTACGGGCCTATGCACGCTATCTCCGGCAGGCCGGAATCGTCTACTCTCAGACGCTGATCGCCGATACGCTTGCCCGTTACCCGGCGATTTCCCAGGCGATCTGGCGGCTTTTCCACGACAGCCTTGATCCCGAACTGGGTGAGAGGGCGCGGGTGAAGCGCCTCTCGGCTCACCACGTCGCGCTGGAAGAGGCCCTTGCAGACGTTCCCAGCCTCGACGACGACCGCATCTTCCGCCGCTACATCAACGCGGTGGATGCGACGCTCCGCACCAATTATTTCCAGCGCGATGAAGAGGGCCAGCCTCGCGCAACACTCGCGTTCAAGTTCGACCCCAAGCTGCTCGACGGCCTGCCGCAGCCGCGCCCGTTCCGGGAAATCTTCGTCTACGGCACCGAGGTCGAGGGCGTGCATCTTCGCTTCGGCAAGGTGGCGCGTGGCGGACTGCGTTGGTCCGATCGCGCCGAGGACTACCGCACGGAGGTGCTTGGCCTGGTGAAGGCGCAACAGGTCAAGAATGCCGTTATCGTCCCTGTCGGGGCCAAGGGCGGGTTCGTGCCCAAGGCGCTTCCGGCTGGCGGTTCGCGCGACGAGATCTTCGCTGCAGGTCGGCAAGCCTACAAGACCTTTATACGCACACTGCTCTCCATCACCGACAACATCGTCGATGGGGAGGTCGTGGGACCCCAGAACACCGCCCGCCCCGATGGCGACGACCCCTATTTCGTCGTCGCCGCGGACAAGGGGACGGCAACTTTTTCCGATACCGCCAATGCGCTGGCCCAGGAAGCGGACTTCTGGCTTGATGATGCCTTTGCTTCCGGCGGGTCGGCCGGCTATGACCACAAGAAGATGGGCATCACCGCACGCGGCGCCTGGGAAACCGTCAAGCGACACTTCCGTGAACTGGACATCGACATCCAGACGACGCCCTTCACAGTGGCGGGAGTTGGCGACATGTCGGGCGACGTCTTCGGCAACGGCATGCTGCTGTCGAAGCACATCCGGCTCGTTGCTGCTTTCGACCATCGGGATATTTTCGTCGATCCCGATCCGGATACGGCGCGCAGCTTCGCCGAGCGCCAGCGCCTCTTCGCGCTGCCGCGATCAAGCTGGCAGGACTACGATCGCACCTGCCTTTCCGAAGGCGGCATGATCATTTCCCGCACCGAAAAATCGGTGAAGCTCACGCCACAGGCGAGGACAGCCATCGGTCTAGACAGGGATATCGCGAGCCCCTTTGAGATTATGACCGCCATCCTGAAGAGCCCGGTCGATCTGCTCTGGTTCGGCGGCATCGGCACCTACATCAAGGCCGCTTCCGAGACCGATGCCGAGGTTGGGGACCGGTCTAACGACCCCATCCGTGTGGTCGCCGCCGATGTACGGGCCCGGGTCATCGGCGAAGGCGCCAACCTCGGTGTGACCCAGAAGGGACGCATCGCCTATGCCATGCATGGTGGCCGACTGAATTCGGATGCGATCGACAATTCCGCCGGAGTGAATTCTTCCGATGTCGAGGTCAACATCAAGATCGCCTTCAGTTCCGCCATGCGCTCCGGCCGCCTGACGCGCGACAAGCGGAACCAGATCCTGTCTTCGATGACCGACGAGGTGGCGGAACTCGTCCTGCGCAACAACTATCTGCAGTCGCTCGCCATTTCCCTGACGGAGCGGAAAGGCGCCGATAACCGAGAAGAGCTGTCGCGGCTGATGTCGGTTCTGGAGACGCAGGGGCATCTAAACCGCACGGTCGAAACCCTCCCTTCCGATACCGAGCTCGCAGAACGCTATCTCGCCGGGAAGCCGCTTACCCGGCCGGAGATCGGCGTCCTGCTTTCCTACGCCAAGCTGACCCTCTTCGACGAGATCCTCGAGAGCGCACTTCCGGACGACCCCTACTTTGCGGAGGTCCTCCGGAACTATTTCCCGTCGAAGATGCAGAAAGGGTTCGCCGCCGACATAGAGGGCCACCGTCTGCACCGCGAGATCATTTCGACCGTCCTGGCAAACGAGGTCATCAACCGGGGTGGGCCGGGCTTCATCCAGGCGATGATCGACGCGACGGGAGCCTCTCCATCGGAAGTAGTCAAGGCGGCCTATCTCGCCCGAGAAGGTTTTGAACTGTCCCGCCTGTGGGCTGCCACCGATGCCTTGGACGGAAAGCTCCCAGGCGGGACCCAGAACAAGCTTTATGCCCGAATCGGAGAGATATTTACGGACGCGACGCACCTCATCCTGATCACGCGATCGGGCTTAGGGCCAATGGACACGGCGATCTCAAGCCTCAAGGCGGGCGCAAACAAGCTGCGCGGAGCGATGGATACGCTGGGCTTGGCCTCCGAACTTCGTGAACGTGCCGAGGAGATGGAGGCAGAAGGTGTGCCTACCGCTCTTGCGAGGGACATCAGCCGCCTGCCGACGCTTTCCCTCGTCCCGGAGATCCTGTTGATCGGCAGCCGTACGGAGAGTGATCTCGGCCGTGTTGCTCAGACATACTTTGCGGCGACCGACACCTTCAGGATAGATCGTCTGCTGAGGCTCGGGGAGGCGGTCAGTCCCGGAGACCATTATGAAAGCGTCGCGCTTGGCAGAAGCCTTGCACAGATCTCTTCAGCCCGTCGCGACATCGTCTGCTCCGCGCTCACGTCGCATCCGCGCGACAAGAAACCCCTGGAGCTCTGGTACGGCGACAGGCGTCAGCAGGTGAACAGGCTCGTCAACGAAATCCTTGCCTTGAGCGAGGCGAGCGACTTCAACCTGGCAAAACTTACGGTGGCCGCAGGCCTGCTTGGAGATCTTGCAGCGTCGAGGCCGACGAGTTGAGTATCGGATTCATTCCGGGAGAGTCCCAGTGACCGATCGCGCGCCGTCCGAGGTCCTGCACCAACCCGGCGCGTCTCGGCTTGGCGTCCGCGGTTGGATGCTCTTTGACTGGGCCGCGCAACCTTTCTTCACCGTCATCGTGACCTTTGTCTTCGGCCCCTACTTCGTCGCCCGGCTGACGGAGGACCCGGTTTCGGCGCAAGCGGCCTGGGGCAGTATGGCCACCATTGCATCGATTGTTATTGCGGTCCTGTCACCGGTGCTCGGCTCGATCGCCGACCAGTCCGGCCCGCGCAAGCCATGGATCGCAGCCTTCGCCGCCGTGAAAATCCTGTGCCTCTCGCTGTTCTGGTTTGCAGCCCCGGGCACAGTCATGGTCTGGCCCCTTCTGCTGATGACGTTCGCGATGATCTCGGCCGAGTTCTCCATCGTCTTCAACGATTCGATGATGCCCCGGCTGGTGAGCCAGCAGGAGGTCGGCAGAGTATCGAACACCGCCTGGGGTCTCGGCTATCTCGGCGGCATGCTGGTGCTGATCCTCGTCGTCGCCTTTCTTGCCGGCAGCCCCCAGACCGGGCTGACCCTGATCGGCATCGAGCCGCTGTTCGGCCTCGACCCTTCTCTCGGAGAAGATGCACGCATTACTGGGCCGATAGCAGCGGGCTGGTACCTAGTCTTTATCCTGCCGATGTTCCTCTTCACGCCGGATGCTGCCCGAGGCCTTCCAATGAGAGCGGCAATCCGATCCGGTCTGGGGGAGTTACGGGGGACGATCCGGGAACTTAGGCAAAGACCCGGCATCACCCGATTTCTCATTGCGCGGATGCTCTATCAGGATGGCGTAAATGGCCTGCTGATCCTGGGTGGCGCCTTCGCGGCCGGCATGTTCGGGTGGGCGACCATTGAGATCGGCGTCTACGGCATCCTCCTGAACGTCGTCGCCATATTCGGCTGCCTCGTCGCCGGCCGCCTGGATCTGAGGCTGGGCTCGAAGATCGTCGTCCTGGTGGGGCTGGTCCTGCTCATAGCCGCAACGGCAGGGATCATCTCCACCGGTCCCGGCTTCGTCTTCTTCGGTCTCGTGCCTCTTGCCATTGAAGACAGCGGCGGACTTTTCGGGACGGCGGCGGAAAAGGCCTACGTGTTCTTTGGCCTCTTGATCGGCCTCGCCTTCGGCCCTGTACAGGCGTCGTCACGCGCCTATCTCGCCCGCAGCGTCGATATTGCCGATGCCGGACGCTACTTCGGAATCTACGCGCTTTCCGGACGCGCAACCAGCTTCATGGCAACGCTGCTGTTTTCGCTGGTTACCTATGCCACCGGCTCTTCACGCATCGGCATGGCGACGCTCATCCTGTTCCTGGCGGCTGGGCTCGTGCTTCTCTTGCGGACGCCCTATCCAGCCAACCGAACGGCCGGATGACACCTAGTGGCGGAAGTGGCGCATGCCGGTGAAGACCATGGCGACGCCATGCTCGTTCGCTGCATCGATCACTTCCTGGTCACGCATGGAGCCACCGGGCTGGATGACTGCAGTAGCCCCGGCCGCAATTGCGGACAGGAGGCCGTCCGCGAAGGGGAAGAAGGCTTCGGAGGCGACCGCAGATCCCTTCGTCATCGGCTCGGACCATCCCATTGCCTTGGCCGCTTCCCCCGCTTTGATCGCTGCAATGCGAGCGGAGTCGATGCGGCTCATCTGCCCTGCCCCAATACCGGCCGTCTGGCCGTCCTTCGCATAAACGATCGCGTTGGATTTGACGTGCTTGGCCACCTTGTAGGCGAACTTCATGTCTTCCAGCTCCCGGTCGGTAGGAGCCCGGGTCGTGACGACGCGAAGATCGATGTCCTCGATCATCCCGTTGTCGCGTGTCTGGACCAGCAGGCCGCCGGCCACGGTCTTCGCCGTGATGCCGCGGGAGCGCGGGTCAGGCAGGCCGCCGGTTTCGAGAAGCCGCAGGTTCGGTTTCTTTGCGATCACCGCCTTCGCCTCTTCGGAGACTTCAGGTGCAATGATTACTTCCGTGAACAGCTTGACGATCTCCTCGGCCGTTTCTCCGTCCAGCAACTGGTTGAGGGCTATGATCCCGCCGAAGGCGGAGGTGGAATCGCAGGCAAGCGCGCGAAGGTACGCTTCCCTCAGCGAGGCTCCTGTGGCGACGCCGCAGGGATTGGCATGCTTGATGATCGCACAGGCAGGACCCTGCTCCGGAGCGAACTCCCCAATAAGTTCGAACGCGCCGTCCGTGTCATTGATGTTGTTGTAGGAGAGCTGCTTGCCCTGCAGGAGCCTTGCGGTGGCTACACCCGGGCGGTTCTCGCCGGTGATGTAGAACCCCGCACTCTGGTGCGGGTTCTCGCCATAGCGCATCTCTTCCTTCAGAACGCCGCCGATCGTCCGGTAGCACGGGATCTCGATATCGAGCGCTTCGGCGAACCAGTTGGAGATTGCTGCATCATATGCGGCGGTCCGTGCATAGGCCTTGGCTGCCAGTTTCTGGCGGAAGGAATAGCTGGTCTGGCTATTATTGGTGCGCAAGGCCTCTATCAGGGCAGGGTAGTCGGACGGGTCTACGACGATGGTGACGTAAGCATGGTTCTTGGCCGAGGCACGGATCATCGCCGGTCCGCCGATATCGATGTTCTCGACGGTCGTGGGATAATCTCCGCCGGCAGACCTGACCTCCTCGAACGGGTAGAGGTTGATGACCGCGAGGTCGATCGCCTCGATCCCGTGCGCCTTCATCGCCTCGACATGCTCCTGATCGTCGCGGATAGCCAGGAGACCGCCGTGGACGTTCGGATGCAGGGTCTTGACCCGCCCGTCCATGATCTCCGGAAACCCCGTGATGTCGGACACATCCGTCACCTCGAGCCCGGCGGCGGAGAGCGCCTTGTGGGTTCCACCCGTCGAAAGGAGCCGGACGCCCTGCGACGCAAGACCGCCTGCCAGTTCGACGATGCCGGTCTTGTCGGAGACCGAGAGAAGCGCCGTGCGGATCTTGACGTTGTCGGGAGCGGGGATCTTTTTGGAATCGACGGCCATCGGGCTCTCCTGCGAACGCGCGCTTCAGGCGCTGGGGCGGTTGCGGCCCGTTAGCACAGCTTCGCCAGAGAGGAAACGCCTATTCGACCCGCTTCAGCATCCATCTGATTTCTGAAGTCTCGGGCAACGAGAAGTGGAGAACGAGCTGCCGGCTGGCACGCATGCCTGAGACATCGGCGAAGAAGATGTCGTCCTCGATCTCCACCGCGTGACCCGGCACGTTGAACTCCCAGGCCTCGCCATCCGGTGCTACGAGCAGCACCCTTTCTCGATCTTCCCTGGACATAGTGATGGCCGGATGAATGTGGAACCGGGCGGCGGCCGATACGGGTGCGCGAGGCGGCTTCGCATCCTCCGGCACGAACAATCTCTCATGGCCCTTGATCTTGTTGCCCTTGCCGCTCAATCCGATCGATCGTTCGTGGCAGTAGCCGAACGGCTTCAGATATCCGTCATGGACCGCACGGACCCAATCGCCGCCGTGCTGGTCATCCCATCGTTCGACATCCACCTCGTTCACCCCCGCGAGGATCGACGAACGGCAGAGGTGTGACCGCAGAAGGCGGCTCGAGGAGGTCTCGTTGATCGTGATCGTCGAGTGGGCCGCCGTCGAACGGGCGAGCCCTCGGAAATCCCCGGAGGCAAATTTCGGTGCGCCGCAGTTGACGATGAAGCGATGGCGCCCGGACGACATCTCGAATGCCAGGCATCCCGCATGGCTTCGCCGCGAGAGCTCGGCCGAACGTGGCTTGCCGGTATCGACAATGACCGTGGCCCCCTCGGCCGATAGCCGGTGGTATCGCATGTGAGGGAGCGACTTGAACGGCTGGCCCGCTGTTTCGTCGTAACGCAGGACGGATATCAACTCGCTTGCCGGGGTGGAGGTGGCACCGTTGAAGAGCGCCAGGTCTCCGTCCTGGTGGCGGAAGAATCGCAGCGCCGGATACATGCGGTCGATGGTCGGAATCAGCTTGGCCGGCACGTCGTGCCCAAGATTGATATAGGTCTGGCGTAGCGGCAGAAGGTCAAGCAGCAGGTCGAGCAGGATGCGCGGATTGCGAGAGACATGCCCTCCGTCCGGCAGGATCTGGCGCTCGAGTTCACGGTCAAGACGGCTGCCTTCGCGACGAATGAAAGCGTTGCGCGTCGGCATCGCGACAGAGGCCATGGCAAGGGCGATCCGGATGCGGAGACGCGTTTCGTCCATCGGCAGACCGCGAACGATCCGGCGCAGGTATCGCACCTGGTAGGTGAGGCTTCTCATGAACCGGCGGTAGAAGCCAGCCTCGGCGCCCTGCAGGACGATGGTGGAGTGTGAGAGCCAGGCGATCACCCGCTCCGCTGCGACATGCGGTCGCCAAGCCAGACCTCGCGCCCTGCGCCCGTGATTGTTCATCCAGCTTGAGGTGATCGCCCGGGCCCTGGCACAGGCCTCTGCGCTGCGGTCCGCCCGGATGTGACGGAGCCAGGCAAAGGAGTGCAGCCGTTCGGCTAGCGCCTCCGTCGGCGCTTCCACCTCAAACGGCGAGTAGCCTTCGGTATCGAAGGACGTACCGGCAAGCGGGAACCGGCGCTGGGCGATCTCCTCTGCCACGAAGGGGTCGATGGCACGAAGATCGGTCGGTGCAACGATCAGCCGGTCGGGCACGCCGGAAGCGGACGAGGTCAATGCAAGCCGCAAACCGGCTGTGCGCCGGTAGAACCGGCGGCCGATTTCCCGCAAGCCGAAGGCCACAAGCCGTCGACGATCCGCGAGTTGCATGATCAATCTGGAACACTCCGCAGGAGCAGTCGCCCGCCAGTGCAGACGGATCGCCCTTTAGTCAATTCGAATACAATCTGCTGGGATGGTAAAGAAAATCTTACCTGCGGCGCAGCACGCTCGCGAAGAAGCCATCGAGCCCGCCCGTCATGCTGTCGCTCGCGGGCAGCATGGCAGGCGTGGTCCGGAATTCACCCAGTGGAGAAATAGCATCTTCCAGCCCCGGCCAACCGGACGGCGAGACCGGAACCCGCTCCAGTCCGGGATCCTGCGCAAGAAGCTCGGCGACGACCTGCTCTCCCTCGAGCGGATCGAGCGAGCAGTTTGAGAACACGATCAGGCCGCCGGGCTTTACCAGCGAGACGGCATGGCGCAGCATCTTCGCCTGGAGTGCTGCGAGCTTGGCGATATCGGCCGGTCCCTTCGTCCACAACACATCGGGGTGGCGTCGTGTCGTTCCGGTCGAGGAGCAGGGTGCGTCGAGGAGAACCCCGTCGAGCGGCTCCGCCGGCTTGAACGCAAACAAGTCCCCTTGCACAAGCTCCGCCTGCAGTTTCAGCCTGTTCAGGTTCTCCTTCAGGCGCGCGATCCGGTTGGAAGATTGCTCTACCGCCACGACATGGCCGCCGGCCGCCGCGAGTTGCGCTGTCTTGCCTCCGGGCGCGGCGCAGAGATCAGCGATTCGCCGGCCCCTGACATCACCGAACAGACGCGCCGGAATGCTGGCGGCTGCGTCCTGCACCCACCATTCGCCCTCCTCGAATCCCGGAAGGGAAGAGACTGCACCCTCGAAGGAAGGAAGACGAACACTGCCGGTCGGGAGCAGTCTGCCGTTCAGCCGTTCCGCCCAATTAGCCGCCCCGAATTTGACGGTCAGATCGATTGCAGGCGGCGTGAGCTGAGCCTCCGCGATGGAGCGTGCCGCATCAGCGCCGTAAGTCGCGGTCAACCGTTCTAGGAACCAGCCAGGAACTGGCGAAACGGAGCGGGTGGCATCGAGAACCTTCTGCTTTTCGCGCACCAGCCGCCGGAGGACGGCGTTGACCAGTTTTGCGAAGCGGCGATTGCGGGGGTCACGATTGGCCTGCTCGACGGCAACATCCACCGCCGCATGTTCGGGCACATCAAGGTGCAGGATCTGTGCGGCAGCGACGATCAGAACATGATGGAGGGCACGCGCCCCTTCCGGCAACGGAGTATCCAGCATGGCAGCCAGTGCCGCCTCGAGGCGGGGCAGGTGGCGGAGAGCGGTCACGAGAATGGCCCGGACAAGCGCCCGGTCGGGCTCGCTCAGCTGCTTGTAGGCCGGGTTTCCGTGAGCAGGGTCGAGGATGCCGTCCAGGGAGATCTTTCTGTCGATCACCGCCGCAAGCAGCTTGGCTGCCGTCGTGCGCGCCTCAAGGCCTGCCTTGGGTGCGCCTCCCGGATGTCTCGCCTTGTCGGTCGCGGATTGCTGCGGCCGCTTGCCGTTCTTTCTTCCTTGGCTCAACTCCAGGGCCCTTTGCGCGGTTCGGATGAACCGCGACCCCACCCGGTTTTGGGGACGGAGCGCGCGGTGCGCGTCGGTTTAGCAGCACCGGACACGGTCGTCGACCCGCTACCGAACTCGCCCGCCATCTGCTGAAGCGCAGAAATACGGTTTGCGGTATTGGGGTGGGTGGAGAAGAGATTGTCCATCCGCTCGCCCGACAGCGGATTGATGATGAACATGTGCGCGGTGGCAGGGTTGCGCTCGGCGTCGTCATTGTGAACCACCTGCGCTGCGCCGGCAATCTTGCCAAGCGCCGAGGCGAGCCACAGCGGATTACCGCAGATTTCCGCGCCGCGCCGGTCGGCGGAATATTCCCGTGTCCGGCTGATTGCCAACTGCACCAGCATCGCCGCAAGGGGCGCAACGATCATGGCTACCAGCACACCAATGAATCCCAGCGGGTTGTTGTTGTCGCGATTGCCGCCAAAGAAGAAGGCGAAGTTACCCAGCATGGAGATAGCGCCGGCCAGCGTCGCGGTGATTGTCATTGTCAGCGTGTCGCGATTCTGTATGTGGGCGAGTTCATGCGCCATCACACCCGCTACTTCCTCCGGCGTCAGGCGCTGCAGCAGGCCCGTGGAAGCGGCAACCGCTGCATTCTGCGGATTGCGGCCCGTGGCGAAGGCATTCGGCTGCGGGCTATCGTAGACATAGACCTTAGGCATGGGCAGCCCCGCATTGGCGGAAAGCTGCCGGATCATCTGGAAAAGCTCCGGAGCGTTACGTTCGTCCACCGGCTGGGCCCGATAGGCCGAGAGCACCATCTTGTCCGAGTTCCAGTAGGAGAACAGATTCATGCCCGCCGCGAGGAGAAGGGCGATCATCATCCCGCCTCGGCCTCCGATCAGAAATCCGACCCCCATGAACAGGGCCGTCATGAAGGCAAGAAGCATGGCGGTGCGAATCATGTTCATGGTCGGTCTCCAAACGGCTTTATTGCCGGGGTTGAACGCCCTATGATGTGGTCTATCACCCTTTTCTTTTCAATATTCCGCACAGGCGGAGCGAATGATGCAACACTCGGATAACGACAACAGCAACACAACGCCGGAAGATATGGCAGCCAGGAAACCGCTTTCCCCGGCCGCGAAGCGGGCGCTGGAGGAGGCGGAGCAACGCCGGCAGGGCGCAAAGGAGAAGGATATGCCCACCGAGATCGGCGGCCGTGGCGGCGCCGATCCTGCTCGGTTCGGTGACTGGGAGATCAACGGCCGCGCAATCGACTTCTAGAGGCAGATAATCCTATTGACTTCAGCATCGAGAAGGAATTTATTCCTTTTATGCGCTCCCTGCTTCTCTTCATCGTCCTGAGCTTTTTTCATTCGTCTACTAATGCGGCCGGTAGCGAGATAGCAGGTCCGGTGGAGGCTGAGGTTCTCCGCGTCATTGACGGGGATACGCTGCTTGTCGAGGCAAGGCCTTGGCCGCAGCAGAAGGTTGAGGTCTATGTCCGCATCCGCGGCATCGATACGCCGGAGCTTCGTTCCTCCTGCCCGAGCGAACGACAAGCGGGAGAGGCGGCCAGACAGGCTCTCGAGTCGTTGACGGAGCATGCAGCCTCGCTTCAGCTGAGCCGTATATCTGGCGACAAGTACTTCGGTCGTGTCGTAGCTGACGTGACAGTGCCCGGAGGAGACAACGTGGCGGATCACCTTCTCCTCGCGGGCCTCGCCGAAGGCTATGATGGCGGCCGGAAAGCGGTCAGGTCCTGCGCGGTACCTTAGCACCTGCCAGGCCTCGGAGGGTGGAGGAGCGAATGATCGACAATCTCTGGACGATCGAGGAGAGCCTGTGGCTGGACGGTCCCGAGACCTACCGGCGACAGCTCCATCCCGACTGCGTCATGGTGTTTCCATCGCCGACCGGCATTCTTTCCGTCGAGCGGGTACTGGCAAGCCTGGAGGGCGTACCACGCTGGAAGAACGTGGAGATGAAGCAGCGGACCGCTAAGCAAATGCGGCCTGATATGGCGCTTCTTAACTATGAGGCGCTTGCAGAACGTGAGCAAGGCCCGCCCTACCACGCATATTGCAGCTCGGTCTATTGTCTTGAGGACGACCGCTGGCGCATCGTATTTCACCAGCAGACTCCGGTTTAGGAGAAGAGGCCCGCCACAGCTTATGCGGCGGACCTCTCTTAAGGCCTCAGAGCGCCTTGTTCTGGCGGTTCTCGATCAAGTCGTCGACCACACCCGGATCGGCCAGCGTCGAGATATCGCCAAGCGCACCGAAATCGTCCTCGGCGATCTTGCGCAGGATGCGGCGCATGATCTTGCCCGAGCGCGTCTTCGGCAGGCCCGGCGCGAACTGGATCTTGTCCGGCGTGGCGATAGGGCCGATTTCGCTTCGGACATGCTTGATGAGTTCCTGGCGGAGCGCATCGTCCCCCTCGTGGCCCGACATCAGCGTCACGTAGCAGTAGATGCCCTGACCCTTGACGTTATGCGGGTATCCGACGACCGCCGCCTCCGACACATAGTCATGCGAGACAAGGGCGGACTCGACTTCCGCCGTACCCAGCCGGTGGCCCGACACGTTGAGCACGTCGTCGACGCGGCCGGTGATCCAGTAGTAGCCGTCCTCATCGCGACGGCAGCCGTCACCGGTGAAGTATTTGCCCTTGTAGGTCGAGAAATAGGTCTGGATAAAGCGCTCGTGGTCCCCATAGACGGTTCGCATCTGGCCCGGCCAGGAGTCGGCGATGCAGAGGTTGCCATCCGCCGGTCCCTCAAGGACGTTTCCTTCATTGTCGACGAGTTGGGGCTTGATCCCGAAGAACGGCACTGTGGCGGAACCCGGCTTCAGCGCCGTGGCGCCCGGCAGCGGGGTGATCATGTGCCCACCGGTTTCGGTCTGCCACCACGTATCGATCACCGGGCATCGGCTATCGCCAACCACGCGGTAGTACCATTCCCAGGCTTCCGGATTGATCGGCTCGCCCACCGTTCCGAGCAACCGGAGGCTCGAACGGGAGGAACGCTTCACATATTCGTCGCCGGCCCCCATCAGCGAGCGGATCGCCGTCGGAGCCGTATAGAAGATATTCACGTTGTGCTTGTCGATCACTTCCCAGAAGCGTCCCTGGTCGGGGAAGTTGGGCACACCCTCGAACATCAGCGAGGTCGCGCAGTTCGCCAATGGACCGTAGACGATGTAGGAGTGGCCGGTGACCCACCCGACATCGGCCGTGCACCAGTAGACGTCGCCGTCGTGGTAGTCGAAGACGTATTCATGCGTCATTGCCGCATAGACGAGGTAGCCGCCTGTCGTATGCAGAACGCCCTTCGGCTTGCCCGTCGAGCCGGAGGTGTAGAGGATGAAGAGCGGATCCTCCGCCTTCATCTTTACGGGTTCGCAATGGCCCTTCACACTGGCGATTTCCTGATGGTACCAGAGATCGCGGCCGGGGGCCCATTCGATCTTGCCGCCGGTGCGGCGCACGACCAGGACATTCTTCACGGTCGCATACTGGCGCGCGGCGATATGGATAGCCTTGTCGGTATTTTCCTTCAGCGGCACAGGCTTTCCGCCGCGCACGCCCTCGTCACAGGTGATAACGAAGCAGGACTGGCAGTCGACGATACGGCCCGCCAGGGCCTCCGGTGAGAAGCCGCCGAACACCACGGAATGGACGGCGCCGATCCGGGCGCAGGCCAGCATGGCATAGGCCGCCTCCGGAATCATCGGCATGTAGATCGTGACCCGATCGCCCTTCTTGACCCCATGCTTCTTCAGGACATTCGCCAGCCGGCAGACCTGGTCGTAGAGCTGGTTGTAGGTGATCTTTTTGTCGATATAGGGGTTGTCGCCTTCCCAGATCAGCGCCGTACGTTCGCCATGGGTCTTCAGGTGGCGGTCGATGCAGTTGTAGGAGACGTTCGTCAGCCCGTCCTCGAACCACTTGATCGAAACCTTGCCCTTGAAAGAGGTATTCTTGACCTTCGTGTAGGGCTTGAACCAGTCGATGCGCTTTCCGTGCTTGCCCCAGAACTTGTCCGGATCCTCGACGCTCTCCTCGTACCACTTCTCGTATTTGTCCTTGTCGATCAGCGCCATGCTCTTGGTGGCGCGTGACACAGGATATACCTTCTCGGACATGGTCTCCTCCCCATTGCGTCGCGAAAGCCGGATCAGCTAATCCGGATCATGTTCCCTTCATACCAGTTGAAACAGACCCATCAATTAGACAAACGGTTCATGCTGCGGGATATTTGCAATTTGACCGCTTTCCGGTTATAGACGCATCGAATTTCCGGAAATTGTGGTTGATACCCACGGCCCGCGACCCCGGCGCGGACGGACAGAGGAACTATATCCATGGCTCAACAATTGCTCATGCCGAAGGCGACGGCTGTCTGGCTGGTCGACAATACGGCGCTCTCCTTCGACCAGATCGCGCAGTTCTGCAAACTGCACCCGCTTGAGGTCAAGGCGATCGCCGACGGCGAGGCGGCACAGGGCATCAAGGGACTGGACCCGATCGCGACCGGGCAGCTCTCGCGCGATGAGATCAAGCGCGGCGAAGGCGACGTCAACTACAAGCTGAAGCTGCAGGAGCCGAAGGTCCGGGTTCCCGAATCGAAACGCCGCGGCCCACGCTATACGCCGGTTTCGAAGCGTCAGGATCGTCCGAACGCCATCCTCTGGC
The DNA here is from genome assembly GCF_902502825.2 of Pseudorhizobium flavum. The sequence goes on from NZ_LR723670.1 coordinate 3,740,720, forward strand.
TCGTGCGCAACCACCCGGAACTGAAGGACGCACAGATCTCGCGCCTGGTCGGCACGACGAAGTCGACTATCGAGCAGATCCGGGACCGCACCCATTGGAACTCGGCCAACCTGACGCCGATGGACCCGGTCACTCTCGGCCTCTGCAGCCAGATCGATCTGGATCTCGAAGTCGAGAGGGCCTCGAAGGGACGCCCGCTTCCGACCGCCGAGGAACTGGGAGCAACACTCCAGTCGGCGACCGAGACCGAGAACCTCGGCTTCGACTATCGCACCGAGCGCGAGGAGGAGAAGGAGATCGACGCCGACGCCGTCTTCGCCAAGCTGAGCTCGCTCAAGTCCGCACCACGCGACGAAGAAGAAGACGATCAGTACTAATCCTTCGGCCATTCAAAGTTCTGCTGATGCTAAGAAGCCCGCCGGATCAGCGGGCTTTTTCTTTGCATCGCGGACAGTTCAGGCCGCCTTCAATGAAGCATCCAAGGGAATTTCGACATCGATCTCGAGCATCGAGAAGGTCTCCTCCCGGTCAACCTTGATCTTCACCCGGTCGGAATCGAGATCGACGTGCTTGGCAATAACTGCAAGGATCTCCTCACGGAGCACGGCTACAAGGTCGGAACTCGTGGAGGCACGCTCATGGGCGAGAAGTACCTGCAACCTTTCCCGCGCCATCGGCGCAGAACGCTGCTTGCGGAACAGATCGAAGATGCTCATGCCGCCTTCCTTCCAAAGATCTTGCCGAAGAGGCCGCGCTTCTCACCCGGAACGGTGATCGGAAGCGCCTCCCCGCAAAGCCGACGGGCGGCATCGAAATAAGCCTGAGCCGGGGCGCTGCGAGCATCGGCCAGGGTCACCGGGGCTCCGATATTCGATGCGCGAAGGACGTCCATGCTCTCCGGAATGATGCCGATCAGCGGAATAGAAAGAATTTCCAGGACATCATCGACCTTGAGCATGTCGCCGCGCTCGGCGCGGAGAGGATCATAGCGCGTCAGGAGAAGGTGTTTCTCCATCCGCTCTCCCCGCTCGGCCTTCAACGTCTTGGCGTCCAGAAGCCCTATGATGCGGTCGGAATCGCGAACAGACGAGACTTCCGGATTGGTAACCACCACGGCTATGTCGGCATGGCGCATGGCAAGGGTCGCACCGCGCTCGATGCCAGCAGGACTGTCGCAGATCACCCAGTCGAAGACGCGCTTCAGTTCGGTGATGACAGTTTCGACGCCTTCCGGCGTCAATGCGTCCTTGTCGCGAGTCTGCGATGCAGGCAGCAGGAACAAGGTCTCCAGCCGCTTGTCGCGGATCAGCGCCTGCGGAAGCTTTGCGTCACCCTGTATCACGTTGACGATATCGTAGACGACGCGACGTTCCGCACCCATCACCAAGTCGAGATTGCGAAGTCCGACGTCGAAATCGACGACGACCACTTTCTCGCCCTTCTGGGCCAGGGCTGCGCCGAGCGCCGCGGACGATGTCGTCTTGCCGACCCCGCCCTTGCCTGATGTCACTACAATGACTTTCCCCATGGTCTTCTCCTGTGTTCCGGCCTTTCGGCTCAGGCGAGTTTCTCTGCCATTATTGTATCGTTTTCGAGCCAGAGCTGGACGGGCTGGCCCTTTAGGTTGGCTGCCATGTTCTCGGCAACCTGGTAGATGCCGTCGATCGCGAGCAGTTCTGCGTCGAGCTTGCGGCAGAAGATGCGCGCCGAGGAATTGCCGACCGATCCCGCCATGACCCGGCCGCGAAGGGTGCCGTAGATATGCACGGAACCGCCCGCGATCACTTCCGCGCCCGAGGCGACGGATCCGATCACCGTGACATCACCTTCCGGGAAGATGACGGACTGTCCGGACCGGATCGGCTCGCGGACGATGATCGACTGCAGCGGCGGCCGGACCTCTCGAATGACCTCGGGGGATAGCTTTCCCGCCGGCACTTCGACCGCGGGCTCCTTCGCCATGCTGTCCTCTGAGACGGGGCGGCCACCCTTGAGGGCAGGCGGCATGCCCGGGCCGAGCAGAGAGGGACGTGCGCCCTCAATCCCCATGATGCTGACATTGCGGTCGGAAAATGCCGAAAGCAGTTCCTTCAGCTGCCCGCGATCAATGTCGAGATCCGTGACGTCCACGACCACCGGACGCCCGAGGAAAAACCCGGCGGAACGCGAGGCGAGATCGTCGAGCCGCGTCAGCCACTCGTCGAGCGGCAGGTCGGGCGACAGGACGACCGCAAGAAAGGAGCGGCCCTTGATTCGGATCGAACGAGCGTCTGTTAGCACTTTGGTCATCTACGTAAAGAAATCGTTGAATCGGTGTAGCGTCGGCATGGTTAACAATACGTTAACTGGCTGGTGCGGAGCTTAAGATGCACACATGCTGAAATGCGAAAGGCCCCTGCTTTCGCAGGGGCCTTTCCGCAAGTGGCCAGGTCGTGGTCAGGCTGCCGTGTCGGCAGCGCCCTTGGCATATCCTTTGGACTTGAGGATCTCGATGATCTCGTCGAGGATCACCGGGTCATCGATGGTTGCAGGCATCTTCCACGGCATTCCGTCGGCAATCTTCTGCATCGTGCCACGAAGGATCTTGCCCGACCGTGTCTTTGGCAGGCGTTTCACGACCATGACGGTACGGAAGGCGGCGACTGGTCCGATCTCGTTGCGGACAAGGTCTACGACCTCCTTCTCGATCAGCTTCTCGTCGCGGGTGACGTTGTTCTTGAGGACCAGGAAGCCGCAGGGGATCTGCCCCTTGAGGGAATCCGCGACGCCGACCACGGCACACTCCGCGACATCCGGATGCATGGCGCAGACCTCCTCCATCGCACCCGTGGAAAGCCGATGGCCGGCGCAGTTGATGATGTCGTCCGTCCTCGCCATCACGAAGAGGTAGCCGTCGTCATCGAGCATGCCGGCATCCGCCGTCTTGTAGTAGCCGGGAAATTCCTCGAGGCACCCCTGCCGGAAGCGCTCGTCCGCATTCCAGAAGCTGACGAGGCAACCGGGTGGCAAGGGCAGCTTCACGACGATATTGCCGAGCGTGTTGGCCGGAACAGGATGGCCCGCATCATCCAGCACTTCGATCATATATCCTGGCATGGGCTGCGTCGGCGAACCTGGCTTGAACGGCAACAGCCCCAGGCCCACCGGATTGCCAACCATAGGCCAGCCCGTTTCTGTCTGCCACCAGTGGTCTATCGCGGGAACCTGCAGCACCTGCTCGGCCCATTTCAGCGTCTCCGGATCGGCGCGCTCGCCTGCGAGGAAGAGGGCACGCAAGCCGGGTAGGTCGTATGTTTCGACGAGCTTTCCCTCCGGATCGTCCCGGCGGATGGCCCGGAACGCCGTGGGGGCCGTGAAAAGGACCTTCACGTCATATTCGGACACGATCCGCCAGTAGGTTCCGGCATCGGGAGTTCCGACCGGCTTTCCTTCGAACAGAACGGTCGTGTTTCCGGCAAGAAGCGGGCCATAGACGATGTAGGAGTGCCCGACGACCCAGCCGATGTCGGAGGCGGCCCAGAACACCTCGCCAGGTTCGACCCCGTAGAGGTTCTTCATCGTCCAGTGGAGCGCCACCATGTGCCCGCCATTGTCACGGATCACTCCCTTGGGCTGACCCGTGGTTCCGGACGTGTAGAGCACATAAAGGGGGTCGGTGGCCGCTACCGGCTCGCACTCCACCACCGTGCCGTTGACCTTCTCGATCTCGACCGCCTGGCGGAAATCGACGTCTCCATGCTCATAGCGTAGCGCCGCATGCAGTTCGTCCCGCTGCAGGATAAGGCAGAAATCCGGCTTGACCTTTGCGATATCGAGCGCGTGATCGAGCAGGGGCTTGTAGGCGACCACCCGGCCGGGCTCCAGTCCGCAACTGGCGCTGATCACCACCTTGGCACCGCAGTCGTCGATCCTGGCGGCAAGCTCATGCGCGGCAAATCCTCCGAATACCACGGAATGGACTGCCCCGAGCCGCGCGCAGGCCAGCATCGAGAAGACAGCTTCGGGGACCATGGGCATGTAAATGACGACCCGGTCACCTTTGCCCACGCCGTGATTGCGCAGCACGGCGGCGATAGCCTGGACCTCGACGAGCATCTCGTCGAAGCTGTACTTCCTCTTGTCGCCGTTCATCGCGCTGTCGTAGATCAGCGCCGTCTGGTCGCCGCGTCCCTCGCTCACGTGCCGATCTATGCAGTTGTAGCAAGTATTCGTCTCACCGCCGACGAACCAGCGTCCATAGACGCCCTGGTCCTTGTCGAAGACCTTTTCGATTGGCTTGAACCAGTGAAGCGTCTCCGCCTGACGGCGCCAGAACTCCTCCGGCGCCGCCTGCCATTCCCGATAGATGTCGAAGTATGTGCTCTGCATCTGCTCCTCCCGTGGTCCCAGCGCAGCATTTGGAACCAGTTTAGGATGATGCAGACCGCCACGGAAAGCCAGACTAAAGCTCTAAGGGGGCATTAACGATTGCCAAAAATAGCCGACCCCACCCGAACGCTGGTAGCACCGAACTCGATCGCCGTCTCGAAGTCTCCCGACATCCCCATCGAGAGCTTCTGCAAGCCGCACTGATCAGCAAGCTTGGCCAGAAGTGCAAAGTGCGGCCCGGGATTTTCGTCCGCGGGAGGTATGCACATCAGACCTTCGATCGACAGCTCAAGCTCGCCCCGGCAGAAGTCCACGAATGCCACCGTCTCCGCTGGTGCGATACCAGCCTTCTGCGGCTCCAGCCCGGTATTGACCTGCACATAGAGACGGGTTTGGCGGTCCTGCCTCTGCATTTCATCGGCAAGCACCCGCGCGATCTTTTTTCGGTCGACGGACTCGATCACATCGAAGAGTGCCACGGCATCGGTGGCCTTGTTGGATTGCAGTGGACCGATCAGGCGAAGTTCAAGGTCCTTGAACTCCTCCTTCAGTGCCGGCCATTTCCTTTGGGCTTCCTGGACGCGATTCTCCCCGAACACCCGCTGACCGGCTACGATGACTGGACGGATCGCCTCCGCATCGAAGGTTTTCGAGACAGCCACCAACGTCACTGACTGCGGCTGCCGTTTGGCCTTTCGCTCTGCGTCCGCGATCCGTGCCAGCACATCCTGCAGCCGTTCCTCTGACGTCATCTCATTTCCCTCGCGCTCGCTATCAAAGGTCGCACACCGCTTAACTGGCCCCCAGCCGCCTGCCAAGCCGCGCTTGTGCTCGGCGCCAAACTTTACCAGGCGAGATGCCCGGAAAACTTGACGCTTGCAGGGTTTCATGATGAAGGTCTGACCAATCCCAGTCTGCATTTATCCCGGAATATCATAGAAATGGCGAGTGAACGTTATAATCCGCGCGACGCCGAGCCGCGCTGGCAGAAGATCTGGAGCGAGGCCAAGGTCTTCGAGACCGACAACGCTGACCCGCGCGAGAAATATTACGTCCTCGAGATGTTCCCCTATCCCTCTGGCCGCATTCACATGGGCCACGTCCGCAACTATGCCATGGGCGATGTTGTGGCGCGCTACAAGCGGGCGAGGGGCTATAACGTCCTCCACCCGATGGGCTGGGATGCCTTCGGCATGCCGGCCGAGAACGCCGCGCGTGACAACAAGGTTCACCCCAAGGAGTGGACCTATCAGAACATCGCATCAATGAAGGCCCAGCTGAAGGCCATGGGCCTCTCGCTCGACTGGTCGCGGGAGTTCGCCACGTGCGACGTCGACTACTACCACCGGCAGCAGCATCTTTTCCTCGACATGATGGAAAAGGGGCTCGTCTATCGTAAGCTGTCCAAGGTTAACTGGGATCCCGTCGACCACACCGTGCTTGCCAACGAACAGGTTATCGACGGACGCGGCTGGCGATCCGGCGCTCTGGTGGAGCAGCGTGAGCTGGTGCAGTGGTTCTTCAAGATCACCGACTTCAGCCAGGATCTGCTGGACGCCCTCGATACGCTCGATCAGTGGCCCGAGAAGGTCCGTCTGATGCAGAAGAACTGGATCGGCCGGTCGGAGGGGATGACGATCCGTTGGGAGCTCGTGGCTGAAACCGCACCGGCGGGCCAGTCGGAGGTGACGGTTTATACGACCCGTCCCGACACCCTCTTCGGCGCCTCCTTCCTGGCGATCGCGGCAGATCATCCGCTCGCAAGGGAAGCAGCAGCCGCGAATCCGGCTATCGAAGCCTTCGCCGACGAGTGCCGCAGGCAGGGTACTTCGCTGGCAGCGCTGGAAACCGCCGAAAAGAAGGGTATGGACACGGGCATCCGGGTCAGGCATCCGCTCGATCCAAGCTGGGAGCTACCGGTCTACATCGCCAACTTCGTGTTGATGGACTATGGTACCGGCGCGATCTTCGGCTGCCCGTCGGGCGACCAGCGCGACCTGGATTTTGCACGCAAGTACGATCTCCCCGTAGTGCCGGTCGTCATGCCGGCAGGCGACGACGCAGGGAGTTTCAAGATCGGTGACACCGCCTACGATGGCGATGGCGTGATGATCAACTCGCGCTTCCTCGACGGCCTCTCAACGGAAGAAGCGTTCGAGACGGTCGTCAGACGGTTGTCGGAGACGATGCTTGGCAACAAGCCTCAGGGCGAGCGCAAGGTGAACTTCCGCCTGCGGGACTGGGGCATCTCGCGCCAGCGTTACTGGGGCTGCCCGATCCCCGTGATCCATTGCGAGGTGTGTGGTGTCGTCCCGGTGCCGAAGAAGGACCTGCCGGTCCGGCTTCCCGACGACGTAACCTTTGACCAGCCCGGCAATCCGCTGGACCGACATGCCACATGGCGCCACGTCGCCTGCCCGCAATGCGGCGGTGACGCCCGTCGTGAGACCGACACGATGGACACCTTCGTCGATTCCAGCTGGTACTTCACCCGCTTCACGGCACCTTGGCAGGATGAGCCGACGGATCCGAAGGCGGCTAACCATTGGCTGCCGGTGGACCAGTATATCGGCGGCATCGAGCACGCCATCCTGCATCTTCTCTACTCGCGGTTCTTTACCCGCGCGATGAAGGAAACAGGTCATGTCGAAGTAAAGGAGCCATTCAAGGGTCTTTTCACTCAGGGCATGGTCGTCCATGAGACCTACCGCCGCGGCAGCGGGCCGTCGGGGGAATGGGTTGCGCCCGCCGATATCCGTATCGAGGAAACCGACGGGAGGCGCCGGGCAACATTGCTCGCGACGGGCGAGGAAATTGCGATCGGCTCGATCGAGAAGATGTCGAAGTCGAAGAAGAACGTGGTCGATCCGGACGACATCATCGCGTCCTACGGGGCCGACACCGCCCGCTTTTTCGTACTCTCCGATTCACCGCCGGACCGCGACGTCATCTGGTCGGAAGCCGGCGTGGAGGGCGCACACCGCTTTACTCAGCGTCTTTGGCGTCTGATCTCGGAAGCGGCCGACATTCTCAAGGGAGTGGCGCCAGCACCGGCTCGTGAAGGCGAGGCGCTGCCCGTTTCCCAGATCGCCCACAGGACGCTGAAGGCGGTCCAGGATGATTATGACAAGCTGTCCTTCAACAAGGCCGTCGCGCGTATCTACGAACTTGTGAACGCGCTCGCAGCACCCTTGGCGCGGGTCGCCGCTGGCGAAGGTGACGCTTTGTTCCGTGGCGCCGTTCGGGACGCCGCAGAGATTCTCGTTCAGATCGTCGCGCCAATGACACCACACTTGGCCGAGGAGTGCTGGGCAGTGCTGGGCAACGCCGGAATGCTGTCGCAGGCCGCATGGCCACGCTATGATGATTCACTGGTGGTCGAGAACGAGATCATGCTTCCGGTGCAGATCAACGGCAAGAAGCGGGCAGAATTGACAATCGCTCGTGACGCAGAACAAGATGCCGTCCAGGCAGCGGTTCTGCAACTGGATGCGGTGCGCTCCGCCCTGGATGGCCGGCAGCCGAAGAAGATCATCGTCGTTCCACAAAGGATCGTGAACATTGTCGTCTGACATCCTACGCACCCTTCGCCGGATCGGCACCGTCGTTTCGGGCATCATCCTCGTAGCCGGGTTGACCGCCTGTCAGGTGCGTCCACTCTATGGTGAAGCGTCCGGCAGCGGCGCCGCACTTGCGGGTGTCGGCTTCTCCGATGCTGGAACGCGGGTAGGGCAGGTTGTTCGAAACCATCTCATCTTCCTCACATCTGGAGGCAGTGGGGAAGCAGCGAATCCCTCGTATCAGGTAGAGCTGAGTGTTTCGTCTAGCTACAGTGATATCCTGGACGATGAAGACGCTGGACAGCTTCAGCCAGGGCGTGTCATCGTGGCAGGATCCTACACCTTGTCCCGCGTTTCTGATGGAGAGATCCTCAAGAGAGGCAGCAGGACGGCCACTGCGCTGCTGGACGTCTCGCGCCAAGAGTTTGCTGAGCTCCGTTCAGTTCGGGATGCGGAAAACCGGGCAGCACGAGAGGTGGCCGAGTTCATCCGCGCCGATCTCGCCATTGCCTTGGCAAACCAGCCGCCACCGCAGGTGACATGGCAGAAATAAAGTCACACGAGTTCGATCGTTTCGCCGAAAAGGCGCATGAATTTTATCGCGTGTTCGTCATCTACGGCCCCGATCGCGGCCTTGTATCCGAGCGTGCTGCGCTGCTTGCCCGCAAGACTGGAATCGCTCACGACGATCCCTTTGCGACGCTAAAGCTCGACGTTTCAGACCTGCAAAGCGATCCGGGCCGCCTGCTCGACGAAGTGAACTCCCTTGGTCTCTTCGGCGACAAGAAGCTTGTCTGGCTTCGAAATGCCGCCAACGAGAAGGCGGTGGTCGATGCTCTCGCTGTTCTTGCCCAGGGGAGTCCCCCCGCCAATACCCTGATTATCGAGGCAGGCGACCTCAAGAAGGGCAGCGGCTTGCGGAAGATTGCAGAGCCTGCAAAGACGATCGCGATAACACCTTGCTACCCCGACGACGTCAAGGCGCTGAACGCCCTCATCGATACTTTGCTGGCGGAGGATGGCCTGTCGATCTCGCCTGCAGCACGGCATCAGCTGCTCGATTTGCTGGGCGGCGACCGCGTAGCGTCGCGCAACGAGATCCGGAAACTTGCGCTCTACTGCCGGGGAAGGGGCATGGTCGAGGAGGAAGACGTGACTGCGATTATCGGTGACGCGAGTGGCGTATCACCGGATGAGGCGGTCGACGCCGTCCTTGCAGGTGATCCGGCAGCGCTCCGCCATGCGCTGCAGAAGATCGAAACCTCGCGAACACCGGTGTTTCTCGTCCTGCAATCCTGTCTGAAGCAGTTCCAGATGATGGAACTCATGCGCACCGAAATGGACGACAAGAAAGTCCAGGCATCTCAGGTCATGATGACGCTCGGGCGGCACATCCACTTCAAGCGCAAGCCGCTGATCGAAAGGGCGCTTGGACGCTGGCGCACGGAAGCGCTGTCTCGAGAGGGACATCGCCTCCAGTCTGCGATCCTGCAATCCCGCCAGAGGCAAAGCTTGGAGCAGAGCATCGCGTTTCAAACGCTGATGGCGATTGCGCTACAGTCTGCTCGCCAGCAGAGATAATCAGCGCCGCTCCAGGAGCCGGCAGATCTCTTCCAGTTGATCGAGCGTCCGATAATTGATGCGGATCTGGCCAGGCCCACCCTTGTGGTTAATCCTGACCTCCAGGCCAAGCGAGTCCGATAACGTCCGCTCCAGTGCGAGGGTATCAGAATCCTTTTTCTCTACCTTGGATTGATTGGGCTCAGACTGTGCCTTGATGTCATTCTGGGCTAGCCGCTCCGCATCCCGAACCGACATTCCCTTGGCTACGATGGTACGAGCTAGGGAAACCGGATTGGACGTCGTGACAAGGGCCCTGGCATGGCCGGCAGACAATTCGCCGGAGGCGAGCATGTCACGAACAGGCTCCGGGAGCTTCAGGAGCCTTAGGCTGTTGGCCACATGGCTGCGGCTTTTGCCGATGATCCCGCCGAGGTCATTCTGAGTATACCCATATTCTGCGATCAGCTGATCGTAACCCAACGCCTCTTCGAGGGGATTGAGGTCGGCACGCTGTACGTTCTCAACGATCGCGATCTCCAAAGCCGTCCGGTCATCGACGTCCCTGACAATGACGGGAATCTCGTGAAGCCCGGCGAGCTGTGCAGCGCGCCAACGCCGCTCTCCAGCGATAATCTCGTACCGGTCGCCGACCGGCCGGACGACCACGGGCTGAACGATTCCATGCTGGCTGATCGAACTGGCGAGATCCTGGAGCTCCGCCTCATCGAACTGCCGCCGCGGATTTCGCGGATTTCGGCTGACATACTCTATCGGGACCATCCGGTCGGCACTGATCTCCTTTGGTGCGGCGTCAACGGGCAGGGGCTGATCCATCTGCCCAATCAATGCGGCAAGTCCCCGACCAAGGCGGCGCTTCGAAAGATCATCACTCATACTTCGTCCTTCCGTTAGGCCGCTTTTCGCCGACGTTCACGCTGGATCACTTCCGACGCCAGCTGCAGATAGGCCTGGCTGCCGGCGCATTTTAGATCATATAGGATCGCAGGTTTTCCGTAGCTGGGAGCTTCGGAAACACGGACATTGCGCGGGATCAGCGTATGGTAGACCTTGTCCCCGAGATAGGTGCGGACATCGTTCACCACCTGCTGCGCCAGATTGTTCCGTGAGTCGAACATGGTGAGCACGATGCCCTGGATGTCGAGGGTGGGATTAACCGTTTGGCGAACCTGGTTCACCGTCTCGAGTAGCTGGCTCAAACCCTCCAGTGCAAAGAACTCGCACTGCAGCGGAACGAGAACGGATTGCGCTGCGGCCATGGCATTCATGGTCAGCAGGTTGAACGACGGCGGGCAATCGACGATGATATATGTATAAGGCATCGCGGCCGAGAGCGATCGCTTGAGCCTGAACACCCGATCAGCTTCTTGCGATATCTCCATCTCAAGCCCGAGGAGATCCATGGTCGAGGGGACGATAGAAAGGTTGGGCACAGCAGTCGGCAGGACCGTCTGTTCGACGGAATGAGTACCCATCAGAAGGTCGTAGGATGACAATTCCCGATCTCTTCGATCGATTCCAAGGCCGGTACTGGCATTTCCCTGTGGGTCTAGGTCGATGATCAGCACGGTTTCGCCAATGGCTGCAAGCGCCGTGGCGAGATTGATGGCAGTCGTGGTCTTGCCCACCCCACCCTTTTGGTTGGCGATTGTGATGATACGATTGCCGTTAGTCATGCCGCACCTGACGAGGCTAGATCAAACCTTTGGCCGGAGTCCGCTGATCTCGAGGATCACCGAGTCGTTCTCGACGGCACTGGGATGTATTATCAGATCAAAGTCCCAGTCGCTACGCGCTTTCTCTACCTCGCGCTGGTAATCCCGGCCTTTATGGAAAAGGGCACGGCAAGATTTGTCGATCATCCAGGAGGAGGAGTAGCGAAGCAGTAGGTTGAGCTCCGCCAGTGCGCGGGCGGATATCATGTCGCAGTCGAGAATCTCTTTCTGAGCCTCTTCGATCCGGACGGGATGGACAGAGCCCCGTGCCTCGCACTCCATGAGGGCCACCCGTAGGAACGCTGCCTTCTTCTGATTGCTTTCCACGAGATGCACGAAGCCCTCATTTCGCTCAGCAAGCATAATGGCCGTCACGATGCCAGGGAATCCACCGCCCGAGCCGAGATCAATCCATACGGCTGGCTGCGGATTGATCTGAAATATCTGGGCACTGTCCGCGATGTGACGGCTCCAGAGTTCTTCCAGAGTCGATGGCGCAACGAGGTTGATGCGCCTCGCCCACTTTTGGAAAAGCTCCGCGAAATGCTCTAGCCGCTGATGCGTTTCACGTGAAACAGGCCTGCCGTTGAGCAACATTATGATACTCGGCCCTCTTTCCCCTGCCTACGAAGATTGGCAAGCAGAAGGGCGGACGCGGCTGGAGTCATACCCTCAATTCGGGAAGCTTGCGCTAGATTGTCCGGTCTCTGGTTGGAAAGCTTTGTCTTCAACTCATTGGAGAGACCGGACAATACTTGGTAGTCAAAGTCTGGTGGTATGGACACCGCTTCGTCACGTCGAAGAGCCAGGATGTCGCTCTCCTGCCGGTCAAGATAGACCGCATAACCGGCTTCGATCTTGAGAGCAGCCGCAGTGCGTTCCGACATCGCGTGCAGTTCCGGCCAGATCGCGCGGATCCTGTCGGGATCGATATTAGGATACGCAAGAAGGTCCATGGCCGTGCGGCGTTGTCCATCCCGGTTAAGGTTTATACCGAATCGTTCCGCTTCGTTTGGCGTCAGCGAAACACCTGTCAGCTGGCTCCGCCAATCCGCAAGATCCTTCCGGTACCTCTCAAATCGGTCCTTTCTTGCTGTCGACACCAGGCCGAGCTCGACACCCACCGGCGTAAGCCGCTCATCAGCATTATCGGCTCGCAGCGAAAGCCGGTATTCGGCGCGCGAGGTGAACATCCGATAGGGCTCGGTGACCCCTCGGCTGGTCAGATCGTCGATCATGACGCCGATATAGGAGCTGGAACGGCTGAAGGTATGCGTATCTTGGTTGCCTGCAAGACGAGCGGCATTGAGCCCCGCCACAAGCCCCTGCGCCGCAGCTTCCTCATATCCTGTGGTTCCATTGATCTGCCCGGCAAGGAAAAGCCCGGGCATCTTCCGGAGTTGCAGAGATGAAGAGAGCTCTCGAGGATCGACGTGGTCGTACTCGATGGCGTAGCCGGGCTGCAGGATCCGAGTGTGTTCGAGTCCCGGTATGCTATGGATAAATGCTTCCTGCACGTCGGCCGGCAGGGAAGTGGAAATGCCGTTGGGATAAACGATATGGTCGTCAAGTCCCTCTGGCTCCAGGAAAATCTGATGACCGTCCCGCTCGCCGAAGCGAACGATCTTGTCTTCAATTGACGGGCAGTAACGCGGTCCCACACCCTCGATCTGCCCGGAATACATAGCCGACCGGTGTATATTTTCTTCTATGATCCGATGGGTGGCGCTGGTCGTTCGGGTGATACCGCAGGCAATCTGCGGCGTCACTATCGCTTCCGTGAGGAACGAGAAGGGGACAGGATCCTCATCTGCCTCCTGGCGCCCGATACCGTCCCAGTCGATTGTGGTTCCATCGAGCCGGGCGGGCGTGCCGGTCTTAAGCCGACCAAGGCGTAAACCGAGTCGTTCGAGGGTTGCCGATAGCCCGACTGACGGTCCTTCCCCCATTCGCCCCGCCGGAACGCGTTCAGATCCGATATGAATGAGGCCGCGCAGGAAGGTGCCGGTTGTCAGAACGGTCGCCGCACATGCGTATCGTTGACCATCCGAGAGGATCACGCCCGCAACTTTCCCTTCCGTGACGTCCAGGTTAAAAACATCGCCCTCGACCACATCAAGATTGACATGATCGAAAATCTCGCGTTGCATTGCTTCACGATATAGCTTCCGATCAGCCTGTGTACGCGGTCCACGAACAGCGGGGCCCTTGCGCCGATTCAGCATGCGAAACTGGATACCGGCTGCGTCTGCGACGCGACCCATCAGGCCATCCAGCGCATCCACTTCCCGAACCAGATGGCCTTTGCCGAGGCCGCCAATAGCGGGATTACAAGACATCACGCCGATCGTATCTCGGCGATGGGTCACAAGCGCTGTCCGCGCTCCCATCCGTGCTGCGGCGCTGGCCGCCTCGCAACCGGCGTGGCCCCCGCCAATTACAATCACGTCATATCGCTTGTTCATGGTCCACCTGCGGTGAGTGTTTCACGTGAATCACGTTACTTGCCGATACAAAACTGTGAAAATATGACGTCGAGTAGCTGCTCCACGTCCACCTGGCCCGTAATCCGCCCCAAAGCGGTCGCTGCTCGCCGCAGATGCTCTGCTCGCAGCTCCAGCTCAGTTTCCTTTAGCGCTGATCGGAGATGAAGGGAAGTATCTCGCAGCAACGCTATCTGTCGACCGCACATCGGTGCAACCGAGCCGTCCCAAGCGGACTGAATCCGGCTAATTATAGCTTTACGAAGTAATCCGACTCCTTCACCCGTCACGGTTGACAGGCATATGTCATAGCTAGGCGCGCGCCGGTGAATGTCGAGCTTTGTCCCGACACGGAGCGCATGCGGCGACAGAGGAGCCTGCAAAGATTCCCAACCGATTTCCTCAAGGTACAGAACCAGATCAGCCGTGTCGATCAACTGCCGCGCTCGGCGGATGCCCTCTTGCTCGATTACGTCCGAGGATTCGCGGATACCGGCCGTATCAAACACGCGCACCAGATATCCCTCGAGATCAAGATCAATGTGCAACACATCGCGGGTGGTTCCCGCCAAACCGGTGACGATCGCCACGTCTCGCTGCGCCAGGTAGTTCAGCAGGCTCGATTTTCCCGAGTTCGGCGGCCCGACGATCGCGACCTTGAAACCATTGCGAACAATCTCCCCGCCTTTTGCCGATTCCAGATGCTTCTCCAATTCAGTGTGAACTGCGGCGATGTCCGCCGTGACGCGTTCTCCAACGGAACCGGGTACGTCGTCTTCGTCGGCGAAATCGAGTTCTGCTTCGATCATTGCCCGTGCATGGGTCAGCCTGAGGGTCCAGTCCTCATACAGATGAGACTGCCGACCGAAGCTCTGTTCCACCGCGAGGCGACGTTGCATCTCGGTCTCTGCCGCGATTAGTTCCGCCAGGCCTTCCGCCTCTACCAGGTCTAGACGCCCGTTCTCGAAGGCCCGTCGCGAAAACTCACCCGCTTCCGCCAACCTCAAGCCGGGTAACGCCGCAAGTTGCGAGCATACAGCGTTTACCACAGCTCTGCTTCCATGCAGTTGGAGTTCGACGACGTCCTCGCCGGTGAAGGAATGCGGTGCTGGAAAGGTCAAGACAAGCGCTTCGTCGATCAGTTGCTCTTCCCGGTCCAGTATCTTTCGAAGTGCCGCCTTGCGTGGGGGAGGTTGTGTCCCTCTCGTCAACTGCATCAATGCGGGGAACGCCGCCGGGCCGCTGATACGCAGGACAGCGACGCCGGCTGGCAAGCTACCGCTGGAAAGCGCGAAGATCGTATCTGTCGTGACACTCATCCTGGCTGCCTCGACCGGAAAGCCAAAAGCGCCCGGCCGGGCCGAGCGCTTCGTAAGCGTGAATCCGGCTAAAGATTAGGTGTTCATCGAGTCGAAGAAATCGCCGTTGTTCTTCGTCTGCTTCAGCTTGTCGATAAGGAACTCGATCGCATCGGTGGTCCCCATGGGCGCAAGGATGCGGCGAAGCACGAAGATCTTCTGCAGGTCCTGGCGCGGCACGAGGAGGTCTTCCTTGCGTGTACCGGACTTGAGAATGTCCATGGCAGGGAAGATGCGCTTGTCGGCAACCTTGCGGTCCAGGACGATTTCGGAGTTGCCGGTTCCCTTGAACTCTTCGAAGATGACTTCGTCCATACGGCTGCCGGTGTCGATCAGCGCCGTCGCGATGATCGTCAGCGATCCACCTTCCTCAATGTTACGGGCGGCACCGAAGAAACGCTTCGGGCGCTGCAGCGCGTTGGCGTCGACACCACCGGTCAGCACCTTGCCGGATGACGGTACAACGGTGTTGTAGGCCCGGCCGAGACGGGTGATTGAATCCAGCAGGATGACGACGTCGCGTCCGTGTTCCACAAGGCGCTTTGCCTTCTCGATTACCATTTCGGCAACCTGGACGTGGCGCACGGCCGGCTCATCGAAGGTGGAGGAGACAACCTCGCCCCGGACCGATCTCTGCATGTCCGTCACTTCTTCCGGACGCTCGTCGATGAGGAGGACGATCAGATAGCATTCCGGATGGTTGGCGGTGATGGAATGCGCAATGTTCTGCAACAGCACCGTCTTGCCCGTTCGTGGCGGGGCAACGATCAGGCCGCGCTGACCCTTGCCGAGCGGGGCTACGAGATCGATCACACGCGCCGACAGATCCTTTGATGTCGGGACATCGAGTTCCATCTTGAACCGCTCATTGGGATAGAGCGGTGTCAGGTTGTCGAAGTGGACCTTGTGACGGATCTTCTCCGGATCGTCGAAATTGATCGTGTTGACCTTCAGAAGCGCGAAATATCGCTCGCCCTCCTTCGGACCGCGGATCGGCCCTTCGACAGTATCGCCCGTCTTCAGCGAAAACCGGCGGATCTGGGAGGGTGAAATGTAGATGTCATCCGGGCCAGGAAGGTAGTTGGCGTTCGCGGAGCGAAGGAAGCCGAAGCCATCCTGCAGGACTTCCACCACGCCTTCGCCGATGATTTCCACATCCTGGCTGGCCAGAACCTTCAGGATCGCGAACATCAGCTCCTGCTTGCGCATCGTGCTGGCGTTCTCGACCTCGAGCGATTCGGCAAAGGTCAGCAGGTCGGTGGGCGACTTGCTCTTGAGTTCTTGAAGCTTCATTTCAGCCATGAAGGGACCACGTTAAAGGCGATGAGGGAAAAGGGCGTGCCGGTGAAAATCTCGCCGCGGAGGTTTCCGGGGAGGAGTGGGATTGCAAGCATGCCACGAGATGAGATGGCAGGAAAATAGCGAGTCATGCCGGCCCTCGCAAGGGGAAACGTGCAGGTAGCGGCAGAAACCGCACTCAGAAGGGCTTGACCACGACCAAGATGACGATCGCGATCATCAACAGGGTGGGCGCCTCGTTCATCATTCGCCAGTAACGAGCAGTCCGACGTGGCCCATCGGCTCCGAAAGCCCGCACCGCCCGGCTGAACATGACGTGCACCACCGTCAGGAGAACCACCAGCGCGATCTTGGCGTGCAGCCAACCTCCCTGGAAGGCAAAGCTCTCCCAGGCGAGGTAGAGGCCCAGCAGCCAGGTGATCATCATCGCCGGGTTCATGATCACCTTCAGCAGGCGACGCTCCATCACCTTGAAGGTTTCCGACTGGACGGAACCCACTTCGGCGTCCGTATGGTAGATGAACAGCCGCGGAAGGTAGAACAGGCCTGCCATCCACGAGATCACCGCAATGATGTGCAGGGCTTTCATCCAGAGCCCGAAACTGTCCGGCTGAAAAACATAAAGGACTGCGATCAGCGCGACGAAGACGCCGATCGCGACAAAAGCTTTCCGTGACGCTCTCCGTCCGGCAGCTTCACTCGTTTGCCGATGCACATCCATCATGGCATGTATCCGCGGACCCGACGGACCAGATCGCTTACATGCGCAGGATCCGCTTCCGGCGTAATTCCGTGGCCGAGATTGAAAATCAGCGGTCCATTTCCGAGTGCCTGTAGGATAGCATCGATACCCTCTTCAAGGGCCTGCCCCCCCGCGACAACCCGCATCGGATCTAGATTTCCCTGTATGGGACCATCCTTCTGCAACTCCGCGGCAAAGGAGAGGGGAACGCTCCAATCAAGACCAATGGCATTCGCATCGGTATCCTGGCGATAAGACCTCAAGTTCATGCCCGCGCCTTTGGCGAAGGCAATGATCCTCGCCCCAGGACGCGCTGCTCGCACCGTCCGGATCATGCGCGCCACCGGCCGAACTGCATAGGCCTTAAACTCACGCTCACCGAGAACTCCCGCCCACGAGTCGAAGATCTGCACCGCATCCGCACCGGCATCGATCTGCGCGATCAGGTACTCCGCCGAAACATCGGCAAGAAAATCCAGAAGCCGCAGAAACACGTCCGGATTGCGATAGGCGAATAGCCGCGCTGGCGCCTGGTCTGGAGTGCCGTGGCCCGCGATCATGTAGGTCGCCACCGTCCATGGCGCACCACAAAAACCCAGAAGCGTCGTCTCCTCCGACAGCTCGCGGCGAAGGCGGCGGACGGTTTCAAGCACAGGGGCAAGATGCGAGAGCACACCCTCCGCATTCAGCTTCTCGATGCCTGCAACATTGATTGGGTCCATTTGCGGCCCCTCACCCTGCACAAAGCGGACATTGCGGTTCAAGGCATCCGGAATGACGAGGATGTCTGAAAACAGGATTGCTGCGTCGAAACCATATCTGCGGATCGGCTGCAGGGTTACCTCGACCGCATAGTCCGGAGAATAACAGAGATCCAGAAAGCTTCCGGCCTTCGCTCTCGTTTCCCGGTATTCGGGGAGGTAACGGCCTGCCTGCCTCATAAGCCAGATCGGAGGAGGCGTGACCGTTTTGCCTTCCAGCACGTCGACAATCTTCCGGGATGGGCCGGGCACGTGTTTCTCCTAAAATAGATAAAGATCTTTATAGGGTTTCTATTTCTTAGAGTCGGTGGGTATCAAGGATTAAACGTCATCCACCATTGCCGCGACGATCCGCCGCCCATATACGATCGCGTGAAGAGACTTGTCCACGTTAGCCACCGGGGCGTGGATGAACGGATTCGTGATATGAAATCAGGATGATGCTGATCTCGCAGGATGTCCTTTGCTGTGGAAAACCTGTTGACTTTCTTCATCGAACCGGGGCTTGTCCACACTCCTAACAGGCAGCCGCAGACGTTCTTCGTACTCAATCGAGGTGTGGATAAAGCGGAGGTTATCCCGCGCCTCGGGCTCCGCCTGGCTGAACCCCACCCGCTCTCCCGGTTTATCAACAGAGGGACCAGAACAGCGTGGAGAACCGCAAAAACTACTTTCATCTGCACCTGATTTCTGACTCGACGGGGGAGACTCTGATGTCGGCGGGCAGGGCGGTCTCGGCGCAATTTCAGGCCTATGCGGCCATCGAGCACATCTACCCGCTGGTCAGAAGCCGCCGCCAGCTCGCATCCGTATTGGAATCGATCGACCGCGAACCCGGCATCGTTCTCTACACAATCGTGGACGAGGAACTCGCCCGCCTACTCGACCTCCGCTGCCGCGATCTCGGCACCCCGTGTGTCAATCTGCTCGAACCGGTAATGACGACCTTCCAGACCTATCTCGGCTCCCCCTCCCGTCGGCGGGTCGGCGCTCAACATGCACTTGACGCCGATTATTTTGCTCGGATGGAAGCGTTGAACTTCACCATGGATCACGATGATGGCCAGTTGCCGGAGGATTATGATCAGGCAGACGTGGTGCTGATCGGCATAAGCCGGACGTCGAAGACGCCCACAAGTATCTATCTCGCCAATCGCGGCATCAAGACAGCGAACCTGCCTGTCGTCCTCGGCATGGAGCTTCCGGACAGCTTGCTTAAGGCAACGCGACCACTGATCGTCGGCCTCATCGCAACGTCCGACCGCATTGCTCAGGTGCGTGAGAACCGCGAGCTCGGTGTGACCCAGGGCTTCGATCGTCGGGACTACACGGATCGGGCCAATATCCAGGAGGAGCTGAAATATGCCCGCAGCCTTTGCGCCCGCCACGGATGGCCGTTGATCGACGTCACCCGGCGATCGATAGAAGAGACAGCGGCGGCTATCGTTGCGTTGCGACCCCGCCTCAGGTAAGCGAAACGAACGATACCCGGACCCCTCTTCCATGACGTCTCTCATTCTCGCCTCGGCCAGCCCCTTTCGCCGCATGCTGCTGCAAAATGCCGGGCTTGCATTCGATGCTCACGCGGCAACCATTGATGAGCGAGCCATTGAAGAGCGTCTGCAGGAGATACATGCTACCCCGGAACATGTCGCTGTGGAGCTTGCAAAGGCCAAGGCGCTCGATGTTAGCCGCCATTTCCCGGGGATGCTGGTCCTGGGCAGCGACCAGACCATGTCGCTGGGAGAGCGCGTTTTCCATAAACCCGCCGACCTTGACGAAGCCCGCCGCCACATCGCCACCCTTGCGGGAAAGACCCATAGGCTGAACAGCGGTATTGCGTTGGTTCAGGACGGAGTGGTGCTCTGGGAGCACGTCTCTAGCGCAGACATGACGGTCCGCCCCCTGAGCGAAGCATTCATCGAACGTTACGTCGAGCGGTGCGGCGAGAAGCTCCTGTCGAGTGTCGGGGCATACCAACTCGAGGGGGAGGGTATTCATCTCTTTTCGGCAATCGACGGCGACTACTTCACAATCCTAGGGCTTCCCATGTTGCCCCTCCTCGCAAAGCTGCGGGAACTTGGAGCCATCGATGGCTGATTCACGTGAAACAGAGATCACGGCTTTCGTCGCCGGTTGGCCCGTGAAGCATTCACGCTCGCCGCTTATCCATCGGCACTGGCTGAAGACCTTCGGCATTGAGGGCGACTATCGGCTGGAGCCCGTAAAACCAGAAGACTTTCCGGCTTTCGTTGCAAAACTGAAATCCGGCGGTTCGATTTATGCAGGCGGAAACGTCACGATCCCCCACAAGGAGGCAGCCAGCGCGCTGGCGGACCGTTGCGATACCGTCGCCGAGGAACTGGGAGCCGCCAATACGCTCTGGATGGAGGACGGACAGCTCTGGGCAACCAATACCGATGTCCACGGCTTCGCTGCGAACCTAGATGAGCGCCATCCCGGATGGGATAGGGTCTCCAGGGCGGCCGTTCTCGGTGCAGGCGGCGCCAGCCGAGCTGTCATTCGAGCACTTCGTGATCGCGGCATCTCCGAAATCAACGTCGTCAACCGCACGCTCTCGCGGGCTGTCGAACTTGCAGATCGGTTTGGACCGACCATCCATGCCCATTCTATGGCGGCGCTACCGGAAGTTATTCAAGGCGCTGGTCTCTTCATCAACACGACGTCCCTCGGCATGGACGGACATGATGTTCCCCAGATCGACTTTTCAGCCATGTCGACTGGAGCACTCGTCACCGACATCGTCTACGTTCCGCTACAGACACCGATCCTGGAACAGGCCGAAGCCCAGGGCATAGCAACGGTGGACGGACTGGGAATGCTGCTTCATCAGGCTGTGCCTGGCTTTGAACGGTGGTTCGGGATCAGGCCTCAGGTCGACGAGACCTTGCGTTCAGTGATTATCGCCGACATGGAAAGGCAGCCATGATCGTCGTTGGCTTGACAGGCTCCATTGGAATGGGAAAGTCGACCACGGCGAGGATGTTCGCGGAAGCGGGAGTCCCGGTCAACGACGCCGACGCTGTAGTTCATGATCTCTACCGGTCCGAGGCCGTCACGCCGATCGGCGACGCCTTTCCGGGAAGTATTAGAAACGGTATGGTCGACAGGCAGGAGCTTGCTCGGCAACTCGTGGAGAATCCGGCTAAGTTTCGTAGTCTGGAGGCGATCGTCCATCCTCTTGTTCGCAGGCGGGAAGGTAAGTTCGTTGAAGTCAATCGAGTAGCGGGCGCCGAGATGGTGGTGCTCGACATCCCCTTGCTCTTCGAGGTCAGGGGTGAGGATCGAGTAGATGTTGTGGTGGTCGTGACATGTGATCCACAGATACAAAGGGCGCGGGTTCTTGCGCGACCTGGCATGACCGAGGAAAAATTGGACATGATTCTGTCCCGGCAGATCCCGGATCAGGAAAAGCGCCGTCGAGCGGATTTCCTCATTGATACCGGAAGGGGACTGGAAGCAGCCCGGCAGCGCGTCGACGAAGTCATCGCAGCCCTGCGATCCGGAAAGAGAAGCGAGACAGCCAGTGCGTGAAATCATCTTCGATACGGAAACGACCGGTCTGGAAACCAAGCTCGACCGTATCATCGAGATCGGCGGGATCGAACTCATCAACAATTTCCCGACCGGACGGTCGTTGCATCTCTACATTAACCCCGGTGATCGCAAGGTTCACCCGGACGCGCTGGCGGTCCATGGGATCACCGATGAATTCCTGAAGGACAAGCCGAGTTTCGCCGAGGTGGCAGAACAGATCCTCGAGTTCTTCGAAGGCGCGAAGTGGATCGCCCACAACGCGAACTTCGACATGGGCTTCATCAACGCCGAGTTTGAACGCTTGAAGCTTCCGCCGGTGTCCATGGAGCATGTTGTCGACACGCTTGCACTCGCACGCCGCAAGCATCCGATGGGGCCCAACTCGCTGGATGCGCTCTGCCGCCGATACGGAATCGACAACGCTCACCGCACCAAGCACGGCGCACTGCTCGACTCAGAACTGCTTGCGGAAGTCTATATCGAGATGACCGGGGGCCGGCAGGCGGCGCTCGGCCTCGTCGGCATCGAAACCTCGGCGACGATCATTGAGATCGAGGAGCATGTGGTCGGGATCTCTGGTCGTCCCCGGCCACTGCCGTCGCGCGTGAGTGCGGCCGAACTTGCGGCGCACCGTGTCCTGGTCGGTTCGCTTGGCGCAAAGGCAGTCTGGGCACGCTATGAATCAGAAAGCCCGGACATGGCGATCCGGGCTTCATGAATTACGAACTTCAGCGCGATTAGCTATTGAGCGGCTGGACCTGCGACTTCGCGCGTTCGGCGGCCATGCGCTGGGCGAACATCTGGGCGAAATCGATCGGATCGATCATCAGCGGCGGGAAACCGCCATTGCGGGTCACGTCGGCGACAATCTGGCGAGCGAACGGGAAAAGCAGGCGCGGGCACTCGATGAAGAGAACCGGCAGCATGTGTTCCTGCGGGAAGCCGGCAACGCGGAAGACACCACCGTAGACCAGTTCGGCCGCGAACACCACCTTGTCGCCGTCCTTGGCTTCCACGTTCAGTGACAGCACGACGTCGAAATCCGTCTCCGACAGCGGATTGGCGTTGACGTTGACATTGATGTTGATGGCGGGAGCCTTGTCGCGCGACTGAAGCGAGCGCGGTGCACCGGGGTTTTCGAAGGAAAGGTCTTTGGTGTACTGGGCCAGAATGTTGAGAGACGGGCTCTGAGCACCCTGTTCGTTTTCGGTTACCATGGGTTTCCCTCGGATATTTGAACGGTTGCTGGCGTCTAGCACTTAGACCGGAGCCTTACAACCCTGGCCCCGGGAGCCATACCAGAGGCTAATCCTCGCCCAGACGACGGTCAGACCAAGGCGACCCTGGCTTCGGCTCGCGGTGGAAATCCTGTTCGTCGAGGTCGACCACTCGTTCATCCCGCGCGGGATCCCTTCGACGGGTATAGGTACGCCGCTCGGTGTAGGATGCCGCGTTAACCACCACGAAACGGCGGCCGATGAATGACCAGAGCAAGCGACGTATCGAGGGAATGAAGAGGGCGATCCCGATGATATCGGTTATGAAGCCGGGAATGAGCAGCAGGACCGCAGCAACGACGATCATCGCACCTTGCACGATTGCATCCCCCGGAACCCGTCCGTCGCGACCTTCCTCCGTAAGTCTCCTGAGCATCTGCAGACCCTGAAGACGCAGGAGAATCAGCCCCGCGAGGCAGGATAGCAGGACAAGGCCGAGTGTGCCCCAGACACCAACCATTTGGCCTACGACGACGAAGCCCGCAATTTCCGCGAGCGGCAAGAGGAGGATGAGTATGCTGATGAAGGGTGTTCGCATCTACGCTCGATCTGCGCGGCGTCCGCTCGCGCCTTCGCTATTTGAATGATCCGGCCTTGCGGACTATATGAGAACTTGCAACAAGAATTTAAACGGCATTGCGGGACAAGATGGGCTCCAACGACTTCATAACCTTGTTTTTCCTCGTCGCTGCAATCCTCATATTTCTGCAATTGCGGAGTGTGTTGGGCCGGCGGACGGGTAACGAGAAGCCGCCCTTTGATCCCTTCAGTGCGCGTGAGGCCAACAAGGCACCCGCGAGCGATGACGGCAAGGTCGTGACACTGCCGCGCCGGGAGGTCTCCGACGAGGACCGGTTCGCAGAGGTCGACGCGGTCGCCAAACCCGGTACCCCGGTCAACGACGGTCTGCGTCAACTGTTGGAAGCAGACCCATCCTTCCGGCCACGCGAGTTTCTCAACGGCGCCCGTATGGCCTACGAAATGATCGTCATGGCCTTCGCTGACGGGGACCGAAAGAGCCTCAAGAACCTCCTCTCCAAGGAGGTTTACGAGGGCTTCGACGCCGCCATCTCCGACCGTGAGTCGCGCGGGGAAGTGGTCAAGTCGACCTTTGTCGGCATCGACAAGGCCGATATCACCCAAGCGAGCGTGCGGGGGAATGAGGAGCAGGTGACGGTTCGCATCGTCAGCCAGTTGATCTCCGCAACCTATGACAAGAGCGGTGCAGTCATCGATGGTGACCAGGAAGCTGTCGCGGAAGTCATAGACATCTGGACCTTTGCTCGCGACGTCCGCTCCCGGGATCCGAACTGGAAGCTTGTCGCGACCGAATCCGAGCAATGAACGAGGGCTCGTCGGGTTTTTCGCTTCGGCGGGTCGCCTTCACTGATCTACCCCGGTGGAGCGAGGATCATCCCGGCCTGCTGCTGGAGGGTATCCGCAACTGCCTGATCCACATCCGCTCGGGCAAGTCCTACCGAACAGGAGACCTGGGGCTGTCATGCGACGACATCCTGCCTGTCTATGAAGCGGCTCTCCGTGCCGATCTTCTTGACGCCGGGTCTGCTCGCCAATTCTTCGAGCAGCATTTCGAACCGTTCAGGATCTGCCGCGACGACGGCTCGCAGGGTTTCGTCACCGCCTTCTACGAGCCTGAGGTTGAGGTTTCGGACACCCCGTCAGGCGAGTGGGCCTTTCCGTTTTACCGTCGCCCGGCGGATTTGATCGATCTCGATGCCGCCAACCGTCCGGCGGGCATGGACGCTTCCTACCGGTTCGGCCGGTCCGCTCCCGCAGGGATTGCGGAGTATCCCGACAGGCGTGCAATCGACCAAGGCTGCCTGAGCGGACAGGGATTGGAAATCGCGTGGGCCCGCTCCAAGGTCGATGTCTTCTTCGCCCATGTTCAGGGTGCTGCACGCTTGAAGTTTCAGGATGGCAGCATCAAGCGGATAACCTATGCGGCTAAGGCAGGCCATCCCTTCAGCGCCATCGGCAAGCTGCTGATCGAGCGTGATGAAATCGATGCGGCAACGGTCTCCATGCAGACCATCCGCGCCTGGCTGGAAGCAAATCCGGATCGGACGGACGAGGTCCTCTGGCACAACCGTTCCTACATCTTCTTCAGGGAGGCGGATGTTTCGGATGACCGGCTCGGTCCGATCGCAGCTGCGAAGGTGCCCCTCCTTCCCGGGCGCTCGCTTGCCGTCGACCGGCTCATTCACACCTTCGCATACCCATTCTTCATCCACGCGCCGTCACTGACCCATCTCGACGGTGGGCAGGCCTTCGCTCGGACCATGTTGGCGCTCGATACCGGCAGCGCCATTGTCGGACCGGCGCGAGGTGACATCTTCACAGGTTCCGGTTCCGCTGCAGGAGAACTGGCTGGAACCGTGCGAAACAAGGCGGACTTCTATATTCTCGTCCCGCGCTCCGCATCAGCGAGGATGGCTGGATGAGTAGCGGTCGAAGGCTCAGTCCGGAAGAGCGGATACTTTGGGGGAAGGTGGCGAAGTCGACGCGCGCCTTGCCCGGTCGACAGGCGGATGCTCGGGAGTTCGCGGAGGAGATCGCTGCCATGCTGGCGGCGGAGGAGGCAGCGCTGGCGCAGCCTCTGCCGACAAAATCCACCTCCGATGCCCGGGCAACCGACCATCGGCCGGCGGACGCTCCACGGCCGCCGCCGAGCCATCAACCACTGGAAAAGCCTGTCCATCGCAAGCTGGCGAAAGGACGTTTGCCCATCGAGGCCCGGATCGATCTCCATGGGCTGTTTCAGGACGAGGCGCATGATCTTCTCCTTGATTTCCTCTATCGCGCCCATGATCGCGGCATGCGTCACGTGCTGGTGATCACCGGCAAGGGCAGTTCCCTCGGTAGCGAAGGGGCGCTGCGACGTGCAGTACCTCTCTGGTTCTCCAAACCCGAGTTTCGCTTCCTCATCTCGTCTTACGAGTGGGCAGCTCGTCACCACGGTGGAGAGGGGGCCCTCTACGTCCGTCTCAGCCGCCCGAGGCGCCATCCATGACACCCTTCGCACAGGCCCTTTGCGAACTGCGCCGGCGCAGGGGCGTGACCCAGAGGGACCTTGCCGCTGCAATCGGGGTCTCGCCTGCCTATCTCTCGGCGCTGGAGCATGGCCGGAAGGGCAAGCCTAGTTTCGATCTTCTGCAGCGGATTGCCGGCTACTTCAATATCATCTGGGACGAAGCCGACGAACTCTTCATGACGGCAGAAGCCTCGCATCCGAGGGCTGTGCTGGATACCGCAGGTCTCCCGCCGCGCTACACCGCTTTTGCCAACCGTCTGGCGCGCGAGATTCGCGCACTGCCGTCGGATGTGATAGAGGCCATGGACAAACTGCTGGACCAGTCTCCGCCCAAGGGTTGATTGTTGCGAAATCCCCTGATTTCAAGCTTTTCCGGCGTGGCATGAGCTTTAGAATCCGTCCCAAACTTCCTATATCTGGGGGTGGATGCGCGGGTGATTCGCAGTGTCCTGCCCGCTGACGGACAATTGGAAAGATCTTTGATGACCGACACACCCGTGAACGAAACCGGCGCGAGTGCAGAATATGGCGCAGACTCCATCAAGGTCCTGAAGGGGCTGGATGCGGTTCGCAAGCGGCCTGGCATGTATATCGGCGACACGGACGATGGTTCCGGGCTCCATCACATGGTCTACGAGGTGGTCGACAATGCGATCGACGAGGCTCTGGCGGGGCACGCCGATCTGGTAACGGTCACGCTCAATGCCGACGGTTCCGTTTCGGTCACCGACAATGGCCGCGGCATTCCAACTGACATCCATACGGGTGAGGGGGTCTCCGCCGCTGAAGTCATCATGACGCAGTTGCATGCCGGCGGAAAGTTCGACCAGAACTCCTACAAGGTCTCCGGCGGTCTCCACGGCGTCGGCGTCTCGGTGGTCAACGCGCTGTCCGTCTGGCTCAAGCTCCGCATTCGTCGGAGCGGCAAGGTGCACGAAATCTCCTTCACACATGGCGTGGCGGACGCGCCGCTGAAGGTCGTGGGAGACTACGAGGGTCGGTCCGGCACGGAGGTGACCTTCCTCGCCAGCCCCGAAACCTTCACGATGACCGAGTACGACTACAACACGCTCGAACATCGGCTTAGGGAGCTTGCCTTCCTGAACTCCGGCGTCAGAATCCGGCTAACGGATCGGCGCAAACCCGATGTCCGCGAAGAGGAGCTTGTCTATGACGGTGGCCTCGAAGCCTTCGTTCGCTATCTCGACCGCTCGAAGAAGCCACTCGTCGACAAGCCGGTGGCCATCCGTGGCGAGAAGGACGGTATCAGCGTGGAGGTGGCTCTCTGGTGGAACGACAGCTACCACGAGAATGTCCTCTGCTTCACCAACAACATTCCCCAGCGCGACGGCGGCACGCACATGGCCGGGTTCCGCGGTGCCCTGACGAGGCAGGTCACCTCCTATGCCGACACATCCGGCATCACCAAGAAGGAAAAGGTCTCGCTCACTGGCGAAGATTGCCGCGAGGGCCTGACGGCGGTCGTTTCCGTCAAGGTTCCCGATCCCAAGTTCTCGTCCCAGACCAAGGACAAACTTGTCTCGTCCGAAGTCCGGCCGGTGGTTGAGAGCCTCGTCAACGAAGCACTCGGCACCTGGTTCGAGGAGCATCCGACGGAAGCCAAGGTCCTTGTGGGCAAGGTGGTGGAGGCGGCCGTCGCCCGCGAGGCTGCGCGCAAGGCTCGCGAACTGACGCGTCGCAAGGGCGCGCTCGACATCGCCTCGCTTCCCGGCAAGCTTGCCGACTGCTCGGAAAAGGATCCTGCCAAGTCTGAGCTTTTTCTCGTCGAGGGCGACTCCGCCGGTGGCTCCGCCAAGCAGGGCCGCTCACGTGAAACCCAGGCGATCCTCCCGCTGCGCGGCAAGATCCTCAATGTCGAGCGCGCTCGCTTCGATAAGATGCTCTCCAGCCAGGAGATCGGCACGCTGATCACCGCGCTGGGTACCTCAATCGGCAAGGACGAGTTCAATGCCGAGAAGCTGCGCTACCACAAGATCATCATCATGACCGACGCCGACGTAGACGGCGCCCACATCCGTACGCTGCTGCTCACTTTCTTCTTCCGTCAGATGCCGGATCTAATCGAGCGTGGCCACGTCTATATTGCCCAGCCGCCGCTCTACAAAGTGACCCGCGGCAAGTCGGTACAGTATCTCAAGGACCAGAAGGCGTTCGAGGAGTACCTGATCAGCAGCGGCCTTGAGGATACGAGCCTGAGGCTCGCGTCCGGTGAGGTCCGCACGGGCCAGGACCTGCGGGAAGTGATCCATGACGCGATGCGACTGCGCAACCTCCTCGACGGGTTGCATTCGCGTTACAATCGCGCGGTGGTCGAGCAGGCCGCCATCGCCGGCGCGCTGAACCCCGATCTGACGGACAATCCTGAACGCGCACAACAAACCGCGGATGAGGTTGCACGTCGCCTGGATGTCATCGCCGACGAGACCGAGCGTGGCTGGAGCGGCCATGTCACGGATGAGGGTGGTCTTCGTTTTGAACGCATGGTGCGTGGCGTCAAGGAAGTTGCGGTGCTGGATGTGGCGCTGATCGGCTCGGCGGATGCCCGTCACATCGACCAGATGACACCCCGCCTCAACGAGATCTACGCGACGCCCCCGATCCTCCGTCGCAAGGAGGAAGAGACCGAGATGTCGGGCGCGCTGGCGCTGCTCGAAGCGATCTTCGCCGCTGGTCGCAAGGGCATCTCGATGCAACGCTACAAGGGGCTGGGCGAAATGAACGCCGAGCAGCTTTGGGAGACGACATTGGACCCGAATGTCCGCTCCCTGCTGCAGGTCAAAGTCAACGACGCAACCGATGCCGACGGGCTCTTCTCCCGCTTGATGGGCGATGAGGTGGAGCCACGCCGCGAGTTCATTCAGGACAACGCGCTGAGCGTTGCGAACCTCGATATCTGAGAAGATGCTGTTTCACGTGAATCGCCGCTTGCGCTGATTCACGTGAAACTATTCTTGCCCGATGAAGCGTCCTTCGAACGCCACTTCCGAGAGCGGCTTGCGCTGGCTCTGGACCTCCCGCTCACGCAGGTCGTCTGGAAGCGTCTCCTTCGCAGCGAGCCGCCCGATCGCGCAGGCAGCCTCCACCCGATAGCCATCGGGTATGCCAAGAACCCGCACTGCCTTCTCGCGGTCCATGCCTTCCATCCCATGGGCGTGGTAGCCGAGCTTCATTGATTGGCACGCGATCGAGAACCACGCGGAACCGGTATCGAACGCATGGGTGTATGCCAGCTTTCGCTCGCCATCCTTGGAAATCCGGTAGGTGCGTGAGACAAAGATGATCAATGCCGATGCGTTCTGCGCTCAGCGCTGGTTTCCCGGTGACAGGATATCCAGGAGCAGAGGCCAGCTGGCGGTCTCCCGCAAGGCATAGATGAAGCGCCAGGGTTGATTGTTGCCGGAAGAGGGCGCCCAGTGACCTGCATCGAGAATGGTCAGCAGGTCCTCCCGGCTCATCGCTTCGCCGGTGAAGGCGCCCGGTGACCAGCGGTCAAGAAAGAAGGCATCCACCGGGTGTTCGGACTGACGGTTGTTGCTTTGGGTCATGGGCGCCGGCTCCGCTGCAAATGACGATCTCAGAAACATAGGGTGAGCGGCGGGCAACACAACGCAGACTGTGGGCAAGGGGGATGACAATGAGCCTGCCATCCTCCATAAGGCAGTTGTCAGACAAGTGGAGGCATATCCGTGAAACTCATGCGTGTTGGTCAGCCGGGCCAGGAAAAGCCGGCAATCCTCGATGCGACCGGCAAGGTCAGGGACCTGTCGCAGCATGTCGCCGACATCAGTGGTGCGGCCATCTCGCCGGAGGGTCTTGCCAGGATCGCAGCTCTCGACCTGCAGAACCTGCCCGAGTTGCAGGTTGACCGTATCGGCGCGTGCGTTGCCGGCACCGGCAAGTTCATCTGCATCGGCCTGAATTTCTCCGACCACGCTGCCGAGACAGGCGCCGCCGTCCCGCCGGAGCCCGTCATCTTCATGAAGGCCACCTCCGCCATCTGCGGCCCCAATGATGATGTCGTCATCCCCCGCGGCTCGGAGAAGACCGATTGGGAAGTGGAGCTCGGCGTCGTCATCGGCAAGACCGCCAAATATGTCAGCGAAGCCGAGGCCATGGAGTATGTGGCCGGCTACTGCGTCTCGCACGATGTATCGGAGCGCGGCTTCCAGACGGAGCGCGCTGGTCAGTGGACCAAGGGCAAGTCCTGCGACACCTTTGGTCCGATCGGCCCGTGGCTGGTCACGAGGGACGAGATCGCTGACCCGCAGAACCTCGGCATGTGGCTGAAGGTCAACGGCGAGACCATGCAGAACGGCTCGTCGAAGACCATGGTCTATGGCGTGGCATTTGTCGTCTCCTATCTCAGCCAGTTCATGTCACTGCAGCCCGGTGATGTCATCTCCACCGGCACGCCGCCGGGCGTGGGCATGGGCATGAAGCCGCCGCGCTACCTGAAGGCCGGCGACGTCGTCGAACTTGGGATCGAGGGGCTGGGTACGCAGCGCCAGACCTTCGTGGCAGATCGTTAACCAGCCGAACGGACGGAACCTTAAGGCGCTTCATGCCATTCTTGATGCCAGGCCTTCGCGCCTGGCATCTTAATTGGTTAATGAATGGTCCCGCCTGATGTTGCACTGCAATCCAAACATGGTAGCCTCTCCCATTGCTCCCGAAGCAGCCGGTCGGCTCCGACCGCCGGTGCCGGTAGCCACGAAAGGCGGCGCATCGATGATCTACCAGTTTTACGAGATGAACCACGCGGCGGTCGCACCTTTCCGTGCCGCTGCCGACGCCATGAGGCTGTTCCACACCAACCCGCTCAATCCGCTCTCCTATACGGCCATGGGGCGGAGCATGGCGGCTGGCCTCGAGCTTTTCGAGCGGGTGACGCGCCGCTACGGCAAGCCGGAATTTGGTCTGCCGACCACTGTCATTGATGGGACTACTGTCCGCGTCACCGAGGACATTGTCTGGTCTAAGCCGTTCTGCAACCTGATCCATTTCCGCCGGGACCTCCCAGCCGGTCGTGCACCTGACCAGAAGCTCCTTCTCGTGGCCCCGATGTCGGGCCACTACGCGACATTGCTGCGCGGCACGGTTGAGACGCTGCTCCCCAACGCCGAGATCTATATCACGGACTGGATCGATGCGCGTGTGGTGCCGGTGACGGACGGTCGCTTCGACCTTGATGACTACATCGATTACCTGATCGAGATGGTCCATCACATCGGCCCGAATACGCATGTGATCGGCGTTTGTCAGCCATCTGTCCCCGTCCTGGCTGCGGTTGCTCTGATGGAGTCGGCTAAGGATCCGCTGGCGCCAGCCTCCATGATTCTCATGGGCGGACCGATCGACACGCGCAAGAACCCGACGGCGGTGAACCAACTGGCCCAGGAGAAGCCGCTCGAATGGTTCCGCGACAATGTCATCATGAACGTCCCGTGGCCGCATGCGGGGTTCATGCGTCCGGTCTATCCGGGCTTCCTGCAGCTTTCGGGCTTCATGTACATGAACCTCGACCGCCATATTACGGCACACAAGGAATTCTACGAGCATCTGATCAAGAACGATGGTGACTCGGCCGAGAGACACCGCGATTTCTACGACGAGTACCTGGCGGTCATGGACCTCACCGAGGAATTCTATCTGCAGACGGTCGACACGGTCTTCATCAAACACGCCCTGCCTGAAGGCAAGATGATGCATCGCGACCGCCTCGTCGACACGAAGGCGATCCGCAATGTCGCGCTGTTGACGGTGGAAGGGGAAAACGACGATATCTCCGGCCTCGGCCAGACCCAGGCTGCGCATAAGATCTCGCCGAACATCCCGGATCATATGCGGATGCATTACATGCAGCCCGACGTCGGCCACTACGGCGTCTTCAACGGCTCGCGCTTCCGTCGCGAGATTGCCCCGCGGATTCTGGAGTTCACTGCACGCCACGCCCGTGGTGATGAGCGCCCCAACCCGGTGAAGCGCGTCATCAAGGGTGGCAAGGCGGGATGAATTCCCGCCGCTAATTCAGGTGGTTCTTGAAAACCGGATAGGTTCTTCTTGAAGCAGCCCGGCCGACTCCCCAAATCGATTCCGACGGGCTGGCATGTGGCTGCCCGCGGAAACGAAGGGTATGTCATCGATGAACCAGTCAGCATTGATCCGTCCGGATTGGACGCCGGCCACCATCGCATTGATGGTGCTGGGCTTCGTCGTCTTCTGGCCGCTCGGCCTTGCCATGCTCGCCTATATCCTCTTCGGCGAACGGCTCCAGGGCTTCAAGCGCGATGCCAACCGCAAGGCAGATGGCATGTTTGCCGGCTGCCGCCGGGCCAAGTCGCGCTACAACACGCATTTCTCCACGGGAAATGTTGCCTTCGACGATTGGCGCAAGGCCGAACTTGATCGCATCGAGGAAGAGCGCCGCAAGCTCGACGAGATGCGGGAGGAGTTCGACAGCTATATGCGCGAATTGCGCCGTGCCAAGGATCAGGAGGAGTTCGACCGCTTCATGCGCGAGCGCAAGAACCGCTCCACCGGCCAGGGCGACGTTGTAGATCTCTGAGGATTCACGTGAAACATCGGACCGGCGCCGTCAGGCGCCGGTTTTTCTGTCTCTGCGTTTCCGCGAATCGGCTAGATAAAGCCTATGTTCGCGCTCCTCAAGAAACCGGTCCGTCCGCGCCGCAAGCCCTTGGCTCCGGAGACGCGAACGCTTGAGGTCGGCAGCCGCGCCATGCCGCTCACAATCCGGGAACATCCGCGCTCGACCCGTATCACCCTTCGGATCGAGCCGGGCGCGCGTGGGCTCAGCCTGACAGTTCCCGTCGGCCTGCGTCGGTCCGAGATCGACGATTTCCTTGATCGCCATCAGGGCTGGCTCCTCACCCGGCTCGCTCGCTTTCCGCAGTCCGAGCCGTATCTTCGTCCGGGCTCCGGCATCATGCTGCGCGGCGTGCGCCACGATATCGAACACACGGGCAGCCTGCGCGGCGTGACGGAGGCTGTCCTTCGTGAGGGGAGGGCGGTTCTGCGTATCAGCGGCATGGAGGAACATACCGGTCGGCGCATCGCAACCTTTCTGAAAAAGGAAGCTCGTCGCGATCTCGAAGCAGCGGTCCGGCTGCATGCGCAGGGCGTGCGGAAGCCGGTCAGGTCGATCGCCATGAAGGACACCCGATCCCGCTGGGGCTCCTGTTCATGGGACGGCAATCTGAGCTTCTCCTGGCGCATCGTCATGGCACCACCTTTTGTCATCGATTACCTCGCTGCCCACGAGGTCGCTCATCTGGACCAGATGAACCATGGGCCGGAGTTCTGGGCGCTTTGCCGTCGTCTCTGCCCGCGCACTGACGAGGCCAAGGCCTGGCTGAAGCGCCACGGCTCGCAACTCCACGCAATCGATTTCGGCTGATCTGCGAGCGTCGAACATCGACGAGCAACGGAGAAGCGCTTTTATCTCGACTCCGCCATGATTTCATGCGAACTCGCAGGGCATGAAGCCGGACATCAAGATTTGCGGGTTGAAGACGTCAGAGGCCGTCGACCGGGCGCTCGCACGCGGTGCGACCCATATCGGTTTTATCTTCTTCCCCAAGAGCCCCCGCCATGTCGATCCCGAGATCGCTGCCGAACTGGCCGAGCCGGTGCGCGGCCGGGTAAAGATCGTCGCGGTTACGGTGGATGCAAGCGACGAGGAGCTGGACGACATCGTCCACCTGCTGAAACCGGACGTCCTCCAAATGCACGGCCATGAGACGCCGGAGCGCATCCTTCAGGTCAAGGCGCTGTACGGGATACCTGTAATGAAGGCCTTCTCTGTTCGCGAAGCCTCCGACCTCGAGCGCATCGACCCCTATGTCGGTGTCGCCGACCGGTTCCTGTTCGATGCAAAGGCCCCCGCCGGGTCAGAACTGCCCGGTGGCAACGGCGTGTCATTCGACTGGAACATCATGGCCTCGCTTGACGCAAGCGTCGATTACATGCTTTCCGGGGGCCTGAACAAAGACAATGTCGGTCTTGCGCTCGCCTCCACCCGGGCCCGCGGAATTGATGTGTCCTCCGGCGTCGAAAGCGCGCCGGGCATCAAGGACATCGTCATGATCGACGCCTTCTTTGACGCTATCGCAGAGGCCCGCTCCGTCGGAGCCTGAGGGAGTAGAGAGTGAATCAGACGCCGAAACCCAATTCCTTCCGCTCCGGGCCCGATGAGGATGGCCGCTTCGGCATCTTTGGCGGCCGGTTCGTCGCCGAGACCCTCATGCCTCTGATCCTCGACCTGCAAGCCGAATGGGAAAAGGCGAAGACCGATCCGGAATTCCAGGCAGAGCTCCAGCATCTCAACACACACTATACGGGTCGTCCGAGCCCGCTCTATTTTGCGGAGCGCCTGACGGCCGAACTCGGCGGTGCCAAGATCTACTTCAAGCGCGACGAATTGAACCACACCGGGTCTCACAAGATCAACAACTGCCTCGGCCAGATCCTGCTCGCGCGCCGCATGGGCAAGACCCGCATCATCGCGGAAACCGGCGCCGGCCAGCACGGGGTCGCCTCGGCCACCGTCGCCGCCAGATTCGGCCTGCCCTGCGTGGTCTACATGGGTGCCACCGACGTCGAGCGTCAGGCACCGAACGTGTTTCGCATGAAGCTTCTGGGCGCCGAAGTCAGGCCGGTTACGGCCGGCCACGGCACGCTGAAGGATGCGATGAACGAGGCCCTGCGCGACTGGGTCACCAATGTCGACGACACCTATTACCTGATCGGCACGGCTGCGGGCCCGCATCCGTATCCGGAACTGGTTCGCGAATTCCAGTCGGTGATCGGCAAGGAAACCCGCGAACAAATGATGGCGGCGGAAGGCCGCCTGCCGGACATGCTGGTGGCGGCCGTTGGTGGTGGCTCCAACGCCATTGGTCTCTTCCATCCGTTTCTCGATGATGAGTCCGTCAAGATCGTCGGTGTCGAAGCAGGCGGCAAGGGTCTGGATGGCGAGGAGCACTGTGCCTCGCTGACAGCCGGCTCGCCGGGCGTCCTGCACGGCAACCGCACCTATCTACTGCAGGACGGTGATGGGCAGATCAAGGAAGGCCACTCCATCTCGGCCGGCCTCGATTATCCGGGCATCGGCCCCGAGCATTCCTGGCTGAAGGATATGGGCCGCGTCGAATACGTCCCGATCATGGATGACGAGGCGCTTGCCGCCTTTCAGATGCTGACCCGCACCGAAGGCATCATCCCGGCACTGGAGCCGAGCCATGCGCTCGCGGAAGTCATCAAGCGCGCGCCGAAGATGGACAAGGACCAGATCATTGTGATGAACCTCTGCGGCCGGGGCGACAAGGACATCTTCACCGTCGGCAAGATTCTCGGAATGGGCCTCTGACATGACCGCACGCATGGACAAGAAATTCGCTGACCTGAAGGCCGAGGGCCGCCCGGCGCTCGTCACCTATTTCATGGGCGGCGATCCGGACTATGATACGTCGCTCGCGATCATGAAGGCGCTGCCGGCGGCCGGCGCCGACGTGATCGAACTCGGCGCGCCATTCTCCGATCCGATGGCCGATGGCCCGGCGATCCAGCTGGCCGGCCAGCGGGCGCTGAAGAATGGCCATTCGCTGAAGAAAACGCTGCAGATGGCCCGCGATTTCCGCAAAGACGACAATACGACGCCGATCGTCATCATGGGCTACTACAATCCCATCTACATCTACGGTGTCGACCGCTTTCTGGAGGACGCGCTGGCGGCGGGTGTTGACGGCTTGATCGTCGTCGACCTGCCGGCCGAGATGGACGACGAGCTCTGCATCCCGGCGCGCAAGAAGGACATCAACTTCATTCGCCTGACGACACCGACCACCGACGACCGGCGCCTTCCCAAGGTGCTGACCAACACCTCCGGCTTCGTCTACTATGTCTCGATGACCGGGATTACCGGCTCTGCCCTGCCTGATCCGTCAAAGATTGCAGGTGCCGTCCAGCGCATCAAGAAGTCGACCGACCTGCCGGTCTGCGTCGGATTCGGCGTAAAGACAGCCGAGCATGCGCGGCTGATCGGTGCCTCGGCGGATGGCGTCGTGGTCGGTACGGCGATCGTCAACCAGGTCGCCACGTCGCTCGACAAGGATGGCCGGGCCAGTGCCGACACGGTGGAATCGGTCACGACTTTCGTTCGAGGCTTGGCAATCGGCGTGCGGTCAGCGCGACTTGTAGCCGCCGAATAGTTTCCCACATAGGGCGCAGTTTATCAGGAGTAACCCACGTGAACTGGATCACCAACTACGTCCGGCCGCGGATCAATTCCATGCTTGGCCGCCGTGAGGTTCCGGACAACCTCTGGATCAAGTGCCCGGAAACGGGTGAGATGGTCTTCCACAAGGACCTGGAAGAGAACAAGTGGGTGATCCCCGCTTCCGGCTATCACATGAAGATGCCGGCCAAGGCGCGCCTGACGGATCTCTTCGATGGCGGCGTCTTCGAATCGCTTCCCCAGCCCAAGGTTGCCCAGGATCCGCTGAAGTTCCGCGACTCAAAGAAGTACATCGACCGTCTGAAGGACAGCCGCCTGAAGACCGAGCAGGAGGACACGATCCTCGCCGGCCTCGGCCAGGTGCGCGGCGTGAAGCTCGTCGCGGTGGTTCACGAGTTCAACTTCATCGGCGGTTCGCTCGGCATGGCAGCGGGCGAGGCGATTGTGAAGGCGTGCGAGCGTGCAGTCGCTGAAAAATGCCCTCTAGTGATCTTCCCGGCCTCCGGCGGCGCCCGCATGCAGGAAGGCATCCTGTCGCTGATGCAGCTGCCGCGGACCACAGTCGCGGTCGACATGCTGAAGGAAGCCGGCCTGCCTTACATAGTCGTGCTGACCAACCCCACCACCGGTGGCGTCACTGCATCCTACGCCATGCTTGGCGACATCCATATTGCCGAGCCGGGTGCCGAAATCGGCTTTGCCGGCAAGCGCGTCATCGAGCAGACGCTCCGCGAAAAGCTGCCGGAGGGCTTCCAGACGGCGGAATACCTGCTGGAGCACGGCATGGTAGACATGGTCGTCAACCGCCATGATCTGCCGGATACGCTTGCCACGCTTCTGAAGATCCTGATGAAGGCGCCCGCAGCCAACGATGATTCGGCTGAAGTCCTGGCGCTTGCCCCCGTGGCAGCGAGCGCCTGAGTCGATAGAGACGCTGGATCGGCGGGATGAGTGCAATGAATATTCCCGCCGTCAGCGCGGCCGAGCAAGAGATCGAGAAGCTGATGACCCTTCACCCGAAGGGTTTCGACCTGTCGCTGGACAGGATCAGGCGGCTTCTGGAGGTGCTGGAAAACCCCCACCGCAAGCTGCCGCCGGTGATCCATATCGCCGGTACGAACGGCAAGGGCTCTGCAACGGCCTTCTGCTCCGCCCTCCTGGAGGCGGCTGGTCTTGCCGTCCATGTCCACACCTCTCCGCACCTCGTCAACTGGCATGAGCGCTATCGAATCGGCGTCAAGGGCGGCCGGTCGCAAATCGTGGAAGACGAGATGTTTGCCGAAGCCCTGCAGCGGGTGGCGGCCGCCAATGCCGGCCAGACCATCACCGTTTTTGAGATTCTGACCGCGGTGACCTTCCTGCTCTTCTCCGAGCAACCGGCCGATGCCGTCATTCTCGAAGTTGGTCTCGGCGGTCGCTTCGACGCCACCAACGTCGTCGAGAGACCGGCGGTTTCGGTGATCATGCCCATCTCTCTCGATCATCAACCCTATCTGGGAGACCGGGTCGAACTCATCGCTGCGGAGAAGGCCGGCATCATGAAGCGCGGCTGTCCGGTCGTGATCGGCAAACAGGAATACAGCCCGGCGCTGGACGTGCTGGTCGAGAGCGCCGAACGGCTTTCCTGTCCCATGGCTGTCTACGGGCAGGACTTCTCAGCCCACGAAGAGTTCGGTCGCCTGATCTACCAGGATGAGTTTGGTCTCGCCGACCTGCCGCTGCCGCGGCTTCCGGGGCGTCATCAGATCGCCAATGCAGCCGCCGCCATTCGCGCGGTGAAGGCAGCGGGTTTTGTACTCACGGATGCGATGATCGAGAAGGCCATGGCAACCGTCGAGTGGCCGGGCCGCCTGCAAAGGCTCACAGAGGGCCGGCTCCTGGAACTGGCGCCGAAGGATGCGGAAATCTGGGTTGATGGTGGCCATAACCCCGGTGCCGGCGAGGTCATCGCCGAGGCGATGGCAGGACTCGAGGAGCGGCGGGCGCGCCCCCTCTATCTCGTCACCGGCATGATCAACACCAAGGATCCCGTCGGCTATTTCCGTGCCTTCGCCGATATTGCCGAGCATGTCTTCACCGTTCCGATCCGTGGCTCCGATGCCGGCCTCGATCCGGTGGCGCTCGCTGAATCTGCCTTTGATGCGGGATTGGCGGCAGAGCCTGCCGGATCGGTAGCAGAGGCATTGGCAGAAATCGTGCGCCGCCAGCTGCCGGAGGCGGTACCGCCACGAATCCTAATCGGTGGCTCGCTCTATCTAGTCGGCAATGTCCTTGCCGACAACGGCACTCCGCCAAAATGAAGAAAGCCCGGCGCGACGGCCGGGCTTTCTTCATTTTGAACCGATTTCCCTGCCTCAAGCGGCGCCGGAGATCCAGGCGGAGAGAGCAGTCTTTGGGGCGGCGCCAACCTTGATGTCAGCCACTTCGCCACCCTTGAACATGGCGAGGGTCGGGATGGAGCGGACGCCGAATTTCGCGGCAAGCTCCGGGTTTTCGTCGATGTTGAGCTTGGCGACCTTCACCTTGCCGGCCATCTCGTTGGAGATTTCCTCAAGGCTCGGACCGATCATCTTGCACGGGCCGCACCATTCTGCCCAAAAGTCCACGACCACGGGTTGGGTCGAGTCCAGAACCTCGGCCTGGAAATTGCTGTTGTCGACTTTCACGGTCGCCATAGGGCTCTCCTTGTGAAGAATGTGTTGCGCACAATGTGAGGCTGCGGCCGCCTCTTTTCAATACTGCTATCTCACTTTGGCCGAAGCTCGGCAAGCGAACGGTCGAGGATCTCCGGCGACAGCGACACCACGCCGCCCGTCTCCGTATAAGCGAGGACGCAGCGAAAACGGTGCCTTGGATAGAGTGGCCGCAGGATCTCGCGGTAGAGGGCGAGCTGTGCCCGATGGACGAGGGGCACATCCTCTTCGCGATCCGGCGGCTTCCGGTTCGTCTTGTAGTCGAGGACCGTAACCTCCTCGTCATCCACCGCCATCCGGTCGATGCGGCCCGAGATGGCATAGTCCTGCCCGCCCAGGCGGAGCGTCCCCATGATCGATACCTCCGCCTGGCTGTGGCCGGAAAACACAGGCTGGAGATCCGGATGGTCGAGCACAGAAAGCACGCAGTGAACCAGGGTCTCGCGCTCCGCCGACGGCCAGAAACGTGCCGCCCGCTCCGCATATCGCCGCGCCGCCTCGGCCCGTTCGCCTGCCGGGAAATCCGGAAGAATTTGGAGCATGCGGTGCACCAGCCGGCCCTTCTGGAGGGACAAGCCATCTGCGGTCCTTTCCCCAAAAAGCGGCGAGGCCGTCAGAAGATCGTCTGCCTCGTCTTCGACCATGGTGCCGGCGCCGGACGGGCTGAGGGGGCGTGGAAGCGAGACCTGTGGCGGAAGGGCACGGCCGAGTGCCGCCGGCAGAGACTGAGCCTGATCCGGGCGTTCCTTCGCATCATCCGCACGCGTGGCAGTATAGACCCCTGCCGGAAGGCGCCAGCGGAAGCCGCCCCATTCCCCGTCCGGGCCGGAAAAACGAGCGGCGCTGCAATGCTCGGGGTGGCCGCAGAGGGCGTTTGCGATCATGCTGTTCCAAGTGTCGGGATTGGCATTCTTGCCGCGATAACCGCAGACGATCAGCCGGTCTGCAGCTCTCGTCATGCCGACATAGAGTAGCCGCCGATACTCCTCCTCGGTCGCCTGCCTCAGCCGTTCGTCATCGGCACTCGTCAAGGAATTTGCGAGCGCCTTCGTCGGCACCCATGCCGGAACTTCCAGCCCATCCTGCGGCAGAAGGCGCAGTTTCGGCACATGCGAGGAAATGAAGGCCTTCGACCCGCTGTCCACTAGGAAGACGATCGGCGCCTCCAGACCCTTGGAGGCATGCACGGTCATGATCCGCACCTCGTTACGGCCGCTGTCCTGTTCGCGCTTGATCTCCGGTGATTCGATCTCCAGCGTCGAAACGAAGGACTGGAGGCCTGGCAGACCCTTACCTTCGTGATCGAGGGCGAAAGTCAGGAACTCGTCCAGGATATCGCCCGCTTCTGTGCCCAGTCTCCCCAAGAACTGGCGACGCCCCCCCATTTGACCGAGAACCCGGGCATAGAGATCGTGGGGGCTCATCTGCCGTGACATCGACAGGAGCTGCTTCAGTTTCTCTTTCACCGTTGCGAACCGCAGCGGCTGCTCGTCTGCAAACCGGCACAGATGCTGCCAGACGCCGCTTCCCTCCGGCCGCAGTGCTGCCACTTCGAAAACGTCTTCTTCCGACAGGTTGAACAGCGGGCTCTTGAGCAGGGCTGACAGCGACAGGTCGTCCTGGGGCAGCACCAGGAAACGTCCGAGCGACAGGAGGTCCTGGACCGCAATGTGACTGGTGAGGCGAAGTCGGTCGGCACCGGCGACAGGGATGTTGCCGCGCCGCTTGAGGGCCCGGGTAAGCGCGTTCACGAAGGCGTCGCGCTTGCGTACCAGGACGAGCACGTCTCCCGGCTCGATCGGTCGTTCGATGCCCTTCTCGATGATGGTCTCGCGTCCAATCATCTCTCCGATCGAATGGGCGATGCGCGACGCCAGGATCGCCGATGGCGCCTTGTCGGGCGTCGCATCGAATGGTGCCGTCCAGTCCTCGCCGGCATCGGCCACCTCCGGTACCACCACGTCCCACAGGTCGACGGCACCCGGATGCCCAATCCTGTTCGAGCGGTGGACGATAGCCTCGTCCTCGAACGTCAGTCCACGTGCGTTTTCGGGCAGCGAGAATACCTGATCCACCGCCGACAGGACGTCGGCGGTGGAGCGGAAGGACAGCGGCAGCCGCACTGGGTGGAATATCTGCCCGCTCGCCTCCACATCCGCACGTGTGCGGGTACGCTCCGCCGCGAATCGTTCCGGCTTTGCGCCCTGGAAGGAATAGATGGACTGTTTCTCGTCCCCGACGGCAAAGATCGTCCGTCTCGTCGTCCGGGCACTGCTGCCGGAATAGAAATCCTCCGCCAGCGATTTGATGACCTCCCACTGTACCGGACTGGTGTCCTGTGCCTCATCCACGAGGATGTGGTCGATCCCCTGGTCGAGCTTGTAGTGCACCCAGGCCCCGACCCCGTCCCGGGTCAGAAGATCTGCCGTTCGCGCTATAAGGTCTTCAAAGTCGAGCAGGCTGCGCTGCTTCTTCAGATCCTCGTAGTCGTCATTCAGCCGTTCGGCGAGCACGAGCGCGGCAGCCGTTGCCCTTGCCATGCGCATGACGCGCAGCCGATCGCGGCAGGCGAGAACGTGGTTGCGGGCGAGATCGACGGCGCTGGCGAGCGCGGGCGCTGCGTGGAGCATCTTCTTCGCCACCAGCGAACTGTCTGCCTTCGGCTTGCCGACGCTGGTGAGAAACAGACCCTCAAGAATCTGGACGCGCCGATGCACATCGCTCTCCGTTTGGCAGAGGCGCAGACCGTAGGCGACCTCCTGCACCTTGGAGCCTCCCTTCTCGTCCGCAAGCTGCAGATATGTGGCCAATGTCCCTCCCGAAAGGCCGGGAAGCGGCCAGTAGCTTTCGGCGACGGAGGCTTCCGTTGCGGCTTCTGGCAGGCCGAAGGCGCGCCGCAGGAGGCGATCGACACCTCCTTGCCGGTCTGCATGGGCGAGAAACTGCCGGATCGCCGTGCGGTGTGCGACAATCTCGCCGAGTAGGTTCTCCAGCCCGAACTCATCACCCAGGTCAAGCACATGGGCAAATGCCTCTGCCAGCACCGGGTCGTCTTCCGCCGACGTGGCGGTCAGCAGCGAACGACGCGCCTCGGCAAGGAGGGCAGAGGCAGCACGATCATCCAGGACGGAGAAATGCCCGGCCACATTCGCCTCCAGCGGAAACTGGTGGAGGAGCGCTTCGCAGAAGGCATGGATTGTCTGGATCTTCAAGCCGCCCGGTGTCTCAAGCGCCCTAGCAAACAGACGCCGGGCCTCCGCAAGCTTCAGCGCATCCGGCCCGGCACCCTCGATCGAGGCGATCCGCTGCCTCAGGTCGCCGTCATCGAGGACGACCCATTCCGCCAGCCGCTGAAAAACGCGGTTCGACATCTCCGAGGCCGCAGCCTTGGTGTAGGTGAGGCAGAGGATGGAGGACGGGCGGCATCCCGAAAGCAGCAGCCGGATCACCCGCTGGGTCAGCACATGCGTTTTTCCGGATCCGGCATTCGCCGAGACCCAGGCGGAACTCGCAGGGTCGGAGGCGAGCGACTGTCGTGTCGCCGTCCAGTCCAGCCAGTCGCGCGGATCGTCCCCCCGGGGCAGGGCGTCATTCATCGGCCTCGACCTCCTCGGCATCGGCGGTCGACCATTCGGCGACACGGGCGAGATGGTCGTAATCGCCGCCATAGTCGCTCTGCATGAAGGGTACGAGCCGTGACGCAAAGCCTGTCTTGCCGCTCCGCAGATGCGTGACGAACTTCGTCAACTGCTCGATCGACTCGTCGGCAAGGTCCAGGGCCGACTTGCCGTCCTTCTTGGCTTCGTTGTTGACGCATTCCGGCTTGAAACGGTCGCCCGGCTTCAGTCGGACGTAAAGAAGCTCGTCGACATCGACCGCGCCGACGGATTTGAAGGCACCGGCCCGGAGGGCCGCCGCCTCCAGAGCTAGTTGCGGGTCGAGAAGCGAACGCGCCTGAGAGCAGGTTGGGCTCGAACCGGTCTTGTAGTCGATGATGGTGGCAAGGTTCGAGCCCTTGATGTCGATCCGGTCGGCTATACCCGTCAGCCGAACGTCCAGGCCAGGAATGTCCCAGCTGGCGCCGCATTCGGTGGCGGTCGTCCGGATGTCGGGCGCGCGGCGTGCCTCCCATTCCAGGAAGGCACGGCCGACCTCAACGACACGAGGCCGCCAGACTCGGTCGATATGCGGCGGCAGGCGCTCCGCGTCGAAACGTTCGTCAGTGATCCGGCGCATCGCCTCCAGAGATGCCGGTGTGCCGGCGACGTGCTTTTCCCTTGTATAGCGGTCGAGGATGGCGTGATAGAGCGTGCCGCGCTCAGCTGCGCCGGGATCGGCGTTGAACGGCGCGATTGGATCAAGCCTCAGGATTCGGC
This sequence comes from Pseudorhizobium flavum, assembly GCF_902502825.2. The sequence continues at coordinate 3,783,816 of NZ_LR723670.1, forward strand.
GGGCATAGATCGCATAAGGGTCTCGTCGCAACCGTCCAACTTCGCTGAAGGAATAGCGCCTTGGCTGCAGGTCTGCTGGCGGTTTCGGCGCGGGACGTTTCGCCGGCGCCTGGTTCTCGCCGGCATCGATCTCGCTCGCCCAACGCCGGTACTGATCGCCACGCGTTCGGAGCTGCCGCGCGAGGTCCTCCCCTCCGAGCGCCAGCAGTCGCTGCAGCCACCGCGATGCAACGGTTGGCGTGGAACCCTGTCGAAGCGAGCGCGAATAGATCAGTTGCCGCGTACCGCTGGCCATGACGAAGTCATGCGCCAGTTGCCCGATCCGCCGCTCCGGCGGTTCCAGTCCCATCTCCGTTTTCATTGTCCGCGAGAGGAAGGGGTTGTTGACGGTCTGCCCCGGCCACGAGCCCTCGTTCATTCCCCCGAGGATCATCGTGTCCACGGTCTGCAGGCGGGCTTCCAGCGTGCCGAAGATGAACACCCGCGGATGGCTCAGCGAACGTGGCTTGACGGCCTCGCCGGTCGTCAGCGCCTGCATGATGTCGATCCACTGCGGGCCATCCGCCTCCATCTGTCCGTCGGTCTCGATTACCTCGCCGAGAAGGGAGGACAGCCGCTCTCCAGCTTCCCCCGACCAGAGGGAGGAGAGGTCCCCTCCTTCATCTGCGCAGACGGCTTCCAGCGTCCGCCCGGTGCGGGTTGCCCAATCGGCGAGGCTCAGTTTGGAGGTCAATCCGCGCCCATCGGCCCGACGGGCGAACAGTGCGCTGGCAAGCGGTTCAACAGCTTCACCTAGTCGCTCTGCCAGCTCGAGTGCCTCGGCGAAGGCCGTCTCAGAGAGGGTGGAACGCCATGCCGGCGGATGGCGATCCTCGCGCTGTGCTTCCCGCTGCTCCTCGAGCAGGGGTGCAAGCGCCGAGATGTCCAAATCCGCCCGACCGCCCCTCAAGGCGATGAGCTCAAGCGCTTCCGCCGCCTCACGAAGCGTTTCCCTCTCCATCCCGAGGCGCATCAGCGGATGCTTCAGGAGCGAGGTTATCGCCACCGGATCGCCGGGTCGCAGCGTTGCCTCCAGGAGAAGCTGGAGCAGGGTTCCCTGCGGCGTCGCGGAAAGGGGCGTACCTGCCGTGTCGTCGGCCGTAATTCCGAAGCGCGCAAGCTCGGCCGTCACCCGTCGCGCCAGTGCGCGGTCGGGCGTGATCAGCGCCGCTTGTGACTCGCGCCCCCCCTGTCCCGGCTGTTCAAGTGCGAGACGCAGTGCGATGGCGATCGCCACGGCCTCTTCCCGCTCGTTGGCCGCTTCGATGAGGGCAACATCCTTGAAGGCATCCTCAAGATCCTGACGGCTCGTCTCGGTGCGCCAGGTGCTCCATTCATCCGTTGCAGCCGACGGAGCAAGCGCTTGGGAAATGGTACGGTTGCGAAAATCGAGGTTGGCCGATGGTGACTCCAGCACGGTCACCTTGTCACGGTCGACGCCGAGCTTGAGGAGCAGGCGGGACAGTGCGAACTGCGGATGACTGCGGCTTGCGGGCTCTATCCGGCCCGACGGGGCTTCGCTGCTGATCGCCTGCCAATGGTCGGAGGGCATGGCGCAATCCAGCCCGGGCAGGACGACCGCCCCTTCCGGGAGGCCTGCGATTGCAGCAATGAGATCCGCGGCGGCCGGGATGGAGCCAGTCGATCCGGCGACAATCACCGGTCCCTTGTGCTGGCGCTCGCCAATCCGCCGTGCTTCGCCGCGCAGGAGGGCTGCCTGGTGGCGGGCGGGTGAGGAGCGGCGCAGTTCCTCAAGCCGTCCGGGCCAGAACTCGCTGGCGATGCGAAGAAACTCCGCGGTGAGCAGCCACCAGATTGCAAGGTCGGCGGTCCCGAGCTTATCCAGCTCCGCCCAGTCCCGCTCCTCCGTTTCAACGGAATCGATCAGTTCGGCCAGCGATCGCGCAAGCCAGATGGCATCCGCCGGACTCGCCGGCGCAATCAGCGGCGAATCCGAATGGATGTCGATAACCACCTGCGGTAGCCTGTTGCGCCAGGCGAGGATCAGCCGGCCGAGTTCCAGAAGCCGAGCCACTCCGCCGATCGGCGTTGCGAGGTCCATCTCTTCAGGCGCAGCGAGATCGAAATAGCCACTGTCGTCCTCCGTCTCGCCAAGCGGACGGATCACGGGAAGAATGGCGGAACCTCCACCCAGAAGGTCCACGAATTCAGAGCGTAGCACGCGGGCCGCGCGTCGCGTCGGGACGAAGATGGTGACATTGGCGAGCGACAGCGGGTCCCGTGGGTCGTGATGGAACCCCTCGTGCAGTCGGCCGTCACAAAGTGCGGCGGCGACTGTCCTCAGAAACGGCGTGCCCGGGGGGATGGTGAATACCCGCTTGTGACGGCGGCCCATGGTCACGCCTCGGCGTGGAGACGGGAGAGAGCCTCTTCCGCCTCGACGAGCGCGTCGGGTGTCCCGACCGTCAGCCAGTGCCCCTCGAGCACGAGGCCGTAGAGCCGGCCCGCGGCAATGGCCTTGTCGAAATAAAGATTGAGGTTGAAGGCGTCGTGTGGCGCGTCGTCCAGAAGGGAAGCGTGCATCGCAATGGCTCCGGCATAGACGAGCGGCTGGGCTCCGTCGCGATAGCGCGTCAGGTGTCCGTATTCGTCGAGCTCAAAATCCTTCTTTCCGTTATGGCCCGTGGTCCGCTCCAGAGGGACGCAAAGGAGTGCCATATCCATCACGGCAGGGTCGAAGAAGGCGGCAAGACGTTCCAGGTTCGTGGGCTGACCCGATTTTTCCCCTACCCAGAACAGGTCCGCATTCATCACGAAGAGCGGGGCACGATCCAACAGTCGGACGCCCTTGGCCAGCCCGCCGCCCGAGTTCATCAACCCAGCGCGTTCGTCGGAAATCGCCACCTCCAGCCGCGGATAGGCCTTCAGATGCATCTCCATCTGGTCGGCGAAATGATGGACGTTGACGACTGCCCGACGGACCCCTGCATCGGCGAGCGCATCCAGCGCGTAGTCGATCATCGCCTTGCCGGCGACCGGCACCAGGGGTTTCGGCATGGTATCGGTGATTGGGCGTAAGCGGGTTCCAAGACCCGCTGCGAGCACCATGGCCTGGGCGATCTTCATGTCCTGCTTTCTAAAGCAGGGCTCATGATTCGGGTAGCTCTATTCCGGTCTCCAGGCACCAGTGGCGAAGCGGAGCGAGCGCTTCGTGCTGTAGAGCTTGCGCGAGGTGGGCGAGGGTGCGCGGCATGTGCTTCATGTAGCCGGGCTTGCCGTCGCGCTTCATCAGCCGCACCCAGAGCCCGGCAAGCTTGCAATTGCGCTGCGCCGACATGATCGCGAATGCCTTGAGGAAGACAGCTTCATTAAACGACCCGAGTGACCGGCGCAGGGCGAAGTAGTCACGCATCATCTGTTCTGCCAGTGCAGGCGAAACATCGACACGCGCATCTTGGACGATGGAGGCGAGATCATAGGCGGTCGGGCCGATCATCGCATCCTGGAAATCGATGATCCCGACCCGGCGTACGCCGGATTCGTGGGCGCGCCAGATGATGTTTGGGGAATGGAAGTCGCGCAGCAGCAGATTTCTCTCGGCGGGCGCGAGTTCGGCAATCAGATCGTCCCAGACGGCAAGATAAGCCTGCCTTTCCTCCCCCGTGGGGTCGGTGCCGCGCTTCCAGGGAAGGTGCCAGTCGAGCAGGAGGCGTGCCTCGATCTTCATCGCCGTCGGGTCGAAGTCAGGGACATGATGGACGCGGCCATCCACGGGAAGATTCTGGCGCGGCGGGTGGCCGTGCAGATAGGCGAGGCAGACGACGCTTTCCCGGTAGCGATCCGGGATCGGCCGGCCCTTGTCGTCAAGAACGCCTTCCTGCCCGAGGTCCTCGAGGAGGAGGATCCCTTGGTCGTAGTCGACCCGCAGGACCTCCGGCGCAGCGAGGCCGAGCTCCCGGAGGTACCGGGAAATGGCGACGAACGGGTACGCGTCTTCTGCAAGGTGGACAACTTTCGGATAGGGCTTCCCGTCGTGCACCGGCGGCCCGTCGGGCTGGCGAGGCCAGTTCATCAGGATGAGCGAGCCGCCCTCATTTGGAGCAATAGTTTCGTAGGCACGCACCGAGGCATCGCCGGTCAGGTACCGCCGCCTCACGTCTAGGTATCCCCACTGGATCAGCGTTGTGCGAATGGCGAGGGATCGCCGGATGCGCTCCAGCGCCGGCGCTGGTCCAGAAATTCTTGCGGTTCGGCCGACACCATCGTGCTCCAGCCGCATCGTCAGCCGATCCGGAGGGAGAAGATCCCAAGCCATCTCCGGCCATTCGACCAATGCGATGCCCGTGGCGAGGGTTTCGTCCAGGCCGAGTTCATCCAGCTCGGATGGGTCTCCAAGCCGATAGAGGTCGAGATGGGCAACGGGAATGCGCAGTTCGTAGTTCTGCACCAGTGTGAAGGTGGGCGAGGGAACCTCGAGGGCGTCCTCATCCGCCATGGCACGCAACAGGGCGCGTGCGAATGTCGACTTGCCGGCGCCGAGATCCCCCGATAGCGCCAGACAGTCCCCTTGCCGCAGCGCAAGCGCGAGGTCTTCACCGAGCCGGATTGTCGCCGCTTCGTCCGCAAGGGTGACGACGATCGCCGGGTTGCCGCTCATTCTGCGGCGGCGATGGTACGCATGGCCGATCCGGTCGGGATGCGGCAGGTAACGGTCGTTCCGCCACCGGGGCGGCTGTCGATACGCACATCGCCGTGATGGAGGGTGACGAAGCTCTCGACGATGGAGAGACCGAGTCCCGCACCGCTGCGCTTGCCGCCTTGCGGACTGGAGGAGAAGCGGTTGAAGACGCTGCTCAACATTTCCGCCGGGATACCGGGTCCATCATCCGAGACGGAGAAGTAGACGTCCTGGTCGTCACGCCGGCAGGTCAGGGTGATGGTGCTACCCTCGGGCGCGAAACTGGTAGCATTGGTGAGCAGCTTCAAAAGGATCTGCTTCAGCCGCTGCTGGTCGGCAATGATGCTCCCCAGTCCTCTTGGAGCAGTTATCTCCAGCGTCACGGCATTTTCGTGCAGACGGTCGGCGATCTGCAACGCCACGTCGTCCAGGAGGTCGTCAAGACCAAGCTCGGTGTAGTTGAGCTCCATGATACCAGCGTCGACCGTGGCGAGGTCGAGGATGTCGTTGACGATGGTGAGCAGCAGCGAGGAAGATGTCGAAATGTGCTCGACATACTCCGCCTGGCGTTCATTGAGGGGTCCGACGCCCGGGGTCTTCAGCAGATCGGTGAAGCCGATGATGTTGGTGAGTGGCGAGCGAAGCTCGTAGGATACGTGCTGGACAAAATCGTTCTTGATCTCGTCTGCCTTCCGCAGCGCCTCGTTCTTCTCCATCAGCGCACGCTCGGCGCGGGCACTGGCGGTCATGTCGACGAAGGTGAACATCGTCTGGGCATTGGGCAGCGGCGTGACCGCATAGTCGAGGATCAGGCCGGAATAGAGTTCGAACGTCCCCTGCAGTGAGGGGCGTGCATCGTCGCCGCCGGTCAGCATCTGGCCAAAACGGCGCCAGCCGTCGGGCTTGTCGTAGGAGGGGCTGCAGGCTTCCTCGATGGCCCTGATATGCGTGCCCGGCTTTGCCTGCTCTGCCGTGATTCCCCAGAGCGCGCGGAAGGCCGGGTTGGAAAGCTGGATGCTGCCGTCGGGGCCGAACACCGCCACACCTTCCGAAAGGTGATCGATCGTCTCCCCCTGGACCTGCAGAAGCGTGTTGTAGCGCGTTTCCAGGTTGACCTGCTCGGTCAGGTTCTCGAAGACCCAGGTGGCGCCACCCTGCGGATGAGCGGTGGCTACCACGCGCAATGTCTCTCCGTTCGGCAGATGCCAGAGCTCATCCTTGGCATCGAGCGCCTGGTAGATGGAAAGCGCAGACTCTTTCCAGCTTCGCCAGTTGAGCGGTTCGGGAAGCTTGTTGCTGCTGCGCAGGCGGTCGAGGAGCTCGCTGTTGTCCGGGCGAGAATCAAGGAAGCCGAGATCGAGGCCCCAGAGTGTTACGAAGGCCTGGTTATAGAATTGCAGGCGGCGGTCACGATCGAAGATCGCCACCGGCGTCCCGAGATTGTCGAGGGTTTCGGCATGGCTGCGAAGCGTTCTCTTCAGCTCCTCCCGGACCGATTCGGCCTCGGAGACGTCGAGCGCCATGCCTGCTGACCCTCCGGCGGCGACGACGTCAACGATCTCGTAGATCGTCCTGTTGCCGTGAACAACGGTGGAAACACGATCGTGGAAGGGCGATGCCGGTGTGGCGTTCGCACGGATGCTCTCGCGGGTGATGGTCCCGAGAAACTCCCGAGCCTCGCCGACCGCTTGATCCGGGCTGGCCGCGTCGACGGCTTCGCTATAGGCGTGGTTGACCCAAGCGAGCTTGCCGTCGCTGTCGCGGCGCCACACCGGCTGTTCCAAGGCGTCGAGTAGGGACTGGAACAGGGTGATGGAGCCGCGAAGCCGCTCCCGCTCTATCTTCAGTTCGGCAAGTTCTGCACGTAGGTTGTTGAGCGCGATAAAGCGCACGAACGCCTTGCCGCCGGAGACCCGACCCTGCACCTCGAGGATTTCGTCCCGGATCGTTTCCGCCACCATGTCGAAGGTGCAGGCGTCGCCGCGAAGCGATTCGACAGCTCGTTCCAGTTCCGCCGCTGATTTGGGTCGCAGCCAGCGCCCGAACGCGAGAAACTCGCGGTCGTTTTGCGGTGCGCCAGTATCGGCCGGCAGTTGTCCAAGGACCTCGGGACGAGCGATCGAGCCGTCCCAGATGATGATCCTGCGGTTCTTTTCGGCGATCAGGGCCTCGTATTTCGAAATGCGCTGCTGCGCGTCGGAGAGCGCATTGCGCATCTCCTGGCTCTCCGCCTCCATATTCCCCTTCTGGCGCACCAGCCAGAGAACCGAAAGCAGGGTTGCACCGAGTGCACCGATGACGAGTGAAGAGATGGCGACTTCGGACGAGGAAAACAGCCTGACTGCCGCAGGTGCCTGCTGCTGGGCAAGCGCGGTGCCGGCGAATGCTGCGAGGGTACTGCCCGACAGGAGAGCGGGCATGAGTGACCGTTTCAGGCTCTTCGACCGCAAGGATATGCGGCGAACCTGCGAAGCGTCCCCGCCCTCGCTGAGGGAGGGCGAAGCACGGCCATCGCAACAGGAAGCCGCCCCTTTCGCTAGGTTCTGTTCGTTCACCGCCATTCCCGGTCTGTCTCCGTCCTTTGCCGCATCTCGACAAGACATCCCACATCGCCCTTGCCCGAAGCAGGAGCGAATCGATGTCTAAGACAATACTTGCTTCGGGAATCGGCGGGAAGGGTGGCGCCAAAAAAGAAGGTCGCGATCCGTCAAGACCGCGACCATCAATATCTTGTGGATCAACTTGCTAAAATCAGTACCTGTAGTGTTCTGCCTTGAACGGTCCCTGCGGAGAGACGCCGATATACGAGGCCTGTTCTTCCGATAGCTCCGTGAGCTTGACCCCGAGCTTGCCGAGATGCAGGCGGGCGACCTTCTCGTCGAGGTGCTTTGGCAGGATGTAGACCTCGTTCTTGTACTGGCCCTGCTTGGTGAAGAGCTCGATCTGCGCAAGCACCTGGTTGGTGAAGGACGCCGACATGACGAAGGAGGGGTGCCCGGTGGCGTTGCCGAGGTTCAGCAGGCGGCCTTCCGAGAGAAGGATGATCCGGTTGCCCTTCGGGAATTCGATCATGTCGACCTGGGGCTTGATGTTGATCCACTTCAGGTTGCGCAGTGCAGACACCTGAATCTCGTTGTCGAAATGGCCGATATTGCCGACGATCGCCATGTCCTTCATGGCGCGCATGTGATCGATGCGGATGACGTCCTTGTTGCCGGTGGTGGTGATGAAGATGTCCGCACTGTCGACCACATCCTCCAGCACGACCACTTCGAAGCCGTCCATTGCGGCCTGCAATGCGCAGATTGGATCCACTTCCGTGACCTTCACGCGGGCGCCGGCACCGGCAAGCGACGCGGCCGATCCCTTGCCGACGTCGCCGTAGCCGCAGACGACGGCGACCTTGCCGGCCATCATCACGTCCGTGCCGCGGCGGATACCGTCGACCAGCGATTCCTTGCAGCCATACTTGTTGTCGAACTTCGACTTGGTGACGGAGTCGTTGACATTAATGGCGGGGAAGGGGAGCAGGCCCTTCTTGGAGAGCTCGTACAGACGGTGGACGCCAGTGGTCGTCTCTTCGGACACGCCCTTGATTGCGTCACGCTGCCTTGTGAACCAGCCAGGCGAGGCTTGGAGGCGCTTCTTGATCTGCGCGAACAGGATTTCCTCTTCCTCGGAGGCCGGGTTGGACAGCACATCCTCGCCCGCCTCGGCGCGGGCGCCAAGCAGAATGTACATGGTCGCATCGCCGCCATCGTCCAGAATCATGTTGGACAGGCCGCCGTCGGTCCACTGGAAGATCTTGTCAGTGTACTCCCAATATTCGGTGAGCGACTCCCCCTTTACCGCGAAGACGGGAATACCGGCTTCGGCGATCGCCGCGGCGGCATGGTCCTGTGTGGAGAAGATGTTGCACGAAGCCCAGCGCACATCAGCACCGAGGGCCTTCAGCGTCTCGATCAGGACCCCGGTCTGGATGGTCATGTGCAGCGAGCCGGAGATCCGGGCACCCTTCAGCGGCTTGCTGTCGCCGAACTCCTCGCGGCAGGCCATGAGGCCGGGCATTTCCGTTTCGGCGATGTCGAGTTCCTTGCGGCCATAGGCGGCAAGCTCGACATCGGCCACGATGTAGTCTTTGTCCGTGCTCATGAAGCTCTCCAGCTGGGGTTTGCGCGCGCTGAGGCGTCACCTCTCGCATTCTGGAGGCTGGTGTAGCAGGCTTGCCCATGGGAAGCAACGACACATAAAGAAGTGCTTATGTCTTTATGTGTCGCTAGATCTCTTCGCCAAACCTGTCGGCTACCAAGCTCTCGAGCGCACTGAGCACCTCCGCCGCCTGCGGCCCCGCCGCGGTGACTTCGACGCTGCAGCCCGGACTGGCGGCGAGCATCATGAGCCCCATGATCGACATCCCGCCGACAGTCGTGCCGTCCTTGGTGACGGTGACTTCGGCGTTGAACTTGGCAACCGTCTGGACGAATTTCGCCGAGGCGCGGGCGTGCAGGCCGCGCTTGTTAACGATGAGGAGCTCACGGGAATGGACTGACATGCTGGGTTCGCTTACTTGCCGCTCAGGACACGGCTTGCGACATTGATGTACTTCCGGCCTGCCTCGCTGGCCTCCAGAAGCGCCCGGTTCATGTCGTTGTCGCCGCGGACGCCGGCGAGCTTGATCAGCATTGGAAGGTTGACACCCGCGATGACCTCGATCCGCCCGCCGTCCATGACGGAGATGGCAAGGTTGGATGGCGTGCCGCCGAACATGTCTGTGAGGATGATGACGCCATGCCCATCATCGGCAACAGACACCGCATCGACGATGTCCTGACGCCGACGGTCCATGTCATCTTCAGGCCCGATGGAGACCGTCTCAATGTATTTCTGCGGACCGACGACATGCTCAAGCGCGTGTCGAAATTCCTCCGCCAGCTTGCCGTGGGTGACAAGCACAAGTCCGATCATCAATTCCCCCTGCTCTGGCAACGCGCAGCCCATATCGCACTGCAAAAGAGGCGTCCAGCGGTGGGAAGCCATCTTCGCCATGTAGACATCAAGTGCAAGTCAAAAATCCGTAGCTTTCAGCACGGAAAGGGCGGCGGCAGGCCGATATCGGGGAAAAACACACCGATTATCGCCAGCGGATCGGCGACATGTGCCGCCAACCGGAGCTGCGGCAGCGTACCGACGCCGTCGATGGAGAAGCGTTCGGCTTCCGGAGGTAGCCGCTCCATCCTTTCCACCGGGCCAACCCTGACGGCAAGATGAAGCGGTGCGGAAGGCACATGGGGAACGCGGGCAATGCCGCTGCCACGTATCTCGATCAGCCCGGCGATGGCATCCGGGCATCTTCCCATCAAACAACCGCCTTTTGGCGACAGCAAGACGCGGTCATCGGCAAGTAGCATCGCGGAAATCCCGGCGCGCCAGGCGGCCGCAAGGCAGGTGAAGGCCGTCGCCGACTTGCCGGCTCCCGACGGACCGATAAAAAGCAGGCCTGCCGTTCCGACCACGATCGCGGTGGCGTGAATATTGACCTGGCCACCCGTCATGAAGGCTCTCCGGCTGGCAGGGAGAGCACAAAACGGGCTCCTCTGACCGCGCCGCGTGCATCGACGATATTTTCGGCCCTGAGGGTGCCGTTGTGGGCTTCGGCGATCTGGCGGCTGATTGAGAGGCCGAGGCCCGAATTCTGGCCAAAGCTCTCGCCTTCGGGCCGGTCCGTATAGAACCGCTCGAAGATGCGGTCGATGTCCTCGGCCTGAATGCCTGGACCGTTGTCCTCGACGGTGACATTGACGCGGCCGCGAGACTGGGAGAGGCGTATGGAGATGCGACCGCCGTCGTCGGGTACGAAGGAACGTGCATTCTCGATGAGGTTGGTGATGATCTGACCGAGCCGCAGGTCGTGTCCATTAACGATGAAGTCTTGCTTGGCCCCCTTGGCATCCACTGCAAGATCGATCTCCACCGGCTTGCGGCCATTGCGGATCTGCCGCGAGATATCGACGAGATTACCGAGCAGCACGCGCAGGTCGACCGGCGTGGAATCGGTACGGGCCAATTCCGCATCGAGACGCGAGGCGTCGGAAATGTCACTGATCAGGCGGTCGAGCCGGCGGACGTCATGGAAGATGATCTCCGTCAGGCGCCGCTTTGCATCATCCGACTTCGCCAGCGGGAGGGTCTCCACGGCGCTACGAAGCGACGTCAGCGGGTTCTTCAACTCGTGGCTGACATCTGCGGCGAAGCTCTCGATCGCGTCGATGCGATCGTAGAGCGCCGTGGTCATCTCCCGAAGCGCGATGGAGAGGTTGCCGATCTCATCCTGGCGATAGGCGAAGTCGGGAATTTCCTCGCGCTGTTTGGCGCCGCGGCGGACGCGGATTGCCGCTGCCGCCAGACGCCGAAGGGGATTGGCTATGGTTGAGGAAAGGAGGAGCGAGAGGAGGATGTTCACGAGCGTCGCAACGCCGAAGACCCTCATGATCGCAAGCCTCTCCGCATGGACGATCTTGTCGATGTCGCCGGCCTGGGTCGACAAAAGCAGCACCCCGAGGACGGCGCGGAAGCGTTGCACCGGAACCGCGACAGAAACGATCAGCTCTCCCTTGTCATTGATACGGACGACCGCGCCCCGCACGCCGGTAAGGGCATTCATAACCTCCGGATAGATCGATCCGTCGCCGCCGGGCGCTTCCCTGTAAACCGGAAGGTTGCGCTGCTGGAGCATGCGGTTGAACAGGCCGACGATGCGGTCGTTCCAGCTCATCGATTCCTGCTCGACCGGCGGCAGGTCGAACCGGAGCACCTGGCCGCGGGAATAGAGATGCCGGGAGTCGAGAAGGAGATTTGCATCCGCATCGAAAAGCCGGGCCCGCGTTCGGGTCGGAGAGATCAACCGCCGCAGGACGGGTGCGACTCGGTCCGGATCGATCGGAAAATCGAGGTCCTCGTCATTGGGAACCGGCGTGATGCTTTGCCCGGCCTGCAACTCGAGCAACTTCTCCGGATCGATGGTGATGGAGTTCGTATCGACCGAAGCGGAGGCCGAGATCGCTCCGGCGATGATCTCGCCCTGGGTCAGCAGGCTCTCGACGCGTGCGTCGATCAGCCCTTCGCGGAACTGGTTGAGGTACAGGATACCACCCACCAGCACGACCGTGGCTGCAATGTTGAAGAACAGGATCCGCCTTGTCAGGCTGGAGAAGACGGCGTGACCGAAGACACGTCGGATGAGAATGAACGGACGCGACCAGATGCGCCTAGGCTTCCGGCGCATCTCCGCATCGGAGGCGTCAAGCATATCATCGTCGAGCAGTTGGTCTGCCACGCATCGTCCTTTCAAGGGACAGGCCGATCTCCCGTCCTGGCGCGGCTCCTACGGTGAGGCGTTGCCCTGGTCAGGCGGCCTCGCGGAAGCGATAACCCACCCCATAGAGCGTCTCGATCATGTCGAAATCGACGTCGACCATCTTGAACTTCTTTCGCAAGCGCTTGATGTGACTGTCGATCGTGCGGTCGTCGACATAGACCTGTTCATCGTAGGCCGCGTCCATGAGCGCGTCGCGGCTCTTCACCACGCCGGGCCTCTGGGCGAGCGAGTGAAGTATCAGGAATTCGGTCACGGTCAAGGTGACGGGCTCGCCCTTCCAGGTACAGGTGTGACGCTCCTGGTCCATCAGGAGCTGCCCGCGTTCCAGCGTACGGGCCTGCTGGGCCTCTGTTCCCGCCTTGCTACCGACTACCCCCAAGGTCTCCCTGGCGCTCGCCCGGCGAAGAATGGCCTTGACGCGCTCCACCAGCAGACGCTGGGAGAAGGGCTTGGTGATGAAGTCGTCGGCGCCCATCTTGAGGCCAAACAATTCGTCGATCTCCTCGTCCTTCGACGTGAGGAAGATCACCGGTATGTCCGACTTCTGCCGGAGCCGGCGCAGTAGTTCCATGCCATCCATGCGGGGCATCTTGATGTCGAAGATCGCCAGCTGCGGCGGCCGGGCAAGAAGCCCGTCGAGTGCGGATGCGCCGTCCGTGTAGGTCTCGACCTTGTAACCCTCGGCCTCCAGTGCAATCGACACTGACGTGAGGATGTTGCGGTCGTCGTCCACCAGGGCGATTGTCTGCATGCTCTCTGTCTCCACTACCATTCGTGCGCATCTCCAGGAGTATCCCAGCCGCGTCGGTGTTCCGACGATGCGCGTCTTGAGTATAAAGGTGGAACAAATTGTGGCAAGGCAAGGGATCGAGGGGAGGGAGTCACAATCCCTCTATTCAAATGAGGGGGTTTCAGGCCGAGGTTAAAACGCGACCTAAACCGATTTAAGAAGAAATAAATTTTTTTAAATCGATTAATTTATTGATATCGTTGGATTATCGCCCTCCACCCTACTTGCTCTTTATGAAGCCCGGCGCTAGTTGAGGGCCACATCCAACGCCAAGGGAAGGAAGGCGCGCATGCAGGAGCTCGGACTTTACAATCCGTCCAATGGGATAGCGGCGATCGGCTTCCAGGACGTTTCCCGCGTCAATTACAACCTCTCGGAAACGGAACTTTACGAAGAAGCGATCCGCAACCGGGAAGGCGACCTGACGGCGGACGGCGCGCTGCGAGCCGTCACCGGCCAGCACACGGGTCGCTCGCCGAAGGACAAGTTCATCGTGCGCGATGACACGACCGAGGATGTCATCTGGTGGGACAACAACCGGCCAATGTCTTCGGAACGCTTCGAGATCCTGCATCAGGACATGCTGGCTCATGCGGCTGGCAAGACCCTCTATGTGCAGGACCTGATCGGCGGTGCCGACCCGGAAAACGCGCTTCCGACACGGGTGGTGACCGAACTGGCCTGGCACGCGCTGTTCATCCGCAACCTCCTCATTCGGCCGAGCCGCGCTTCGCTCGAGACCTTCGTGCAGAAGCTGACCATCATCAACCTGCCGAACTTCCGCGCCGACCCGGCCCGTCACGGCTGCCGGACCGAAACGGTCATCGCCTGCGACCTGACCCGCGGCATCGTGCTCATCGGTGGCACGTCCTATGCCGGGGAAAACAAGAAGTCGGTTTTCACCGTCCTCAACTACCTGCTTCCGTCAAAGCATGTCATGCCGATGCACTGCTCGGCAAATGTCGGTCCGGGTGGCGATGCGGCCGTCTTCTTCGGCCTCTCGGGCACCGGCAAGACGACCCTGTCGGCCGATCCGAGCCGCACGCTGATCGGCGATGACGAGCATGGGTGGGGCGAGAACGGCATCTTCAACTTCGAGGGTGGCTGCTACGCCAAGGCGATCCGCCTTTCCGCCGAGGCGGAGCCGGAAATCTATGCCGCGACCCGCCGCTTCGGAACTGTGCTTGAAAACGTGGTCCTGGACGAAAACCGCGTTCCGGATTTCGACGATGCCTCGCTGACGGAGAACACCCGCTCGGCCTATCCGCTGCATTTCATCCCGAATGCGTCGGCGACGGGGATCGCTCCCCATCCGAAAACGATCATCATGCTGACAGCCGACGCTTTCGGGGTCATGCCGCCGATCGCCCGGCTGACGCCCGAGCAGGCCATGTACCACTTTCTCTCCGGCTACACAGCCAAGGTCGCGGGCACGGAAAAGGGCGTGACCGAGCCGGAAGCGACGTTCTCCACCTGCTTCGGTGCGCCATTCATGCCGCGCCATCCGGCGGAATACGGCAACCTGCTGCGCGACCTGATTGACCGCCATGGCGTCGATTGCTGGCTCGTCAACACGGGTTGGACTGGCGGTGCCTATGGCGTCGGCCGTCGCATGCCGATCAAGGCGACGCGCGCGCTCCTGACGGCGGCTCTGACCGGGGACCTCAAGACCGCGCAGTTCCGCACCGACCCGAACTTCGGCTTTGCGGTCCCGGTTGCGGTTGAGGGTGTCGACGCCGCCATTCTCGACCCGCGCTCGACCTGGGCCGATGGTGCTGCCTACGACCAGCAGGCGAAGAAGCTTGTCTCGATGTTCATCGCCAACTTCGAAAAGTTCGAGGACCATGTCGACAGCCGGGTGCGTGATGCCGCCCCCGTGCTATTGAATGCGGCCGAGTAAGCCACTCGAACTGACAGAAATTGACCGCCGGGCCCCAACGCCCGGCGGTTTTCTTTGTCCGTTCTTTATGGGATAGAGGCCGCCGGAGGCGAACCATGGCCAGCAACCCGCTCTATATCAACGATCGCATCACCATTGCCGGCTGGGAATTAACAGAGCAATTCGTGCTGGCTGGCGGCGCGGGCGGCCAGCACGTCAACAAGGTCTCGACTGCCGTCCAGCTCTTTTTCAATCTCGCCGATTCTCCGTCGCTGCCGGACCGTGTCAAAGCGGCTGCCATTCGTCTCGCCGGGCGCCGGATGTCGAAGGATGGCGTGCTGATGATCGAGGCTAACCGGTTTCGCAGCCAGGACCGCAATCGCGAGGATGCGAGGGAGAGGCTGAAGGAGCTGATCATCAAGGCATCCGAACCGCCGCCGCCGCCACGACGGGCGACCAAGCCCACCAAAGGCTCCGTCGAACGGCGTCTGAAGGCCAAGGCCGGCCGATCGGAAGTAAAGAAGATGCGTGGAAAGCCGGCGGGAGACTGATCGGATGACAGCTCTGCCCGACGGAGTTCGCTACCTCCCTGAATATCTTGACCGAAAAGGTCAGGAGGCTCTTGTCGACGAGATCAGGCAGGTGGTGACTGAAGCCCCGCTCTATGTTCCCGAAATGCCGCGCACCGGCAAGCCGATGTCGGTCCGAATGACGAATTGCGGCCCCCTCGGCTGGGTGACGGACAAAGGGCGCGGCTATCGCTACCAGGCCTCCCATCCCGTGACCGGTTGGCCGTGGCCCGCGATTCCGTCACGGCTTCTGGAACTGTGGGCGAAAGTCGCCGACTACCCCAAGCCGCCGGAGGCGTGCCTCGTCAACTTCTACGACAATCAGGCACGCATGGGTCTGCATCAGGACAAGGACGAAACGGATCTTACCGCCCCCGTTCTCTCTATCTCGCTCGGAAACACCTGTCTCTTCCGGATCGGCGGAACGGAACGCAACGAACCTACGCGCTCATTCCGCCTGACGAGCGGAGACGTGCTCGTCCTCGGAGGAGCGGGGCGTCTCTGCTTCCACGGCGTGGACCGGGTCTACCCGGAAACCTCGACATTGCTGAGGAACGGCGGACGCATCAATTTGACCTTGAGACGGGTCAATCCCTGATCAGAGCTTGCGCAGTGCGACCGTCTCGACCAGGTGGTTCGAGCCTTTCCGCAGGATGAGGTCCGCACGCGGGCGGGTCGGTAGGATGTTCTGCCGCAGGTTCTTCAGGTTGATGTTCTCCCACAGCCCCTCGGCGATCGCGCGCGCCGCATCCTCGCTGATGGTTGCATAGCGGTGGAAGAAGGAATTCGGATCACGGAAAGCCGTGTTGCGAAGCTTCATGAAGCGCTCGACATACCAATTATGGATCAGCGCCTCGTCCGCGTCGATATAGATCGAGAAGTCGAAGAAGTCCGAAACCATAGGCACGAACTTGCCATCCGCCGGCAGATCGCGGGACTGCAGCACGTTGATGCCTTCGAAGATCAGGATGTCTGGGCGATCGACGACAGTGAACTCGTCAGGCAGCACGTCATAGGTGAGGTGGGAATAGCGCGGCGCCTTGACGTTCGGCTGACCGGCCTTGATCGCCGAGAGGAAGCGCAACAGCGCGCCGATGTCGTAGCTTTCCGGAAAGCCCTTCCGTTCCATCAGGTTCTCGCGCCTGAGCACGGCATTGGGGTGGAGAAAGCCGTCGGTGGTGATCAGGTCCACCTTCGGGCTGGACGGCCAGCGGGCCAGTAGCTCCTTCAGGATACGCGCCGTCGTGGACTTGCCGACCGCCACGGAACCCGCAATGCCGATGACGAAGGGCGTCTTTGTGACGTCGGACAGGCTGAGGAACCGGTTGCGCTGCTGGAACAGCAGCAGCGAAGCCTCCACATGCGCCGAAAGAAGCCGTGACAGCGATAGGTAGATGCGCCGGACCTCGTCGAGATCGATCGGGTCGTCGAGGGAGCGCAGCCGTGCCACCTCGTCGAAAGTCAGCGTCAAAGGCGTATCCGCTCGGAAACGCGCCCACTCAGCCGATGTGAAGACGTGGTAGGGCGAGTAGGTCGCGGAAGAGGATTGCTCGGTGCCTTCAGCCGGTTGCGCTGCCGGGGTCATGATGGACGGTTCGCCTTTTCCTGCAGGCCGGACTGGGTAGTCCGCCGCTGAAGTTCGTCCAGCACATCCTTGAGCGGAATCCCGGCGATATTCAATACGACCATTAGGTGATAAAGGAGGTCCGCGCTTTCGCTGACCAGCTCCGGCCGCCCCTGCGAAACCGCGGCGATCACCGTCTCGACGGCTTCCTCACCGAGTTTCTTGGCGGCCTTTGTTTGGCCGGCGGCCACAAGCTTCGCCGTCCAGGACTCATCGGTTGAAGCCCTGGCACGGATTTCGACGATCCGCTCGAGGTCGCTGAGGGAGAAATCGCTCATCTTCTGTCTCCAGCGACGTCAGTACAGCCGCATCGCGATGCCGTGCTCGGCCATGTAGCGCTTGGCTTCGCCGACAGTATAGGTCCCGAAGTGAAATATCGAGGCCGCCAGAACGGCGGTCGCATGACCGTCCCGAATGCCGGCCACGAGGTCATCGAGCGTGCCGACGCCTCCGGAGGCGACGACCGGAACCTTCACGCTGTCGGCAATCGCTTTGGTCAGCGCAATGTCGTAACCGCTCTTGGTGCCGTCGCGGTCCATCGAGGTGACCAGCAACTCGCCGGCGCCCTTTTCGACAACCTTCGCGGCGAATTCCAGCGCATTGATGCCCGTGGCCTGGCGACCGCCATGGGTGAAGATCTCCCAGCGATCCAGTTCTCCGGTCGAAGAGACCTTTTTGGCATCGATTGACACGACGATGCACTGATTGCCGAATTTGTCGGCGGCCTCGGCAACGAAATCCGGGCTTTTCACGGCGGCGGAATTGATCGACACCTTGTCGGCCCCGGCAAGCAGAAGCCTCCGGATATCGCCGACGCTGCGTACGCCGCCGCCGACCGTCAGCGGCATGAAGCAATGGTCTGCGGTTCGGGCGACGACATCGAAGATGGTCTCGCGATTATCCGACGACGCGGTGATGTCCAGGAAGCAGAGCTCGTCGGCTCCGGCGGCGTCATAGGCCTTGGCCGCCTCGACCGGATCGCCGGCATCGATCAGGTCGACGAAATTGACACCCTTGACGACGCGACCGTCCTTGACGTCCAGGCATGGGATGACGCGGGCCTTGAGGCTCATGCGGCCTCTCCTTTCTGCTTGCGGATCAACCCAAGCGCCTCGTTCGGATCGATCCGGCCGTCATAGAGCGCGCGACCGGATATCGCGCCTTCCAGACGTGCGGCATCAGGCTGCAGCATGCGCCGTATGTCCTCGATCGATGCAAGACCTCCGGAGGCGATGACGGGGATCGAGACCGCATTCGCGAGTTCAAGCGTCGACTCCCAGTTGATGCCGGTCAGGATGCCGTCGCGGTCAATGTCCGTGTAGATGATCGCCGAGACGCCAGCGCCTTCGAACTTCTGGGCGAGCTCGATGACGCCGAGTTCGGAAGCCTCGGCCCAGCCCTCAACGGCAACCTTGCCGCCCTTGGCATCGATACCGACGGCGATCTTGCCGGGAAACTCTTTGCAGGCTTCAATGACCAGTGCGGGATCGCGCACCGCCACGGTGCCGAGGATGACGCGCGCCAGTCCTCGCGACAGCCAGTTCTCGATATGTGCGAGCGTGCGAATGCCGCCACCGAGCTGCACCGGGTTCTTCGTTGCCTTCAGGATCGCGTCCACGGCCGCGCCGTTGACGCTTTCGCCGGCGAAGGCACCGTTCAGGTCGACCACATGCAGCCACTCGAAGCCCTGGTATTCGAAGGCTTTCGCCTGGGCTGCCGGGTCCGCATTATAGACCGTGGCCTGCTCCATGTCGCCGAGCTTGAGGCGCACGCACTGGCCGTCCTTGAGGTCGATGGCGGGAAAGAGGATCATTCTTCAGGGCTTCCATCGCAGAAAATTGGCGATCAGGGCGAGACCCAGGGTCTGGCTCTTCTCCGGGTGGAATTGCGAGCCGGCCATGTTGTCGCGAGCCACGAAGGCGGTCATTGGTCCACCGTAATCGGTGGTCGCCACGACGTCCTGCGGGTTCCTGGCCGCCAGATGATAGGAGTGGACGAAATAGGCGTGCAGTCCATCCGGTCCGGTCGGGATTCCATCGAAGAGAGGGTGAGGGCGCTTCAGGTCGAGCGTGTTCCAGCCAATCTGCGGGATCTTCAGGTTCGGATCGGAAGGCTCCATTTCCCTGACGTCGCCTTCGATCCAGCCAAGGCCCTGCGTGACCGTCTTCTCGAGCCCACGGGATGACATGAGCTGCATGCCGACGCAGATGCCGAAGAAGGGCCGGCCATTCTTCTCGACCGCCTGAACCAGCGCATCGTGCATTCCGGGAACCGCGTCGAGACCGGCGCGGCAGTCCGCATAGGCACCAACGCCCGGCAGGACAATCCGGTCGGCCGCGGCAACGACATCCGCCTTGTCGGTGAGCTCGATCGTGGCGTTCAGGCCCGCCTCGTGCGCGGCACGTTCGAAGGCCTTGGTCGCAGACCTGAGATTGCCGGAGCCGTAGTCGATGATCGCGACGCGCATCAGCGTCCTCCTTGGTCGAAGAGGCCTATCCCGCCACGGTCCCACCCTGCTGCGGAGGGGGTGCGAACGGAATTCGCCCAGTTGGCAACGGCGACCGGGGCCGTCGAAGCCTGAGGCAGGCCTGCAAAGTAAATTTCCTCGGCGGTATCGAGGTCCGCTGCCATGACAACGTCCTTCAGCGTCCACCCGCGCCGGATGAGGCTCTCGCTATAGAAGTGCCGTCCTTCCAGCGCAACGAGAAGATTGATGGAAACGGCGGCGAGGAAGCCCACCACCGCAAATCCGGAAACCTGCATCAGCTGGCCGGCGGCGATCTGCGCAAGGAAGACAGCCAGTGCCGCAAGCCACAGCCGCTTTGTCAGGAGCCAGATCCAGGGAAAGAATAGCGCAAGCCAGGAGAAGCGATCGGCGAGGATCACGGTCTTCTCGTGATCCGGATCTGTGCCCGGAGGGGTGAGAACAAGATAACTCTTCAACTTTGCTCCTTGGCCGCTCAGACCAGCGTTCCCTTCGTGGAGGGGACACGGCCTGCCTGGCGCGGGTCGATCTCGGTTGCCGTGCGAAGGCAACGTGCCACCGCCTTGAAGCAGGTCTCGGCGATGTGGTGGTTGTTAGCGCCGTAGTAGTTGAAGATGTGCAGCGTGATGCCGGCATTCTGGGCGAACGCCTGGAAGAATTCACGCACCAACTCCGTATCGAAGCTGCCGATCTTCGGGGAGCTGAACTCGACATTCCAGACCAGGAAGGGTCGGCCCGACAGGTCGACCGCTGCCTTGGTCATCGTTTCATCCATGGCGAGATCGAGCGAGGCATAGCGCGTGATCCCGCGGCGGTCGCCGAGGGCCCGGGAGATCGCCTGGCCGATCGCGATGCCTGTATCCTCCACCGTGTGGTGGTCATCGATATGGAGGTCGCCCTCGACCGCGATCTCCATGTCGATCAGCGAGTGGCGGGCCAACTGGTCGAGCATGTGATCGAAGAAGCCTACGCCCGTCGAAATCTGCGAAGCTCCCGTTCCGTCGAGATTGACGGTGACGGAGACCGACGTCTCGTTCGTCTTGCGGGAAACCGAGCCCGTACGTGCGGCGATTTCGGCCATTTTGTGCTCCATGCGAGTGTTGTGCGCTCCATAACAGGCGGACCGCCAAATATCCAGCAAAAGCAGGCATGCATTCGGATACGGTCGGCTTGATTTGCAATCATGCGATCCCCGCTTACATAGGCATCAACAGGGCGCAAAGCCTCCAACGCAAGGAGCCTTCGAGGCAAACGGGTAAAGAATGACAACGATTATATCGGTCCGGAAGGGCGGCAAGGTCATCATGGCTGGCGATGGCCAGGTGAGCCTCGGCCAGACAGTGATGAAGGGCAATGCCCGCAAGGTCCGCCGCATCGGCAAGGGTGAGGTGATAGCCGGTTTTGCCGGCGCAACGGCGGATGCCTTCACGCTGCTCGACCGGCTGGAGAAAAAGCTGGAGCAGTATCCTGGCCAGTTGATGCGGGCTGCCGTGGAGCTCGCCAAGGACTGGCGGACCGACAAGTATCTTCGCAATCTCGAGGCGATGATGCTGGTGGCTGACAAGACCATCACGCTCGCCGTCACCGGTAATGGTGATGTGCTGGAGCCCGAGCACGGGACGATCGCCATTGGTTCTGGTGGGAACTATGCGTATGCCGCCGCGCGGGCACTGATGGACAGCGACAGGTCGGCGGAGGAAATCGCCCGCACCGCGCTCGATATCGCCGCCGAGATTTGCGTCTACACGAACCATAATCTCGTCGTCGAGACGCTGGACGCCGAGTAACGACATTCAGGAATGGGTCCCCGCCCGGGCTTTCGTGAGTCGGGCGGCAGGAACGCCAAGAGGACATCATGACAAATTTCTCCCCCCGCGAGATCGTCTCCGAACTCGACCGTCACATCATCGGGCAGCACGATGCCAAGCGCGCCGTGGCTATCGCCTTGCGTAACCGCTGGCGTCGTCAGCAGCTCGACGAGAGCCTGCGCGACGAGGTGATGCCGAAGAACATCCTGATGATCGGCCCGACGGGCGTCGGCAAGACCGAGATCTCGCGGCGTCTGGCAAAGCTTGCCGGTGCGCCCTTCATCAAGGTCGAGGCCACCAAGTTCACCGAGGTTGGCTACGTCGGCCGCGATGTCGAGCAGATCATCCGCGACCTCGTCGAGGTCGGCATCGGCCTGGTGCGCGAGAAGAAGCGCGCCGAGGTACAGGCGAAGGCGCATATGAGTGCCGAAGAACGTGTCCTCGATGCGCTGGTTGGCCCGACCGCGTCGCCGGCAACCCGCGACAGCTTCCGAAAGAAGCTCCGCAATGGTGAGCTGGACGACAAGGAGATTGAGATCGAGGTGGCCGACAGCGGCTCGGGCATGCCCGGTTTCGAGATCCCGGGCATGCCCGGCGCCAATATCGGTGTCCTGAACCTCTCCGAAATGTTCGGCAAGGCCCTCGGCGGCCGCACCAAGAAGGTGCGAACCACCGTCTCCAAGTCCTATGTCGAACTCATCAGGGATGAATCCGACAAGCTCATCGACAATGAGGTCATCCAGCGCGAGGCCGTACGCGCGGTGGAGAATGACGGGATCGTCTTCCTCGACGAGATCGACAAGATCGCAGCCCGTGACGGCGGCCTGGGTGCCGGCGTCTCGCGTGAGGGCGTGCAGCGTGACCTCCTGCCGCTGGTCGAGGGAACGACGGTCGCAACCAAATATGGGCCGGTCAAGACCGATCATGTGCTTTTCATCGCCTCCGGCGCCTTCCATGTGGCGAAGCCGTCTGATCTCCTGCCGGAGCTGCAGGGCCGCCTTCCGATCCGCGTCGAACTGCGCCCGCTGACAAAGGAGGATTTCCGCCGCATCCTGACCGAGACGGAGGCAAGCCTGATCCGCCAGTACAAGGCGCTGATGGAGACAGAGCAGCTAAACCTGGACTTCACGGAGGACGCCATCGATGCGCTGGCCGATGTCGCCGTGCATCTGAACTCATCGGTCGAGAACATCGGCGCCCGCCGCCTTCAGACGGTCATGGAGCGGGTGCTGGATGAAATCTCGTTCAACGCACCTGATCGAGCTGGCAATACCGTAATGATCGACGCCGATTATGTGCGTGAGCATGTCGGTGATCTCGCAGCCGATACTGATCTGTCACGCTATATCCTGTAGCGCGCCAGCAACGCAGGCGAGGGATCTAGTGCATTTGACGTCAAGTTGATGTACACCGCCTCGACATGACGCCGGCCGATCGCTTAAAGGCTGGCGTCAACTTCGATGAAGAGAGCGAGTCTGGCGCGCCGGTCCTGCCGACATGGTCTGCCACGATTGCCCGAGTCTGCAGGTCCGACATCTTGAAACGACTTCTACTCGCCCTTGTCCTGGCGCTGAGCACTATACCGGCGGCTGATGCTGCTGGTCTTCGTGCGGTCCCGGAAGGCAATCGCCACGCCGAACAGCCGAAGGTGCCGGGTGCTTCCGTCCGTCGCACCCAGGCCGGCCGAACCACCTTCGACCTCAAGTACGAGAAGATCCGTGACCTTCTGTCCGGAGATCGTGCGCTGATCGCCAAGATTAAGGCGACTGCGGCCGACTACCGGCTGGACCCGATCCACATGATCGGCGCGATCGTCGGCGAGCATACCTACAATGTCGACGCCTATGACCGGCTTCAGTCGTATTATATCAAGGCGGCTGCCTATGCCGGGGACCGCTTCCGCTTCGGGCACGGTGACGAGTCCATCAGCGAGTTCGTTGCCCGTCCCGAATTCCGTCAATGCGAAGGCAAGGCGGATTCCTACAGCCTGTGGAACTGCCGCGAGGCTGTGTGGGAGAAGGAATTTCGTGGCCGCACGGTCGGTGGCATCGCCTTCCCGAACAACCGTTTCAGCGCCGTCTTCTTTCAACCCTTCTATGCCGGGCAGACTTTCGGCCTTGGCCAGGTGAACCCGCTGACCGCGCTGATGCTGTCGGACATGGTGGCCCAGTCGTCCGGTTATCCGGAGCTCGACGAAAACGATGCGGCGGGGGTCTACGAAGCGATCATGGATCCTGACAAGTCCCTGGCCTACATGGCTGCGGCGATCCGCAAATCCATCGACGATTATGCATCCATAGCGCGCGTGGACATATCGGCCAATCCCGGCATAACGGCGACCCTCTACAATACGGGCGGTTCGGCACAACGTGCAGCTACCCTGAAGGCGCGCGGCGGATTGCCGGAAGAAAACTACTATGGCTGGCTCGTCAACGATAAGCTCGAAGAGTTGAAATCACTGCTCTGACTCCTGATATTCCTGGTTTGCACCAGTTTCAGGAGGGCTTCGATGGATATGCGCCCCGAGCCGTTCGTTCCGCCGGCCCCCATTCCTCGCACAGTACCGCCTTCTCGGCTGGAGATCATCCGGACCGTGTTCAACAACCCCCTGGAGCTATGGGGGGAGCCGTCCTACACGCTGCCATGGATCGAGACGAAGTTCCTGAAGGAGCGAACGATCATCGTCAACGACCCAGGCCTGATCCGTCATGTCCTGGTCGACAACGCAGCCAATTACGAGATGTCGGAGATACGCCAGCTCATACTGCGGCCGATCCTGAGGGATGGCCTGCTGACGGCGGAAGGTCCTGTCTGGAAGCGCTCGCGAAAGGCCATGGCGCCAGTGTTCACGCCACGGCATGCCCGCAGCTTTGCCGACCAGATGCTCCGCAAGTCGGAGGACTACGTCGAAAAGTATTCTGGGGTAGGCGAAGATGGAGAGGTTTTCGACATCTCGGTCGACATGACAGAGATCACCTTCAACATCCTGTCGGAGACGCTTTTCTCGGGCGAGATCGTCACCGAGAGCAACGACTTTTCGGAGGATGTCGACAGCCTGCTCCACCGTATGGGCCGCGTCGATCCCATGGACCTTCTGCGTGCCCCGCCATGGGTGCCGCGGTTGACGCGGATCGGCGGGAAGCGTGTCCTCGGCAAGTTCCGCGGAATCGTCGCGGAGACCATGGCTCTCCGCCAGAAGAAGATGCGCGAGAACCCCGATCACGTGCCGCAGGATTTCCTCACGCTGCTGCTGGAGCTTGCTGGCCCCGATGGTCTCACCATGGACGAGATCGAGGACAATATCCTGACCTTCATCGGCGCCGGCCACGAGACAACGGCAAGGGCGCTGGCATGGACGCTGTACTGTGTCGCCAACAGCCCGCAGATCCGCGAGCGGATGGTACGCGAGATCGACGAGGTCCTGGCGTCCGGCGCTGAGCCGGTTGAGTGGATGGACCGCATGCCAATGGTGAGAGCCGCCTTCGAGGAGGCCCTGCGGCTCTACCCGCCGGCTCCATCGCTGAACCGTGCAGCAATCGCCGACGACGAATGGACCAGTCCGGACGGAAAGACAGTTCAGATTGCGGCGGGGGTGACGGTTCTCATCATGCCCTGGACGCTTCACCGCCACCAGCTTTACTGGGATAATCCGCGCGCCTTCATGCCGGAGCGTTTCCTGCCTGAGAACCGTGGCAAGATCGGGCGCTTCCAGTACCTTCCCTTCGGCGCGGGGCCCAGGGTCTGCATTGGTGCTACCTTCGCGATGCAGGAGGCAGTCATCGCGCTCGCCGTCCTGATGAGCCGCTACCGTTTCGACATGACACCCGAGACGAAGCCCTGGCCGGTCCAGAAGCTGACGACCCAGCCGCGCGACGGCCTGCCGATGCGGGTCACGCGGCGCGTTCGCCCATAGGCGCATTGACAGCGGCGGCTGCCCGCGCAAATTGGCACGGATAATCCAACAAAATGGCACAGGAGGAGGCCTGCATGGCACGCATCGACAAGAACGGGATCGCAATCGACGAGAAGCTGCACGACTTCCTGGTGCAGGAGGCGATCCCGGGAACCGGTGTCGATGTGGAGCGCTTCTTCTCGCAGCTCGCACAGATCATCCACGACCTGGCACCGAAGAACCGTGCGCTGCTCGCCAAGCGCGACGAGATGCAGGACAAACTCGACGACTGGTACCGCCAGAACGGCGCGCCGGCCGACCTCGACGCCTACGAAGCATTTCTGCGCGAGATCGGCTACCTCCTGCCGGAAGGTCCAGCTTTCACCGTCTCCACCAGCAATGTCGATCCAGAGATTGCGGAGATTGCCGGACCTCAGCTCGTCGTTCCCGTGATGAACGCCCGGTACGCCCTCAACGCGGCGAATGCCCGCTGGGGTTCGCTCTACGATGCCCTCTACGGCACGGATGCCCTTCCGGAGACGGAGGGTGCCGAGAAGGGTAAGGGTTACAACCCGCTCCGTGGAGCGAAGGTTATCGCCTGGGCGCGGTCCTTCCTGGACGAATCTGTTGCGCTCTCGGGCGCCAGTTGGAGCGACGTGACGGGGTTCGTCGTGAGCTCGGGCAGACTCACGGCGGCGGGACCGGAGGGGCGTACGGTCGAGCTCTCAAATCCTGATCAGTTCGCCGGCTACACGGGCGAGCCGTCACAGCCTCAAAGCCTGATCCTGCGCCGCAACGGCCTTCATGTTCAGGTGCTGATCGATCCAACCACCGCGATTGGCAAGGAGGATCCGGCAAAGATCTCGGACGTGCGGCTGGAATCGGCAATCACGACGATCATGGACTGCGAGGATTCGGTCGCAGCCGTCGATGCCGAAGACAAGGTGCTGGTCTATCGTAACTGGCTCGGCCTCATGAAGGGCGATCTCCAGGAGGACGTGACCAAGGGCGGCAAGACGTTCGTCCGCAAGCTCGAGCCCGACCTTGCCTTCACGGCGGCCGACGGCACGTCGGCGAGCCTCAAGGGCCGGTCGCTGATGCTGATCCGCAATGTGGGTCACCTCATGACCAACCCCGCCATCCTCGACCAGGAAGGTCGTGAGGTGCCGGAAGGCATCATGGACGCCATGGTCACTGCGCTCATCGCCCTGCACGACATCGGTCCGGAAGGTCGCCGCCAGAACTCGCGCCTCGGCTCCATGTATGTGGTGAAGCCGAAGATGCATGGCCCGGAGGAAGTGGCCTTCGCCTGCGAGATCTTCGCACGCGTCGAGGAGGCGCTCGGCATGCCCGCGAACACGATGAAGATGGGCATCATGGACGAGGAACGACGCACCACGGTGAACCTCAAGGAATGCATCCGTGCGGCCCGCGAGCGCGTCGTCTTCATCAATACCGGCTTCCTCGACCGGACCGGCGATGAAATCCACACCTCCATGGAGGCTGGTCCGATGATCCGCAAGGGTGACATGAAGCAAGCTGCCTGGATCAGCGCTTATGAGAACTGGAATGTCGACATCGGTCTCGAATGCGGTCTTTCCGGCCATGCGCAGATCGGCAAGGGCATGTGGGCCATGCCGGACCTGATGGCGGCCATGCTCGAACAGAAGATCGCCCATCCCAAGGCGGGCGCCAATACGGCCTGGGTTCCGTCTCCGACCGCCGCGACGCTGCATGCAACGCATTATCACAAGGTCAACGTGGCGGAGGTGCAGGCAGGGCTGAAGAGCCGGAGCCGCGCCAAGCTTTCCGACATCCTCTCCGTTCCGGTGGTGCCCCGTCCGAACTGGACGCCGGAGGAGATCCAGCGCGAGCTCGACAACAATGCCCAGGGCATCCTCGGCTATGTGGTCCGATGGATCGATCAGGGCGTCGGCTGCTCGAAGGTGCCGGATATCAACGACATTGGGCTGATGGAAGATCGCGCGACGCTGCGCATCTCGGCCCAGCACATGGCCAACTGGCTCCATCACAAGGTGGTAGGCGAGGAGCAGGTTATCGAGACCATGAAGCGCATGGCCGCGGTGGTCGACGGTCAGAATGCCGGCGATCCGCTCTATCGCCCGATGGCGCCGAACTTCGATGATTCCATAGCCTTCCAGGCGGCCCTCGATCTGGTGCTGAAGGGACGCGAGCAGCCCAACGGCTACACCGAGCCGGTGCTGCATCGCCGCCGGCTGGAACTAAAGGCAAAGCTGCAGGGATGAAAAGAGAAGAGGCCGCCGGTGCTCCGGCGGCCTCTTCGATTAAGACGTGGTCGTTCCTTACTGGATCACGACGACCTTAGCGTTCCGGCCGGGCCGCACGCGATTGTAGAGGTCGATGACGTCTTGGTTCATCAGGCGAATGCAGCCGGAGGAGGCCGCCGTGCCGATCGAGGACCATTCCGGCGTGCCGTGCAGACGGAAGAGCGTATCCTGTCCCTTCTCGTTGAAGAGATACATCGCCCGGGCACCGAGGGGGTTGTTGAGGCCCGGTCCCATGCCGGCCTCCACATAGCGGGCCACGTCCGGCTTGCGCTGGGCCATTTCCTTCGGCGGATGCCAGGTGGGCCATGCCTGCTTCCAGGCAACATAGGCCTCGCCGGACCACGAGAAGCCCTGCTTGCCGACGCCGATCCCGTAGCGGACGGCCTTGCCGCCCGGCAGGATGTAGTAGAGGAAACGTTCGCGCGTGTTGACGACGATCGTGCCTGGCTTCTCCTGCGTGGAATATGCCACGATCTGCCGGTGGAACTTCTTGTCCAGCCGGCTGATCGGGATGGCCGGAAGAGCATACCCGGCATCAGTCACCGTACCGTAGGACTCAGTGAAGATCTTGCTGGTTTCGATGCGGGTGACTTCCGTCGTGTCGGACTTCGTGGAGCATCCGGCCAGGGCAAGGCTTGCCAGGAGGCCGAATACCATCATGCTTGTGCGGCTGCGCATGGAGTTCTCTTGAAAATGGGTGAGCGACGCAGACGGAAACCGTCTTTGTTCCCGCGTTATTTTCGAATAGGTTTGCCTTGGCAAGCCGCGCCGCGCGTTGGAGGGCAGCCAACGCCACGATTGGCGGCGACACTGCCTTTTTTGCAACAAGTTCACCTGCCTAAACGGATCGCATGACCCTCGTCAGCATAGCCAACGACAATCCGCTCATTGATGGCCGCCAATCGGCACGGGCCATGATTGTCCGTCGGGGCCTACAGATCCTGCTCGACGAGATGCGCCACGCGACGCTGCCTGAATTGGTGCTGGCGAACGGACGCCGTGCCGACCTGGTGACGGTATCGGAGAAGGGCGAGATCTGGATCATCGAGATCAAGACGTCGATCGAGGACTTCCGGGTCGACTGCAAGTGGCCAGACTACCGCGCCTATTGCGACCGGCTGTTCTTCGCCACCCATCGGGAAGTGCCGCTCGACATCTTCCCCCAAGAATGCGGGCTCCTCCTCTCCGACGGCTATGGCGCGCACCTCATGCGCGACGCACCGGACCACCGGCTGGCGCCGGCGACACGAAAGTCGCTGATGTTGAACTTCTCCCGCGCCGCCGCCCGGCGGCTGCTGATGGCGGAATGGGCCACCGGCACGAATTTTGACGAGACCTAGATTCTATTTCGGTGCCCGCTTGGCGAGGATCCGCTGCAGCGTCCGCCGGTGCATGTTCAGCCGGCGTGCCGTCTCCGAAACGTTGCGTTCGCACATCTCGTAGACGCGCTGGATGTGCTCCCACCGCACCCGATCTGCGGACATCGGGTTTTCGGGAACATCCGCCTTTTCGCCTGGCCGCTGCGTCAGTGCATGAAAGATGTCGTCC
The DNA here is from genome assembly GCF_902502825.2 of Pseudorhizobium flavum. Next base: position 3,812,773 of record NZ_LR723670.1, read on the forward strand.
GCATCGGCTGGCTTGGCAAGATAATCGAGAGCGCCAAGCTTCACTGCGGTGACGGCCGTGGCGATATTGCCATAGCCGGTCAGGACGATCGCCTTGGTGTCTTCCCTGAGCTGTCGGATCGCCTCTATGACGTCGAGACCGTTGCCGTCGCCGAGGCGAAGATCGACGACCGCATACTTGGGCGGGCGAGCCTTCGACTTGGCAATGCCTTCGGCCACCGATTCGGCGACCTCGACCGCGAAGCCTCGCCCCTCCATGGCACGTGCCAGGCGCCGCAGGAACGGGCCGTCGTCATCCACGATCAAAAGCGTCGGATCAGAGCCGATCGCCTGGTCCGGATTGGCAACTGAAGGGGTTGTCTCTCTGTCCATCTCTTCTCTCCAGAAGCGTCACATCGTCATAACGCCTGCAAGCGCGTTGCGGACCACGTGCCGCCGCTAACCTTCCTCGAGCATGACGCGCGGCCATTCGATCCTGATCCGCGCTCCCGGCTCGTTCCCGCTGCGGTTGTCGAATGTCAGTCGGGCGCCGGACCGTTCCAGCAATGTCTTGGCAATGAACAGGCCAAGCCCCAGGCCGCCCGCCCGTTCAACTTCCTTGTTCCGTTTTGTCATATAGGGTTCGCCGATGCGAGAAAGAATATCCGGCGAATAACCGGTCCCATCGTCCTCGATGATCAAGACGACCCGCTCGCGGTCATGCTCCACCGTCAGCATCACCTGGCTGCGGGCATAGTCGACGGCGTTTTCGACGAGATTGCCAAGGCCGTAAAGAATGCCAGCGTTACGCAGGCAGACGGGCTCCGTTGCGCGGTCGCCGCGCTCGACGAGTGCAATTTCGATTCCGAACTGCCGGTGTGGAGCGATCACCTCCTCGATCATGGAGGAAAGGGGGAGGCGCCGCATGTGCTCTTCGCTCGCCGCGGAAAGGGAGGTCAGCCGCTGCAGGATGTCGCGGCATCGCTCGCTCTGGCTGCGAAGCAGCTGGACATCCTCGCGCAGGCGCTCGTCGGTGCCGAACTCCCGCTCCATCTCCTTTGCCACGACGCTGATTGTGGCAAGCGGCGTTCCCAGCTCGTGGGCGGCTGCCGCCGCAAGTCCGTCGAGCTGCGACAGGTGCTTTTCCCGCTCGAGAACCAATTCGGTCGCTGCCAGAGCGTCGGCAAGCAGCGTCGCTTCGTTGGAGACGCGATAGGCATAGAAAGCCGCAAAACAGGTCATCGAGACGATAGCGCACCAGATGCCGACCAGCATGACCGGCTGAAGCCGAAGCGTCTCGCCCGGATACCAGGGGAGCGGGTAGGGGGAGAACGCCAGCGCCGTCGTGCAGGCCAGCGCCAGGAGCAGCAGCGGGATCGCGTGCCGAAGCGGCTGCGAGGCAAAGGAAATGATCACCGGCACGCAGATCAGCGGAGAGAACGGATTGGCGAGGCCGCCGGTGATGAAGAGCAGCGATGCCATCTGCAGGAGGTCGAAACTCAGCAATGCGAGTGCCGCCTTCGGCCCCAGACGATGCGTTGAAGGGAACCAGAGCGACAGCATGATATTGGCGAGCGCCAGCGCGCCGATCAGGAATGCTGCCTGCAGCAAGGGCAAGGGGAAGGCGAGAAGCAGGTCAACGGCGAGCACGGTCACTGTCTGCCCCGCCACTGCCAGCCATCTGAGCCGCACCAGTGTCTCCAAGCGGAACTTGCGGCTGATGGGTCGCGAGTTGAAATCCCGCGGCGGGGAAATATCCAGGTCCTTGCGGCTTACCGTCGTTGCTGCTTCTCGAATGGTCATCTGCGGCCTTTACGATCTCGCGGCGTCACCGCAGAGGCGACATACTGTCACGTCCCGCGCGGTTTGGCACGATGGGTAGGCTTCGCTTCGGAAGGATCCTCGGGCCAGGGATGCTTCGGATAGCGACCGCGCATCTCGGCACGGACATCCTTCCAGGAGCCTCTCCAGAAGCCGGGCAGGTCGCGGGTGGTCTGGATCGGACGGTGCGCTGGCGAGGTCAACTCCAGCAGAAGCGGCAGGCGTCCGCCTGCGACCGCCGGATGCGTCTTCAGGCCAAACAGCTCCTGAACGCGGATTGCCAGCACCGGCTCGTCACCGTCATAGCGGATCGGATGCCGCTGTCCGCTCGGGGCCTCGAAATGGGTGGGTGCCAGCGCATCGATCTGACGTTGCAGATCGTGGGGGATGAGCGAACGCAAACCCTCCGTGAGGCGGCCGGGATCGATG
>NZ_LR723670.1:3820000-4055910 GCF_902502825.2 Pseudorhizobium flavum
TCGAGAAGCTGGTCTTAAGATCGGCCGCAAGCGAGCTGCTCGGCGTAGCTCCAATAAAGCGGACCGATCGAACACGTCGATGGCATTGTTGAGTTGGCTGGGTTGTTAAAGGTAGCCCGGTCTGTTGCTCGTTCTGACGAACGATCGACTAGATGATGAGCATTGGCAATGAGAACGATTAAGTGTCGTAAGGGCATTTGGTGGATGCCTTGGCATGCACAGGCGAAGAAGGACGTGATACGCTGCGATAAGCCGTGGGGAGCTGCGAATGAGCTTTGATCCATGGATCTCCGAATGGGGCAACCCACCTTAGATGCTTGGGAAATCTGTTTAGTTGGCTGGATGGCTTGTGTGGGACTTCCCATACAGGGCGCTAGCCCGTCGGCGCTGATGCGCCGCGCCGTCCGCAGCGAAGCGATCGAAGATCGCGGCAGCGTGAGGACAGAGCCAAACAGGTTTCCAAGCATTGAGATAAGGTATCTTATTCTGAATACATAGGGATAAGAAGCGAACGCAGGGAACTGAAACATCTAAGTACCTGCAGGAAAGGACATCAACCGAGACTCCGCAAGTAGTGGCGAGCGAACGCGGACCAGGCCAGTGGCAATCAGGAATAAAGCCGAACAAGTTGGAAAGCTTGGCTATAGTGGGTGACAGCCCCGTAGGCGTAGAACACTGATTGTCCTTGAGTAGGGCGGGACACGTGAAATCCTGCCTGAACATGGGGAGACCACTCTCCAAGCCTAAGTACTCGTGCATGACCGATAGCGAACAAGTACCGTGAGGGAAAGGTGAAAAGCACCCCGACGAGGGGAGTGAAATAGAACCTGAAACCGGATGCCTACAAACAGTCGGAGCCCGCAAGGGTGACGGCGTACCTTTTGTATAATGGGTCAACGACTTAGTGTAACATGCAAGCTTAAGCCGGTAGGTGTAGGCGCAGCGAAAGCGAGTCTGAACAGGGCGATTGAGTATGTTGCATTAGACCCGAAACCGAGTGATCTAGCCATGAGCAGGTTGAAGGTTGGGTAACACCAACTGGAGGACCGAACCCATATCTGTTGCAATAGATCGGGATGACTTGTGGCTAGGGGTGAAAGGCCAATCAAACTCGGAAATAGCTGGTTCTCCGCGAAATCTATTTAGGTAGAGCGTCGACCGAATACCCCCGGGGGTAGAGCACTGGATGGGCTATGGGGACTCACCGTCTTACTGATCCTAACCAAACTCCGAATACCGGGGAGTACTAGTCGGCAGACACACGGCGGGTGCTAACGTCCGTCGTGAAGAGGGCAACAACCCTGACCTCCAGCTAAGGTCCCCAAGTCATGGCTAAGTGGGAAAGGATGTGAGGATCCCAAAACAACCAGGATGTTGGCTTAGAAGCAGCCATCATTTAAAGAAAGCGTAACAGCTCACTGGTCTAAATAAGGGTCTTTGCGCCGAAAATGTAACGGGGCTAAAGCCATGCACCGAAGCTGAGGATTTGCAGTTTACTGCAAGTGGTAGCGGAGCGTTCCGTAAGCCTGTGAAGGAGGACCCGTGAGGGCCTCTGGAGGTATCGGAAGTGCGAATGTTGACATGAGTAACGACAAAGAGGGTGAGAGACCCTCTCGCCGAAAGACCAAGGGTTCCTGCTTAAAGTTAATCTGAGCAGGGTTAGCCGGCCCCTAAGACGAGGCAGACATGCGTAGTCGATGGGAACCACGTTAATATTCGTGGGCCTGGTGGTAGTGACGGATCTCGTGTGTTGTTCAACCTTACTGGATTGGTTGTGCAGCGAAGAGGTTCCAGGAAATAGCTCCATCATTATAGACCGTACCCGAAACCGACACAGGTGGTCAGGTAGAGTATACCAAGGCGCTTGAGAGAACTATGTTGAAGGAACTCGGCAAATTGCACGCGTAACTTCGGAAGAAGCGTGACCCCTTTTTGGGCAACCAGGAAGGGGTGGCACAGACCAGGGGGTAGCGACTGTTTATCAAAAACACAGGGCTCTGCGAAGTCGAAAGACGACGTATAGGGTCTGACGCCTGCCCGGTGCTGGAAGGTTAAGAGGAGAGGTGCAAGCTTTGAATCGAAGCCCCAGTAAACGGCGGCCGTAACTATAACGGTCCTAAGGTAGCGAAATTCCTTGTCGGGTAAGTTCCGACCTGCACGAATGGCGTAACGACTTCCCCGCTGTCTCCAACATAGACTCAGTGAAATTGAATTCCCCGTGAAGATGCGGGGTTCCTGCGGTCAGACGGAAAGACCCCGTGCACCTTTACTATAGCTTTACACTGGCATTCGTGTCGGCATGTGTAGGATAGGTGGTAGGCTTTGAAGCGGGGACGCCAGTCTTCGTGGAGCCATCCTTGAAATACCACCCTTATCGTCATGGATGTCTAACCGCGGTCCGTCATCCGGATCCGGGACAGTGTATGGTGGGTAGTTTGACTGGGGCGGTCGCCTCCGAAAGAGTAACGGAGGCGCGCGATGGTGGGCTCAGACCGGTCGGAAATCGGTCGTCGAGTGCAATGGCATAAGCCCGCCTGACTGCGAGACTGACAAGTCGAGCAGAGACGAAAGTCGGTCATAGTGATCCGGTGGTCCCGCGTGGAAGGGCCATCGCTCAACGGATAAAAGGTACGCCGGGGATAACAGGCTGATGACCCCCAAGAGTCCATATCGACGGGGTTGTTTGGCACCTCGATGTCGGCTCATCGCATCCTGGGGCTGGAGCAGGTCCCAAGGGTTTGGCTGTTCGCCAATTAAAGCGGTACGTGAGCTGGGTTCAGAACGTCGTGAGACAGTTCGGTCCCTATCTGCCGTGGGTGTAGGAATATTGACAGGATCTGTCCCTAGTACGAGAGGACCGGGATGGACATATCTCTGGTGGACCTGTTGTCCTGCCAAGGGCATAGCAGGGTAGCTATATATGGAAGGGATAACCGCTGAAGGCATCTAAGCGGGAAACCCACCTGAAAACGAGTATTCCCTATCAGGGCCGTGGAAGACGACCACGTTGATAGGAGGCGTGTGGACGTGCAGCAATGCATGAAGCTTAGCCTTACTAATAGCCCGATCGACTTGATCGTTCTCATTGATAATGCTCATCACGCGTCGCAAGACGCGAAGATGCAGCCAGACGTGTTCACATAAGACCATCGCCAGTTTGTCTGGCTCCCTTGCTCGACAGAGCGCCGGGCAGCCATACAGGCCAAAGGCCGTCGCCAAGCATTTGGCGGGCCGTCCGCAGGGCAGCAGCCGGCAGGCTGCGATCAGCCCGCCAGGACAAGATCAGGCGATGAACCAAAATCCAGCTTCTCAACACATGCCAACAGAAATGTTGGTTCATTGCCCTTAATCGACCTGGTGGTCATGGCGGGGCGGCCGCACCCGTTCCCATTCCGAACACGGCCGTGAAACGCCCCAGCGCCAATGGTACTTCGTCTCAAGACGCGGGAGAGTAGGTCGCTGCCAGGTCTATTAAAGGCAATGCCGCAAAACATAAGCGGACAATACAATCTTCTCAAAACACGAAAAACAAGCATCACTTCCGGACCAAAAAAGTCCGTATCCTTGGTGACGCAGGGTGGAGCAGCCCGTTCGGCCTAATATCGATCCACCGGATCGATATCTTGACGGCCTCACCTCATCAGGCTACGCCTGACTTCGCTCCCGGGCCCAAAACCCGGACTCTTGGTGACGCGGGGTGGAGCAGCCCGGTAGCTCGTCAGGCTCATAACCTGAAGGCCGCAGGTTCAAATCCTGCCCCCGCAACCAACGATCTCTACGATCCACAAAAGCCCCCTCCGCGGGGCTTTTTGCGTTCCTGAACGCGACGTGAAACGGTGCCGGCCCGGAATCCTCTTGCCGAATTGACCTGAGACCCAACCTCCCTCCAGTTTTCGGGAGAGTCTTGGGTTTGTAATCTGGCCTCAAGCGGCCTGTTTTTCCATAGCCATTTTCATTGCGAACTCGCTGGGGGTGATATTGCCCAGCGATGAGTGGGGTCTGTTCCTGTTGTAATCCTCCTTCCATGCGGTGATGGCGGCGCGGGCCTGAGTGAGCGTCGAGAACAGGGTCTCGTTGAGGCACTCGTCACGGAAGCTGCCGTTGAAGCTTTCGACAAAGCCGTTCTGCATCGGCTTGCCGGGGGCGATGTAGTGCCATTCGACGCGGGTCTCCTGGCACCATTTGAGAATGGCCATGCTGGTCATCTCCGTGCCGTTGTCGGAGACGATCGTCCTCGGCCTTCCCCGTCTGGCGATGAGACTGTCCAGTTCGCGAGCGAGCCGAGCGCCCGACAGCGATGTGTCTGCGACCAGGCACAGGCATTCGCGGGTAAAGTCATCGACAATGGCCAAGATACGGAACCGTCGCCCATCGGTGAAGGCATCGCTGACGAAGTCGAGGCTCCAGCGTTCATTGGGGCGTGACGGCAGAGCCAAGGGACGCCGCGTTCCCAAGGCTCGTTTCCGGCCGCCGCGCTTGCGCACCGTCAGCTTTTCCTCCCGATAGAGACGCCGGAGCTTCTTGAGGTTCATCACGATCCCCTGCCGGTCCAGCATGACGTGGATGCGGCGGTAGCCGAAGCGCCGCCGCTCGGACGCCACCTTCTTCATTGCCTCTCGAATGGCCGCATCGTCAGGCCGCAGGCTGCGGTATCGCATGCTCGACCGATCTACCGACAGAACCTCGCACGCCCGACGCTGGCTCACTCCGTGCTGCGCACAGACGTGAGCCACCGCATTCCGCTTCACATCGGGCGTCACCATTTTTTTGCAGCGACATCCTTCAGGATCGCGTTGTCCAGCATGGCTTCGGCGAGCAGCTTCTTCAGCTTGGCGTTCTCGTCCTCGAGCGCCTTCAGCTTGCGGACATCCGACATGTCCATGCCGCCATACTTCGCCTTGTATTTGTAGAAGGTTGCATCCGAGATGCCGTGCTTGCGGCAGACATCGGCCGTCTTCGCTCCTGCCTCCTGCTCCTTCAATATCCCGATGATCTGCTCTTCCGTAAACCGTGAACGCTTCATTCGTCCGTCTCCTCAGTGTGACGGACTCTACCAAAATTTGGAGGAAGTTCAGGGTCTCAGGTCAGAATTGATGAGTGGCCACATCCGTGATTCATTTCCCGCGAGGCTGGAGGCTGCTGGTCATCCATCGTAAGGTGCTTTGCAGGAGTACGCGAGGTACAATCTTCGATTGTTCCAATCGATGAAGAGACATCATATTGGCGAGCCTGGAGGGCGCGATGGCCAACAAGCATCTTCCCGTGACCTTACGTGATGTCGCAGCGGCGGCGGGTGTGGATGTCTCAACCATTTCCCGTGTCCTTCAGAACAAGGGTCGCGTTTCCGAACCCACCCGGCAGCGCATCCTGTTGACTGCCGAACGGTTGGGCTACCGTGGCAATCCGGTCGCCCGTGCACTGAAGACCGCGCGCTCCTCGACGATCCTGATGGTTGTGCCGCAAATCGAGAACCCGATCTTTGCTTCCGCCATCATCGGTGCCGAGATCGAAGCGCGCAGCCGCGGCTTCGCGCTGCTCGTCTCATACGACAAAGGGGACGGGCGAGAGATCATCTCCGATGTATCCCGCTCCAGTATGATCGAAGGCGTCATCATTGCCAGCTTCGACGAAGATGACCGCCTACGCCAGATGCTGGCCACCACCGACCTGCCACACGTTATTCTCAATCGTCACCTTCCGGGCGATGACAACTGCGTTGCCATCGATACGCAAAGTGCTGCCCGCATGGGGGTAGAACACCTGATTGCGATGGGCCACCGGCGTATCGGCCACCTCGCTGGTAGGCTCGGTCGCTTCAACGGTGACATGCGGCGTAGGGGCTGGCAGGAAGCGATGGCGGCGGCGGGGCTTGAGCATGGGGATGAATTGGTCGTGCAGGCGGGTTATAGTCCGGAGGATGTGCCGGACGCGGTGGACAGGCTGCTTTCGGCGGGCGTCACGGCAATCCACGCCGCGACGCTGCTGACTGCCGCAGCCGCTATCGCCAGGCTGCACGAGCGGGGACTTCGGGTTCCCGAAGACGTTTCCGTTGTTACCATGCACGACGACCTGCTCGCCCGCGTCGTCTATCCCCAGGTGTCTACGGTCTGCCTACCCTCCCAAGAGATGGGCAGGGTGGCTGTCCGCCGCCTGATCGACCTTATCGGCGGCTCTCTCTCCGCTGGCGCGTCCGAGGGAAGCGTGCTCCTTCCTCCAGGTGAACTCATCGTGCGAGCTTCTGTCGCTCCGCTTTAACAACTTTGCTCGTAACGAGGCTTGACATCCGCGCGAAAATGGCTTGTGCTTGCGATGAACAAACGTTTGTTCAGCTCGTTACAACAGAGCTGAAATCTAGGAGGAAACCGTTGGAAGATTCTTATCTCGTAGCTGCTTTGTCGGAGCTTGTCGGCCCGGAACACGTTATCGTGGGCCGGGAAGAGCGCATCGGCTATGCGCATGACCGCCTCCCCTATGCCAATTTCCGCGCCCGTGAGGGCGCACTGGTCGGAACTCTTCCGGGAATCGTGCTTCGACCGGCAACGGTTGACGAGGTCGCGGCCGTCGTGCGCAAGGCAGCCGCGACTGATACGCCAATCATTCCCTATGGCAGCGGCTCGGGCGTGCTCGGCGGGATCATTCCGTTGGGCGAAGAGATGATGATCGACATGCGGCGAATGAACCGCATTCTTCACATCGATCGCGAGAACAATCTTGTAACCGTGGAAGCCGGCATGAACGGAGAGGCATTCGAGGATGCCTTGAATGCCGAAGGCTATACCTCCGGCCATCTGCCGCAGTCACTTACCATCTCGACTGTGGGCGGCTGGGCCGCCTGTCGCGGCGGCGGTCAGGAATCGAGCCGCTACGGAAAGATCGAGAACATCGTCGTGGGTCTCAAAGCCGTGATGCCCGACGGTCGCGTGCTGGAAGTGAGGCCTCTGCCCAAGCGCGCCTCCGGACCTTCCGTTCTCGATGTTATCGTCGGCAGCGAAGGAACGCTCGCCATCATAACCGAACTGACGATGCGAATCTGGAAGCTGCCAGCGGCCGAAGAGATCATCGTTCTGGCGCTTCCCACCCGCACCTCCGCCCTTTCGCTGGCAAAGACAATCATGCAGGCTGGCCTTCATCCGCGCATCGTCCGGCTGTACGACGAGAAGGAGACCGCCACCCGTACCGAAGGGATCGAAACCTATCGCGACCGTCCGGTGATGGCCAATATCGTGGTCTGCGGCGAAGCGTCCATCGTTGCTGCCGAAGCCGAGATCGTCCGAAGCTTTGCACGGGAACTGGGCGCCGTGGAAACGGAAACCCGGCCCTTTGATGAATGGCGAGAAAAGCGCTACCTGTCGATCACCAAGCAGTGGCTCGATCGGGGCTACTACAACGACACCATTGAGGTGACGGTGAACTGGAGCGAAGCTGCCTCGCTCTATGACACGATCGCAGCACGCATTGCGGCCGAAGTCTCACCCGACGTCCATTTCAGTGCCCACTGGTCGCATGTCTATCCCGAAGGCGTGTGCCAGTACATGACCCTTCGCCTGCCGCCGATGGATCAGGCCGACGCCCTGCCGATGCATGAGAAGCTTTGGGAGATCGCCACGGGCGAGACGCTGGCTCACGGCGGATCCATAGCCCACCACCACGGCAGTGGGCTTTTTCGCGGACCCTGGATGGACGAAGAGCATGGCGTAGGAATGGATCTCCTGCGCAAGATCAAGGAGTCGATTGACCCGCAGAATCTGTTCAACCCGGGTAAGCTGGGTTTCCCACCCCGTCCTGGCGCAGTGGACCCCTATCGCGACAGGGCTGCAAATGTCTGATGTTCTTCTGCTTGGGGTGGATCTTGGTGCGGGGTCGCTGAAATCGACGGTCACTACCGGCAAAGGCAAGGTGATTGCGACCTCCTCTGCGCCGGTCAACACACTGACGCCGAAAGCCGGCTTCAGCGAGCAGGACCCGGAGGACTGGTGGTCGGCGCTTGTCACGTCGCTTCAGGAGATCTGGGCTGTCGGCATCGAGCCAGCGGGGATTGCGGCCATATCGGTCACAGCAGGCGCTCACACCCATGTCCTGGAGGACGAGAGTGGTCACGTGCTGCGGCCAGCGATTATGTGGAACGACCAACGATCCGGAGTTCAGGTGGCCCGCGTGCGCAGCGCGAGCGGCGACCGCATCCGTGACCTCTCAGGAAACCGGATCAGCCCCACCTGGACCTTGCCGCAGCTCCTATGGCTTCGCGAGGAGGAGCCGGACACGCACACCCGTATTCGCAGGATCCGCCCGGCTAAGGACTGGTTGCGCCGACGGCTCGATGGCTCCGACGCGACAGATCTGACCGATGCCTGGGGTCTGATGCTCGCCGATGCGCAAGAGGGGGGATGGTCAGAGGAACTCAGTTCGATGGCAGGAATATCTGTCGACGTGCTGCCCCCGATCACTGACTCGGTGGCCAGAACCGGAGCGGTAACGGCGTCCGCAGCATTACAAACGGGACTTCGCGAAGGCACTCCCGTCATTTGCGGCACTTCTGACACGAATGCGGAAACCTATGCCGCCGGCATGACGCGGCCCGGCATAGGAGCACTGAAACTCGCAACTGCCGGTACGGTATCGACTATAACCGCCTCACCGTCGTTCTCCGATGATGTCATTCATTATCCACACCTTGTGAAAGGCTATCACTACGCCATCCTCGGCACCAACTCCTGCGCCTCTGCCCACCGCTGGCTGCGCGACGCGCTCTTTGGCGAGATTGGCTTCGACGGCATGGACAAGAGGGCTCAGCAAGCGCCGCCAGGCAGCGACGGGCTGCTCTTCCATCCCTATCTCAACGGCGAGAGAAGCCCCTACTGGGACCCGGATCTGAGAGCATCGTTCGTGGGGCTGGGCTTCCAGCACGGAGCGCCGCAGATATGTCGCGCTCTCTATGAAGGCGTGGCCTTTACACTGCGCGACTGCCTCTCTGTGCTGCACGACCGTGGCATGGGGTTCGAGACGGCACGGCTGGTTGGAGGCGGGACCCGCAGCGCCTTGTGGCGGCAGATCATCGCTGATGTGACGGGGCTTGTGATAGAGGTCCCGGCAGAAGGCGACGCGTCCTATGGAGCTGCCCTCATCGCCGGCATCGGCGTCGGGATCTTCAGCGATACGGATGCCGCGGCGCGCGTTATTCGCGTCGCGGAAACACTGACGCCGAATAACGACACCGCCGGCGTATACGACGAGGCGTTCGCCCGCTTCCGTGCTGCTAAGGAAGCGCTGACCCCTATTAACCACGACACGGTCCGGGCAATCAGGGGAGCGAGATAATGGCGGAGGTCAGTCTGCGCAAGCTGCGCAAGACCTATGGCGCAGTGGTTGCTGTCGAAGAGGTCAATCTAGACATTGCCAAGGGAGAGTTGATCGTACTTCTCGGTCCTTCCGGGTGTGGAAAGTCGACGACGCTTCGGATGGTCGCCGGCCTTGAAACTATCAGTGCGGGCGAGCTTTATATCGGCGGCCGCGACGTGACGGGACTGGAACCGAAGGACCGCGATATCGCGATGGTGTTCCAGAACTATGCGCTCTACCCACACAAAACTATCCGCGGCAACCTGGCATTCGGGTTGAATATGCGCCGTATCGACCCGGCAGAGGTCAAGAAGCGCGTCGACGCGGCGGCAGAAATGCTGGACATCACGCACCTGCTCGATCGCAAGCCCCGGCAGCTTTCGGGCGGGCAGATGCAGCGCGTTGCGCTCGGCCGCGCTCTGGTGCGCGATCCCGCGATCTTCCTTCTCGACGAGCCGCTTTCCAACCTGGACGCCAAATTGCGTTCGCGCATGCGGGAAGAGATCGCGCTTCTGCAGCGGCGTATCGGTAAGGCAATGCTCTATGTGACTCACGACCAGACCGAGGCGATGACGCTCGCGGATCGCATCGTCATCATGCGCGACGGCCATGTCCAGCAGATCGGCTCGCCGCTCGACGTCTACGATCACCCCGCCAATGCCTTTGTCGCGGGCTTCATCGGATCGCCAGAGATGAACCTCATCAATGCGAACCTGTCGGAGGGTCGGCTGATGCTCGGGGAGGGCATCTGCCTTGCTGCCCCGACCGGTATTGGCGGCTCGCAAGGTCCTGTAACGCTTGGAATGCGGCCGGAAGCTATCGTGCTTGCTGACGAGGGACTTCCATTCACGATCAGAGGGATCGAGCAATTGGGATCGCAGACCCTGTTCATTGGCGACCTCGCCGGGCGCCGCATGCGTGTCATGACCGGACGTCGTGACGACATCCGCGTCGGCAGCAGCATGAAGATCACGGTGCCGGAGGCGGCCATCCACCTTTTCAACCGCGAGAACGGCGAGAGGATCGCCACTGGTCTCAATCGGCCAATTCATTAGGAGCATCCGCACAGGCGGATAATGGGAGGAGAAAGAGCATGGCATACGAGAAAAGCAAAGGCGGCGTCTGGACCCGGCGGCAGGCTCTCAAGGGAGCCGGCGCTCTGGGTATGGGAATGGCATTGACTGGATTGGCGGCTCCCTCCCTACGCGCGCAGGAAAAGCGGCCGATCCGTTTCCTGAACTGCGAGACGGGTAAGGACACATTGGCCTTCTTCGCCAGGATGGCCCAGGACTATCAGGACAAGGCCGGGATCGAGGTTATCGTCGACTCTGTGCCGCTCGATGAAGCCTTCACCAAGATCACCAACGGTATTCGTTCCGGCGCGCCCTATGACGTCGCCAACGTCGGGTTCATCGGCCAAGTCCTCTTGCTCGCAGAACAGGACCTGATCGTGCCCCTTAACGAGCTGACCGATGACTTTCGGTGGGGCAACAACATCCTCTTCCCTATCGACGGGAAGGTTTACTGGTACCCGTTCGACTACAATTTGGCGCTCATCTACTACCGCAAGGACCTCTATGAAGAGAAAGGCCTGGCCGTACCGGACACGTGGGATGCGTTCGCCGGCAACTGCGAGGCGCTTGTCGAAGGCCGGCGCAAAGGCTGTCTCTTCCCGATCGGCTCCAATGGCGCCGCCAACTGGATGTCATTCGCCTTCCTATGGGCGGAAGGCGTCAAGCTCTTCGACGACCAGTGGAACATAGTATTCGACAATGAAGAGATGAAGCCGAAGGCTGCAGCCTATCTCGACTTCATGGCTCGGCTATATCCCACCATGCCACCGGGTGCCCTGCAGGCGGGCTACTCGGACGTATTGTCGAACCTCGTCGCGGGAACGGTTACTCATGGAGCCTATGCAGGGCGTGTCTATGAAGCTGCGGCGCGTGACAATCCGGACATGGGGCAGCGCCTTGGGATCATGCCGTATATGGATAGCGCCGGAAAGCAGAAGGCGGTTAGCCACGGCTATGATGGCTGGGTTGTCCTGAAGACCGAGAACACCGGCAATGCCATGGAGTTCATGCGCTGGCTGACCACTGACCGTATGGTAGACTTCCTGCATAGCGCCCCGGTCCATTTCCAGCCGGCGCGGCTCGACATCTATGACGACCAGCGGTGGCGCGACAATGAACTTGTCCGTACGTTCAGCGACGAGATCGATCACATGCGCAAGCTTGTAACGGATGAATCCGTTATTCTCACATCGATCGACACGCAGGGGCCAGCACCCGATGTTCGGCCCGGGAAGATCTTTGAATCTTTCGTGCTGCCCGAAATGCTGCAGAACAAGATCCTGCGCCAGATGGACTCGGCAGAGGCTGTGGCTATGGCCGCGGCGAAGATGCGTGAGGTCATCAGCTGAGGCGAGACTGCCGGGGGAGAAAATCCCCCGGCACCCGTACTCACAGGAGTAAAGAAATGACACGCTGGCTGTTGCCCGCTTTTCTTGCGGTCGGGGTCCTCGCAACATTGCTGTTGATCGTTGGACCAGCACTTTATGCCGTTTCCCTCAGCTTCTATGATTTGCCTTCGCTGACGGCACAACCGATGTGGGTCGGATTCGCCAAGTATGCTGAAGTCTTGGCCAGCGGCGACTTCTGGAACGCCCTCTGGAATGGGATTGTCTACGCCGGGCTGGCAATCGTGCTGCAAGTGGTGCTCGGAATTGGCTTCGCTCTCATTCTCAACCAGAGATTCATCGGTCGGTCGCTTCTGCGCGCAGTTACGTTCCTGCCATATCTCTTGCCAACAGTTGTTGCGGTTCTGGTCTTCAAGTGGATGGTGGATGGCTCACTGGGCATCGTCACAATCCTGATGGACGACCTAGGTCTGCCGCCGATCTACTGGTTCGAGACTGAAACGGCCTCCATGGTGTCCGTGATCCTGATCTCGGTCTGGCTTTGGACACCTTTTGTCACAACGACCTTCCTTGCCGGACTGCAAACGGTGCCAAGCCAGCTATACGAGGCGGCCCGCGTCGATGGAGCAGGCCCCATACGGCGCTTCTTTCATGTGACGCTGCCGTCACTGCGTCCGATCCTGACCGTCATCATCCTGCTTCGCGGCGTGTGGATGTTCAACAAGTTCGACGTTGTATGGCTGGCGACGGGCGGCGGACCTTTGGGCGCGACGGAGCATCTGCCAGTCCTATCATATCGCCAGGCGTTCGCGCTCTATGACATCGGGAGCGGCGCTGCGATCGCAACGCTCTCCTTCTTCGTGCTGATGGTGGCCGTGGCCCTCTACTTCCGGGCATTTCCGATGGAGGAAAGCAAATGAGCCGACACATGACGAGCCAGCGGATCGGCGGTCGGGCTCTTCTCTATCTTGCAGTTGTCATCCTCGCTATCTATAGCGCCTTCCCAATCTATTGGATGATCGTTTCCTCCCTGCGTCCGACGCAGGAAATGCTCCTCGACCCGACGCTGGTGCCGCGCGAGTGGACGCTTCAATACTATGCGAGTCTGCTGGCTCAGACCGATTACCCGCGCCAGTTCCTAAACAGTCTGATCGTTGCGGTGGTAACTGTGGCCCTCACCATGGTTCTTTCGATCATGATTGCCTACGGAGTCACGCGGCAGCGGATCCGTGGCAAGCAGATGATCATTGCCGGTATGCTCTATGCCTACATGTTCCCGCCCCTCCTGCTTGCGATCCCGCTCTATGCGATGTTTACGATGATCGGGATCAACGACACGCTACTGTCATTGATCATCTCGCATCTGACGCTCACTATGCCTCTTGGCGTCTGGTTCCTCTGGGGCTTCTTCAAGACGATGCCGTTCGAACTGGAGGAAGCGGCTATGGTCGATGGCTGCACCCGGCTCGGCGCCTTCCTAAGGGTCGTCTTGCCTCTTTCGGTTCCAGGACTCGTAACGGTTGCAATCTTCGCCTTTCTTCTCTCGTGGACCGACTACACGTTTGCGCTCGTGATGATCGGTTCCGATGCCAACAAGACAGTCCCGCTGGGGCTGGCATCGATGATCGGCGCTTTTGACCTTCGTTGGGGTGACGTGATGGCAGGATCCACGCTGATTGCCATGCCGCTCTTTGCCGCCTTCCTCGCGTTGCAACGATACTTTGTGCAAGGCCTCACCGCCGGTGCCGTGAAAGGGTAATGCCATGACCATGCGGATCTTGGGAGCTCCCCTACGCTATGTGCAGGGGCCCGGGGCAGTCGATCGGCTTGCTGAAGAAGTGGCGATCATCGGCGGCGGCCCGGCGGCGGTTGTCATCGATCCGGTGGCGCGGAGGCTTCTCGGCGACCGGATCATGCACCAGCTGCCGGACGCTCGCCTCTTGGATTTCAATGGAGAATGCACGGCCGCAGAGATAGCAGCACGAGCGGCCGACGCCGGCGATGCCAGGCTCATGATCGGCATCGGTGGCGGCAAGGCAATCGATACGGCCAAGGGGGCAGCTATCGAACGCGGCCTTCCCGTCGCCATCGTGCCGACGATTGCTTCGAATGATAGTCCTACCAGTCATATCGCCGTCGTCTACACACCGGAGCACGCCGTAGAGGGTGTCCGTCACATGAAGACGAACCCCGCCCTGGTGCTCGTCGACACCGCAGTCATCGCAGGAGCGCCACGTAGGTTTCTTGCAGCAGGCATTGGTGACGCCATGTCGAAACCCTACGAGCTGGCGGGGGCACTGGCTGGCGGGGGGCTCAACTTCTTTTCCGGACGACCGACCGAATTGACGCAGGCGATTGTTGAACGCGCAAAACAGATCCTACTCACCGACAGCGAAGCTGCAATGGCCGCCACAGAACCTGACGAGAGTTTCGAGCGGGTCGTGGAGGCGACGGTCCTGCTCAGCGGGCTGGCCTTTGAGAGCGGCGGTCTTTCCATTGCCCATTCCATGGTCCGCGGTTTTTCCGTCATGCCGGCTCTTTCAGCCCTGCTCCATGGGGAAATGGTGGCTCTTGGAACTCTCACACAGCTCGCTGCGGGGCAAGGTAGCAACAAGGAGATTGCAGATCTGATGACCTTCTTCCGGCGGATCGGCTTGCCAACTTCCTTCGTGGAATTCGGCATAGAGGCTGTTGGTGACTTCGAGCGCATGGCCGAAGTTGCGCTTACAGCGCCCTATGCGGCCAATTACTACCGAAGCCTGGAGGTAGCAGACTTGGTGCAGGCGATGCAGTCGCTTGACAAGAGGAGCGGCCGATGAGCGAGCCCAAGACGGTCGTGGTTACCGGCGGGGGAACCGGTATCGGTCTTGCGACTACGCAAGTGCTGGCAGAACGAGGGTGGCAGGTGACGGCGGCCGGCCTTGAGCGTGAGGATGGTTTCCCGGAGGAGGCGAGGTTCATCGAATGCGACGTCACCAACGCTCCTTCGCTTGCTCATATATTCAACGGAATGAACAGCCTGAGCGGTCTGGTGACCTGCGCCGGAACCATCCAGTTCGAAAGAGAATGGGACGCTGAGGTCTTTGAGAAGGTTATGGCTGTCAACGTCACTGGCGTCTTGTCCTCCTGCGTGAACGCTCGCGAGGCCCTGAAGCGAGGCGGCGGATCCATCGTCAATATAGCGTCCATGTGGAGTTGGTTCGGTAATCCGGTGGCGCCTGCCTATGGTACGAGCAAGGGAGCCGTCGCCGCGCTCACCCGCTCGCTGGCGGTGGCATGGGGCCAAAGTGGTATCCGGGTGAACGCAGTCGCGCCTGGATGGGTAGAGACTCGAATCTCGGAAGGCGCACGCGCTGACGCCGTGCGACGGGCGCGGATCGACGCGCGCATCCCCATGGGGCGCTGGGCAGGGGCGGCGGAAATTGCCCGTGTGGTGGCTTTCCTCCTTTCGGACGATGCTTCCTACGTTCATGGCGCCATTGTTCCAGTGGATGGCGGCTATCTGGCGGCTTGAGCGGGAACATCCAAAGTTCATAGGTAAGGATACGGCCAAGGCCGGCGCCGAACGTTGGCAGCCCTCAGATGGGCGCGCTCCTCAGGAAGTCGAAGTCGCAACCCTCATCCGCCTGCAGGACGTGATCGCGGTAAAGCATGTCGTAGCCGCGGCGAGCTGATCTTGTCTCCGTCGGCCGTTCGGCGCGCCGCCGCTCCAGTTCCTCCTCGGAGACGAGAAGGCGGATCGAATGGTTCTTGACGCTGAGTTCGATCCGGTCGCCGTTGCGGATGAGGCCGATCGGCCCGCCCGAGGCAGCGTCCGGCGCGACGTGAAGCACGATCGTGCCGTAGGCGGTGCCACTCATGCGCGCGTCGGACATGCGAACCATGTCCTTGACGCCTGCGCGCGCGAGCTTTGCGGGGATCGGGATGTAGCCCGCTTCCGGCATGGCGGCGTCGCTGAGCGGGCCGGCATTCTGCAGCACGAGGAAGTCGTCGACCGTAACGTCGAGATCGGGTTCGTCGATGCGCGCGGCCAGATCCTCAAGCGAGGTGAAGACGACGGCGCGGCCGGTCTTTTCGAAGAGGTTCGGATCTGCGGCCGAGCGCTTGATGATGGCACCGCGCGGAGCCATGTTGCCGAACACGGCGAGCAGTCCGCCATTGTCGCGCACGGGTGCGTCGATCGGCCGGACGACATTTCGATCCACCCACGGATCTGCGGCCTCGATCCGGTCGCCGATGGTTTCGCCCGTGATCGTCTGACAGTCAAGATGGAGGAGATGCTTCAACTCGCGCATGACGGCGGGGATGCCGCCGGCGGCGTGGAGATCTTCCATATAGGCGGTGCCGGTCGGCTTGAGATCAACAAGCACGGGTGTCGTGTCACTGATCTCGTTCATGCGCTTCAGGTCGATAGTCAGTCCGACGCGGCCGGCAATGGCGGCAAGGTGGATGATCGCATTGGTCGAACCGCCGATCGCCATCAGGATGCGCAGGCCGTTCTCGAGGGCCTTCTCCGTCATGATCTTCTGTGGGGTCTTGTCGGAGCCGATCAGCGAGGCGGCGATGCGGCCGGTCTCCTCGGCCATGCGCAGGCGATCGGCGTCGACGGCGGGAATGGCGGCCGAACCTGCCGGCATCATGCCGATCGCCTCGGCGAGCGAAGCCATCGTGCTGGCGGTCCCCATCACCGCGCAGGTGCCGCTGGTCGAGGCAAGGCGCTTCTCGACCGCGTCGATTCCCTGGTCGTCCACATCACCGGCACGATAGCGTTGCCAAAAGCGGCGGCAATCGGTGCATGCGCCGAGGCGTTCGCCGCGATGGCGGCTGGTCGACATCGGCCCGGCGACGAGCTGGATCGCCGGCAGGCCGGCGGAAGCGGCCCCCATCAGCTGGGCGGGAACCGTCTTGTCGCAACCGCCGAGCAGAACCACCGAATCCATCGGCTGGGCGCGGATCATCTCCTCGACATCCATGGACATCAGATTGCGGAACTTTAGGCTGGTCGGGCTGAGGAAGACCTCGCCGAGTGAGATCGTCGGAAACTCGACCGGCAGGGCGCCGGCGGCCAGTACGCCCCGCTTCACCGCCTCGATCATCTCGGGAAAATGGCGGTGGCAATTGTTGAAGCCGCTTGCCGAATGGGCGATGCCGACGACCGGCCGGTCGAGCATTTGCCGGCTATAGCCCATGGAGCTCGCAAAGGAGCGGCGCAGATAGAGGCTGAAATCGCGGTCGCCGTAGTTTGTTAGGCCGCGTGCAAAGCCCTTCGCCTTGTTGGTGGTCTTGTCGTCCTCGCTCATGGCCTGCTCCTCACGCGAACCGCATCTTGATGTACTTGGCTTCGAGATAGTCGAAGATGCCGAGCTGGCCGCCCTCGCGCCCCATGCCGCTCTCCTTGATGCCGCCGAAGGGAATTTCGGCGGCGGCCAGCAGCATGTCGTTGACCCCCACCATGCCGACCTCGAGCGCCTCCGCCGCCTTGTTCGCGCCCTCGAGTGAGCAAGAGAAGACATAACCGGCAAGTCCGAAGGGCACGTCGTTGGCGCGCCTCACCGCATCGTCGAGATCGGAGAAGCTAGCGATCGGGGCGATCGGCCCGAACGGCTCCTCGGTCATCACCTCGGCGTTGTCCGGCACGTCGCCGAGAACCGTCGGTCGATAGAAGAAGCCGCGGTTGCGATCGGCCGGGATCTCTCCGCCGGCCAGCAGCGTTGCGCCTTTGCCGATGGCGTCGGAGACCATGTCAACGATGCGCTCGCGGCCACGGGCATTGGCCATCGGCCCCATCTCGATGCCATCATCGCTTCCGCGGCCAATCTTCAGGGCGTTGGCGAAATCAGCCATGGTGCGGGCGAAGGGTTCGTAGATCGACTGGTGGACGTAGAAGCGGCTCGGCGAAATGCAGACCTGGCCGGCATTGCGAAATTTCGCGCGGGCACAGGCCGTGGCGGCCGCAATCGGGTCGGCATCTTCCAGCACCAGCACGGGTGCGTGGCCGCCAAGCTCCATGGAAACCTTCTTCACCGTCTCGGCGCATTGCCTGAGGATCAGCTTGCCGACGGGAACGGATCCGGTCAGCGACACCTTCCGAACGACGGGGGAGGCGATCAGGTGGGCGGAAATGTCGGCGGACTTGCCGCTGACCACGTTAAGCACGCCGGCCGGAAGGCCGGCCCGGATGGCGGCCGCGGCGATGTGGAGGGTGCTGGAGGGCGCTTCCTCCGATGGTTTGACCACGACGGGGCAACCGGCCGCGAGCGAGGCCGCGATCTTGCGGGCGGGCAGCAGGGCCGGAAAGTTCCAGGCGGTGAAGGCTGCGACCGGCCCAACCGGATCGAAACGGACATTGAGACGCACGCCGGTGTCCCGGCCGTCGAGCACATGGCCGAAGATGCGGCGTGCCTCGTCGGCATACCAGTCGAACTGGTCGATGGCAGCATTCCATTCGCCGGCAGCCTCCGCAATCGGCTTGCCGGTTTCCGAACTCATGTCGCGCACTGCACGGTCGGAGACAGCGCGCATCTCGGTTGCGATACGGCGGAGGAGGGCACTGCGTTCCCATCCGGAGACCTTCCCCCAGCGTGAGGCCTCGCGGGCCAGCGCCGCCAGCACGTCATCGAGATCTGCGGCATCGGCCGAAGGCAGATGGCCGAGGATATCCTCATCGACGGGATCGATCACGGGACGGGTCCGCCCGCTGCGCGCGGAGCGCCAATGACCGTCGATCAGCAGTCCAAAATCTTCATACATGGTCATTCTCTCAAATCAGGGTGCCGGCATACTGCCGCTGGACGTCATCGACCCAGTTGCCGACATTCCACCGACCATAGGCGCCGAGGCCCACGGCCGGGTCATCGCCGAAATAGACCGGCACGTGGACGAGGCTGAGGCCGGGCCAAGAATGTGCCTCCTCAAGCGCTGCCATCAGGCTAGACTCTTTTTCACCGCCGGACAGGGCGAGGACGCCGCTTACCGCACCTGCCAACCCGACATAATCGACCGCAACACCGTCATTGGTGCGGAAGTCGCGGCCGTACTGTCCGTCGTCGAATGATTTGAAACTTTTTGGGCGTGGGAAGATTGGAGTTTCCGGCTCGGTTTTCGGGTTGATTTAAGCCGCTTTGGCCTGGTGGTTCAAGCGGCGTTGTCTGATGGTGTCGCGTTTGATCCTTTCGCGTTCGAGGAGGATTGTTTGGCCGCGCCCGAAGTAGACGTCGGCCGGGGTGAGATTTTCGAGGCTCTCGTGGTATCGGCGATGATTGTAATGCTCCACGAAGGCCGCGATCTGCGCTTCGAGGTCTTCCTGGAAGAAGTAGTTTTCCAGCAGAATGCGGCTCTTCAACGTCTGGTGCCAGCGCTCGATCTTGCCCTGCGTTTGGGGGTGGCCGGGAGCCCCGTGAACCTGATCGATCTTGTATTTGTCCAGCCATTCGCCGAGATCTGAGGCGACGTAACACGGGCCGTTATCCGACAGCAGGCGCGGCCGGTGTTCGACCTTGACCTTGTCGCAGCCTGAGGCGGCCAGCGCCAGGTCGAGCGTGTCGGTGACATCCTCGACCTTCATGCTGGTGCACAGCTTCCAGGCGATGATGTAGCGGGAATAATCGTCGAGGATGGTCGACAGATAGAACCATCCCCAGCCGATGACCTTCAAGTAGGTGAAGTCAGTTTGCCACATCTCGTTCGGGCGCGTGGTCTTGTCCTTGAATTCGTCATTGGCCTTGATGACGATATAGGCTGGCGAGGTGATTAGGTCATGGGCCTTGAGCAGGCGGTAGACCGAAGCCTCTGAGACGAAATAGCTTTCCATGTCGGTGAACTTCACCGCCAGCTCGCGTGGCGACAGATCGGCATGATCGAGCGCGAGTGTGATGATGCGATCCCTGATATCGTCGGGGATACGGTTCCACACCCGTGACGGCGCGGATGTCCGGTCTTCCAGCCCCTCAACACCGTGGGTCTGGAAGCGATCATACCAGCGATAGAAGGTTGGTCTTGGAATGCCGAGCTTGTCGAGGGTTTGCCTGGCTGGCAGATGAGACCCCTCGACAAGCCGGATGATCTCGAGTTTTTCGGTGGCGGGATATCTCATTCTTCGTCGCCCCCATCCGCGATCATGCTTTTTTTAAGCAGGCGGTTTTCCAGGGTGAGGTCGGCCAGCGCCTCTTTCAGGTCGCGGCTTTCACGGCGTAGCGCCTTGACCTCATCGCTGGTGGCCGAGCGGGCAGTGTCACCGGCTAGCCGCTTCTTGCCCGCTTCGAGGAATTCCTTCGACCAGCTATAATACAGGCTCTCGGCGATCCCTTCGCGGCGGCAGATCGCGGCAATGCTGTCTTCACCGCGAAGGCCTTCCAGCACGATGCGGATTTTCTCCTCCGACGAATGGTGCTTGCGCGTGGCGCGACGGATATCCTTGATCGTCTTCTCGGCCGACGATGTCTGCGGCCCGGTTTTCTGTCTCATCTTCGCTTCCTTTGAATGAGCTACGATGAGCCGAAAATCCTCTCTTCTCAATTAAACCAGTTCTGTCTCATAGGCGTTGATGGCGGACACCTAGTTTTTGCCGGTCCTACGTTCGCTGGGGCACAAGACTGGACAGTGACCAGAGCCAACAAGCAAGTCAGCTATACGGTCGACAAGAAGACCTGGCACGCTGTTGAGACCGGCTCGGTAATTCCGAATCAGGCATGGATCTCTACTGGTCCAAGGGGGCGCGCCACTCTTGCCAGGGGCACAGAGAGCATTTCACTTCAGCCGAACACTCTCGGCGCGGTGATAACCACGCAGGGTCTGTTCTCGCGTAAGACTGATGTGGTCCAGCAGAAGGGCCAGATGGCGCTCAACATTGAGAAGCGGAGCAGGCCCCACACCTACATTCATACTCCTTTTATGGCGGCCGTGGTGAAGGGAACAACCTTCACGGTGACGGTAACCGAAGAGGACGCTTCACTCTCGGTTCAAGAGGGTCTGGTTCAGGTCTCCTCCTTCACCGGTGGCCAAAGCACCAATGTGGGTCCCGGGCAACAAGTCACTGTGGACCAAAATCAGAGCATGTCGGTGGCCGGGATAATTGAAACGCCTGCAGTGTTCTCGGTCGAGCCGACGCGAGCATCAATCGCTGCCGTTGGTCAGCCAGCACCTGTAGGCGCGGGACTCGGACTCGGCACGATTGGCGACCAAACCTCAACCGGTCCAAGTGGTGAGGGGGGCTCTCACGGAGTCAATGGCGAGAGCAGTGGAGGTGGCGACAGTGCCGGCAACCAGTCGGTGATCGGCAACAACGGCAACGGTGGCGGCAACGGCAACGGCAACGGTGGCGGGAACGGGAACGGCAACGGTGGCGGGAACGGGAACGGCAACAACGGGAACGGCCACGGCAACGGTGGCGGGAACGGGAACGGCAACAACGGGAACGGCCACGGCAACGGTGGCGGGAACGGGAACGGCAACAACGGGAACGGCCACGGCAACGGTGGCGGGAACGGGAACGGCAACAACGGGAACGGCCACGGCAACGATGGCGGGAACGGGAGCGGCAACAACGGGAACGGCCACGGCAACGGTGGCGGGAACGGCAACGGCAATAACGGGAACGGCCACGGAAACGGTGGCGGGAACGGAAACGGCCATGAAGGCAAGGGGCCTGGCGGCAAGGGCAAGAGCGGCAAAGCCGACGACTGACGCTCTAGCTGCCCCCGATACTGAAGGCCCAGTGCCTTCAGCGGACGTCTCAAAACTGAAACTTACTACAAGTCGGAGAACGCGATGAGATACGCCTTGCTGATAGCTCTTGCCATCCTAGCCGGATGCACCACGAGCGGGCCGTCCTTGTATGAGCCTCCCGCTACAACTCCAGTCTACAAGTAACAGTTGGCCGGCAGAGAAGAGACTCCTCGCAAGGTCGCTTAATGCAGCAACGCAAGTGGCAGCTCTGCCACCGGCGTCCAGTCTTCCGCTAGCGGCAATCAGGCGCATAGATCCCGCGCCCGTAACGGATGATCCCCTGACCGTCTCGGCGGTTCTCATATCGAGAGTGCCGCCTCAGATCTCGCTTGCCATGACGGCCTTCGGCGCCAGTCTGTCGCGCCATTCAATGTTACCGCGCCGATCATCGTCAGCCAATGAATGCCTATGTCAGTAAGGCGTTGTTGCGGACGCCGTTTACGGACTTCGACCTAATGCATGACTGGCGGAGGGTAGCTCCGGCCGATTGAGTGGAGGTATCCGATTATCTGGTACTTGAGATGATCGTGGTTGCCATACTCTGTCCATATGCGATCCAGATCCTTTTCCACCGCATCGAACGCCTCCTCTGACAGATCACTATCTCCGACGAGATAGTGATGGTCTCCGACCGCGCGCATATCGCAGCCGGTGGCGATGATTTCCCGCACGAACTCCGGGATCTGGTTCTCACGCATGCTCTTCATGGCCGCGCCCTCCATTGCGGGACACTCTACGCCCATTCGAGGCGCCGTGCTTCCCGAAAATGCCGGTTACGGCAGATTGCTGACATCCGCCCGGCTTCTCCGCCTGTGCACACCGGTGTCGACGCGTAGGACCAAAGACCCTGTCCGACCGCCATTGGTCCTGCAGCCGGAACGTGCCCGGGTCATCTACGTTGATGACCCGTCCCAACCAAAGGAATTGGCCATGAAGAAGATCATCATTGCAGCTGCATCAATTGCCCTCGCAGGGACGGCAGCAGTAGCACAAGAAGGCACGGCAAGCGGCGCAGCGGGTGGCGCAGTCACAGGCGCTATAATCGGTGGGCCTGTGGGCGCGGCGGTTGGCGGCATTGCGGGAGCAGTGCTGGGGACAGCAATCGATCCGCCGCCGGAGCAGGTTGTCCGTTATGTCCGCGAGCAGCCCACGCCGGCTCAGCCAGTTACAGTCCAGGCAGAGGTCGTTGTCGGTCAGCCCCTCCCGCAGACGGTAGTCCTGACACCGGTTCCTGAGGCACCCGACTACGCCTACACCTATGTCAATAAGCGTCGCGTGATTGTCGATCCCAAGACCTACACCGTGGTTCAGGTCGTAGACTGATCGCCGGACCAAAAAGACTAAAAGGCGCCCGGCGCGATGCTCCGGGCGTCTTTGCTCGCCACTGCCGACTATGAAAAAGCCCCGCCAAAGCGGGGCTCATTGGCTACCAGGTCTGACGACCATACCAGTCGTCCACATCCCGACGGGCCTGATCCTTTTCGTAGCCGTACCGCTCCTGAATCTTGCCTTCGAGCTGGTCACGCTTGCCTTCGATCCGGTCGAGGTCATCATCAGTGAGCTTGCCCCACTGTTCCTTGACCTTGCCTTTCATCTGCTTCCAGTTTCCTTCGACGCGGTTCCAATCCATGGATCTTCCTCCGTTTGGACAATTGCGATTATCAACGCGCAGTCCGGAGATTGGTTCGTTGCACGTCGGTAACGGGCTGTTGGAAGATCAGAGATCCTCCGGCTTTGCTTCCTCCTGCATTTGGTAGAGCCTTCCAAGGGCGAGTCTTTGCACGGCGCTCAGCGAGGTTGTGCAACTGGTCTTCGTGGCGGACGAGGGTCATGGCGACACCTCCAGGAACGAATTCCGATGCTGACGGTTCGATATGGGTCGCGTTCCGTGACAGGAGGCTCAATATGCCCAACACTGACAAGAACACGCAGCAGGACCAGAAGAAGGCCAGCCAGACGGCAAGTCAGTCCTCCGGGAAGGAGAAGGGTCGTCCAGCGGACGCCGGCCAGAAGTCGGCTACCCAGCCAGACCAGGTGAAAGACCTCAAGCATTGATCGAGCGCTCGGGGTGGGGCTTCGGCCCCACCTTCATTCGCGCCGCACTTCTATCTCCGTCCCGGTATCAAGGATGATATGCAGGTCCCGGATCATGCCGGCAGCGGTTAGCAGCGCTTCACGCACCTCCTGCAGACTCGTCGCCTGAACGCCTCGCGCTGCCACCATCACCTGCAGATCTACGATCTTGTCGGCATCAGCCTGTAGCGATGGAATCCCGATTGTCTCCCGCATGTCCCTGATGGTCGTGACCGCGCGCTCGAACAGGCGCTGGCGCTCAAAGTTGCCCAGTTTCTCAACCTCATTTGCCGCCCGAACGAGCTCTACGACAAATTCGGTGACCGCGCTCATCAGTCGAAATCTCCGATCCGTCCAGCGCTGTAGATGATAACAGGAGGTCCGAGTTCACCTACAGAGAGACCGGTAATTTTTCTGGGGTTAGGCGGCGTGCAGTAGGGGCGGTTGTGGTTTGAATAGCGGTGGTACGTTTACTTCAGGCTGTCGGAAAGGAGCCCGCAATCGATTACGGAGTTCGCCATTTGCCTCCGCAGTTCGAACCTGCATAAGCATATTCGCACCGTGGAGCGACCACCGCATCTGCTGCTTTTTCACCATCCGCTTCCCGACGAGAGAATTCACGGCCGACTCAGCGAGGGTCGTAGCAACACGGAGCCCAGCTATGTGGCGCTTTCCATAGTCGACAATCGAACCGCGGTTCGAGCGGATATAGGTCAGGAGTTGCAAGCCGAGACTGTGCAGCCGTGCGATCGAGAACTCGTTTATCTGCGTTGATCCCTGCGGGTTCGTCAAGAGCCGCTCCAGGTCCCCGATCGCACGATCCACGCGGCCGTGCCACAAGCGCCATTTCACTGCTCTGATGTCTCTGTCTATGGTTGGAAGCGCTTCAATGGGACTGGGCTGCGATCGCGCGATGTGATTGGCAATCTGCTGCATGGGCTGGATCTTCATGGCGATGTGGAACCAGTCGATGATGTGGGTTGTCGGCTTCGGCATGGCGCGGGGCACTCGCTTGAGAATTTCTGCGCCGTCCGAAATCACCGTCACATCGCCATAGCCGCGATATCCGACTCCTTTAAGCGTGTGGAGGGCGCGGTCGCGAATTGCTTGTTGAGCGGTGCTACCGGTGACGAAGTAGCGACCACCTGGTTCGCCTCGTCCTCCGCGGCCGCATCGGGCAACGACGAGCTCGAAGCTTCGCGCTGCATTTGGTCCGCGCTGCGAACATAAGCGGTATCGATGCTGATGACGAATTCCTTGCGGCGATCGCCCGGGAGGTGCAGCTCAAGCTGGCTACGATCATCCGCTTGAGCTCTCGCCTTCCATGTTTCCCGGATAATCTGGTCGTCGAGCCGTTCGCCGATCCTGATGGTCCGCTTGCGCACGGTCGCGTACGTCTCGGTGGGTTCAATCGGCAGGAACTCGGCCAGCACCTTGGCTGCCTGCCGGTAGGGCATCATGCTTCCCATACGGGCACTCAGCTCCAACAGTTCGGGCGTCGCTCGATCGGGGCAGATTTCTTTCAGCGGCGCAAAGGTGCCGTCCATGCCCGGATGGCAATCCCGGCACAGCATCCAGCGAGGATTGCGGACCGTCACTGTGCCGAAGACGGTTCGGATCCGGCGTGATGTGTAGTCCTTAACCGGCCGAAAGGTATGGCAATCCGGGCAGACCCGACGGAAGAGGGAGTAGGTCTCTGCCTCATGGGCTACGACTGCGCTTTGCAGCGCCGTCATGATCGTCTTGCTGTCCTCAATCGACAGGCCAATGCCGCCGTCAAATAGACGTTCCCAACTCTTGTCTATACGAACGGCCTTCCTGCAAACGTGGCCGAACTCGTTCTTCCCCTCGATCGTGATCGTCCATTCCACCGCCATCGCTGCCTCTCCGAACAAAGCGATGCTGATGGACTGCACTGACCTAACAACCCGTGTCCGACCCCAGAGGAATTACCGGTCTCCCGGCTAGGTCGGTCTGAGGGTCTTTCCACGCGGGCACTTTAGGATATCGTTCTTCGCGTTGCAGCGAAATCGGCGTTTCGACACTGGGCTGCGGATCGGCTCCGCCTTCGTTGGGATGACGGGCGCTGATGCCCCGCCGCTGGAACCCGCCGAAGACCTTTGCATAGGCATAGCCTGCATCGTATCAAGAAGATGCTGCAGCAGGGAGGTAGTCCGCGGATATACTCAATACTCATCGTGGAATCGCACCCAGTCAATGGGCCGGCGCTCGTTTCGGCCAAGCGGCGAGATGTCGAGGTAGTTATAGGCACCGATGAGCAGATCGCTGCCCCGGCCACTTGTGACATAGGTGAGAAAAACCGCCCGTTCTGTCGTTGGTACGCACTGAGACCCGGGAAAGGTCGCAATGCTTCCGCCGTGGGTGAGAATACTTCACCATGATACTGCCCGGTGACCCCGCCATACCACGGGAACTTCCACCCCATGCGGCGCTTGAAGGCGTCGATCTGATCGAAGGGCGCTTCCGAGAGGCAGATGAGGTTGACCCCCCGGTTGAGCAGATGGAGACGAGCCGCATCTATGTGATCGGCAACAAAGGCGCATCCGTCGACACCGCTTCTCCATGCCGGATGTCCCGGACCAGCATCCCTTGGAAACAGAAAGTGGTAGACGATCAGCTGATCATATCGGCCAAAGAGACGTTCGAACGAGACTTCGCCCTCTGCCGCCTCGAAACGGCAGGGCGTCACGAACTCGCGTTTGGGTAGACGCAGCCTGGCAGCATTTACCGCATCGCGTGCGTCGGTGAGGCTCTTCTCATCGACGAGGAGACTTTGTCGTGCCGCATACCATTCTGCTCTGCTTGCAATCGCTTTGTTCGGCATGTTGATGTAACCATTGTGGGATCAGAGAATAACCAGTACCCTATGGATACCGCTTTAAAAATGCATGCGGTTATTTGACCGGAGTGCGGAGTGCGACAGCCAAAGTCTGGATGCCCGATCAATTTGGGTCTTGAAGTCTTCGGAGATCGATGGACGCTGTTGATCCTGCGAGACATCATGTTCACGGATCGTAGGACCTTCCGGGAAATCCAGGCGTCCGAGGAAGGGATCTCACCCAAAACATTGGCGGAGCGAATGTCGATGCTGGTCGATGAGGGGATTCTGGTCCGATCGAGCGATCCTGGACACAGTCAGCGCTCGATCCTGAAACTGACCCAAAAAGGCATCGATCTTCTGCCAGTTCTTGCGGACATATCCGTTTGGAGCCTCAAGCATCTGAAGGTCGACCCTGCGCTTGCAGATATTGCCCGGCAGGCTGCAGCCAATAGAGACGACTTCATCCTTCGGGAAACGTCGCGACTAGCTGAGCGCGACCTGTCTTAGTCGGTGAGCGATAGCCTTCAGGCTTTGGTCATCAAAATCATGGTCGATGCCAGTCAGCGAATTGAATTCTGCAAATGGCAGCTTTCGCTGATAGTCGCTGAGGTGTTCATGAGGAACCACCGCGTCGGCTGTGCCGTGCCAGAACGATAGCAGGCCTATCTGCGTCAGAGCCTCAGCGGCATCATGGCCGAGAGTGTATTCGTCTGCCTCCCATTCTGCCGCCCCCCAATAGGGGCAGGCCAGGGCGAAGAAAGCTTTTGGTGGATTGGGCTGCTGGCATTCC
Source organism: Pseudorhizobium flavum (assembly GCF_902502825.2). Next base: position 3,847,184 of record NZ_LR723670.1, read on the forward strand.
ACCAGCCATTTCAGGAGCTGACTGCCCCCCAGGGAGTGACCAAGGAGAATGTCGTCCGGCTTCGCGTCTCCGATATCATCAGAGAGCCGCTCCATCCATCCCGTTTGCGATGCGTTCTCAGTTGATCTGAGATCAGGCGTAATGATCTCAAGAGCGTCATCCAGCGGTTTGGCTAGCCGCTGGATGACCGGGTCGTCTGGATCACGCCCAGCACCATGGACAAGGATGAGTCTCGGTTTCAGCAACATCAAGCCTCCGTACTGATATTGTTAGTGTAGCGGTTTTCCTATCGGCATCAATGGCTCTGAGGATCATTTTTCGGCTATGCGTCGCTGACGCACGCTCGCGGCACCCTTCGGAAGGGTAGCCGCATGGCTATCTTTATTGACGCCTGTCTTTGACATGTGATAGGTATCCTCATGGCTACCTATCATCCGCATCTACCCACCGTTTTTGCGGCGCTTTCAGATCCGACACGACTGAAGGTGGTCGAGCGCCTGGCAATGGGTCCGGCCTCCATCTCGGAGCTTTCCCAGCCCTTCGAGATGGCGGGTCCCTCCTTTCTCAAGCACATCAAGGTGCTCGAGAAGGCCGGTCTGGTCCGGTCCCGGAAAACAGGGCGGGTGCGGTTTGTGATCTTGGTGCCGGATGCGCTGCGATGGGTAGACGAGTGGGTGACCCAGCATCGCGGGCAATGGGAGCAACGCCTCGATCAACTGGGGTCTTTTCTGTCACAAGGGGACAATTGATGGACGGGCAATCACAATACCATCGCCACTTCACGCTTGAGCGTCTCTACCCCAATTGCAGGGCCCATACCTGGTCTGCCTGGAGCATTCGCGAGAAGAAGGCGGCCTGGCTTGGAAGCGCCAGGCTGGAGATGGATTTCTCGGTCGGGGGCATCGAGCGCAGCGGCTTTCGCGATTCCATGGGCGAGCACGTGAGCGAAGGTCGTTATTTCGAAATCAAGGAAGGCGAGCGTATCGTTTTCGCATACTCGATGGCCGTGAATGGGCGCGTTCATACCGTTTCCTTGGCCACGATCCTGTTCGAAGATGAAGGTGGCGGGACGCGCCTCACCTATACCGAACAGATGTGCGTCATTCCTCCCAGCGACGGCGCTGAGGGACGTGAGCATGGATGGGGCGCTTTGCTGGATGGGCTGGCGGGGTTCCTGGCGGCGGATGTCAAGCGAGTTCGCTTGGAATAATCTAGCTAGAATTTCTCCTTTGCGCCGACTGCCGTCTTCCGCTTCGCGCCCTCAATTCGGACGTTCCTGGCGTTGGAGAAGCTGCCCATAACCGCCGTTCGTTGCGGGTCGAGCAAGGCCTGGCTAGGGGGATCCCTCCTGATGACGCGAGTGCAGTTATGTGTTTTAGTTCGGGTGCAGCAGCATCGGGAAGCACGCGATGGTGGGTATGGAAATGAGCGAGGCTCCCGAAAAGCCGGCAATGATTCTTGCGCACGCACAGGATTGTGGTCGATTGCGATGATGTCCACGGACGGCATCTGCGTGACGATTCCGGGTGCGATCGCGGCCCCCATATTGCCGCATCCCAGCATTAGAATGGAATGCGGTAAAGAAAAGCCGTCCGCCATCGAGCAGCCCTCGTCGGATTGACCACGATCTTCGACGATCCATCCTGCAGCGACAGCAGAAAGTCTTCCGTCTGCTGGCCGCCGAGCGCCATATGCAAGCGGATTTCGCTGCGCATGGCATCCAGGCTTGTCATCGCGGAAGAAGCAGAGCGTCGCGACCAAAACGCGGCCGGTTGTTCCATTGCTCGCGCGTAAGAGCCCAATCGACCTCTGTCCAGCCACGCATTGACATCCAGGACGGCCCTTGTCGCTCAGCTATTCTAGCCGCCCCGTATCTTTCAGCGATTTTGGTAACGCGGTGATTACCGCTCGAGGTGTCGCTCACGATGGCTTCAACGTGGAGCGATCCGAATGCGAACTCAGCGAAACACTCTCCTACTTCCAGGGCCACTCTGTACCGGCCCCAGTAGTCGGGGTCCAGTTCGAGGCCTAAGACGGCCTTGAGTTGATCCGTCTGCTTTAGCCGTACGCCTCCGCAGCCAATAAGTCGCCCCCGTTGTCTCTCAAAGATCCCCACTTGGTAATTCGTTCTCGGCCGCTCTGCTTGCCACTCAATGAACAACGCAAACAAGCGGGCGGATGTCGATTCATCTCCTTCTTCGATGTCGTACAGCGCTCGGTAGCGCGGGTCTGATTGATAGCGTTGAAATGCGAGACGATCATCCTGAGCGAAGTCACGTAGTATGAACCTGGAGGTCTCTAGACGCACTTTAAAATCCTCCTCGAGTTTTGCGTCCGGAAGACACTCATGTCCTGACATGGAAAGGTTAGCGTCTTTGGTGTACCGACAGTGCAGCCGCGACGAAGACAGCATTTGCGTGCTGCGTCCCAGATTTTCTCTAAAGAAAGCTCACCGGGAAGAGGACCAGGAAAGTGTTTAGCCATCTTTTGCGATCCCGGCGGTCGATAACGAGACAAGGGCAGCCATCGCCAGCACTGCTCTCGCTATATGAGAGTACTCCCAAACGTCGCGCATGCGTTGCCAATTCGTCTCCTGTCCAGCAAGAAGCGAAAAGAAGGCGGACCCAGCACTACCCACGTCAGTATCTTTAAGCCAGAACCCGTTTACCGGATGAGTGATCGTCCAGTAAACAGCATGACATGTCAAAAGGCAGGCAAAGGCTGCTGCGGCCCACCAGAACCGTTCACTTCCATAGGGCAGCATTACAAGAAGAACTGGCAGAACCAACAGAGCTCCGGCCTCGCCGACAAGGCCCCCGACGGTGAAGCCGGGATAATATACTGCCTGGACCTGCCGATATGTAGCTTCGTCAAGACGCAGCTTACCGGGGTATTCGAGCGCGTGAGCCAAGGCCAGACCCATGGTGACGGCAACCAACACCACCGCTAGAATTGAAAGTGCATCAGTCATTTGCAACGCTCCTATGCGCCGGCAATCCAGCCGAGAAGACATGAGAAACGCTCCTAGTTTCGCATCGTATCGGCGCGCCATCAAAGGTGGGGCATCAACCTGCTGGCGATGACGGGGTTTCAGCTACTCTATGCAGCGGTTTCAGTTCTTCCGCGGCTAGAACCGTTTTCACGGAGTCGAGGCGTTCGATGCTATTGATAAAGGCCGTGAATACCGGCAGGGGTTCCAGTTCAATCTTCGCCGCCCAGCGGAGCATGACATAGAGGAGGGCGTCTGCGCCGCTGACACGGTCGCCGAATAAGAAGGCACCTTCGATTCTTGAGCCGATCCAGCAAAAACGCTGCTTCAACGCTTCACGCAGGCGAGCCTGCTCATCCGGATTTTCGATAAAGAAGAGCGGGATGAACGGCTTGTGTAGTTCCGTTGAGATGAACGCGAGCATTTGCAGATGCCGCGTTCGTCCCTGTGCACCTTCGGGAAGAAGTTCAGGCGACCGGTTGGCAATCCAGTCGATGATGGCAACGTTCTCAGTGAGCAACATGTCATTCTCAAGGACAAGTGCCGGCACGTAGCCGTTGGGATTTAGGAGCCGATAGTCTGAGCCATCCTCAAGCATATGGTCGAAGATATCCACTTTGCGGGATAGGAAATCCAGTCTTGCCTGGTGCAACAATATATGAGTGGCCTGCGAGCAAGTCCCAGGAGCGTGATAAAATTCCATAGTTGCCTCCGTGAGGGTCGAATGATCCGCCCTCATTCCCGCCACGGTGACAAACCTATCAGTTTCTGAGCAGAGGCAGTTTCGTCGCTTCCGGGGTAAAACGGCCATTATTGCGGTAGGCCTCGAATGCGGTTGCGCTGTCGATACTGCGCAGGGGTCACGCCGGTGCGGCGCTTGAACAGTCTGCGGAAGAAAGTCGGATCTTCATAGCCAACCGACACCGCGACGTCCTCGATTGCCACGTCCTCGGTCTCTAGCATCTGCTTTGCCTCCTCGATCCTCAATGCTTGGACATACTCGACGGGCGTGTATCCCGTGGCTGCCGAAAAGCGCCGTTTGAAGCTGCGCTCAGATAGCCCGGATCGGGCAACCATCAAGGAGACAGGATTGGCTGTAGGGTAGTTGTCAACGAGCCAAGCCTGAATCGTCGATATGACCGCATCGCTGTGCTGGCGCGGACGCGCCATAGAAGCAAACGGCAACTGCCCGTAACCGCGATCGCCGAGCAGGAAGAGGCGAGCGATACGCGCAGCCTCTTCCGCCCCACAGAAACGACCGATCAGATATAGGGCGAGGTCCTGCCACGCCGAAGCGCCGCCTGTTGTTATCAACTGCCCGCCACGGCCGCTATCACACAGAATCCGCTCCGGCCGGAATTTGACGCTCGGATATAGGTCTCGGAACAGGTCGGCCATAGTCCAGTGGGAGGCCGCCTCGGCTCCGTCCAGCAGGCCCGCTTCCGCCAACAGCAGGGAACCGCTGCAGGTTGCGCAAACGAGCGCCCCGTGACCGATGTGCCGGCGAACCCATTCGATTTCGTCGCGCCATCGCCCTTTCGGCGTCTCGCCGCCGTTAAGGTGGATATCGCAGACGATGACAACGTCGAAAAATTCGCCCCTTAGGTCCCCTTCGGGGGTCACTCGCAGCCCATTGTTGGATTCGAAAGGGCTTCTACGGCTTGCCACCAGTACCGGGCGAATAGGCCGCGACAAGGCCTCGTCGGCCATCCCTGTATAGGTGAAAACCTCGTGCAAGCCGAAGGCGGCCATTGTCCCACTTTCTGGTAGCGTCAGGATTGAAACTAGGACGGGTGCTGTAGGGCGCGGACGTGTCGGCATTTGTAAATTCTGGCACAAATGCCCCGATGCCGTCGAGTCTGCCACTAACTTTCGCAGCCGTTTCGGATCAGGATTTCAGCAACAGCACATTGAAAGCGCGAAAGGAGATAACCATGAGTCTCGTTGAGGGAATAGTTGATCTAACGGAATTACTCGCTCAGCCGGTCGACGCGGTATTCGCCGCCTGGTCTAGCGAGGAATCCCAGCTATCATGGTGTGACCCGGGAGATGGTTGGGAGCTACATTTCGACCAGTTTCAATTTACCGTCGGGGAGACTGACGTCTGCCGCTTCGGCCCTGTTGATGGTGAGTCCTATATCAACGAAAATCGCTATCTCGAAATTTGCGTGGGGAAGCGGCTCGTTTATTCGACCTCGCTGGTGAGCGACGGCCGGCTCACCTTTGCTGGCACGGTGGTGGTCACATTTGAGGAAGCAGACGGCGGAACCCGCTTGCACCTTGTCGAGCAGGGTCTTTATTTCGATGCCCAGGATGACGTCGCCAACCATCGCTCCGGCTGGGAAAGCATGCTCCGAGCACTGAAGCAGTACCTGCACGGCGAGAGCAGGTAAGCGACTTAGCCTTAGTAATATAAGCTGCGGATTCCAAAGACGATGAGTGGAGGCGAGCGGTTCGAATCCATTCAAGAGCACGATGCCGGCAACGCGAATCTCATGAGCCACTCGCGGCACGCGCGCAATGACCGCTGGGCTCTAAATCACGTGTAGTTGGAGTAGAGAGCATTTGCACGCGAGAGGTGACGTTGCATCGCAGCTCCTGCTGCCTCGGCATCATTGTTGCGGATAGCATTCAGAATGAGCTTGTGCTCTTCAATCGTTACTTGTTCGGCGCCTTTAACAACCACCATATCCTGCTTGAATCGGGTCAGCCAGACAAGCATGCCCGACACCGCGGCAGCTATAAGAGAATTGCCGCTGATGCCGGCGAGGATCTCGTGGAAGCGCATGTCGGCTGCCACGAAAACGGCAGAATCACCCTGCCGCGCTTGCATCTCCTTTATGCACTCATCAAGGAATCGGATGTCGTTGGCTGTCGCGCTGGTTGCGGCCATTCGCGCAAGTCCCACCTCGATCATGATTCGCGCTGACTTGAGATCTTCAAGACCTTTTGGGTTGTCGGCCAGGAGCATGATCATGGCGGCAGAGATCTGATCGATGATCGCCTGGGGCGTTGGCTTGACGACACGGGCACGCTCACCATGCGAAATGCGGATCAACCCCATCTGCTGTAGCGTGAGCATCGCCTCGCGGATGGAGGGCCGTCCCACGCCGATCATCGCCATCAACTCTCGCTCAGAGGGGAGCTGTGATCCTGGCGGGAACTCCTTCGAGGCTATCGTCTCGATGAGGCGATCCAGTACGGACTGATACAGTTTCTTTTTCTGAATGGGTTCCATTACGGCTCCGGGCGGCGGATCAGCGGCATGATCGGGTCATCATCACCCGTGACCCAGAAGGTATGTGATTATCAAATTTCCGGGCTGCGCGTCGACGCCTTATCTCAGCTTGCCATCTACGCCACCGCCGGCTCTGACCCAGCTGAAAAAATCGACTGTACCCATCTGCCCGCCTTTGAGAGCGAGCTGCAATCCGTCGATTTGCGGATCCTCGGAGCGGGCCACGCTGATGGAGGCGCCGGGCACGGTCGGCGCGAGTGCTTGAAGCGCCGTCACTCCCAGTTCCCGTGCTGCATGGCCAGACGTATCGCCGCCCGAGATCACTGCTCTTCGCAAGCCGCTCCGGGTCACGACCCTGTGGAGGATCCGGCCGAGAGCCTTGCCAATGTTGCGATTTGCGCCGGCTGCAGCCGTGGCGTTGTCAGCGAGCCAGGTGCGGAACCGGTCTACGGCCGGATCATCCGGTCCTCGCGCTGTTGCAAGCAGCACATCCTGCCCACGCGAAAGCGCTTCCAGCATCTCGGTTACAACCGTCTCTTCCGCAGCGGATGCATTGTCGCTCGCAAGATGACGTGGATCGCCTTCGATCAAGCGAAATCCGCTTGCGGCTGCATTGGCGATCTGCTGCGCCGTCACTGGCGACACGGAAGCTGAAACGACCGCAATCGGACCCAAGTCTCCGGCCGACGGCCGCGGAGCAACCGGGGGTATCATGCCTGCAGCGCGCCAATGTGCAATAAGCGCATACTCGATCCCTTGCGAGCCAAAGCACATCATATCAGTGTTGCGTCGCTGCCAAAGGATGCGCCCGATTTCGCGTTGATCGGCTTCAGAAACGCTGTCCAAAGCAATGCCGGCCCCTCCCTCACGTTCGGCGGCGGCAAGAACCGCATCTGCCTGTCCCTGGTGCAGTTGATCTAGCCTTAGCGTTTCGATCGGCAGCCGGGTCTGCCGGGCAAGGTGTTGTACAACATCAGCCTCGTCCATTGGCGTCACTGGGTGGCGCGCCATGACAGGGTGGCGATCCAGCCGAAACACGCCATCAGGGGCCGCGGCAAAGAGAGAGCCGAAGGCCTGATAGCGTTTTAGGGGGATTGCCGCAGGGTAAACTGGCATCAGCCTTGTCCCCAATGTGGCGACGGCAATCTCCATGGCAGCGCCGATTGAGCCGATGTCCGGTGCTGAATCGAGGGTCGAGCAGATCTTGTAGTGCAGAAGCGGCGCGCCTGTCTTGCGCAAAGCAGCAAACATGCGGGGGAGCTCTGCCTGCATCCATTGGGGGTTTTCAGAGCGGGCAGTGCCAGCGATGCCGATCCCACGCATCTGTCCAAAGCGGGCGAGCTGCTCGGGGGTAGGCGGATCGAGAAAAAGGATGGAAGGCAAGCCGGCAAAACTCAGGACTTCCATCACCGCAGCGGCGCCCGTATAATCATCACCATACCAGGCAATCAGCGGACCCGGCGGGAATTGCTCGACCTGCGTCATTTCTGGAATGCCTTCAAGGCAGCGGCCAATTCGGGATGGCCAAGGGCGTAGTCACCGGCCGGGATGCCCGCCATCGCAGCGTCCCAGGCCTGCCGTAGTCCTGCGACCCCTGCGGCAGGGCCGCCTGGATGAGCCATGATGCCTCCGCCTGCTGCATGGATCAGGTCGGCGCTGCCAAGAGCTTGATACGTGTCTTGTGCCTGGTGGACCGTCTGGCCGGAGGAAAATACCGGCATTGCCATACATGGTTTGCTGTCGAACATCGGCGTCAGGCATTCACGCGCTGATGCAATGACGCTTTCATCGGGTTCGGCAAACTTGTTGCTGAGGCCATTGCAATGCATGTGGTCAACACCCGCCAGCCTCCAAAATTTCTGCCAGGCGATATAAGACCAACCCAGCATCGGCGCGCGGCTGAGATAGCCCCAACCGTTACGATGGCCGTGGATCGGCAACTGGCTGTGACGCGTCAACCCCAGTAGCCCCGATAGGCCCACCGAATTCAGGCTTACCATGACGCAGGTTCCACCCTCGGCGAGAACGAGATCGTGCCGGCGCCGCATCTGATCAACCTCGCCAGTCACATTGAAGGCGAACATCGCCTTGCGGCCGGTTCCTTGCGAATGGGATCGGATGACCTGCATTACCGCTTTGACCCGCTCATCAAAGGGGCAGTACCATCCGTCCGCCTGTAATTCGTCGTCCTTGATGAAGTCGATCCCCGCTTCCAAGAGCTCCGCCACGGCCGCCGCGGTTTCGGCAGCTGACAGCCCCACGCTTGGCTTGATGATCGTGCCGATCAGCGGCCCTGCATCCACGCCGGCTAAGCTGCGCGTGCCGGAAATGCCAAATTTGGGCCCGTCATAGGCGGCGGCGAAAGCCTCCGGTAACCGGATGTCGAGGATCCGCAGGCCTGAGAATTGTTTTAGTTCGAAGAGATTACCGGAGACGGTGGCCATTAGGCCGATAAGATCAGTGCCGATGTTGTCGAGGGGCCAAGACAGGGTGACGCGGGCGCGACGGCATGCCGAGCCAGGCGCTGCAATTGATCCCGGAAGGCTGGGTGACGCGACTTCTTCCAGGAGCTCCAACGCCTCCACGCGCGCTGCCGAGCGTGCCTTCAGTTCCACCGTTTCCCCAGGAATGGGGGCGAAGGTGCCTGAAGATTGTTCGCCTGCCATCACGTCTGCTGCCTTCTCGGTATCCCCGGGGGTCTCGATCAGGTAGTCGGCTTCGATGCGCTCGAGCATCATGTCCTCCAATTGTCGGGTCCGTTAACTTATTATACCAGGCATTCATGCCCATCAAGCGGGTCGCCTGTAGAAAGGCTGGAGAAGCCACACTTAGCGGTGTCCAACCAATCTGTAGCGGGGGCCGCCTAAGGTGTTGACGAGGAACTGATATGATGAGTATATGAGGTGGAGCGGCCGGGGAGGGTGCCAGTGCAGACGAGGGCGACAGCGGGATCCGACATGGATGAGGGTGGAAAAGCAGTGGCTGACGCCGTGGGCTCTGTCGTCCTCAGATGTGGGAAGCTGCAAGCCGCCGCTGTCGCCGGCGAACTACGCTGCCTTACTTTTGATGGCGCCGAAATCCTGCGTGGCTTGAATGCGCCCCTGCGTGATGAAAACTGGGGTGTGGTTGAAATCGAGACGGTGCTGGAGGAGGCGATCGGTCATTCTTATCGACGCCGGTTCAGGGGCAAGGACGCACCCGTGGAGGGGAGTTTCAGCGTCGAAATGACCGACGAACGCGAGCTGCGGGCACATTTCTCATTGAAGGCGCATGAGGCGGTCTTGCTTAACCGCGCTGGTTTTACGCTTCTGCATCCGATCGAGGGAGTGGCGGGAAGCTGCCTCACCCTTCGTCATCCGGGCGGTGGATCAACTCAGGCCGCTTTCCCACTCAAAATCGCCCCGGCTCAGCCTGCGATGAACATCGCCGGAATGGAGCACGCCATCGGCTCTCTGTCCGTGGATATCCGGTTCGAAGGCGACGTGTTCGAAATGGAGGATCAGCGCAATTGGTCAGACGCATCCTTCAAGACCTATTGCCGGCCACTGGCGCTGCCGCGTCCATTCGTGCTTGAGCGCGGCCAATCTGTCGACCAATCCATCGTCATCCGCATTTCCGGCGAGGTTGCCAAGGTGGAAGCCTTTCCGCGCGCCGAGGCTGAGCGCGTTCGGCTGCCGCAAGTGCTATTGGCGCATGATGCAGGATCGCTACCGGTCACCAAGGCTGCGCCGCTTCTGTTGCGGGTCTTCCCCGAGACCACGGAAGATGATTTCGCCGGTATAGAAGGCATGCCAGTCGGCGGCGTCGAAGTGGTTTTTGATGCGGTTTCCGACCTGCAGGCGACCGTCTTGCGCCTAGTGGAACACTATCCCAAACTTGATCGGCTGACGGCACTGCCGCGGCCCTACCTGAAGAGCTATCAACCCGAGGGGCCATGGCCTGAGGGGCCGAGACCAACCGACGCTTTGCCCGTCCTGCGCAGGCTCCTGCCAGGGATTGCCTTGGGCGGTGGGAGCCTTACCCATTTCACGGAAGCCAATCGCTGCCCGCCTGCCAGTGATGCGGACTTCATCACCTTCGGCAATAGCGCCATTGTTCACGCAGCTGATAGTCGCTCCATCACCCAGACCCTGGGGGCCTTGCCCGACATTTTCGCCTCGGCGGCAGCGCTCTTGCCGGCCAAGCCGCTTCATCTGGGGCTCTTCTCCATCGGCATGCGTTCCAATCCTTATGGCGATGGACTAGCGGCCAATCCCCAAGGCCGGTACATGACGATGACCAATGAGGATCCGCGGCAGAAGACAGACTATGCGGCGGCCTATGCGGCTGCAGTCCTCGCGCTCGCCGCGAAGGCAGGTTGTGCAAGCATTGCGCTGGCAATGACTTCGGGGCCGCTCGCAGCGGCCGGGCCGCTTGCCAGCTTCTTACAATTCGCTCAGCAAACCGCGGCGGCCACGGCGGATGTCATCGTCGAGCCCGACAAATGGAGCGTCATGACCAGGCGGGGCGGGTATAGTGTCACTGCTGATGCAAAAGGCGATCTCAGTCTCATCTACCATTTTGTTGAAGACGCTACTGCGGACGAGAGTCAATGACGCGCCGCGGTGTTCTCATCGGCTGTGGGTTCTTCGCACGCAACCATATGTTGGCCTGGCGCGACCTTCCGGACGTCACGATTGTCGCTGTGTGTGATCTGGATCCCGCCAAGGCTGCGGCATTCTCAGAGGAGTTTGGTGCCAGGGCATATGGCGACGCGGCTCAGATGCTCAAGGAGGTCCGCCCCGACTTTGCCGATATCGCCACGACGGTGAGCTCTCATCGGAGCCTGGTTGAGCTGGCGGCCGGCCATGGCTGCGCCGTTATCTGCCAGAAGCCGTTCGCAGAAAACCTGATCGATGCGGATGCCATGGTCGACGCATGCAAACATGCAGGCGTGGAGTTGCTCATCCATGAGAATTTCCGCTGGCAGGCACCAATCCGTCGCATCGGGGAGCTCATCGACAGTGGTGCCATCGGCCAGCCGCAGTTCCTGCGGCTGAATTTCCGCCATGCCTTTGATATTTATGCCAACCAGCCGTATCTGGCGCAGGTCGAGGATCTGGCGCTGTCGGATGTCGGGCTGCATCTCTTCGACGTTGCACGTCGACTATTTGGTGAGGTGATCCGCATCAGCTGCGAGACCCAGCGCCTCAATCCAAATGTCACGGGCCAGGACGCCTTCCTGGCACAGATGCGGCATGCAAACGGGGCTGTTGCCAGTGTTGAATGCAGCTTCTTCAGCCATTATGCACCCGACAGGTTCGTACAGACACTTGCGCTGGTCGAGGGCGACGAAGGCTCCATCGAGCTTGGCGATGGCTACCGCTTGTGGGTGCATCGCCAGGGCGAATGCCTGGAGGAGGTGGTGGAGCCGCCGGTCCCATCTTGGGGTGCGCGGCCCTGGAACCTCGTACAGGACTCCGTCATCGCGTTTCAACAACATGTCCTTGACGTGCTGGCCGGACGCGCGAAGCCACAACCTTCCGGCGCCGACAATCTGGAAACTCTGAGGCTCACTTTCGCGGCCGTGCAGTCCGCCAGAAACGGTGGGCGGCAAGTGAAGCTCGCTGCCAGCGGGGAGGAACCGCCGTCAGCCTGATCAGCCATGCGGATGGAGCAAAGGGCCACCCTCCGCAGGGGCCATCTCGGCCCAATCCACAGTATCTATTGGAGGAGAATACATGAAACATCTCAGACAGATCACCTTCGGTCTTGCTCTTGCGGCCTCGACCGCCGGTTTCGGCTCTACAGCCAGTGCGGCCAATATCTGCTTTGCGTTCCAGGATCTGGAAACGGAGTTCTGGGTGGCAAGTCACAAGGCCATCGTTGAGACCCTCACTGAGATGGGCCACAGCGTCATCGAGCGCAATGCAAACGAAGATGTCAACCGACAGCTGGAGCAGGTACGTGACTGTGTTGCTCAAGGCGTCGACGGCATCATCCTCATTCCGCAGGACGGTGAGAGTGCTGTGACCATCGTCAAGGAGGCGACGTCGAATGACGTGCCCATCGTCGTATTCAATCGGCCGCCAGCCAACAATGACAATGGCGTAATCGTTGTCGCCGACAATGCTGCCATTGCCGAAACGGCTGCAGGCTTTGTGCTGGAGCAGGCAATTGCCGCAGCGCCGGCGGATGCAAAGCTTCATGCAGTGGTGATCGTCGGTGACCTGGGCGATACCAACGCCATCCAGCGCAAGAAGGGCTTCGAGGCAGCAGTTGCCAAATTCCCGGGCCGGTTCGATGTGACGGAAGTCGCCTCCGACTGGGACGCGGCGACTGCCCTTGCCAATCTGGAGGCCACGGTCACGGCCAAGCCGAAGATTGACGCGATGTTCACCTCGTCTGATTTCCTTTTCCCCACCATCCGCTCGGTACTGGAGCCGCGTGGCATGTGGAAGAAGAGTGGCGAAGCGGGCCATATCCCGCTTGCCGGTCTGGATGGTGATGCGACGGCCTGCAAACTCATCAAGGAAGGCTATGTCGACGCGACGGGGGTCCAGGATCTGTATTTCGAGGCCGAGGCTTCCGTGAATGCCATTGTTAAGGCAATCGAGGCCGGCGAGACAGATCCGAACGAAGTGATCGCCGACCCGGGCTTTGCCTTGACGTCTGCCAATCTCGCTGAACGCGAGATGGATATGTGGGGCTGCAAGCTACTTGCAGAAGGCTTCCTCGACAATTGATCTGCTGACAAACGACATGGGACCCAGCTGGCTATGCCCGGCCGGGTCCAATGGCGAAAAGGTATACTATGTCTTCATCACCGGTGCCGAGAAGAGAACTGAAGGACAAGGCGGTTGATCTGCTGCTCTCCGACCAGTTCGTTCTTTATCTTTCCATCTTCTACGTGTTGCTCTTGGCGCCATTTTTGCCAATGCTGGTCACACCGGCCAATTTGGTGAATGTCCTGTCCAATATGTGGCCACTGCTCATCGTTGCGATCGGCCAGACGTTCGTGCTGGCGATCGGAGGCATTGATCTGAGCCAAGGGGCGGCCATTGCGTTGACGTCGGTCCTTGGAGCCCTGCTGATCACGGGTGCTGCAGATCCGGCAACCTTTGCCAACACGCCCATCTGGGGGTGGCTGCTAACGGATGCCGGTGGGCCGCTCGCAGGAGTAGACCATGGCGTGGTTCTGGCCATCGCCGCCATGCTCGTCGCTGCCGTGGTCATCGGCCTTATTAATGGAATGGCGGTTGCCATGTTTGCGATGCCGGCGTTCATCGTGACGCTGGTGGCGATGATGATCTTCTCGGCCTTTGCACTCTGGCTCACGCAATCGGGCAATGTGGCAAACCTGCCTGACGAATTCATTCGTCTCGGTCGTGGCGATATCGTCTCGGTCTATTTCGGTGCCAAGGAAGAGGCCAAGATAGCCCGACGCGCCATCTATTCTCTTGTCACCTATCCCATGGTCATCGCCCTGTGCGTCGCACTGGCGGCGCACGTACTCCTTAATCGGACGGTGTTTGGCAGCCAGGTGCTGGCCATCGGGATGAACCGCAAGGCTGCCGAAATTTCCGGTGTGCGCGTCAGGCGCATCATCATTGCTGTGTTCGTAATCTCGGCGGTTTGCGCGATGATCGGCGGGCTGTTGTTTGCCGCCCGCCTTGAAGCCGGGCGACCGACGCTAGGTGGCGGCACCTTCCTTCTGGATGTCATTGGCGCTGCCGTGATTGGCGGAACAAGCCTGTTCGGTGGCAAGGCAAAGGTCATCTGGACCTTCTTTGGCGTCATGTTCTACGTCATCATGGCAAGTTCGCTCTCGGCGATGAACCTTTCGGCCTTCCAGATCGACATGGTCAAAGGCGGTATCATCCTATGTGCGGCCTTGCTCGATGTTTTGCGCACACGGCTGAAGCGGGAGCGGGTACGATGACGGACCTTCTGTCTCTCCAAGGCCTGTCAAAATCCTGGTTCGGGATCCCGGCCAACCGCGATGTCAGCTTTAGTGTCCGCGAAGGCTCAGTGCTCGGCATCATCGGCCAGAACGGCGCGGGCAAATCGACGCTGATGAACATGATCGGGGGTGTCGTAAAACCGACCTCAGGTCATATGATGTGGCGCGGTCTGCCCTATGAACCGGCAGGAGCCGCTGACGCAACGCGCATCGGCACTGCCTTCATTCACCAGGAGCTCAACCTCTTCACCAATCTTTCGGTGGCGGAAAACCTCTACATTGATGGCTTTCCGAGGCGTATGGGCCTCATTGACTGGAAGCGGATCAACGAGCGAAGTCGGCAAGTCCTCTCTCGCCTCTCTTTGGATTTCGACCCTTCTGTCGAAGTTGGCCGACTGTCACCGGGCGAGCGACAACTGGTGGAGATCGCCCGGGCGCTTCACAACGAGGCGAGCCTCCTGATCTTTGATGAACCCACCACGTCGTTGACGCCGCGTGAAAGCGAGAGGCTGTTTGCGACGATCGAGGCTCTGAAAGGCCAAGGCTGCACGATCATCTACATCTCGCACATATTGTCGGATGTACAGCGGCTTTGTGATGACATCGTCGTGTTGCGCGACGGCGAAGTCGTCTCAAGGGGAACGATTGCCGAGTTTCCGATCCCGCTGATGATCCGGAGTATGATTGGTCGCGACATGGGCGGGATGTTCCCGCCGCGCAGCAATCAGCCGCAAGGGGCAACAGTGTTGGAGGCGCGTGGACTCACTCAGCCAGGCGTAATCGAGGATGTCGACCTTGCCGTGCATGAAGGGGAAATCGTCGGTCTCTTTGGACTGATGGGTGCTGGTCGATCAGAGCTGGCGCGGATTCTCTTTGGTCTCGACAAATGCGCAAAAGGCACAATCAGCCTCAAGGGGCGACCGCTGGAGGGGCCGGTTCGAGCCCGCATCGAGGCCGGAATGGCGTTTGTGACCGAGAATCGGCGTGAAGAAGGGCTCATGATGGATTCAAGCGTTGCCGATAACTTGACTCTTGCCTCACTGGCCGCTTTTGGCCGAGGACCTTTTGCACTGATCGACCGCGATCGCGTTGCGGAGCGAACTGAACGAATGCGCGAAGAGCTCAACATCAAGGCCAACGACATCCACAGCCAGCCCGCCAAGGCTCTTTCCGGTGGCAATCAGCAAAAGGTCGTGATCGGCAAGTGGCAACTGCGCGATCCCGATCTATTCATCCTCGATGAGCCCACACGGGGTGTTGATGTTGGCGCCAAATACGAAATCTACAGCCTGATCGATGAGATCGCCGCTCGCGGGGGCGGCATAATGATGATTTCCTCGGAGCTTGAGGAATTGATGGGAATGGCCGATCGGATTGTCGTGATGAACCGCGGAGAAATCAAAGGACAGGTTCTGCGCCAGGATTTCGATCGCGAGCGCATCCTCGCACTGGCATTTGGGGAGATCGCAGAATGAAGCGGATCATGAAAGAACTGGTCGGCTTCACGCTCAGCCATTCGACGGCGGTTTTCTTTGTGTTGATCCTTTTGTGGTTTGGAGTTCAGGCCCCACAATTCCTGCAGCCTGAGAGCCTGGCCAACATCATCAAGCAATCATCCTTCATCGGCATCGCGGCACTTGGCATGACGGTCGTATTGATCACGGGAGGCATCGATCTTTCGGTCGGGTCTGTGATGTTCCTCGCACCGCTGATCGCCGGCATGGCGATGCGATCCTTCGGGCTGCCGGTTGAGGCTGGTTTCGTCGTGGCCATGGTCGTCGGCGCGGGGCTTGGCGGTCTCAATGCCTTCTTCATTGTCGTGCTTCGAGTCGTACCCTTCATCGTCACCCTTGCGAGCCTCTTTGTCTTTCGAGGATTCGGGACCTGGCTCACCAGTTCGACCCAGTTCGATTTTCCTGAGCGCATGCGGACGTTCGGATTGTCGGACTTGTTGGGGATCCCCACGCCTATCCTCGTCTTCGTCGTCACCGCTGTGATCATTCACATCGTGTTGCGTCACACTGGCGCCGGCCGTCAGATTTACGCCTTTGGCAATGATCGAGAAGCGGCGCGCAAGGCTGGTTTGGCGGTCGGGCGGATTGAAGCCAGGGCCTACATGATTTCCGCGGTTTGCGCTGCGATCTCAGGCTTTGTGATGATCTCGCAGATCGGCCGCCTCGATGTGGGGTTTGGGCAGGGCCGTGAGTTCGATGTCATTGCAGCAGCGGTTTTGGGTGGAGCGAGCCTTTTCGGGGGTGTCGGCACTGCGCTCGGTGCTGTTGCTGGGGCAACGCTGATCCAGACCGCCAAACTCGGCCTCGTCTTCACCGGGGTCAACCTTTACATGCAGCCGATTATACTGGGAACGGTGATTTTCGCAGCCATGGTCGCCGACGGAATACGGGGCCGGCGGCTGCGCGACAAACTCGCGCGGACAATTCGCCCCCTTAGATCGTCATGAGGTGAACCTGACATGGAACACATCGAACCGCCGTAGCGGCACGTCAGCCAAGAACAGAAGTAATACCGGGTCAACTGCCTCCTGCCAGCGCAACAGCGCTTTGGCAGTCAAGGCCCTGCGTCTGCATGAGCATCAAGCGTTACCGAAAAGATCGCAACGGGAAAGGAAAACCAATGACCAATATCGCCCTGCTTGGAGCTGGCGGGAAGATGGGCGTGCGCCTGTCAAAGAACCTGAAGCCGTCCCGCTTTACAGTTTCGCACGTCGAAATTTCCGACGAGGGACGTCAAAGGCTGCGCGAAGAAGTCGGTGTTGAAACTGTGGATCAAGTCGCCGCCTTGGCGAATGCCAATGTCGTCATTCTCGCCGTGCCGGATCGACTCATCGGGAAAATCTCCCATGCGATCATCGATCATCTCAAGCCCGGTGCTGCGATTATTGTGCTCGATGCGGCTGCCCCTTATGCTGGTGAGATGCCGGAACGCGCAGATGTGACATACTTCTGCACCCATCCATGCCATCCGGCATTATTCGATTTCACACCTGACGTAGATGCCCAGAAGGACTTCTTTGGTGGCATCAGCGGCCCCCAAGGAATCGTATGCGCTTTGATTCAAGGACCCGAGGAGCACTATCAGTTGTGTGAGGAGATCGCCCGCACGATATATGCGCCTGTTACTCGGGCGTATCGCTGCTCGCTGGAGAGCATTGCCATCCTCGAACCGGCCCTATCAGAGACAGTGGGCGCAACGTTGGCGCTTGCCCTTCGCGATGCGACTGATCGGGCCGTTTCAATGGGTGTTCCTGCTGATGCGGCACGTGACTTCATGCTGGGCCACCTGAAGATCGAACTCGGGATAGCCTTCGAAGCCTTTCCGGAGGGAAAATTCTCAGACGGGGCTCTTCACGCCATCCGCCAGGCTCGCCCGCTGATTTTCAGGGATGACTGGCTTGATCGTATCTTTTCATTAGCGGCGGTCAAGCAGTCGGTGAGGGATATCTGCAATCCGCAGTGAAAGCGCTCCAAGGGTTGACGTTCGCCC
This sequence comes from Pseudorhizobium flavum, assembly GCF_902502825.2. The sequence continues at coordinate 3,864,857 of NZ_LR723670.1, forward strand.
ACTGCAGACCGTCGATCCTGGATATCACGGGTCAGCCAGAAACGGTCAGCCGCCGAGGATGAAAAGTCGGCGGCTGGGACGTCTGTCCCTGACAACCCTTCCCGGTGCACCCGATGCTGGGACGCAACCTTATCTCTCCAATGGAGTGACTATGGCGCCAACACCTGTCTAATAGGTGGCGCGGCCTCCTGAAAGATCGAAGACAGAGGCTGTCGTGAAACTGTTTTCGGCTGAGACAAGCCAAGCCACCATGTTGGCGGCCTCGTCGACCTCCAGGAAACGGCCTCTCGGGATCCGGCTTAACATATAGTCAATAAATTCCGGCTTCAGTTCATTGAGAATTCTTGTCTTTGCCGTTGCCGGTGTGATCGCGTTAATGGCGATATCAAATCCGGCACATTCCTTGCCGACGGCTTTGGTCATCGCGATCACGCCACCCTTGGCCGCGGCATAGGCCGCCGCATTGGGATTACCTTCCTTTCCGGCAATCGACGCGATGTTGACGATACGGCCGTAATTGCGCTTCTTCATGCCCGGTATCACGGCCCGATTGACGTAGAACGTCCCGTTAAGGTCAATGTCGATTACTCGTTTCCATTCATCGATCTCATAGACATCGAGGGGAGCATTCTTGCCGGCGATACCGGCGGAGTGCACGAGGATATCGAGACTGCCGAGACCGGCCTCCACATGTTCTGCCGCGGCAGCGACGGCAGCATGATCGCTGATGTCCACCACGACGGACGAAGCTTTCTCACCGAGTTCGCGGACCGCCGCCTTCAGCAGGTCTTCGTTCATGTCCCAAAGACTGACTGAGGCGCCAGAGGCGATAAGACGCCGCGCGACTGCGAAGCCGATTCCTTGAGCGCCGCCTGTCACGACAGCTATTTTGCCGATCAGATCAATCTGGTTCATTTGGGGCTCCATTGGGTTGGCGGTTGAGAAGGTCATGCATGTTGCGGCCGAGCACCGCCGATAGATCCTCGCCCCGAAACGGACCGTGACGCGTCAGGAGCGACAGGGTCTGGGGATAGGTCATGTGTTTGGTTGAGACCGGCCAGTCGGACCCCCAGAGCATCCGGTGGGGGCCGAAGGCTTGCGCAAAACAATCTGGGATCCAGCGCAAGGGGGAATAGGGGTATTCATGGTCGCTCGCAGCGATATTCCCCATACCGGAATATTTAACGTAGATGTTGGAGCAGGCGGCGGCTGCAATCACGGCTTCACTGTCGCCAGGGCCCGTGCGGCTTCGGGGCCCCATAAAGGCGAAATGGTGCAGCAGGATCGGGATCTCCGGCATCCTGTTGGCCAGCTGGATGACTGCTTCGATCTGATGCGGCATTACAGACAGGCTGGCAATCAGGCCTTGATCACGGGTCAGCCTGAAAAAGTCCATCATGTCCGGACCCACCAGACGGCTGCCATCTTCGTCTTCGGCGAGATAGAGGCTGAAGCCGCGAAACAGAAAGCGCGACAGTGCCGCCTCCAGGCGCGCGGCCGCCCCCGGTTGCCCGACAGCTGAAGACCACCAGCACTCCAGGTCGGGAAAGACGACGAACCGGCCAGGGTAGTCCGCAGCTGCCTTGAAGGCATAGTCGGTATTATCGCTATTGTCTCCGATTGCCGCAGCGATCAGCACGGCCTGTTTTACGCCTAACCGGTCCAATTCATGGATCAGGTTGGCAGCACTGGCACGGCTTGTCGCATCTGGAACCGCAGGCTGATAGGGCCAGCGGCGCCAGGCATGGCAATGGGCGTCGATCCTCATGCGGCCAGCGCTTTTTGCAAAGAGACAACTCTTTGGATCTCGGCGGCCGTCACGGGTGCTTGCCCGGGTCTTGCCACCGACGCAATGGCGCGATCCGGCTCGGTCGCATAAAGGGCGAGTTTGGTTTCACCCGCCAGGAAGGGCTCGGGCGGCGCAATGTCGTCATCAAGGTTCCAAGCGACATCCGGATCTGGAGACGGGACGGCATCGATCAGCGCCCTCGTATAGGCATGGCGCGGGTCATGCACGACCTTTTCGGCCGCGCCGACCTCCATGATCTGACCGCCATGCAGGACGACAATCGTGTCTGCGACCTGATATGCTGTCGTCAGATCATGCGTCACGTAGATGAGCGATATTCCAAGATCCCGCCGGAGCTCATAGAGGATGTCGAGAATGGTTGCGCGCAAGGAGGCGTCGACCATGGAGACCGGTTCATCAGCCAAGATGACGGTTGGATCGAGCAGCAAGGCCCGGGCAATCATGATGCGCTGCCGCTGACCTCCCGAAAGCTGGTGAGGGTATTTCCCAAGCGTGTTTTCGGGAACGAGGCCGACGCTTCTCAGCGTTGTCTCGATACGCGCATAGGCCTCATCCCTCGATGCTGCGAGACCGAAGCTGCGCAGGGGTGTCACCAGCGGATGGTCGATCTTGTAGAAGGGATTGAAGGCGTCAAAAGGATCCTGAAAGATGGCCTGAACTTGGCGCCGGAACTTGCGCGCGCCATCACGCGTCAAGCCGGCTATGTTGTCTCCGTCGTACAGGACTTCGCCGAGCGTCGGGTTCCGGAAGCCAAGCAAGAGGCGGATTAGCGTGCTCTTGCCGCTGCCGCTTTCGCCCACCACCGCCGTGATTGAGGGTGTCTTGCCTCCAATCGACAAGGAAATGTCGTGCAAGGCCGTCTTGGCGCTTGCTCGCCCCGCATGAAAGACGACGCTTGCCGCCCTAACTTCCAGAAGTCCCATTAACTTGACCTCCTATCGGCCGCAGCGGCACGAGTTCGCCGTTCAAAGGTGGGAAGGGAGTTGATCAGCATCTTGGTATAGTCGTGTTGCGGATTGGCGAAGACCTCCTTGACCGGTCCCATCTCGACGAGCTTTCCGCGATACATGACCCCCAGCTTCGAGACGAAATGGGCCATCAGCGCCATGTCATGGCCGATCAGGATGACGGCGGCTCCGAGCTCCTTCTGCACCCGCCCGAGCGTCGCCAGGACCTGCTTTTGCACCATCACGTCAAGGGCGCTGGTCGGTTCGTCGGCGAGGATGACGCTTGGCTTTAGCGCGATCGACATGGCGATGCAGACGCGTTGTTTCATCCCACCGGACAGTTCGTGGGGGAAGCGATGGCGCACGGCAGCAGGCAGGCCGACGCGCTGCAGGAGGTCCTCGATGATGGAAACCCTGTCCTTGGGCGGATGGATGACGCCGTGGTCCTCAAAGATATCGTTGATCTGGCGGCCGATCCGCAGCACCGGGTTCAGCGAACTCATGGCGCCCTGCGGCACCAGTGACATCTCGGCAAACCGCAAACGGCGATAGCTTGCGTCCGGCACCTGCGCCAGGTCACGTCCGTTCAACAGCATCTGCCCCTTCGACACGACGCCGCCGCGCAGCATGCGCATGAGTGCAAGAATGGTGGTCGATTTGCCCGAGCCTGACTCGCCCACCAGCCCGAACCGCTCTCCTGCGCCGATGTCAAAGCTGACGTCGTCGACGGCAACAAAGCGACCGGCAGGGGTCGGGTATTCTATGGTGAGATTGCGGATATCGAGGAGAGGATCGCTCATGCGTGGCCTCCCAGACGCTTGTTGACGAAGGAGTCCAGTCCCATTGCGGTCAGCATGAGGCCGACGAAGATGATGGAGATCACGACGATTGGCGGACCCCACCACCACCACATGCCGCGCAGAATGGCGCCGTAGAACTGGGCCCAATAGATGGTCGTTCCAAGGGTGAGCTGGTTTTGCGGACCAAGACCAAGTGCCTCCAGTCCGATCGTGGCCAGCATGGCTCCCGATACGGTGACAACGAAGCTTGCCGCGATAAAGGGCAGGAGATTGGGAAGGACCTCGACGAACACGAGTTTCAGGCCACTGCTGCCATTGAGCCGCGCCACTTGGACATAGCCCCTCTCGCGCAAGGACAGGGTTTGCGCACGGATGGTGCGCGTTGCCACCATCCAGGACAGGGAGGCGACGATGACCGCCATCAATCCCACCGTCATTTCGCGCACATTGGCGGCAACCAGGACGAGGATGGCAATCCCTGGAATCGTCATCATGACGTCGGTCAGCACGCGGATGATGGTGTCGACCACCCCCCCGACAAAGCCTGAGATCAGTCCGAGGGTCACTCCCAGGGTCAGGCTGATCAAGCCGGCGACTACCCCGATCGTCAGCGTGTTGGGCATGGCATGGATCAGCACGGTCACCATGTCGCGACCTTGTCCGTCTGTACCAAGCCAATGATCGGGAGAGGGGGGTTGGCGGGCAATCGTGGCGCCGACGCGCGCGGCTGTAGGATCGACGAGCAAAGGACCGATGATTGCGATGAGACAGATGAGGGCCAAAATTCCAAGACCGAAGGCGAGCGGTCGGTTTCGCAAAAGCTGTCGCGGCTGGACGAAAATGGCGGCCATGGTCACGCCTCCTCCGCAGCAATACGCGGGTCGATCAAAGGATAGATGAGGTCAAGAATGAACATCGCCACGGCGATCGAGATCGAAAGAACCAGGACGATGCCCTGGATGACGAAGTAGTCATTCGACTGGATGGCCTGATAGAGGCGAAAGCCAATCCCCGGATAGGAGAAGATTACCTCAACTAGGATGGCGCCCGATACGATGTGGCCCATTGCCAGGGCAAGCTTTGTCAGCTGTGGCAATAACGCGTTGCGCATTGCGTACCAAAAAAAGATGCGGCGTGGCTTCAGCCCTTTGGCGTCAGCCAGCGAGATGTAGTCCTCGCCTAAAACACTCACCATCATGCCGCGCATGCCAAGCGCCCAGGCGCCGATCTCGGCCAGGATGATGGAGGCGGCGGGCAGCGCCGCATGCATGGCAATGGCCGATATGGTCTCCCAGTTGAAGCCGGTCTGGATGCCGAAGGGCAATCCTCCGCCCGCGGGGAAGATGCGCCAGACGATGGCGAAGACGTAAAGCAGCACCATCCCGATGAGGAAATAGGGAACAGAGGACAATAGAACCACCGACGACCCGAAGGGCTGCAGCCAACGCGGCACGCGCGGCCAGCCCATCAGACCACCAAGCAGCGTGCCAAGCGTAAAACTGACGAGTGTCGCAAAGCCCAAAAGGCCAAGCGTCCAAGGCAGGCCGGCCAGGATGGCATCAACGACACGCTCGGGATAGGCCGCAAGGGATACGCCCAGATCAAGGCGAAGCGTGGCACCCCAATAGGACAGGTATTGTTCCCACAATGGCCGATCCAGACCAAAACGGCTTCTGTAGGACTCCACCATTGCCGAGATGTCGCCACCCCCGCTACCGGTCGCCAGCAATTGGTTGAGCTGGGCCTCGACGGGATCTCCGGGCATCAGGCGGGGCAGCAGGAAGTTAATCGAGACAGCCAGGATGATGACCAGAAGCATGAGGCCGAAGCGGCGAGTGACGTAGCGGAAATACATGGCGAGCCCTCAGATCAGCATGTCTTGCAAAACCGCCTCGGTCAGACCCAGTCCAAAGCCGGGTTCGGCATTGGGTATGAGTAGGCCTTGGTCGGGCACGGCCATGCCAGGAAATATCAAGGCGTCCTTCAGCGGCACGCCCGGAGCCGAGCCGAGGAAGAATTCCCCCCAGCGCATGTTGGCGCTCGCATAGGTGAGATGCTGCCCATAGGGTGTGTTCATCCCGGCATGCAGGATCACCTCGATCCCGGCCGCTTCGGCAATGTGATTGATGCGCATTGACCCGGTCAACCCGCCAGCCCAGCAGATGTCGGGTTGGAAAATATCGGCCAACTGACGGCTGGCGGCAGTCAGAAAGCTTGAGGGCGTGTACCAGTGTTCACCAGTTGCAAGGCTCATCCACGGCAGTCGGTTGCGAAGTCCGGCATGGGCTTCCAACTGATCGGGCAGCAGACAGTCTTCGATCCAGCGCAATCCATAGGGGCGAAGACGCTCTGCAAGGCGAACGGCATATTCCAGGTCGAAGGCGAGCCAGCAGTCAAGCATCAGCTCCACCGTCGGGCCGATCATCTCGCGTGTTCGATGAACGAGCTCCTCATTGGCCGTCAGTCCTGCCAGCCCGTCAAAGCTGCCATAGGGGCATGCAAGCTTCGTTGCCTGAAACCCGAGCTCCATGTGCCAGTCGGTGTCGTTTCCTGTGGCATAGCAGAAGATGCTGTCATGGACGGGCCCGCCGATCAGCTCATAAACGGGTCTGTCGAGAACCTTGCCCTTCAGGTCCCACAGCGCAAGGTCGACCGCGCTGATGGCATAGGCGGCGATCCCTGAGGATCCATAGGGGGAGGAGGCCCGCATCATCATGTCCCAGGCCCGATCGGTGGCAAGTGCCTCCTGACCTTCCAGCAAGGGGGAAAAATGATCATTGATCAGACTGATGACGGCGCGCCCATGGCGGCTGACGCCAAAGCCGGTCGTACCGTCTTCGGCCGTGACCAGGCATCCGACTGCGCCATCGAGCCGCCAGCTCGACCTGCTGGCCTTAAACTGTGAGTAGCCGGACATCGGGCCCGCCACCCGCGCCTGGCGGGTCCATGGATCTCGCCGCGGCTGTGCGCCCGAAGGCGTCTTTTCCCTGTAAAGCGCACCGACCATCTCGCTGCGGATGGCAAAGGCTCTGATCTGCTTGATTTTCACCGCGTTCACTCTTGTGACAAAGCTCGTGGGAAGCGAGCCTTTTGAAAGACCCGCTCGCCATGGGTTACTGGGTGGGCTGAAGACGGTGGATCACCAATGCAAAACCTTCCCACGGCAGGGGTTGGGCGACATAGGGATTGTCAAAGGAGGGATAGCCCGTCCAGTAGGTCGTATTGAACGGTTGCGTTTGAATTTCCTCAAACAGCGGGATTTCCGGCAAGTCGCGGACAAAGATCGCGGTCGCCTGCTCAACGAGCTCCATGTATTCGGGATTATCCGGCGAGGGCTGGGAGGCTTCCATCTTGTCGAGCAAAGCGTCGAGGTCGGGATTGCCGTAGCGCGTGACGGCGCGTAGATTGGTCGCCGCCTGCCCTTCTGGCGCTGCATATTTGGAATGGAAGTGCTCCAGGGTTTGCCAGGGATCATAGAGGCTCCCGCAATGGGGATAGACGCTTAATCCGAAATTTCCCGTCGACAGCGCTTCCGTCTGGGCGGTCACCTGCTGGACATTGACGATGGCATCAAAGCCTGCCGATTTCAGTTGCTGGACGAGAACCGGGCCGACCGGGTCGCCCTGTCCGACTTGAACAGCGATCTGCAGCGGGCTTCCATCCGGCTGCACCCATGTGCCGGCGCTCTTCGTGAAGCCGGCGCCCTGGAGCAGTTGGTCGACCTTGGAAAGGTCGTGTTGATCCAGGGTGCCGACATCGAGGCTCTTTTCAAGCTGATCGACATAGTCGAGCATCCCGCGATAGGACGAAAACGGCAAGATTGCCTTCTTGACGGAGCCCTCATAAGCGAGGTTGACGATCTGGTCGCGGTCAATTGCGGCATTGATCGCCTGACGCAGGGCGACATTATCGAAAGGCTGGCGCTGCGTGTTAAAACGGATGCCGACGACGCAGCCATTCGGGGCGCCCCAGACAGGTCCCTCATTGTTCCAGGCCGTCAGGTTTGGGTTCTGGAAGCGGATCGCTTCAAACACGCCTGATTGGATGTTGCGACCGATATCGATCTGGTTGGTGGCGTAAAGCTGGGGCATGGCTTCGGCGGTCGCGGGGACATAAATGACCCGCTCCACCTTCGGCATTGCCTCAACAAGCCCGGCATCTTGTGCCCACCATTCATCACGCCGATCGAAAAACAGCGAGCTGGCATCCGATTTGACAAGCTTGAACGGTCCAGTGCCGACCGGCCAGCCGTTAGCGAGATCGAAATTATTGAACGTCTTGGGATCGTTCCCCTCCCAGATGTGCTGGGGGACGACCACGAGGCGTGTTGACTGGCCCGTTGCCAGAAAATCGGTGGCCCATCTGGGACCTGGTTTCGTCAAGGATACTTTGACGGTCAAGGGATCGATGACTTCGGCCGAGGCGACCCATTCATCGATCGCGCTCGAAAACAGCAGATCCGGTGCTGCGGCCTTCAGCATGGAGAAGGTGAAGGCGACATCCTCGGCATCCAGGGCCTCGCCGTCACTCCAGCGTACGCCTTCGCGCAGCTTGATGGTCACTTGTGTATAGTCGTCGTTGTAGCTGTAGCTTTCACCGATCCAGGGGATCAGCTCATTGGTGAAGTGATTAGTGTAAAACAGCGCTTCATTGACGGTATAGTGCAGGCTGTTGCGCTGGTGGAGCAAAACCCCGGCATAGGGATTGAAATTCTCTGTCGACGGGACCGCGTTATAGTAATCCCAACCCTGGCTAATTAAGGTGCGATTGCGCGGCACATCCGGCACGGTCTGGCCATAGGCCATTGTCGTGGAGAGCAAGACGGCGGCCAAGACGGCTGCACCGGCACTCTTTGCCCCAGTTGAACGAAATTTTGGCATGCTCTCCTCCCAATCCAAAGTGACAAGAGGCCTCCCCATGCCCCCTGCGCGGCCTCGCGCCGCTTTTCCTTGCTCGCCGTTTCCATAAAATGGAAAGCGCTTTCCATCTACTCCAACCGACTGGTATGCGTCAATAGGCCAGTAGGCCCGATTGATCCTACGGTGCCGCTTAAACGTGGTGTGAAAGCGCGAACACCTTCTCCAGGGCTTCCTGAACTGGGAGATCGCCATCCATCTCAAGTACGTCGGCCATATAGGCCCGCCATCGCAAAATGGTCGGATGATCAGCCTGGCCAGTGACCGTGGAATCGATAAGGACATGGCCAAACACGCAGCCACTGTCTTCATGGACAAAGATGTCGTAGTGCCGGTAGCCGAGCTGTTCGAGCGCCTCGACCATCTCCGGCCAGATCTGCGCGTGGCGGCGCTTGTATTCTGCAATCTTGCCTTGCCGGATGCGAAGCAGGAATGCCTTGGTGGAGCCCATCGCTTCTGCCGTCACAGATGAGCCCGGATGGTTTGAACCTGTCCGTCCTGCCGGGAAGATTGCAGCAGTGCCGCAATGGTTGCGACGGTCTGGGCGCCGTTGATGCTGGTGGACAGGTTCGTACCGGCATTGCGCGCAAGATCGACGAGCGCATCTACCGGGCCATCGCAGCGATAAGCCCAGTCTCCATCGGAAAGGTTCAAGCGCTCAACCTCGCCGCTTACTTGGCGAATTTCGCAAAAGTCGCGATCAAATTCTGCGGCGATGACGCCCTCGCTGCCGGCCAGATAGATGCGCATCAATGCCCGGTTTCCCTGCGGCATGGCTGCAGCCCCCGAAATTGCTGCCACGGCTGAATTGGATAGGCAAAGACTGGCGGCATTGGCAAGGTCGATGCCGTCGCGCCCGAAGGTCGATCCGCCTATCTTAGTCGGCGCAAGGCCAGTGAGAAGAAACAAGAGCGACAGGGCGTGGCTGAGCTGCCCATAGGCAAATCCACCACCTTTCCCAGGATCCTGCCAAGTGCTGCGATCCGGCCTGAAGAGTGAGCTTTCCCACTGCCGCAGACCCGCCTGGCCTTCAAAGACATCGCGCGTGGCGGAGATGAAGCTGACCGCTGCGTGCTCGATTGTCCCGATCGCACCTTCAGCGATCTTCAGGGTCAAGTGATCGACTTGCGGCAGATAATTGTAGCCGTGGGCGACGAGAAGATGACGTCCATGGCCCTTGGCCAGGGCCACCAGATCCCAGGCTTCGCCCACATCCAGCGTCATCGGCTTTTCGCAAAGAACATGCGCTCCCGATGTGATCGCCGCGCGGGCATGCTGATAGTGCAGGTGATGGGGCGAAGCGACGATCACCACGTCGGGGCGTCGGGAAAGAACCTCCTGGAAATCTTCAGAAGCAAAGGCAAAGCCGAAATGCTCCTTCACCTTTGAAAGTTCCTCCTGGCCAAGTCGCGATACGCCATCCAGGATGACGTCGCTGCGTCGCGCCAAAGCAGGAATGTGGTTTTGCGCTGCGTACCAGCCAGCACCGATAACCGAGGCTCGGATCTTTGCCATGGAGAAACTCATTTGGAAAACGCTTTCCATTCTGATAGGATCTATGCCATGGAGAAGTCAAGCAAGCTTGTTCATTCGCATCCGGCCTGTATATGTCGGTTTCATAAACCTGGACGGATATGTCGCAACCAGTCTCACCTATAAATTCCCCCGTTCGTTTACAGGAGGTCGCACAAGCAGCAGGCGTGTCGGCCGTTACCGTGTCTCGCTGCATCAGTAATCCGGACCGCGTCTCGCGCAAGACGCGTGAGCACGTGCTGGCGATCGCGGCCGAGCTTGGCTATATCCCCAATCGACAGGCCTCGAGCCTCGCTTCCGCACGCACCCGGGTGATCGGGGTTGTGGTTCCGACGAGCGCCAACCCGATCCATTCCATGGTGATGCAAGGGGCAGCTGACGTGCTTGAACCAGCGGGCTACCAGATCCTGCTTGGCCACTCGCATTTTTCCGTTGACGCTGAGTGCGATCTGGTGCGGACGTTTCTGGGGCATAGGGTCGATGGCATACTGCTGACCGGCAAAGACCACAGTCCAAACTGCGTCGATCTCCTGCGCCGTTCCGGCACGCCCGTGGTGGAGATGTTTGACTATAATCCTGAGCCGCTCGACATGAGCGTTGGCTCCTCCAATGTGGATGCAGGTGCAGCGCTTGGGCGCTACCTAATTGGCAAGGGGCGGCGGCACTTGGCGTTCGTCGGTCATATTGGACTGGACGACAGTCGCATGGCCGATCGTCTTGCGGGTTTGCGGCTGGCGACCGAAGAAGCCGGTCTTGATGCGCCGGTCGCCTATGAAATTACAGCCACCCCGGGAACGGGGCAGGGCGGAGAGATCATCGGCACGATCATTCGGGAACATCCGCAGACTGATGCAGTCGTGTTTGCTGGCCATTACGTGGCAGTTGGAGCCATCCGCCACGCCCTTGACCTGCATCTGGATATCCCCGGTCGTGTCGCGATTGCGGGATTTGGAGATAGCATCGTGTCCGGCTGGATCAGACCGGGATTAACGACGATCAGGTTCCCGGTGCGGGAAACGGGCATGGAGGCGGGCCGAATGCTCCTGGCGCGCCTAGCAGGCAAGACCCCATCCGGGCGGGTGACGCGGCTCGGGTTTGAGATCATATCGCGTGAGAGTGCGTAGCAACTTCCGGTACCGCTGGCTCGGCGATAACGAAGGGTTCACCGGCATTTCAAATGCCCTCAACTGGTCGTGCAGTTCCCAATCCGGCGTCGCTTGCAGAAGGGCGCAACTAGTTATTTTGATATAAGTTCGCCACGGTCTTGGCTACCAGAACGGCGGATACCGGAATAACTCGGAATGTCCGTATCCGCAACATGGTCCAGGAGGAGATCGTACGGGCCGGTCACATCGTCCCTCCCGGAAACCAAAGTTCCTTGCTCACGGCGTGTCGACGTCTTGAAGCGGATGAGATCTGCCATTTCCATCGCAAGCCGAGGCGGTGCATCGAGGACACCGGAAAGCAGATCCGGATCCTCAAGCGCCTCTGTCGTAGGTGCCTCTTCGTCATCATCCCGCAGCCCTTTGGAAGCCGTTAGCCGAGGAGAAAGTGCACTCCCGCCATACGTGATCCCGGGAAACCGGATCGCGTAAGGCTGCTTCGTCGCTGCGGCTTGGAACCGTCTGTAATCTGTTGACCCCGAGATGATGACGCGCCGCACCCATTCCAGGATCTCTTCGCGCTTAGAAAAGGGCAGGCTGCCGAAGTCGTCGGGAAGATGCCAGGCAAGGCGGCGGCGTTCGGCCGGACTAACGTCATCTAGATGGTGGCCATAGAGCGCCCGGGACTGATGTGGCAGTTTCGCTTTGAAGTATCCCTGCGCCAGCCCGTACCTGTGTTCGATCCGGCCGAGGATGGTGAAGCTTGCGGCGGAACGAGGCACACGATGGCCCTCGATCCACGATAGCAAGGTCTTTGCATCGAATGTTTCGTCTATCCGAACGACCGCCCGGTGGAGTTGCCAATAGCTCTCGCCAAAGCGCCGCATGTGATAGGCGAGTGCATCGGCGAAAGAACTCGGGTCTTCATTCGCCTCATATAGCGGCTCTGGTTTGTCTGAAATGGGGTTCGGCTTTGGGCCTCGACGGCTGGCTGAGGGCGATCTCGCGACCCTGCCGCCCGCGTGTCCCTGAGTCGTCGCTGTGGGTACAGACTTTCGTCTGCCACCAGCATTCAGCGTGCTGGCTCGCAGCCTCGCCCCATTCAACGCGTCGTCTTCTACAGGCGGTTCCTTTAGCCAGCGCATGATTGCATCCAGTGCCGGCCGCAGCTGCGTCTTCAGCGTCATCGTCAGCGCTTCATCGATCCCACAATCGTGTGCGTTCTGCCGCCAGTCATACCGGTTGCGCGCAAGCGCGGGTGTCTTTCGAAATGTTATCAGACCCAGAAGGTAGGGCCGTATGTTCTCTACGATCCAATCCGGCGCGACGGGGGCAATGCGGAGTTCGCAATAAGTCGAAACCTTCTTCTGAAAATGGCGTCTGGAAAGCTCTTAGTTGGGCATGTGTCATTCCGCATCTTTTCTCGGGCCTCAGGCCGAGGGCGTGCGGAACTAGGGGCGGGCGCTTAAATGCGTAAAGCGGGCCAATCCGAACCTGTAACACAGGAAGTCGTCACGATCTGTCATACTTGGTATTGCTTTGCTCCGCGCACCTTCGTCGGTGTTCCGGCAGAGGAAAGCTGAAGAGCCTTTCCGCGGTTCCGGTCAAGGCGTAAAAGCCTGGACAGCTACGTCGTACCAGGAGGGCATTGCGCAGGCAGCATGAAGGCGCTATGTGTAGGTACGTTCCTACATGGAGGTGCATATGGCTACTACCAGCTTGACCAGCCGCGAATTGAATCATGATGTTGGCAGAGCAAAAAAAGCTGCTGAAGCGGGACCTGTCGTTATCACTGATCGAGGCAGACCTTCGCACGTGTTGATGACGTACGGTGAGTTTGAGCGTCTGACAGGTAAGCGTCACAATCTTGTCGATGCCCTTTCCATGCCTGGATTGTCGAACATCGATTTCGATCCGTCTCGATCAGTCATCGCAACTCGCGAAGTTGATCTGTCTTGAGATATCTGCTCGACACAAACGTTGTCTCTGAGCTCCGTAAGGTTGGGGACGGTAAAGCTGATCAGAACGTGACGGCTTGGATAAGCGCGCAGGACTCCCGAGATCTGTATATTTCTGCCATAACAATTCTAGAACTTGAGCGCGGGATACTCAGCATCCAGCGGCGTGACATTGAGCAGGGCGCTCGCTTACGAGCCTGGATGGATAGCCGAGTACGCCCGGAGTTCGCTCAGCGCATCGTCGCTATCGACGAAGCGATTGCGACGCGATGTGCCCATTTGCATATTCCGGATCGCCGCAACGAAGCTGATGCACTCATCGCTGCCACGGCAGTCGTGCACGGGCTTGTGGTCGTTACACGCAACACTCAAGATTTCCAGGGCACCGGGGTTATCCTCGTGGACCCATGGCGTTCCTGAGTAAAGGCTCGCAGGCGCCTCGAAAGGTCGACGGTTCAGGTCCTATCAAGAGCGTATCGCGCAATCACGAGCTATTTGACAAACTTTGCCATCAGCGGCTATTCTTGGGGTCTAAGGAGACTGTGATGGCGACGATGAATGTATCCCTGCCGGACCCCATGAAAGACTGGGTTGAAGCACAAGCCAAGACGGGTCGATATTCAAACGTAAGCGATTACGTCAGGGACCTAATCCGCAGAGACCAGGCTCGTACGCACAAGATTGCCCAGATGCAGCGGTTTGTCGACGACGGGATCACAAGTGGGTTGGGGCGTCGTTCAAAGGACGAGCTGTTTGCTGCAGCAACCGAGCTAGCTGAGATCAGCCGCGGACGTGCTTGATGCCATTCAGCCTTTCGGTCCGGGCGGAAGAGGATATCGTTTCCATCGCAGAAGAAGGTATCCGCGCCTTTGGATCACTGGTGGCCAAACGATATCATGACGAGCTCTTCGCCGTACTCGAACTCATTGCCGAAAACCCACGAATGGCGCGCGAGCGCCATGAAATTTCTCCGTCTGTCAGGATCCATCCCTTCAAAGCTCACCTCGTCGTCTATCGCATCAACGAAGACGGTACGGTTTTCGTGATCCGTATCCGGCACGGCCACGAAGATTGGGCAGGAGATTCTCCCTAATCAGTTCTTTCTCCGACTCTATTACGTCTTCGTCGTCGGTTCGAATCCCTTCAATGATGTATACGATCGGTTCTGTCGCAAACGGAATGGCAATCTCTGTCGGGCATCAAGCCCTCTGATTTTCGGGGAGCTTGTGATGTTCAACGGCCGCCATTTCGACCGATCGGTGATTCTGCTGTGCGTTCGTTGGTATCTGGCCTACAATTTGAGCCTACGCGACTTGGAAGAGATGATGGCCGAGCGTGGCGTGAACGTCGATCACTCCACCATCCATCGTTGGGTCGTCCACTTCTCGCCTCAGTTGCTGGAGCGCTTTAACCGGCACAAGCGGAGCGTTACCGGCAAGTGGCATATGGACGAGACCTACATCAAAGTCCGCGGCAAGTGGATGTATCTCTACCGCGCCATCGACAGCCTCGGCGACACGGTCGAGTTCTTCTTCAGCGCAAACCGTGACTTGCCAGCAGCCAAACGCCTCCTTCGCAAGGCATTGGAACGTCATGGGCGCCCAGATCGCATCGTCATTGACGGCAGCCAAACCAATCACGAGGCCGTCATTTCCAGCGATGCCGAAGACCGCCTACGCGACCGATCGCGACGCTCACTCAAACCGATCCACATTCGGAGGAGCAAATATCTCAACAATCGGATCGAGCAAGACCATCGACGCGTCAAGCGCCGCGTTCGGTCCATGCTCGGCTTCAAATCCGCGGCCACAGCCGCCACCATTCTGTCAGGCATCGAGATGGTCCACATGATGCGGAAACGACAGGCGAGGTTCGCCTGCAGTCCACTTACGTCAATCGCGGAACAATTCGAGCTAATTGCTGCCTGAGCTGCTGCGCGCATAGCTCACCATGTGTGACCTCGATCCGCTTCGCGACAGAACCATTCCCTGTTGATGCGATAAAGATCGACAAGTCGTTTGTCAGCCAAATCGGAGAAAACGATCCTAAGGCGACAGCAGTCGTCGATGCAGTGCTGCAGATGGCCAAGCGCCTCAACATGGAAACCATCGCAGAAGGTGTCGAAACGAGCGATCAAGCACGCTATCTGCGAGCAAGAGGCTGCACTACCGCACAAGGCTATCTTTTCAGCCGAGCAGTTCCTTCTTCTGAAGTGGGAACGACGATCTCGTCAAAAGGCTATGATGAGTGGCAACTGGAGCACACGAAGCAGACGACGTAACCGACCACTTCATAGGGAGCTATTCTGACTCGGCTTGCGGCTCGAGGGGGACGCCGTTTTGCTGTAGCCAGTTTACCACCTCGCGACGTTCCGCCAGCGCCCGGTCGCTGAGAATTGAGCGCGCATAACCGAAATAGAATGTCTGAAAGGTCTTGCCACCCGTTTCGGCTAAGGGAGAGGCTCCGGCATTGAGAAGGATGAGGATCGCCTTGCCGTTGTTCGTGCGGGCGGCGGTGTGCAGCGGTGTGCCTCCATTTGGGTCTGCTGAATCTGGATCTGCCCCGGCAGCCAGCAGCCTCTCAACCTTATAAAGAGGTTGAGATCTCGCCAGGATCGCATCGATCAGCGGCGTGGTGCCCGCCAGGCCTCGCGCGTTCGGATCACCACCATGAGCCAGGACGATATCGAGAAACTGTGGATCGTCGGCAAAGGCGGCGCGGTGCACGGCGGTCTTGCCGCCAGAGTCTATCCAATTCGGATCTGCACCGGCAGCGAGTACGGCTTCCACCGCAGCCAGGTTCTCTGCGGTCAAGGCGTTCTCCAAGCTGGCGGAAAGCTCCTGTGACGTTTTGGACACCGGGTGGGTGACAGGTTCCTCCTGGCGCGGAGTGGCCGTCGCCACCCCCGCTGAAGCCAGCATCAGTATCAAGGCGGCGAGCACTCTGCTCCTTGTCCTGATCATCGCAGTTTCCTAGTCTGGTTGAGTGGCTGAACGTTCAGGTCGGCCGGCCAGTCCCGCTGTGCGGCATCCAACGCCCGCACTTTCTCAGGCGCCATCTGCGGACGGTGTTCGGCAAGAATGGTGTCCATGGCGGATTGGGCTCGGTCACTGGAGGTGCCGATGCAATCCAGCATGGCGACTGTCACGCCTCCGCTTTCCGCCATGCAGGTATCGAAACCGTCATCCGCCGCCGCCGGGGAGACACCAAGGCCAGCAAGACACGCAATAAAGGTGGCGGTGAACGGTTTCATTGCGAACTCCTTGATCTGGGCAAGAGGCTACCGGTACATACAGGACGATCGGCCGCTGGGTGTTCTTGGTGCGACATCGATTGAACGCGACCGCCGGGAAAAGGGACGCTGCTCGGATTGGTGACCCGCCAGTCAATAGCCGGGGGCGTGCCTAAGCCCACGACATCGGTTCAGCAAACGATGACTATCATGACAGAGCGTTGCACGCACGGTCGGCGACCAAAGAGGGTGCTGAGGCAGGAGTCGAAGGCTCAGGACCAAGGCGTCGAGGGCCTGCGGTGCTCTGTGCGTGGCCACAGAGCCATGCCGAGGGTGTCACAGTCGCTGACTTCGGCTTGCCACCACCCTGACCAGCTTCGATCGCCGCGCCAGTTTCACCGGCTGGCTTTAGGGTGTAACCACGAACATCGCCTGCGACTACCGTCGTTCACAGTTCCGCGTTGAGCTCTCGGCAGCGCTTAGCCACCAAAGTTGGGATGTGGCTGATGCCGCCGTAAACAGCGGCTCTCGACTATTCCGGTAGCGAGCTGATCAGGCGATCCCGATGCCCGTTCCTGCGGCAGGTATCGATGAACTCTTTTGCCGAAGCAGGATTGTCGCGAAAACGCATGAATTCTTCGGCTTCGATGCGATAGTACGCCTCGTACTGGGCAAGGAGGTGCAACCCGTCCCTGGTGATGAGCGTAGACAAGTAGTGCAACCCGGTCTCTTCATCGACACCCAAGCTGAACTGGTACTCACGATTGATGAATAGGTCGGTGAAATGACTGACCATCGGTCTCTCCTCAAGCGTGTATCGACTATTGCTCATACGGCCCCCTTTGGACCTGACACGGATCAGCAGTCCGTCGGGCGCTGCCGGTTCGTCGCCATTCATTATGGCAAGAGTGCCCCGACCACGTCCTCTTCTACAAAGAAGTCCTGCCCGGAATGTTTCTCACGCCCGGGGCCAGCCCGTCGCTCCGCACGAACTTCTCTGGAGCGGTGACACCCTTCCATCCATGCAGGCAACAACCGACGACCGTATCCTTCTTCTTGAGCATTACCGTTAGCAGTGCATCGCTAAACAGCGGTCACTTCGAGCACGGCATTCTCGATGTGGCGAGAATTCTTGCTCTTTGTTAAGCCAGGATGCAGCTGTGGTCAGCGTATCGTACGGGTCCGGAGTAACGAGCGGCGTCTGATGACGACGGACGAGCCAACCAACTACAGCTCCAGCCGCACTCGGCGGCTCCGCCGGTATCAGGATGCCCTCCTGACGGGCTGCGTTACGCCGGGGCGCCCCGACTTACTTAGCCTTTACGCGGCCGAATGGAACGGCACCCACTGGCTCCTCAAAGCATGGGGAGCTGAAATGGCCAACAAGGTAACGCCCAGGATGCGGCGCGAAACCGGAGTCGAAGCTATAGCTGTTGCCACTCGCGGGGTCGACGGCTGCGATGTTGACGCCGCCATTGTCCAGCACTCGATCCCGGGTAATCGTCCAGCCCCGCTCCCGCCAGTCGTCGAGCACTGTGAGAATTATGCGATCCGCGTCGTTCATTTCGGCAACGAGCCGAGTGCCGATCCAGACGGCGTAGATGTTGTCTCTCATCTCACCCCGAGCGCCCTCGCAACGATTGATCCGGATTTCGAAGTGCTCTCGCGTCGTCGGCAACATTCCGATGATCTCCTCCACATTATCGGCAAATGCGGTTGCAGCCTGCCGGCTGTTTCGCGGCAGGATGTCCGACTGGCCGACGGCTGCGGTGATCGGCAAGCAAAGCGCTATGTAGAGGCCGAGTAGCCCGGCTCCGCTACGCCCAAGGTGAGATGAGGCGGTCATGGTCTTGTCCCTATGTCGGCACGCGTGGGCGTGGTTTGGTGCTCAATAGGACGACGGGGTGAGCGCAACGCTTGGCTCTGCGGCTGCATTTTTTTCTGAGCACTCTCGTCGGGAATACCAATATCCTAGCCTCCAAAGACGTCTCATCTCTGAACCCTCTAGGGAGGCAAGCTCATGGCTGCTTTGCATTCGAAAGCCCGACCAACGAGTCAGAGAATCGTCGTCCAGGCAACGGTGACGATCGCCGCGTTGCTGGTTGTAGGCTCTGGACAGGCGAAAGAGGAAAGCTGGCAAGGGCTTGCGCTCCAGCGAGCAGTCTTCCACCATCAGTCGAGCCGGCCAGAAGTTTGCGACGCCAAAGACGCTCCACCGGAGAGCTACAGCCTGCGGCTGGGTGAGGAGACTGCCGCCCGCGGCGCGCTGCTGGTGGCATTTGCCTGTCGCAAGCTCGACAACGGCCAGAGCTTCGTCTTCGTGCTGTCTGATCAATATGGGACCGTATCGGATGAAGTCTTCCCCACGCCCGTAATTGCATCGGGAGTCGACGCCGATATCGATGAGACTGCCATAGCATTGCAGGACCGTAAGGAAGTGTTCAATGCGGAATACGAACCCGATGGCCGCACCATGATCGCAATCGAAAGCTGGCCCGACACCGACGAGATCCGCACCAGGACCCAGTGGGGCTACTATCTCGGCCTGTTCAGACTAATTCGTTTTGAAGTCGATGCGGCCGCTGACGGACAGCAGGACTTAAAAGTGCTGGTCGAGAATGATATTTGGTGACTCCGAGGGAACCATCTCGCATCGGAAACAAGCTATGAGACAGCGTCTCGCCTGCGTGGCAGCAGCATGGGTGTGGTGGAGCCCAGCCATTGTGAACGGAGCCTCAGCCGCCTCCGCAACCTTTGAGACGGGCGGGCTTGTCACGACCCCCCTGACGCGGCTACCCCCGCCGACTCAGCCAGTCGAGGCTGACCTATGCGCCCATCTAATGATCCAGCCGCAAACCGCAGGCGGAAGGTTGGCTACAGCTCTCGGCTGGGCAGTGACCGGAGAGGTCTCCCTGGATGGCATGGATGTGGTGAGCTTCGTCGGTGGCTTCGCGCCGGGCACCAGCGGATCCTGCCAGATGACCGACGGCAATGTGGGTCTCTTCGACGATGACCAGTTGCACTGGCTGGTCTATGGCGAAAAGGAATCATCTACACGCATCGGTAGCGTCCAACTCTTCGAGAAGGCGGCTATCCGGATCTGGAGCGGAGACTTTCTTCCTCAGCCAGTTGTCGATATGCATGTTGACGCAAGCGGCGCGGTTTCCCTTGGTAAGCTGGCCCCGGTTGAGCGCTTTTGCGATCGCAAGGCGTCGGTGCCCAACATCTACGGAATGCCCATTGCCGAGGCACGCAAGAGGCTGGAATCTGCCGGTTGGGGGCCCGTTCTGGGCATCCGGCCGGGCGAACCGATGGACGTCCGGAGCGACGAGTTGAAAGCGGCGGGCATTTACGAGGTGCAGTCCTGCTCGGGAACCCAATTTGGCTATTGCAGCTTCGGGTATGCCGGTCAGTTTGCAGAATTGTCGGTCGTCACAGTGGGTGAAGGAGAGTCGTTGTCCACCCCGCAGGTCGCCCGCTACAGCGTATCGTGCGCGATTCCGGATTAGGACACGGGCGCCGGTGGGACTTGGCTGTTGTGGGCAACGTCCCCCTCAAGCGGGATGGCTATGCTGCGATGGACGAGTAAACCGGTCTCCGCCGACTTAGTCGGCCGAGACCCTACCCGTTAAGTACTCGTCCCGCGGGCCGGTGCACTGGCCGAGGACGTTTCTGTCCCCGCTGGCATCATAGGCCGATCCGAGCGTTTCGATGATTTCGCCATCAAGGGTTTCGTAGGCGTAGTATTTGATGCCTTGGCAATAGCTGGTGTTCCGTGTTGGGCGCAGGCAGCGAAGATAGCGGCTGCCTTCGACATTGGCAGCTTCAATGCTGCAGCGAAAACCGTTTTCCTCGAGAGTGGCTTGCCGGTCCCTCAGGTCCATATCTGAGGTCAGGAACCGCGAGAAGATGGCCGTCAATGCTGACGCATCGGATGGCGTCGCCAGCAGTGCTTCGCTGAGTTCCTCTGTCGCCACCGGGTGTTCGCGGGTGCTCAGGTAGAGGCCGGTTCCGCCGAGCGCGGTTGCCACAACGATTGCCATAATCATCGTTGTCTTGCGCATGAAATACCCCGTTCATTCTTGCCCATAGATGCTGCCGACCAAAGGCATTGGTCCAGTGTTTCATGCCTAGATCAGCACTTACCGATGATCCGTTCCACTGCGATGACCCTTCCTGAGAACCGCGCTTCGACCAGGGTGCAGCCTTCGAGGTAATCGCTGCGAACACGAGCGAGATCCGCCGCGTTGCCCGTCATCGGCGGAGGCGTGGGGCCACTCCAGAGAAGATTGTTCGGATGAGCCGCCCGGCTCGCGGGCCATACTCCATTCCAAGGGCACGGGTTCTTGTAGCAATGGATTTCCGTGCGTCCGACTTTCAGTTGGGTCGAGGGAGCGGCAGTGATTGCAGCCGCCCTACCAGTTGCGGTCAAAATGGCCATAGCGGCGAAAAGCATCGATACGCGACGGGTCATGGTGGGCACCTCGTGTCTGTCATTGGTAAGACGACGCGAGAGCGACCATTCTTGGCCGGATCAGTCAGCAGTTCCTGTGGCCGCCAGGCGGTCCTGCACATCCTGCGCGTCCGCTGCGTCCCATATGATGCGGCTAAGCGCAGGCGAAAGCGCAAAACCAGACTGACCCTTCACGAAGGCATCCCAGCGCTGCAGGTCCCCGAAACCGGACCGCACAGATAAGACCTGCTCGCCGTTCCAGTCGGCGAGCATCGCATCGGTAACGCTAATGGCATCCTGGGTGCCCTTGTTGCCGGACAGGAGTGTCTTTTCGATTCCCTTGTCGTCGACCAGGTAGAGACCGAAACGGTCGTCAACATTGCGAACGCCCAGTCGCAGATCGCCGAAGGTAGCCGGCTCAAGCGGCGCGATCATGTCGAGATCTGCGGGCCGCATACCCGGTGTCTGGCGCATATCCGTTCGAAAAGCCTCGGCAGGCAAGGGTTCTGAACCCGGCGGAGGCACAGTAGTGAGGAGAGTTGGCGCAAGGGAAATGGCGATTATCCCCGCCGCCGTGACGAGACCTGCGCCCAGTATGGCTTCCATCCAGGACCCGGCGAAAAATTGGCGTCGGCCGGCACTGCGCTTGCTGTCCGCCTTGACGGGTTTCCGTGTGAACAGCTGCTGCGCGGCGGCAACGGTCTCGCTCATCCGAGCCTGGGAGGGCTCCGGGATGCGGTCGGGAGGCAGGTTCATCAGCGGGTCAGTCGGCATGGAATTGATCATAGCAGGTCTCGCAATGCCTTGCGCGCATTGTGCAGGTGCCACGCAACGGTGACCTTCTGGCAGGACATGATCCGCGCCGCCTCTTCCTGGCTCAGGCCTTCGCCGTGAACAAGGATCACGGCATCCCGCTGCTTTTCCGGCAGGCTCCGGATGATGTTCCAGATATCGTCGAGCTGGCGCCCCGCTTCCTGTTCGGCTTCAGCGTAGTCCGGCGCGAAAGCTGCTACCCCGTCGGCCAGATTCTGCCGGCGCTTCTGGGACCGCTGCAGGTCTCGGGCGGCATTGATGGTGATGCGATATAGCCAACTAGAAAAGCTGGCCCCCCGGTTGAAACTGGAAAGGGCCGTTGCGAGGCGCATGCAAACCGTCTGAGTGACATCCTCGGCATCGCTCTTGTGGCCCAGCACACGGAATGCCACCCGAAAGATGAAGCGATACTGCTCGGTGATCAGCCTGTTGAAAGCTTGCTGGTCGCCGCCTTGCGCACGCAACACCAAGTCTTCCACATCATTCCGCGCAACCGTCGCCGTTTCCCCCCGCATCATCTGTGTCAGTCACCCAATATCGTTGACCAGATCTATGGCATAATAGGTGAAGCAGCGAGCATGCAAACCCAAATAGTTGCGGTGGCCGGATAGTACACCTCAAAGGCTACTGCGACCGCACCATTTGACCGGCCTCTTGACCAAGTCGGTAGGCTTCCTGGCTGAGCCATTGATTGGCACTGCGCAGACCATCGCGTTGCACGCGCCGCTCGTACTCGGGCCGCAGCCGTTTCATGTGTTGCGCCTTGAGTGCCTGAACTTGGGAGGCGCTGTCGCTAGAGTGCTGCTGTCGGGGCCTAGCATTGTTATTCGGCGCGGTCTGCTGCTGCAAGAGTTGGTGCTGATGCTGCTGGAATGCGAACCCGCCAGCATCAAAGGCCTTTACGGGGGAGGCCAACGCTGCCGAAGCAGCCAGCAGGGTCAATATGGAAAGCCGCATAAGCATATCTCCAGCTTGGGTCCATTCACCCTGTTAGACGCCTGGTAAGTCGGTAGTCTTGGTCGCCTCACGCAGTCGAAGTGCAATATCTACCTGTCTGAGATTCACGGCGGTTTCTGGCAATCCACTTGCGGTCTCCACGGGCCACCGCGACGAGGCTCTTTTGCCGGCTGCAGAAGAATGGATTTTTGGTCACTCCGCCTTGCCGATCTGAAGGGCCACGAAGTATTGGCGATACTTGATGAAAGCATCGAAGGTGGGATTGCCAAGGCCGTCCGTGCTGGTGCCGGTCACGTTCAGGGTTGCCGCGCAGAGGCCGCTCGATGTCTCGAGGGTGGCGTGTTCCATGTCACCGCGTACATCCTCCGGCATAATGCCAGCCAAACGGTCGGCCATTTGCGCGGAAGCACGCTCGGCGGTAGCGCAGTCGGGATAAGCAAGTGAGATCAGAACGCTCGGCTGGTCCCCCTGAGCGTCGGCGATGAATCCGCCGAGGTAGGAAGGAATGCCTTCGGTTCCAGGCGCAAGTTCGGCTTCGAGCTTCTCTCGCATGGCGTCGAGGTCTGCCCCAGCATTGAGCAGCATCTCTGTGTCTGCGCCGCCGAGGCCCACGAGTGGGGTTATCAGCATGGCTTGTACTAGCGTCCCATCTCCGAGCGCCGCCTCGATACCGCCCAGGGCGGCACTCACGACTTCACTCTCGGCCATATTTGGCTCACCACGGAGCGCCGCCTCGACTAGCCTTGGTGCTATCGCTTGAACGATCGCATCACCCTTGGCTGCAAGGAAAGAGCTATGGCGGCCGGCGGAACGCCAGGGGTCGAAAGCCTCCACTTTGACAGGATCGGGGGCCCCGCCATTGCTGAGCATGCCTTCGGTTCCGACGGCATCGAAGTCGGCGGCGTCGAGAGCAGCGATCGTCGCTGCGGCAGTATTCTCGCTATCAAAGCCCCAGATCACAGGCTGAAGGCTAGAGGCTGCGAGATAGCGAATGTTTGCCAAATCCACGAGAGACCTTTCAGCCCAATAGTGCAACCCGCGGGCCCGGAGCGCGACAAAGTGCGGCAGCGCGTCTACCATTATCGCCCGTGCCACTATCCGGGGGTGGAGACCCTCTCCACCCCCCAGCTTACGCAGCGCCGCCACATCCACGAAGCTGAATTGAACCGGAGAGGGGGTGTTCAGCAAGGGGCTCGGCATCTTGGTCAACGCGTCCCGAACCTGTTCTACACCTTGCGCATGGGCGGCAACGCTGGCCGTTAGAAAGATGACGAAGGCTGCAGCAATGTGCATGACTGGCTCTCCCGAAGTTTCATTGTGAGTTAGACGCACGTGCCTGCCGCAGAACTGGCTAGAAGCATTTTGCCGAATTCGCAATGGAGATATCTGGCTGCGCCGGGTCAGCCCCCAGTGGAAATCAACGGGGGCACTCCACGAGATGAGGTCAGTGGCCTGTGGTGGCCTTTAGAGGTCGAAGTTGTTCCGCTGCTGTACTCTTGAATGCCACTGCCTCCGCAAGGGGCATCGGCCTTGCGAAGAGGTAACCTGTCCGAAGTCGCAGCCCCAGCTCGCGAGCTTCAGCGCTTCACCCATGGAGATCCTCGATAACAAATGCAGCAAGCTCGGGTGGGCATTGGGCTGAACAACACTCCACGACGTCGCATGTTCGGGAGCGAGTGTTCAATGGCGTCTTGGCGCAAGAACCCGAAGGTTTCCGATATGGCCACGTCCACCCCCGGCATTCTTGCGTCCACGCGCTATCCCAGCCGATCATGCGAAATCCTTTTGCTGTGTCTTACATAGCCGCCGTCAAGGCTGAAGGCCTGCCGGCCGCTCGAACCTTGGAAACAGTTTTGTATTTTCGAGATAGAGGTGCATGACCAGATCATCGATCAGCTTACGCACCCCGAGGTAAAGCGAGCGCCATGAGTTGCAAGCGCCTTCGGGTAGGTTAAGTCCCTGGGTGACGTGCTCGATACCACGAATGTCCAGCGCTTCGGTCTCGCATTCTTGCAACGGCATGGGTCCGCGGTCATGCACCGTCGCGCCGTCACTGCCCTGCATCATCGGAAACAGGACCTGCTCCTGCTTGCGCATATGCTGCTCAAGATCATGCTGCAACTCCTCCAGTGCTGCGGCAAGCCCTACGGGCGCTTCCGGATGTTGGCCATGAACCCGCTCGACCTTCAGTGCAAGCGGAATTAGCCATGCCAGTTCCGCCCGATGTGTCTCATGATACCGATCCAGTATATGAGAGATCAGCAAGGCTGTCTCTTCAGGAGCATCCCGGCAAGCCCCGTCGATAAGTGCTTGCAGTTCATCCCGCAGCGTCTCCAAACGCAGACCGGCCTTTTCAGCTGCCTCCTGCAAAGACTGCTCGCCGCCACAACAGAAGCTGATGCCGTGACGGCGGAATACCTCCGCAGCCCCTGGAAGGGTGGCCGCGAAAGCAGCTACGGTCTGGTTGGTGTCGATATAGCTCATTCCTGGACCCCTGATCTCTTGCAAAGTGCCGGATGGAGCTTTTCCGATCCGCAGCCCCCCGCTTCTAGGACGGCCGTGGTGTCCTGTCTTTGTGGCGACGCAAGCATGACGAGGCTGCGCCGAGACCTTCAGCCTTCTCGGGCTAGCAGCAAGAACCTGCCATAGATGAAGGCAAAGGAGAGGAAGGCGACAACCCAAGCGAGGCCCGCAAGCGGCAGAAGCTGCATGGTGTATTGCGGCCAGATCGCGGCGGCGATGCGCGCGATCGATGCCGTGATGATTGCCACGTAGATGCACACGACGGTGGAGGCAGGAGCGTGCAGCGGCTGGCCGCTGTGACCCCGCGTCGCCCTCGTCATCAAGGCCAGCGTCATTGTTCCGATGCCACCCACTGTCCAGGCATGAATGCCTGCGGAACGGAGGCCGGGATCGTCCAGGAGCTGGGCGGCGCCCGTTAAGACGAAGCCGGCCGGCAAGAATAGGAAGGCTGCGTGAAGGATGGTCACCAGAGGCTCCCGAAGGGTGCGATGCGGTGTCCAGCGCAACTGGCGGAGGAACTGCAAAATACCTGCCGCAAGACAGAACATGCCGCCGGCCGGCGCCACTGGCTCCCAGATGGGCTCCAGCGTCCATATGCCAAGAGCCGCGCCCGACAGGAGCATTGCCGCCAGGTCAAAGCTGCCAAAGGGGACGGGGAAGCGCCCCGGGTTGTTCTGCTTCAGCCAATTTCCGGTGAAGGCAGGAATGATGCGCCCGCCGATCACCGTGATCAGCAGGATGATGGCGCTGATCGCCAGCCTGCCTGACACCTCGCTTCGGCCAAACCGGTTGAACTCGTAGAAGAAGAAGGCTTGCGCAATCGTAAGCAGACAGAGAACGGCCACGACCTTGTAGTTGCGGATGTTTCGGGCAGTCACAAGTTCGCGCAAAACAAGTACAGCGAGCACCGGCAGGAAAAGCCCTGCAATCAGGAAGGTCAGCGAGAGACCGATCTTGTCAGATACGGAAACCGCAAGACGTCCCGCAAACCAGAGCCCGAAGAGCGCGGCAAGCGCCCAGCCGGAGAGGGGGCGTCTTCCCGTCCAGCTAGGAACGGCCGTCAGCAGGAAGCCGGCGATCACCGCCGGTACATATCCGAACAGAAGTTCGTGCTGATGCCATCCGGTTGGGGAGAACTCAGTCGGAATTGCGATGAACCCCAAGAACCAGGGAACCCAGAGTGCGATCATGATGGCGGCGTGCAGCCCACCGAAGAAAAAGAACGGTCGGAAACCGGCGGAAAAGAGGGTGGCGAGGAATGCCGGATAATGATCTGCGCGGCGGGATGTCATGTCAGCAAGTCTCCTTGTCCAAGGTGTCCGGCGACCAGAGCAGAGGCACGTAAGCCTTGAACCATAGCAGCAACGAAAATGACCAGCAGCAGGCGGCGAGGGTGTGGCTGCCGCCGGGCAGTTCCATCCAGGGTATGAATTCCGGCAGGATCCGCATCAGAACGGCCACGAACATCGCAGCGATCGCGATGCGGGCCGAAAGGGGGAAGTGGAGCGGCTGCCCGGTATGAAGAAGCCCCGCGATCGACAGCACCGCCAGGACGCCGATCCCTAGCCCGCCCATCAACATCAGATGCAGCCCGCCGACAAAGGAGAGCGGCAGGCCGAGCAATGACAGCCCGCAGACGACAAGTCCCGCGCCGCCCAGACCGCTGGATGCGCCAAGGGCCACGATCTCGGTACGCCACATTTCTCGGCCGATGAAGGCCTCCGCCACACGATCGAGGAATGCGCAGCCGGCGGCAATCATAAGATATCCCCGAACCTCACCGGAGGCACCGGCAAACTCCGCCAGGAGCAGGAGGCCCACCAGTCCTGCCGCAAGGTTTGCGCGACCAGGATGCGGCCGATAAGGGGAGGTCATCTCGCTCGGGTCGAGGATCAGATTGGTGACGGGGGTGGTGATACGCGCCAGAGCGAGACCCAAAAGGCCGAGAAAGGCGAAAGCCGTGACCCGGATGGCGCTCTCGCCAAGCTGGAAATCCCCGCTCAGCATCGCCAGTCGTATGGCGCCAGCGCCGCCGGAAAGGGCGGCGAGGAAGAGGATGAAGCCGGTAAGTCCCATGGTGCGGCGGCGCCAGGACAAAAAGATCGCATAGCCGATGAGAAGGGCGATCCAGATCTGATCGGCGACCGCGGAGATCACAATGAACGCCTCCGCGCCAAGCATCCCGACGATCCGTCCGACGGCCCAGATGCCGGCGAGCAGCAGCAGCGGCCACCCGCGCAGCCGAGGCGTGTCCGTCCATTCAGGAAGCGCAGAGGTCAGGAAGCCGATGAGGGCCGCGCCAAAGGAGCCGATTATCATCTCCTGAGCATGCCATTGGGCCGGGGAGGTGGTCGTGGCAAACGGCAGGTCGAACCCGTAGCCCACGATCCAGAGGAGCGGCCACAGGGCTGCGTGAAGAGCGGTTATCGGAAAGAAGAGCCGCAGCCCTTCGCCAGTCATCGCCGCGAGGAGCATCCGGTCCTTTCCACGATCCAGCATGGATGACGCGCTCATGCGATACTCCGTTCGTCATAGTCGTTCACATGGGCAAACAGCGGGTCCTCGTTGAGGAAAGCGTGGGCGGTCTCGAAAACCATGCGATCATCGCGCAGGCCCGGTGAAGACGGCACAGGCCGACTACCCGCGATGCCGCGACCACTGCGATCCATAACGGCGATGCGGTGAGCGACCCGGACGGCCTCCGACAGATCGTGCGTGATGAAGAGGCCGGAGAGGCTCCTGGCGGCGACCGTCTCGATGACGATGTCCTGCATGCGCCGCTTAAGAGCGACATCCAGAGCAGAGAAGGGTTCGTCGAAGAAGATGAAGTCCGGTTTTGCGATAAGGGCCCGTGCGATCGCCACCCGTTGCCGCATGCCACCTGATAGCTGCGCGGGAAATTTGGCGAGATCGGCGGGATTGAGTGCCGCTTGGGCGGCGGCATCCTCCACGCGTTGGCAACAGGCAGCACATCCGAGGCGGCGTTCGGCGACAAGGCCGAAGGCAATATTCTCGGCTGCCGTTGCCCAGGGCATCAGACGGGGTTCCTGAAAGATGATGCCATGCCGGAAATAGCGGCGGTTGATCCGGCCCCGACGAGGGTCGATTAGCCCAGCCGCGATGTGTGCAAGAGTGCTTTTTCCACAGCCGGATGGACCAACGAGCGCCACCAGTTCCCCGGCCGCAATTTCGAGATTGATCTCGTCCAGCACGGTCCTTCCGAGAAACGCGTGGCCGATCCCGTTAAGTTGCAGCATTGTCATCGCTTCACCCCCCATGGGCGAGCAGCCTCGCGCCAGGTCTCGGCTTCGGCGCGAAGAGGCTGCAGAAGCCCATACTCGACGGTGATCAGGGCCGCGACGGACAGCAGTATCCAGGCAAGGGCTGCGGCAACATCCAGATTGGCGCGGGCACTTGCGAGTTCGGTCCCCACGCCCCCCGCATTGGTCAAGAGTTCTGCCATGATGGCGGCCTTGAATGCGGTCCCGAGCGCCATTGTCAGCGCCGGAAAGAGGGAGTTGAGCATCTGCCGCAGGGCGATGCGAACGACCCGGCGAATCGGCCCCAGCCCGAGCGCCCGCGCCATGTCGTCGAGGCCGCGATCGCGTCCGGCGATCCCCTCGGCGGCGCCTATGAACACCACCGGAATACCAGCCACCGCCGCCGTTGCGGCAACCGTACCCGCGCCATTGCCGAACCAGATCATCATGAGCACTATCCACGCGATAGGGGGCACGCCGAGCAACAGGGTGATTTGGGGACGTGCCAACCGCATGACGGCCGGATGGTATCCGGCCAGCACGCCTGAAACGGTCCCGATTGCCGTCGCCGCCGCAAAGCCCGCGAACGCCCGCAGCGACGTGGCCGCGACCAGTTGCCAGCTTCCCGGATCGGCAAGGATCGCGGTCATGCTGGCGAGGGTTTCCGACGGTGCCGGCAGGATGAAGCTGCCATAGGCCTCATGAGCCAGCTGCCATGCGGCGGCAAACACCGAAAGGCCGGCCATTCCTGCCCAGGCGGACCAGAGGAAGCGGCCGGTTCGGGCAGCCCGATCACCGAGTGCGGACATGGCGACTCCTAGAGGTAAAAGCCATCGTCCGGCATTCGGCCACCGATCATCTTGGGCTGCGTCCGGGCGATGGCCTGGAGCAGGGCGTCGATGGCCGGCCGCGCGTCGTGAGCGCGGGTAGCCACGAGGTTTGAGAAGGGAATGGACTTCTCGATCACCGGCCATGGAAGCTCCAGTGCGGCGGCCGTATGGCTTGCTGCCTGTGAAGGGCTGGCATTGACCGTCGCAGCGGCTTTCGAGAGCGCGCCGAGCAAAGGCTCAATCTTGTCGCCATGCTCCTCGATGAATGTTGAGCTGAGGGCAAGACCCGCTTGAGGCATTGATGGCCCCAGGCCCGTGATCTTGCCCCATTCCGCTTGCATGTCGATCACGCGATGGATCTCCTTGCCGGATGCCGCGGCCTTCACCATGGCAGCGGTTGCCGCTGGCTCTGGCACCACTGCGGTGTCGATGCGGCCGGACAGCAACATCTGGATAGCCTCTATCGGCGAACCAGCCAAATCCAGTTCGACATCCGTGCCGGCAGACAAGCCGTTCTTGTCCAGGGCGGCACGGAAGACAAGCTCCGGCGTATCACTCGGAAAGGGAACCGTGATCTTGCGGCCTTTGAGATCTGCGAAGCTGCTGATCGAAGGATCGGTCGAGATGACGTAGAGCAGGCCGTTGGTCATAACGTTGGCAAGCCTGACCCCGAGCCCGCGGGTGTGGAGGTTGGCAGCGGCGGTTACCGGCATCACCACTGCCTGCATGTTTCCGGAGGTGAGGCCCGCACGCATCTCGTCCGGTGTCCGCCAGACCTTGAAGGAGACCTTGTCGGCGACTTTGCCTAGCAGGCCGGCGCCGACGGCATAGGCGAGAATGATGGAGGGGCCGGCCGGTGGGCCGTAAAGCGTGAGTTCGGAAAGGGGTGTGGCCTGCGCGGGCCCGACAAATGGCAGCGCGAAGGTGGCGGCGAGTCCGGTGCACAAGGTGCGGCGGGGGATTGTTGCGTCGGGGATTGGGATCGATGTCGTGTGATCTGCGGTCATCAGATTGTGCCTTTCTCAGGGAAAATAAGTGTTCAGAAGCGGCTCTTGACGCCCAGGTAGAAGCCGCGGCCATCGCCCGGCAGAAAGGCTGTCTGGTCCGCCCTTGCCTGGTCGACGATGAGGGTGGAGGATGCATAGGTTTCGTCGAAGAGGTTCGTGATCTCTCCGTAGACCGAGACGTTCTCGTTGATGCGGTATTCCGTTCGGAGGTCGACCACCTCGTAGGGATCCGCCCACAGCGTGTTCATGTTGTCCACGGGTGTACGGTCCGGAACCCATTTCAGGCTTGCCGATAGCAACCAGTCCTCCGTCAGCTGATAGGAGAGCGTTGCGTTGATGATGTGCCGGGGTGCGCCCGCAAGCCGGTTGTTGCCGCGCACGGGATCGTCGTTGAAGCGGAAGTCCTGATAGGTATAGGCAAGCCGCCCGACCAGGCGATCCGCCAGTCCGGCGGTCAGGCCGAGTTCCACGCCAAAGTGGGTTGTTTCATCCGCATTGATGGCACCGAGTGAGGCGCCTGTTGCATCTCTCAGGCTGAGAAGCTCATTCTCCACCCATGAGTAATAGGTGGTCACGTCCCAGCTGACTGGTCCATGGCTCGCACGCCAGCCGATTTCCGCCGTCGTGGCGGTCTGGGCGTCGAGGTCGGGAGTGGAGAAGGCTGCAGCCGGCAAAGCCGGGTTGGCCGGGTTCGGCCGGCCGGGGCTGCTGTTCGGGGTGCCGTTGACCGTCGCCAGCAGGTCGTCATGCGTCGGCGGTTCGAAGCTGCGGCTGACGGCTGCAAAGAGAAGATTGTCCGGTCCCAGTTCATAGGTGACCCCGAGGCTGGGGCTCCAGGCGCTGTAGCTTCGGTCGTAATCCGTGGGGGTTGCCGGCACGGCTCCGTTGGGCAGGCCGCCGGAAGGGAGCGCCGGGTTGTAGGCGATCGTCGGACGCGTGGCTCCGGAATAAGTATCGTTACTGTCACGCGTGGCACGGGCGTAGGAGATCGCGGGAGAGATCGTCCATGCGTCAGCCAAGGGAATGTTGAAGCCTGCATAAAGCGACAGGGTCGAGGCATCGAGATCGTTCTTGCCGAAGAGCGCGCCGCGGTCGCCGGACTGGTTCAGGTAATAGTGACGGTCTGCAGAGCCGACGGTGTACTGGGCAGTGGCTTCGAAGAGCGGCAGGAGTGCCTTTGCGTCGGGCGAATACGCATATCGCAGCAGACCGGTGACGTCACCGCCGACGGTTTCGCGGATTCCGGAGGAGATCGGAAAACGGAACGTATCGTCGGTATAGGTATATCCAAGCCCGATATCGACCTGATGATCACCGAGATCGAAGGTCGTTCGCGATCCGATCAGCGCCTGGCTCGCATCACGCCGGGGCTGGTCGCGGTTGACGTTGGGGCCGGGATTCACGATGCCGCCGGGCGTTACCCTCGGGCCGCTCGATACCTGTGACGGATCGGCCTCCAATGCGGCCTTGTTGATCGGGCCGGCCACATCGAAGCCGAGATCGGTGTAGCTGAAGAACAGACGGCTCGTGACAATGTCGGAAATCTCCGCCTCGACAACGCCGCCAACCTCGATCCGTTGGGAGTCGTTGTAATCCCGGAAACCATCTCGCCGGCTGACGTCTACGTGGAAGGCGGCATCGAAGCGATCACCGTCGAAGCCCGTGCGGGCAGAGGCGTTGCGCTGCCCGAAGCTTCCGACGCCCACCGTGACTTCCGTCGCCGGAGACGTGACTGCCGGGGGCAACATCAGGTTGATCGCGCCGCCGAGCACCGTTGCCCCCAACCGGTTGGCCAGATGGCCGCGATAAACCTCCATGATATTTGCCGGGCGGGATTGATGAAACCGGCGATGTAAGATCCATCCGCCCGGTTGATCGGCACCCCGTCGCGCAGCACCAGGATTCCACGCTCGACGGGGTTCTGCTGCAGTCCGGACCCGCGGATCTGGATTCGGGGCTGGTCATTGCCGCCGAAGAAGTCCTGCAGGACGACGCCCGGAACCCCGGCAAGCGCATCGGAGAGCGTCGGTGCGACAGAGCCTGCATAATCCTGGGAGGAAATGGCTGTCGCGCCGCCCGGAAGCGCGCGCAGACTGGCTTTTATGATGCCGAGGGACGCCTCCAGGCCGGCGTCGATCACTATCGTCTCGAGCAGTGTTTCCGCCCCGGGCGCTGCAGACTGAGCCCATGCCAAGTCGCCGGCACCCGCCGTCGATGCGAGCAAAATCCCGACTACCGTCCGATATCCCCTTCTTCGCCGGCCATCGGCTCCCGTGGCGCGGCGCGCGATCCCCTTGCCCCTCATGCAAAACATAAAGCGTCCTTCCCCAACTTGTGGTGGCGAAGCCGGGCGTCAGCCGGAAGGACGAGAACACCTGTGGCAGGCTGATCTCAGCGTTCCAGCACGCGCGGCCGCCGACAGATGGGCGGACGAAAATAGATTGGCGACAGGTGATCCATATGGCGGCCCTAGCGTGTTTGGGCTCCCATCTCTTTGTGCTAGCGCAAACAACCGTAGTGTTCGCTGCAAGGTATCAAGCTTCAGCTGGAGTGTCTCTTTTACCGTTGCCGGCCTTTGATAGCTCGCCAGGCAGGCGAGACAACGTAGCTGGCAACGGGTATCAGAGCAGCGCCAATCGCCAGCCCCACTATACCGTAGCCGAGGGACTCCACCGCCCACGCAAGCACAGCTGCCGCATTGGGCACTGCATGCGCAGCTACTTCCGCCCAGTGGTGGATAAACTGCCCTATTCCGGCAAGGCCGAACCCCTCAAGTCCGTGGACGATAATGCCGCCTCCGACCCAGATCATGGCGGCGGTGCCCACTACGCTCAGACCGGACATCACCACCGGCATGCCTTTGACCAAGCCACGACCGAAACTCCGAGCAATTCCGTCATTGTTGGCAGCCAGCAACAGCCCGAAGTCGTCGGCCTTTACGAGCAAGGCGACGACGCCATAGACAGCGAGGGTGATACCGAACGCCACAAGAACCAGAATGACAGCCTGAGCGATAAGGCTTTCATTCGGCAGCTCTGCAAGGGCTATGGCCATGATCTCGGCAGAGAGGATAAAGTCTGTCTTGATCGCGCCAGCGACTTTCTCGTCTTCGAGGGATTTTGGATTAACTGCTGCCGACGCCAGGTGCGTTTCGTGCTCATGCGCCTGGTGTGGAGCCAAGAGGTGATAGACCTTCTCTGCTCCCTCGTAGCAGAGGTAAGCGCCGCCGATCATCAGCAGCGGCGTGATGGCCCAGGGCAGGAAGTAACCAAGAGCAAGTGCCGCCGGCAGCAGGAACAGGAGCTTGTTCTTGATCGAGCCCTTGGCGATCTTGAATACGATCGGCAGTTCACGATCGGCGGAAAAGCCTTGGACATAGCGAGGAGTGACGGCGGCGTCGTCGATGACCGCGCCTGTGGCCTTCATGCCGGCCTTCATTGCCATTCCGGTGACGTCATCAACTGATGCGGCGGCAACTTTCGCAAGACCTGCAACATCGTCCAAAAGCCCAAGCAACCCGATGCTCAAGTGTTTTTCTCCTGAGTGTGCATCACCTGAGCCTCAACGGCCTGCTGCTGTTGCTGTTCCGGTTGATCGATACAATCAGACATCTGCGCGACGGGCATCTCAATGATAACCGAAGTGATCCGCCGTGGGGACGGGGTCGCTTCGATCCGACCAGCATTTATGTAAGAACTTGCCATAAAAATTGTCTGATCACCGGCTATTGTGATGGCGTGATTGATCGGCAGGTACTGCTTATCCGGTCGACAGCAAGTCTGAACGAAGTCCGAAAGCTGCTTCAGCTTCTCGGCAAGCGCGCAGCCCCAATAACGGGCCCTCAATTCGTTGACATCGTACAACTAAATATCGCGAGCCAGCTGGTGCTTTCGGATGCTAATGGCACCAGTCAATCTTGCTGCCCTTCCGCCACTCCCTGGCGAAGTCTTCGCGGAGCAGCTCTTTCCCCAGCTCTCGACCATTCGGCAGGTAGACGTTCACCAGCGGCCGCCATAGCGGTCAGTGACCATGGCCTTGATCCTAACCTTCTCCCCCTCGATCATCTCCTGCAGTTGGAGGTGGAGGCTTTTTCGGCGATCGGCCGTAAAGACCGATTGCATCACCAGCAAATCGGGCAACGAACGCCGGTTCCGGCTTCCGGTAGAGCACTTCCGGCGTGCGGACATGCGCTATTCATCCTCCGACATCGTAGCGACACGGCTTTTGCGCAACCTATATTGGCAGCTTCGTCGAGTGAGAATTAAGCGAGGGCTTCAGCTCCAATAAAGCCGGTAGTTGCGCTGACTTGACGGGCCGGACCCATTACTGCACTCTGCCAACCTAACCATGATGGCAACCCTCTCTGCGAGGTGACCAATGGCGCCCGATTACATCATTGGACCCAATACGCTGGATCCGAGGCTTACTCGTCTGGTTGCCGGTCTTGACCACAAGGGCGAGAAGGTTGAGCTCTCGGTTGTCGAAGAGCGCCCCTTAACCATTTACCTCAATTCGCAAGAAATCGTCACCGCAATGACGATTGGAGACTATCCCGAATTCCTTGCGCTCGGATTTTTGCGTAACCAGGGAATGCTCAATCCTGCAGAAGAAGTCACCGACGTAGAGTTCGACGAGGAGCTTGACGTTGTCGTGGTGAGAACCAGGAGCCGCACGACCTATGAGGAAAAGGTCAAGAAGAAGACACGCACCAGTGGTTGTGCGGTGGGTACGGTATTCGGCGACATGATGGAGGGACTGGAAGGTCTGCGCTTACCGACCGCGACAGTTCGCACGTCTTGGCTCTACAATCTGGCTCGCACGATCAATACGACGCCGAGCCTTTATCTTGAAGCTGGCGCAATTCACGGCACGGTGCTGTGTGAGCGGGATCGACCGCTGGTGTACATGGAAGATGTTGGTCGCCACAATGCCGTCGATAAGATCGCAGGCTGGATGCTGATCGAGAAGGTCGAGGCGGGAGACAAGATTCTCTACACGACAGGGCGGCTGACCTCGGAGATGGTAATCAAGACCGCAATAATGGGCATCCCTGTGCTTGCGTCGCGTTCAGGCTTTACAGCCTGGGGCGTAGAAATTGCCCGCCAGGTAGGATTGACGCTGATCGGACGCATGCGAGGCAAACGCTTTGTATGCCTCGCAGGAGAGGAGCGGCTGGAGTTTGATGCAGACCCCGAGACTGTGCCTGAAGATGAGAAGCAGCACCGCCGCAAGGGCGCGTTGATTGACTAGGATCCTTGGCGTCATCTTGGCCGGCGGACGGGCGACCCGGATGGGGGGGCGCGACAAGGGGTTGCTCCTTCTTGGGGATGCGACGCTGGTTGACCATGTTCATAAACGTCTCGCTCCGCAATGCGACGAAGTTGCAATCAGCGCCAACGGTGATCCAGCGCGTTTCTCGCAACTGGGGCTTCCTGTACTTGCTGATACGATCCCGGACTACCCGGGCCCGCTAGCGGGCGTTCTGGCGGGACTTGAATGGGCCGCGCAGAAAGGTGCCGATGTCGTTGTGACGGCGGCGGCAGACACGCCCTTCTTACCGTCCGATTTGGTGGTCGGATTGCGGCAGGCGGCAGCACGGGAGAAGGCTGCGATTGCCTTGGCGGCCTCTCCAGATGAGACAGGAGCGCTGCGGCTTCATCCGACCTTTGGACTTTGGCCTGTGGACTTGCGCATGGAGCTTCATACCGAGCTTTGCCGCGGATTGCGTAAGATCCTTCTGTGGGTTGAACGGCACGGCGCAGCGACGGCGAGCTTCCCGGCCGAACCCTTCGACCCCTTCTTCAACGTCAACACCCCACAGGATATGGTGCTGGCGCAAGAGATACGTCAAGGAGGCGCACGCCGTGATTATTAGCTGGCCATCAGCCTGTGTGAGCCTTCCGGCTACCCCTCTTGCCTCTGCAATCGAACAGGTCCGCTGATGTCTCAGTCGCCGCTTGCTCCGCTCATACCGCCGCGATTGAAGAACGATTGTTTTGCACTTCCACCGGGCGTTGATTGGACACCAGTGGATGCGGCGCTGGAATTGCTGCGCGCCAACCTTTCCTGCGTTGTCGAGACACAGGAGGTAGCCGTCGCCGATGCGCTTGGCCTTGTCCTGGCGCAGAATGCCGTTGCACGTCGTTCCAATCCGCCTGCTGCCAACTCAGCCGTCGATGGATATGGATTTGCTCATGCCGCCACCAGTGACGGACCCCAGGTTCTGCCGCTCGCTGATGGGCGCGCGGCAGCAGGTAGGCCATTCAGCGGACGCGTCCCCGTGGGGACGGCAATCCGCATTCTGACGGGAGCGATCCTGCCTGAAGGCGTCGACACCGTCGTGTTGGAGGAAGACACCACAAGCGACGGCCAGCGCGTTGCCTTCCACGGCCCGATCAAAAAGCAATCGAATACGCGCAAAGCAGGCGAGGATGTAACTGCCGGTGAGGTTGTGCTGCCAAGCGGGCATCGCCTGCGTCCGGCGGATTTAGCCCTTCTGTCTGCCGTCGGCATATCCCAGGTGACCGTGTACCGTCAGCTGCGCATGGGCGTATTGTCCACGGGCGACGAGGTCGCAGCTGCCTCCGATGAGGCGCTCTTAGATAACAGTCGCATCTATGACGCCAATAGGCCGATGCTGTTGGCAATGGCGTGTCGCTGGAACCACGTGCCTGTAGACCTCGGTCATGTCGGCGACGATCGCGCAGCGCTTGCCGGCCGGCTAGATCGCGCGGTCCCGCAAGTCGATGTGATCTTCACCTCCGGTGGCGCATCGGCCGGAGACGAGGATCATGTTTCGGCACTGCTGCAGGAAGCGGGGGTGTTGCAGAGCTGGCGCATTGCGGTCAAGCCTGGTCGACCTTTGGCGCTGGGTCTGTGGCAGGGTGTTCCCGTCATCGGTCTGCCGGGAAATCCGGTGGCCGCATTTGTTTGTGCCTTGGTCTTTGGAAGACCAGTGCTTTCGGTGCTGGCCGGCGAAGGCTGGCAGGAGCCCCCCGGCTTCATGGTCCCGGCCGCGTTTGAAAAGAACAAGCGCGCCGGTCGGCGAGAATATCTGCGGGCGCGGTTGACACCGCAGGGCCACGCGGAAGTGTTTCGATCAGAAGGGTCAGGACGTATCAGATCGATCTCGTGGGCGAGCGGATTGGTGGAACTTGGCGATGGCGCAAGGCAGGTGGTGCCAGGCGATCTTGTTCGCTTCCTTCCCTACGCAAGCTTTGGGCTGTAGTGCGACAAGATATGCGAAGTTGAGATGTTGTCACGACAAGATTTGCTGCAGACCCGGCGCCACAGGATTGTTCGCCTCGCCTTCGACGGGCTCCTTGACGACTGCATAGCGAGCTGACCTGGCGCGGTTGCAGCGTCTGCCGCACCGAGTGCTCACGACGTTTAGGAACATAAACCGGCAGTCACTGGTTATCGTCCCGCTTGCAAGTTGAACGATCATCCCGCATGCTATCGAGGTTATTTCTATAGTCGCGGCCTGATCAACGAGAAAAGGAGCTGGCGATGAGAGAATTCGTGCTTGCGGGCGCCTTTACCCTTTCGATTTCGACTTGCTGGGCACAAACTACGACACCACCAGCGTCACCCGCTCCTCAGGCCCCCGGTCTGGCTGATCCAGCAAGAGTGTTGTCACAAGACGGGCCGGCGAATCTTTGCCAGGAAATTCTTGCCTTCATGAAGGCGCCACCACCGGCAGACGCGCCGGCGCCGGCTGCGGCGGCAAAACCGGCGACCGGCATACAGCAGCAGGCAAAGTCTCCCCCGGCGGCCGACAAATCAACGGGGTCGACGGCTTTAGCTGGTACGACACAAACCGATACTGGCATCAAGAGAGACGCGGCAGGAGACGACGCTTCAAATTCGGCCCAAGCCGTTACCGGGCAGGATGGGGTCGCGACCGATGCGCCCGATGAGGAGGATGCCGGTCAGGCGAATTCTGGGTCCGTCGCGAACGCACCTCAAAAAGAGTCGCGAGCAGCACCGGTCCCTCCGGCAGACGTGACCAGCACTCCTAAGGAGTCCGTGCTGAGCGTGGAAGAGGCTCAGCAGCTTGTTGACGCCGACGATCTGCCGCGATGCCAGGAAAAGGCGCGCGC
Organism: Pseudorhizobium flavum; assembly: GCF_902502825.2. The sequence continues at coordinate 3,903,101 of NZ_LR723670.1, forward strand.
GATGAGGGTGGCGGGCGTCTCTATGCCGCCGCCATTGATTGCCCTAGCGGCATTGGATCTTCGGTATCACCGAAATGCCGGTGCAGGCAGTAACCCCGTCGGTGCTCCCGATCCGCAAACAGACAACTAGATTGCTCGTCTCGGCATCCGGAGACAGCCGGGGGCGGGGATTGAGCGTTGCATCAAAGGGTTAAGGGAAAAGGAGGTTCGCAGTGGGGATGATTGTCACAGGGATAGCCCTTGCGGGAGCCATTGCATTTGGTGCAAGCCTTTATTTCCAGAATCTACAGCCAGCAGAGCCGGCTTGGCAGGTCTATAGCACTGAGGGCGCGCGCGTCGGGGACCCTGGCCACAACCTCGTCGGAGAAAACTGGTCTGGCAACCCTGACAGCGCCGCGAATGCGAGCGAACAAGCACCCTCCTGACCATCATCCGTGTGTTCGCTAAGGGTCAGCGGGACGCGCTGGCGCTCCGTAGTGCAAGTCTGCTTCAGGCAGGGCGTTGGATGCACGAGAAACGGCCGGCTGGACTGCCGCCCGCGCCTCCCATTCGCGCCGCTCAGGTTGAGCCGATGCTACCGCCGCTTATTCCGCGGGTTCGGCAGCGGTCTGTCCCCGCGGCCGGATCGCACCCTTTCGCTGCTGCTCTTCGACCCAGGCGCTGTGATGTTCCTTCGCCCAGTTGAGGTCCACCGCACCGGAGCCCATCGCCTGATAGGCACCTTCCATGCCCAGTGTGCCGATATAGATGTGGGCGAGGATGACAGCGACCATGATGATGCCGACGATAGCATGCACATATTGGGCCCACTGCATGCCGTTGATATCGGTAAAAGCGAACGGAAATAACAAGTATATCCCGGTGAACGACAAAGAGACCCCGCCCAGGACGACCGACCAAAAGATTAATTTCTGTCCCGTGTTGAAACGGCCTGACGGCAGGTGTCTTCTATTAGTCCGCTCAAAGAAGCCGCCGGCTGATCTTAGCCATGCCGCATCATAGCGGTCGGGAAGATTGTGCCGGATCCAGGCCACGAACATCAATACGACGCCCGCCATGAATGCCCAAGAAACGTAGTGATGGGCATACTTGGCCCAGATCGACCACGTCGAGAATGCCTCGGGCCCGATCAGCGGCATCAGCAGGCGCCTTCCGAAGATAAGGTTGAGACCCGTGATCGCAAGGACGATGAACGCCGTTGCAGTTGTCCAGTGCAGCAAGCGCTCCGCGGCGTTGAAACGCACGATCGTTTGTCCGGACGGATGGGTCTTCAGCCGAATGCGGCCCATGGCGAAGTAGTAAATTCCGATCAGGAGCAGCATGCCGACGATAACAAAGCCGGCCACCCACGGTAATGCAGTCCGCTCGAAGGTCTGATAGTCCCGGCCCTGTGGCTGTTGAAGCGTCGTCGCCTTGGGATCGGGGATGCTCACGCGGCCCTGGATCTTGCCAAGCTCGTCGAGAAGCTGTTGCTCGCTCAGCTCCTGTCTCTGGCCTGCTGGCTCTTGCGCCGCCACCGGCTCGATCAATAGGCCACAGCTTACGATCAGCGCGACAACCGTCGGACAAACCAGTTGATAAAGGCTTAGGTTTCGCATTTGCTCCTCCTCCCAACCTGTCTCGCGCAAGGCGCTCGTCAGCAATCATCGCGCAAGGCAGCGCGCTCACGTCCCCGTCGTCATCGTGCCGTCGCCGGTTGGCCTCAGCCGACGGCACATGCACTAGACGTCCACGGTCTCACGATATGCGGTGCGCCAGCCCCATGCGCCTGAGCCATAGCCACGCTGGGTAACCCGTTCCTTGTAGATCGCAGCGATGATCTCGCCGTCACCCGCCAGCAGCGATTTGGTGGAGCACATTTCAGCACACAGGGGTAGTTTACCCTCGGCCAGCCGGTTGGCTCCATATTTTGCATATTCAATTTCTGTGGAATCGGCCTCCGGCCCTGCCGCACAAAAGGTGCATTTGTCCATCTTGCCACGGGAGCCGAAATTGCCAACGCGCGGATATTGCGGCGCGCCGAACGGACAGGCGTAGAAACAGTAGCCGCAGCCAATACACAGATCCTTGGAATGCAGCACCACGGCATCGGCCGTGGTGTAGAAACAGTCCACAGGACATACGGCCGCGCAGGGGGCGTCGGTACAATGCATACAGGCCATCGACACAGAGCGCTCGCCCGGCTTGCCGTCATTGATGGTTACGACCCGGCGCCGATTGATGCCCCAGGGAACGTCGTGTTCATTCTTGCATGCGGTGACACAGGCATTGCACTCGATACAGCGTTCGGCGTCGCACAGGAACTTCATTCGGGCCATTGTTGCTCCTCCCTACACCGCAGCGATCTGGCAAAGTGTCACCTTTGGCTCCTGCATCCCGGTCACCGGATCATAGCCATAGGTGGTAATACTGTTGGCGCTTTCGCCCAGAACGTAGGGGTCCGTCCCTTCCGGGTAATTTGCGCGCATGTCCTCGCCGCGGAACCATCCACCGAAGTGGAAGGGCATGAATGCAACGCCCTTACCGACACGTTCGGTGACGAGCGCTTTCACCTTTGCCTTGACGTCGTTTTCCGCGCCGTTCACCCAGACCCAGCCGCCGTCACTGATCCCTCGCTCAGCTGCATCTCCGGGATTGATCTCGACAAACATGTCCTGCTGCAGTTCGGCAAGCCAGCGGTTCGAGCGGGTTTCCTCGCCGCCGCCCTCGTACTCGACCAGACGCCCCGTCGTCAGGATGATGGGGAAGGTCTTGGCGATCTCCTTGTCGACGGCCGCCTTTTGCACGCTGAACCCGATATTGGGTAGGCGGAATTGCTTGGCATCCGGATAGGTTGGGTATTTGGCGACAAGATCCACCCTCGGCGTGTAGATCGGCTCGCGATGGACCGGCACCGGATCGGGCAAGTTCCAGGCCAGTGCCCTCGCCTTGCCATTCCCATAAGGATGACAGCCATGGCTGAGCACCACGCGTTGAATGCCCCCGGAAAGATCAGTCGACCACGACACCTTGCCGATGTCGCCCATGTCCGCACCAATCTCCTCAATGACGCTCATTTCTTCTGGCGTGAGATCTCGATCCCAGCCGAGTTTCTGAAGCACCGCCATCGTAAACTCGGGGTAACCATCGGTAAGTTCTGAACCCTCCGTATAGGAGCCCTCTGCAAGCAGCGTCTCACCGTTACGCTCGACGCCGAACCGTGCCCGGAACGGACTGCCGCCGTCCATGACATGCAGACCGGTGCTATAGAGGTTCGCAGTGCCCGGATGGCGGACCTCGGGTTTGCCCCAGCATGGCCAGGGAAGGCCGTAATAGTCGCCCCCGACCTCGGGGTCGTCTTTGGGCGCCCGCAAGGTGACGAGGTCAAACTTGTGCTGGTTGCGCATATGCGCTTTGAGACGCTCGGGGGACTGGCCACAATAGCCGGTCGACCAGCTGCCACGGTTCATTTCCCGCAATATGTCCTCGGGCACCGGCCGATCACCTTCGACGGCGATATGCTTAAACATCCATTCCGCAAGACCAAGCTTCTTGGATAACAGGTATAGGACTTGATAATCATCCTTCTGCTCGAAGCTTGGTGGAACGATCTGCTCGCCCCACTGGAGAGCGCGATTGGAAGCAACCCGTGATCCCGACGTTTCGAACTGCGTGCACACCGGCAAGAGGTAGGTATTATCCTTCCGCCCTGCCTGAACGGCGAGAGAGGCCCAGGTCGTCGGATGGGGATCGGCCACGACGAGGAGTTCAAGGCCGGCAAGTCCTTTGAGTGACTCTGGAATGCGCGTGATACTGTTGCTGGCGTGACCCTGGACGAACATGGATCGCATGACGTCCGGCTGCGCGACGTCTTCGGCCGGCAGGGAAACGGAATCGAACCATCGAGTCAGCGGGATGCCGGGCGTCTCCATCAGCTCCTTTGACGAGAACTGACCCACCAGATCGTCATAGGGAATTTCCCAAACCCGCGCCCAATGCTTCCACGCACCTTCCGTCAGTCCGTAGTAGAAGGGTAAGGTGACGACATCGAGCCCGATATCGGTGGCGCCTTGCACATTGTCATGCCCGCGGAAAATATTGGCGCCGGTGCCAGGTTTGCCGATATTGCCGGTTGCCAGACAGAGGATGCAGCTGGCTCGTGTGTTTGCAGTTCCCACGGTGTGGTGTGTCTGGCCCATACACCAGATGATTGTCGACGGCTTCTGGGTCGCAAATGTTTCGGCAACGCGCTTCAATTGCTCTCCTGGGACGCCCGTGATCCTCTCCACTTCGTCGGGAGTGTATTTCGCAACTTCCTTGCGGACCTCATCCATCCCGTAAACGCGCTGGGCGATGAATTCCTTGTCCTCCCAGCCATTTTCGAAGATATGCCACAGCATTCCCCAGATCAGCGCAATGTCAGTGCCGGATCTGAACCGCACATATTCCGTGGCATGGGCAGCCGTGCGCGTGAAGCGGGGGTCCATGACGATGAAATTGGCGTTGTTGAGCTCCTTGCCTTCAAGCAGATGCTGCATGGCGACGGGATGTGCTTCGGCCGGGTTGCCGCCAAGGACGAGCATTGTTTTTGAGTTTCGGATGTCATTGTACGAATTGGTCATTGCGCCATAGCCCCAGGTATTGGCTACCCCGGCGACGGTGGTTGAATGACAGATCCGAGCCTGATGATCCTGATTGTTCGTTCCCCACAGCGCGGCAAGCTTGCGAAACAGGTAGGTGCCTTCGTTGGAGAACTTTGCCGACCCCATCCAGTAGGTGGATTCGGGGCCGGATTTTTCGCGGATTTCGAGAAGCTTGTCTCCAATGCCATTGATGGCATCCTCCCAGGATGTCCTTTCCCATTGGCCGTTGACGAGCTTCATCGGGTATTTCAGGCGGCGGTCGCTATGCACCAGCTCGCGAACACTTGCGCCCTTGGCGCAATGGGAGCCCCGGTTGAAGGGGCTGTCCCATGACGGTTCCTGACCCGTCCACACGCCATTTTGCACCTCAGCTGTTACCGTGCATCCGACCGAGCAATGGGTGCATATGCTCTTTTTCAACTCAATCGGCACGCCAGGTTGTGGAGGGCTGATTGCGGACGCTTTTCTGACAGTGCCAAGCTGGATTGTGCCGAGTGCCGCCACACCGCCGGCGACGAGGCCGGAACGACGTAGGAATGCTCGGCGGTCCAAAGGCGCCGCCGAAATACTGGCGGCCAGAGATTGAAGTTGCGTGAGGCCTGCTTGTCGATCCTTGCGCTTCGTCAGCATGGCAACCTCACTTCTGCTGGGGGTAACGATTGACCCGATAGAAAGCCTTGACGTGGTCGGTTTCCCGATATCGCTCGCCGGCCTCATCCTCACCCGGCTGGTAGGCCTGTGCTTCGCCGGCACCAAGCGTCACTGCGGCGACGACTGTGCTGGACGCGCCACCAAATGCCCTGAGGAAGCTGCGCCGGCCGAGGGCCACTTGTCGCTCGTCTTGCATGTCCTTCCTCCTCCTTCGGCACCCTGCCGGTTCGCGTCTATGCTGTCTGCCGTGCCTCCATGGCAAAGGCGTCGGTTTCAATGTCGATAAACAGGCGCCCCAGCGCCCCGACCGACCGGTAAAATTCGGCCGCCCCTGCGCGTTCCAGGTCGCTGAAAAAACGTCCTGCCCAAGGCTCCACATGGCGCTCGAAGAAGTCCTGTTCTTCGCTGTCGGATATCGGGAACCGCTTGCAGGCAAAGCCGCTCATCATTTCGCATAAGCTTGCGAGATGATCTTCCGGTTCGCAATTGCCTTCCGGGCGTTCCAGCCCCAGTCGGGCCATGTCCGCGCGCAGGCGCGCAAGCGGTCGCTCGTTGAGGAAGCCAGTCAGATAATAGGATGCGTAGGGAAGCAGCTCTCCGCGCCCCACGCCGATAAACAGGTCGCTGAATTCTCGACAAACCGCTTCCGGTGCGCATGATGCTGCCGCCTGGGCAAGGCGAGAATGCGCACGGCCAATCGGGGTTTCAGGGTTAAAGTGCAGGCGCGCCAGATTGGCGAGCAGGTCGCTGCTCGGTGGCCTGATCAGAAGGGCAGCGAGCAGCGCATACTCGTCGGCTCGCGCCTGATCAATTTCGTTGACGACAGCTGCCGCCGGGCCGACACTTGGAGCATTGGCTCCATCGGGTTGTTCCCAAGCCTCAACTAATAGCAAGTCTGGGTTCATCATATGACCTGACCATGCTGCATCACTGTAAGTTATAGTAACCCACTATCGAATGAATGCAACAGCAGGACAGTTCACGACCATGCTGGAAGATCGCCGAACAGCGCCATCAGCGGGGTAATGCACCGCCATGCCGGGACAGCGCGTGACCGTCGGATTGCGGGAAAGAACCCGGTTCTTCGTGTGACGGCGCTTGCGCAGCGGGTGGCTCCGGGGTGGCTTGAGAGGAGTCTCTATCGACGTCGCCAACCTGCTCCTGGCGAAGGGGTTCAATCTGCGCAAAATCCTCCCGTTCGCGCAGGGACGGAGCTTTCTCCACCGGCGTTTCAGGATGAGCCTCAACCGGCAAGACCTGCGTTGTTGTAGGCTGATCTTCCTGCGTAACACCCTCAAGTGTGCGCGCAGCCTTCGACAAGAAACCCACCACGGTTTCTTTCGCATCGAGCGGGCCGAACCCACCCATCGAACCGGCTTCGTTGAAATCCCAAGCATATTCGGAAGGTCCCACGTAGTCGCGGATTCCGGGATCGAGCGACCACATCTTTCGCATCGCTGCATGCCTGAGTGCCTTTGGAACTTCTTTCCTCAAGAAGGCTGCTAGGTCGCTTTCGACCGTCAGGTCCTCTAGACGCGGTAGGGGTTCGGTCACCTCCGGAGCCTCAAGCTCCGACGGATCGGTTTCGACGACGATAGGGTCAGGCGAGGCAGCCGCAACATCCCCGGCGCGGACATTCGATGCCAGTTCCTTTGCCGGAGAGGGCGCATCACCTGATGTTCGCGCGTTCAGCTTTCGACGTGACCAGCGGGCGATGGGATTGTCGCGGTCGCTATTCATTCCTCTTCGCCCTTGTTGTTGCGGCCGGATAGCTCAGTGTCGCTTTGGGGAAGTCGACGATGATCGCGTCTCGCCATGGCCTCGGGATCCGCCCGATCACGTTTGCGTTTGACGAATGCCTGCTCGACATGATGGGCGTCCACGAATGCTGCGAGACGTGTCTGCAATTCGATCGGCATTGCGATCGCTTCGATGATGTCCGTATTGGTTTCCGTCAGGGATTCGGCTTCAGCCGGATCCGCAGTTACCAAGTTTACCACGATCCCGGGTGCAGCATTCGTCTGTCGTAGCGAGACCCACAGGCTGGGTTGCCTTGAACGCAGGTTTTCACGGTACATTGTGGTGTCTGTCCCGAAGAATTCGAGCTCGTACGCTCCTGCATAATATCGCGTAACCCGAGATGTTTGCTCCAGGACAGTCCATGGTGCAGCAGCCGGCGCCCCGACCAGCACTGCAGTCGGCAACCAGGCATGATCGGCCCACGGGCTCTGGAGATCTCGCCGCTCCACGATCACACCAACACTTGCTGTTTCCCGCACCATGGCTCGCGCTCCTAGCTCGCCAGTGCCGTGGCGTTCAACGGCAGACCAGCAATGATATTCTGTGGCTTCATCCGGATCGTCTGATCCGGTGTCATTGCCAGGATCAGCCAGACCGGTTGCGCCCCAACTTCGGCTGTGACTTCCCCAACATTGCAAAAGCGCAGCTGGAACAGAGCAATGATACGGTCGGCGGAAGCCGCGTCAATTTCCTCGCCCCGCCACAATGCATTGCCGATGCGCGTTGCTTCAACATCCAGTCCAACGAACCAGGCCCAGTCCTCGTCCACGATCTGATCGATCGGGTTGATCGATACCTTGACGGCGAGCAGATGATGGATCCACGCCTCCATCGCAGTGGCCAGACCTCGGCGGGCCGAACTGCTGCAGCCACCGAGCCTTAGCACCATCTCAAAGCCGTCGCTTTTGTCGAAATAGCTGCTGCCATTGGTCTCGTCGAGGATATCAAGCTCGGTGACGGCCGGGCCGCCGAGCATGCTCAAGAGTGGTGATCTGTGGCGGTTTTGCTCGTGAACCTCTATGGTTTCGGCGTCCGCGAGCAGCAGTGCTCCATCGTGAAAACTCACGCGCTGGGTACGGAAAAACAGTTCAGCAGCGCGTAGTACGCTGGGCTCCGTCTCGCCGTCGAGGGCGTTGCGCAGGACGACCTGGGTGAGCTGGTTCATGAGGAGCGGGGGCGTATCGTTCGTCGAACCGAGCGCCAGTTGCAGATAGGCTGCTTCTAGCGAGGGTGTGGTGAGAAGCCGGTCGCGGAATGCAATCATGAACCGCCAGTTTTCTCGTGCGTCCGGGTCCTCAATTGCCGCGATCTCATCGTGCGTTACCGGACGGCGCGGATGATGCATAAGGAGTTCATGGTGCAGGCGCCGTTCGGTCTCACATGCCTCTTGTGGTGGAAGTAATTCAGGACGAGCCAGATAGGCCTTGAGAAAGGCGTCTGTGACGATAAGGCGGTTGGCCTCGTCCCGGTCAAGAAGATGGTGTCCGGATGAAATCCAAAAATCCTTCATCTGTGCCGCTCCGCCAATGTGCGGATATCCACGTCTTCCATTGCGTCGCTCTCCGGATCGAATGCGATTGTCATACCCGGTTGGTCGGGCTTGGGGCGAAGCGTGCGAAATGATTCTCGAATTAGGGTGTCCTCGCTCATGCGATGGAGGGCGAGCAGGGTTCCGCAAGGATGATTGCAAAGCGATTGGGCAAACGCAACTTCCTCTTCAGCGGCCGGTAGGGCGGTTTGCAGATCAGGGGCGCCACAATGGGTCACTAGCTGTTCGGCCAGACGTTCGACGGCCGCAGCTCTTTCCGCTGCGGTTGCCTCCGTGACCACAACCAGCGTCGACCAACCGAAACTGTCGATCCCGAGGAAGCCGCCTCGGAATGCCTGCCGATCCTTGCCGTTCAGCGCGTCCGGTTCAACGCCGATGAACATGAATGTCCCCGTTACGGCCCATTCCCCAGGCGCGGCGGCGTGGGAATAGACGAACGTGTCGGACGCATCGAAGCGGAGCGTACGTGGCAGCTTCAAAGCCATGGCATGCCCGTCGCCGGATCTGTCCAGGAGGAGGACAAAAGCGCCTGAGCCAGGCTCCGTGGAGCCAAATTGGCTGCGCTCGATTCTGCGCCAACGAGCAGATCGCCCGTATCGTTGAAGTGTGCCATTCCTTCCCGTGATGAGAAGCGGTCCAGCCACCGCCTGGCCAGTGGCCCAGCTCCAATCTCCTGCCATTCGTGGAATCCGGCCATGAGATGATGGGAAAAGCTTGAGATGATCACGCTAGCATCCGTGACTTCGAAGCCCAATTCGTCAAGTGCGCCGAACTGCGGCCGCAGACCGGACTCGCGACCCTGCACCACTGTAAGCCGGATCATGGCCGAGAAGATGAGCCAGGCGGGTACTTCAGTCTCGTCTGTTTGAGCCGGCCAACTCAAACGACCGCCACCAACCAAAACTCCGTCGATGCGGATTGCATCCGGCCATTCAAAGGCAACCGGTCGTGATGGCGGGGCATGCGTTGCAAGCGCATCGGCCAACGCGTTCATGCCGGCATAATGAGCCAGGCGTGCATGGCTCAGCGACATATCCGGTTCCAGTACGACGGCGAAATCAGCCAGATCATTGCGTCGCGCCCAAACCAGTGTGCCGGCTCCGTTCCTTTCTGCGAGGGCGTGCGCGTGCGTGCAGGCGTCCTCAACCCCATCCGTCACCACCAGCGTATAAGGCGGGGGTAGTCGGATGGCGCGGTCTGTGCTGGAAACCTCCTCAAACATGATGCCGGTCCATTTGTGATGACGGCGACCCTAATCTCCTTATAATGGATCCTCAGTGGAGGCGCCACCGCTCTTGGCGGGGACGCGATGGGGGAGCAACAAACATGATCCCGGAAAGACCTCGCACCATCTTCGTTTGTTCCTGTGAGCGAAGCATGCCAAGTTTCGCCGAAAGTGTCGCCCGAGGAGGACGAGGTGACCATATCACGTCAGGGGATCAATTTTGTGGTGTCGAGCTTGATCGCGTTCGCGCGGCGTTGAGTGGAGCGGAAGACATCACGATCGCCTGCACGCAACAAGCGCCGCTGTTTCGAGAGGTCGCACAAAGCCTCGGCTTTGCCGGCCAACTGGACTTTGTCAATATTCGCGAGACGGCCGGATGGTCGACACAAGCTGCTGCGGCGGGACCAAAGGCCGCTGCACTCGTTGCGATGGCGGCAGAGCCGGTAACGGCCCCTGAAACCGTGACGCTTACGAGCAATGGCGTCGTGCTCGTTTACGGGCGAGATGAAGAGGCGATCGAGGCAGGGCGACGGCTTGCCGACGAGATGAACGTCACGGTTCTTCTCAGCCGGCCAGGCGATGTTGTTCCCAACCGTGTCTGGGATTTTCCTGTCGTGCAGGGAACGATCCGCAATGCGCGTGGCCACCTTGGTGCATTCGAGCTGACCATCGACAATTTTGCCTTGCCATCGCCGTCGTCGCGCGAGCGTTTGCGCTTTGGTGTTGCCCGCGACGGCGCGGTGTCCCAGGCAGATGTCATTCTCGACCTTTCCGGCGGTTTACCGTTGTTTCCCGGCCACGGGCTGCGCTCCGGTTACGTCCGAGTTGATCCAGCCGATCGCGTCGGCCTCGCCACTGCGATCGACAGGACGGCGAGTTTCATTGGGGAGTTCGACAAACCAAGATATATCGATTTTAGCGCTAATCTGTGCGCCCATTCGCGCTCGCGTATCACTGGCTGTACGCGCTGCATAAACCTCTGTCCCACGGGTGCGATCGTACCGGCAGGCGATCATGTTGCCATTGACGCAGATGTGTGCGCCGGCTGCGGAAATTGCGCGGCGGCTTGTCCCACCGGTGCCGCAGCCTACGCGTTTCCCGATTCAGGAGCGCTGCTCAGACGAGTGCGCACGCTGCTGCTTACCTTTCAAAGGGCAGGGGGACGCGACCCGATCCTTGTGTTCCACGACGACAATCATGGACAGGCTCTCATTGATGCGCTCGCGCGCTTCGGCAATGGACTGCCTGCCAATGTGCTGCCCGTTGCGGTCAATGAGATCACCCAGTTGGGTATTGAGGCCTGGACCGCCCCGGTCGCCTGGGGCGCCGTTGCAATCCGGGCGCTTTCGTCGACAAAGCCGAGCCATGATCTGGAGGGCCTGGATCGTAACATCACGATTGCCAATCTGCTTGGGCAGTCGCTCGGCTATGGAGCCGACGTCTGCAATATAATCTATGAAGACGACCCAGATGGTCTGCAAGTGACACTGGCGCAAATGGAATGGCAGGCCGCCATTCGAAATGCGGCCACGTTCTTGCCGATGGGAGACAAGCGCAGCTTGTTGAAGAGTTCCGTTATTGCGCTGTATCAGGCTGCACCGACCCCCGTCCAAAGAACACCATTGCCAGCGGCGGCGCCATTTGGCGGACTTGATGTTGATGTTGACGGCTGCACGCTTTGCCTGTCCTGCGTATCGGCTTGTCCAACTGGTGCGCTTTCCGACAGTGAAGAGCGCCCGGCGCTTTTCTTTGCCGAAAGTGCTTGCGTTCAGTGCGGGCTATGTGCTGCGACCTGTCCGGAAAAGGTCATTACACTGGTGCCGCAACTGGATTTCCAGGCCTGGGACCTGCCGCGAAGGGTGGTCAAGGAGGAAGAGCCCTTTCATTGCATTAGATGCGACACGCCTTTTGGCACGAAAAGCACTGTCGAGCGCATCATTGCCAAGCTGGAGGGCAGCCATTGGATGTTTTCTGGTGACAATGCGCGGCGGCTTGATGTGGTAAGGATGTGCGATAGCTGCCGTGTCGAAGCCGTCATGAATGAAGGGTTCGATCCTTACGAAGGTACCGCCCGCCCTGCTCCGCGGACCACGGAGGATTATCTGCGTGCCCGCGCCGGGTCGACCGACACTTCAGTTTGACATCATTTGCGGCCTGTTTCGGCTTCCAGGAAACGGATCAGTGCCGCCCGATCCTTAGGATCAGTAATTGTCTGTTCAGGCATCTTGGTGCCAGGCGTGAATTTGCTTGGTCCCAGTACAAATAGTTCCGACACGGTTTCCGGTGTCCAGACAATGTCCATCCCTTGGAGCGCGGGAGAATAGGGATAACCATCGACAGTCGCAATCCGGCGGCCAAAAATGCCGTGCAGCGTTGGCCCGGCACGGTTGCCCTGATCCGGATCAAGCGTATGGCAGGCGATGCAGGCGCGAAAGGACTCTGCATCGGGATTGTCCGCGAAACCCGCCATGAGATCCAGTTGGCTGGTTGCGAACCTGTCGGCCCGCTGGCCGGTATCAACGTTCCACTCGCCGACAACTGGGTCAGTCCCGCCGGCCAAAATGGCCCGGCCACCGCCTGTAAAGGCAAGTGCCCACACAGCGGCACCTGCGGTGTTGAGGTTTCGAGCCGGCCTGTGGGTGTACAGGTCAAACAGCACGACCCCATCTTTGAGCGCCGAGACAGCGAGATGGCGATTGTCCGCTGCCGTAGCCAGTGCGATCAAAGGGCCGGTGGATACCGCATATTCGCCGATCACTGCACCGCTGCGGTCGATCTCGCGGAGCTTTCCATCGCTGCCTGCTCCAAAAAGACGGCCGTCCGCAACCGTCGCGAGCGCATTTACTGGCGTTGGCATGGATAGTCGCTTGGATGCGACGGTTTCATCAGCCGGCCACAGCATGACCGTCGAATCATAGCCTGCGCTTGCAAGCGTCCCATCTGGCAGGAAGGTCAACGCATTGATGCTACCATCATGACCTCGCAGCACCCGGGACGAACCTTCGGGCAAGGGCCAAAGTCGAATTGTTGCATCCCGTGAGCCGGAAGCAAGGGTTTTTCCGTCGGGGGCGAGCGCCAGCGCGACGACCGGTCCGCTATGTCCCCTCAGGACAGAAATCGGTTCGCTGCGGCCGATCTCCCAGATCGCGATGTTTCCGTCGATTCCGGCGCTCGCATACCGCCCTTCCGGCAGAGCGACCACAACGTCTACTTGGCCCTCGTGGAAGAGCAGCACCTGTCGAGCTTCGCCGGTCTCCAACGACCAAATGATCGCAGTGGCATCAAAACTGCCGGTGATGGCCGTCTCTGCGTCACTGCTCACGGCAATCGAGCGAACCGCGCCACCGTGCCCCCGCAGTTCTGCTGCATAGGCTGCTGCTCCGATGATGAAGCAGAGCCCTGTCGAGACACAGCGTAAGGCCCCTATCGCGTTCATTGTGCTTGGAACCAATTCATGATCGACTAGAAAGACTACCTGTCGCCGGCAGCTATGTTGCCGGTGGCTTTACTGTCCACTCTATTCGAGGCAATGATATGATCACGAATATGGAAACCGACCCCTTCAACGTCTCCATGCGCAAGTTCCTCAAGCAGGTGGGCGTGACCTCGCAACAGGCGATAGAAAAAGCGGTCGATCAGCAGGGCCTGAAAGGGCAAGGAAAGCTGCTCGTCAGGGCGGTTATCACGTCTGAGGCTGCTGGCCTCAATCACGTCGTAGAAGGCGAGATTGATCTTGGATGAGCCCGCCGCTGCCGTGTGAACCTGCTCGAGAGGGAGGGTTTTGCGTGTCGACCATACCCTTCTCCAGCCATCGTTCACACACGGCCCGAGAGGCGCGTCTGCATGGATAGGGCGTTCTATTTGAAGAACCGGATCTTGCCGGCTGGGCTCACATCATAGCCGGTAAGCTCTGCGGCGCGGTCGCTGAAATCGGTTCGGGTCAGGAAACCCAACAGAGCCTGGAATGACGGCTGGAAATAAGTCCGCTGTCGCATGAGAAGGTCGAAGTTTTCCCACACCAGCGGCACGAATGCCAAGCCGGCGCCGCACGCGGCAGCGCGCGTGGCAATGCCGCAATCGGCTCTGCCGGAACGGATAGCTACCGCAAGATCGGGGCCGGTCAAGCAGGGCGGGTGCACACGATTGAGGTCAGCCGCAACTGCCCCGGCGCCGGCCAAAAGCACCGACAGCAGCATCTCGGCGCCGGCGCCATGTTGACGCACGGCCATACTGGCGCCGCTGGCCAGTACGTCTTGAAGGCTGTTTAGGGACTTTGGATTTTCGGGCGGCAGCAACAGGCCCTGTTCGCGGCGCACGAAGCCGACCAGCACTGCATCGTGGAGCCTCGGCATGGCAGCTGCGGCGGCGATGTTGGCATCCTCGGCTTCGCTATGAAAATGCACCGCCGCAGCTGCCACCTCCCCGCGTAGCAGTCGCCCAACGCCACCTTCGGTGCCCTCTGCCAGACCGGCCAGGCCCGAGCCTGATTGCCGCAGGCTCCAATCAAGCAGGTCGTCCTGGCTTCCGCCGACGATGGGTGGCGGTTCAGGCGGCACCATACCGGACGGCCTTACCAGTTCCGACATCACCCAGCGATCGAGCTCATGGCGAGGAAACAGCCACTTTCCGGTCACCTTGCTGCAGGGGATGCGGCCCTCGGCGACCAGTTCGTAGAGTTTGCGCTCGCCAAGGCGAAGATAGTCAGCAGCTTGCGAAGTCGTCAGCAAATCCATCCTGCATTATTATGCAGATTTATGCTGGGTTTCAATAATTTGACTTCTGCGGAGAGTATGCGCAGAAAGAATCCAGTTGGTGAGGCTGTTCATGGTGGAAACCAGCACTGCATGGCACCTGATTGCGTCCGGCGATGCAACCTTATTTGCAATCGTTGGCCTGTCGCTGCTCGTCAGCCTGTCTGCCGTGGCCGTCGCGGCGATCATCGCCCTGCCGCTTGGCGCTATGGTCGCGCTTACCAGCTTTCCCGGCCGCACGACAATCGTGGTGGTGCTCAACGGCTTCATGGGGCTGCCACCGGTTGTGGTTGGTCTGACTGTTTATCTGTTGCTGTCGCGATCCGGACCGCTGGGACAGTTCGGGCTGCTGTTTACGCCAACTGCCATGGTCATCGCGCAGGCCTTGCTGGTCCTGCCGATCATTGCTTCGCTCACGCGCCAGACAATCGAGCAGTTGTGGCTCGAATATCGCGAAGAACTCACAGCGATGGGAATCGGCTGGACTGGCCGGGTCGCGACACTCTTGTGGGATAGCCGCTTCAATCTGGTCACTGCCCTGCTTGCCGGATTTGGCCGGGCTGCGGCTGAGGTCGGCACAGTGATGATCGTGGGCGGCAATATTGATGGCTTCACCCGCACCATGACGACGACGATTGCGCTTGAAACCTCCAAGGGCAATCTCCCCCTGGCGATGGGACTTGGCATCATCCTCATTTTTATCATCCTGCTGATCAATGCGGCCGCCTGGTGCATTCGGTTGCGGGCCGAAGGGACCAGCTAGATGCGTGCTATCTCAAGCGATCTGCCTATCGTCCTCAATGGGGTCTCACTGATGGCTGGTGCGACAACAATACTGGACCAGCTGAACCTGACCATCGGCCGGGGTGGGCCAACGCTGATTGTCGGTCCCAATGGTTCGGGTAAGACTTCGCTGTTGCGGTTGTGCATGGGCTTGGCCCACCCCGCGCGGGGCCGGGTGAGTTGGGGAGGGCGGACGGATGGCGGACCTGGACGGCGCGCATTCCTGTTCCAGAAACCGGTCATGCTGCGACGCTCGGCTGCCGCGAATGTTGCCTACGGGCTTGCGCGTGCCGGCCACCCGAGCGGCTTGCGCCACAGTCGCGTGCTGGAGTTGCTCGAGACCGTCGGCCTGAGCGAACTTGCGCTGCGGCCCGCGCGCCGCTTGTCGGGTGGCGAACAGCAACGATTGGCACTTGCACGTGCCTTGGCGCGCCAGCCCGAAATCCTTCTGCTCGACGAACCAACGGCCAGCCTCGATCCGGCGGCGACCCGCGTGGTCGAGGACATAATTCATGCCAGCGTTCAATCGGGGACCAAGGTGATCATGACAACGCATGATCTGGGCCAGGTGCGCCGGCTGGCGTCGGACGTGGTCTTTCTCGTTCGCGGGCGTGTTTGCGAGCATGCCGGCGTAGCCGATTTTTTCGACCGACCCCTAACGCCCCAGGCCGGAGCCTTTGTCCGCGGCGACCTTGTCCTTGATCAACAAGACGGAGATTGACAATGCTGCTACGCCGGTTGCTTCCCATCATTGCAGTCCATCTGTGCGTCATTGGCATGCCGGCGCTGGCCGAAAACCAGTCGATCCTCGTTGCGTCGACAACATCCACTCAAGATTCAGGTCTGTTCGACCACATTCTTCCCTTGTTTGAGAAGAAGACCGGAATCACCGTCAAGGTCGTGGCACAGGGTACAGGTCAGGCGCTGGACACGGCCCGACGCGGCGATGCGGACGTGGTGCTCGTTCATGCCAAGGCACAGGAAGAGAAGTTTGTCGGCGAGGGATTTGGCGTAAAGCGCTTTGACGTAATGTATAACGACTTCGTGCTGATCGGGCCAAGCAACGATCCAGCCGGAATCAGCGGCATGAAGGACATCACCGCCGCCCTGGTCGCCATCGAGGCAAAACAGGCCGCATTTGTCTCGCGCGGCGACAGATCAGGCACCCATGCTGCAGAACTCAAATTGTGGGAGGAGGCCGGCATCGATATCGAGGACGCAAAGGGGTCATGGTACAAGGATATCGGACAGGGGATGGGAGCTGCGCTAAATGCCGCCTCCTCAATGAGCGCCTATGTCCTGGCCGACCGCGGCACTTGGCTGTCGTTCAACAATCGTGGTGATCTCGACCTCCTCGTCGAGGGCGACAAGCGGCTCTTCAATCAGTATGGGATCATTCTGGTGAACCCGCAGAAGCATCCCGAGGTCAAGGTGGAGGCAGGCACGACCTTCATCAACTGGCTGATCTCGCGCGAGGGCCAGGCAGCGATTGCCGGCTACAGGGTCAACGGGCAGCAGCTCTTCTTCCCGAATGCAGGCGGGGAACGCATGTGAGGGCTGTTGCCAAGCTGCCCGTATCTGCTCCATGATTGATCCATGATGGCAAATCACCACTCGAGGAGTGCCCTGACCAGCCTGGATGTAGCGCTTGCAACGCTTCTCGATGGAGCAGAGCCGGTCGCGCCCCGTCCGGAGCCGCTTAACCAGGCGCTTGGGAGCATTGCCGCAGCGATGCCGGCCAACCTGCCAGCATTCCCCCTGGAAGACACAGCCATCATCGACGGATGGGCCTGTTGTGCCCTTGACCTTGTGGGGGCATCTGGATACTCGCCCGTCGCACTTTCGCATGCGCCCGCCTGGGTGAATGCCGGCGATGCCATGCCGCGCGGATGCGACTGTGTCTTACAAGCTGATCTTGTCGATTGCACGACTTCGGTTGCGCTCGCAGTCGGTGAGGCTGCCCCCGGCCAGGGGGTCCGTCGCGAGGGGGAGGATATGCAAGCCCATCGACCGCCGGTTCTTGAAGGCCGGACAATTTCTCCTGCCGACCTGCTGATTGCACGCAAGGCAGGACTAAGCCAGATCGCCGTGCGTCGTCCCCGCGTGCGACTCATCGATGTCGCTGCAGGTGATCGGCAGACCACGTCGCTATGTTTCCTTGTGGAAAGCATGGTGGCCTCGAATGCATCCGTTGTCGCAGTGGAAACCACCTGTCGGGATGCTCCGTCGATCGCAGCCGCCCTTGCAGGCGAGGCGTGCGACCTGCTTGTCATGATCGGAGGTACCGGTGACGGGCTTTTTGATGCCACGGCCGAAGCTCTAAGGCACGCCGGCGCACTGATCGCGCATCGAATTGCTGTACGGCCGGGGGAAACAAGCGCGATCGGCCGGCTCGGCAGCACACCTGTGGTCGCCTTGGCCGGCGCGCCGGAAAGTGTCCTCGCCGGTTATCTGGTATTTGTTCAACCGCTCCTTGATCGCCTGTCGGGACGTTCTCATCGGCAGGGTCTTCCTATGCCGCTGGCGCGAAAGATTGCGTCGAAGGTTGGCATCAGTGAGGTCGTTCTGCTCGCAAGAGAGAAGGACATGTGGATGCCGCTGGCGGTCGGCACCTTTCCGTTGGAGGCTATTCGGCTCGCAGAAGCATGGCTGGTCGTGCCGGGCAATTGCGAGGGATATGACGCCGAAACGGTGGTTGCCGCTATGCCTCTCCGCAACATAAACTGAGCCCTCCAATGATCTCATCTCCTTCTTCAAAGACGCAAAGTACTGAGCAAAAGCAATTTTTGACGATCCTGTCGCGCGAGGAGGCCATGGCTCGGTTCGAGGAGGCTCTGGGTTCATGGCAGGTGTCGACGCAAAGACGCAGCCTGGCCGACGCGCTTGGAATGGTGCTTGCAGAAGATGTCGCCGCGCCAGTCGATGTTCCACCCTTCGATCGTTCCAATGTGGACGGGTTTGCGGTGCGTGCAGCAGATCTGACAACAGCCTCGGAACTTCACCCCGCTCGGTTGATGCTGAATCAGGAGACGATTGCCTGTGGCACTGTTCCACAAGTAGCAGTCGTGCCGGGTACAGCCACACCAATCGCCACCGGAGGCCCGCTTCCCAGGGGTGCTGACGCTGTCGTTATGAGCGAACATAGCCAACCAGCGGAGAATGGAGCCGTCGAGATGTTTCGACCTGCATCTCCGGGGCAATTCATCTCGAGCGCCGGATCGGACATGGCCCGGGGAGAAGTCGTCTTGCGGGCCGGATCGATCATTGGCGCCCGCGAGATAGGGATGCTCGCAGCCTGCGGAACCGCGCATGTCACCGTGGCCTGCAAGTTGCGCGTCGCTGTTGTGTCCACCGGTGATGAACTCGTGCAACCAGGCGAGCCGCTGCGGCCGGCTGGCATCTATGACGCCAACGGAGCGATCATCAGTGCCGCAGTCATCGAAAACGGTGGTGAGGCTAGCTTTCTTGGGGCATTTGCGGATGACGAGGAAAAGCTCGAGGCGGCTATGCGCGACGCGCTCGCCTCGCATGATGTTTTGATCATGTCAGGGGGGACATCCAAGGGAGCTGGAGATATCAGCTACCGGATTATCGAGCGTCTTGGATCCCCGGGCATTATTGCCCATGGCGTTGCTCTTAAGCCTGGAAAGCCACTCTGTTTGGCCGTGTGCGATGGCAAGCCTGTCATCATCCTGCCGGGTTTTCCGACGTCGGCGATGTTCACTTTTCATGACATGATTGTGCCTGTCTTGCGACGTCTGGCGCGCTTGCCGCCGCGTGTCGATATCCAAACGAGTGCGCAACTGCCATTTCGCATCGCTTCCGAACTCGGGCGCACCGAATATGTCATGGTGTCCTTGGTGCAAGGGCGTGATGGGCTGACTGCTTATGCTTCCGGCAAGGGCTCGGGAGCAATAACCGCTTTCACTCAGGCCGATGGCTTCATTCGTATCGATGCACTGGCCGACCACCTGCCGGCAGGTGAGAACGTGCAGGTGACCTTGTTCACGCCGCAGGTAAGGGTGCCCGATCTAGTCGTTATCGGCAGCCATTGCACAGGCCTTGATCTGGTTGTCAGCAAAATCGTCCAGAAGGGTATTTCCGTGCGATCACTGGCTGTTGGAAGCCTGGGCGGTCTTGCAGCCGCCAGACGTGGGGAATGCGACCTTGCACCCATCCATCTGCTTGACGCACAGACCGGTGTCTACAACAGACCGTTTCTGGCTGAAGGGATGGAACTGGTACCCGGCTGGCGGCGCATGCAAGGCATCATATTCCGCTCGGGTGACATGCGATTTGAGGGGCGCAGCGCAGCAGAAGCGATGAAAGCAGTGCTGGCCGATCCGGAATGCATGATGGTCAATCGTAATCAGGGCGCCGGCACGCGCATCCTGATCGACCAATTGCTCGGCCATGCCCGCCCTGACGGCTACTGGAACCAGCCCCGCTCGCACACCGCAGTGGCTGCCGCCGTCGAACAGAGACGTGCCGATTGGGGCGTTACCATCGCTCCCATGGCACGAGCAGCGGGCCTCGGCTTCATACCGTTGACGGAGGAGCACTATGATTTTGTAGTGGTCGCAGAGAGCCGGGAGCGCGAACCGGTCCAGGCCTTCCTTGAAGCGCTCTCGTCAAGCTCCATGCAGGACGCGTTGGAGCAAGCCGGCTTCAGTCGCGCTGGCTGACGTAAACCGCAGAACCTCCATGATCACGTAAGACATTGGGCCCCGGAGCGTGAGCTTTGTGAATAGCCAAGGGGGAAATCAACTGCTGAAGATACGGTCGAGTCGAGGCGCTCGCTGACAGCGCGCAAGTGAGAAGCACAGCTCTTGTCAAAAGGGGACGCTGTCCCGGCCGAACCATCGTTAGACTGGCGCCGCTATGCGAGTTCCTTCTGGACAGCTACCTGCTGCTCGCGAGCAGGCAACCAATGGCGACAGACAGCAGTTCTTGAAGAAATATGCTGGAGCCGTTGAGAACCTTGTAAGCTGTTCGGATGATCGGCCAACTTGGCTGAACCTTCCAGTACCTCCTGCGGATCGACAATGCCAGTTCCGGTGCTAATGCGCCTTTGGGAGGGCATAGCTTAGCGCCTTTGCCAATCAGCCGAATGAAGGACCGGACGACAGCGGCGCCGAAGGTGAAGTTCAGCGCGGTCGATCCCCGAAATCGTCGACGAAACCCGCGACTATGCCGCCCGGTCCCAGATTGTGTACTCGAGAACCGAGCTTATGAAAGCTCCTCGAATACCTCCGGGTTCTCCTCTCCCTCAACGTCGATCCAGCCTGCTAGGCCGCGTTCGACCCTGGACAGAGAGTGGTCGACCAGAACATAGCGCCCCGGCACTTCCGGCTGGAATTCCACGATCGTGGCGCCTCCTGCCGGTACAACAACAGTCTGCACCTCTTCCTGGGGCGGCTGTGTGACGCTGCCATTGATGTAGACCCTGTCGAAGATTTCCCCGATTACGTGGAAAGACGACACATGATTGGGGCCACCGACGCCAAAGAAGATGCGGATAGTCTCACCCACCGCTGCCTTCATTGGATAATGGTCCGTCAGGGCACCAACGTGGCCATTGAGCACAAAATATTCTGGCCGCTCATTCAGAAGCTTTTCGTAGTCCTCTGTCAGGAGGCCTTCCGATCCGAAAGGCTCGGCGGTGTAGATCTCTCCTTGCATCACGTAGAACTCGCGGTCGACAGGGGGCAATCCCTCCTCTGGCTCCACAAGGATCATCCCGTACATCCCATTCGCAATATGCATCGCTACAGGCGGAACCGCGCAGTGGTAGACATAGAGCCCCGGATGCCGAGCCTTGAACTTGAAAGCCTTTTCTTCACCGGGTGCGCAGTTCGTAGCCTCGGCGCCACCGCCGGGGCCCGTAACCGCATGGAAGTCAACATTGTGCATCATCCAGCTATCTTCCGAGTTTTTAAGGTGTACCTCGACGGTATCCCCGACCCGGACACGCACCATCGGCCCCGGGACTGTTCCATTGAAGGTCCAGAAGCGGAAGGTCGCCCGCTGATCCAGCCTCGCTTCAACTTCCCGGGTCTCCAGGTCGACGCGAATGGTCTCAGGCTCACGCTTCCCGACGGGCGGCGGCACGGATGAGGGATCATGTGAGATATCATTGGCGACAGGTGTCGGCACGGAGTAAGCGCGTTGGCTGAGGCTGCCGACCGCGTTGCTGTGGGACGCAGCACGAGTGGTGTTGCCTGCCGCGCCATGAGGATGTTCTGCCGCGGCCTCGTGGGCTATTCCCACGGAACTGAGCGCCAGTCCGGCGGAGCCGGCGAGCAATGCGCGGCGCGAGACAGTGCCGCCTTTGATATCTTCGGCGTGATTGTCGGTGCTATTGATCGTGTGACGTGTACGGTTCATTGCAGAGTTCTCCATCGCTTTCCGATTTGCACACGTCGTTAGCTGCCGCTGACTTCCCCGAGCAGCTCATCCATTCGCGTTCTGGCTTTGCCCGGTAGCTTCGCAGCTTTGATTTCGTCGATATTGTCGGTGCTATCACCCACCTGGATCACACCGACCATACCCATTCCGAGGTGCGGCAGGCATTTATACCCATAGACTCCCTCGACATCGAAAGTGACTTTGATCTCCTCATTGATCTTGCCCTTCCAGGGTTCCGCTCCCTCGGGGATCATGCCTTTGATCGATTCCGAATTGTGTCCTTTGTCCGCATTGACGAAAGTGACGGTGTCGCCTGGCGCGACTGCGAGGAATGCGGGCTCAAACTGCATCGCACGCCCTTCGGCATCCTTGTTCACCATCTTGACCTGATGGTCTGCGGCCAGGCTGTGAGTGGATAGGCTCAGAATGCCGAGCGCAGCGAGCGTGAGGAACTTCATGTGTCTCTCCTTCGTCTTTGGCGGGGATCGACAGGCCAACCTTGAACCGAAGCAAAGGTTCCAGTGATGCGTCTGCGTACGCTGAAAGTGTGCCCACGGCCCGCGATGCGACAAAAGGCGCCACCCCGCAGCACGAGAAAGAAAAGATGAGCGGGTATCGGAGGTTTGTCCCCCGGTTCCCTTTGCTGCATGATGGTCCCTATGGGGTTGCCGCCAACTTGCAGTGATCTAGGTGAGGACGAGGGGGCTGCCGCATGCTCCCGAGCAGCAGGAAGGGGAGGGCCGAGGATGATCGGACAACTAACTGCCGGAGAAAGACAGCTTTCGGTTGTTATCCTGATAGCGCTGGTGATCATCGGTATCGCCATGGCAGCCGCCGGCCGCTTCGATCCGCTCGGCATACACGGCGTTGTCGTTCTCTTGTGCAGCGGCGTGCTTTTGGCGCGGCTGCTGTCGTCGCTCTTCGAGCCGGAGCCGCATCCGGAGCGCCTGTCGAAGTATTACGATGATCCGATCAAGGTGGGCATTGTCTTCACGATGATCTGGGCCGTCTTCGGCATGTTCGTCGGCGTCTGGGCAGCCGCGCAACTTGCCTGGCCGTCGTTGAACTTCGATACGTCGTGGACGAGCTTCGGAAGGATCAGGCCGGCCCACACGACGGGCGTCATCTTCGGATTTGGGGGCAATGCCCTCATTGCAACCTCATTCCACGTCGTCCAGCGGACGTCGCGAGCCCGACTGGCTGACCAGTTCAGCCCCTGGTTCGTCCTCTTCGGCTACAATCTCTTCTGCCTGGTCGCGGTTACCGGCTATCTCATGGGTGTGACCCAGTCCAAGGAATATGCCGAGGCGGAATGGTATGCCGATCTCTGGCTGGTTATTGTCTGGGTCACCTACTTCGTTCTCTACATACGGACGCTCGCGCGCCGGAAGGAGCCGCACATCTATGTGGCCAACTGGTACTACATGGCCTTCATCCTGGTCGTCGCGATGCTGCACATCGTCAACAACATCGCGATCCCGATCTCGCTCAGCCATGCGAAGAGCTACACGGTGTGGCCAGGCGTCCAGGATGCGATGGTTCAATGGTGGTACGGGCACAATGCCGTGGCCTTCTTCCTCACGGCAGGCTTTCTCGCCATGCTGTACTACTATCTTCCCAAGCGCGCCGATCGTCCGATCTTTTCCTACAGGCTGTCGATCCTGAGCTTCTGGGGTATCACTTTCTTCTACATGTGGGTGGGGTCGCACCACCTGCACTATACGGCGCTTCCACATTGGGTTCAGAACCTTGGGATGACCTTCTCGGTCATGTTGCTCGTCCCCTCCTGGGCCTCCGCGGGCAACGCACTTCTGACCTTGAACGGTGCCTGGCACAAGGTTCGCGATGATGCCACCCTCCGGTTCATGTTCATCGCGGCTATCTTCTACGGCCTCTCCACGTTCGAAGGTTCGTTCCTTGCGATCCGGCCCGTGAACTCTCTGTCCCATTACACCGACTGGACCGTGGGTCACGTCCATGCGGGCGTTCTCGGTTGGGTCGCCATGATCACGTTCGGGGCTCTTTACACCCTCGTCCCTAGCCTTTGGCGTCGGGAGCGAATGTATTCCTCGATGCTGGTGGAGGCTCATTTCTGGCTCGCCCTTGCCGGGACGCTGATCTACATCTTCGCGATGTGGAACTCCGGTATCATCCAGGGCCTGATGTGGCGGACCTACACCGAGCAGAACACGCTCACCTATTCCTTCATCGACTCCCTGGTGGCGATGTATCCCTACTACATCGCGCGTACATTCGGCGGCCTGCTCTTTCTGATCGGTGCGATCATCGGTTCGTACAACATCTGGATGACGGCGCGGGGAGCACCCGTCTCACGCGCTGAACAGGATCTGCCTGTCGTCGACGGCCCTGTCTCGCCAGCGACCCCAGCGGAGTAATCACGATGAGAGAGCTCTTTCACCGGAAGCTGGAACGCACCGCACTCGGGTTTGTCTTCGCCATCATCGCTGCTGCCAGCGTCGGCGGCATTGTCGAGATCGCGCCGCTGTTCACCATCGACGAGACCGTCGAAGACGTTCCCGACATGCGTCTTTACACGCCCCTGGAGCTGGCCGGCCGAAACATCTACGTCCGCGAGGGCTGCTATGCCTGCCACAGCCAGATGATCCGCACACTCAGAGATGATGTCGAGCGCTACGGACCTTATTCGCTGGCAGTTGAATCCAAGTATGACCGGCCCATGCTGTGGGGTTCGAAGCGGACGGGACCTGACCTGGCGCGTATCGGAGGCAAGTATTCTGATTTCTGGCACGTGGCACATCTGACCAATCCTCGCGAGGTCGTGCCGGAATCAAATATGCCTGCCTATCCCTGGCTTGCTCGAAACGAACTGGACCTTGCAGATCTCGGGCTTCACCTGAAGGCCCAGCAGTCTCTGGGTGTTCCGTATACCGACGAGATGGTCGAGAATGCTGCACGGGACGCCTATGGTCAGGCTTCACCCGATACCGATTTCGCCTCAGGCGTGACGGAACGCTACGGGGAACGGACGCAGGTCAGTACCTTCGATGGCGTGACGACGCAGGTGACCGAGATGGATGCTCTGGTGGCTTATCTTCAGGTACTTGGACGCCTCACGGACGCCGCCTACCAGGGAACGGCTGCGGAGGAATTGCCTCTGGACGCAAGCAACTGACGGAAAGTGGAGCATTTCCATGGACCTCGACCATGACACACTCGTCTTCTTCTCCAAGAGCTGGGGGCTTTTCTATCTCATCGCCTTTGCGGTCGGCGTCCTGATCTACACCTTCTGGCCCTCGAACAAGAAGCGATTTGACAAGGCGAAGAAGGACATTCTCGACAAGGAAGACAGGCCATGGACGTAGAGGAAGTCGATCCCGTCAGCGGTCGAAAGACGACCGGTCACGAATGGAACGGCATCAAGGAACTGGACACACCGGTGCCGCGCGGTGTCCTGATCTTCCTGGTCGTGACGCATCTGTTCGCCCTGCTTTGGTGGATACTGATGCCGACATGGCCGCTCGGCACGACCTATACGAAAGGCGTGCTGGGCACTGACCAGCGGCAGAGGATCGAAGAGGATCTCGCTCAGAGCCAGACCGCTCGTTCGCAATGGACGGCAGCCATCGAAACGCGCAGCTATGACGAGATCATGGCCGACGAATCCCTCATGGAGTTTGTCCGCGCCTCCGGTCGCCAGTTGTTCGGCGACAACTGCGCGGCCTGTCATGGCACCGACGGCACGGGACGGTTCAACTATCCGGACCTGACCGATGACGACTGGCTCTGGGGCGGGGGGGCGGAGAACATAGCAGAGACCCTTCGCGTCGGTATCAATGCAGCCCATGACGAGACAAGAGTGGCGGAAATGCCTGCCTTCGGACGCGACCAGATGCTTGACCGCACCGAGGTCCGGCAGGTGGCGCTATATGTTCACTCGCTGACCAATCCAGCGACCTCCACGCCGCAGAATGCGACGGAGATACAGGCGGGCAGGGAGGTCTTCCTTTCGACTTGCGCTGCCTGCCACGGAGAAGATGCCGGCGGCAGCCAAGACATGGGAGCGCCCAATCTCGCCGACAACTACTGGGTCTATGGTGGCGACATGCAGACGCTTATCACCACGATCCATGGCGGCCGCCGCGGGCATATGCCGACATGGGACGAGCGACTGACCGAAGTCGAGATAAAGACGCTTGCGCTCTATGTGAACGACCTGGCCCTGGAGAAACGCTGATGTCTGCGCGTCAATGGCCACTGTGGACGCTGGTTGGGATTGCGGTTGCCGTCTTCGTCGCCGCCAACGCCCATCTTGTCTACATTGCAGTCGCGAGTGACCCGGGCTGTGTAAGCCATCTGAAAACGGCAGGATTGGGTGAGGGCCAGTATCGTGCAGCAAAATCTGCCTGTTAGCCCTTCAGGGAGGGACGAATGAAGACGCCTGGCAAAACCTATGGGCTTCTCAGCGAGACCTCGACGATCGAGGAAACGCGCAATCCCCTCTTCAAGAGGAACCTGTCTGCGCACGCGCCTCTGCAATGGCTTTCAAGAGGCTGGTCCGATCTATGGATACAGCCGGTACTGAGCTTGGGCTACGGCCTTGGGGTTTTCCTCCTGTCGGTGATTTTCGTGTGGCTGCTGTTTATCGGCCAGCGCGACTACTACCTGTTTCCGGCTATGGCCGGGTTTCTGATCATTGCGCCTCTGCTGGCGGCGGGCCTCTATGCCAAGAGCCGCGCCATCGAGGGGGGCGAACGGATCAGCGCCCGGCGGATGCTGCTCATCCGTGCGGAAACCGGGGCGCACATTTTCTTCACCGGTCTGCTGCTTGTTCTGTTGTTTCTCCTCTGGATGAGAGCGGCGGTTCTGATCTATGCGCTGTTTTTCGGAGTAAGCCCATTTCTCGGTTTCTCGCAGATTGTGCAGGTCCTGCTGACGACGCCGACGGGCTGGGCCATGCTTCTGGTGGGTGGCTTCGTCGGTTCGCTGTTTGCCGGCTTTGCCTTCGGCGTGAGCGTGTTCTCCATCCCGATGCTTCTCGATAGGCGGGTCGATACCCTGACCGCCATGGGGATCAGCATGGCGCTGGTCTGGAACAATCTAAAGCCGATGCTGGCCTGGGGCGCGATCGTGCTGAGCCTGTTCCTGGCGTGCCTGGCGACTGGATTGGCGGGGCTGGTCATCGTCTTCCCCTTGCTCGGTCATGCCACCTGGCACGCCTATAGGGAGATGGCCGGAGGAGCTGCCGATGATGATGCGCCGCTCAAGTGAGGGAACCGTAGGCCCCACGGGATCATTCCCGTTTGAGGGATACCCACACGGCATCGACGACCGCAACAGAAGGTAGCCTGCAATGAGCCTTTTCCTGGTTCTCGTCCCGATCTCGATCCTCATGGGAGCGGTTGGCCTTGGCGCCTTCCTGTGGTCGATGAAGGATGGCCAGTATGAGGATCTTGATGGCGCAGCCGTTCGCGTCCTCCTGGATGATGAGGATGAGTAGGGATAAAGGCCTTGAAGGGAGCAGCATGGTCTTAGCTTATCGTGATAGATCGTCGTGGAGGATCCGATGCCAACGGTAGCCGCTCTGTTCAAGGATCTTGAAGCCGCCCAACTGGCTGCTGAAAAACTTTCCTCTTCTGGCGTCCCGGAGGAGGATATCAGTATCATTTCCAATCAGAGCGAACACCTCACAACCGACATCGACCCTGTCGAAAGCACGACAGCCGGAGCCAGTATCGGTGCCGTCGGAGGTGGAGCTCTCGGTCTCGTCGCCGGGCTTGCCCTTGTGCCTGTCTCGGGCCTGGGCCTTGTGGGAGTGCTGGGATGGCTTGCCACAAGCCTTGCCGGAGCCTCGGCGGGCGTCGTAGCGGGCGCAACGGCCGCAAGCGTCTATGACATCTTACGCACCAGCGGCGCGCCGGAAAAAGAGGCGCACTTCTATACGGAGGGGTTGCGCGCTGGAGGTACCCTGGTCGCCGTCAAAGCGGCTGGGGATTTAGATAGCATTGGGAAGATACTGCGCTCCGCCGGCGGCGCCTTCGCCGTTCCTGAGGAGGACAACTCATAGCGGTAAATGGCCGGTCATTCACTATCCGACCTTGAAATTGAGTGACGCAGACCGTCTGATGCCGCTGGCGTTCGATCTAGCAGGTGTGCTGGTGGCCGCTTTTTGATATGCCTCAACTGATTTCCTCAGCCATCATCTAATGTTGGCAAAGAGGAGATGGAGCAATGACAAGATTTCATCCAGGCGCGTTTGTCGATGAGCAGATTCTTATTTACCGTGGTCTTATTGACACCCTCGAGCAGGGAGAGCGGACGGAAGACGTGACACGCCAACTAGTCAATCTTTACGCGTCTGTAACTGCCCTGTCGAAGCTCAAGCGAAAACAGTCTTCGGAAACCTGCGATCCGGCTACCCAGAAGATAGACGAGGCGGAGAGAAATTGGCAATCAACATAGGGAACACGGATCCGCCAGAGCTTGCAGAAGGACCAGGAGTCTAGCAACTCGAAGGCGGATTTTACGTCAGACATTCCGCAGAGCTTGAATGTCCGACACACCTCCTGCTCTTCATTTTTGGCCTGCGCAGTTTTTGAAGATGGATCGCTAGGAGAAGATAGGGCGCTTTTCTGCTTCCGACGATAAAAGCGCCTCGATAACTAGTTTTTCGGAATTGATATGACGACGCAGCGACTCCGCGAATCCCCTCAGAAGGTGGCGGGCCGGTTCGATCGCGGCAGTATTGTTTCTAATCGATCTCAGCACCGCTAAGGCATCGGCGGCGGCGGCCAGATCACAACGGTGTTCCGCCTTTAGTTCCTGCGTGAAATGCGTACCGAAAGTTGACTCTGTAGCGGCCGCAAATTGTTCAAAAAGGGCTTGCTCTTCGAGCTGCTGCGTCTGCCGCAAGAGAGGAAGAAGGTCTGCTTCGAGCCTATCACACGTAGCGGCTTCGATCTCCTCTGAGCTTGAGGCGGACAGTTCCTCCAGCTTCAAGCAGAGATCAAGGAGGGCTTGGTGGTTCATCTCCAGGGTCGCCAGGTTACGAGCAGAGAGCGGCTGCATTGCCATTTTGCTGGTCCTTTGATTGTTCGCTGCAAGATTATGGCGTCGAACGGAGCGGAGTGACTACTCGAACGACGCGCCTTTCCTGGTGAACGATATCTCCATGCTCTACCACCGCCTGCCAGATGCGGTTGCCGACCCGGACTGTAACGCGCGTCTTCCCAAGGTCACTGTCTTCACCGCGTTCGACCGTGCTCGCGACGAGACCCATGCGGAGATAGCGCCGGAGAGCGTCGGCCGAGAGTTGGAATTCGCGCGCTAGCTCATCGGGATCAAGGCCGATATCACCGGATTCGTTGTACTCGATCCTCACTCCGAACATCCTCGGTTGGGAAACTAATTAACTCTAGCAGGTTGGGCGCCTAACAGTTTGCGAAAACGCAAATTGGAAGACCAGGGAGTTCATAAACTGCCATCAACAAGCGTATGCCGAAGCTGTATGACTGGAGTCTGCCCGAATGGTCACGAATGACGAGAAGCTTGAGCCGGTCCTTCAAGAGGTCCTGCGGCGCAACGCAGGCGAACTGGAGTTCCATCAGGCCGTTAGGGAAGTCCTGGAGAGCCTTGGACGGGTGATCGCAAAGCACCCGCGCTACCTCGAGAACGCGCTGATCGAGCGCATCTGCGAGCCGGAACGACAGATCATCTTCCGCGTCCCCTGGGTCGATGACCAGGGCCGGGTTCAGATCAACCGCGGCTTTCGGGTCCAGTTCAATTCGGCACTGGGGCCCTACAAGGGCGGCATTCGCTTTCATCCGTCCGTCAACGTCGGCATCATCAAGTTTCTCGGCTTCGAACAGACCTTCAAGAATGCCTTGACCGGCATGCCGATCGGCGGCGGCAAGGGGGGGTCCGACTTCAATCCCCGTGGTCGGTCGGAGGGCGAGATCATGCGCTTCTGCCAGTCCTTCATGACAGAGCTTCACCGTCATATCGGGGAATATACGGACGTGCCGGCAGGCGATATCGGCGTCGGTGGACGCGAGATCGGCTACATGTTCGGGCAATACAAGCGTCTGACGAACCGCTACGAAGCAGGCGTGCTTACCGGCAAAGCCCTCTTCTACGGGGGCTCCCGTGCAAGGACGGAAGCGACCGGATACGGCAACACCTATTTTGTCCAGTCAATGCTCGCCACGAAGGGACAGAGCTTTGATGGAAGGAACGTCGTCGTGTCCGGCTCGGGCAACGTCGCGGTCTACACCGTCGAGAAGGTACAGTCCTTCGGTGGCAAGGTTCTCGCGATCTCCGACAGTTCCGGTTATATCGTGGACGAGAACGGTATCGACCTGAAACTCCTGAAGGAAATCAAGGAAGTTCGCCGCGCCCGCATCTCCGACTATCTCCGGGCAAAGGGCGAAGGCAAGGGCGTCTACTTCGTCAAGGCCGACTCCGGCTCCATCTGGGATGTACCCTGTGACGTTGCCATGCCGTCTGCGACGCAGAATGAACTAACAGGCGCCGACGCGAAGACGCTGGTGAAGAACGGCCTCGTCGCACTGGGCGAAGGCGCAAACATGCCTTGCACGCCGGAAGCAATCCGCATCTTTCAAGAAGCCGGCGTCCTCTTCGCCCCCGGCAAGGCTGCGAACGCGGGTGGCGTCGCCACCTCTGCTCTCGAGATGCAGCAGAACGCCTCGCGCGACAGCTGGACCTTCGAACAGACCGAGGCACGCCTCGCGGTGATCATGAAGAACATCCATGACACCTGCGCCGGCACTGCTGACGAATACGGCGCACCTGGCGACTATGTCCTCGGCGCCAACATTGCCGGTTTCGTCAAGGTCGCACAGGCCATGGACGCGCTTGGCGTAATCTGAGTCAACTGGCAAAACGGCCAAGCGCGCTGTAGATTAAGATGCCCGGTTATCAGCTAGGAGGTTTGGCTTCCATTGCAGCTGACATCATAAAAACGATGTTGCCTCCTGATTAGAGCCGCGGTTCGCTTGTCCTGATGTCACGAAGGGTGCGCTATCAGCGCATTGAAGGGGAACTGGCTTTGTGAAAGCTCGTTTCGCTCATGAGAGCTTTGGAGGGAGCCTGGCATGCCGCACAACGATCGTTCCAGAAACATCACTGAAGGGATAGCTCGGTCACCGAACCGGGCGATGTACTACGCCCTGGGCTATGCGAAGGAGGATTTCGACAAGCCAATGATCGGCGTCGCCAATGGTCATTCCACCATCACGCCCTGCAATGCAGGTCTGCAGCCATTGGCCGATGCAGCAGTTGCAGCCATAAAGGCGGCTGGCGCAAACCCCCAGATCTTTGGCACTCCCACCATCTCCGATGGAATGGCGATGGGCACGGAAGGCATGAAGTATTCGCTGGTCTCGCGGGAGGTGATAGCCGACTGTATCGAGCTATCGGTGCAAGGCCAGTGGATGGATGGCGTTCTGGTGCTGGGTGGTTGTGACAAGAATATGCCAGGTGGAATGATCGGCATCCTGCGTGCCAATGTTCCCGCCATCTATGTCTACGGTGGAACAATCAAGCCAGGCTACTGGAAGGACGAACCGCTTTCCATCGTGTCGGCTTTCGAAGCCGTGGGATCCTATATGGCAGGGACGATGGCAGCCGAAGATTTTGAAGGCATCGAACGTAATGCCTGTCCGACCACCGGTTCCTGTGGTGGCATGTACACGGCCAACACCATGAGCTCGTCGTTCGAGGCACTGGGGATGTCCCTCCTCGGATCTGCCAACATGGCAAACCCCGACGAGGAGAAACTGCAAAGCGCTGCCCAATCTGCCACAGTCCTGGTGGATGCAGTTAAGAACGGTCTCAAGCCTCGTGACATCGTGACCAGAAAGTCCATCGAGAACGCTGTTGCGCTGGTCATGGCGACAGGTGGATCGACGAACGCCGTGCTCCACTATCTTGCGATCGCACATGCGGCGGACATTGATTGGACACTGGATGACTTCGAGCGTGTACGGCGCAAGATTCCGGTACTCTGTGACCTGAAGCCCTCCGGTCGCTACATGGCGGTCGATCTTCATGCGGCAGGCGGGGTTCCACAGGTTCTAAAGGTGCTGCTGAACGCCGGATTGCTGCACGGTGACTGTCTGACGATAACTGGCAAGACTCTTGAGGAGGAACTGGCGGGGATCCCGGATCAGCCACGGCTGGACCAGGACGTCATCATGCCGATCGAGCGAGCCCTCTACCGCGAAGGCCACCTTGCAATCCTGAAGGGAAACCTGGCTGAGGCGGGCGCCGTCGCCAAGATCACAGGGTTGAAGAGCACGAAGATTACAGGTCCGGCAAGGGTGTTCGACGATGAACAAGCCGCGATGGCGGTCATTCTCGCCGATCAGATTAAGCCTGGAGATGTTCTGGTGTTGCGATATTTGGGCCCGAAAGGCGGACCGGGCATGCCTGAAATGCTTGCCCCCACTTCAGCCATCATCGGTCGCGGTCTGGGTGACAGTGTCGCCTTGATCACCGATGGGCGCTTTTCGGGGGGCACATGGGGCCTGGTCGTCGGCCATGTAACGCCAGAAGCTTACGACGGCGGTGCAATTGCCTTGGTGGAAGACGGGGACCTCATCACCATCAATGCTGAACAGCACCTGCTCAGGCTTGAGCTAGATGAGGGGGAGATCGCAAGGCGACGAGTTTTATGGAAGAAGCCCGAACCTCGGTATACTCGCGGAGTTCTCGGGAAGTTTGCTATGCTTGCGCGTCCAGCGAATGAAGGGGCCGTGACAGGCTGACTGTTGCACTTGCGCAAGCGGAACATACGCTGCTTCTACAGAAATACTCGCTGGTGGACGATCTATAGCGCCGCAGCCCAAGTGTCTGTGACTTGCCGGCGGCTCCTAAGTCAAAGTGTCACGTCGACTTCTTCAAATGGAGGTTTCTGAATAGCCGGCTATTCGTTATGTTAACCACGCCGGTCTGCTGGACAAATCACGTCCGACGCCAAATTTCGCGGAGGCTGCGCCTGGAGCAGTATCTTGGATATCAAGGCGCAGAGCCTGCGCTGGGTGACACGGCGCCACTCTAGATTAGGAGGTATCTCATGCTCGTTGATCGATTGCTTGCTGACGCTAGCTCACGTTTGATCGCTATACCTGAGGATGCACCCGTTACGGAAGCGGCTCTCCTGTTGGGCAATAATAGGTCGGACATGGTTGTCGTCTGCGACAGCCAAGGCGTTCTTGCCGGCGTCGTAACGAAGTCTGATGTGGTTGCGCAGATCAGCCATTGCTGCGGATCGAGTTGCACTATGGGTGTTGCGGCCGTGATGACGAAAGCAGTGGCAGATTGTAGCCCCGGCGATCGGCTGAATGAAGTTTGGCAAGCGATGAAGGACAAGAAGCTGAAGAATGTCCCCGTGGTTGACGCGCAACGTCGCCCACTGGGCGTTCTGGCTGCGCCTGATGTGCTGCAAGCATTGATGGGAGAGGTGGAGCAAGAGGAGGCCCTTTTGCGAGACTACGTGATGTGCATAGGCTATCACTGAGGCAACCCGTCGGGCGTCAGAATCGAGTTGGAGAACGTTGAATGGCATTGGCTCATGCGAAACCGGGAGAAGTGATCGGTCTGCGGGATGAACAGGTCGGCGCTACGCGTACCGCAGCCCTTGTGAAGACCTCGTCATTCGAAGCGGTCCGGCTTGGCGTTCAAGCGGGACGTGAAATCCCGTGGCACCATGTTCCAAAAGAGCTAACGCTCTTCTGCATCAGCGGCGACGTGGTTCTTCGCCTTGAGACACGGGAGATCCAGCTAAGGGCGGGCGATTGGGTGTTCCTGGAGGGCGGGGCCAGACATGCGTTATCGGCTCATGTGGATTCCACGCTGCTGCTAACCATTATGCTTTAGGCGCAGTTCTGAGCCCATTCTCATTACAAAGTACCGCCCTCGGTTAAGAGCGGGCAGGGCATGCGTGTCATGCGAAGGCGGCTTCCGCATCAAACTCCGGCTCCCATCTCTCGACAGCGGCAGCACGTCCCGAGATCGTGTCCCCCGGCGTGGTGTAGCTTTGGCGGTCGCCGTGCTTCCGGACAGAGCCGGGAATGGATCAGCTTGCGGCTGGCAGGCTGATGAGCGGATCATCGCTCATCGTGGCGATTGTCTCAAGTGTCATGTAGCGGGACCGCTGGACGGCCCATTCGTCGTTCTGTTCGAGCAGCAGCGCACCGACTAGGCGCACGATGGCGTCGTCGTTTGGGAAGATGCCGACGACCTCTGTGCGTCGCTTGATCTCACCGTTCAATCGCTCAATCGGGTTTGTCGAGTGGAGTTTGGCCCAATGCTGCTTGGGAAAGGTCATGTAGGCGAGCACGTCTTGCTCGGCACTGTCCATGAGACTGGCGAGTTTGGGCACCTTCGGCCTGATCTGGTCGGCGACGTTGCGCCATTGGGTACTTGCAGCCTCTGACGTGTCTTGGGCAAAGGCCGTGGCGATGAAGGCAGAGACAACACGGCGTCCGCTCTTCCCGGCATGGGCCAAAGCATTGCGCATGAAGTGGACACGGCATCGCTGCCAGGTGGCGGAGAGCACCTTCGATACTGCGGCTTTG
Organism: Pseudorhizobium flavum; assembly: GCF_902502825.2. Next base: position 3,937,468 of record NZ_LR723670.1, read on the forward strand.
ATGCCCTCATGGGCATCGGAGACGACGAGCTTGACGCCACACAGACCCCGCCTTGTCAGCTTACGCAGGAACTCTGTCCAGATCGCCTCGGCCTCGGATGTGCCGATCTCCATACCGAGCACCTCGCGTCGACCGTCGGTGTTGACGCCGACGGCGATGATGACGGCGACGGAGACGATGCGCCCGCCGCGCCGGACCTTGAGGTAGGTCGCATCGATCCAAAGGTAGGGCCATTCCCCTTCGATGGGCCTGTCGAGGAAGGCCTTCACCTTCTCGTCGATCTCCTCGCAGAGCCGGGATACCTGGCTCTTGGAGATGCCCGACATGCCCATGGCCTTAACGAGGTCATCGACGGATCGGGTCGAGACGCCTTGGATATAGGCCTCTTGGATAACTGCCGTCAGGGCCTTCTCTGCCATGCGGCGTGGTTCGAGAAAGCTCGGGAAATAGCTGCCTGTGCGAAGCTTCGGAATGCGCAGCTCAACGGTGCCCGCCCGTGTCTCCCAGTCCCGGTCGCGATAGCCGTTGCGCTGGGCCAGTCGGAAGCTATTCTTCTCGCCATAGCCCGCGCCAGTCTTCGTGCTGACCTCCAGCGCCATCAGCTTTTCGGCAGCGAAGCCGATCATCTCGCGCAGCAAATCGGCGTCGGCGCTCTTCTCAACGAGTGAGCGCAGGTTCATCATGTCGTCGGTCATCGGTGGTGTCCCTCAGGTTGGTCATAAGCAACCCGACCCTACCGGAAAACACTGGTGACCACCGCTACGCCGCCCGCTCCCTACAGCACCTTGGAGGGTGCACTCGCGAGCGGCTTCGCTATCACCCAGCTACACCACTCGGCGGGACACGATCCGTCCCGACTGTGCTGCATCGGGGTCGATCAGCTTGTGGGTCGTCGGATTGCAGGTTGTACCTCCTTTCGGATTGGCTAGTGTGGGTTGGTTACCGCATCCCTTCAAGGCGGAGGCTACGGCAGCTATGCGCCTTCGTGTCGGTCTTGGAAGACGTCGTAGGGCTTTCTCGGAAGCGGACATAGCTCGGCGAACTGAAGTCGCCACTGGACCGATCGTTGAAAAACTCGCTGGATTGTCTGCTCATCCGCCCATTCCGACCTTTTGGCAGATCAGGTGTGGGATACCACCTCGCGTCACAATGCTAGGTGTCTATCTATGCGCATCAGACGGCAATGACGTTGTGGTGGACTGAGTTTTGTGAGCCTCCTGTGGTTTTGTGCGGTTGCTGCAACCCGGAAGTCGTCGCGCGCCCTGAACGGTCCTCGAGGATCTAAGACGCACAGCCGAAGCCATGCGCGAACACCATCTCGCGCTGTCCGCTGCCCCGCACGGTGTTCTAACCCCAGTTGTTCCGCGCAGATAGAGCAAAATTATTCGCCTTTGCTACCTCCTCGAGCAGTTTCTTTTCCTCCCAGCAGTCCTATTTTCTGCAATCAAGGGGCAGCAAAATTCGTGGAAAGGACATCGAATATGAATTTCTCAACGCCCTCCGCCGTGCTCCTTGCCGCCGCTGTTGTCGTGCAGGCTGCCGTCGCGCTCCCGGCGTTTGCCGGCGAAAATCTTGACAAGATCAAGACCGCTGGCGTGATCCGCATCGGAACGGAAGGTACCTATGCCCCCTTCACCTTCCATGATGCCTCCGGCAAGCTCGTCGGCTTCGACGTCGAGATCGGTGAGGCGGTCGCAGAAAGGCTCGGCGTCGAAGCCGAGTTCGTGGAGGGCAAGTGGGACGGCCTCATCGCCGGCCTCGATGCCGACCGCTATGACGCCGTCATCAACCAGGTGGGCATCACCGAGGCCCGCCAACAGAAGTATGCCTTTTCCGAGCCCTATATCGCCTCAAAGGCGGTCTTGATCGTCCGCGATAACAACGAGGAGATCAAGGGCTTTGCCGATCTGAAGGGCAAGAAAGCCGCCCAGTCGCTCACCAGCAATTACGGCAAGATGGCCGAGGAGAACGGCGCCGAACTGGTCGGCACCGACGGCTTCGATCAATCGATCCAACTGGTGCTCACCGGCCGCGCCGACGCGACGCTGAACGACAGCCTCTCCTTCCTCGACTTCAAGAAGCAGAAGCCCGACGCGCCGGTGAAGGTTGTCGCCGAACAGGCCGAAGCCAGCTATTCCGGCATCCTGCTGCGCCAGGGCGATGGCGAGCTCGTCGCCGAGGTCAACAAGGCGCTGAAAGCGATCAAGGAGGACGGTACCTACCAGGCGATCTCCGACAAGTATTTCGGGCAGGACGTGTCGAAGTAAGCGTCGTTTCTTCCCCGTGCCGCCGTGGCGGCACAAATCCCGGTTGAAACGAAACGTCCGGCGCTTGTGGTCGGACGTTTCTGTTTTGTAAGAACGGTAGCCGAGTTCAAGAGCAGAGGACCGACCGTGCCGCACTGGCTTCAACTGATGGTGGATTCACTGCCGGCGCTCCTGTGGGCCGGCATCCGGTTTACCGTGCCGCTGACCATCCTGTCCTTCGCCTTCGGCCTGGCGCTCGGGCTCCTCACCGCGGTGACGCGCCTCTTCGCACCGAAGCCGCTTGAGATGATCTCCCGCTTCTATGTCTGGGTCATCCGCGGCACGCCGCTCCTCGTCCAGCTCTTCGTGATCTTCTACGGCTTGCCCAGCGTCGGCATCCTGCTCGATGCCTTCCCCGCCGCCCTGATCGGCTTTACGCTGAACATCGGCGCCTATTCCTCGGAAATCATCCGTGCCGTCATCTCCTCCGTACCCAAGGGCCAGTGGGAAGCGGCCTATTCGATTGGCATGACCTGGCGGCAGGCCATGGGTCGCACAATCCTGCCGCAGGCCGCGCGCGTCGCCGTGCCGCCGCTTTCCAATACCTTCATCTCGCTGGTCAAGGATACCTCGCTCGCCGCCGCCATCACCGTACCGGAACTCTTCCAGTCGGCCCAGCGCATCGTCGCCACCACCTACGAACCGCTGATACTCTATATCGAGGCGGCCCTGATCTACCTCGCGCTGAGTTCCGTCCTGTCGAACCTGCAGGTCAGGCTGGAACGCCGCTTCTCCCGCTATGGCGGAACGCTGGAGGTTGCCCGATGATCGAGCTTTCCCACCTCTCGAAGAGTTTTGGCGACACCCTTGTGCTCGACGATATCAGCCTTCAGGTGCCCGAAGGGCGGGTCACGGCGCTGGTTGGCCCATCCGGCGGAGGCAAGAGCACGCTGCTCCGCTGCATCAACCTCCTGGAAATTCCGAGCTCCGGCACTATATGCCTAGGCGACGCGACGGTGGAATTCAGTCCCGGCGGCAGGCCCGGTTGGGACGCAATACAGAAAATCCGCCGCCAGACGGGTATGGTCTTCCAGAATTTCCAGCTCTTCCCGCACCGCACGGCACTGGAGAACGTGATGGAGGGCCTACTGACGGTGCTGAAATGGCCGCGCGAGAAGGCGAAAAGCCATGCAATGGCACTGCTCTCTAAAGTTAATATGGAACACAAGGCTGATACCTGGCCGGCAACGCTTTCCGGCGGTCAGCAGCAGCGCGTGGCGATCGCCCGCGCGCTCGCCATGTCGCCGCGCGTGCTTCTCTGCGACGAACCGACCTCCGCTCTCGACCCCGAACTCGCGACCGAAGTGGTCGAGGTGCTGGGCAGACTTGCGGCTGAAGGGACGACCATGATCATTGCGACACATGATCTGAGGCTTGCCTCAAGGGTGGCAGAAGACGTGGTCTTTCTCGAGGCGGGCAAGATCGTTGAGCAAGGCCCCGCCAGACGCATCTTCCGCGATGCGGAGCAGGAACGGACCCGCCGCTTCGTCTCATCCATCAATACGGCGCAACAGGCGCCATAGATTAGCGCATCCCCACCGCCTTCACTCCCGGCACAAGTACTGGTTCGATGCGCCCTTCATGACTCTCTCCGAGAAGCGCAGAGCCTCCATGTTACGATGACGGTAAGAACGGCGTTGTCACGTTGTTCGTGGCTTAACGGTTGACGGATAACCGGACGTGATGAGCACGCCGACCATCAGCTACAAGAACCACCGTTTCCCACCGCATATCATCGCCCATGCCGTCTGGCTGTATTTCCGGTTCCCGTTAAGCCTGCGGCTGGTGGAAGAAATGCTGCTGGAGCGCGGCATTGTCGTGTCCGTTGCAACGATCCGTACTCTTCGCATCCTCCACGGCGCGCAGGAATGGCCAGACGATTTGCCCAGCAGCTAAACCTCGATCACAGTTACTACAACAGCGGGTCGTAGGTTCGACTCTCATCAAGGCGTTCTAGTGCCACTGACGGCACTTCGAGGTTTTGCCAATGCCGGGGTTGAAGGTGTTTGTGGGGTCAAGGCTGCGGTAGAAATCATGTAGTGCAGGCTTTGCTTCATAAAGATGGCCAACATTGTGTTCGGCCGGATATTCCGCACCGCGTGCGTCCAAAAGCGCGCAGATCTGATGCTCCAGTGCGGCGCAGTCCACACCCTTTTTCACCAGATACTCCTGGTGCATGACCTGGCACAGGAAATGGCCCACATATATCTTCAGCGCCATCTTGTGCGAAATCTCGTCTGGCAGCGTCTCGAACCACTCGATGGTGTCACGCGGTAGAGCGACATCAAGGGCAACGATATCTTCCACCGTGCGCCCGTGCACCGCCCGATAACGCACCACCGCGCTGCCTACGGTGAAACGGTTAAGGAAGGCAGCCTTGCCTTCGGCCTCCGTGCATTCGATGAAATCACCGGCAGCACTGGGGAATATCGACGTCAGATAGTCCCGCATTTCTTCGATGCAGGCATCCCCTGCGCGGATCATCAGATGGTGCGGATAGGTGTCGCGGTATGTGATCAGCCGCTCAGGAATTTGCTCGGGCAGAAAGCGGCTCGCCCATTGCAGCAGGTGGTCGGAAATAGTCTTGCCGAAGCCAAACCGCTCTGTCAGGCCGTCAAACCAACTCTTGGCCGCAAAGGCGCGGGGCACGTTGACCGTGCCGAACTTTCGTATGAAAAAATAAAGATCCTTTCCCCAGACCTGGGCTGCGCGGAAAGCGTCCGCATGCATGTATTCCCCTGCGATCGGGAGTGTCTTGAAGTTGGCCAGAATATGCCGGCGGATGGTTTGCAATTCTGCGGGGTCTCGCGTGCCGATGTAGAAGACCCTTTCCTGCTCGGCCACGGCGAACGTGTCCAGTCGGATGGCAAACACGCCGATTTTGCCCGCGGAGCCTGACGCCTCGTAATGGCGGCGCGGATCGGCGTTGAAACGGGCAGGGGTGCTGGCTGCAATGTCGCGCACGTGCTCCTTGTATTCGATATCGGAGGCCTGTACTCCTTGAGGGAAGTCCACATCCGTATCCGTGTAATCACCCGCATCCAGTCGGGTCAGGATGTCCAGCGGCTCGCCGCCAAGTCGGATGCCGAGGTGATTGACGAGATGCAGGCAGCCCTGCGCATCCACCTGCGCAAACAGGGACAGCTGGGTATAGGCCGGGCCGCGTTGCACGAGTGAGCCGCCGGAATTGTTACAGATGCCCCCCGTCACCGATGCACCGATGCAGCTGGAACCAATCACGGAATGCGGCTCTCGCCCCAACGGCCTTAACCGCCGCTCCAGCTGATCCAGCGTTGCTCCCGGCAAGCACAGCACCTGTCGTCCATTGTCGAGCAAATCGATGCGCGTGTTGCGGAGGGTCGAAATGATGACGATCGGGCGATCATAGCCATCGCCGAACGGAGTTGATCCGCCGGTCAAACCTGTATTTGCCGCCTGGAATATGATGGCAACATCGGCTGCAACGCATGTCTGAAGCACTTTCCATTGCTCGACCAGCGTCCCAGGCTCGACAGCGGCCAGCACCTCGCCATCGCCATAACGATAGCCCCTGCGGAAGCGCCGGGTGCCCCGGATACCGGTGTGAACATAGCGGCGGCCAACGATATCCTGCAGCTGTTGGATCAGGGAGCCGGTCATGAGGTAGCAACTCTTCCAGAGATGGACAAATGGACCTGCCCCGCAGCCGGAGCAGACAGGTTTGGGGGGCCATCAGCGCCCGATCAAGGAGGGCAGCGTCATGCTGACCGCAGGGACGAAGGTGATCACCAAAAGGCACCCCACGATGACCCCGACGAACACCATCAACGGCTTCAACATCTGGGTTACAGAACAACCAGCAATCTGTGCCGCGGCGAAGAGATTGACGCCGAGCGGCGGCGTGATCATGCCAAGTGCTAGATTCACCACCATGACGGTACCGAAGTGAACCGGCTCGATGCCGACACGCGCGGCGGCATCCTGGAGGATCGGCGCAAGAACGATGATGCTCGCCCCTGTTTCGATGAACATGCCGATGATGAATAGCATTGCATTGATTGCCAGCATCAGCGACGCCTGACCGTCGAAGGTGCTTGTCAGCCAAAGCGCTGCAGCATCGGGCACGCCCTGCCGATTAAGCAGGTAACCCATCAGGCTGGCAGTGCCGATGATGAACATGATGACGGCGGAGGTGACAACTGACTTGCGGAAGGCGTTTGCCAGATCCCCCCAAGTCATCTCCTTGTGGAGGGAAAGACCCACCACCATGGCATAGACAACCGCGATGACGCTGGCCTCTGTTGGCGTGGTGACGCCACCATAAATGCCGCCCATGATCAACAAAGGCATCAGCAGGGCCCAAACAGCGCGTCTTATGGCAGTGAGGCGTGGCAGACTTCCCTCGCCATCGCGTTTGCCCCAGCCTTTGACGCGGCACCAGATGACAGCCGTCATCAATAAGGCCCCAGCGATCATCAGGCCCGGCAGAATGCCGGCGAGGAAGAGTTGCGGGATCGAGGTCTGCGTCGCTACGCCGTAAAGGATCATCGGGATCGACGGCGGGATGATGACGCCAAGCTCTGCCGAGGTGGCCATGAGAGCGGCGACGAAACCGACCGGATAGCCATACTGGCGCATGGCGGGAATGAGCACGACGCCGACGGCGAATGTTGTGGCGACGCTTGAACCGGAAATCGCTGAGAACAGCATGCAGGTCAGCACGCAGGTAGCCGCAAGGCCGCCCTGGATCTGTCCGACGAAAGCGCGTGCAAACTCGACGAGACGGCGGGACAGGCCGCCAACCTCCATCAGGTTTCCGGCAAGAATGAAGAAGGGGATTGCGGCCAGCGGGAACTTGTCGAGGGCGATAAAGATCTGCTGGGGCACCACGATGGCGGGCAGGGTGGTGAAACCGAACAGCCCGATCATCGAGGCAAGCCCAATCGCAATGGCGATGGGCACCGAAATAGCGAAGAGCACCAGCATTGAGGAGACGAGTGCACCGGTCATTCTGCTCTCTCCTTTCCGGACTGGATGAACTGCACAATCGCTCCAAGGGTCGCGAAGAGCGATCCCACCGGAATGGCGGCATAGCCCCAGGCCATGGAAATCTCCAGACCTGCCATTTCCTGCATCCGGACACGTTGGGCCGTTGCAATGCCGAACCAAAAGAGGGTGATAAACATGATCAGGCAGGAGACGAGCGTGGTGGCTTCGATGCTTCGGCGCAACCTGCCCGTGGTAGCCTCTCGCGCCAGATCGATGGCAACGAGCGCGCCTTTGCGCAGAGCAATGGAAATCCCGAGCAGCACCATCCAGACCAAGGCGAGGCGGGTCAGCGCTTCCGACCAACTGGAAGGCGTATGGAACAGGAAGCGCCCCATCACCTGCCAGAAGCTGGACGCGACCGCGACGGCTAGCGCAAGGGAGGCGGCAAATGCCACCCCCCGTGCAACAATCCTGTCCGTGCGGCGGATCAGAGTGGCCGCTGAGCTCATTGAGCCTTCCAGTCGCGGATGCGCTTCAGGAGGTCGGCGCCGAACTGGCTTTCGAATCCGGCATTGGCCGATGCCATTGCCTTGCGGTAGGCGTCGCGGTCAGTCACCTCGACCACTTCAATGCCGCGCTTGCGCAGTGTTTCGATACCAGCGGTCTCGTCCTGCTCCACCCGTGCCCGATTGGCGGCGGATGCGGCCTTGCCGCCATCTTCCACTGCGGCTTTCTGCTCGTCCGTCAGGCCGGCGATGAAGTCTGGGTTGCAGACGAAGATGCCCGGCGAATAGACGTGGCGGGTTAGGTAGAGGTGCTTCTGCATCATGTCGAGATTGTTCGACAGGATCACCGGGATCGGGTTCTCCTGACCGTCGACCGTGCCCTGCTGCAGGGCCGAAGGCAGTTCGGAAAAGGCCATTGGCGTCGGCAAGACGCCGGCGGCCTGCCAAGCCTGCATATGCACCTGGTTTTCCATGGTGCGGATTTTCATGCCGCGCAGATCATCCGGCGAATGCACAGCCTTGGAACCTGTCGTCAGATTGCGAAAGCCGTTTTCCAGCCAGGCAACGCCGTAAAGTCCATGCGCCGGGAAAAGGGCCAGAAGCTCTTGGCCCACGTCCGAATCCAATACGCCGCGCGCGTGCTTGTAACTGTCGAACAAGAACGGCACATCGAGGACGCGGGTCTCGGCTACGAAATTGCCGAGCGGGCCGGCTGAGCCCATGGCGCACTCCTGAGAGCCGAACTGCACGCTTTCCAGTGCTTCGCGCTCGTTGTCCATGCGCTGGATCACCACATTGATCGTGCCGCCAGACTTCTCTTCTACCACCTTTTTGAAGGCTGTCGCCGCAAGGCCAAAGTGGCTGTCCGCCGGTGAGGAATGGGTCAGTGTCAGGGTTGTCTGGGCAGACGCCGTGAGGATGCCTGCGGCCAGTATCAAGCTGGTCAGCGCGGCTGTCTTCGTGGACTGTGACGGGTTCATGGTTTTCCTCCTCCAGATAGAAGGCAGGTCCCGATGGGACATGCCGTTGGTGATGTTAAAGCAAGCCTTCCGGCAGCAGGGCGGCCGGGAAATTCTGGTAGCTGACGGGGCGCAGGAAACGGCGGATTGACAGTGTGCCGACACTCGTGGCGCCGAAATTCGTTGAGGCCGGGTAGGGGCCGCCATGCACCATGGAATCGACAACCTCCACGCCGGTCGGGAACCCATTGACGAGCACACGTCCGGCCTTTCGCTCCAGTACGGGCAGCAGCGTTTTAGCCAGAGGCAGGTCGCCATCGTCCATGTGCAGAGTGACCGTCAGCTGACCCTGGAAGCTCAGCGCAATGCGGCGCATCTCCTCCGGCGTTTCCACACGGACGATAAGACCGAGCGGGCCAAACACTTCTTCCGACAGCATATGGTCCGCGAGGAACTGGCTCGCTGTCGTATCATAGAGGTTCGGATTGCTGCTGCGCCCTTCCGAGACGGTCTCATGTACCGGCTGCACCGTCTCGCGGTTCTGCAAGCGGGCTTGGCCGGACTGATAGGCGCGGGCAATGCCTTCTGTCAGCATGACCTGCGGGCCGGTCTTGGCGAGTGCTTCTTTTGCGGCGGACACAAAACTATCCGCGTCCGCGCCGGCCACAACAACCGCAATGCCCGGATTGGTACAGAACTGGCCGGCGCCCATCGTCAGCGAGGCGGCCCAGCCTGCGCCAAGGGCGCCGGCACGTGCGTTTAAGGCTTGCGGCAGAAGGAACATCGGATTGACGCTTCCCAGTTCCCCGAAAAAGGGGATCGGCTCTGGGCGACTGGCACAGAGGTCGAACAACGCCCGTCCGCCTGCCAGCGAACCGGTGAAGCCGACGGCCTTGATGAGCGGATGGGTGACAAGGGCGCTGCCCACCTCCCGATTGCCGCCCTGCACAAGACTGAAAACCCCCGGATCAATTCCGAGCTTACCAATGGCGGCATGGATGGCTTCCGCGACGATCTCGCTTGTGCCGGGATGGGCGGAATGGCCCTTCACCACAACGGGGCAACCGGCCGCAAGGGCTGCTGCCGTGTCGCCGCCGGCCGTGGAGAAGGCGAGGGGGAAGTTGGAGGCGCCGAACACGGCGACGGGTCCGACCGGGCGCTGCATCAGGCGGATCTCCGGGCGCGGCGCAGGCTGGCGGTCCGGCAGGGCCGGATCAAGGCGGCGGTCGAGATACTCCCCCTTTTCGATGTGGCTGGCGAAAAGCCGGAGCTGGCCGGTGGTGCGGCCCCGCTCGCCTTCAAGACGGGCAGCCGGCAGCCCGGTTTCCTGGCAGCCGATTTCGGTTATGGCGACACCCCGTGCCTCAATCTCATCCGCAATGGCACGCAGGAGGGCGGCGCGGTCAGCGGCTGACGAATAGCCATAGGACCAGAAGGCGGTTTCGGCAGCTTCTGCAGCGCGATTGATCATCTCGACTGTGCCCAGCGAAAAGGCGGCGGGCTCACCGGAAACTGGCTCATTGTAAAAGCGATCGGGCGTTGCCACCCATGCGCCTGCAATCAGGTGTTTGCCGTGCAGCGTATAGGTCATCTTGTCACTCCCAGGGGGCTTTCGCTTACAGTGCTGCCTGGAGCATGGCGTGGTAATCGTCAGCCGTAGCGTCACGCGGGTTGGTTCGGTGGCTATGATCGGCAAGCGCTCCCTTTACCACCTTGTCAAACAGGTCAGCGGTAACACCCAACTGCGAGAGGCGGGTGGGCAGGCCGATGGCATGGGTCATATCCTCGATGGCGGCGCCAATGTCTACATCAGCAGCAAGGCCCATGGTATCGGCAAGGCGGACATACTTGTTGTCGTCAACCGAGGTCTTTGCACTTCGGTTGAAGGCGAGCACCGGCGGCATGAAGATGGCATTCAACGTGCCGTGATGCAGCTTCGGATTGAGGCCACCCAGCGAGTGGCTGAGGCTGTGCACGCAGCCGAGGCCCTTCTGGAAGGCCATGGCGCCCATGGTTGCTACGATCGCCATGTTGGCGCGTGCATCGCGGTTGCCCGGCTCTTCCACGGCAAGGCGGATGTTGGCCCAGCCGCGGCGCAGGCCTTCCAGCGCGATGCCATCGGCAGGCGGGTTGAAGGAGGGGGCGAGATAGGTCTCGATGCAGTGGGAAATGGCGTCCATGCCCGTAGCTGCGGTCAGCATGGGCGGCAGGCTCATCGTCAGTTCCGGATCGACGATGGCGGCTTTAGGCACCAGGTAAGGAGACAGCAGCCCGACCTTACGTCCATCTTCCAGGATGATGATGGCGGCGCGACCCACCTCACTGCCCGTACCGGCGGTGGTCGGAATGGCGATGGTGGGGAATGTGCGCGCGGTTATCTTTTCGAGGCCGCCCTCGATCACGGCATAGGTCTTCAGCGGCCCCTCATGGGCGCCCATCACAGCCACCGCCTTGGCAAGATCGAGCGCAGAGCCACCGCCGATGGCAACGATACCGTCACCTCTGGCTTCTCGAAAGAGCGTGGTCGCTTTCACGGCTGCTGCTTCGTTCGGGTTGCCTGGGGTTTCGTCAAAAATGGCAGCTGGGGTGATGCCCGTGGCGGTCTCAATGCGTTCCAGGATACCGAGCGCACGCACGCCCTTGTCGGTGACGATAACCGGGCGGGTGATCCCGGCCAGTTCCAGTTCACCCTTCAGCGTTGCGATTTCGCTGTACCCGAATTGGACCCGCGTCACATAATTGATCAGGCTCATGCGCCTCCCCCTATCTGGTATTCCTATTTGATAACGTCGTGGGACGGTTTCTCGCGAGAGCGACTGTAAAATCATCTAGGTGTGAAAGATATCAGCAGAAAAACAGCTGTAAATCCGCTATTGCTGAATATCGATATAACAAAATGGAAATTGAACTGATGCCGCGCATCTATTCCAACCCGATGATCCGCCTCTCTATGCGGCAACTGCTTTTGATATCAGCCATTGACGACAACGGTTCGCTCAAGCGGGCATCGGAGTTGATCGGTATGAGCCAGCCGCGCGCGACGAAGGCGTTGCAGGAGGCTGAGGAGCTGACCGGCACGCAACTGTTTAACCGGACGAATCGCGGGCTTAACCCGACACCTGCGGGCGAATGCATGATCCGGCACGCAAAAACCATGCTGTCACAATTGAAGGCGATGGAGGAGGAGATCAACACGGCGTCCGACAGCGGATGGGCTCGGTTGCGCATCGGCACAATCATGGGTGCCGTTCCCTATTTAACGGAAACCATCAGCAGCTTCCTCAGGCGCTTCCCCCGCACCTCGTTCGAGATTTTGGAGGATACCAGCGTAGAACTGTTCAGGCAGTTAGATCGAGGGCTGCTCGATCTTATCATTGGGCGCAGCTCCATGATCGCCACGCCGCAGCTTTACCATGTCACGGCCTTTCACGATGAGCGGTTGGCGGTGGTCGCCAATCGTGCTCACCCTTTGGTTGACCGCAAACGCGTGCGCTTGACGGACCTCGAGGATTCCCGCTGGATTGTCTATACTGCGGCGATGCCCATGCGGCTGTTGCTGGAGCAGGAGTTTCGACAGGCCGGGCTCCAAATGCCCCCCGGACTAATGGAGACGCGCTCCGCGCTGACCACAATTTCACTGATCCAGGCCGAACCGAATACTGTCGCGCTGCTCTCCAGCGACGTTGCCGAATTTTTCGTAAACTTCGGCATGGCCAGCATCCTGCCCATGCATCTTCGTTCCAAGAGCGAACCCTACGAAGTCATAACTCGCCGCTCCGTGGAGCAGTCAACACATGTACAGGCTTTCATAAACGATCTTTTGGCAGGAGCGATGGGACGTCATTGAGCACCGGCCTGCACACGCAAACACCGATCGATCGCTTGGTAGGCTGGCAAGGTGCTCTGGTGTGGCTTGACCCGCACTCCGATCGACCAGCGTGTTTTTTCCCCGGATCTGTCGGCCGCCCGGGAGCGCCTTGCGGTTGGGCTTTGCCTCGGCATCGACGACGCCCGCGACGCCGTGGCCCGCTGGACCCACATCTACAACACTGAGCGGCCTCATTCCGCCCTCGGCTATCAGGCCCCGGCGGCCTTTGCTGCCCAACTCACCGCAATGGGCGATCAGCTTCGCGCGACCGAAACGCTCCGCAGATCGCCCATTGCTCCGTCGGCGCAACAGCGCCAAATTCAACCGCCGACTCTGGTATCAGCCGGATGAGCGTCGGGGGCACGGCAACGGCGTTGGTCGACGAGGCGAAGCTGAGGATACTTGCGGAAGCTGATGAGCCAGGTGCACGCATTGGCGATGTGGCGCGCCGGCACGACATTCATCCGGGGCAGATCCGCTTGTGGCGGCAATCATTCAGCTATGCCGACCAGCCGACGGTGTTCCTCCCGGTTGAGATCACCCAGGAGACTGGCGTAGGCCAGGCTTCTACCGGGGCGACTAGGCCGGCGATCGTCGAGATCTTGCTCCGAAACGGTCGGCGATTGAAGGGTAAGCATCCGGCGAAGGCCGCAGGTCAGGCAGCCTGAGCACTCGGCGTCTTGGGTGTCCAGTTCCACGGCAGCAATTGCTCCAGCCTGCTGATCGGCATGTCCGCAATGTTGGCGAGGACGTCGGCAAACCAAGCCTGCGGGTCAATGTCACTGAGCTTGGCGCTCATGATCAGCGTGGCCATGAACGCCGCACGTTCAGCACCACGATCCGATCCGGCAAACAGCCATGACTTCCTGCCGAGTGCGAAGCCTCTGAGCGCTCGTTCGGCAGCATTGTTCGTAAGGCAAATCCGGCCGTCATCGAGGAATGACGTAAAGCCATCCCATCGCTTGTATCATGCCGCTGGCCCTGATGTAGTCCGCAGATCGGATCCCAGACAGGTCAACGCGCTTTCAAGCGGCACCCACTGATCGGTTTTGTCCGATCTCGGCTCGACCGTTCGCCATCACACCATTAGCACCTCACCAATTTCTGCATCCTCTGCGAGCTTTCAAAGAGCGGCGGTCTCAAATCGTCTGCCTGTCGTCATCAACGCCCAGGCGATCCGCGCCATCTTGTTCGCCAAAGCAACAGCGACGACGTTGTACGGCTCCTCGCCAAAAGCTCGGCCGCCCACTGCGTCGGCGGAACTTTGGCCTTGCGGCTGAAGCGAAGTACCGCATGCGCCCCAATTACAAAGAAGCCTACGCAGATAGGGGTCGCCCTGTTTGCTTATCCTCCCGAGCCGGTCTTTGCCGCCCGATGAATTCTGCCGTGGTACCAAGCCTATCCACGCCGCCAGTTGCCGGCCGGACTTGAAGAGCGACGCGTCCGTCACGGTCGCGGCAATTGCGCTGGCAGTAATCGGGCCAATCCCCGGTATCGTCTCAAGGCGGCGGCTGAGTTCGTTGGAACGATGCCATGCATGGAATTTGACGATCCATCTCGCTGACTCTCTCGTGCACCTCCCGCAACTGCCCGATCAGCGAAAGAAGCGCGGACCGTGCAAGCGGAGGGATGAGATTCTGGCCAGCGTCTTCGACCCATGCGGTGGCGTCGCCTTAACCTGACGTAGGACGCAATCATTTCTTTGTCCTGAATTTCAGGCTTGGATCGGCAACGCGATCTCACGCCAGGTGGCGCTGGCGAGGGCGCGGAGTTGGCGATGATCAGCGGCATTCAGGTGTTTTCGATGAAGTTGGAAAAGATTGGCAATTTGGCCGTGGGTTGAGACGAAACGTTGGCATTGACCTGCCGACTTGAACCGCATCATGCGTCGCTCTCGTCGTCGAACGGGAAGGTGAGAATTTTCTGCGAGGTTGTTGAGCCCTTTGTGCGAACGGTGTTCGATCCCCAGCATGATCTCTCGCTTTGCGGCGGAATAAGAACGCAGCTTGTCTGTCACCATCACGCGCGGCGCAACAACTTGGCTCTTCAACAATTTGCGCATCAGCCGAAGAGCGGCTCCCTTGTTTCTGCGGCTTTGCAGCAGAGCATCGAGAACGTAGCCGTTGGCATCGACGGCGCGCCACAGCCAGTATTTCTTGCCCTTGATCGATAGGACCATCTCATCGAGATGCCATTTGTCTGCGAAGTTGCCGATCGACCGCCGCTTGAGTTGGTGGGCGAATTTCAGGCCAAACTTGGGTCGTCCATTCTGAGACGGTCTGAAACGAGACGGCAATGCCGCGCTCGGCAAGCAGGTCTTCGATATCGCGCAGGCTCAGCGGGAACCGGTAATAGAGCCATACCGCATGCGCGATGATCTCGGCTGGAAAGCGGTGGCGTTTGTATCGGGCGGACGCATCGTCAGTCATGCCGATAGACTATTGCCTCGATCCGCACCAGCCGGTTAAGGCGACGCCTCCCACGCAGGGCGCCTCGCAAGGTCGACGGTTCAGGTCCTATCAAGATGGGCATCTCGACACCGGTCTTATATTATATTCGAGAAGGTAGTATAGTGAGGATCACGGTGGTGGTGCCTTGCATTGGCGGAGGCGGGCAGCGTCCACTGGGAGAGCCGCAAAGCCCGCTTGCTGATGCTAACTATACTAGATTTGTTGAAACGATATAGAGGGTGGCGTGATTAAGCAGATTGACCTCATGTTTCGCACCATGGTCGCGGAACTCCAGCAACGGGCATTCGATGATGATTGGGCGGAAGACTTCCCCCCATCGGGTAGATTCGTGCCAGTAGCAGTTGATGGCCGGCGTTACTGGTATTTCGACCAGCCCGACGGGGAGGGTGGGCAGAAGCGCCGGTATGTCGGGCCTGCCGACGACCCCCTGATTTCGGAACGGGTCGAAACCTTCAAGGGTGAGAAGTCTGACTATAAGGCTCGCCGCAAGTACGTTTCTACGCTTACGCGCGAAGCCGGTTTGATTGCCGCTGATCGCTTTACCGGCGACATCGTACAGGCGCTTGCCAAGGCCGGTCTCTTCCGGCTGCGCGGTGTTCTCATCGGCACTGTCGCTTTTCAATGCTACTCGGCATATCTTGGCATCCGTCTGCCTTCGGCGGCGATCCTAACAGGTGATGCAGACTTGGCCCAGGATTTCGCGATCTCCGCCGAGGTGGCAGATTCGCTGCCGCCGATCCTCGATCTCCTGAAAGGGCTTGATCCAACGTTCCGCGCAGTTCCGCATATCAGCGGCAGCTCTCGATCTCATGCCTTCCGGAACCAGAGCGGTTACAGGGTCGAGTTCATGACGACAAACAGGGGAGCCGAAGAATATTCGGAAAAACCCGCCAACATGCCTGCTCTCGGCGGCGCGTCAGCCGAACCGCTAAGATTCATGGATTTCTTAATCCGCGATCCCGTTCGTTCGATCTTGCTACATGGTGCCGGTATTTCAGTTGTTATCCCTGATCCTTGCAGGTACGCGGTGCACAAGCTTATCATTGCCGGCCGCCGTCAGAATGACGCCGGCGGCCAGGCCAAACGGGATAAAGACCTTAGACAGGCAGGAATACTATTCGACGTCCTGCCGGTCACGGGCCATGGGCCATCACTGGCTGACGCTCTGGAAGAGGCATGGGATCGCGGACCTGCTTGGAAGCTGGCCATCTCGGAAGCAGCCGAAACCATGCACAAGGAATATGGGGACGCTATCAATCGATTGGTTGGCATTCTCAAGAGATAAAGGTTAAGCCTCCTCAAAAGGAACGCCGATGACAATACTCATTCGCATCAGGTTGTGCGGGCCCATAAACAGCTGTGACCTTATAGGGAGCGATGGTTCACATCCGTTCAAGAGCGAGGCTATGACCGCTTAGCGCCCGCAGGTCGGTCGTTGGGCCTATTCCCTGAGGCGCTCCAAAACGGACATCCAACGATGGCAGTGTGACGTCGACTGTTCCCCTCAAAACCGTCGCTTGGTAGCGCTTCCGTTACGTCGAAGCGCCGCCAGGCGAGTGTCGGTTTCCGTCGGGTAATCTGGACGATGCGATGTTGCAAAGTCAGTCACTGAACCCGAAGTGCCAGACGGCGAAGGGTACGGCGGCCAGCAATAGCACCGAGAGCGCGACGACCAGACCGTCCCGCGTCAAAAGACCCGCCGCAAACAAGGCGATGACCGTGGATGCGATTGAGCCGGAGGTTGGGATGACTTCCATCACCGGCATGAACAGCGTCAGGGACAGCACCAGCAAAAGTGGCACATATATCCATGGCGGGTGGATCAGGAATGTCCACCGTGGTCGGAGCAGGCGCTCAACCCAGTGAACTGGCTTTCGAAGCCACTGAATGCCCCGGCACAGCTTCTCCGTCGAAATGCGGCGGCTTGTGATGAAGCGCGGCAGCCAAGGCGTGCGCCGCCTGGCGAGTAACTGAACGACGAGTACGAATTCGACGACGGCTACCATTGCGGTGATGCCCGGTATGGCGCTTGCAGGTGACGTGGAGATCAGAGCGAAAGCCAACATGATCGACGCGAAGGAATGCTGCCCCATTCCCCTCAGCAGATCGTCCACTGCTATGTCATTTCCTTCCACTGACTTCTCCAGTCGATCGAGCACCTCGCTCAGCTGAGTGACGTCTTCTGCATCCATGCATCTTCTCCTTGCGCGGAAACAGATGGCAGCACGGCGAAGGAGTTCAAGGTCTTTGGCCTGTACTCCTGAAAGACGTCCAGCCGCCGACGGACCGGCTGGCATCATCATTCAGGAAGTGGACATAGATGCTCACGAATGCGTGTGGCCCATGTGACCCACAGTTACTGCTGCTCACGAAACATCTCCATGTGTCACATGTTGCCTCCTCAGAGCGTCAGCTTTCCGATGCTCTCAACTCGCCAAGAGAAATCAAAGAGGAGAAACCCATGAAGACCATTACCGCACGACTCACAGCCTCCACGTTTGCGCTCTCCCTGCTGGCCGCGCCGGTCATGGCTGCAAACTATAGCGACTGGGACACCGATGGCACGGACGGCATCAGCGAAACGGAGTTCCGCGCTGGCTTTGAGAAGAACGAAGCCTTCGACAGGTGGGATGCCGACAGCAACGGTACGCTGAGCCATACCGAGTTCAACGAGGGAATTGGCGATAAGGAACAGGCGTTCACCGACCGCTACGGCGACGGCTGGTTCGATGACTGGGACGCCAACTCCGATGCCGGCATCGATGAGAATGAGTACTACGACGGTCTGTACTCGAGCTACGATGAGAACAGCAACAATGTGATCGAGGAGCCGGAGTTTGGCGATCTCGGTGACGACATGGGCGATGGCGGCTGGTTCGACGTCTAAGGTCAACGCCGCCATGAGAGAAGCGGCTGTTCCGGCCGCTTCTCACCCAATTGGATAGCAGAAGGAGACGCGAATGAGACACCTCGTCAAAGCCGCAGTCTTGTCGGCTGCAATCGTTTCGCCAGCGCTTGCGCAGCAAGCGACCACAAGCCCAGGCGTCGCGCAGGCGACCTTTATCAACACCGAAGGTGCATCCATCGGGACCGCCACCCTCCAGGAGACGCCGCACGGACTGCTGATCCAGGGCAAGGCAACTGACCTGCCTCCCGGACTGCACGGATTCCACGTCCACGAAACCGGCAAGTGTGACGCTCAAGACGGGTTCAAGTCTGCTGGTGGTCACTTTGCACCAGCCGGCAACGACCATGGTTTCATGACCGACAAGGGGCCGCATGCCGGCGATATCGCCAACCAGACAGCCATGGCTGACGGTACGATGGTGGTCGAGGTCTTCAACGAGAACCTTCGGCTCGCGCAAGGCGAAAACGTCCTATTGGACGATGACGGCGCCGCACTCGTCATCCATGCGACCGCCGACGACTATCGCAGCCAGCCTTCTGGCAACTCAGGCGACCGGATCGCCTGCGCCATTATCAAGCAAGGCTGATGACGTCCTGCAGGACGTAATTTGAAGAGAGATTGTCAAAGCAACAGGGCTCGGCAAGCGCCGGCTCGACCGGTGTGTTCGCCCTGCCCCAACCGCAAAGGAGACGAAGATGAGAAAGATGGAAACCGCACTCGCGCTGGTTCTCGCCAGCTCAATCACGCCGGTAGCGGCTCAAGGTGCCGGTGATGCGTCCTCGAGCGGAGCAGATCAGGTCCGCAAACTCGGCGACCATGCCTTCTCGCAGTGGGACAGCAACAGCAATGATCGTCTGGAAGACGGCGAGTTCACAAGCGGGCTCCACGACGCGTGGAGCGGCTCCAATGGTGAGCTAGGCGAGCAGGCCTTCACCGAAAACTGGAACAACTGGTTCAGCGCCGCTCCGCCGAGCTTTGCATCGCTTGATGAAGATGAAGACGGGGCTCTCTCCAACGAAGAACTCCAGATTGCTCTTAGCAATGCGGATCTCACCGGCGAATGGCAGGGCGCCGAGGACGGGTATCTGACGCCAGAGGAGTTTCGTTCGGGCCTGACGGCCGTGAACGACCGCGACCGAAGCGGGACCCTTGATGAGCAAGAGTCTGAGCAATTGGTGGCAATCGTGAGCGTGGTCGTGCCGGACGAAGAGAAGACCGCTTCGACAAACGCCGAGAAGCCCGGTAACGCCGGAACCGGCGGCGCGGGGGTCAAGGTCGGAAAGGTCATCCCTCTGTCCGAGTGGAATCCGGACGAGCTTTACCGAACTGCCTGGAGTGCTGAAGCGCTGTTCGACCGACCTGTCTATGGAGCCGGAGACGAGAGGATCGGCGACGTCGAAGATCTGATCATTGGTCCTGACGGCAAGCTGCTTTCGGTCGTCGCCGAGGTTGGCGGGCTCTGGGATATCGGCGACACCCATGTAAGCGTACCGTGGGAAGAGGTGACCGTTCGTGTGGACGGCTCGATCGCCATCCCCGTCACCGAAGAAAATGCCGATGACTACGGTGTCCTTCGTGGAAGTGAGACGAACTTCGGAAATCGAATTGTCTCAGATCTCGACAATGAAGAGCTTGGGCCCCGTGCGTGGCGCGCGTCCGAACTGATCGGCGACATCGCCCGCGTCCGCGACGGTGGCAGCCAGGCGGAAGGGACCTATCGCGGGTACGGCTATGTCGAAGACCTGATCTTCAATGACGGCAAGGTGACAGCGGCAGTCGTCGACAGGGATCCGGCGGGTCCTGATGGACGGGGCGCGGTGGCCTATCCCTTCTATGGCTATGGCTACGGCTGGACGCCGGGCAACCCGTACTACGACCTTCCGTACGATCGCGGTGAAGTCAGTACGCTTGAGCCGTTCGATCGCAATCGTCTGAACGAAGGCTGAGCCTGCCGAGGACCGCTCGATGAGCATCCGGCGCCGATTGCGCCGGGCACTGCCGGCAGAGGTGTCGGCTTCAGGTCAAGTGACCTCAACAAAACGAAAGGAGACACTCATGAAACTGGCAACTTTAACCATCGCGTCAGCCCTGTTCGCGGTTCATGCCGTTGCACAGACGGATAGCGGAAATTCAACTGGCAACAGCACCGACGCGTCGACAACGACGACAAACCAGTCGGCTGAGACCGGCCAGTCCGACAGCGGCTCCGCCATGGCGCAGAGCAAGGTGCGCGATCAGTTGACGAAGGCTGGGTTCCAGAACGTCGAAATCCTTGACGCATCCTATCTCGTGCGAGCCCAGACAGAAGACGGCAACACGGTGCTGATGGTGATCGATCCGCCGATCGGCGGCACTTCTGGCGATGCCAGCATCAGTTCCGATGCTGAGCAGAAGACCAACAACTGACTTCAGCTGTTGCAGGCGGTGGCAGTGCGGCCGCCTGCAACATCAAATTCCCTGAAACCAATCGGGAGAAGATTATGTGGAGAATCACTGCGTCAGTTCTGTCCATCTCACTTCTTGCGGCGATAGCTGCCCCGGTGGCGGTTGCACAGCAAAGCACGTCGCAGAATGGGTCGTCTGACCCCTCCGTGAAGATCATTCCCGGCTGGAGCTATCGGCCGCTTTATGATGCGGGGATAAGCGTTGAGGAGTTGCTGGATGAGGGCCGGGTGCTGGACAGATCCGGCGGCGACGTCGGCAAGATTGAGAGCCTGATTTTCGCAGACAATGGCGAGGCTCTGGCCGTTATTGCAGAAATCGGCGGCTACTTTGAAATGGGCGGGACTCACGTCAGCATCCCCTGGAACCAGTTGGATCTCTCTGATGACGATCTCACCGCGAAAGCACCCATCGACGAAGACAATCTTGCTGACTACACTCAGTTTGACGAGAGCGGAATTCTGACCAAAGCGGATACTTCCAAGATCGGCAGGGTTGAAGCAGACCGGGGGCTGGATCTCGGAGAGAAGGTATTTCGTGCACGAGATCTGATGGGCGATCACGCCTATATCGCGAATGATCGTCGCTGGGGGTACGTGAACGATCTGGTTGTTCGCGATGGACGACTGGTCGCGATCGTCGTCGAAGTCGCGGCGCAGGGGCCTTCCCGCCACTATGCCTATCCTTTCGATGGGGAGCCACAGATTGATCCAGGCAGCCGGCGCTACACGCTGCCACTCAATGAGAACCAGATCGCTGACATCGAGGAGTTCGACTACGACAAACTCGTTTCTGGCAGCCATACCGGCGCCATTTCGATCGAGTAGCAATGCCGAACATGATCCAGCGCCGAGAGAATTCTTTGCGAACTGGCGGTCATTTGCTTGCCTGGCTGCTGGCAGGATCTGCGGTCATTGCAAATGTTGCCGGATACGCTCTCGATCTCTACGACAAATGGTGGTGGTTCGATCGTGTCCTGCATGGCTTCACCATCCTGGCGCTCACCTACTGGTTGGCGATCCTCCATGTCCTGCCTCTGATACAGCCACGGTTTTCGGCCGGTATCCGATCCATACTGCTGATTGTCTCAGTCGGTATTGCTGCCGGCGCCGTCTGGGAGGTGGTGGAGTGGGCATTTGACTACGTCTCGAATGAAGACGTGATCAAGGGCAAGCATGACACGATTCTGGACATCATCATGGATACCATCGGCGCGCTTGCCGCGTCGGCGCTGGCACTCCTGTTCGATCGCGGGGAACCCCGGGGGAATGCAGGCGAGGATCGACAGCGGGCTGTGGCGGATGACGACAATCCGCGCGCGACGTCAGTCTCGTGATCACCGCGTGGGCCGGCCGGATTGCCAGATCGACGGGCTCACCTCCAGCATCCGATGTCCGTGAGCCAAATAGAGGAACAGAGATCCGCCGCCGGTCCGACAAGGGCAGGTGCGGACCAGCACCATGATTAGCCATCTGGTCTCCAGTGATACCAGTTGCCACAGCGACACCAACGAGCCCCCATCTACTCAAAGCTGGAGCTTGTCGCGACTCTCCCATGATCGACCTTTTCGTCTGGCAGTGCAGACTGGAGGTGGCGCGGCTCTCGCCTACGTGACTGCGAATGCCGCTGGCACGCCGGAGCCGTCGTGGTCCGTGATTTCGGCGCTCTTCGTGATCCAGGCGAGCCTGGGCGGAACAATCCGAAGTGCTCTCAGCCGCCTGATGGGCGGCGCCGTGGGGCTTGTTTTGGGTCTGGTCACGATCTTCCTGATCGGAACTGGAGGCTCTATGACCGTCTTGGGACTTACGATCGGCGTGGCCATGATGGCCGCCCTTGCTGCGATCAAGCCTAGCCTCAGCTATGGTCTGGTTACCGTGACCATACTAATCCTCGCACCAGGCGTGGAAGTCATCGAGGGGGCGCTGGTGAAGGCGGTGGAGATCACGCTTGGCTCTCTATGCGGTGCCGCCACTGCCGCTGCAGTCATGCCGCGGCCTGCCCATCGGCTGGTGGACGACCGGTTGGCCGACGCCCTGGAGGCCGCTGCCGATCTCGTCGCCGCAGACCTGCGGAGCATAGTTTCCACTGCAGATGCCGGGCAGAGGCGCTGCCAGGACAGGATCGAACAGGCACTATCACAGTCTCGCGCCTTGCTTAACCAAACTCGGCCGCAACTGCGGCCGACCGGCGAAGCGGTCAAGGCAAAGGCGGCAATGAAAGCCGAGATCGAGCGGTTCTGGTATGGGCTTCGCTTCCTCGACCATCTTACGGAGCCTCTGCGAGCTGCCCGTCTACCGAAGGAGGCCATGGATCTGGTAGAGGAGCTTGGCGCGGCGGTCCGGGATCGGCTGCTTCATCTGGCTCGATCCATGAGAACAGCCGAGCCCCTTGAACTGTGGCGGCAGCAGCCGGCCGAGTTCTTGGAGGATCTCGACAAAATGGACGTCTCCATCGAGGATCGACCGGTCGAGGAAGTCCAGTTCCTTTTCGCTCTCACCTTCTCCTGCAGGTTTCTGGTCGAAGGAGTCGCTCGTATAGATGCCAAAGCGCATGCAGCGTTGAATCCTGCGGCATGACGAAGCGCACTAGCGCAGCTCAAACTTACCGCCCGGGACGGAAACAGCAGAACGCAGGCTTTGGCATGGCCAAGCCTGCGTTCGCGGCGAGAACTCCCGTTAGCTCTGCTGGATGGGCAGAGCAATGAAGCGGCTGCCTCGCTCCCCTTCGATCTGGAAGAGCGCATGGCTCCTGTCCGACTTGCGCACGTCCGCCAGGATATCCTTCGCATCGTCGACGTCGGCTACCTCGTTGTTGTTGATCGAGGCGATCCGTTCACCTTCCGATATGCCTCGCGCCGCGGCCTCAGATTCAGGGTCGACCTTGGCAATCAGCAGTCCCTTGCCATCCTGAGCAGGTGCAACCGTCAGACCAAGGCTTGGCAGGGCATCCTGGCTGGAAGGCGTAGGAGCCTTCTCCTTCTGCCCTTCCTGCGCCTTGCCATCGGCATTGGCGAGATCGCCAAGGGTCACGTCGATGGATTTCGTCTCGCCCTTGCGCCAGACTGAAAGCTCGACCTCCTTCGAGGGACCCGCCGAAGCGACCTTGACGGAGAGGTCGCGCGCATCCTCGATCGGTTCGCCGTTCATGGAAAGGATGACGTCGCCCGCCTCGATACCCGCCTTGGCGCCAGGAGACCCTTCCTGCGGTTCGACGACAAGCGCACCCTGTTGCTTTTCAAGACCCAGCGACTCGGCGATCTCCGCGTCGACCGGCTGGATCTGCACGCCAAGCCATCCGCGCTCGATTTCGCCGTCGTCGATCAGATCCTGCACAACGTCCTGCGCTACATAGGCGGGTATCGCAAAGGCGATACCGACATTGCCGCCAGAAGGCGAAAAGATTGCGGTGTTGATGCCCACGACCTCGCCATCCAGGTTGAAGGCAGGGCCCCCGGAGTTGCCGCGGTTCACGGCAGCGTCGATCTGAATGTAGTCGTCGTAAGGGCCGCTTCCGATGTCCCGGCCAAGCGCCGAGACAATGCCGGCCGTGACCGACCCGCCGAGTCCGAACGGGTTGCCGACAGCGACAACCCAGTCGCCAACGCGCGCCTTCTTATCATCGGCGAAATCGACATAGGTGAAATCGCGCTTTGCATCGACCTTCAGAACCGCCAGATCCGTGCGGCTATCCTTGCCGACAAGCGTCGCCTCGAGTTCGGTTCCGTCGTCAAGCAGCACGCTAAACTCGGTGCCGTTGTCGACGACGTGATTGTTGGTCACAACGTAGCCGTCTTTAGAGATGAAGAAACCGGATCCTTGAGACATTGGCCGAGCTTGCTGCGGAGCATTGTCTCCATCAGGTATGCCCTTGAACCCCGGTCCGCCGAACTGGTCAAAGAAGCGTCGCAGCGGGTGGTTCTCAGGAAGGTCACCAAACCCCTGACCCGACCCGAAGCCCGGCATGCTATCGGATACCTGCTTCATCTCACCCTTGACGCGGACAGAAACGACGGCCGGCGATACCGCCGTGACGACATCTGCGAATCCCGGAGCCGCGGCCGCTGCGTCTACCTTGACCGGATCGGCAAAGGCCTGCGCAACGTAACCGGTTGCTCCGCCATAGACCATGACAGTCGCAAGGCCTGCAGCCGCTGAACTTTTCAGGATGGTTTTGAGGCGCGTGCTATTCGTGTTGATTCTCATTGATAAACAATCTCCTTCCATTGTGAGCCGTCCGGCTCGATGGCCCAGAAGATAGAGACGCTGACCTTACGAGGAGGTGGAAGGTATATGAAGGATCGTTAAAGTTCGCCTTTCCATCTCGTAATCTGAGACTGCCCGGGACTGCGAAGCGGCAGCTTGCGGGAGGGCCCGCAAAGCGGGGGTAACGGAGGAACGATGCAGCAGGTCTCCGGTACCGCCTTCACCGCACGCTGCTACTTCTCCGGCAACCCATAGGCGATGATCGTGTCGCTGATCGGCGTCTCCATGAAGTGGTGGCCGCCCGGATAGATGATCACGAACTGTCGTCCGTCGACTTCCACCACCATGGGGTTTGCCTGACCGCCGCCAGGAAGGGTGTCACTCCAGAGCGTTTCGCCGGTCTTGATGTCGATCGCGCGGATCAGGTTGTCGGTGGTTGCTGCGATGAAGATCAGTCCTCCCGCAGTTACAGCCGGACCGCCATTGTTCGGTGTACCGATGGTGACCGGCAACATGGACGGGATCCCGAAAGGACCGTTGCGGCGCGCCGAGCCGAATGGCCGATCCCAGACCGTATCGCCGGTGGCAAGATCGATGGCACGGATGCCGCCATAGGGCGGCTCCTTGCACAGGAGCCCGGTATACTTCACCCGCCAGCCGGCATTCACGTCGATCGCGTAAGGGGCGCCGATCTGTGGCCCTGCTTCCCCTAGCGGTCCTTCGCTGTCCGCCGGCGGCTCGTAGATCGCCCTGAGGCCTGCTTCGTCGGCCTCTTGGCGCGGCACGAGCCGGTTGTGGTTCGGCATGTTGTTGTAGTTGGCGATAAGCAGGCCCCGCTCGGGATCCACAGCCACCGACCCCCAGTCGTTGCCGCCGTTATAGCCGGGATACTGGATCCAGCGCTGGTCGGATGTGGGCGGCGTGTAGATGCCCTCGTAATGGGAGCGGCGGAACTGGATGCGGCACCAGAGTTGGTCGATGGGCGACATGCCCCACATGTCCTCCTCCTCCAGCGCCGGAAACGCCAGCGTATGATATGTGGAGAAAGGCTGGGTGGGCGACAGGTAGTCCGGCTCGACGCCACCCTGCGGCACGGGCCTTTCCTCGACGGGAAAGAGGGACTCACCGGTCTCTCGGTTGAGAATGAATATGTCGCCCTGTTTGGACGCCAGGACGACGGCCGGCACCCCGCCGTTGTCCGCCGGGAAATCGATCAGCGTCGGCTGGCTGCCGAGGTCATAGTCCCAGACGTCCCGATGAACCGTCTGGAAGTGCCAGGCGGGCTGGCCGGTCGTTACGTCCAGCGCCACCAGCGAGGTCGAGTACTCGTTTTCCTGTTCGCTCCGGTTGGAGCCGTAGTAGTCGACGGCGGAGTTGCCGAGCGGCAGGAAAACATAACCCAGTTCTTCATCGCCGGCGGGGATCGTCCACATGTTCGGGGTGCCGCGTGTATAGACTTCTTCAGGCCCGGCCTGGCTGGTGTCGCCGGGACGACCCATGTCCCAGGCCCATTCGAATTCTCCGCTGACGGCATCGAAGCCGCGGATAACGCCGGACGGGGAATCCTCTGCATTGCCGTCCTTGACCTGCGCGCCGACGACGACCACGCCCCGAACGATAACGGGCGGCGATGTCAAGGAATACCAGCCGGGCACTGTCTCGCCCAGCCCGCGCTCCAGATAGACCATGCCATTGTCACCGAATTCGGTGCAGAGGCGGCCGGTCTCGGCATCGATTGCAATGAGGCGCCCATCCAGTGTCCCCCAGATGATCCGGGTCGCGCAGGCATCGTAGGGGTCTGCATCCGGGACCTCGAAATAGGCTACGCCCCGGCACGTTGCGCCATAGGGGATGGCGTCTGCAGGCACCATGGGATCGTAGCGCCATTCTTCCTTGCCCGATCCTGCATCAATGGCAATGATCTTGCCCATTGGCGTGCAGGTGAACAGCTTCTCGCCGATCTTCAGCGGCGTGTTCTCAGGCGAATACTTGCCTTCCGCCTCTGGCGATGGCAGGTCGTCGGTATTGAACTCCCAGATCCGCTCGAGCTGGTCGACGTTGTCCGGCGTGATCTGGGTCAGTGGCGAATACTTGGTTCCATGAATGTTGCCGCCCCAGGCCGGCCAGTCGGCACCGGTTTCGCGCATGGCAAGTGCGGGCCGGCCCTCTTCGGCGGATTGACCCTCCGGCGCGGGATCGCGGGGAGCCTCCGGATTGATTACGACATCGCTTTCGCTATCTGCCGACGGCTCCTGAGCGGAGTTTCGATCGGTGAGCGGTGCGGTAGGCGCGGCCGGGGCAATGCTACTGTCATCGGCCGGTGGTTGCACCGGCGCCTGCGCGGCAGGGTCGGCCGGTCCCTCTTGTGTATCGGCCTGAGCAAAGACGGAGGCGGGCCGAAGCCAGGGCGCGGATGTTACGCCGATCCCCAAGGCTGCCAGGACGGCCAATGCGGTCGCCAGTCCACGTTGACGGGTGCTGTGTTGCGGGTCGCTACGGCGCAGGGACGGTATGGCTATGAGAACCAGCAACAGAATGACCGTCGGTGCAACCACTCGGGGTACGAGCGGCCACCCTTGAAGCCCGACCTCCCAAAGGGCCCAGATGAGCGTGAACACATAGGTGGCCCCATAGGCGAGCACACCCAAGTAGCGACCTGTCACCATCAAGATACCCGAGAAGACAAGCCCGATACCGGCGGCCGCGTAATACCACGAACCGCCCAGCGTAATCAGCCAGATGCCGCCAACGCCGATGACAAGGCCAAGCAGGACCAGGAGAAGTCCCAGCAGGAACGCGTACCAGCCAGGCGCTTGACGAGGAGTTGTGCGGGGGGACGTGTGATTGGTCATCAGCCGTATGCCTCCTGAGGTTGGTGTCGCAGCCGTGAGCTCAACAAGGCGAAAAAAAGATTGTTCCTGTACGGCCCTCGAAAGTTTCAGAAGTGAAGAAACCGCAATGGTGCTGTCATTCGTCGTTAACATCATTGAGCGCTGTAAGCGCCGCATTAGGCATTTGCGATGCAGGTAACCCGGATCTTCGCGGGGCTCAGTAAATAAGACCGGAATGTCGGTTTGACCCCCATGTCCGACTATCGGAAGCCCGCCTCCGCTCCATTATGGAGTTGAAATGCACTAGCTGCTTGATCTGCCTGTTTTGTGTGCGGCGGCGCACCCGGAGTAACCAGCGGGTCATGGGGCTAATTCCGCTCAACTGCAGGAGGAGTAATCGGCGTCATTCGCGGCCGTCTTGCTTCGAGCGGGGAAGGTTGTGCGGAAATACGGCCCCGTCGGAGCGGCTGACGATCGCGGGGCCGCAATTGCGTTGCGTGTACACCTCCCGGTTTCGTCATCACCTATAGGACGGAGAATTGCCGTTTTCTCACATCGAGTTTGGCAGCAGCATGACGATAGAAGGGAACGCCACGAACAGCGCCAGGCGAATGAGGTCTGCCACCACGAAGGGAGCGACGCCCCGGAAGATGGTGATCAGGCTGACGTCGCGATTGATCGAGTTGATGACGAAGACGTTCATGCCGATCGGCGGGGTGATCAGGCCAAGCTCGACCGTGACGACGACGATGATGCCGAACCAAATCGGGTCGAAACCGAGCTGCATGACAACGGGATAGACGATCGGCACCAGCAGGATGATCATCGCCATCGCGTCCAGGATGCAGCCCATCAGGAAGAATAGCCCGAGGATCAGCCACAGCGTTGGATAGGCGCCAAGGTCCAGATCGACCAGGAAGGCGGCGATCTTCTGCGGCGTCTGCGTGATCACCAGGAAGTAGTTGAAGAGCATGGCGCCGATCAGGATCGTATAGATCGCCACTGACGTGGAGAGTGCCTCGATCAGCGAGTTCAGAATGCTTGTGAAGTCGAGCCGCCGCCGCGCGATGCCAATCACAGCCGTGAGGAAGGCACCGGCCGCCGCCGCTTCCGTCGGCGTGACGACGCCGGCATAAATTCCGCCGATGATAGCGACGAACAGCAGGAGGATGGCCCAGATGCCTTTGAGCGAGGCGAGCCTTTCACCCGCGGCGATGGACATGCCTTGCGGCAGCTCGCGCCAGAACACGATATATACGCAGGCCATATACATCAGGACCGCGACAAGGCCCGGCAGGATGCCGGCGACGAACAGCTTTCCGACATCCTGCTCGGTGATATAGCCATAGATCGCCAGAACCACCGAGGGTGGGATGAGAATGCCGAGCGTGCCGCCACCGGCGATCACGCCTGTGGCCAGTTTGTCGGAATAGCCGAAGCGCCGCATTTCCGGCAGCGCGACCTTGCTCATGGTCGCGGCCGTTGCGACTGAGGAGCCTGAGATCGCTGCAAAACCGGCGCAGGCGGAAATGCTGGCAAGCGCGAGCCCGCCCCTGAGCTGGCCAAGCCAGGCCTGGCCGGCCCGGAAGAGCTCTTTCGACATGCCGGACCGTGTCGCAAGCACGCCCATCAGGACAAACATCGGGATCAGCGAAAGATTGTAGTCCGTAATCGTGCGGATCGGCGAGATAGCGAGCTGGTTTAGCGCCGGTCGCCAGCCGGCAACGGCGGCGAAGCCCCCAACACCCACGAGGCTCATGGCCACTCCGATCGGCACCCGGACGGCGAGCATGGCAAAAAGCGCCGCAAAACCGATGACGGCGGTCCAGTCCAGGCTAGTCATGGATCATTTCTTTCCGGTCATGGAGCGCAGGCTCCCGGCCCGTGGCGAGGAGGAAGAGACGGATGGCGGCCATGACAATCGATGCAAGCGCTCCAAGCCAGATCATCGCCAGGAATGGCCAGACCGGCAACCTGAGATCAAACGTCGCCTCATGGCTGGCAAATGCGCTGGCGAGACGGGTGAACATCTTCCAGGTCAACAGGATCGAGAAGCCCAGCAAAACCGCCTGCCCTATGAGGTCGATCATCCGACGCAGCCGCGAGGACACGGCTTCGGCCAGGATATCGACGGTGATGTGGCGCCCGGAAAATCCGAGCGCCGCAAAACCCCACATCACGGTAATGCCGAGAAGCAGGCGTGCAATATCGAAGGAATCCGGGATGGGATAGGCAAACAGATAGCGCCCGATCGCCGAGGCGAAGATGACCACCGTGATGACGGCAAGGCAAAGCCCCGCCGTGATCTCGACGCCGCGCGTAACCCGGCTCAGCAAATCTGTCAGCCTATCCATGACCGTGCCCTATTCAGCCAATGCGTTTTCAGCAGAGAGTGCATCCCTGAACGCCTTCAGCACGGCTTCCGGATCCGCGCCGGCGGCTTTCACCTGGTCCTTCCACTTGGCCATCAGCGGCTCGGCGGAGTTTTTCCAAAGCTGCGCTTCTTCGGCGGTCGGCTTGTAGACGGTGTGATCCTTTTCCGAGAGAGCCCGGTCACGGCCAGACTGTTCCTTGTCCGCCCAGCCTGCGGAGATCTTTTCCGCCCATTCGCTGGTGCAATGGTCGTCTAGCGCCTTGCGCTCATCCGCCGGCATGCCCTCGTAGGTCGCCTTGTTCATCGCCATCACGAAGGTGGTGGTGTAGAGCGGCATGTCGAGGTGATGCTTGGTCACGGAATCGATGCCGAACAGGTAGACGCTGTCCCAAGGGAAGGTGATCGCATCGGCGGCGCCGCGCGCGATGACCTCACGGGCCTCGGGAGCCGGCACCTGCACGCTCGCGCCACCCAGCAGCGCAACATAGCTTGCGACCGTTGCCTGGGCCGGCCGGACATTCTTTCCCTTCAGGTCGGCCGGCACCTTGATGGCCTCACGAGAATGCAGAGTGCCGGGGTCCTGCAGAAAGGCCATGCAGACGTGGATGTCGGCCATCTCTTTTTCGGCGTAGGCTTTGTACCAGCTATCGAAAGCCTTCGAGCCGCTCTTGCCGTTGGAGACCATGAACGGCACTTCGCCGAGCGCGATGATCGGGAATCGCCCTGGCTGGTAGCCCGGATTGACGAAGGTGATGTCGGCAATCCCATCCCGGGCCATGTCGTAGTGGTCGGTTGCCGAACCAAGCTGCTGCGCCGGGAAAATGGTCATGGTGACCTTGCCGCCCGATGCCTCGCCGATGGACTGGATCCACGGCTCGAAACCGGTTGTCTGAAGCGTGTGCTGCGGCGGCAGCCAATGCGCGAGACGCAGTTCCGCCGCCACCGCGTCGGTGGCGAGCACCGCAGCCGTGATCGTCAGTAGTGTCTTTAAGGTTCTCATTTCTCTCTCCTCCCAGGTTGCGCCGGCTCCTATCCGGCGCGGTTGATCAAATCTCGCCCATGTCGATGCCGATGCTTTCGTGTGATTGCTGGAAAGTAGCGGACCATGTTTCGGCGATAGCCTCTGCGGTCCAGCCGCCCCGATGCAGAGCAAACTGCTTTTCTTGCGGGTGCTGCCAGAGCGACAGCCGGTCGCCGCCAAGTCCGATGCATTGTCCAGAGATGCCCGCCGCCCTGTCGGAACTGAGGAACACGGCCAGCGGCGCCACGTCTTCAGCCGTGCCGATGCCGATGTTGCTTCTCAGATGTTCAGGCAAGGGCTCACCCCGTTCCGCCATAGCCGCATAGGGGCCGAGCGCCGGAATCGTCTCGGTCATGCGGGTCAGGGCATTCGGCACTATCGCATTGACGGTCACGTTCGCCTTGGCGAGTTCCATGGCCCAGGTCCGCGCCATCGCCGCAATGCCTGCCTTGGCAGCGGCATAAGCAGTCTGGCCGAAATTGCCGCGTTGGCCCGCAAGCGAGGCCATCAGGATCAGGCGCCCGCCTTCGCCGGCGGCGCGAAAATGCCGCGCCGCTGCCCGCGCACAGGTAAAGGTGCCGCGCAAATGGGTCATGATGACAGAGTCGAAATCCTTGTCACTCGTGTTCCAGAGCACGCGATCCCTTAGATTACCCGCATTGGTGATCATGATGTCCAGCCTCCCGAAACGGGAGAGGGCGGTATCGACGCACTGCTCGGCGGCGGCGCTGTCGCCGATTGCACAGACCGCGCCCGCGGCCTTGCCGCCGATGCCGCGGATCAAGGTCACCACTTCCTCAACCATCTCGCCAGCGAGATCATTGACGACCACCGCTGCGCCCGCATTTGCCAGCGCCAGCGCCGTGGCCCGTCCGATGCCGCGCCCTGCGCCCGTGACCACCGCCACCTTGCCGCCGAGATCGATGCCCGCTGTCATCTCACATCCCCTCATAGACCGGCCGGCGCTTTTCCATGAAGGCGCGCGGGCCTTCCCGGGCGTCACAGGTGACCATGACGCGCTGCTTGGCCTGGTCTTCAAGGGCATAGCCCTCCTCCAGGGTGCGGCCACTGGAGGCCAATACGGTCTTCTTGATCTCGCTGACCGCCACCGGTCCGTTCGCCGCGATCTTGCGGGCGATATCCCAGGCTCTCGCAAGGACCTCCTCCAGGGGCAATACATAGTTGACCAGGCCGGCAAGGCGGGCACTGTCGGCGTCGAGACTGTCGCCGACCAGCAGCATTTCCATGGCGACGCAATAGGGAACCTGCCGTGGCAGGCGAACCAGCGATCCCGCAAACGGGATGAGCGCCCGCTTGGCCTCCGGCAAGCCGAAGGTGGCATGGCTTGCGGCAATTCGGATGTCGGTCGCCAGCACGGTCTCCATCCCGCCCGCCAGACAGGCCCCGTTGATCGCGGCGATGATCGGCTTGTTTAGCTGGAAGTTCCTGAGCGCCGACCGGTTCATGACCTCGGGATCCTCAAGTACGCGATGATCCCATCTGGTCTCCGGCTTGCGGGCTCCAGTCATCAGCGGCAGCGTCAGCGCCAGGTCGCCGCCGGAGCAGAAGGCCCGGTCGCCGGCACCCGTCAGGATGCACACCCGCAGCGCTGAATCCTCCGCGAAGGCCGTAAACGCGTCCGACAGCCTGCAGGCCATTTCGGGACTGATAGCGTTGCGCGCATGAGGTCGGTTGAGTGTGAGCAGCAGCACCCCCTCGCGCGTTTCGCTGAGCAGGGCCGGTTCGAGATCTGTCATGCCTTTTCCGTTTCTTCCGTCATCAGCCTGGCGGCCAGTTCGCGCAGTGCGAACTTCTGCACCTTTCCATTGGCCGTCATCGGCAGGGTTTCAATGACGCGCACATAGCGCGGCATCTTCTGTCGGCTGAGATTGGCGCGGCAGAACTGCTTCAACTCATGCTCGCCGACGCGTGCTCCATCCCGCAGCCGGACGAAGGCGAAGATCTCCTCGCCGAGATCGGGATCGGGAACGCCGACGACATAGGCATCGGTGACATCGGGATGCGTCTGGAGAAATTTTTCGATTTCGACGGGAAAGATGTTCTCGCCGCCCCGGATCAGCATGTCCTTGATGCGGCCGACGATGGTCAGATGCCCGTCCTCATCGAGCACGGCCAAGTCGCCCGAGGACAGCCAGCCGTCCGGGCTGATCGCCTTTTCCGTCGCATCCGGCATATCGAAATAGCCTGCAGTGATCTGGTATCCGCGGATCAACAATTCGCCCACCTGTCCGCAGGCGAGGGTGGTGCCCGTCCCCGGTTCGCCGATGCGAAGCTCCGTATGCGGCAGCGGGATGCCTGCCGTCGTGATCTTGCGCTCGAAGTCGTCCGCAGGATTTGTCTGGGTAATGATCGGGCTTGCTTCCGTCATTCCCATGATGATCATCGGCTCGGCCCCAAACCGCATTTTCAGCCGACGCATCAGCTCAGGCGGGATCGACGTGCCACCCGTGAAGGCGATCCTCAAACTTGAGAGAGCCGGTTGTCCGCTCCCCATGGCGTCAAGTTCTTCCAGCATCCGTAGGTACATGGTCGGCACCGCATTGATGATTGTCGCGCCTTCCCGCTCGACTAGCGCTACCATGTCTCGTGCATCAAAGGACGGCATCAGGATCAGACAGCCGCCGGCCATCAGCATGCCGAGAACGTTGCATACGCAGCCGGCCGTATGGAACAGCGGCATAGCGCTCAGCAAACGGTCCTCAGGGACAAAACCCGCCCGCGCGGCCATCAGGCGGGCGTTGTTGACGATGCTGCGATGGCGCAGCATCGCCCCCTTGGGCGAGCCGGTTGTCCCGCTGGTGAACTGGATCTGGGCGATGTCGGAGGGGCAAACCTGATCGGACACCTCGGCCAGAGCATCGTCGGAAATCGACCCGCCCCCATCAAGTAATGCCTTCCAACCCATGGTCGCGGGTGCATCGTCGTCCTCAAGCCCGCAAATCCGAGTCAGCAAGGTCAGGTCAGGCGTTAGCGTTGAAATCGCTGCGCCGACGTCATAGCCCCGCTGCCAGCGGGAGAAGAAGAGCGTCGAGACCTGCCCCTGTGACAGGATATAGCCGATTTCATCGCGCTTCAGCGCCGTGTTAACCGTGACGAGCACCGCCCCGATGCGGGCGAGCGCATATTCCAGCAGGACCCATTCTGGAGAATTGCCGGCCATGACCGCCACATGGTCACCCCGGATAACGCCCCAGGCTATAAGCCCGCGCGCCAGCCGATCAACGCCTTCATCGAGCTCCGCATAGGTCCAGGCCATGCGGCCCCGGCCGGCCGGATCATCAAAGACCAGGGCCAACGCATGGGGCATCGTTGCTGCCCGCGTTCGCAAAGCTTGCCCTACTGTAATCTCCTGAAGCTCAACTCCGGCATCGTCTGGATGCCAGTGCGCCACTCGCTCGCGAACGACCAATGCCTGTTTTCCTCCAGAAAACGCACCTTCCGCCTGACAGGCCTTTTAGGCTACGATAGTCATTATGGTTGCCGTCGAATTGTTCGATCGCGAACTATATGGCGTGGAACAAACAAGTCAAGACGGAGGAGCAGGTGGAAGATCAGGACAGCCGCTTGTTGACCGCGGGCTCACAGGAGCGGTCGATTGCCTACAAGTTGCGCCTGGCGCAGATCATGGCCTATCAAGCCTTCGAGGAACGGGTGACGGGGTTCGGCGCCGCCCCCCGGTACCTCGGCCTGCTTTGCGTAATCAGGGCCAATCCCGGCCAACACCAGACTCGACTTGCCGAGACAATCGCCGTCCAGCGATCCAGCCTCGTCACCATCCTCGATCGCCTGGAAGGCGAAGGCCTAGTTGAACGAACAAATTGCGAGGCGGACCGTCGCGCGAAACTCGTCAACCTGACTGCGAAAGGTGAAGATGTCGTCTCGCGGCTTCTGGAGGAGGCCGAGCGGCATGAGGAGATGTTGTGCGCCAACATGATTGAAGGCGAACGGCAGTCCATGCTTGACGGCTTGGACCGGATCATTGCGAGCCTGCGAGGCAGCCTACCAGCTTGATTAGCGAAGCCCACGGAGGCGCCTCCAACTGAGGCAACAGGTGCCGACTCCCAAAGTCGCTTACGACAAAGGCGGGGCCCGTATGCCCTAACCAGACTGCGAACTTCGACTAAGTGCATTCGACCAGGCTTGTCCAGCAACTGTTCCGCTCCCGTCACGTCAGCGACGACAGCTGGGGATCGTTCTGAGCAGGTTCGCTTCGGGTTGAACGAAAGGCGGCGGGTCGCGTGATCCGTTCATGCTCTTCTTTTTAGGTTATGGCTGCCGCGCCCTCGTCTTGATCATGCCGCCGTGGATTGGCTTTTCCTGCCGACCGGCAAGATCATCGAGTTGGGTGGCGATGAGTTCGCCACCCTTATGCCGGAGGAGAATGCATCACGAGAGGATGATGTCGGCGCGGCGGCTGCTGGTCCTCACGAGTGATCCATTCGGCAGGTCGTTCTCCATGACCTTTGCACGGGCCTCCACCTCCGGCATTCCCAGCCCCAGCCACCTTTGCATCAGTCTTTCCTCAAGGATATCTGCCGAAGGCATCAGCATGATTGAGCAGTCGACAAGGCCGGACAGCAGGCGCCACGGGTGCTGGTCGAGCAGCAGGTAGTTGCCCTCCAGCAAAACGATGCGGTTCTCAGGCGCAACGGCGCGCGCTGCGGCGACAGCGAGTTCCCGTGATCGGTCGAAGAGAGGGACGAACACCTCCTCCTGCGCGGATCGGATGGCGCGAACGATATCCAGAAGGCCGCGGACGTCGAAGGTTTCCGGTGCGCCTTTCCGCGTCAACAGTCCCCGGTCGCTCAGCACTGCATCATCCAGATGAAAGCCGTCCATCGGAACGATCGCCGCGGATGCGCCCTGCCTACGCAGCACCTTCGACAACTCATCGACAAAGGTGGACTTGCCGGCACCGGGAGGGCCGGCGATGGCGACGACGAAACGAGTACGGCCGTCCGCCCTGGCAAGGAGATCCGCAGCGACGTCCTCGATACGTGAAGTCATGCAGCGGCAGCTTCCGTAGGGGGTGTCTTCGCACCCGTCATGAAGGCCACCGCGTCGGACATGGTGTGTTCCTTGGGGTCGATGACGCAGAGCCGGCGTCCAAGACGATGGACATGGATGCGATCGGCGACCTCGAAGACATGCGGCATGTTGTGCGAGATCAGCACGATCGGTATGCCGCGCCGGCGGACGTCCAGGATGAGTTCCAGGACTCGGCGGCTTTCCTTGACACCCAGTGCCGCAGTAGGCTCATCCAGGATGATGACCTTGGAGCCGAAAGCCGCCGCCCGGGCGACCGCCACCCCCTGGCGTTGACCGCCGGAAAGGGTTTCGACGGCCTGGTTGATATTCTGGATCGTCATCAGGCCAAGCTCGGAAAGCTTGTCGCGGGCAAAGCGTTCCATTGCGGTACGGTCGAGCTTCCGGAACCACTTTCCGGCAATTCCGGGTTTCCGCAGTTCGCGGCCGAGAAACATGTTGTCGGCGATGGAGAGGGCAGGTGATAGCGCGAGGTTCTGGTAGACCGTTTCTATTCCTGCCTTGCGCGCTTCGATCGGTGAGCGGAAATGTACCGGTCGCCCTTCGAGGCGGATCTCTCCCTGATCCGGTGATATGGCGCCGGAGATCGCCTTGATCATCGATGATTTGCCCGCGCCATTGTCGCCGATCACTGCGAGGATCTCGCCCGGGTAGAGGTCGAAATCGGCATTGTCGAGGGCGGTGACGCGACCATAGCGTTTGACGAGGCCGCGGGCGCTGAGGATGGGTTCCAGGTTCATCAGCCTGCTACCTTTCTTATCCACTGGTCGATAGCGACGGCGGTGATGATCAGCACGCCGATCAACAGATAGGTCCATTGCGGGTCGGTGCCGACCAGGCGCAATCCGAGGGAGAAGACGCCGACGATCAGCGCGCCGAAGAGCATGCCGAGGATCGAGCCGCGTCCGCCAAAGAGGGAGAGGCCTCCGATCACGACCGCGGTGATCGACTCGATGTTTGCGAATTGTCCGGCGGTTGGGGACACGGATCCAATCCGGCCGATGAGCGCCCATCCCGCAAAGGCGCAGATGAGACCGGAGAGTGTATAGACGGAGATCAGCATGCGCCGAACGTTGACGCCCGCGAGCTCTGCCGCATCCGGGTCATCGCCCACGGCATAGACATGTCGGCCCCAGGCGGTCCGGTTCAGAACGTACCAGAGCAGCGCGACCAGGAGCACCATGCCGATGACGCCATATGTGAAGACCGCATTTCCAATCCTAAGGTTCTGGCCGAAGAATTGCAGAATGGGGGCCTGCTGCGAGATATCCTGCGAGCGGATGGTTTCGTTGGCGGAATAGAGAAAGTTGGCAGCCAGCACGATTTGCCACATGCCCAGGGTCACGATGAAGGGGGGAAGCTTCATCCGGGCAACGAGCTGCCCGTTGATCCAGCCGCAAAAGGCGCCGACAGCGAAGCCGCACATGATCGAGAGGGTCGGTGGGAGGCCGTAGCGGAATGTAAACTGACCCATCACCACCGAGGAAAGCACCATGATGGCGCCGACGGAGAGGTCGATTCCGGCGGTCAGGATCACGAGCGTTTGTGCGGCTCCGACGATGCCGACGATCGCCACCTGCTGCAGGATCAGCGTCAGCGTGAACGCCGAGAAGAACTTGCTGCCCAACAGGATACCAAAGACCAGGACCGAGAACACCAGAACGATCAGCGGTACCGCGGCCGGATTTGAATGCAGGTAATGCTGGCACTTTTGCAGAAGGGATTTGTCGTGCAGGTCGAACGACGCGACCTGGCTGGAGCTCTCGGACAGCACCTTCTCGTATTCGTGATGCGGATGCGCTGCAGGCTGTGGCTCGCTCATCGTGTACCTCCCATCTGAGGCGTTGGCGGAGTGGGTTGGCCTTCACGCCGCAACGGCTCGTTCGCGCGTATGCGCAAGGCACTCGTCGGCCGTTTCAGCAACTGGTGCGATGGGTGGGCGATCCGCAGACCGCCCACGGTATCGCATGGTCAGGCTGTCCTCAGCCCCAGCACTTGTCCGTGCCTTCCTTGGTATCGATCGACTCCACGCCGTCCACGGGCTTGTCGGTGACGAGGGCGACACCGGTGTCGAAGAAGTTCTTTCCTTCCGTCGCTTCGGGCTTTTCGCCGGAATCGGCGAATTTCTTGATCGCCTCGATGCCCATGGAAGCCATTAGCAGCGGATATTGCTGCGACGTCGCACCGATGACGCCCTCGGCCACGTTCTTGACACCCGGGCAGCCGCCGTCGACAGAGACGACAAGCACGTCCCCTTCGCGTCCCACGGATTTCAGTGCTTCGTAAGCCCCGGCGGCGGCAGGTTCGTTGATGGTATGCACGACATTGATGGTCGGATCCTTCTGCAGAAGGTTCTCCATTGCGGTGCGCCCGCCTTCCTCGTTGCCGTTCGTGACATCGTGGCCGACGATACGGGGATCCGTTTCGTCGCCGATCTTGTTGATGTCGGCAACGTCGATGCCAAAGCCCTTCATGAAGCCCTGGTTGCGCAAAACGTCGACCGATGGCTGCGACGGTGTAAGGTTGAGGAAGGCGATCTTGGCATCCTTCGCGGCGTCACCCAGTGTCGCCGCAGCCCATTCGCCGATCAATTCGCCAGCGAGAAGGTTGTCCGTTGCGAAGGTCATGTCGGCGGCATCGATCGGCTCGAGCGGAGTGTCGAGAGCGATCACGAGAATGCCGGCGTCCCGCGCCTTCTGAACGGCAGGAACGATGCCCTTGGTATCCGATGCCGTGAGCAGGATGCCTTTCGCGCCGTCCGCGATGCAGGTCTCGATGGCCGCCACCTGGCTTTCGCTGTCACCATCGATCTTCCCTGCATAGGACTTGAGGGTGACGCCCAGTTCCTGTGCCTTCGCGGTTGCACCTTCCTTCATCTTCACGAAGAAGGGATTGGTATCTGTCTTGGTAATGAGGCAGGCCGACACTTCCTGCGCCTGTGCAGGCGCGGACAAGGCAACGCCCAGAGAAAGGACGGCGACGGCTGTGGCGATAAGAGACTTCTTCATGTTTTTCTCCTCCCAGAGTGCACTCCCCCGCAGGGGTTAGGGCGCCGATCATGCAGCCGCGTTCGGCGCCTGCATCTCCTCGACCCGGCATCATTAAGGATGATCAGTTCAGGCTTGTCAATAAATAATTCGGATTGATTTATTTATTAGGTGTGCCACTGTCACGGCGGATGCTGTATAGCGACCGGGAGAGATCACCATGTCTGTTTTCGAAGCCACCGCCCATCATGCAACCTCGCCACATCAGGGTTCGCTGACGGGCGGCGCCAACCAGGTGCGAGTGAGGGCCTATAACGAGCGATTGGTGCTTTCCCTCGTGCGGTTGCACGAATCCTTGTCCAAAGCCGATATCACACGAAGGAGCGGGCTTTCGGCGCAGACGGTTTCAGTGATCATGCGCTCGCTGGAGAGCGAGGGGTTGCTCCTGCGAGGCGATCCGGTTCGCGGGAAGGTGGGGCAGCCGTCAGTGCCGATGCGGCTAAATCCGGATGCGGTCTACTCCTTCGGTGTGAAGATCGGCCGCCGGAGCGCAGATCTCGTTCTCATGGACTTCGTCGGGCAGATCCGTCTCCAGCACCACGAGACATATGCCTACCCGCAACCTGACCGCATCATGGAGATCATCATCTCGGGCATTGCTCAGCTGGAGGCTCAGCTGGCGGCTGACCAACGTTCAAGGATCGCCGGTCTCGGCATCGCTGCGCCGTTCGAATTGTGGAACTGGGCGGACGAGGTCGGTGCGCCGCCTGGCGCCATGGATGCCTGGCGAACCTTCGACCTCCACTCGGAAGTGGCCGCGAGAGTCAACTACCCGGTCTTCCTGCAGAACGATGCGACCAGTGCCTGCGGTGCCGAGCTGGTGTTCGGTATGGGCCCATCCTATGCGGATTTCATCTACCTCTTCGTAGGCTCCTTTATCGGCGGCGGCATCGTTCTGAACTCCTCCGTCTATTCCGGCCGGACGGGAACGGCGGGGGCCATCGGCCCGCTGCCCGTGCGGGGAAAGGACGGAGAGACCCGGCAGCTGCTGGATATCGCATCGATATTCGTGCTGGAGAACCTGCTCCGCGAAAACGGGCTCGACCCGCAGCCGCTCTGGTACTCCGCGGACGACTGGATTGATTTCGGCGAGCCGCTGGAAGTCTGGATACAGGACAGCGCGGCCGCCCTGGCTCAGGCGATCGTCGCCGCCGCCTCCGTCATCGACTTCGGGGCGGCGGTCATCGACGGAGGCTTTCCCCACTGG
Organism: Pseudorhizobium flavum; assembly: GCF_902502825.2. Next base: position 3,977,645 of record NZ_LR723670.1, read on the forward strand.
GTGCGGCGGCGGCTGGTGAATGCGACGATCGATGCAGTCGCGCGCCTGGACCTGCAGGGCGTGATCATCCCCGATATCATCGAAGGCAAGGTCGGCGCCCAGGCGCGGGCGATCGGCGGCGCGAGCCTGCCGATCTTCGCCCGCTACCTGATGGACCAGAATGTCCTGTTCAAGGATCTCGCCGAAGCATGAGTGTCGACAAGGGGCTCGGAGGCGCCGGAGCTTGCTGAAGCCCTTCCCGCTCTATCGCAGTCAAGAGCCGGCGGGATCCATCCGCTAGGCCAGGATCGACGACAGAAACTCCCGGGTGCGCTCGTTCTTCGGCTGGCCGAAGATCTCGTCCGGCGCGCCCTGCTCACAGATCCTCCCCTTGTCGAAGAAACAGACCCGGTCCGAGACCTCGCGCGCAAATCGCATCTCGTGGGTCACGAGCAGCATGGTCAGGTCATGCTCGTGCGCTAGATCACGTATGACCGACAGCACCTCGCCGACCAGCTGCGGATCGAGTGCGGAGGTCGGCTCGTCGAACAGCAGGACGCGCGGACGCATGGCCATCGCCCGGGCGATTGCCACCCGCTGCTGCTGCCCGCCCGATAGCTGCACCGGGTAGTGGTCCTTCTTGTCCGCCAGTCCCACCATCTGCAGCAGTTCGATCGCCCGCGCCTCCGCCTCCGCCCGCGCCATCCCGAGGACCCTAACCGGGGCCTCGACAACATTGCGGAGAACGGTCATGTGCGGAAACAGATTGAAACTCTGGAAGACCATGCCGACGTGTTTGCGGATCTGCCGCAGGTGCTTTTCTGAGGCTTGAAACGGTCCTTTGCCACCGGCTTCGTGGTAGGAGGTGCCCGCGAGCGTAAGCTTGCCCTCCTGGAACGGCTCGAGCGTCATCAGAATGCGCAGCACCGTCGACTTTCCGGAGCCGGAGGGGCCGATGAGCGTGACCTTCTCTCCTTTCGCTACGGAGAAGTTGAAGTTGTCGAGCACCGTCAGGATGCCAAAACGCTTCGTGACGTCCGAGAACTCGATGATGTGCGGATCGGTGGTTTCATTCATCGCAATGGAATTCCTGCTTTCGGAAGAGCCTTCTGCAGCCGGTGAAGGCCGGCGGAGCAGATCAGCGTCAGGAGTAGGAAGATCAGGCCGACGAGGGTCAGCGGAACGAGGTACTCGAAGGTGCGTTCGCCGATCATGTTCGCAAGTCCCATCATCTCGAGGACCGTGATGACGGAAAGCACCGGCGTTTCCTTGATCATCGCGACGAGGTAGTTGCCCATGGCCGGCACGATGCGCGGGATGGCCTGCGGAATGATGACGTCCCGGTAGGTCTGCATCCGGGTGAGGTTCAGCGCGGTGGCCGCTTCCCACTGGCCCCGGCCCACCGCTTCTATACCGCCGCGGTAGACCTCCGAGGTGTAGGCGGCGTATTGCAGCCCGAGTGCCAGCGCACCCGTCAGGAAGGCGGGCAGGACGATCCCGAAGTTCGGCAGAACGTAGTAGAGAAAGAAGAGCTGCACCAGGAGCGGCGTATCGCGAAGGAATTCGACGACGAACGCTGTCGTCCAGGAGATGACCTTCAGCCGGCTGCGGCGTAGCAGCGCGAACACGAGGCCAAGGGCCATCGCGATGGCGAAGCCCGCCGCCGCAGCCTTCAAGGTCACCGTCAGACCGATGAGGATGATGGGAAGGATCGAGATCGTGTAGGTGAGCCAAGTGGTCGTGTCCCATTCGTAGCCGTACATCATGATGACACTTCCTCAGGAATGGGCCGAACGGGGGAAGACGTCACCGCGCCTGACGACATGTTCGATGATACGGATGGCGACCATCAATACGAGAGACATCGCGAAATAGCACAGCAGCGTGACGGAATAGATGCTTGCGCTGTCCAGGGTCAGGTTGCGGATCGACTGCGCCGTGAAGGTGAGATCGGCGATCGAGATCAGCGAGACGAGCGAGGAGAGCTTCAGCGTTTCGATCGCGAGATTGCCGAAGGCGGGCATCATCTCAACGATCGCCTGTGGGAGCGAGATCCGGAACAGTGTCTGGAAACGGTTGAAGTTCAATGCTCGGGCCGCCTCCAGCTGCTGCGTGGAGACGGAGGAGAGCGCACCGCGGACGATTTCCGCACCGTAACCGCCGGCGTGGGCAGCGAGAACCAGGATCCCGGTCGTGATCGGCTCGAAGCTCAGGCCGACCAGCGGCAGCGCATAATAGAACCAGAACAGCTGGACGAGCAGGGAGGTGCCGCGAAACACCTCCGTGTAACACAGTGCTATCGTCGATAGCATCGGCCCGCCTTCGACGCGCAGGATGCCGAAGAAGAACGCAAGTGCCGCGCCGATCACGATCGAGGCAAGCGTGATCGTCATGGTGACGCCAGCACCTTGCAGGATCATCGGCAGGTATGCACTCCAGTCCATTCGGTGTCTCCCTTGCAAGCTGGTGCGCCCGGGAGACCCGGGCGCCGACCATTGCTAGTTCCCGGCGCAGAGATCTGCGACGTTCTTCGCGGCGGCGGCCGCGATGCTCTGCTCAGATAGGCCGTATTTGCCGAGGATCGCCTTGTACTCGTCGGTCTTGCGGAACTCGACGAGGCCTGCGTTGAAGGCATCGCGCAGATCCTTGTCTTCCGGACGGAAGGCAAAGCCGCCATAGTTGCGTACCGGTGCACCGTCGACGATCGGATCTTCGAAGGGCGAAACCTGCTCGACCTGTTCCTGGCCCTTTGCGAGCTCGGAGACCGTTAGCTCGGTGGCCGCGTAGGCGTCGACCCGGCTCTGGACGGTCGGGATCGCGTCCGCATTCGCCTGAATGAAGACGATCTGCTCGTCCTTGACGCCGACAGCGCGCAGGAAGTCGACATTGTTGGCACCGGAAACCACGGCAACCGTCAACGAAGGATCCTTGGCAATGTCGGCATAGGTCGTCAGTCCCTTGGGATTGCCCTTCTTGACCAAAAGCCCCTCACCGTAGGACGAATTCGGCTCCGTGAAGGCAACCTGCTTGCAGCGCTCCGGAGAGATATTCTGCTCGGCCGCGACGAAATCGAAACGCTTCGCCTTGAGGCCCGGAATGAGCGTCCCGAACGGCGTGACGGTCCAGTTGACCTCCTCGATGCCCATGGATTTCAGGACGGCGTTCGCAACGTCGGGTCCGATGCCGGCCGAGGTGCCGTCGGGCTGCATGTAGGAGTATGGGACTTCGTTCGCGGTCGCGGCGCGGATATAGCCCTGCTCCTTCACCTCTTCGACGGTAAGGGCGTTGGCGGACGTGAAGCCCATGATGAGCGCAAGGGCGGATAGCCCGGAGAGTCTTGAGATCTGCATGTCTATTCTCCTCTGGTTAGCGTTTTTTCGTGGCCCGTTTTCGGGTCTCACGTCGTACTTCCGGTCAATCTACTCCGTGATCGTTGCGATGACGGAGAGGCAGTCGCCAGCCTTGATGAGGCCTGGGACGTGTCGGGCCGCGAGTACGCCATCCATGGCGGCGCGGTAATCAATGGGGGGGACGCCGGTCCTGCTGACGGGGTAGACGCGGGCGATGACGTCCCCCGCCGCGACCGGCTCGCCAAGATCGCGACGGAATGCGACCAGCCCGTCGTCCTCCGCGAAGGTGAAGCAGTCGCTCGACGGCATGTCCAGCCAACGGGTCTGCCGGATCTCCGGAGCCCCCGCCAGGATGCCGCCGTGGCGCAGCAGGTTGAGGGTGCCCGCGCGTGCGATCTCGATGGAGCGGGCGCTCGCCGTGCCGGCACCACCGAGCTCCGTGGTGACGAACACCTTGCCCATTTCCTCGGCTGTCGTATCCAGCATTCCGACCGCATCGATCTCCAGCATCTTCATCGAGTATGGCGCAGAGAAGGCGGCGACTGCCTCGAAGCAGCGTGCCTCCTGCACCTTGTCCGGCAGTTCGTGCGCTGCGGCATAGGGCAGGAAGTCGAGGGTTTTTCCACCCGAATGGAAGTCGAGCACGATGTCCGCCAACGGGATCAGGTGACGCGTCACGTAGTCCGCGATCTTCTCCGTCACCGTGCCATCCGGCCGGCCGGGGAAACTGCGGTTGAGGTTGCCGCGGTCGATCGGCGAAGTCCTTGTGCCGGCTCTGAAGGCCGGATAGTTCAGCGCCGGCACGATGATGATGCGCCCGCTCACCTGCGACGGATCAAGCGTCTGCGCCAGTTCGAAGAGAGCGGCCGGGCCCTCATACTCGTCGCCATGGTTGGCACCGGTGAGAAGCGCCGTCGGCCCGCTGCCATTGGCGATGACGCAGATCGGGATCATCACCGAGCCCCAGGCGCTGTCATCGCGGCTGTAGGGCAGCCGCAGATGGCCGTGCTGCACACCCTTCATGTCGAAATCGACTGAAGGAGCGATAGGAGAGGGACGGGGCGCGGTGGTCAGCATCACGTCATGCCTTTACGAACAACTGGCGCGGCACATTGGAGAGACATTCGACGCCGGTTTCGGTGATCGCAATGCTCTCGGTGATTTCCAGCCCCATATCTTCGAGCCACAGACCTGTCATGAAATGGAAGGTCATGCCGGGCTTCAACTCCGTCCGGTCGCCGGGGCGCAGGCTCATCGTGCGCTCGCCCCAGTCCGGCGGGTAGGAAAGTCCGATCGGGTAGCCGGTCCGGTTGTCCTTGATGATCCCGTATTTCTTTAACACCGCGAAGAAGGCATTGGCGATATCCTCGCAGGCATTGCCGGGCTTTGCAGCGGCAAGACCCGCCTCCATCCCTTCCAGCGTCGCCTGTTCCGCATCGAGGAAAGCCTGCGTCGGCTTGCCTAGAAAGACGGTGCGCGAGAGCGGGCAGTGGTAGCGCTTGTAGGCGCCGGCAATTTCGAAGAACGTGCCTTCGCCCAGGCGCATCGGCTTGTCGTCCCAGGTCAGGTGGGGCGCCGACGCATCCGCCCCCGACGGCAGAAGCGGGACGATTGCCGGGTAATCCCCACCGAACTCGGCGGTGCCGCGTATGCCCGCATCGTAGATCTCGGCGACAAGGTCGCACTTGCGCATGCCCGGCTCGACGACGTCGACGATCCGCTTGTGCATCAGTTCGACGATCTTGCCGGCCTTGCGCATGTAGTCGAGTTCGGTCGGGCTCTTGACGGCGCGCTGCCAGTTGACGAGGCCAGCCGCATCCTTGAAGCGGGCATTCGGCAGATGCGTCTGCAGGGAAGCGAAGGCGGCCGCTGAGAAGTAGTAGTTGTCCATCTCGACGCCGACCGTCAGGCCGGACCAGTTGCGCTCGTTGATGATCTGCGACAGCAGATCCATCGGGTGGCGCTCGGTCGACTGCACGTAATGGTCGGGATACCCGATGATGTTGTCGTGCTCGAGATAGGCGGTGCGCTTCGCGCCGTTGGCATCCTGCTTGCGACCATACCAGATCGGCTCGCCGTTCGGCGGCACCAGCACGCATTGATGCACATAGAAGGACCAACCGTCATATCCGGTCAGCCAGTGCATGTTGGAGGGATCGGTGACGATCAGGAGATCGATCCCGGCCTTTCCCATGGCGCGACGGGTCTTGGACAAGCGCTCAGCATATTCCTCGCGCGTAAAGTTCAGCGTCACGCTCACGCCGCATCTCCCTTATTCACATTATTCTTGATTGTCTGGCCGCATCTCGCATCTGCTGCGCGGGCGAGCGCGAGATTGGCGATTGCGGTATCCTGCACGCCGGTGCCGGTAAGGTCGGCGAAGGTGATGTCCTTGGGGGCAGTTCGCCCCCTGGCCTTGCCGGCGATGACGGCTCCAAGTTCCGCGAACGGCTGGCCCAGGGTTGCGCTCCCAGCCTCGATGGCATGATGCAGTTCGCCGAGGATGCGCGTCTGCGTGATCCGGTCTGCGACATAGGTTGCCCGAGCAAAAACAGCCGGATCGATCTCGTTCTTGTGCTCGGCGTCCGAGCCCATCGCAGTCAGGTGCTGGCCCGGCTCCAGCCACTCCGCCATCAGGATCGGCTTCTCCGCCGGAGTGGTGGTGACGATGATGTCGGCGCCGTGTACCGCCTCGCGCGGATCTGCCGCGGCAGTGACCTCAATGCCCTGCTCACGGGCGAACGTGTCGGCAAGCCTTTGCGCCTTTCCGGGATCACGGGCCCAGATACGGACCGACCGGATCGGCCGCACCAGCGCCAAAGCTTGAAGCTGCAACCGTGCCTGCATCCCCGCGCCGAAGATTGCGGCAACCGAGGCATCCTCGCGCGAAAGATGGCGTGCGGCGACAGCACCGGCGGCGGCCGTGCGCACGTCGGTGAGATAACCGTTGTCGAGCAGCAGGGCCTCGACCAGCCCGGTTCTGGCGCTCAGCAGGATCATCAGCCCGTTGAGGCTAGGCAGGCCGAGCTTGGGATTGTCGAAGAACCCGGGGCTGACCTTGATGGCGAAGCTGTCGAAGCCCGGAACATAGGCGGTCTTGACGTCCACCTCGCCGCGAAATTCCGGGATGTCGAGGCGCAGGATCGGGGGCATTGAGACAGGTTTGGTGGCAAGCGCCGCGAAGGCCTGCTCCACGCAATCGACGGCAGAAGCGTCGAGCTTCACGATGGCGCGGAGATCCCCTTCCGTCAGGATGCGGATACGGCTCATCGGGTGCTCCTCCCAATGAGGTTTCGGTGTATCTCAGGATCGATGTTGCCGCCGGAAACGATGACGGCAGTAGGGCCAAGGAGTTGAACCTTGTCCGCCAGGATGGCGGCGATGCCGACTGCTCCCGCCCCCTCCACGACCTCGTCTTCTTCGCGAGCCGCATGTCGGATGCCGGCCGCGATCTCGTCCTCCGTCAGCAGGACGATGCCATCGAGAAGGTCGCGGCAGAGGGCGAAGGTGACGCGGTTTGATAGCCCGATGCCGCCGCCGAGCGAGTCCGCCAGCGTCTCCTCCTCGCGGACCGCGACGGGCTTGCCGGCGGCGATGGCCGCATGCATGGCCGCACCGCGCTCCATTGAAATGCCGATAATGCGTGCCTGCGGCTTCAAGGCCTTCACCGCGACCGCAATACCACCCGCCAGTCCGCCACCGGAAAGCGGAACGAGCACGGTCGCGAGATCCGGCAGGTCCTCAACGAGTTCAAGGCCGATCGTACCTTGGCCGGCCACCACATTGACGTCGTCAAAGGGCGGGATCGGAGTGAGGCGCAACGTCTGCACCAAGCGCTCGACCTCATCCTGTGCATCGTCCTGGGAGACGCCGACGATGCGGATGTCGGCACCGAGCGAACGGATAGCCTCGACCTTGTTGGCTGGAACCAGCGATGACATGCAGATGGTGGCCGATACGCCGAGCTCGCGTGCGGCGTAGGCGACGGCGCGACCGTGATTGCCGGTTGAGGCAGTAACGAGACCGCGCCTCCTTGCCGCGTCCTCGAGCGACAGAATGGCGTTTATGGCGCCGCGCAGCTTGAATGCACCAATTGGCTGCCGTGTCTCGAGCTTGAGATGGACGGCCTGACCCGCGCGTTCGGACAGGGTGGGAGAGGGAACGAGAGGCGTGCGCACGACCCCGCCCGCGATCCGTGAAGCAGCCCGTTCAACGTCCGCCCGCGAAACCGGCAGAAAAGGATTCTCGATCACTCTGGACGGTCTCACGCTCTTCATGATTGTCATGTTGCGAGCGAAGAAAAATCATGTCAATTATTATATTGTCATGATTCAATAATTCCGTTTCAAGCCTCAGCCGATGGAGCCTATGTCGTAGACGGGCGGCAGCTGCTCGAAAGTGTTGCGCACGGTCGTCAGTGCATTGCTGAGGGTCGCATGGCTCATCCGCCCGCCAAGGCAGATGCGGATGCCGCCGCCGTGGCCGGGGCCGGCGATGAAGGGTTCCGACGGCGAGACGGCGACGTTCTGGTTGGCGAGTGCGCGCACCAGCCCGTCTTCGGTCCAGTGAGCCGGAACCTTCAGCCAGGCGCAAAGTGCGAGCGGGTGACTGGAGGCGATATGGGCACCCAGGACTGTAGCCGCGACGGACTGGCGCGCGCGGGCTTCTCGGCGCTGGACATCTAGCAGCTTCTGGGCCGTGCCGTTCTCGATCCAGCGGGTCGCGATCTCGCCGGTCAGATAGGTGCCGCTCCAGCTCGACACGCGCAGGATCGACGCAGCGCGGATCGAATAGGACGGGGGGACCACCAGATAGCCGACGCGCAGTCCCGTCAGCACCGTCTTGGTGAAGCTGGTGACGAAGAATCCGAGCTCCGGCAGCATTTCCGCGACCGACGGGAGATCCTCGTCGATCATCGGGCGGCAGACTTCATCCTCGACGACGAAGATGCCGTAGCGAGCGGCTATGGCGGCGATCTCCTGCCGCCGTACCGCCCCCATGACGTGCCCCGTAGGATTGTTGAGGGTGGGAATCAAAACCATCGCCCGGACGCCGCCCGCAGCACAAGCCGCCTCCAGCGCGTCAGGCAGGATGCCCTCGCTGTCCGTGGGCAGGCCCTTTAGGCTGAAGCCAAGGACGTTGGAGAGACCGATGATGCCGTGATCGGTCAGGTTCTCGCACAGGACGACGTCGCCGGAGCGCACGATGCAACTCAACGCGAGAAAGATGCCGTGGGCTGCGCCATTGGTGACGAGGATGCGATCGGCACCGGCCGTAAGGCCCAGTCTGCGCAGCCAGAGGCGCGCCGTCTCGCGATGCCGCTCAAGGCCGGCTATCGGCCTACAGGGGCGCATGAAGCTTGCAGTGTCGCTTTCGGCAAGCTCGCGGAAGGTCTCGCGGCAGGCGGCCTCATGCTCGTCGAGATAGACCCCGCGGATGATGGAAAGGTCGAGCACCTCGTTGGGGCTGTGATCGAGCATCATCCGCCCGGCGCGGTCGGTCACCCGCGCCTTGACGAAGGTGCCACGGCCAATCTCGCCGCTAAGAAAACCCAGCCGTTCCGCTTCCTTGTAGGATAGGCTGACGGTCTGGACGGAAAGACCGAGATCGCGCGCCAGGTCGCGATGCGTCGGCATGCGATCCATCGGCTTCAGCACGCCGGCATCGATGTCGGCGATGATGCGCTCGGTCAGCGCCGCGTGCTTCGTCACACCCTTCTGCTTAGTGAGGTCCGGCCGCCACGCCACTGGTCTCGTCGCGAGAACTGGACCGGTGGCGAGCGGATTGGCTTGGCGACGCATGAAATTGACTCGTTATTCGAGAACATGATTTCATGACATTATGCATGCTTCAGTGCAAAAGATGAAGCACTATGCAAGTCTCATGGTGCCTTTGCCTTCCGCATAGGCACGGGCTGTGGATGAGAGCAGCAGTGACCTAGGGCAAAGGCCGCCGGACCAGACAGGTCATACGACTTCGCCAGCTCGTACCAGATCGTCCATCACGGCACGAACCGCGGCCTCGGCAATGGAGACGATCTCGTCGACCTCGGCCTTCGTCGTCACCAGCGGCGGTGCGAAGCCAAGGATGTCGCCATGCGGCATGGCGCGGGCGATGAGGCCACGCTCGCGCGCCGCCTTCGACACGCGTGCTCCGACCGTCAGGTTCGGCTTGAAGCGTGTCTTCTTCTCCCGGTCTGCGACGAACTCTATCGCCCCCATCAGTCCCACGCCGCGTACTTCGCCGACGATCGGAAGTTGTGCGAACTTCGCTTTCAGCTGCTCCTGGAAATAGCTGCCCACCGTGCGGGCGTTGCCCGGAAGGTCCTCCTTCTCGACAATGTCGAGGACGGCGTTCGCCGCGGCGGCGCCGATCGGATGGCCGGAATAGGTGTAGCCATGAGAGAATGCGCCGACGCGGTCGGCACCGTCTTCCAGCACCTTGAACACCTTCTCGCCGACGATTGCGCCCGAGAGCGGGAAATAGGCGGAGGTCAGTCCCTTCGCGACGGTGATCAGGTCGGGTTCGATGCCGTAATGCTGCGATCCGAACATCGAGCCGGTGCGCCCGAAGCCGGTAATGACCTCGTCGGCGATGAGCAGGATGTCGTAGTTTCCCAGCACCTTTTGCACTTCCTCCCAATAGCCCTGCGGCGGCGGCGTGATGCCTCCGGTGCCGAGAACGGGTTCGGCGATGAAGGCACCGATCGTGTCCGGATCCTCGCGCAGGATCAGAGCCTCGAGCTCATCTGCGCGACGCTTGGAGAATTCCTGCTCCGTCTCGCCTGCTTCCGCGCCCCAGTAGTGATGTGGCGCTCCGGTATGGAGAATGCCTGCGCGCGGCAGGTCCATGTGGTCGTGATAGAAGCTCATGCCGGTCATGGAACCGGAAACGACGCTGCAGCCGTGATAGCCGCGCTCGCGGGAAATGATCTTCTTCTTGTTCGGCTTGCCGCGCAGGTTACTGTAGTACCAGACGAGCTTGGCCTGGGTCTCGTTGGCATCGGAGCCGGACATCCCGTAGAACACCTTGCTCATCTTGCCCGGTGCCATCTTCACCAGGCGATCGGAGAGGATCGCCAGTTCATCCGTCGTGTGGGCGGCATAGGAGTGGTAGTAGGCGAGGCGGTAGGCTTGGCGGGAAATGGCCTCGGCGACTTCCGTCCGGCCGTATCCGACATTGACGCAGTAGAGCCCCGCGAAACCGTCGATCAGTTCCTTGCCGTGTGCATCCTGGATACGGATGCCCTTGCCGGTCTCGACGATGGTCGGGTCGCCCATCTTGCCTGAGGCGAAGTCCTTGAGCTGCGTGAAGGGATGCAGGACCGAATTGCGGTCCATCTCCGCGATCTGGTTGAGGTTGATGGTCATGGGGAGGCTCCTTTCATGCAGCGAGGTTGCCGAAGCAGACGTATTTTGCTTCGAGATATTCCAGCAGGCCGTGGCGTGATCCTTCACGGCCAAGGCCCGATTGTTTCCAGCCACCGAAGGGGATCGGCGCGCCGGTGAACTTGGGTGTGTTGACGGCAACCATCCCGTATTCGAGCCGGTCGGTAAGACGCATCGCTCGGCCGAGATCGTTTGTGTAGACATAGGCTGCGAGTGCCATTTCGCTCGCATTGGCACGGGCCAGCACCTCCGCCTCGTCGTCGAAGGGAAGGATCGCGGCCACCGGCCCGAAAGTCTCCTCCCGTGCGATCAGCATGTCGTCGGTGACATCGGCAAGCACGGTGGGCGTGACGAAATTGCCGCCGAGTAGGCTGTCCTGCCCCCCGCAAACGAGACGCGCGCCGGCTGAAAGGGCCTGCGCGATCTGCTGGCGGCACTTTTCCCCGACCGAGGGGCGCGTCATCGGGCCGATATCGACGTCGGGTTCAAGGCCGTGCCCGACGTTAAGCTGGGAGGTCGCCTTGGCGAACTGCTCGACAAAGCGATTGTAGATGCTGCGCTGGACGTAGATGCGATTGGCGGCAAGGCAGTCCTGGCCGGACGTGGCGAACTTCGCCTTGATGCAATCGCTGACGGATCTGGAAATGTCAGCATCGTCGAACAGGATAAACGGCGCATGGCCACCGAGTTCCAGCGAGGACTTCTTCACCGTCGCGGCGGATTGGGTAAGCAGGATGCGCCCGACCTCGGTTGACCCGGTGAACGAAAATGCCCGCACCTCGGTGTTGTCCAGGAGGCGGCGGGCCAATGGTGCCGCTTCGCCGGTGAGGACCTGGAAGACGCCCGCCGGCACACCGGCCTCCTTGGTGAGCTTGGCCAGGGCAAGCGCCGAAAGCGGCGTTTCGGGCGCGGGCTTGACGATCATCGTGCAACCGGCCGCGAGAGCGGCGCCGGCCTTGCGTGTGATCATGGCGGAGGGAAAATTCCATGGCGTGATGGCGACGGTGACGCCGAGAGGCTGCATCTGCACCGAAAGGCGACTGCCTGGCAGATGGCTGGGCATCGTTTCGCCGTAGGCGCGCTCGCCCTCGGCGGCAAACCAGTCCAGGAAATTTGCCGCATAGGAAATCTCGCCCAGGGATTCCGCCCGCGGCTTGCCCTGTTCGCAGGTCATGATGACGGCAAGGTCCTGCGCGTTTTCCCGCATCAGTCTGGCCCATGTCCGCAGGATCTCCCCACGTGCAGCCGGCAGCCAGTCGCGCCAGTCGAGGAAGGCACGTTTCGCTGTTTCCACAGCGGCGTCCGCATCCGGTAGCGAGCAGGCAGCAACGTCGGCGAGAGGTTCCTGTGTCGCTGGATCGATGACGCGCAGGGTTTCGCGGCGCTCCATCCACTCGCCGTTCAAGAAGGCGCGGCTTTCGAGCAGATCCGGTCGGTGCAGGTTTTTCAGGGCAGCAATAGCGATGCCTTGCATGGGGCCTCCAGGGGGTTTACACGCAGTCTACTCTCGGACGAAGATTGAGACGCTGCGTCGCCAGGGAAGGCGGCGCAGAAATTCGGCTTACTTCAGCCGCAGACGCAGGAATTCTGCATGACCTCGCTTGATAGAGCTGATCGGGCTCTGCTTGAAGCCGTTCAGAAGAACAACCGGCTGACGTCGGACGAACTGGCGCAGATCGTCAATCTTTCACCGACTGCCTGCCAGCGGCGATTGAAGCGGTTGCGTGAGGAAGGCGTGATCGAGGCCGACGTATCCATCGTTTCGCCCAAGGCCGCCGGACGCGGCATCACGATGATCGTCCTCGTCTCCCTTGAACGCGAACGGGCGGACATCGTCGACCGGTTCAAGGCCGCGATCCGGGCCACGAAGGAAGTGATGATCGGCTACTATGTCACCGGAGATGCAGACTTCATCCTAGTCATCACCGCGAAGGACATGGAGGACTATGAGGCCTTCACCCGCCGGTTCTTCTACGAGAACTACGACATCAAGGGGTTCAAGACCATGGTGGTGATGGACCGCGTGAAAGCCGGTTTTGCTTTCCCGATTTCTGACTGACCGCTGCACTGCGGGTGCGAAATGTAAGCGCTAGCTTACGGCTGCAGAGCACTCAGAGAACCTGTCTGATCTTGTCGGCGGTCGATTGCAGGAGTGGCAGGAGGCTTGCCAGGCGGTCGGCAGTCAGGCGGGCGGACGGTCCGAATATGGAAATGCCCGCCACCATGTGGCCGGCCGCTGTCTTGACTGGGACGGCGATGGCCGAGAGCCCCGTCTCGCGCTCGCCGTAGTTCGTGGCAAAGCCTTGTCGGCGGATGGTTTCCAGCTCCTGGGAAAGAACGTCAGGATCGGAGACGGTGTCTGCCGAAAGCGGCGTCAGATCCGTAGCGTTCAGGTAGCTTTTGAGCATGGTCGGCTCGGACATGGCCAGCCACAGCTTGCCGTTGGCTGTCGCATAGGCCTCCATGCGAGTGCCCACGCGCGCATTGAAGCTGAAAGTCTGGTCTGAATGGGCGGCCGCGATGCAGGTGATGACCGACCCATCGAAGGTCGTTGCCATTGCTCCTTCCTTGGTCTCCGCGGCCAGCCCATTGAGAAAGGGCTGGATCTGGGCCGCTAGGCGGCTGAAGCTCTTGGCCCTTTCCCCGTAGTCGATCAGCTTGCTTCCAAGTCGGTACAGGCCCTTTCGGGGGGAAGTCAGCAGGCCCGCTTCGGCCAGCGTTCGCAAGAGCCGATGAGCCGTGATGCCGTTCATATCCCCAAGTTCAGCCACATCTCGGGCTGTCAGTTCCTGCCTCTTGTCGTCGAAAAGGTCGAGTATGCTGACTGCCTTGAGGATCGAGTTGTTGAGGGGCGTACTCATGGGTCCTGACCGTTCCTGCGAATTTGCTGGAAGCTGCTTGACAGAACGTGCAAAACAGCGTGATATTGAAATTAGTATTTCATTATGTGAAATGTCAAGCAGATTGGAGGGCCTGGGTGGATGCGTTGAGGAGTGGCGATGGGCAGGTGGTAGCCGGCAGTGTTATCTTCAGCCGGCTGAAGACGCTTGGCGTCGACTACGTGTTCGCCAATTCCGGGACTGATTTCCCGCCCATCATCGAGGGCCTGGCCGAAGCCGCAGCGTCTGGCGTTGCGCTGCCGCAGGCCATCACCATTCCGCATGAGCATGCAGCCATGGGCATGGCCCATGGCTATTATTTTCTGTCCGGCAAGGCGCAGGCGGTCATCCTGCACACCAATGTTGGCCTCGCCAACGGCGCGATCGGTGCGCTCAATGCGGCCACGGATCACGTTCCGATGCTTCTCATGTCCGGCCGGACACCGACCGTGGAAAAAGGCCGCTTCGGTGCGCGTACGGTTCCGATCGGCTGGGGGCAGGAGATGCGCGATCAGACCGCACTCGTGCGGGAGGCCGCCAAATGGGACTACGAGCTGCGGTTTCCCGAGCAGGTCCCGGACATGCTGGACCGCGGCCACGCCATTGCGAACTCCACGCCGAAGGGTCCAGTCTATCTCAGCCTGCCGCGCGAAGTCCTGAGCGAGACGATCGATGCATCCGCAACCGCCGCAACGCCGACGATGATGCCCGCGCGCGTCGAAGCCTCGGCGAGCGACATTAGTCAGGCGGCGGAATGGCTGGTGGGAGCGAGGAAGCCGGTCATCTTCGTGCAACGCGGTGCAGGTGACGCCGAGGGCTTCGCAGCGCTCTCGCAGCTTGCAGACCGCTTCTCCATTCCCGTGGTCCATTACTGGGCGACGCAGATCGGCCTGCCGACCAGCCATCCCATGTGGGCTGGGGCCGATCCGGCTCCGTGGCTCAAGGACGCGGATGTCGTCCTTGTCATAGACGCGCTGGCGCCGTGGATGCCGGAGATCCATTCGCCGCAGCCCGACGCGAAGGTCATTCACCTCGGACCCAACCCGCTCTTCAGCCGCTTCCCGGTGCGCAACTTCCGCTCCGATCTTTCGATCACGACGGAAACCGCGCCCGGTCTGGTCGCGCTGGCCGCTGCGATGGAAAAGCTGGGTGATCCCGATCCCGCGGGCCGTGAAGCTCGGGCGAGGCCCTTGCGGACAAGACTGACAGAGCAGCGCGAAACGGAGATTGCCGTTGCGCGCGATGAAGACGGGCCGCGGATGACGAAGGCCCATGTGGCCTGGTGCCTGTCCGAAGCGCTGAAGGCACATGAGGCGACAGTGCTGTCCGAACTCGGATGTCCGCTCGCTCCTATGACGCTTGATCACCCGCAGGCATGGTACCAGGAGCCGCATTCCGGCGGCCTTGGCTGGTCTCTTCCCTGCGCAATGGGAATGAAGCTTGCTCGGCCCGATAGACTGGTGGTCGCGACGCTGGGCGACGGATCATATATGTTCGCCAATCCCGTGGCCTGCCATCAGATCATGGAAGCCTACGATATTCCCGTGCTGATCCTGATCCTCAACAATGCGGAATGGGGAGCGGTGCGGCAATCCGTTGCGATGATGTATCCGGACGGCTATGCGGCCAAGGCGAACCAGATGCCGCTGACCGGGCTTTCGCCCAGTCCGGATTTCACCAAGATTGCCGAAGCCAGCAATTCATGGGGACGGAAGGTCACGGAACGTGCCGACCTGCCTGCGGCCCTGGAGGCTGCGGTCACGGAGGTGATGCAGAACAAGCGCACTGCGCTGCTCGACATACGGGTGGCGTGATAACATGCCGGGAATGCCGGCGCTTCAGAGGCTAAACAGGGAGGAAATGCCAATGAAAACCTTGAAGACACTGCTGGTGGCGGCCATGGCCACGACCGCGTTGAGCGCTTCGGCGTCCGCGCAGGAATTTACCCTCAAGCTCCATCATTTCCTGGGCCCGAAATCGCCGGCTCAGACCCAGATGCTCGAGCCCTGGGCGAAGTCGATTGAGGAAGCCAGCGGCGGCAAGGTCAAGATCGAGATCTATCCGTCGATGTCGCTCGGCGGCGCCCCTCCGGAACTGATCAGCCAGGTTCGCGACGGCGTCGTTGACCTCATCTGGACGGTCAATGGCTACACGCCGGGGCTCTTCCCGCGCACGGAAGTCTTCGAACTTCCCTTCATCCACACCAACGACATCAAGGCGACCAATCTTGCGATCCGCGCGATGTTCGACGAGCACCTTGCCGAAGAGTACAAGGGCGTGAAGGTGATGTTCCTGCACAGCCATGCAGGCCAGGCCATCCAGATGGTCAAGGACGAAGTCCGCAAGCCGGAAGACCTGGCCGGGAAGAAGATGCGCATTCCAACCCGCACCGGCGCATGGGTCATCGAAGCCCTCGGCGCGGCGCCGGCCGCCATGCCGGTTCCGGATATCCCGCAGGCCTTCTCGAAGGGCGTGGTCGACGGCGCCCTGATCCCTTGGGAGATCATCCCGGCCCTGAAGCTCCAGGATCAGACCGAGTACCAGGTCGAGGGTCACGACATGACCCGCTTCGGCACCACGATCTTCCAGGTCTCGATGAACCTGGACAAGTGGAACTCGCTGCCGGAAGATGTCCAGAAGGCTTTCATCGATAACTCCAACGAGGAGTGGCTGGCGAAGGCTGCCGATATCTGGCGGAAGATCGACGATGGCGGCATCAAGGTCGCCACCGACGCCGGCAACACCCACATCGAGCTGACCGAGGAAGAGACACAAGCCTTCCAGACGGTGCTTGAACCGGTCGTCGATCGCTGGGTCAAGGAGGTCGATGGCAAGGGGATCGACGGCGCGACCCTGGTGAGCAAGGCCCGGGAATTGATCTCGGCCAATTCGGCCAAGTAAGACGATGGCGGTCGGACGAGCCGGCAAAAGGGGGGTGGGGCTGAAAGGCCTCACCCACCGCATCATCACCGCCTGGGCGCTCGCCGGTGGCGTTGTCATTCTCCTGGTGGTAGCCATCCAGACGATCAGCGTCATCACGGGTGCGTTCGGCAACCCGTTGCCCGGAGACTTCGAACTGACCGAGCTGGGTGTCGCGGTCGGCGTCTTCTGCTTCCTGCCATACTGCCAGTTGACCGATGCCAACGTCACCGCGGATATCTTCACATCCGGATTGACGCAGCGTTCGCGTGCGGTGCTGATCTTGCTCTCCGCGCTCGTGGCCCTGGTATTCGCCGCCATCATGGCGTGGAGAACCTGGATCGGGACGCTCGACCAATTCGAATACGACTATCAGACGGCAATCCTGCAGATCCCGATCGGCTACGCTTTCATCCCGATCGTCATCTCCCTCCTGCTCCTTGTCCTGGCGTCGTTGGTGACGCTGGCGGAGAGCTATCGCGACATCGCTCACCCACAGCAGGAACGTATGTAACGCATGGATCAGAGTCTCCTACTCGGGCTTGTGGGCCTTGCAGCGCTTGTCATCCTCATCGGCATACGGATGCCGATTGCCTATGCGATGATCCTTGTCGGCGCGCTGGGCACCGTGGCCCTGAACGGCCACGCGGTAATTCTCAACCAGTTGAAGACGCTCGGTTTCAGCCAGTTCTCCAAATATGACATGTCGGTCATCCCGATGTTCGTGCTGATGGGCTACATCGCCACCCGCGCTGGCCTGTCGCAGGACCTTTTCCGCGCCGCCAACGCCTGGTTCGGGCGTATGCGCGGCGGCGTCGCCATGTCTGCCATTGCCGCCTGCGCGGGGTTCGGCGCCGTCTGCGGTTCATCGCTGGCGACGGCCACCACCATGGGCCAGGTGGCCCTTCCCGAGTTGAAGCGGTACCGCTATTCCGGCGCGCTGGCGACCGGCACGCTGGCGGCTGGCGGCCTTCTGGGAATCCTGATACCGCCTTCGGTCGTTCTTGTCGTCTATGCGGTCATTGTCGAGGCGAATATCGTCTCCATGTTTGCCGCCGCACTGTTCCCCGGCCTCATCGCCGTCGTGCTCTTCATCCTGGTGATCGCAATCTACGTGCGGGTCGTCCCGGATTCCGGTCCGGCCGGAGACAGGATCTCCTGGTCGGAGTGGATTTCGGCCACCTTGGGAGTCGTTCCCGTCCTCGGCATCTTCGTCATCGTCATCGGTGGCATCTATGTCGGTCTCTACAATCCGACTCCGGCTGCGGCCGTCGGTGTCGCCCTGGTGGCGCTCGACGGGTCACTCAGGCGTGGCGTGCGCCTGTCCGATTATCGCTGGGCGCTGCTGGAGACGGCGAAAACCAGCGGGATGATCTATCTGATCCTGTTCGGCGCCGAACTCCTGAAGATCTTCATGTCCCGGGGCGGCGTGCCCCAGGCCGCCGCGGAGATGATGGTCAATTCTGGCCTCTCGCCGATGGTGATCCTCATCCTGCTGCTTCTTGCGCTGATCGTCCTGGGCTGCCTCATGGATTCGATGTCGATGATCCTGCTGGTCATGCCCTTCTTCTGGCCGGTGGTGAGCGAACTCGATTTCGGCATGCCGACAGAGGACGTGAAGATCTGGTTCGGCGTCCTGGCGCTGATCGTCGTGGAGCTCGGGTTGATCACGCCGCCTGTCGGGATGAACGTGTTTGTCATCAGCTCCTTGGCGAAGGACGTGCCGATGAGCCAGACATTCAAGGGTGTGGCCCCGTTCTTCCTGGGCGAGCTTGTGCGGCTGGCACTGTTGATTGCCTTTCCGGTGATCTCGCTCTGGCTGCCACGGCTGATCTCTGGCTGAACCGGGCTCTGCCGGTCGAGCGGTCCCCATCAACTCGGCCATGATGGGGGCATTCACGTCGCTCGCGGACGCCTATGCCCGTTGGTGGAACTTCGGAGGGTCGATCCGGTTCGCTCCTTGTGCCTCGCGCTTCGGATCGCGGGCGCGATAGCGATCGTCCCAACGGAAGGTATTCGGATGTACAGGTCTCTCCCCGGCATATTGATTCTTGTCCTGCTGTTCCTGCCGGCTGGCCTCGCGCCGGCTTTTGCCCAGCAGGATGAGAAGCGGATGTTCGCCGACCGTCTGACCAGCCTGAGCAACTTCGTGCTGAAGTCGGCAGAGGTTGCGGCGTCTCGCGGACAGGAGGAATTCGTCAAGACCTTCGCCCAGACGGTAACGGATCAGATGCGGCAGGGGTTCGGGGTGGAGCTTGTGGAAGCGATCAGACAGGAGGGCCTCGATCCCTCGCCCGAACTGTCTCCGGAATATCAGAACAAGCTTCAGGCTCTCGAGACGGCAACTGAGGAGCAGTTCAGCAACGCCTACTTCTCAGCCCAGGTGCTGGCGCTGGAAAGCATGATCCAGCTGATAGAGGAGTATCAGCAGACCGGGCAGGACGGAGCGCTGAAGGCCTTCGCCGCCAACCACTTGGGTGGGCTCAGGACCCTCTATATCCGCGCTCAGGAATTCTCCGTCCCCTAGCGGCCATCATGGTCGCGCCGGCTTTCTTTGGCGAACTGGTCTGGCAACACCCCAAAAGCGACAGTTCGAGTTGGCGGCGCGGTCGCGGCGGTGGGTCCGTCGGCCGCCCGTGCACGCTTCAGCCTTGCCATCGGGGATCACGGGGTTAAGTTACCTGCCAAACGGGCCAAATCGAAAGGATCTTCCCCATGAAGAGGCTGTTTCACCGCGCGGCCGTTGTCGCCGCGCTTGCGCTGTTTGGCGTTTCGGCGGTAGCGCAGACACCCCCGAATGTTCTGGTCGTCGGACAGATCGCCGAGCCGAAGTCGCTCGATCCTCATGCAGTCACTGCAACGAATGACTTCCGTATCTTGGTCAACCTTTATGACGGGCTCGTCCGTTACAAGGATGGGACGCTCGAGGTGGAGCCGGCGCTGGCGGAGAGCTGGACGATCTCCGATGACGGTAAGACCTATACCTTCAAGCTCCGGCAAGGCGTTACGTTCCATGATGGGTCCGCGTTCAATGCCGAGGCGGTGAAGTTCAACTTCGACCGGATGCTGAAGGACGACCATCCCTTCCACGATACGGGGCCTTTCCCGCTGTCCTTCAATTTCTCGGCTGTCGAGGCGGTCAACGTCATCGACGACAGCACCGTCGAGTTCAAGCTGAACGAACCCTTCGCGCCCTTCCTGTCCAACCTCGCCTATCCGACAGGCCTGATCGTCTCGCCGGCCGCGGTGGAGCAGCATGGCAAGGATTTCGGACGCAATCCGTCGGGAACCGGGCCGTTCAAGTTCGCAGAGTGGAAGTCCAACCAGCTCGTGGCTGCTGAACGCAACAACGATTACTGGGATGGCGCGCCGGCGCTGGAGGCGGTTGTCTTTCGGCCGATCACCGATGCCAACACGCGCATCGCGGAAATGATGGCAGGCGGCATCGACATAATGGTGGAAGTGCCGCCGGACAACCTGGCGTCATTCCGCTCCGACGCCAACCTGAATGTTGTGGAGCAGGCCGGCCCGCATGTCTGGTTCGCCATCCTCAACACCAAGGAGGGACCGTTCGCCGACAAGCTTGTCCGGCAGGCTGCAAACTATGCCGTCAACAAGGAAACCCTCGTCAACGATGTGCTTCAGGGCACCGCCACCGTTGCCGCGGGGCCGATCCCGCCCGCCTTCAACTGGGTCGAAAGCTCTGTGGAGCCCTACCCACACGACCCGGAGCGAGCGAAGCAACTCCTCGCCGAAGCAGGCGTCGAAAATCCGAAGATCACCTTCTACGTGACCGAGGGCGGGTCAGGAATGCTCAACCCTGTCACCATGGGTGCCGCCATACAGGCGGACCTGCAGGCCGTCGGTTTCGATGTCGCCATAGAGAGCTACGAGTGGAACACGTTCCTGGGGCGGGTGAACGAAGGGCTGGAAGGCAAGGCTGACATGGCCGAGATGGCCTGGATGACCAATGATCCGGACACGGTGCCGTATCTTACGCTCCGCACCGAAGCCTCGCCGGAGAATGGTGGCTTCAACTCCGGCTACTATTCCAACCCGGAGGTCGATGCACTGCTGGCCAAGGCCCGGACCTCCACCGACCAGGCTGAGCGCGCCGAGCTTTATGCGAAAGTGCAGGAGATCGTCCATGAGGATGCGCCCTGGCTCTTTGTTGCCAACTGGGTCCAGAACGCAGTGACGACCGCAGCCGTGCAAGGCTTCAAGCTCCAGCCGTCGTTCCTGCTGCACCTGAAGGACGTCACCAAGTAGCCGTCCCTGCCTTTGCCGGTTCCCGCGCGGGAGCCGGCGAACCCTTCTCGGAGGCTGTTCATGCCTGCCTATGTCGCCAAGCGGCTGCTTTCGGTCTTTCCCGTTCTGTTCGGCCTCTCCGTCATCGTCTTCCTGGTGATGTCGATGATCCCCGGCGATCCCGCGACCGCCATACTCGGCGCCTATGCAACCCCGGAGAATGTCGAGCGCATCAATCGTGATCTTGGGCTCGATAAGCCGTTGGTGCAGCAGTACTTCATCTGGATCGGGAATGTCCTCCAGGGAGACTTCGGTCGCTCCTTTGCGCTCAATCGTCCTGTCCTCGACGAGGTGCTGGAACGGTTCCAGGCGACGCTTGTCCTTGCCGGCGTGTCGCTCATCCTCTGCTCGATCATCGGTCTTCTCGCAGGTGTCGTCTCGGCGGTCCGCCAGTTCGGTTGGGCCGACAAGCTCATCACCTTCGCGGTCCTCGCCGGCATATCCATGCCGTCCTTCTGGCTCGGGCTGATCCTCATTCTGCTGTTCGCAGTGAAGTGGCGGCTGCTACCGGCAAGCGGGATGTATGCGATCTATGGGGGCGGTGACCTGAAGGACCTTCTGCTCCACCTGATCCTGCCCGCCGCGACCCTCGCTGTTGTCGCCGCCGGTGTTATAGCCCGGCTGACGCGCGCTGCCATGCTGGAGGTGCTCCGCCAGGATTTTGTCCGCACCGCCCGTGCCAAGGGGGTACCGGAACGGCAGGTCGTCTACCGCCACGCCTTCCGTGCCGCGCTCGTCAGCGTCATCCCCGTCATCGGGATTCAGGCTGGCTTCGTGCTCGGCGGCGCCGTCTACATCGAAACCGTGTTCCAGTGGCCCGGTATCGGCGCCATGCTCGTGAATGCGATCTCTACCCGCGACATACTCCTGGTCCAGGGCGGGGTCCTCGTCGTCGCAGCGAGCTATGTCCTCTTCAACCTCGCGGCGGACATTCTGCAAACCATGCTTGACCCAAGGATCCGCTCATGACCGACAGTCTGATGGTGGTGCCGGCGCCGAAGGCGGGGTCGCAGCGCGTTTCCTCCTGGAGCCTGCTCCTACATAACCGCCTCGCGGCCATCGGGCTGTGCCTCTTGGGAATGCTTGTGCTGGTCGCGCTCCTGGCACCGATCCTGCCGCTGCCCGATCCGAACGCAACAGCGCCGGCGGAGCGGCTGCGACCCGTCCTCTCCGAGGGTCACCTTCTCGGCACGGATGAGTTGGGGCGCGACATCCTCAGCCGCCTCATCTGGGGCAGTCGCGTCTCCATGACCGTCGGCTTTTCGGCAACACTGGTCGCGGCAGTGATCGGTTCGGCGATCGGCCTCGTCTCCGGCTATGCGGGCGGCCGGACCGACAACCTGATGATGCGCGGCATCGACATGCTGATGGCCTTTCCCTACATCCTTTTGGCGCTTGCAATTGTTGCGGTGCTGGGGCCAGGGCTGATGAACGCCCTCTACGCGATCGCAGTCGTCAACATCCCCTTCTTCGCCCGCAACGTCCGGGGCGTGACCCTGGCACTGTCCCATGCGGAGTTTGTCGATGCAGCACGTCTGTCCGGCAAGGGCCATATCTCCATCCTTGGGACCGAGATCCTCCCCAACGTCCTGCCGGTGATCGTCATCACCATGTCGACGACCGCAGGATGGATGATCCTGGAAACGGCAGGCCTCAGCTTCCTCGGCCTCGGCGCGCAACCGCCCCAGGCGGACCTGGGCTCGATGCTCGGCGAGGGCAGGGCGCAGCTCTTCACGGCGCCGCATGTCTCCGTCGTGCCGGGCCTGATGATCTTCCTGATCGTCATCAGCTTGAACGTCCTAGGTGACGGCATCCGCGACGTGCTCGATCCTCGGCTCCGATCCGGCGCGCTTTTGCGCCCCGGTCCCCGCACGGCGGTCGATCCCGTTCGCGCAAGGCCGCCGTCCGCCAACCCGGATGCCGTGCTGGATGTCCAGGGGCTGGAAACAGGCTTCACCCGCAACGGCTACTATTCGGCCGCCGTGAAGGACGTCTCGCTTCACCTTCAGCGGGGCGAGTGCCTGGGATTGATCGGCGAGAGCGGGTCGGGCAAGAGCGTGACGGCCCTGTCTGTCATGGGGCTCGTGAATTCCCCGCCCGGCATCATTCGCAACGGCGCAATCTATCTCCATGGTGAGGACGTTCTCGCCATGCCGGAGACGAAGCTGATTGCCTGCAGGGGAAGCCGGGTTGCCTATATCTTCCAGGATCCGCTGACGACGCTGCATCCGATGCATCCCATCGGCCGACAGGTGGAGGAGGCAATCGCCGCCCATCAGAGGCTGGACCGCCGTTCCCTTCAGGAGCGCAGCATTGCGCTTCTCGAGCGGGTCGGCATTCCGGAGGCCGGCGAGCGGGCAAGGCACTTCCCCCATCAGCTTTCCGGCGGGCAGCGCCAGCGGGTCGGCATTGCCATGGCGCTCGCCAATGATCCGGATGTCATCATTGCCGACGAGCCAACCACGGCGCTGGATGTCACGGTCCAGGCGCAGATCCTCGATCTGCTAAGGGACCTGCAGAAGGAACGGGGCATGGCGCTTCTGTTCATCACCCATGACTTCGGCGTGGTGGCGGAGATCTGCGACCGCGTCGCCGTGATGAAGGACGGTGCGGTGGTGGAGATGGGCGAAACACGCGCAGTGCTAGCCAATCCGGAACACGATTACACGAAGCGGCTGATCGCCTGTGTTCCGGAGATCGGGCAGGGGAAGACCTTCCTGGAACGCGTATCGGTACTCTTCCGGTCGGAGAACCGCGCATGACGGAGGATGCGCTCGAGGTTCGTCACCTGACCAAGACCTTCGGAGGCGGTCGTTCGCTGTTCGGCGGCAGGCGCCATATGGTGACGGCGGTGGACCATGTGTCGCTCGCCCTGCGGAGCGGGGAAACGCTTGCGGTGGTGGGCGAAAGCGGCTCGGGCAAGAGCACGCTCGCCCGCATGGTAGTCGGGCTCGAACAGCCAACCAGCGGCGACATGATGATTGCGGGTCGAGACGCGGGTGAGTTGCGCCGGCAGGGCGCACGCGCCTTCGGCAAGGTCGTCCAATACGTCTTCCAGGATCCGGTCGCCTCGCTCAACCCGCGCAAGACGATCGGCGAAATCCTGGAGACGCCGTTGAAACTGCTGAACGGCTATGGCGCGGGCAAGCGGCGGGCGCGGATGACGGACCTCATGGATGCGGTCCAGATGCCGGCCGACACCCTGAGCCGCTATCCTCACGAGTTCTCGGGCGGACAGGCGCAGCGTATCGCCATTGCACGGTCGCTCGCGGCCGAGGCGCAGATCCTCATCCTGGACGAGCCGGTCAGCGCCCTGGATGTCTCGGTGCAGGCGCAGGTCCTGCTGCTCCTGCAGGAGTTGAAGCAGAGGTTCGGCCTGTCATACCTGTTCATTAGCCACGACCTCGCGGTGGTGGAGGCGATAGCCGACCAGGTCGCCGTCATGTGCTCGGGACGGGTGGTGGAACAGGGGCCCGTGGAGGCCCTGTTCGGCAGCCCGCAGGATCCCTACACCCGGCAGTTGATCGGCAGCGCTCCGAGGATGCGCAGGACCGGCCCCTGAGGCCTCAGGCAACTGTGTCGCCGCGGTTGTGCCGGTGAAGTCGTCCGCGTCGACTATCTTCCCGCGGCATAGGCCTGCATCAGCCGTGGTGTCGCCGCTGCGCGAAGAAGCCCGTCCGCATCACGCCTTGCAGCCGTGAGGCGTCCCACCGTCCACGGGTCGGCTACGGTGACCTTGTGACCGCGGCGCCGCAACTCGTCGAGGACATCCGCGCCGATACTACGTTCGACCATGATCTCCCCCGGTGAGCTCGTGCGTGGATAGAAGGAGCCCGGGAAGTGCGACGTGTGGAAGAGAGGTGTGTCGATCGCCGCCTGCAGGTTCTTTCCGTGATGGACATAGCGGAGGAAGAAGGGCAGCTGCCACTGATCCTGCTGGTCACCACCCGGAGTGCCAAAGGCAAGGGTGGGGCGTCCTTCGTGAAGCGCGAGCGATGGAGTAAGGGTCGTGCGCGGCCGCTTGCCGGGCGCAAGCGATGTCGGCAGGCCGGGTTTCAGCCAGAACATCTGCGCGCGCGAATTCAGGGCGAAGCCAAGCCCGGGCACGATCGGTGACGACTGCAGCCAGCCACCGGATGGCGTCGTCGAGACCATGTTGCCCCACCGGTCGATGACGTCGATGTGAACGGTGTCGCCCCGCTTCTCTGACAGGTGTGCCATGGTCGGCTCGTAGACGGCGCCCTTGCCGCTCATCTCGTCGAGCATGGCAAGCGTGAGGTCGTACTGGTTTTCGTAGCCGGGAACGCGCCCCGGGCGCAGTTCATGTGACGCCTGCGCCCCGATCAGCTTGCGGCGCTCGCGGTTGTAGGCGTCCGACAGCAGATGGTCGATCGGCACTTGGGAGAAGTTGACGTCGCCGTAGTAGACTTCCCGGTCGGCGAAGGCGAGCTTCATCGATTCCACCAGGGTGTGCACGAAATCGGGGCCGGCCGGATCCATCGACGCGATGTCGAAGTCCTTCAACAGTGCCAGCGACTGCAGCAGCACCGGGCCCTGTCCCCACGCGGCGGTCTTGGCGATCGTCCAGTCGTGGTAGTCGTAGGTCTGCGGCTCCTCGATGGTTGCTTCCCAGCCTGCCATGTCCTCCGCCGTCAGCACCCCCTTGTGGCGTTGCTTGCTGGCATCCATGACCTCGGCGGTCTGGAGGTAGCGGTCGATCGCTTCCGCAACGAAGCCGCGATAGAAGGCGTCGCGCGCGGCCTGGACCTGCTCCTCGCGACCGGACCTGGATTCCGCTTCGGCAATGATGCGCTTCCAGGTTTCGGCGAGCACCGGATTCCGGAAGTTGGAGAGAGGCTCGGGAACCGAGCCGCCCGGCAGCCAGGTCTGGTAGGATGTCGGCCACTCCTTCTCGAAGAGTGTTGCCATCCCCTTGATCGTCGCGGAGACGCGCGGCAGCACGGGATGCCCCTGCTCGGCATAGTAGATGGCAGGTTCCAGCACGTCCCGGACTGACATGGTGCCATAGTCGCGAAGCATCAGCATCCAGCCGTCGAATGCGCCGGGGATGACCGTCGCGAGCAGTCCGTCGCCAGGGATCAGCCGAAGCCCTTCTGCGGTGTAGTGCTCGATCGTGGCCCTTCTCGGCGCGGGCCCCTGGGCGCATATGACCTCGATCCTGTCGCGCTTCTTCGAATAGATGACGGCCGGCATGTCCCCGCCGGGTCCGCACAGGTGCGGCTCGACGACCTGCAGCACGAAACCGGCCGCCACGGCTGCATCGAATGCATTGCCGCCCTTCTCGAGGATGCTCATGCCGACCGCAGAGGCAATCCAGTGGGTCGAGGTGAAGACGCCGAATGTGCCGAGAATTTCGGGACGGGTGGTGAATTCGGTCATGTCGTGAAGTCCTCTGTGTATGTCATGCCTCGCGCCGATCGAGCGCGTTGTGCAGCCCGTCGCGCCCGACTTTGAAGCCACAGACTTCGACGTCAACCTATTTCGTGCGGTGTTAGTAACGCGGGCACGCATTCCGCCTTTCCGGCGATCGGGCGACAGCACCGCCCGTGCAAGCACGCAGGCTAGGCCTCGATCTCCACGTCGCCCATCGGGCGGGAGCAGCAGGCGAGGATGAAGCCATCATCGATCTCGTCGTCGAGGATGCCGCCATTGTGATTCATCTCGACCTCGCCGGCGAGCTTGCGGACCTTGCAGGTGCCGCAGAGGCCGGATTCGCACGCTGCGGCGATACGTACTCCCGCGGCGCGCGCCGCCTGCAGGATCGTGTGGCCGGCCTCGCAGGCGCCCTCCTTGCCGGAGGCGGAGAAGAAGATTCTGGTCGGCTCCACACCACCATGATGGTCGGCGGTGGCGACCGGCGGTGGCGGCGCAACCGGGTGAAATGTCTCCTCGTGATAGTTGCCCATGTCGAAGCCGGCACCCGAAAGCGACTCGCGAACTGTCGCCATGAATGGCTCAGGCCCGCAGCAGAAGACGGTGCGGTCGAGGAAATCGGGCGCCAGCAGCGCTATCTTTGCCTTGTCGATACGCCCCTTCAGTCCCGACCACAGCTGTCCGCGCGACAACTGCTCGACGATCAGGCCGAGCGTGAATTGCGGCATGTCGCGAGCCCGTGCCTCCAGCTCCCAGCGAAAGATGATGTCGTCGGGCGAGCGGGCGCAATGGAGGAAGGTGATGTCGCTGTCGGGCGACCGGTCGCCAAGGTCACGCGTCATCGACATCATCGGCGTAATGCCGGACCCGGCGGAGAGGAAGAGATATCTGTCGCCCGGATGGCGCGCATAGGAGAAGTCGCCATGCGGCCCGAAGGCCTTTAGCGTCATGCCCGGCCGCAGATTGTCGAACATCCACCGCGTGCCGAGCGATCCCTTCTGTGCCTTCACGGTGACTGAAACCGTGTACGGCCGAGAGGGACTGGAGGACAGCGTGTAGGTCCGCATCAGTGGCTCCGGTCTTGCCGGGATCTCCAGGGTCACGAATTGCCCGGGCAGGTAGCGGAACCAGACGCCCGGCCGGTCGGGCCGGAAGGTGAAGGTCATCACGTCGGGAGCTTCCGGCGTCACGGCGACGCATTCCAGCCGGTGTTCCCGGTCCGACCAGGGGCGCATCTCGTCGATGTGGCGATAGGTCGGCTGCACCATGTTCATCTCATGCCACCGCCGAAAGCGGCGCCGCCCCACCCTGCAGGCGGTTTGTCATGAAGGTCGTGTACCATTCGACGAACTGCATGACCCCGCCCTCGTGCTCGGGCGAATAGGGACCGGGCTCGTAGGCGGGCGAGCGGATGCCGAAGGCATTCTCTTCGACGATCCGCCGGTCCTGGTCGTTCGTCATGTTCCAGACATGCGTCAGTTCATCGAGATCGTAGTCCACTCCCTCGACCGCGTCCCTGTGCACGAGCCATGTCGTCGTGACCGCCGTCTCCTCCGCCGATAGCGGCAGGACGCGGAAGGAGATCGCGTGGTCGACGAGGATGTGGTTCCAGGTCGTCGGGTAGTGGAAGAGCAGCATGGTCCCGATATGCGAGGTCGTCACTTCGTCCGACAAGGGCCGGCGGACGGCCCTCTTGCCGGTCATGGTGTAGCTTTCGGCATCCTGGATCAGCGGCATGCGGGCGGTGCGAAACTGGCCCGAAGGGTCGATCCGGAATTGGCTCGGCAGCCCGGCCGCCTCGCAGCGTGCCCAATGCTCAGCAATGACCGGATCGTCTTTTGCGCCCTGAACGCCCGTCGCGCTCGGAGCTTCCGGATAGGTGCGGCAGAGTTCCGGATGGTTGCTGGCGCAGTGGTAGCATTCCCGGTTGTTTTCCCAGACGAGCTTCCAGTTACCCTTTTCGATGATCGTGTTGCGGTGGGCGACCTTGGCCTCCCACAGCCGGTGCGGCTTCATGTAGGGCTCCATCGAAGCGCGTACCGGTGCAAAATCGGCGGGCGTTGCGGCGAGGCAGATGAAGATATAGCCGGCGACGCTCTCGCAGGGGACAGGCTTCATCCCGAACTGTGCCTTGTCGAAGTCCTCGCCCATCTGCCGCGCGAAGACCAGCGAACCATCGAGATCGTAGGTCCACTGGTGATAGGGGCAGACCAGTCGTGCAGAGGCGCCGCGTTCCTGCGTGCAGACGCGATGGCCGCGATGGCGACAGGTGTTGTGGAATGCACGGATGACGCCGTCCTTGCCCCTGACGATCACGACGGGATAGTCGCCGACTTGCACGGTGAAGTAGTTGCCGGCGCGAGGAATTTCGCAATCATGGCCGATGAACAGCCAGTCCTTGTACCAGATCTCCTCGAGATCGACCCGATGGAAATCGGGATCGATATAGAAGGGCTGTTCAAGGCTGAATCCGTCGGCTCGCGCCTTGAGCCGGCGAAGCATGTCGTCGCGCACATCCATGTTCTTCATCCCTTTGCGGGACCGTTGGATGGCTTAGCTGCGCATCGGCCGCCTGTTGGCGCCGTCGCCCGATCGCCCACCGCAACAAGTCGCTCCGTATCGACTTTGGGCCGGTCATTCTCCGTTCGATGCAACAACTGGTGCGGCGCCGAACACCTGCAGGCTAGCAGAGGAGGAGCCGTCCCGAGATGTTCTTTCGCGACATCGCGACTGCGCAAACGGAACAGTCGGACAGGACACGATTTCCTCTCCGGTTCCGGCTCATCCTGTGGTATCGGCAAGGCGGTCGCCACGGAGGACGAGGATCGAGCCTTCTGATCCCGTCCGGAATGCGCGACATCAACTGGAGGATCAGCATGCCGACACCACCTTTCCGCGCCGACCATGTCGGCAGTCTTCTTCGCCCGCGCCCGATTGCCGAGGCACGCGCCGCCCGCGCCGATGCGGCGACCCTGCGCGCCATCGAAGACGCGGAGATCCCGAAACTCATCAAGATGCAGGAAGAGGTCGGCCTGAAGGTTGTCACCGACGGCGAAGCGCGTCGCGCCTTCTGGCATTTCGATTTCATGGGCATGCTTGACGGCATGGACATGGAGACCCGCGGAGAGGGCGTGCAGTTCCACGGAACGCAGATCCCGCCGGTGCATCCGGTGATCAACGGCAAGCTCGGCTTCCCGAAGGACCACCCGATGCTCGAGCACTTCACCTTTGTGAAGGACCACACCAGTGTCTGCCCGAAAATCTCGATTCCCGGTCCTTCCTGCGTGCATTTCCGCACCGACCCGGCCGACGTCCGTCCTGCCGAGTACAAGGATCCCGACGTGCTCTTTGCGGATATCGCCGAGACCTATCGTCAGGCCGTTGCCGCCTATTACGCTGCCGGCTGCCGATACCTGCAGCTCGATGATATCTTCTTTGCCTATCTCGGCGACCCGAAGCAGCGCGAGCAGCGCAAGGCCATGGGGCAGGATCCCGACTGGTTGATCGACCGCTATGCCTGGATGCTGGAAGAGGCGATCAAGGATCGTCCGTCCGACATGGTCATCGGCATGCACATGTGCCGCGGCAATTTCCGCTCAACATTTGCTGCCACCGGCGGCTACGACGCAGCCGCCGACGCGATCTTCAACAAGACCAGCGTCGATATCTATTTCATGGAATACGATACCGACCGTGCCGGCGGGCTGGAGCCTCTGAAGCTCCTGCCGA
Source organism: Pseudorhizobium flavum (assembly GCF_902502825.2). The sequence goes on from NZ_LR723670.1 coordinate 4,007,591, forward strand.
AGGGCAAGAAGCGAATCATGGCTGGTTTCATCACCACGAAGACGGCGGAACTGGAATCGATCGACTGGCTGCGCAAGCAGTTCGAGGCCGCCTCCCAGTACGTGGACATGGATCAGCTGGGAATTGCACCGCAGTGCGGCTTCGCATCGACCGAGCACGGCAATGCGATCACCGAGGAAGACCAGCGGCGCAAGCTCGAGCTCGTCGTGAAGACCGCCCAGACGATCTGGGGAACAGCGTAAGGCTGTCCGCGAAGGCGGGCCCGGCCGTCGAGTGCGGGCCTGCCAACCTCCGTGGCATGGAGGCGTAATTAAGTCGGCCCGCCTGAGCGGCATTGGAGCCGGATTGACATGTCCGCGCGGTTCATGAAACATGGCGGTATTCCGAGGGGGGCATCGTAACGGTGCTGAGATGGCGGTGAGCCGGACCCTTGAACCTGATCCGGGTCATACCGGCGTAGGAACGGAAACGGCCTTTTTCGGCGCCAATTCTCTTCTCCGCTTTGCCTGGATCTCCGTGATTGACGTCGGGAGATCGAACCATGCCATGCACATCAAGACCTAGCCCTCGGACAAAACGCCCGCCAGCCGCCTCATCCATGCGTTAGGTCGAGCCATGCCACCCCGCCACATGGGGATGGGACTCGTCGGGCTGCTGGTGCTCTGGCAGGCCGGCATTTGGCTCTTCCAACCCCCCGCCTATATCCTGCCGCCGCCGGCGGACATCCTTGCCGCGTTCGCCCGCCAGGGCGGTTTCCTGCTTCGCAACAGCCTGGTCACCATCGCCGAGATCGCGATCGGGCTCGGCTGTGGCGCAGTTCTGGGTGCGCTCGCGGCGCTTGCCGCCGCCGCCTTCCCCCGTGCCGGCCGGCTGATCTGGCCGGCCGTCCTGGTGCTGCAGGGGCTGCCGGTCTTCGTGCTGGCGCCGATCCTCGTGTTGTGGTTCGGGTTCGGGATCGCCTCCAAGGCCGTCATGGCGACGATCATCATCTTCTTCCCGGTCGCTTCGGCCTTTGCTGATGGCCTGCGGCGGACCGAACCTGCGATCCTCGATGCCGTTGCGCTGACCTCGGCGACCCATTGGCAGACCCTTCGCTACATCCGCGCGCCCCTGGCTCTGCCGGGCCTGGTATCGGGCCTCCGCGTTGCCGCGCCCCTTGCGCCGATCGGCGCCGTGGTCGGCGAATGGGTCGGGGCGTCGGCCGGGCTGGGCTTTGTCATGGTGCAGGCGAATGCCCGCATGCAGACCGACATCGTCTTCGCCGCCATGGTGCTTCTTGCCGTGCTCACCCTTGTGCTGCGGCTTGCGGTCGATGTCGCGACAGCCCGTATCACCCCATGGGCGCCGGAAGTCCACCACACCGATCCAAGATAGTTAGCCGGAGAAACATTCATGAGAATACGTTTTCTTTCCTGGGCCGTCGCTGCCATGCTTGCCTGGCCGGTACCGTCCCACGCCGCCGATCGCCTGACGATCATGCTGGAGTGGTTCGTCAACCCGGACCACGCCCCCATGATTGTCGCGCAGCAGAAGGGATTGTTCGAAGCGGCAGGCCTTGATGTGGAACTGATCCCGCCTGCCGATCCGTCCTCCGTCCCGCGACTGGTTGCGGCAAGACAGGCGGATGTCGGTGTCCATTATCAGCCGAACCTCTATCTGGACCACGCAGCCGGTCTGCCGCTCGTCCGCTTCGGCACGCTGGTGGAGACGCCGCTGAACACGGTGACGGTGCTAGCAGAGGGGCCTATCAAGACGCTTGCGGACCTCAAGGGCAGGAAGATCGGCTTCTCTGTCTCCGGCTTCGAGGATGCCATGCTGAAGCGCATGCTCGCCGCCGAAGGCGTGGCTCTCGACGAGGTGGAACTCGTCAACGTCAACTTCGCGCTGACCTCGTCGCTGCTCGCGGGACAGGTCGACGCAACGGTCGGTGGATTCCGCAACTTCGAACTGACCCAGATCCGGCTCGCTGGAGGCGAGGCGCGCTCGTTCTTTCCGGAGGAGCATGGCGTGCCGGTTTACGACGAGTTGATCTTCATCGCCCACAAGGATCTCTCCGGCGATGATCGTCTGCGGCGATTCCTCCAGGCGGTGGAAGAGGCCAGCATCTTCCTGACCAATCATCCGGATGAAGCATGGTCGCTGTTCATCGCGGCATATCCTGATCTCGACGACGAACTCAACCGCCAGGCTTTCCGCGATACCCTTCCGCGCTTTGCCAAGCGTCCGGCTGCGCTGGACAGGGGCCGCTATGAGAAGTTCGGCGCGTTCCTGGCGGAGAGCGGGCTGATCGATAAGGCGCCGACCGTCGAAGACCTTGCGGTCGAAATCGGCGGATGATGGAAATGACCTCCGGCCGTAGCGAGAGCAGGCAGGAAGTATCGGTGTCGTCGGGGCCTCATCCCGATGTCCGGTCGCGTGCCTCCATCCATGCGGCCCGGATGGCGCTGCGCGTCGAGCAGGTGCTGTCGGCTGGGGCAGGTCTGCTCCTCGCGCTGCTTCTCCTGCTCGTCCTCGTAACCGTCGGTCTCCGCTATGGTGCCAGGACCGGTTTCGCAGGCACCGAGGAGGCAGCGCTCTGGCTCTTCCTGGCGCTCATCTGTCTTGGCCTGCCGCTCAGCCTGCAGGGGCCATTTTCGCTGAGGCTCGATATCCTGACTAGGCTGCTGCCGCACGAGGGGCGCCGGATTGCGGGCCTTTGCGCTGACGGGACGAGTGCGGCGGCAGGCTGTCTCCTCCTCACGGGCGGTGCCGAGGCTGCAGCGGCGCTCCGTTCCGTCTCGCCCGCTCTCGGCCTCCCTGAACATGTGCGCTTCTGGTTCCTCGCTGCAGGCGGAGCGCTCCTTCTTGCAATGCTGCTGCTGGTCCGTATCGGCGAGGGCAGGGGCTTCCTCGGCCTCTTATCCGTGGCTGCGGGTGCAACACTTGCACTTCTCCTGCCGCAGGCGGACCTTGGATCAAGCATGCTGCCAAGCGCCGTTGCCGCACTTGCCGCGGGTGCGGCGCTCCTGCTCGGCGCCCCGCTCGCCCATTGCCTGCTGGCCGGGGTCATGTTCGCGATCCCCTCTGGAAGCGGCTTGTCGGAGCCGGCCATCGTCTCCACCGCGGCATCCGGCATGTCGCGCTTCCTGCTGCTCGCCATTCCCTTCTTCCTGCTTTGCGGCGGTATGCTCACGCTCTCGGGAGCCGGAGAGCGCCTCGTGCGGCTGGCGCAAACCCTCGTCGGCCACAGGAGGGCCGGTCTGGCGCAGACTGCGCTTCTGACCAGCGTCTTCTTCTCGGGAGCATCCGGCTCTTCGGTCGCGAACGCCGCATTCGGCGCATCCACCTTCCACCCGCATCTCGTCAGTCACGGCTACCCCCCGGAACGCTCCGCGGCGATTATCGCGGCCACCTCTGTGCTCGACAATGTCATCCCGCCTTCGATTGCCTTTCTCTTGCTGGCAGCCGCGACGGATATTTCGGCCGGACGCTTGTTGATAGGCGGCGCCTATGCCGGGCTTCTCATGGCGGCCTGCCTGGCGGTAGCGATCCGTCTCGCGAACGGCGACAGCAACCGAAGCGCCCGGGCAACCGGCGCGGAGCGATCCCGCGCCCTGTTGGCTGCCTTGCCGGCATTGGGACTGGTGGTCGTGGTCCTCGGCGGCATCCGCTTCGGCATCGTCACCCCGACCGAGGCCGCAGCGGTCGCAGCCGGTTATGCGCTGCTGCTTGCTCTTGCAACCCGGCCAACTTGCGGAGGCCTCGCCTCAATCTTCCGGCAAGCTGGCGTCGAGGCGGCCGCAATCGGGCTCCTCATCGGCGCCGCCGCGCCTTTTGCTTTCCTGCTCGCGGTGGATGGTGTGGCCGGGACCGTCCTCGATCTCGCGGGGTCGCTTGCGGAGGCACCATGGCAGGTTCTCCTGCTCTGCAATCTCGTCCTGCTCGCCGCCGGCCTCGTCCTCGATACTGGCGCCGCGATCCTTCTTCTCGGCCCGATCCTGCTGCCGGTTGCCGTGGGCGCAGGCATCGACCCCGTCCTGTTCGGGGTGATCGCCGTGGTCAACCTGATGCTGGGAGGTCTGACACCGCCGGTCGGCATGCTCGTCTTCGTGGTCAGCGGCACGACAGGTGTTCCCGTGGGAGCCCTTTTCAGGGTGGTCATTCCTTATCTTGTCGCACTGCTCTGCGCCCTCCTCGTCCTCTGCCTTCTGGCACTGTTTTTCTGAAAGGATATCCGATGACTTCGATCACGCGCCGCACGCTTCTCGCCGCAGCCGGTCTGGCTCCCGCCTTCGCATCCCCCGCCTTCCTTCGATCGGCCTCGGCGCGCACGAGCGTCATCACGGTCGCGTCGCTTCTGGGCGAGGAGAAGCCCGAAACCCGTATCTGGCGCTGGATCGCCGACAGGGCGGAGGAGCGTCTTCCCGGACGCTTCCGCTTCCGGATCGTCCCCAATGGCGCTCTGGGCGGCGAGAAGGAGGTGGCGGATGGCGCACTTCTCGGCTCTATCCAGGCGAGCCTCTGCACCGTCTCGACCCTCACCGCATGGGTGCCGGAGCTGCAGATACTCGACTTGCCGTTCCTATACAGTGACGCCGCTCACCTGCGCCGCGTCGTCGGGAGCGACGTCGGCAGCGATCTTGTCCGCCGGCTCGCGAGTCACGGATTCGTGGCCAGCGGCTTCATCGACTATGGCGCCCGTCACCTCCTCGCCAAGGAGCCGATCACGCTGCCGGAGCAGATGCAGGGCAAGACGATGCGGGTGATCCAGAGCCGGCTCCACACGAGCCTCTGGAGCCGCTTCGGTGCGATCCCCGTCGGCATCCCGATCACCGAGACCTACAACGCCCTCTCCACCGGCGTCGCCGACGCTATGGACCTGACCATCTCCGCCTATGCAGGCCTGAAGCTGCATGAGGTCGTTCCCTACCTGACCCGGACGGCGCATATCCGCTCCGCGGGCGTTGTCTTCTACGCGAAGAACTTCTGGGATCGCCTCGAGGAAGAGGAGCAGCAGGTGCTTGCGGAAATATCCGCAGAGGCGAGCGAAGTTTTCAATGGCTGGATGGCGGCGGACGAAGAGGCCTCGCTCGACCTAGCTGTCTCGCAGGGAACGCAGGTGCTCCAGCCGGAACGGCCGGAGGATTGGCGGAAGACTGCCGAAACCCTCTGGCAGGAGTTCAGCGGCGTGGTCGGCGGCCGCGAGGTCATCGACAGCGTCCTCAAGCTCGCCTGAGCGGCACTGTCGACCACTCAAGGCACCTGCAGGAGGTCCCGCACGACATTGCGAACAAGGGCGACATGCTGGAGCGCATCGCGCAGCCGGTCCATGTCACGCCGGCTGAGTCTCGAAACGTCAACCGTGCCGCCTGGCTTCAGCCCGGCCTCGATATCGGTGATCTGTTGGGTCAGGATCAGGCGCATCAGGAAGCCGTGCATGTCGGCAAGCAAGGCCGCATCGGCCTGCGAGCGCCCGGCGGCCGCCGCGGCCTGCCGCAGACGTTCCGGAGTGGTATGGGCGAAGATGCCGTGGCGCAGGGCGACGACGCGTGCACCGGAGACGATCGGCAGAAGGGCGCCGTTCTTGAGGTCGACGCGTCCGCCATTGTCCTTACGAATGCGGCCGAACATGCCGAGCTGGCTGTAGCGTGCCGCGGCGTCCTCGCCAAGCATCCGCAGCAGATCGAGCGAGTGCCGCGCGACATGGGCGGATTCCAGACGAAGACTGTCCGCCAACCGGGTCGCCTTCGCCGACGAGACATAGGCAGGCGCAAGATCAAAGAAGATGTCGACGTTCGCCAAGCCCTGCCGCGAGGGTTCGCTCGCCCAGATACGCGCCTGCCGAAGCCAGTCCGCCTGGGTACGGCGCCAGGGACGGTTCTTCGCCATCACGCCGCCGCGACAGTAGTGGACGCCGGCGCGGTCAAGGATCTCGTTGACGCGGGTGGAAAAGCGGCTGAACCAGTCCCCGTCGGAATCGAGGTCGCCGTGGTAGTCGTCGTCGATCACGAGCGCATTGTCCTGATCCGCCGCCAGTAGGCTTTCGCCGCGGCCGGCCGAGCCAAGAACGAGCAGGGCGTACTCCGCCGGGGGCGGACCGTGGCCGGCCGCGAGTAGTTCCCCTTCGGCGATCTCCGCCGCGCGTGCCGTCATGGCCCGGCCTTCGGCAGCAATCACTGCCCCCACCGCCTGCGCATTGAGGCCATCGGAGATCAATCCCGAGGCGAGGGAAGGCAAGGCAGACTGGACCCGGGCAAGCTCGCGTGGCCTCGTCGCGGTGGCGATCTCGTCGCCCACCGTCAGCGTCGACAGCGCCCGTTCCCGCAGGAGCGTGCGCAAGGTGAAGACGCCCGCAAGATCACCATGTTCGTTGCGAACGCCGAGATAGCGAAGGTTTCGGCGGGCCATCAGGCCAAGGGCACGGTAGAGGAAGGTGTCCCCCTGGGCGGTGATGACGGGCGAGGTCATGATCGTGCCGACAAGCGTCGCCCCTGCCTCCGGACCCTTGTCCGCCAGGACCCGCAGGACATCCCGCTCGGTCAGTATCCCATGCGGCCCATCGGCCTGCCTGACGATGACGCAGCCTATGCCCTTGTCGGCCATCAGGCGGGCGGCCTCGTGCAGGGAGGCGCCGGCATCCACGGTGATCGGCGGACTGCTCATCACGTCTTCCAGCCGCTGCCGGTAAAGGAAGCTGTCGATCGCCCGCTGGCTGCCGACCTCGATCGCGGTGTGGACAAAATCCGGCTTGCCGGCCGGGCGCTCGAACCAGCCGACGCCCTGCTGCTGCTCCACGAGCGTCGTTGCAGAGCGTCCGAGGTTCTCCGCTTCGCCAAGGGTGCGGATGCCCTTGCCGAGGAGGCGCGGCTGCATTCCGGCATAGACCCCGGCCGTCGCAAGGGCGTCGCCCAGCGCCGTATGCCGCCCCGCGATCTGCACGCCATAGGTCAGCGCCAGATTGTCGAGCGACGGGCTGACGAGGCCCGGCGTGATTGCCACCGACATCAATGCGACGTCGAGCCAGCGAGGTTCCTTCCAGTGCACCCCATGGCGATGCGCCTCGTTGCGAAGCATCGCGAGATCGAAGTTGATGGAGTGACCGACGACGACACGGTTGCCGATGAAGTCCCTGAGCCCGTCCAGGACTTCGGCGACACCGGGTCGCCCGGCGACGTCGGCATCTGAAAGCCCGTGCACGCGGCTGGAAGCCGGCGGGATCGGGATCCCCGGATTGACGATGACGTCGAAGACTTCGCTTTCCAGGATATCGGCACCATGCATGCGCACCGCACCGATCTGGATGATGCGATCCTGGCGGACGTCAAGCCCGGTGGTTTCGGTATCGAGGACGACGGTGTCGAGGGCGATCAGCGGAGCGCTCGCACCGGCTGCCGCCTCACCGGACGTTCGTGGCGTCAAGCCATTGCCTCCATCCCGTCTGTCGTCCCCACCATTGTCCCTGCCCGTCCGGTTCAAACCGGCTGCTCCCGTCACCAGACTCCGCCGGAATTGTCCCTCCGGCAAGTAGACTTAAGACGCAACCGGGATATCGGGAGGATAAATGAGGGGCTTTGTCGGCGATCCTTCCTTCGGTTATCACTCCGGTGAAGCATAGCATCGGAGAGGTCGACGTGGAGGAAGTGGATTGCGTGGTGGTCGGGGCGGGCGTCGTCGGGCTGGCAGTTGCCCGGACGCTGGCGCTTTCCGGACGCGATGTGATGATCCTCGAGGCTGAACCGGCGATCGGTACCGGCACATCGTCGCGCAACAGCGAGGTCATCCACGCCGGAATCTACTATCCCGCGGACAGCCTGATGGCGCGACTGTGCGTCGCAGGCAAGCATGCCCTCTATCTCTATTGTGGGGAGCGCGGCCTGCCGCATCGCCAGTGCGGAAAGCTGATCGTTGCCACTTCCGCCGAAGAACTCGAAGTACTGCCGTCGATCGCAGCCCGGGCGGCAGCGAACGGCGTGGACGATCTGAGACAGATTTCCGCAGCGGAGGCATTGGAACTCGAGCCGGCGCTGTCTGCCACAGGTGCGTTGCTTTCGCCTTCGACCGGTATCATCGACAGCCATGCCCTGATGACCTCGCTGCTCGGTGATGCGGAGAATGCCGGGGCCCTGCTTGCCCTGCGGTCGCCCGTTCTCGGGGGGCGGGTGACGGAGGCCGGAATCGAGATCGAGGTCGGTGGCAACGAGCCGATAGCGCTGCGCTGCCGGCTGCTGGTCAACGCGGCGGGTCACGGCGCGCCTCTGCTGGCTCGATCGCTTGCCGGCATGCCGCAGGACCGGGTGCCGACGGCGTATTTCGCCAAGGGCAGCTACTTCTCGATCACCGGTCGCACCCCGTTCTCGCGGCTGATCTACCCGGTGCCGGTGAAGGGCGGGCTTGGCATTCACCTGACACTCGACCTTGCCGGGCTGGCGCGATTCGGGCCCGATGTCGAATGGGTAGACGGCCTCGACTACGAAGTCGATCCGACAAGGGCCGAGAGCTTCTATCGGGGCATACGCCGCTACTATCCTGACCTCGCCGATGGATCTTTGATCCCCGCCTATTCCGGCATCCGGCCGAAGATCGTGCCGCCGGAGATTGCCTCCCAGGACTTCGTCATCCAGGGACCAAAGGCGCATGGCGTGCCGGGGCTCGTCAACCTGTTCGGCATAGAATCGCCGGGGCTCACCTCCTGTCTCGCCATCGCCGATCACGTTGGCGCGTTGGTGGATGTCGGCTGAGCGTGCTCTCCGGAACAATCCCTTAACCTTGCTGTTCTTCCGGTGAAGAACGGGAGTGCTATCCATGAAGACGCTGCTTGCGATTGCTGTGGCCGCTGCTGCGCTATCTTTGCCGAGCCTTGCTTTGGCGCAATCCATCAAGGATATCGGCGGCCGTGAATCTGGACCGACGCCGCCGGAGGCGCAGATGCCTCATCCCGACCGGCATATGGGCGGGGAGCACCGGCGGGACCGGGGCGCGCATTACAGGATTCAGGACGGCCGGATGAAGATTTCCTTCCGCTGCCCCGATGGCGAGCCAGCCCAGGATTGCGCTGATCTCCTGCTGCAGGTTCTCGACCGGCTGCAGGCTGGTGGTTCGTCGGAAGAGGGCGGCTATCGCGACTATGACCGTAGACGGCCCTACCGCGATCGCTGAGCCGAGAACTCGTGAGAACACTTTGACGGCATCAGATATTGCGGCGCTTGCCCTCCAGGAGGTCGAGCACCTTGTTCGCTGCATCCAGCACGTTCGTTCCGGGGCCGAAGACGGCGGCGACGCCATGCTGCAGCAGGTAGTCATAGTCCTGCCGCGGCACCACGCCGCCGACCACGACGATGATGTCGGCGGCACCCCGCGCCTTCAGCGCCTCCACAAGTTGCGGCGCAAGTGTCTTGTGACCTGCCGCGAGTGACGACATGCCGACCACCTGGACATTCTCCTTGACGGCGAGGTCCGCTGCTTCATCGGGCGTCTGGAAGAGCGGGCCTGCGAGCACGTCGAAGCCGATATCGCCGAAGGCCGAGGCGATCACCTTGGCGCCGCGATCGTGGCCGTCCTGGCCGAGCTTGGCGACCATGACCCGCGGCTTGCCGGAGGATTGGGCATAGCCGGAGAGGCGCGAGACAAGCGTCCTGTACTCCGGATCGTCCTCGTAAGCCGCGCCGTAGATGTCGCCGACCACTTCCGGCACGGCCGCATGGTCGCCGAAGGCCTGTCGCATGGCGTCGGATATCTCGCCTACCGTGGCCCTCGCGCGCGCCGCTTCGACGGCGGCGGAAAGCAGGTTGCCCTGGCCCGAACGAGCGACTTCAGAAAGCGTCCCGAGCGTCTCCTCCAAGCGCTTCGGATCGCGCTGCCGCCGTACCTGCTCCAGCCGCTTGATCTGGGCGGCGCGTACGGCGGTGTTGTCGATCGCCAGGATGTCGAGATCGTCCTCGTTCTCCAGCCGGTACTTGTTGACGCCGACGATGATCTCCTCGCCGCGGTCGACTCTGGCCTGCCGCTTCGTGGCCGCTTCCTCGATCAGCCGCTTCGGCAATCCATCGGCCACGGCCTTGGTCATGCCGCCGAGCTTCTCGACCTCCTCGATCAGCGCCCAAGCCTTCTCCGCCAGTTCGTTGGTGAGGCTCTCGATGTAGTAGGAGCCGGCGAGGGGATCGACGACCTTGGTGATGCCCGTCTCGTGCTGCAGGATGAGCTGCGTGTTGCGGGCAATGCGGGCGGAGAAATCCGTCGGCAGCGCCATGGCCTCGTCGAGCGCGTTGGTGTGTAGCGACTGTGTGCCGCCGAGCGCGGCCGACAGCGCTTCGTAGGCGGTGCGGATGACGTTGTTATACGGATCCTGCTCCTGCAGCGAGACGCCGGATGTCTGGCAGTGGGTGCGCAGCATCAGCGAGGATGCCTTCTGCGGCTTGAACTCCTCCATGATCGACGACCAGAGGAGGCGCGCCGCGCGCAGCTTGGCGATCTCCATGAAGAAGTTCATGCCGATCGCGAAGAAGAAGGAGAGGCGGCCGGCGAAATCATCGACGTTCAGGCCCTTGGCGAGTGCGGCCCGAACATATTCGCGGCCGTCAGCAAGCGTGAAGGCGAGCTCCTGCACCAGCGTCGCGCCGGCCTCCTGCATGTGGTAGCCGGAGATCGAGATCGAGTTGAAGCGCGGCATCTCCTTCGCGGTGTACTCGATGATGTCCGCGACGATCCGCATGGAAGGCTCCGGCGGATAGATATAGGTGTTGCGGACCATGAACTCCTTGAGGATGTCGTTCTGGATCGTGCCGGACAGCTCGGCGCGCGAACAGCCCTGCTCCTCCCCGGCGACGATGAAGGAGGCGAGGATCGGGATCACCGCCCCGTTCATGGTCATCGAGACCGACATCTCCTTCAGCGGGATGCCGTCGAACAGGATCTTCATGTCCTCGACGGAGTCGATGGCCACACCCGCCTTGCCTACGTCGCCCTCCACCCGTGGATGGTCGGAATCGTAGCCGCGATGGGTGGCGAGGTCGAAGGCGACGGAAAGGCCCTTCTGACCGGCCGCGAGGTTGCGGCGGTAGAAGGCGTTCGACGCTTCGGCCGTCGAGAAGCCGGCATACTGGCGAATGGTCCAGGGGCGACCCGCATACATGGTGGCGCGGGGTCCGCGGACGAAGGGCTTGAACCCCGGCAGGCTGTCGAGGTGGTTCACCCCCTCGAGATCCTGCGCCGTGTACAGCGGCTTGACGTCGATTCCCTCGGGTGTCTCCCAGACCAGCGTCTTCGGCGAAGCCTTCAACTCCTTCTCGGCCAGCTGCTCCCAGTCCTTCAGGGTCTTCTCCGACATCGGTCGCTCCTCGATACGCCTCTGTTCACGCGCGGAAGGCTCCGCCGTGGCTTGTTACTCAGTTCGGACGGGGCGCTGAAAGCTGCCTCGTAAAGTTAGTTTATGTGGCACCTCTCAGCGCCCCGTTCGGCAGTTTGTGCCCGCGACTCCGGTCTCTCTGCAAAGGCCGAATGGGGAGGTGTTTGACCGCCGGTTTCCCGGTTTCCGAGGCTTGTCGCCCCCGGCACCTCGTCGGACCTGAAGGTCCGGCGACACCATCCCCAACGACCCCCTTGTGTGCCGCACAGGCACGCCCGGCGCGCTCTTTCGGGCATCAAGAGACGAGGGCCGGTCCGTAACCCTTCGTCTCTCCCCGTGTCGCCGGAGGGAGACCATTTTCCGCGGACCCCGATGATGAGGACTTACGTCGTTTCCTCATCACCAGCGCCGGCCCCGCCTCGCCAGGACGCCTCCTGGTGTATCCGCGGCGGGACGGGCATAGTCTGCATCAGCTTCACGCGACGGGGACGATCTCCGCCTTGATTTTTCTCAAGCTGCTGATTTTTCTGGACCCGCTACGCCAAGCCTTCCCCTCTCTGTCCTATTCGAACTCCATGATAAGCTCGTCCACCGCGAGGCTCTGCCCGGCGCTGGCGGCGATGTGCTTGACCACGCCCCGCCGCTCGGCCTTCAGGACGTTTTCCATCTTCATCGCCTCGACGCTGGCAAGCGTCTGGCCGGCCTCGACGGTATCGCCCTGCTTCACCACGATCGACGTGATGACGCCCGGCATGGGGCAGAGCAGCATCCTGGACGTATCCGGCGGCAGCTTGACCGGCATGAGGCGGGCAAGTTCGGCGACGCGCGGGCTGCGGACGCGCGCGGTTACGTCAATGCCGCGCCAGCGGAGCCGGATCGCCGTGCCGACGAGATCGACCTTTACGCCGAGCGTTACGCCGTCGACGTGGAAGCGGGCATGGGACTGACCGGGAACCCAGCCACCGGTGATGGAGGCGGTCGCACCGTCGGCGAAGCGCGCGATGATCCCATCTGCCGACATATCCACTGTCAACGGATAGTCGCGCTGCGCCAGGGTCACGACCCAATCTCGCCCGACGACACGACGGTGATTGCCGATCGTCCCCGTTATCTGCACCGCCCGTTCCTGCAGCATCTGATTGAGGTAGGCAGCGATCGTCGCAAGCTTGCGCGCCGAATCCGCGTCAGGCGTGACGCCCGAGAAGCCTTCCGGAAATTCCTCGGCGATGAAGGCTGTGGTGAGCCGGCCCTCGCGAAAGCGCGGATGTTCCATCACGGCAGAGAGGAAGGGCAGGTTGTGGCCGATGCCTTCAACCTCGAAATCGTCCAGTGCATCGCTCATGGCGCCCACCGCCTCGAGCCGGCTGGGCGCCCAGGTGCAGAGCTTGGCGATCATCGGATCGTAATACATGGAAATTTCGCCGCCCTCGAAGACGCCGGTATCGTTACGCACCACCGTCCCGTCCGCCTGCGTGCCTTCGGCTGGCGGGCGGTAGCGGGTGAGTCGGCCGATCGAGGGCAGGAAGTTCCGATAGGGATCTTCTGCATAGAGCCGGCTTTCGACCGCCCAGCCGTTGAGCTTCACGTCCTCCTGCCCGAAGGAGAGCTTCTCGCCGGCCGCGACGCGGATCATCTGCTCCACCAGGTCGATGCCGGTGACGAGCTCGGTGACAGGGTGCTCCACCTGCAGTCGGGTGTTCATCTCGAGGAAGTAGAAGTTGCGGCTTCCGTCGACGATGAACTCTACCGTGCCGGCGGAATGGTAACCCACGGCTTTCGCAAGCGCGACGGCCTGCTCGCCCATGGCGCGGCGGGTCGCCTCGTCGAGGAAGGGCGAGGGTGCCTCCTCGATAACCTTCTGGTTGCGGCGCTGGACCGAGCATTCGCGCTCGCCGAGATAGAGGACGTTGCCATGCTTGTCGCCGAGCACCTGGATCTCGATGTGGCGCGGCTCGGTGACGAATTTCTCGATGAAGATGCGGTCGTCGCCGAAGGAACTCTTCGCCTCGTTCTTCGACGATTGGAAGCCCTCACGTGCCTCCGCATCGTTCCAGGCGATCCGCATGCCCTTGCCGCCGCCGCCGGCCGAAGCCTTGATCATCACCGGATAGCCGATAGATGCGGAAATCCGCACCGCCTCATCGCCATCCTCGATCAGCCCCATGTGGCCGGGAACGGTGGAGACGCCGGCCTCCGCCGCGAGCTTCTTCGACGTGATCTTGTCGCCCATGGCCTGGATGGCATTGACCGGCGGTCCGATGAAGGTCACGCCTTCCTTCTCCAGCGCCTCGGCGAAGGCCGGGTTTTCCGACAGGAAGCCGTAACCCGGATGGACTGCATCGGCACCCGTCTGGCGTATGGCATCGAGGATCTTGTCGATGACGATGTAGGACTGGGACGAGGGCGCGGGGCCGATATGCACCGCCTCGTCCGCCTGGCGCACATGCAGCGCATCACGGTCGGCGTCGGAATAGACCGCGACGGTGGCGATCCCCATCTTCTTCGCGGTCCGGATGACGCGACAGGCGATCTCGCCGCGGTTTGCAATGAGGATCTTCTTGATTGTCACCGTCACACCTCGAATACGTCTTCAAAGGACTCCGGGAAACTCTGCCGCGCGACCTTCTCGTTGATCATCAGCAGGGCCTCGTAGGAGGTAGGGTCGAAATCCTTTTCGGCGGGCACGATCTCGCGTCCGAACAGGAGGTTGATGCGCGCGGCGTCGAGATTGCCGCGTTCGAAGGGTTCGTCGCCGAAATGATGCCAAAGCGCATGCAGGAAGGCCGCGTCGATGCGGTGCTCCTTGGTGCCGGGCCTGCCGTGGCGGGGTAGCGCCTTGATCGGCGTCACCCCCTTCGGATTGGCCCGGCGGATGGTAAACTGGACGCCGGTCCCCGGCATGCCAGAGGGAAAACCTCGGTGCTTGGTCATGTCGGGCAGGTTTGCCATCCTCGTCTCCTTCAGACCTTGGCTGTGGGATCGCCGCCGAACTTGTCCTGGGTCTTCGTCTCGAAGTCCGAGGCGTCGTGGCGCTCGAGCAGCTGGCTTGATGGGTCACCGGAGGTGCGGTTGACCATGAAGCCGCGTTTTACGCCAGTGCGCTCGCCGACCTGCTTCGTCCAGCGCTGCACGTGCTCATACTCGTCGACCGAGAGGAAATCGCCGGCGTCGTCATAGGCATCCTTCAGCGCCAGGCGGCCGTACCATGGCCAGATCGCCATGTCGGCAATCGTGTAGGTGCTGCCGGCCATGTACTCGTTCTCCGCCAGGTGGCGGTTGAGAACGTCCATCTGCCGCTTCACCTCCATGGCGTAACGGTTGATGGCGTATTCGATCTTCATCGGCGCATAGGCGTAGAAATGCCCGAAGCCGCCGCCGAGGAAGGGGGCCGAGCCCATCTGCCAGAACAGCCAGTTCAGCGCTTCGGTGCGTGTCCGCGTTTCCGTCGGCAGGAAGGCGCCGAACTTCTCCGCCAGGTAAACCAGGATCGAGCCAGATTCGAAGACCCGCAGAGGCTTGCCGCCGTCCTTCGGCCGGTGGTCCATCAGCGCCGGGATCTTCGAGTTCGGATTGACCTCGACGAAACCGGATCCGAACTGGTTGCCATCGCCGATACGGATCAGCCAGGCATCGTATTCGGCGTCCGAATGGCCGGCGGCGAGCAGTTCCTCCAGCATGATGGTGACCTTGACCCCGTTCGGCGTGCCCTGGGAATAGAGCTGCAGCGGATGCTTGCCGACCGGCAGATCCTTGACATGCGTCGCACCCGCGACCGGCCGGTTGATGCTGGCAAACGCGCCGCCGTTCCCGGGCTCCCAGGTCCAGACCTTCGGCGGGACATAGCCGGCAGGGAGGTTCTTCTCGGGCGGAAACTTCTCGGTGTCGGTCATGGGATCGATCCTTTTCTTAAGGGAGCGTCAGTGGGTGACACCGGGGATATAGGAAGGTCCGCTGCAGTTCGCCGCGGGCTGCAGTGCTTTTGATGCTCTCTTCAAGATTATTCAGCCCTTCCGTCGTCGCGTCTGCCCTCTAAAGCGGGATCGTGTCATGCTTCTTCCAGTGCGTCGTCACCTGCTTGTTCCGGAGCGATGCAAACGCGCGGGCGATGCGGCGGCGGGAGGAATGCGGCATGATCACCTCGTCGATGAAGCCGCGTTCGGCGGCGACGAAGGGGTTGGCGAAGCGCTCCTCGTATTCGGCCGTGCGGGCGGCGATCTTTTCTGCGTCGGAAAGTTCGGAGCGGTAGAGGATCTCCGTCGCGCCCTTGGCGCCCATCACCGCGATCTCGGCGGTCGGCCAGGCATAGTTGATGTCCGCGCCGATGTGCTTGGACGCCATGACGTCATAGGCGCCGCCATAGGCCTTGCGGGTGATCAGCGTCACCATCGGCACGGTCGCCTCCGAATAGGCGAAAAGCAGCTTGGCGCCGTGCTTGATGACGCCGCCATATTCCTGCGCGGTGCCCGGCAAGAAGCCCGGCACATCGACCAGCGTCAGGATCGGGATCGAGAAGGCATCGCAGAAGCGCACGAAACGGGCGCCCTTGCGGGACGAGTCGATGTCGAGGCAGCCGGCAAGCACCATGGGCTGGTTGGCGACGACACCGACCGTCTGGCCCTCCAGCCGAATGAAGCCGGTGACGATGTTCTTGGCGAAGGCCTCCTGGATCTCGAAGAAGTCGCCCTCGTCGGCGATCGCCGCGATCAGTTCCTTCATGTCATAGGGTTTTGCCGCGCTATCGGGGATCAGGCTGTCGAGCCGCATCTCGATGCGGGACGGATCGTCATGGAAAGGCCTTACCGGCGGCTTCTCCCGGTTGTTCAGGGGCAGGAAATCAAAGAGCCGTCGCGTCGCCTCCAGCGCCTCGATATCGTTCTCGTAGGCGGCATCGGCCACGGAAGATTTCTTCGTATGCGTGCCGGCGCCGCCGAGTTCTTCCGCGGTGACGATCTCGTTCGTGACGGTCTTCACCACGTCCGGACCGGTGACGAACATGTAGGATGAATCGCGCACCATGAAGATGAAGTCGGTCATCGCCGGCGAATAGACGGCGCCGCCGGCGCAAGGTCCCATGATGACGGAGATCTGCGGGATGACGCCGGATGCTTCGGCATTGCGACGGAAGACTTCCGCGTAGCCCGCTAGTGACGAGACGCCTTCCTGGATGCGTGCACCGCCTGAATCATTGAGACCGATGACGGGAGCGCCGACGCGTACCGCCATGTCCATGATCTTGCAGATCTTCTGGGCATGGGTCTCGGAAAGGGAACCGCCCAGCACGGTGAAGTCCTGTGAAAAGACATAGACCTGGCGGCCGTTGATCGTGCCCCAGCCAGTCACGACGCCGTCGCCGGCGATCTTCTGCTCGGCCATGCCGAAGTCGACCGCCCGGTGGGTGACATACATGTCGAACTCCTCGAAGGAGCCCTCGTCGAGCAGGACCTCGATCCGTTCCCGCGCGGTCAGCTTGCCCTTGCCGTGCTGCGCCTGGATGCGTCTCTCACCGCCGCCAAGCCTGGCTTCAGACCGGCGCTTCTCCAACTCATGCAGCACTGCGCGCATTCGCAACTCCCGAGGTTATACGCTCTTCCTTATTTGCTACGCCTGTAGCGGAAAAGCATTGAACGCGTACAATTGCCAAATTATAAAATCGCAAAGTTGAAATTGCGAAATTGCGAACATGGCGATTGGCAAGCTCTTCATCGGGCGGAAGGTACGGGAACTGCGGGCGGCGAGCAATGCGACGCAGAGCCAGTTCGCCGAACGCATCGGCATCTCGACAAGCTATCTGAACCAGATCGAGAACAACCAGCGCCCCGTGTCCGCCGCCGTACTCCTCGCCTTGGCCGACAAGTTCCAGCTCGACCTTGCGGAATTGTCGACCGGTGAATCCGACCGGCTGCTTTCGGCACTGGCGGAGGCGCTTTCCGATCCGCTCTTCGACAATTATGCGCCAAGCCTGCAGGAACTGAAGCTTGTGACGCAGAACGCGCCCGGGCTTGCGCATGCGCTGATCACCGTTCATCAGGCCTACAGGCGCAACAGCGAGCAACTGGCGAGCATGGACGACCGCCTCGGCCGGGCTGTTGCCGTGGAGACCACCCCCTATGACGAGGTGCGCGACTTCTTCCACTTCGTCGACAACTACCTGCACGACCTCGACACGGAGGCGGAACGGTTGGCAGGCGAGCTTGGGCTGAGGGATAACAGCAGGCATGCGGTGCTGGCAGACCACCTCGAGCGGGCTTATGGCATCCGGGTCGTTTATCAGCCGATGGCGGAAAATGCGCTGCGCCGTTTCGATGCGGAAAGCCGCATACTGACCATCAACCCCTATGCGCCGGCCGAAACGCGTGACTTCCAGGCTGCGGTCCAGATCGCCCAGATGCATGCAGCCGAGAGGATCGACGCCATCGCAAGGGGCGCCGGGTTTCGGACGGATGAGGCGGTGGATGTCTGCCGCATCGGCCTGCACAATTATTTCGCAGGCGCCTTGATCATGCCCTACCAGTCCTTCCTGCGGGCTGCACGCGAGTTGCGACATGATATCGAACTGCTTGCGGCGCGTTTCGGGGCGTCGCTGGAGCAGGTCTGTCACCGTCTGTCGACCCTGCAGCGGCCGGGTCTCAAGGGCGTGCCGATCTTCTTCGCCCGCATCGACCGGGCGGGCAACATCACCAAGCGCCACAGCGCGACCAAGCTGCAGTTCGCCCGCTTCGGCGCCGCCTGTCCGCTCTGGAATGCGCACCAGGCCTTCGAGGCACCGGGGCGGATCATTCGCCAACTGGCGGAGACGCCGGACGGGGTGCGCTATCTCTGTGTCGCCATCCAGGTGAACAAGGGGCTCGGAGGCTTCCGCTCCCAGCAGCCGAGCTATGCCCTGGCGCTGGGCTGCGAGATCTCCTACGCGGAGGCCTTCGTCTATGCGGACGACCTGAACCTGACGGACCGGGCGAGCTTCGAGCCAATCGGTATTTCATGTCGCATCTGCGAACGCGTCAACTGCGCAAGCAGGGCTGTGCCGCCGTTCCGCCGCAGGATTTTCGTCGATCCCGATCGACGCGAGACGACGCCCTATCGGATCGGCTAGAATCTGCAGGGAAACAAAGAGGATCGTGATCATGCAGGCACTGGTACTGGAGGAAAAAGGCGTTCTGTCATTGCGGGACATCGACCCTCCGCTGACGGTCGGGCCAGACGACGTGAAGATCGCCATCCACACCGTCGGCATCTGCGGCAGCGACGTCCACTACTACACGCACGGAAGGATTGGTCCGTTCGTGCTGCGCGAACCGATGATACTGGGTCACGAGGCTGCCGGAACGGTGGTGGAGGTGGGGAGCGCGGTGAAGCATCTGAACGTCGGGGACCGGGTTTGCATGGAGCCTGGCGTTCCAAACCTCTCCTCACGTGCGTCGAAGCTCGGCCTCTACAATGTGGATCCGGACGTGCGTTTCTGGGCGACGCCGCCGGTGCATGGCGTGCTTGCCCCATTTGCCGTCCATCCGGCTGCCTTCACCTACAAGCTCCCGGACAGTGTCTCCTTTGCGGAAGGCGCCATGGTCGAGCCGTTTGCGATCGGCATGCAGGCAGCGACGCGGGCGAGAATTCAGCCGGGAGACGTGGCGGCGGTGATCGGCTGCGGACCGATCGGCATCATGGTGGCGCTGGCGGCACTCGCGGCCGGCTGCAGCCGCGTGTTCATCTCCGACCTCAGCAGCGAAAAGCTGGCGGTCGCAGAGCAGTATCCGGGCATCTTGCCGGTGAACATCCGCGAACGGCCGTTCGCCGAGGTCATCGCCGAAGCGACGGGTGGCTGGGGTGCCGACGTGGTGTTCGAAGCGAGCGGCAGTCCGCGGGCCTTCGATGGACTCTTCGATCTCGTCCGTCCCGGCGGCGCAGTGGTGCTGGTCGGGCTGCCGGTCGAGAAAGTCTCTTTCGATGTGGCCGGGGCGATCTCGAAGGAAGTGCGGATCGAGACGGTCTTCCGATACGCCAACATCTTCGACCGCGCACTGGAACTAATTGCGTCCGGCAAGGTCGACCTGAAGCCGTTGATCAGTGGCACCTACGACTTTACAGAGGCCATTGCGGCCTTCGAACGCGCGGCGGCAGGCAAGGCTTCGGACGTCAAGCTGCAGATCCGGCTGGCGGACGGGCCATAGTTCTCGCCTCGACCGGCTCAAAAAGAGCCATTTCCAAACAAGTTTAGCAATCGGCTTAAGCGGATGCAGATGAGCATCGGCTAATAGTATCGGCATGGATGAGGCGCGACCTCATGGCATCATGCCCTTGCCGCCGGATGAGCCGGCAGAAGAAAGACAAGAACGGCTCAGACAGGCAAGGAAGCATCATGTTCAGGAAGTTCGCAATCGCAGTTGCGGCGCTCGCCGCCATGGCAACCTCTGCAGAAGCAATCAGTCTCGGCGCCGCGCGCACCGCCAAGCCGCAAGCCTCGCGGACCGTTGCTGCGCCCGCGGGTTACCAGATTTTCTGCATTCGCAACCAGTCGGAATGTCGAGGCGGGGGAGCGTCCAAGGTCGCTTACACGTCAGGCACGGTGGCGCTGCTGCGCCGGGTGAACGACGCCGTCAACAATTCGATCCGCTATCGTTCGGAAAGCGCCGAGAGGTGGACGGTTGGGGGAACGTCGGGTGACTGCGAGGACTTCGCGCTGACGAAACGCAGCCGCCTCATTCGGGCCGGCATTCCGGCAGGAGCGCTTCGCCTTGCGACGGCACGAACCAGCCGCGGAGAACTCCATGCCGTCCTGATCGTCAAGACCGACAAGGGTGACTATGTGCTGGACAATATCCGCAAGTCGATCGTGCTGAGGGCGCAATCAGGATACCGCTACCTCAAGGTCGCAACCAGCAACCCGAAGGTATGGCAGCCGGCAAGGGCCGGCCGCGAGATTTAGCAGCCGGCCCTCGTTAAGTCCGAAGGGTTGTCTTCCCGGCTGGATCAGGTCGGGGAGGCCGGAACGGGTTCCGAGCCGCTACCCGCCTCGCTCGCATCGCCATCAACCCCGCCACCGCCTAGTCCGCCACCACCAGCGGCCGTGCCTTCCAAGGCTTCGGCAGCAGCGACCTCGATCGCATCAGCCTGGCCTGGTGCGGCGGCAAGCGCTGCGGCGACGATTTCGTCAGCAGCACCGGGATTGGCGAGGATCGCGGCTCTGACGATGGCGGGGCACGCACCAGGCGAGCCGGCACATGCAGCGCCAACCTCGGCAGGCGTTGTTTGAGCCAGTGTCGGCTGCGCCATCAACATGCTCGTAGCGAAGACCGCCGCCGACAATGAAAGCGTGGATTTCGAGAAGGCGCTCATTGTTACATCCTTAAACTGGCTTCCGTCAGAAGCCGAAAAACCTCAACGCAGTTGAAACGAGCGCCCCCCACCGAAGTTCCCCAGCGCTGTTCCAAATTTGCGGTAATTAATGACACAGGCGGAAGTAAAACTCAATACTGTGGAGACACGAACTTTTATATAGTATCAAGCCGGTGTTTGCTCCGATTCCCAAGTGAATTCCTAGTATTGGGAGGAGGATCAGCACACGTTGACGGAGCATAGCCGGCAGTGGATTGGCATGATCAGCGTGCGAAGAGCATGTTTGGCAGGAAGAGAACTGCCTCCGGAACGAAAACCAGAAGCAGGGCGACAAGGCCAATGGCGATCATAAGGGGTACAGATTCCCGCGTGTAGTCGCCGATGCGGACCTTGAGGATCGAGCAGACGGCATACATGGCCGCACCGACCGGAGGCGTGAAGTTGCCAATGGTTGCGGCGACGACGAAGACGACGCCGAAATGGACCGGGTCACCGCCGAGGCTGCGCACCAGCGGCAGGAAGATCGGGGTCAGCATGATGATGAGCACGGTTGCATCGATGAAGAAGCCGCAGGCAATGATGAACAGCACGATCAGCGCCAGCACGCCGTAGAAGCTGTCGGTGACCGACAGGATCGCGCCGGATATCAGCTCCGGAACGCGCTCCAGTACGATCCCGTAGCTGAAGATCGCCGAGAGTGCGATCAGGAACATGACTGCGCCGATATCGGCGAGGCTGCCCTCAAGGGCCTCGCGGAGGGACGCGGCCTTGAGCTTGCGGTAAACGAGCACGCCGATCAGGACAGCGTAGATGACGGCGAAGGCCCCGATCTCGGAGGGCGTGAAGATTCCGAAACGCAGCCCGGCGAGCAGGATGACCGGGAAGAGGATTGCCCATATGCCCCCGCGAAGTGCGCTGCCAATCTCCGGAAAGGAGGCGCGCGTGGTGCGGGCTGGTAGATAGCCACGCCGGTTGGCGACGATCGAGACCGTTATCGCAAGCGCTGCCCAGAGCAGGAAGGCAGGAACGATGCCGGCTGCGAACAGCCGGCCGATCGAGACCTGCCCGATCGTGCCATAGATGATGAAACCGAGCCCGGGAGGGATGATCGGCGTCAGGATGGCGCCGAAGGACAGGACGCCGGCGGTGAAGCCTTTCGACATCCCGCGGTTGATCATCTCGTTGCCGAGCATCCGGCTCTGCATGGCGGCATCCGCGATGGCCGAGCCGGATACGCCACCCATGAGCGCGGAGAGCGCAAGCGACATCTGTGCCAACCCGCCCTTCATTCGCCCGGCAATCACGGACGCGAGATCGAGCAGCTTTTCGGTGATGCCCGAGGCGTTCATCAGGTTGCCCGCCATGATGAACAGCGGAATGGCCAGCAGCGCGAAGTTTTGGGTGGTGGAGACCGTCTGCTGCAGCGGGATGGTGATTGGCAATTCCGGGTGCTGCAGGAAGAAGACGACGCCGGAAATGCCGATGGCAAAGGCCACCGGCATGCCGATAAGCATCAGAACGACAAAGGCGATGGTGACGAGAAGCATCCGACCGCCTCAGCCAGCAGATGGGATGACGCCGCGACCCTGCCGGAGGTCGAGGGTCTTGAACACGGTCGTCAACATGAGCAGCAGCGCGCCGGATGGCAGGCTGGCCGTTACCCATGAATAGCTGATCCAGGGAATGCCCTGGAAGCTGCGGGCGCGGCTCGTCCAGGCAAGCTGCGTACCGTAGATGATCACGAACGCCAGGAAGGCCAGAAGGATCATGTAGTTCAGGTAGGTCAGGGCCCGCTGTGCATGGGTGGGAAGCCGGTCGGTCAGCAGGTCGATGGACATGAGACTGTCCCGGCGCCACGCAATGTCGGCGCAGATGAAGCAGGCCCAGGCAAAGAAGCATGTCGCGAAATCGATGGTCCAGTTGAGGGGATGGGCCGCAAGCCGCGCCAATCCTCCAGCAAAGATCAGCAGGACCATGAGGATCAGCAGGATGCCGGCCACCACCGCCTCGACTTTTCCAATCATGTCGTAGAGCGTTCGCATGGGGGTCTCCTGTGGCCGGCTTTCCTGTCGTTACCTGCCGAGTTCGGCCTGAACGGCATTCTTGGCGTCGGTGATGCCCAGCACCTCGTACGCCTTCTCGCCTGCGGCCTTGAACGCCTCGATATCGACGTCGCTCACGACCTCCATTCCCTTGGATTGCAGGTCTGCCTTGATTGTCTCGGCCATATCGGCGATCTTCTGCGATGTTTCACGGCCTGCCGCCCTGCATTCCTCGACCAGCGCCGTCTGGTAGTCCGCGGGCAGCTGATCGAACCATTGCGCGCTGACGACCTGGAAGTTGATCAGCATGATGTGCTTGCTTTCGTTGGCGTATTTCAGCACCTCGTAGAAACGGCCACCGGGAATGTTGGCATAGACGAGTTCCACGCCATCAATCGCCTGCTGCTGCAGGGCAGGGTACATATCGCCGAAGGCCATGGCGGTGGGTGCCGCACCGAGTGCACGGACCGATTCCTGCCAGATGGGCGCCGGCGGAGTACGGATGCGCAGCCCAGAGAGATCTTCCGGCTTTCTGATCGGCTTGTTGGTGAAGAAGTGCCGGAAGCCCTGGACCCAGTCGAAGCACACAACCTTGAGCCCGTGCTGCGTCGCAAGCTCATCCTCCCATTTGGCGAGTGTCGGGGACTCGGAGAGTTTCCAGACCTCCTCCAGCGAATCGACGAAATAGGGACCGTTCATCACCGCGATATTGGGAACATAGTTGCCGAGACGCGCCGAATCCGTGTTCTGGCCGACATTCGCACCCTGGCGGATCTGCTCGATGATGTCCTCTTCGACACCCAGCTGGGCGCTGTGATAGACCTCCATCTTCAGGCCGCCATTGGTGCGTTCCTCGACCTTCTTGGCCCAGCTCATGAACCCCTCGTGAAAAGGCTCGCTCGGTCCAAGGACGTGGTTGAACCGCAAGGTGAAAGTGTCCTGCGCCGTTGCCACCTGTGTGGTGATGGCAGCGAGGCCTGTCGCTGCGAGCAGCGGCAGCAGTTTCTTGGCTATCCTGTTCATGCTCTCTCCTCCACTTGTTGTCGTGTTCCGGCACCCTCTCCCGGATGCCGGCAGAACCGGCCGGCCTTGCCCGCCTGCCGGAAACCCCTTCACCTGTCGAAGGGCGGCGTCAGTCCATGTTTTTCGGCAAGTTCGGCAAAGGCCTGGCGTGTCGCAGGATCGAGCGGCAGGCCTGTCCGGCGCCGCTCCTCCGCGACCTTCCATTCGCGATCGCCCGGCGCCATGACGGTGGTGCCCTCACGGGCCGGCGACGACCGGAGCACCTCGACGTATCGCTTCATGCCGGCTTCGAATACCGGCCGATCAACGAAGGCACCCGGCTTGAGTGCCAGAACGAAGGCGCCGAGACCGCGGGGGGTCGACAGGTCCGGGCCGTTCATCGGCAGGAGATCAAAACTCAGGCCCATCCCGGAGATGACCGCACTGAGGATCTCGGCAACTCCGGCGAGCCCGGCACCCTTGAAGCCGAATTCGCCCCCGACCGGCGCGAGCATTTCGGCCTGTTCCGGATCCCGGACGTCTCGCCCGGCTTCATCCGATGCAACACCCTCCGGCAGTTTTACGCCGAGGCTTCGGTATAGCTGCACGCGATTGTAGGGAATGGCACTCGTCGCCATGTCGAGAAGCCATGGCTGGTCGCTCTCCACCGGAACGGCGAAGGCGATGGGGTTCGTGCCATGGAAGCGCATCGCCCCGTCGTGAAGACGCACGAAACTGTCGGAATTGCAGACTGCAAGGCCAATATAGCCGCGTTCCGCAGCCGCCATGGCATAGGCCCCGGCGGGCCCGAAATGCGAGCCGTTGCGGATCGAGACGGCGCCGACGCCGAACTGTTCGGCAAGAGCGACGGCATGGTCCATTCCGCGATAGGCGCCTAGAGCCCCGTGACCGTGATCGGCATCAAGAGAGGCGACCGCGCCGAAGGACTGCGCGATCCGGACATTCGGCCGCCGGTTGACCCGGCCGGCCTCCATGACCTTCACGTAGTGAGCGAGAAGCCTGACGCCATGGCTGTCGACGCCCAGCCGCGACCCATGCATCATGGCCCGGGTGGCTGCATCCGCCGTGGCTTCGTCGGCGCCGATTACGGCAAACACCTTTCGGCAAAAGTCGTCGGTTGCCTCGATGGAGGCATGGACGACATCGCTCCCGGACGTTCTGACAGGCGAATTCATAGTGTCTGGCCTCCATCGATGACCAGAAGCTGGCCGGTCATGTATGCGGTTTCGTCGCTCGCGAGGTAGACCGCGGCCGCCGCCATCTCCTCCACTGTTCCCAATCGGCCCATCGGCTGACGGGCGATGAATGTCCGGTGCATTTCCGCGGGGTCGTCGCTGGCGTCGATACGGTCCTGAAGGGACGGCGAATGTGTGGTTCCCGGGCAAAGCGCGTTGCAGCGAACTCCGGTGGAGATCACGTCGCGCGCCACGGCCTTTGTCAAACCGATCATCGCCGCCTTGCTTGCGCCGTATGCAGCCCGATTAGCGACACCGGTAATGCTGGATGCCACGGAGGCAACGTTGATGATCGACCCACCGCCACGCTCGACCATCGACGGCAATGTCGCCCTGATCGTGCGAAAGGCCGCAGTCGCGTTCTGGTCCAGGCTTCTCTGCCAGGCCTCCTCGTCGCAGTCGAGGATCGAACCATTGTGGACCCAGCCGGCGCAGTTGACGAGGATGTCCAGCGGGCCGGCGACGCCGAAGACTTCCCGGATCGCCGAAGCTTCGGTGACGTCGAGCTCTGCAACCGTGATCCGAGAAGATATCTCTGGCAGGTCTTCCATCTTGGCGATGCTGCGGCTGGTCGCCACCACGCTCGCTCCCTCCTCAGCGAATCGAATGGCGATCGCCCGGCCGATCCCCTGTCCGGCCCCGGTCACGAGAGCGCTCTTGCCCGCGAGACGATCACCCATGCTTCCTCTCCTCAATGTCCTCTGTGTACACTATACGTTAAATCATGATTTTATCAACCCTGCTCCCTGAATTTGCGAGCGTCCGCCGTTTGATGGCGGTCGCGCAAGCTGCTAAGCTCGATGTCTAGACAACCGTAGCTTGAACGATCCGGAGGAGGGGACATGGCTTCGGAGCGCGAGCCAGGCTCGCAAGCCCAAGGGGCAAAGACGGTGGCCGGGACGGTCCCCCGCCTTTACCAGCAGGTGTTTGAGATCGTCGCGGGACAGATTGTGCAGGGCGTGCTGGCGGAGGGCACACGGCTCAGCGAGTCGAGCTTGGCGGAGCAGTTCGGCATAAGCCGCGCACCCGCCCGCCAGGCGCTTTGCGAACTGGAACGGGAGGGCTTGCTGCTGAAGTCGTCCGGGCGGGGTTATCGGGTTGCGAAGCCGAAGGACAAGACCTTTGGTGACGGTGCGGCTGTCCCTGGCTCGGGTGACGAGATGCGCCTGACACAGCTGGCGACCTGGGAGCGAATCTATGGCGAGGTGGAGAGCGAGATCGCGGCCCGGACGTCGTTCGCCGGGTGGCGGGTCAACGAAACGGAACTTGCCCGACATTATGACGTCAGCCGTACCGTCGCGCGGGACGTGGTCGCGCGGCTGCAGCAGCGGGGCCTGGTGCGAAAGGACGATCGCTCCCGGTGGATCGCGCCTGCGATGACGCCGGAGCATGTGGGTGAGCTCTATGAGCTGCGCTGGCTGCTCGAGCCGGTGGCCCTGGAAAAGGCGGCATCCCGTCTGCCTTCGGAGCTTCTTCCGGAAATCCGCGAACGCTTGGAAGCTGCGATCAGCAGCGCGGAGACGTTGACCGGCCCGGACCTGGACCGGCTGGAGGAGGATCTGCACGTCACGCTGCTTGGCCACTGCGAAAACAGCCCGATGATGCAGGCGATCAGCCTGCCGCAGGCCCTGCTGATCGCGCACAGGTTCCTCTATCGGTGGATGCCGCGACTGTTCGGCGCCGAGCCATTCCTGCCCGAACATCTCGATATCGTCCAGAAGCTGGAGGCCGGTCACGTTACCGCTGCAGCAGACGCGCTTCGACGGCATCTGCAGGTCTCGCGTGACCGCGCCATCGATCGGATCCACAGGGTGACCCAGGAGGTTCACCCTGAGGATCTCCCCTACCTGGAGAAGTTCTAGTCCACGTAATAGTCGGAATAGGAATAGTAGCCGAAGAGCTTGGCGCGCTCCTGCTGGTTCAGGACGGCAAGGATGGGCGTCCCTTCAGGCGCACTCTCGCGCAGAGCTGCAACGGCATGTTTGGCGCTGGCCTGAGGCGTGACGGCCCACCGAATGATAAACGTGATGACATCCGCATGCCGCGCAAGGTAGAGCCCGTCGACCACCGGCTCTACCGGCGGGGTATCGAGGATGATGTAGTCGAAGTTGCGGCGTGCGACGGCAATCAGGCGTGCGATCTCCGAGCCATGAACAAGTCGTCCGTCGGAAAACTGCTGCGCCGCCCGGACAGGAGCACGGTCAGGCCCGTCGGCTGATCCGTAACCGTGAGCTTGGGCAGCGAGGCGCCGGTTTCGGCACCCCGGAGAAACTCGACGAAGCCGGTGCTCGGCTCCAGCCCGAGGTGACGGTGCAGGCTGGGCTTTCGAAGATCACAATCGATGAGCAGCGTCCGCTTGCCTGACAGCGCATAGGTCCGAGCCAGCGAAAGCGCCATGGTCGACTTGCCTTCATTGGGAAGAGCAGAGGAGACCATTATCACCGTGCCACCGCTGCCCTCCTCGCGAATCCCCTGCTTCTTGAACAGGTGCTGGTCGATCGCGACCCGGATACGTCGCACTGATTCCGCAAACATGGAGAGGGGTGAGCGGATGATGATGTCGGACAGAGTCTGGGCGCCCGTCTCCGCCTTCGTTTCCTCCGCTTCTCGCGGGGTGATGGAGACAAGTGGCAACCGCAGGACAGTCTCCACCTGGTCCTCACTCGTCAATCCGCCCACGAAGTATTCACGAACGAATGCGAGCCCGACGCCCAAGCCAAGCGCCATCATGAAGGCGAGGGGCAGGATCACGCCCTTCCTCGGATAGGACGGTTCGCGAGGCGGCGTGGCATTGGAGATGACGCCGCTATCCGGAAGCTGGAGGGCTGCCAGGATGTCCATTCGCCCGGCCTGCATCGACAGGTCGTCGAAGTTCTTCTTTGCGCTCTGCACCTGGTTGGCAAGGCTGTATAGATCCCCAACAGCAGCGTCGGGCAGATTGCTTCCCATGACGGCGTTCAGCAGGTTTGAGCGGATCGACGTCTCCTGCTGCTCGGCGGTTGCAAGCTGGCCACGGTACTGGTCCATTGCACGGGCGGCTTCGTTGCGGATGGACTCGGTGACGCGCTGCAGTTCGGCACGCAGTTCGATCGCCTCATTGGCATCCGCCTGCGCGATCTGACCCGCAAGCTCTTCCTGGCGCTGTTGCAACTCCCTTGCGGCGTCGGATTGGAGGTTTTGGAAAAGTGAAGCGTAGTCGTTCTGCCGGATGGTCTGGTCCAGCGTCTGAAGTCGCTGGAAATCCCGCTCGCGCTGGCTGCGGATACGGGTCAGCTCGTCGTAGAACATGCCGACGCTGGGCGACCCCTGCTCTCGCAGAAGTTCGATGTTCCGATCAATGAAAGTGTCGATGCTGCGGGAGGTGGATGTAAGCGTCTGCCTTGCCTGCTCGAGGGCCGGCTGGACGCGATCGCGCGCCTCCCGGATGGCCGCGACCTTGGTGTCCATCTGCTTCTGGATCGAAGCTTTCGCCACCGCATTGGCGAGCCGCGCTGCCTTTTCCGGGTCCTCGGACGTCACGGTGACATCGATCACATAGGTCATGCCACGCCGGCTCACCCTGACGGAGTCGCGGAAATTGTCCAGAACGTCGGCCGCGGCCTCCTCCGGTTCAGGCGCTGCGGCCGACTTGAGCCTGAGCAACTGCAATGCGCGGTCGGTCAAGGAGATCTTCACGCCGAACTCGTCGTCGGCCACGAGATTTTCGCTGTTGATGACGGAAAGAAGGATCTCATCCGTTCGGGTGATAACGACCTCGGTGTCCACCCGGGCATTGTCACTGCCCGAGTTACGGGTAGGTTCGTCGGCATCCAGGATTCCCTTGGCCGCCGTATCGACGAAGACCTGCGCCGAAGCCGAGTAGCGGGGCTCTAGAGAATAGGTGATGATGGCCGCCAGTGCCGTCAGGCCCACCACGATCGAGAGGATGAGCCAGAGCTGCCGGCGGACAATGCCGAGGAGGCTACGGAGATCGATATCGCTTTGCATGCTCTTTCCCGAATGCGCGATGAATATGTGTCATCGAATCGAATGGCTTTTCAGGCGTTATCAATACAGGAAAGAGAAAACAGCACCATGCTCACTCGCCTTGTTTAGTTAACTCGCCGCAAGCTTAACTATGTCGTTGTTACGATCAATTCTGATGCAGGACAATAGACCGGTGGCATAAGCTCCCGTGTCGACATTGATCCTGCCCGGCGAAATCTCCACGTCATCGACCGGCGTATGCCCGTGTACTACGATGACGTTCGCGGGCGATGTGGTATCGGGCGAAGGCCGCAGCCACAGGAGATCTTCGTCGGCCTGCTCTTCCAGCGGGACGCCGGACCGGATGCCGCCGTGGACGAAAACAAAACCGGGCACGGCCAGCAGTGATGGCGCCGCCTGGAGAAAATCAACATGCTCGGACGGCACATGGCTTTCGAGCAGTGCCTTCATCGACGAAGATCGCTCGGCCATCTCGTAGAGGCCGTAGGAGCGAAGAGTATCGTGCCCGCCAAGGCCGAGCCAGAAGTGGTTCGGATCGGGAGCCGCCAGATAGGACAGCATGAGCTGTTCGTGATTGCCGGCAAGGCAGAAGCGCCTGAAGCCGGCGGGTGGCCTCGACAGCAGATGATCCAGCACCGCGGCACTTTCCGGTCCGCGGTCGATATAGTCGCCAAGCAGGACGATCCACTTTTCGCCCTCCGATGCCTCGGCGTCTGTGGTAATCAGCCTTTCCATCTTACGCAGTAGCGACAGGCAGCCATGGACATCGCCGATGACGTAGATCAACTCGGGACGCCGGTCAAAGAAGAGCGTCTGCCGTCCTTGTGATCGATCGTTCCTGGTAGGAAGAAGACGCCGGAGCAGTTGCTTCACGATCAGACCTCCCCGGCCTAGCGCAGTACGCTGCGCACGTTTTGGAGGAACGCCCGCTGCCGATCGGGAGGCAGGCGCTCGACGATCTGGATGATCCGTTCCCTGAACTCCTCGTTCGTCGCATAGCGCGCCGCGAGCGTTCGCGTTCCGCGGGGGCTGTTCGCCAGCAGTTTCAGGTCGGCCTCATGAAGGCGGCGGCTTTCTTCGTCGAGTTCCGCGTACATTTCTTCCGCCAGGCGTGTGCGGTTCTCCGCCAGCCACTGCTCGTTCGGGCCGAGTTCCCGAGACTTGCGGTAGCTTGCGAGGAAAGCATCCGTTTCGCCCAGCCGGGCATGGGCAAGCGCTTTTACGTACCACGCATGCGCATTGGTCGGCATGGTCGCCGTCATGCTGTCGCTGAGCCTTTCGCAGGATCGCGCGACGGCAGCGGCCTTCTCCGGTGTTTCGACCCGGTGAAGGTTCAGCAAGGCGTAGGTACAGTCGATAAGCGTGATCTTCTTGGAGTAGCTGGACGGGCCGTATGGCGGGGGCCGCGAAGCGATCTGATTGAAGAAGCTCGGCTCTGTCCGCTGTGGCTGCAGGAGGACATCGAGTTCCTGCGAGAGTATGGCAAGGCTCCCCAATGCGGCGATGAGGCAGGCAAAGGACATGGAAAACAACTTCAGCTGACGCATCCGGGCCCTTTGGGAGGTATTTGCGACCTCTAGTGCCGCAATCGGCCCGACCCTGTCAAACCAATAGTTGTCAAAGCTGCGTGAAGCAAAGGTCGAGGCCCTTTGCTTCACGCCGTCGCCGTCAGATTTCGCCGCTTGCCCAGTCCGTTTTTTGGACACGTTCCTGCCGGTTGTGCCGGATCGAGGACCAGAGCGACAGGCCTATGAGGCTTGCGCCGCCGAGACCGGTGATGACCTCCGGGATGTGGTACAGCGTCTGCACATACATGATCACCGAAAGAATGAGGATCGCGTAGAACGCGCCATGCTCGAGGTAGCGGTAGTGTGTGAGCGTCTGCTTCTCCACCAGCATGATCGTCATCGAGCGGACATACATGGCGCCGATGCCGAGGCCGATCGCGATGATGAAGAGGTTCTGCGTCAGCGCAAACGCACCGATCACCCCGTCGAACGAGAAGCTGGCATCCAGCACCTCGAGATAGATGAAGGCGCCGAGGCCGCCCCTTGCCGCTTCAGACATGGCTCGCTGCGAGGCGTCGAGTAGCCCGCCCAGCAATTCGACAGCCAGAAAGGTGATCAGACCGTAGATTGCCGAGGTCAGGAAAGTGTAGGAGTTCTCCCCGTCGAGAATGTTCGAGAAGATCAGGATCAGCGCCAGCACGAAGGCGATTTCCACGCCCTTGATGGTCGCGTAACGCGACATGTACTTCTCCAGTACCACCACCCAGTGGATGTCTTTCTCGTGGTTGAAGAAGTAGGTGAGGCCGACCATCATCAGGAAGGTGCCGCCGAAGGCCGCGATCGGCAGGTGCGCATCACGCATGATGCGGGCATATTCGTCCGGTTGGGCAGCTGCCAGCACGATCGCATCGATCGGTCCGATGCCCGCGGCGATCACCACGATCAGCAGCGGGAAGACGATGCGCATGCCGAAGACCGCGATCAGGATGCCCCAGGTCAGGAAGCGCTGCTGCCAGACAGGGGTCATGTCCTTCAGCTTGTTCGCGTTGACGATCGCATTGTCGAAGGAGAGCGAGATTTCCAGCACCGCCAGAACGGCACAGATGAAGAAGACGGTCAGCATGCCGCTGACGGTCCCCGTCGTCTGCCATCCAAGTACGCCGCCGAGAAGAAGGCCGACAACGGTGACGATGATCGACCACTTCAGATAGCCGAACAGGGAGGTATGGGATTGCGCCTGGTTCATTTGCCGGCCTCCTTTCGGAAGGCCGCGTAAGAAGGCAGTCGAGCAGCCGAAGCCATTCCGGCATCGCTGCAGGCTAGAAGCACATGTGTCATGGACATAAAAAATCCGCCGGCTTATTTGCAGGCGGTACCGACATCGCGAGAGCGCCGTAGTACTCTCGCCAGAGGGGCCCGGCACCGGGTTCTGATCCGCGCCGCTTTTCTGCCGGCACGAAGAAGCAGACGTAGTTGGACATTTCTTGCGCCACGTCAAGGGCGGGCGGACGCGCAGTCCTTGACCTTTGCGGCCTGACGATGCATTTGAGCCTGGAAAACCGTGAAGCGCGGCGCGACAGGCCCGGAGCCAGACGCCAGAGCCGCGCGAAAGAGATACAAGAATGGCAAAAGCAACCTCCTCGGCGCCGTCCCAGCGCATGCTTCGCGTTGGTGAGCAGGTGCGCGCCGCAATCACCCAGGTGCTGCAGCGGGGCGAGGTGCGCGACGATCTCCTGGAGAAGACCGTCATTTCGGTTTCCGAAGTGCGGATGTCGCCCGACCT
This sequence comes from Pseudorhizobium flavum, assembly GCF_902502825.2. The sequence continues at coordinate 4,039,819 of NZ_LR723670.1, forward strand.
CAAGATCGCCACCGCCTATGTGACGCCCCTCGGCCTGCCGGATCACAAGGCGGTCATCGACGCGTTGAACCGCAATGCGAAATTCATCCGTGGCCGGCTTGGTGGCCAGCTGCGGCAGATGAAATACATGCCGGAAGTCCGGTTCCGGGACGATACCAGCTTCGACAACTACAAGAAGATCGACCAGCTGTTGCGGTCCCCCGAGGTGAGGCGCGACCTCGACACGCCGGCCTCCGAAGACGAAGAATAAGAAAAGTAATCCATGTCAAAGCCTCGCAAGCCCAAGGGCCGCCCGGTATCGGGCTGGCTCATCCTCGACAAGCCCGTTGACTTCGGTTCGACCGAAGCCGTCTCCAAGATCAAGTGGCTGTTCAATGCCCAGAAGTGCGGTCATGCAGGCACGCTCGACCCATTGGCGTCGGGAATGCTGCCAATTGCGCTCGGCGACGCCACCAAGACCGTTCCCTATGTCATGGATGGTCGCAAAGTCTACGAGTTTACTGTGACCTGGGGCGAGGAGCGGCTGACGGACGACCTCGAAGGCGAGGTCACGCACACGTCCGACAAGCGGCCGACCGAGGAGGATATCCGCGCCCTGTTGCCGCGCTATACCGGCACGATCAGCCAGGTGCCGCCGCAGTTCTCGGCAATCAAGATCGCCGGCGAACGGGCCTACGACCTTGCACGCGATGGGGAGGTGGTCGAAATCCCCTCCCGCGAGGTGGAGATCCATCGACTGACTCTGATTGGCTGCCCCGATGCGCATACTGCCCATTTCGAGGTCGAGTGCGGCAAGGGCACCTATGTACGGGCGCTGGCACGCGACTTCGGCCGTGATCTCGGATGCTTCGGCCATATCTCCGGCCTGCGGCGCACCTTCGTCGCACCGTTTGGCGAAGATCGCATGGTGCCGCTCGCCGACCTCGTGGCGCTCGAGAAGATCGAGGACCGGGAGGAACGTCTTGCTTCGCTCGACGCCTACCTGATCGATACTGCCGAGGCACTCTCCAACCTTCCGCATCTTGCGGTGACGGACGACCAGGCGCATCGCCTGCGGATGGGAAATCCGGTGATCGTTCGGGGACGTGATGCCCCGCTTGCCGAGCCGGAGGCCTATGCGACCGCCCGGGGACGGCTGGTTGCGATCGGCGAGATCGGGCAGGGCGAGTTCCGGCCCAAGCGCGTCTTCGGCTGAGACGGTGCTAGGCCCTTCCATTTGCGGGGCATATGGAGTATAGGCACCGCCAGCATCGGGTGCCACAGGCATCCCTTTTGCTTTCACGGCCATGGCTGGACGACATCCCGGCCACAGGCGACCCCATGATCCTCACCAAGAAAGGACCTGTCCGATGTCGATTACTGCCGAGCGCAAGGCTGCGCTGATCAAGGAATACGCCACCGTCGAAGGCGACACCGGTTCTCCGGAAGTCCAGGTTGCGATCCTGACGGAGCGCATCAACAACCTGACCGAACACTTCAAGGGCCACAAGAAGGATAACCATTCCCGCCGTGGTCTGCTCGCGATGGTTTCCAGCCGTCGCTCGCTTCTTGACTATCTCAAGAAGAAGGACGAAGGCCGGTATACCAAGCTGATCGCCAGCCTGGGTATCCGCCGCTAAGACGTTTCATGGCGGGCGCCTCGCAGGAGACGCCCGCCATGCCTATTTCCGCATGATCGGAAATGCTGGCCCCGAAGGGGTCGGACTGGCAGGCCGGATGGGCCGGACCCGCCAAATCAACCGATGACCTGCCATGGGGCAGGATTGCCGGATGCTTTCGCTAGGCAGATAGCCTGCCTCGACAGGATCGAGATGATCCGCCGGACCGAAAGCCTCCCGTTGTCTTGCCCGTGTCACGTCACCACACGCGCCGGCCGTACCGTCCTCGGACGCTTAGAGGCCGCGCCACGAAGGACACGAATAATGTTCGATACGCATTCTGTTGAAATCGAGTGGGCCGGACGTCCGCTCAAGCTGGAAACCGGCAAGATCGCCCGCCAGGCGGACGGTGCCGTCCTCGCCACCTACGGCGAGACCGTCGTTCTTGCGACCGTTGTTTCGGCCAAGTCGCCGAAGCCGGGCCAGGACTTCTTCCCGCTGACCGTCAACTATCAGGAAAAGACCTATGCCGCCGGCAAGATTCCTGGCGGCTACTTCAAGCGTGAAGGCCGTCCGTCGGAGAACGAGACCCTCGTATCCCGCCTGATCGACCGCCCGATCCGTCCGCTCTTTCCGGAAGGTTACAAGAACGACACGCAGGTCGTCGTCACGGTCATCCAGCATGACCTGGAAAACAACCCCGACATCCTCTCCATGGTTGCCACCTCGGCAGCCCTGACGCTGTCCGGCGTTCCCTTCATGGGCCCGATCGGCGGCGCGCGCGTCGGCTACATCAATGGCGAATACGTGCTGAACCCGCATCTCGACGAGATGGACGAGTCGACACTCGACCTCGTCGTTGCCGGCACCCAGGACGCCGTCCTGATGGTCGAGTCCGAAGCCAAGGAACTGCCGGAAGATGTGATGCTCGGCGCCGTCATGTTCGGCCATAAGGGCTTCCAGCCGGTCATCGACGCGATCATCAAGCTCGCAGAAGTGGCTGCCAAGGAGCCGCGCGACTTCCAGCCCGAAGATCACTCGGCACTTGAAGCCGAAATGCTGCAGCACTTCGAGGCGGAACTGCGCGACGCCTATAAGATCACCCAGAAGGCCGACCGCTACGCCGCCGTCGACGCCGTCAAGGCCAAGGTGAAGGCGCACTTCTTCCCGGAAGGCGTGGAGCCGAAGTATACGCCGGAAGTCATCGGTGCCGTCTTCAAGCACCTGCAGGCAAAGATCGTCCGCTGGAACATCCTCGACACCAAGAGCCGCATCGACGGTCGCGACCTGGAAACCGTCCGTCCGATCGTTTCGGAAGTCGGGATCCTGCCGCGCACGCACGGCTCCGCACTGTTCACCCGCGGCGAAACCCAGGCCATCGTGGTTGCGACGCTGGGCACCGGCGAAGACGAGCAGTATGTCGACTCACTGACTGGCATGTACAAGGAGCGCTTCCTGCTCCACTACAACTTCCCGCCCTACTCGGTTGGTGAAACGGGCCGCATGGGTTCCCCAGGTCGTCGCGAGATCGGCCACGGCAAGCTCGCATGGCGCGCCATCCGCCCGATGCTGCCGACCGCCGAGCAGTTCCCCTACACGCTGCGCGTGGTTTCGGAGATCACCGAATCCAACGGGTCGTCCTCCATGGCAACCGTCTGCGGCACCTCGCTTGCGCTGATGGATGCCGGCGTTCCGATCGCAAAGCCGGTGGCCGGTATCGCCATGGGTCTGATCCTCGAAGGTGAACGCTTCGCCGTCCTTTCCGACATTCTCGGCGACGAGGATCATCTCGGCGACATGGACTTCAAGGTGGCGGGTACGGCTGACGGCATTACCTCGCTGCAGATGGACATCAAGATCGCCGGCATCACCGAAGAGATCATGAAGGTCGCACTCGGCCAGGCGCAGGGTGGCCGCAAGCACATCCTCAACGAGATGGCCAACGCCATCACGGAAAGCCGTGGGCAGCTGGGCGAATTCGCTCCACGCATCGAAGTGATGAACATCCCGGTCGACAAGATCCGCGAAGTCATCGGCTCGGGCGGCAAGGTCATCCGCGAAATCGTGGAAAAGACCGGCGCCAAGATCAACATCGAGGACGACGGCACCGTCAAGATCGCCTCGTCCTCCGGCAAGGAGATCGAGGCAGCCCGCAAGTGGATCCATTCGATCGTTGCGGAACCGGAAGTCGGCGCCGTCTACGAAGGAACGGTCGTCAAGACCGCCGATTTCGGCGCCTTCGTCAACTTCTTCGGTGCGCGTGATGGCCTCGTGCACATCTCGCAGCTCGCAGCCGACCGCGTTGCAAAGACGACCGACGTCGTCAAGGAAGGCGACAAGGTCTGGGTGAAGCTGATGGGCTTCGACGAGCGCGGCAAGGTTCGCCTGTCCATGAAGGTCGTCGACCAGACGACCGGCCAGGAGATCCCGCAGGAGAAGAAGGAAAAGAAGAGCGAAGGCGGCGAAGCTGCCGAGTAAGGTTCTTCTTTCCTGAAGCATTGAGGCGCGGGATGGTTTCCGCGCCTTTTCTTTATCCATTTTTCGAAGGTCAGCCGCGATGAGCCGAGATGCCCTGAAGACACTCTTCCATCCTTTCGCCACCGGAGCAGTCCCGGTCCCGCTGGCGGGCGAGCGTGTTCTCTTCCTGGGGGCGGAAGCCGGGCTAGGCTTTCCGGAAGGTTTCGCGGCAAAGGTGACGGCGGTACAGCCGTTCCGGCCGATGTTCCGCTTCCTGCCGGAAGGGACCCTTCCCGAAGCTGAGGGGCATGACCATGACATGGCTCTTGTCCTGTGCGGCAAGCACAAGGGCGAGAACGAGAACCGTGTGGCGGAAGCGCTGGAGCGCGTCAGGCAAGGCGGGATGATCATCGTTGCCGGCGGCAAGGAGGACGGTATCCAGCCCTTGCGAAACACGCTGCTCAAGCTCGGCATACAGCTCGACTATAGCCCGAAGTATCATGGGGTGGCGATCTGGCTGGCGCGACCGCAGGATGCGACGGCTGCCATTCAGGCGCTGAAGAAGCTGCCGGTCACGGTGGAAGGCCGCTTCCAGGCCGCACCGGGGATGTTCTCCCATGACCGCGTCGATCCGGGGTCCGAGCTTCTCGCGGAGCGGCTCCCGACCGACTTTGACGGCAATGCCGCGGATTTCGGTGCAGGGTGGGGCTACCTCACCGTGCGCCTGGCGGAGCAGGCTCCACGCGTCAACCGCATCGATCTCTTCGAGGCGGACTATAAGGCGCTGGAGTTCGCCAGGGTGAACGTCGCTCGCAATTGTCCGAACCTCAATGCGCGGTTCTTCTGGCAAGATCTCGCCGTGGAGCCACCCAAGGAGAAATACGACCTGGTGATCATGAACCCGCCCTTCCACGAGGCGCAGGCGGCCGATCCCGAACTGGGCAAGGCAATGATCCGCACCGCCGCATCGGCGCTCAGGGGCAATGGCAGGCTGATGCTGGTCGCCAATCGCGGCCTGCCTTACGAGCCGGTCCTGAAGGAAGAGTTCAGGGAGAGTGGCGAAACCTGCCGCAACGCACGCTTCAAGGTGCTGTGGGCGAGGAAGTAGAAGGCGTCAACCAATGAAAGCCCTGCATGAATGCCGGGCTTTCATTGAGTCCTCCCGAGGACTACTCAACGTCCGCCTTGCGGAGCCGCTCGAGCGTCGGCAGCGACGTGATATTGTAGCCCGCGTCGACGAAATGGATTTCGCCCGTCACGCCGCGCGAGAGATCCGACAGCAGGTAGAGCGCCGATCCACCGATGTCCTCGATGGTCGCCGTGCGCCGCAGGGGTGCGTTCTTCTGGTTCCAGGAATACATGGCGCGGGCGTCGGAAATACCGGCGCCGGCGAGGGTGCGGACGGGGCCGGCGGAAATCGCGTTGACGCGGATGTCTTGCGGACCGTAGTCAGCTGCCAGATAGCGCACCGAGGCCTCAAGCGCAGCCTTGGCCACACCCATGACGTTATAGTTGGGAATGACGCGCGTGGAGCCGCCATAGGTCAGCGTCAGCATCGAGCCGCCCTCGGCCATCAGACCCGCGGCGCGTTTGGCGACCTCCGTGAAGGAGAAGCAGGAGATGACCATGGTGCGCGAGAAATTGTCCCGCGTGGTATCGGCATAGAGCCCCTTGAGCTCGTTCTTGTCTGAAAAGCCGATCGCGTGGACGAGGAAGTCGAGCTTGCCCCAGCGCTCGCGGATGGCTTCGAAGGTAGCGTCAACGGAGGCGATGTCTTCGACGTCGCACGGCAGCAGGAAATCAGAGCCGACTTCAGCGGCGAGCGGCTTTACCCGCTTGCCAAGGGCCTCGCCCTGGTAAGTGAAGGCGAGTTCGGCCCCCTGGGACGCAACTGCCTTCGAGATACCCCACGCGATGGAGTGATTGTTCGCGACCCCCATGATCAGGCCGCGCTTCCCCTGCATGAACCCTGTCATGAAATTCTACCCGTTGTAGCGCTGGAAAACGAGCGTGGCGTTGGTGCCGCCGAACCCGAAGGAATTGGAAAGGACCGTGTCGATCTTCGCATCGTCGATGCGCTTGCGCACGATCGGGACACCCTCGAACTCCGGATCGAGCGTCTGGATGTGCGCGCTTTCACCGATGAACTTCTCCTGCATCATCAACAGGCCATAGATCGATTCCTGTACGCCAGCGGCACCGAGCGAGTGGCCGGTCAGCGACTTGGTGGACTGGATGTGGGGGATCCTGTCGCCGAAGACTTCGCGGATCGCGCCGATTTCCTTGGAATCACCGACCGGCGTCGAAGTGCCGTGGGTGTTGATGTAATCGACGTCTCCCTTCACCGTGGACAGCGCCTGCCGCATGCAGCGGACAGCGCCTTCGCCTGAAGGAGCCACCATGTCGTAGCCGTCGGAGGTGGCGCCATAGCCGACGATCTCGGCATAGATCCTGGCGCCGCGCGCCTTGGCATGTTCCAGTTCCTCGAGAACGAGGACCCCCGCACCCCCTGCGATGACGAAGCCGTCGCGATCGACGTCATAGGCACGCGAGGCGCTTGCCGGCTGGTCATTGTACTTCGTGGACATCGCGCCCATGGCGTCGAAGAGGTTAGACATGGTCCAGTCGAGGTCTTCGTGGCCGCCGGCGAACATCAGGTCCTGCTTGCCCCACTGGATCATCTCCGCGGCATTGCCGATGCAGTGGGCTGAGGTGGAGCAGGCCGACGAGATCGAATAGTTCACGCCATGGATCTTGAACCAGGTAGCAAGCGTCGCCGATGCCGTCGAGGACATGGCTTTCGGCACGGCAAACGGGCCGATCCGCTTCGGGCTGCCGTTCTTGATGGTGATGTCGGCTGCTTCGATGAGGGTGCGGGTCGACGGGCCGCCTGACCCCATGATGATGCCCGCGCGCTCGTTCTCGCTGTAGTCCTTCTCATCGAGACCGGAATCCGCAATCGCCTGCTTCATGGCGACGTGGTTCCAAGCACCGCCTTGCGACAGGAAGCGCATGGCGCGACGGTCGACGAGATCGGTCGGATCGAGGTCGGGCCGGCCCCACACCTGGCAGCGGAAGCCGTGGTCGGCGAAATCCTGTGAGAAGGAGATGCCCGACTTTGCCTGGCGGAGAGATTCGGTGACTTGGGAAGCGTCGTTTCCGATGGAGGACACGATGCCGAGACCCGTGACAACAACCCGTCTCATCTTGATGACCTTTTCTGCTTGATGCCGCGCCGGTGCCGTAGCTCAGGCGGCCTTTTCCTTCGACAGACCGACACGCAGGTCGGTTGCCTGATAGATGGTTTCCCCGTCCGCCTTGACCCAGCCATCGGCGATTCCGAGCACCAAGCGACCGCGCATGACGCGCTTGAAGTCGATGCCATATTCGAGAAGCTTCGTATGCGGACGAACCATGCCCTTGAACTTCACCTCGCCGGTGGAGAGCGCCATGCCGCGACCTTCCTCGCCCAGCCAGCCGAGGTAGAAACCAGTAAGCTGCCACATGCCATCCAGGCCGAGACAGCCCGGCATGATCGGGTTGCCCTGGAAGTGGACCGGGAAGTACCAGTCGTCCGGATGGACGTCGTACTCGGCGCGGATGTAGCCCTTGCCGAACTCGCCGCCGGTCTCCGAAACATCGGTGATCCGGTGCACCATCAGCATGGGGGGCAGGGGTAGCTGGGCATTGCCCGGCCCGAACAATTCCCCCCGGCCGCAGGCGAGGATTTCATCGTAAGAGAAGCTTGACTGTCTTTCCGTCATCAAAGTTTGGTTCCCTCGTGCCGAGCCAGATCATTATGACAGGGACGGCGGAAATTGAAGCACAACCATGTCCGTAGCGAAAGCGTATACGGTAGACCGGACGATCTCGGCGGACAGCATTCATGGGACCGCATATAGGAAGCTTGGCCCGCAAGCCAGAGGTCGACGACGAAAATGCTCGTTTTTGGGAGGCTCCTGCCCGGGGCCCAAGCACTGCGCACCCTATTGAAAGCGGGGCCTGCAAAAGTTATATCCGAAACTCAAGATAGTATGTCACAGACAGTGATGGGGCGTGTTGGCAGTATGGCAGGGGCTTTGTTCAGCATAGAGACGAAGTTGCGCGATTGCGGCTTGCGGCCGACGCGCCAGCGCATCGCCCTCGCCGAATTGCTTTTCGCCAAGGGTGACCGCCACCTGACGGTGGAAGAACTGCACGAGGAGGCAATTGCCGCCGATGTGCCGGTCTCGCTCGCCACGGTTTACAATACGCTGCACCAGTTCACGGAAGCAGGGATGATCCGCGTGCTGGCGGTCGAGGGCGCCAAGACCTACTTCGACACCAACGTCTCCGACCACCATCACTTCTTCATAGAGGGCCGCAACGAGGTCCTGGACATCCCCGTCAGCAATATCGAGATCGGCAACCTGCCGCCCGCTCCGGAAGGGATGGAAATCTCCTATGTCGATGTCGTGATCCGGCTCCGCGAGAAGAAGAGCTAGATTTCTCAGCGTTTGCCGATGACATCTTCCGGATCGCGCCCGGCTCTCGGCCGGTACCGCGGGATGGTCCACCCGTAGCGAATCCCTCCGCCACGCAGCCCAAATGCAACGACGAAACCCGCGGCCGAGCTTGCAAGCGACGGCATGCCCAGGACTTCGAGCAGGGTGAAGGCCCCGGCGCCGGCAAGTGCGGCGGAAATATAGACCTCTGAGCGCAGGAGAACGGAAGGTTCGTCGGCCAGCGTGTCGCGGAGGATGCCGCCGCATGTGGCCGTCAGGACGCCTGTCACGATGGCGATCGATGCCGAGCCCGTCGAGGCGAGCCCAATGGCGGCACCCATCACGCTGTAGGCCGAAAGTCCGACTGCGTCGAGCCAGAGCAGCAGCCGGTATCGCCACTCGACGAGATGGGCCGCGAAGAACACGACGACACCGGTGGCGACGCAGGCGAGGATGTAGGCCGGGTCGACGACCCAGAAGACGGGCGTCCGTCCTAGAACAAGGTCCCGGAGCGTTCCGCCGCCGACGCCGGTCAGCGCCGCGAAGAAGAGGAAGCCGATGATGTCGAGCTGCTTGCGCGAGGCTGCCAGTGCGCCAGTCGCGGCAAAGACCACCACACCGGCGTAGTCCAGTATGTAGAGCACGTCTCACCCTCCAGCGTCGCGCAAGTGCCATGCGTTAGCACGGCTTCATGTATTCGGTCTTCTTACGCGCGTCGCGCGAGGAGGCGAAGGGGTTAGGAGCCAATGCCCGTGAAAAAGCATCTGATCATCGCCGCGCAGGTCCTAGCGCTGGCGCTCGTACCGACGGCAGCACCGGCGCAGCAGCAGTTGTTGAACGATCCGGAGATCTACGAGAAGGATCACTTCCGCAAACAGTGCAAGATCGCCCAGTTCGGCAGCGGCTTCATGACCCGGCTGGACATCAACAATGACGGCATTGTCGATGCCGTCAGCAATCATGGCGAGATCACCTGCGACGGGACGCGCGGCCCGGACTGCAATGAAGACGGTTGCCCCTACAACTTCTATCTGCGAGCCAAGGAGGGCGGCTACTTCATGATCGCCACCGCCCGTGTCTACGGCTACGATTTCATCAAGCGCTTTGGCAACATGGTCTTCGTGATGAAGATGCACCCGCGCTTCTGCGAGCGCACGGACGACAAGCCCTGCGAGATGACCGTCCGCGTGCGCGGCGGACGCTTCGTGACGATCTCGCGGAAGTAGCAGTCATTCAGCGGGGAAGACGCTGTCGATGCGCCCGGTGGCATAGTAACCGAGCAGGCCCAGCCACTCACGCACCGCAGTCGAGGTCAGCTGCGCATTCGAGGTAGGCTGGGTGAAGTCGAAGCCGAGGCGCAAGATGCCGCTCGTTCGGTAGTCGACCGGCCAGGGTGTAACGGGTATGCCTGCCCTTCGGAAGAGCCCCATCGACCGCGGCATGTGAAAGGCGGAGGTTACCAGGAGGCAGTCCGTGATGCCTTCTCGCGCCAGAACATCCTTTGTCTGCTGCGCATTTTCATAGGTGGTGCGTGAAGCGTTCTCTTTCACCAGCCGGTTCGGCGGGATGCCGAACGCAGAGAACAGGCGCTCCGATGCACTGGCCTCGCCCTCGTAGGCGCCGCTGATCGACCCGTCGCCGCCGGAGACCAGGACGCGGGCTTGCGGATGACGAAGCGCGAGCCGAAGCGGCTCGACGAATCGTTCGGCCGCCTGGTTGAACTCCACGCCGCCGCGGCTGGTGGTGACCTCGTTTTCCATGGCGCCGCCGAGGATGAGGATGCAGCTCACCTCCCGCGGCTCCTCCGACGGCTTCGCAAACCTCGCTTCCAGCACCTGCAGGGCAACGCCGCCTGCCGTCGTATAGAGCGTCACGAAAAGGACGAGAGCGGCGAGCGCTGCCGCAATCCCGCCGGTACGGCGAAAGCCGGTAAACGCCAGCAGGGCACTGACAGCCGAAAGAAGGAAGGCAAGGGAGAGCGGCTGGACTGCGAGCCAAAAGAGTTTGGAGAGGATGAACATGGTGAGATGTGTCGCCGCATTCGATCTGCGCTGTCAACGCCGCCGCCGGCCTTTCGGCACGATCGGTTGCTGGAAATGGAGATGAAGCGGGCGCGGCAGGAAGACCGTCGCAATGGCGATGGTCACGATGCCGATCACCACGGCCCACAATGCATCCTTGCCGAGCCAATTGGTCAGGAAGGCGCCTGAGACTGCACCGGCAGCCATGCCGCTCCACGGGATCGTCTGTATCACCCAACCTGTCGGATTGCGGTCGCCGACGATCCACCGGCCGACCCCCCGCCCGAACCGGGACAGCGCCCCGGTTATATAGGTCAGGCCGATCGGCAGGCCCTCGATGTGCTCCACCGTGGCGTTGATCATGCCCATTGCCAGGATGATGAGGTAGAACTGGATGCGACGATAACCTTCGTCGGGCATCAGGGCCGCGACCGCGACGACAAGAGCGACGCTGGCGAGGACGGCGAAGGTCCGGCGGGTGGAGAGCGTATGGGCGATGATGATCCCCAGCGCATTGCCGATGATGAAGACCCAGAGTGCCGCGAGCAGGACGATCGCATGCCCATAGTTGCCGTCGGCGAAGGAGAGCGCGGCGCGCGTCGTGTTGCCCGTCATGAAGGATACGAAGTCGCCGGTAAGCAAAAGACCGACGGCATCGGTCATTCCTGCAATGAAGGAAATGGCCGCGACGAGCATCAGCCCCGTTACGGTGCGTCTGGTGCTGACGAGATGTCGGCGTCTGGTAAGCGTCATGTGCAGTCGGCCCTGGAGCGTCGGTAAGCGTAGGTCGTTGCACCCTAGCCTCGCATCGAGGCTGGATGGAAGCCGCTTCGTCTATGACCTGTTGCCGCGGACACCGGCGCTTCCTCAGCGACCGGCGAGCCACTCCTCGATACCGCGCGCGGCAGCTCGTCCGGTGGCGAGGCAGGCCGTGAGGAGGTAGCCGCCGGTCGGCGCCTCCCAGTCGATCATCTCGCCGGCGACGAACACACCCGGGAGCTGCTTCAGCATGAACGTCTCGTCGAGTGCGGACCAGGCGATGCCACCCGCAGACGAGATCGCCTCCTCGATCGGTCGTGGCCGCAGGAGCGGGATCGGCAGCGCCTTGATGCGGGAGGCGATCGTCTCTGCATCGAGGAGGGAGGCATCCGGAACGCACTCCCGTAGCAGCGCGGCCTTCACGCCGTCCAGCCCCGTTGCCTTGCGCAGCCGGTTGGCGAAGCTTGCCTTGCGGTCCTGTCGAGCGAGATCGCGGGCAAGCCGGCCCTCTATTCGCCCGGGCGCGAGATCGACTACGAGCGCCGCTCCGCCTGTCAGCTCCAGCTGGTCGCGCAGCGCTGCGGCATGAGCATAGACGAGGCTGCCTTCGATGCCATGCCGCGAGATGACGAATTCCCCCTGGATCGTGCCGGCCTCTGATGTCGCGGTCACTGATTTGACCGGGGATCCAGCGAACCGTTCGCGGAAGGCGTCGCTCCAGGCGACGTCGAAACCGCAATTGGCGGGGCGGAAGGGAATGATCCGGACGTTGCGCGCCTTCAGCCACGGCACCCAGGCGGCATCGGAGCCGAGGCGTGGCCAGCTGGCGCCGCCGAGGGCGAGAAGGCATGCGTCCGCGCGAACGAGCAAGGGGCCGGCCGCGGTGTCGAACGCATACCCGCCATTCTCGAACCCGATCCAGCAGTGGCGCGGCATGAGCCGGACCCCCTGGTGCTCCAGCCGGCGCAGCCAGGACCGCAGCAGCGGCGAAGCCTTCATGACCCTCGGGAATACACGCCCCGAGCTTCCCACGAAGGTTTCCGTACCAAGACCTTGGGCCCAGTTGCGGATGTCCTGCGGGGTAAACTCATCCAGTGCGGGGCGCAGCCGCGCGTTGGCGCTGCCGAAGCGGGTTCGGAACGTCTTGAATTCTTCCGAATGGGTGATGTTGAGCCCGGACTTGCCCGCGAGCAGGAACTTGCGGCCGAAGGTCGGCATGGCATCATAGACCGTGACGTCGCAGCCGTCAGCCGACAATACCTCGGCGGCCATGAGCCCCGCGGGTCCGCCGCCGATGATTGCGATCGTCTTGCCTTGCATTCGCGCCGTCTAGCATGCCAGGCGCGGCAAGGGGAGGTGGTTTGTCAGCCGGCGCCGCCAACCGGCGTGAGCACCTTGCCGGTGCCGCCGCAGTCTTAGCATTCGGAGCCATCGATCCGGCCGGAGCCCGAGCAGCGGCGGCAGGTATTTTCCGCCGCATTGGGTGTGCCGGGCGGCACGGCATCTGAATTTCTATGGTTTGGGTCGCGAGGCTCGCTATCACTCATGATCGATCCTTCCGTTGAAGAACCGGCCGGCCCTCGTGGAGCCGGCCAGCAGGGGTCATTCCGCCGCCTGGCTCCGGGTCATGCCCTCGTTCGGCAGCTTGCCCATCAGGACTTCCTCGGCGGAGGCCTTGTAGTTCTTCACCGAACTCGTCCACTGGCCCCAGACCGTCGGATCGATCTTGTCGCCATTGTTGCCCAGGTTCTGCAGGCGCCTCTGGTCCTCGTCCGTGAGGATCTGCTTCGGCAGCGGACCGAGCTTCCTGACGTCGTCGGCACTGATGCCGAGCTTCTCGCCGACGCGACGACCGTAGTCGTCATGGACGAGGAAGAAGTGCCAGACCATGCGCTCCTGGACGTCGCGCTCGCACTGGCCGAGCAGGTCGCCCATGTTGAAGACGAGGTCGTCGCGTTCCCAGTCCATCATCGTGCAGTAGCGGCCACGCGCCTGGACATAGTCGTTACGACGCTCCAGCACGCTGCGCGTCAGGCGGCCATGGATCTCCGGCGGATTGTTCGGCTGCTCGACCGGGCTCTCGGTGAGGCCGTTGTGGATCGAGGGCTCGTAGTTGACATGCGGGTTCTGGCCTGGCGCCATCTCGCGGCGATAGGACATCGTACCGCCGGAGAGGTTGGTCGCGACCTTGGCGTTCTTCGCCTGGTTCACCGGCAGTTGCAGGTAGTTTGTTCCGACGCGATAGCGCTGCGTGTCGGAATAGGAGAAGGTGCGGCCGACCAGCATCTTGTCGTCAGAGAAGTCGAGGCCATCGACAAGCACGCCGGTGCCCATGGCGATCTGTTCGTTCTCGTTGAAGAAGTCCTCGACATTGCGATTGAGCGTCATCGTGCCGATGTGGCGGAGCGGGAAATCCTTCTCCGGCCAAATCTTCGTGTCGTCCAGCGGATCCCATTCGAGCTCCGGATGATCATGGTCTTCCATGATCTGCACATACATGTCCCACTGCGGATACTCGCCCCGTTCGATGGCGGTAAAGAGATCCTTGGAGGCCGAGCCGAAATCCTGGCCCTGCACCTTGGCCGCTTCCTCTGCGGTGAGGCTCGCAATGCCGCAGCGTGGATGGAAGTGATACTTGACCAGACAGGTCTCACCCTGGGCATTGACCATCTTGTAGGTGTTGACGCCAAAGCCCTCCATGTGGCGATAGCTTGCCGGAATGCCGCGCGGCGAGAAGAGGTGCGTCAGCATATGCATGGATTCAGGCGTCTGCGACATGAAGTCGAAGATGCGGTTCGGCTCCTGCCGGAAGGTCACCGGATCGGGCTTCAGGGAGTGAATCACGTCCGGGAACTTGATTGCATCGCGGATGAAGAAGATCGCAAGGTTGTTGCCGACAAGATCCCAGTTGCCGTCTTCGGTATAGAACTTGACGGCAAAGCCGCGTGGGTCACGCGCAACCTCTGATGAATCGCGGCCGCCGATCACGGTGGAGAAACGGATCGCGAGCGGGGTCTTCTTGCCGGCCTGCTGGAAGAGCTTGGCGCGCGTGTACTTCGAAGCCGGCTCGTCGCCGATCTTGCCGGTCGCCTCGAACTCTCCGTAGCAGACGAAGCCGCGTGCGTGGACAACCCGCTCCGGAATGCGCTCGCGGTCGAAATGAGTGATCTTTTCGAGGAACTGGTAGTTCTCGAGCGTCGCCGGACCACGTGAGCCTACCGTGCGCTGCGACTGGTTGTTGGCGATCGGATGGCCCTGACGGTTGGTGAGCACCCTGTCGCCGCCGGACATGTTCTTCTCGTCCATCGTCTTCCCTCCTGTTTTCTTGGAATTTAGGAGGGCGCGACGATACCCGCACGCCCCCGTGAGGAAACACCCGGACGACCAATGGGTTCCCGGGGCCACCGGAAAATGGGAACGGGCGGCGTCGTGCCGCCGCCCGCTCAGCCTTAACGTCAGTTGCGGGTTCCATAGCCGCCGCCGGTGGGCGTCACGACGGTCACCGCTTCGCCGGCTTCGAGGATGGTCTGGCCGCAGCCGCCGAGGTCTTCGAGCCGCCCATCGAGCCGCCGGACGATGGTCTGGCCGAGCTCACCGGCCTCGCCGCCCTCAAGGCCATGCGGCCGAATGGTGCGGTGGGAAGAGAGGATCGCGCAATCCATCTTCTCCAGGAAGCGGATGGTTCGCTTCGTCCCATTGCCGGCCGACCACTTGCCCTTGCCGCCGGAGTTCTCCCGGATGTGGAAGTCCTCGAGCAACACGGGATAGCGCGTCTCCAGGATTTCGGGATCGGTGAGGCGCGAATTGGTCATGTGGACATGCACCGCATCTGTGCCGTCGAAGCCCGTCCCATCGTTGAAGACGCCGGCGGGCGAGCCGGAGCAGAGCGTTTCATAGTACTGATAGGTTTCGTTGCCGAAGGTCAGGTTGTTCATCGTGCCCTGGCTGGCGGCGATCGCACCGAGAGCGCCGAACAGGGCATTTGTGACGTGCTGGCTGGTCTCAACATTGCCGGCAACGACCGCGGCCGGATATTGCGGCTTCAGCATCGAACCCTCGGGCACGATGATGCGGATCGGCCGCAGGCAGCCGGCGTTCATCGGGATCGAGCTTTCCACCATGACCCGGAAGACATAGAGAACCGCCGCGCGGGTGACGGGCTCGGGGGCGTTGAAGTTGTTCGGCTTCTGCGGGCTGGTGCCGGTAAAGTCGACCGTCGCCTCGCGTTTTTCCTTGTCGACGGTGATCTTCACCCTGATCGTGCTGCCCTGGTCCGTGTCGTAGGAGAATTCGGAATCTCCGAGCTTCTCGACCACGCGGCGCACGCTCTCCTCCGCATTGTCCTGCACATGGCCCATATAGGCCTGCACCACATCGAGCCCGAACTGCGCGATCATCTTGCGCATCTCGTGCACGCCCTTTTCGTTTGCGGCGATCTGGGCGCGCAGGTCTCCGACGTTCTGGGCGACATTGCGTGCGGGATAGGGGTGATCGGAAAGAAGACGGGTAATGCCGGCCTCGTCGAAGCGTCCCCGATCGACCAGCAGCACGTTGTCGAAAAGAACGCCTTCCTCGTCGACAGTGGTGGCGAGCGGCGTCATGGAACCGGGGGCGGTGCCGCCGACATCCGCATGATGGCCGCGCGAGGCGACGTAGAAGAGGATATTCTTGCCCTCGCCATCGAAGACCGGGGTCACCACCGTGATGTCCGGAAGATGCGTGCCGCCGTTATAGGGGGCATTCAGGGCGAAGACGTCACCCGGACGAATCTTT
>NZ_LR723671.1 GCF_902502825.2 Pseudorhizobium flavum
CCTTCACGTTCCGCTCGGCGCATCGCCACGACGCGCTGCTGGCGGCAATTGCGCTACTGAAACGGCTTTATGCAGAGAAGCGGCGGACACTCCCGGATCGCGTGCCGATCACCCACCTCAGCCAAACTGATCGACGGCTTATCTTCGAACAGGGTAAACCCGATCGCCGTCTCTACGAGATCGCCACGCTCGCGGCTTTGAGAGACCGGCTTAGATCTGCGGAGATCTGGGTCGATGGCAGCCGATCTTTCCGGCCCATTGATGAGCATCTGATGCCGCAGTCGACATTCATCTCGATGAAGGACGCCGATCGTCTCGGTTTGGGGGTCCAGAGCGACGGCGCGCAGTGGCTTGCCGAAGCGCGTCAGATGCTCGACTTCAACCTGACGCGTCTGGCGCACAGAGCACGATCTGGAAAGCTCGAGGGAGTTCGTCTAGAGGCAGGAACCTTGATCGTCACACCAACCGCCAGCGAAGTCCCTGCAGCCGCTGAGGAACTGAATGCCGAGATCAGCGACATGTATCCCTTGGTGGAGGTTCCCGACTTGCTGAGGGAGGTGCATGAATGGACCGGCTTTGCAGATTCATTCACGCATGTTCGCACCGGCGACGTCCCGAAAAATGTCTCTGCCATGCTGGCGGGCGTCCTGGCGGATGCGACTAATCTCGGGCCGAAGCGAATGGCTGGCGCATCCAAGGGGATCAGCGCTCATCAGATTGGGTGGATGCGCACATTCCATGCTCGATCCGAGACATATCGTGCTGCGCAAGCATCTATTACCGATGCACACACCTGCCATCCTCATTCCCGCCTTTGGGGCAACGGCACGACATCTTCGTCGGATGGCCAATTCTTCCGAGTGAGCGACCGAGCCGCAAAGCGTGGCGACATCAATTTGCATTACGGCGGTGAACCCGGATCGAAATTCTATAGCCATCTGTCTGATCAGTACGGCTACTTCAGCATTCTGCCCATCAGTCCGACCGAGAGCGAGGCGGCCTATGTGCTCGATGGGCTCTTCGATCAAGACACGATCCTCGACATACAGGAGCACTTTACCGACACGGGCGGTGCCAGTGATCATATCTTCGGGCTGTTCGCCTTGATCGGAAAGCGGTTCTCACCGCGACTGCGCAATCTCAAAGACCGGAAGTTCCACACGTTCGACAAGGGCGACGCTTATCCGGCGCTGTCGAACCACATCGGGGTGCCGATCAATGCCAATCTAATCCTCGATCATTGGGACGATCTGCTCCATCTTGCGGCGTCGATCACGACGCGGTCCGTGGTCCCGTCTACGATACTCAAGAAACTGTCCGCATCTCCAAGGCAAAGCCATCTGGCGAGGGCGCTCCGCGAACTCGGTCGTATCGAGAGGTCGCTCTTCATGATCGAATGGTACTCAAGTCCGGCGCTACGGCGGAGATGCCAAGCGGGTCTCAACAAAGGTGAGGCCGCCCATAAGCTCAAACGCGCTGTCTTCTTCCACGAGCGAGGCGAGATTCGCGACAGGTCGTTCGAGAGCCAAGCGTTTCGCGCCTCGGGTCTCAACCTCGTCGTCAGTGCGATCGTCCATTGGAATACCGTCTATCTCGACCGTGCAATCACACAGCTGAAGCGAGCGGGTCGAGACATTCCTGATACTCTGTCGAAGCACATCTCGCCGCTTAGTTGGGAACACATCAACCTTACCGGCATCTACACCTGGGACGCGGAACATCAGATGCCCGAAGGCTTCCGGTCGCTCAGACTTCCGGCTAGGCTAAGGGACGCTGCGTAAGTTCTCATTCCGTTCGCTCTTAGCGTACGATTTCGCACTGCTCTTGTTCTGGCCCCGCATAGTCGAGCGTCTGCAGTGTTTGCATCACCAGCGAACCACCGCGGCCCTTCAAGAAATCAGGGTCGGAAGCGGCGTGGAGTTTGAAGGCCCTGGCGGTGTTCTGGTTCGTGGTGTCGTCATCCGCCGCAACAAGAAGACGGTGACGGTGCATGCCGATGATAACCGTCAATGGAATGTATCGCCGACCCTGCTGAAACCCACCGGCGTCCACGTGCTCGACACCGCAGGGCAGATCCAGTCCGACGACGGCAAGATCGTGTCCTTCCCAAAGCCAGAACGTCGGTGATGCGCTCAGGACCTGGCAACGATCATGGTGGCCAGTGGGGGAATGGCTGGGTGCGATGTGCCGACCCCCAGCCGATCGCCCAGATAGTGCCAGAACGACAGGCCGAGCTTCTGGCAGGTCTTCGAAAGGCCCAGCATGCTGTCACGCGCCTCGCGTCCATTTCTGCTGACCGTGCCCCCGGAAATCTTCCGCTTGATGACAAAGCCGCGCAGATCGCGCTCCGACGCATTGGTGTGGAGCGGGATCTCCGGCCGCTCCAGAACCCGCAGCAGCTCCGGCTTGCGACGCCTCAGCCGAAACAGCAGTTTGTCGAGATCGCTGTAGCCTGTGCGGATGGAGAAAATCCGGTCGAAGCGGGCCTGCAGGCCCTTGGCCATAGCCGGGTCAGGCCTTCGTCGATAGGCTTTGAGAGCCTTGTAAAAGTGCCAGATGAGCTCGCGCAGGGTCTCGACGTGCTTCACCTGGCCGGGTGTGGCCGGCATCAGCTTCTGCAGCAGCCGTTCGGCATGGACCCAACAC
Organism: Pseudorhizobium flavum; assembly: GCF_902502825.2. The sequence continues at coordinate 2,647 of NZ_LR723671.1, forward strand.
AGCGCGTGGGTACCAACCCGAAACTGCCCTGCATCGTCGGAGACGATCACCGCGTTTCCAACCAGGCCATGATGGCGGATGGCGCCCCATATGCCGGCCTCGGCGAACGGCCGAAGCGTCTCCGTGTCGAAGATGTCGATGCCATGTTCGGCGAGATGCTGGAGGAAGGGCACGCGATTGGCAAACCGCACCGGTTCATGGGTATTCAACCGGGCAGCAAGAGCAGGATCGACCTGTCGGTCTTCCAGCAGCGCAAAAGCGGCGTCGTTGAGAACATAGTCCTGATAGTTGCCGCGCAGCAGGGCGAGGAAGTTCAGCCGCGACTTCGAAGACGCCGTGCGAAAGGCTGTGAAATGCTCGCCGCCAATATGCGTCGTATGAAAATTGCGGTTGGCGTGACGCGCACCGGTATCGTCGACCGTGACATAGGGCGCAGACACGAGGCCGGCGTGGAGGACGGCAGCATCCTCGGCGTGGAAACCATCCAGCCTCTCTGTCAAGAACCGCACCACTTGGCGTTTGGAGATCTCGACACCGACGTCGTTGAGCAACGTCGTCATTCGCTGCGTCGTGACCTGGCCATGCGCATGCAGCATCAGACAGAACCGCCGCAGATTGGGCCCAAAGCCACCTCGTATCCCCGTAGGCAGCTGTGCTGTGATTGTGTCTCCGTCCGGCGTCACCCAGCACTCCCGCCGGTACCGGACCACCTCGACCTGCAGAACCAGATCCCGGACAAAGCAGTCTTTGTAGCCCTTGAAGCGCGATCCGGTCGGCACACTGACAGGCAGCACCTCTTCACGGGTCACCCGCTTCGTGTCGTTCTTCGGCCCTCGCGGCCGGGGCGCCGGATCCTTGGCCGAGAGCGGCTTGTCACCCGTTGCTTTCTCCATACCCGACGGTCTGAAGGGCGGGCGGGGCGGCAGATTTTTCAGCCGCGCAATCTCGTCGCGCAAAAGCTGGTTGTCGATCTTCAGCCGGGTGTTTTCCAGTCTGAGCTGATCGTTCTCATCCGCAAGCCTTTGGTTTTCGGCTTCGAGCTTCTCAATTCGGGCGTCTGCCCGATCAGCCCGCTCCACCAGGCCGGTCACGAGCTCGCGCAGCGCCTTCAGCGACAGCGTATCGGCATGCTCGGCCATGGGCAGGCGGCGCTTCGTCATGCAGGGAGTGAATCATGAATTACCGGAAACAGGAATCCCTGGTGCCACCGGATTTGCTCCAGGTACTGCTGAAACCCGTCACTGAGGCCAGCAGCGCCCTCGCCCGTCTCGACGAGCGTATCGCCCGCTCTCCCGTGGGTCCCGGCCTCCTCGAACGCCAAAACTTCACCGACGCCTGCGCCTCCCTCTGGATCGACGGCGAACTCGTCCACCTCGAAGACCTCGTCCTCCACGACGCTCTCCGAGACATCCGCACCCCAACCCACGAACTCACCATCGCCCGCGACGTGCTGCGCACCCGACGCCGGATCGCAGGTCAACCCGCAAGTTGGGCTCTCTCGGAAGAAGGCCTCCGCGCCCTCCGCCGCACGTGGCCCGGGCAGGCGTGGCCTGCAGCATCTTTGGGAGAGGGAGGCGCCGGTGTGGCCGACGAAGCCGCGTCGGGTGTGTCTGACGGGGGAGGGGAGGGGTCGGAGCGCGGTGGCGAGGACGGCGGCGAGGCGGGTGAAGATCCTTTGGACGCCGAGCTCGCCGCCATCGATGCGCTGCTCGCGCGTTCGGAGGCGACAATCGAACAGGCCAGGAAGCCCGCCCCGCCAAAGGCGCTCCGGCCCCGGGGGCGGGTGCGGCGCGGGAACGGGATCCTCTCGTGTATGATCTGGATTGGGACGAGGATGCGCGGCTGGAGGAATGGCGCAGCGTTCTGGGCCAGGCCCAGGAGTTGCCGGCGGTGCTGCAGGCCATCATCGCCCTCGATGCCTGGAACGAGATTGGCGTGCTGCAGCATGCCGGCTGGATGGGCCGGCTGCTCGCCGCCGCCATCCTGCGCCGGGGTGGTGTAACTACGCAAAATCATATCGCCGCCATCAACCTCGGCCTGAAAACCATCCCCGTCGATCGCCGTCGCCATCGCAACCGCGAAACCCGGCTGCTGGCCGTCGCTCACGGACTGATCGCGGCGGCCGAGATCGGGCTGAAGGAGCATGATCGTCTGGCATTGGCGCGAAAACTGATGGAGCGTAAGCTGGAGGGGCGACGGGTCTCGTCAAAACTGCCGGAGCTGGTCGAGCTGGTGATGGCAAAACCGTTGGTGTCGGCCGGGATGGTGGCAAAGACGCTCGACGTGACGCCGCAAGGGGCGCGGCGGATCGTGTTGGAGCTCGGCCTCAGAGAGATGACGGGGAGGGGGAGGTTTCGGGCGTGGGGTGTTATTTAGCACACCTCACTTCCCCCTTCGGCATGTGCCGGCTGCTTCTTTGCTAACTGGTCGGCCTCGAAGGCCAGATCAAGGACGTGGTGCACCAGGAACGCCTCGATCAGCGACGCTGCATAGTGCCGCTGGATCGGCAGCATATCCTCCGTCAGCAGCAGCTTGTCGACGTAGTACTGAAAACCGTCATGCTGCAGATGAGCATTCAGGTCAGCAACCAGCGATGCCTGTGCGTCGAGCGTTTGGACAACAGGCGCCGTCACCGGCGTTGTCACGTTGTTCCGCTGAGGCCGGACGAAGCGCTTTCAGTTAAACTCAGGCAGTTGCGCCGGTCACGGCCTTCCAGTGCGCCATGGCGCGAATCCGATGAATGTGGGTGGCGAGGGCGGAGGGTTTTTGATGCGACGGGACGAAGTGATTTCTAACCGGTGAGAACACCGGGACAAATTGTTGCAAACCGCCGACGGATCGGAAGCCCTGCATCACTCGTTCTCGTTTTCGCACGGGCAGATGGGAGTTTTCCGCACGGTTGTTGAGGCCCTTGTGTGATCTATGTTCAATGGCCGGCATCACATCTCGCTTTGCCGCCCCGTATGAACGCAGTTTATCGGTGACAATCCTCTTTGGCGCGAGGCCTTGCTTCTTCAGCAGCCTGATCAGCAATCGCCTGGCAGCCTTGGTGTCACGACGGGCCTGCACGATCTCGTCGAGAACATATCCGTCCTGGTGACGGCTCGCCAAAGCCAATGCTTTCGCCCGCCGATCGTTACGACCACTTCGTCCAGATACCAGATATCCTTTCGCGACGGCGTCTTTCTGCGCAGTCGCTTTGCGATGGTTCTTGTAGCTGATGGTCGGCGCGCTCATCACGTCCGGTTATCCGTCAACCGTTAAGCCACGAACAACGTGACAACGCCCTAGACGTGGAAAAAATCCAATGAACTCAGAATTGTCTCCCGACTGCAACTTGACGCGCCCATGCTCGAAATGGCGCAGGATCAAAGCTCTTTCAGCACCTTCACGCTCGTCTTTGCACGAGAAGACCAAGTTCCAGGAGGGACGCACCGCTCGCGGTGGACGATACTGCTAAGCTTTCCACGCTGGCAACTGCAACCAGTTGGCTGGAAAGCCCATTGCTGTTGTATCAGCCAGAGGACACCCTCGGATCAAGTTTCTTAGACGTGTTCGCCAGTCCGTCCCGGGTGCGACCACATTCATCATGTACCCCAAAACAACGAGGGTGTTGTAAAGCTTTCGCGTCATGCTGGGGTTCATTGCCAGCTTTAACGATGCGGGTGAGTTGGGCACGGTCATTGTCACCGTGAACTGTTTATTCCAAAGTCTTCCATGATGGGCGCAGATGTTTCGTAAGCATCCGGGGAGCGCCGCCTTGATGGCGTAGGGTGAATCTGTCGTTTTGTCCTTATGGACAGGCATAAGGACATTTACCGGACAGCGGTGAGTCGGCTTGAGATCGTCGACACGGGTCGGCGTCGCCGCTTTTCCGACGAGGCGAAGCTGCAAATTCTCGAAGAGGGCTTTTCTGGTGATGGTCGCCAGGTTTCCGCGACGGCGGTTAAGCATGGAGTTTCCCGCTCGCAACTATATCGCTGGCGCGCATTGGCACGGGAGGCAAGCTCGGCAGCATTCGTGTTGAGGGTTTTGTGCCGGCGCTGATCACGCCGGGAGCGCCGCCGCGGGAGGAGCCGATGGTGCCTCGCGGCCGCATGGAGGTCGTGAGCCTGAATGGCCGACGTGTCATCATCGATCATGATGTCGACATCGATGCGCTGCTTCGGATCGTCCGGGGACTGGAGACGCTGCTATGATCCCGATCCCGACAGGCGTTCGGGTGTGGCTTGCGACGGGCTACACCGACATGCGCAGGGGCTTTCCGTCGCTGGCCTTGCAGGTTCAGGAAGTGCTGAAGCATGACCCGCTGGGCGGTCATTTGTTCTGCTTCAGAGGACGCCGGGGCGATCTGATAAAATTGATCTGGCATGATGGCCAAGGGGCCTGCCTATTCACGAAAAAATTGGAACGCGGAAGGTTTATCTGGCCTACCGCCGAAGGTGGCGCGGTGGCGATCTCACCGGCGCAGCTTTCCTATTTGCTCTCCGGAATAGACTGGCGAGCGCCGCAGGAAACTTGGCGCCCAAGCCGGGTTTAACGACATTTAGGCATTGATATTACTGGGAAATCTGATTCAATGTCGTCATGACATTGCCTCCGCTTTCCCTGCCTTCGGACCTTGCCAGCGCCCATGCGGCGCTGCTGGCCGAACGCGCGGCGCGGCTCCAGGCGGAGGCGGAAGCGGCCAACGCGAAGGCGAGGTTATCCAGCATTGAAGCGCTGAACGCGCATTTGCAATTGCTGATCGGAAAGCTGGAGCGCGAGAAGCATGGGCCGAGGCGTGAACGCACGCAGCGGCTGATCGATCAGTTGGAATTGCAGCTCGAAGAGCTCGTGGCTTCGGCTGCCGAGGATGAATCGGCCGCCGAAGAAGCTGCGGCCAAAACGCAGTCCGTGCGCGCCTTCACCCGCAAGCGACCGGTGCGCAAGCCATGGCCAGAAGATATTGAGCGCGAGCGCATCGTTATCGAAGCGCCGACAGTCTGTGCCTGCTGTGGCGGCTCACGCCTGTCGAAGCTGGGCGAAGACGTGACCGAGACGCTGGAGGAGATCCCGCGCCGCTTCAAAGTGATCGAGACGGTGCGCGAAAAGTTCACCTGCCGGGATTGTGAGGCAATCAGCCAAGCTCCTGCGCCGTTCCATGCCACGCCGCGCGGCTTCCTCGGCCCCAATCTGCTGGCGACGATCGTGTTCGACAAGTTCGGCCAGCACATGCCGCTGAACCGCCAGAGCACGCGCTTCAGATGCGAGGGCATCGATCTATCGACCCAGACGCTGGCCGATCAGGTCGGCCACGTCACCTTTGCCCTCAAGCCGGTCTTCGACCTGATCGAGACGCATGTGTTCCAGGCCGAACGGCTTCATGGCGACGACACGACGATCCCGATCCTGGCCAAGGGCAAATGCGCGACCGGACGCATTTGGACTTACGTGCGAGACGACCAACCGTTTAACGGGCCTGCGCCGCCGGCCGCCGTCTTTTACGCCTCCAGTGACCGACGCGGCGAACACCCTCAGAGGCATCTGGCCGACTTCAGCGGCATCCTTCAGGCTGATTGCTACAACGGCTTCAATCCGTTGTTCGACCGGACCAAGAAACAGATGCCGGCGACGCCCGCCTTCTGCTTCGCCCATGCGCGCCGGAAGTTCTTCGAACTGGCCGATGTCGCTCGAAACGCCCGGCGCGGCAAAGGCGCCAAACCGGTCTCGCCGATTGCTCTGGAAGCGGTGAAGCGCATCGACGCCCTGTTCGCCATCGAGCGCGACATCAACGGCATGAGCGCGGTCGAGCGGCTTGCCGTTCGGCAGGAAAAGAGCAAGCCGTTGCTGAACGGGATGGAGGAATGGCTGCGCACCGAACGGGCCTGCCTCTCGCGCTCATCTCCGGTGGTCGGGCCGATCGACTATATGTTGTCGCGCTGGGCCGACTTCGCCCGTTATGCCGACGACGGCAGAATTTGCATGACGAACAACGCGGCCGAAAGAGCGCTGCGCGGTGTGGCCTGTGGCAGAAAAAGCTGGATTTTTGCCGGCTCCGATCGCGGGGCCGACCGCGCGGCCGTCATGCTCACCCTCATCATGACCGCCCGTATCAACGACGTCGATCCCAAGGCGTGGCTCGCCGATGTCCTCGCCCGCATCGCAGACCTGCCGGCTTCCCGTCTCCATGAAATGCTGCCGTGGGAATGGAAGAGCCGACACCACCTCGAAAACCCGGCTCATCAGCAGGCGGCCTGACCAACACTCCCCATCATAGCTCAGTCCAACTTCGCGTGCGCGTCGCTATCCCGCGTGCCTGCTCGGATGCTTAATTGTCACGCGTAGCGCCGAGCGAAAAGCAAAGGTCGCCGGTGATCTGTGCGACGACGGCCCCTTGGATCACCCGTATCACCCTCAACACCTTGTTGAGCGGATCAAGCGGCTCCGCGGATCCTAGCATCTGGTCGCAGAGGTCGTTTGGGTATCCAAGGCGGGCAAACTGGCAAACGAATGCAGCGAAAACGAACCTATTGCTGCAGCGCCCGACTGGCCTCCCAGACCAACACTCGCAGCCTCCGGATTTCTTCAGCGCACCTCACCAATACGCTTCCCACCAGCAGGTCGGGGCCTTCGTGACCATGCTGTCTCATGGCTGGCACTTCGCTCACGAACCCGTGATCGGAGGCTGCTGGTCTCAGGAACTCAAGGCGCTGGGCCAATGTCGCTATTTCATCTGCCGCTCGTTCAACAAGGCGCTGCCGATCGAGAAGCGTCAGCAGGTGCACTCCGCCAGCGGCAGATATGAGTTCATCAATGAGATCTGCGGGCGCCATGTTAAATCACTCTTCAGCAATTCAAGCTTCAGCGAGCCGTTCGCGGTCAATCCACGCTTCATCTATGGGGCTCACTTACCGAAGCTGCATGATCTACGGTGGCCGGTGATCTTCGGATCACTCTTCAAACTCAAGCTGAGCCGGCAACGTTTTGCGGTAGATCCACCAATCCTTGTGGTGTTCTCCAAGCATGCTTTCTTCGAAGAATACCGCTTGATTTCGCCCCTGCTGCTTAGCTTTGTACAGGGCAACATCGGCAGCGCGGAACAGGTCCTCCGCGCACGGTGCTTGAGATGCGAAGGCGGCGCCAAGCGAAACAGTCACACTTCCCAGATCAAGGCCAATGCGCGAGTTCTTGAACTTCCGCCTTGCAACCGTGGAACAAAGCTTGTGGCAGAAGGTCATCACCTCGTCGCGCGTCCACCCCTTCAAGATCAATCCGAACTCCTCACCGCCGCTTCGAGAAACGAATGTCCCTTTAGGAGCGGCCGCACGAAGGACGCGTCCGACCGTAACAAGAACCTGATCCCCTATGGCGTGGCCGTAGCTGTCATTCACCTTCTTGAAATGATCAATATCGGCCAGGACCAAAGCGGTCAGTGGAAGCGCCACAGAGCCACCGTAGACGTCCGCCAGCTCCTCATCAAAAGCACGACGGTTGGCTAGACCAGTAAGGGAATCGGTGTTGGCGGCCTTCTTGTATTTCTCGAGTTGATCATAAACGTCGGTTATCTCCGCCGAGGTGCGGTCGACATGTCGGACCGTGGACTTGCCTTGTGATATGGTTTCACCAGTCGCTGTGCTGAGCGCGCCGACCACGCCTTTTACCATTTCCGCAGTCTGGGCGCTGACATCCGCTAGCCGCCCCGCAGCCTCTCCCAAAAGAGCGTTGTAGTTCTCCAGGACAACATGCTACCGTTGTATCTGCGACATCATCCCTCCCAGCTGATCGGACAAGCGCTCATTGACATCCCGGAAGAACTGGAGCGTGCCAAAGCCCATCTCGGTTGCGGCCAATTCATCAAGCTCCGGCTGGTCCTTATTCCATGCCTAATCACAGGTGGTGGCTAGCATGCGTGTCGGCGAAGCGGTCGACCTTACGGATGTCGTATGAGTTTCCGGCGTCGCGCTGGGGATTTGGGGCGAGTAAGCAGTGTGGCCTTGGGAGAGCTTTTCGAAGAGCGAATTCTAGTCGATTCCGTCACGTCGGCCAAGAGCGCAGGGGAAATGGTGGCGACGATACGTACATATCGGAAGCTGAGGCCGGGACGGTTCTCAGGGGATGCTGTAGCCGCCAGAACACGGTGTGTTTGAGCGGCGACTCAGCCTCAAGCCGCTTATTACAAACGCGACTGAGATTTGTCTTTCTTGGTAAATTCAACCAAGACTCACTCGCTGTTTCGCAGCAAGGGCAGCCAATGTCTGAATACGCTTGTTGCCAGTCACAGTGTCAAAAACCATCCTTCCTTATCATATTCCATTAGACGAAACGCGTTCCAATAGTTATTCTCCTCCAATATCCTAGAGGAGGCCTCATGAATATTCATTCTAGTGGCACGAGTGTGGCGTTCGCTAAGGACGTTCTCGGCATCGGCCAGCGCGGCCTGCGGGATGCCGATCGGGAGCAGCTTCGCCGATTGCTCCTTGATTGCTACGGCGTCAGCCGCGTCGGGGCCGCGCAGCCGTGGAGCGTCAGCCTCGGGACATGGGCGCGGCGCTTTTCCGGCGCTGGTAAGGCGCCGGTGATCAGCACGAATATTTTCGCGCCGCCCATGACGGCGGCTTTCGTAAATGGCACGGCCGCCCATGGCTATGAACTCGACGATACACATGAAGCCTCGATGAGCCACCCGGGCTCGGTCGTCATTCCTGCGGCGCTTGCGGTTGCGGCCGAGCGTGATTGCGCGATGGAGGAGACGCTTGTCGCCATCGCCTGCGGTTATGAGGTCATGGCGCGCCTCGGCATGGCGGCCCGTGTGAACGACATCATCCACGACGGGTTTCACCCGACCGCTCTGTTCGGGCCGTTCGGCTCGGCCACTGCGGCGGGCGTTCTGATGGAGCTCGATGAATATGATCTCTGCCGAGCCTGGGGCCATGCCCTTTCGCTGACCGGCGGGTCAATGCAGTTCTCGGACGAGACGACGGGTACGGCGGTCAAGCGCCTCCATGCCGGCTATGCCGCGCAGAACGGTGTCCTGGCGGCGGAAATGGCGGGTTGCGGCATCGAGGCGCCGCATGCGGCGCTCGACGGGAAATACGGTTTCCTCGCCCTGTTTGCCCGTCATCCGGACCCGTCCCTTCTCCGCGTGAATGAAGACGATGAATTGCAGATCCACCGCACCAGCTTCAAACCCTATGCCTGCTGCCGCCTGTTCCACGCGGCGATCGATTGCATAGAGGCGATCCGGCACGAGAGCGGGCAGGCTCATGCGGCGATCACCGGCATCACCGTGCGCGCGCCGGGCGTGGTCGCCGAACAGCACATGCTGCAAAATCCGGGCACGGCCATGGCCGCGCAATACAGCCTGCCCTTCGTCGCGGCGGCGACGGCGATCTACGGTCCCCATCGCCACGACATCTACCAGGACGACAAGCTCGGCGATCCGGCCATCAAGGCGCTCGCTGACCGGGTGAAATGCGTCGCCGATCCGGATATCGAGGCGGCCTATCCAGCGCAGATGGGGTCGAGCGTAGATATCCGCTTCGCAGACGGCACGGTTCACACCCGCACGCTGATGGATTGCCTCGGAACCGCCGCCAACCCCATGTCGACCGACGCGCTTTGCGGAAAAGCCGCCGGCCTCCTGCGCATGGCGGGGCCGGCAACGGATGCGCAGGCCGCCCGCTGCATGATCTGGAGCGAAAGCCGCGGCCGCGCCTTAGCGGCGCTTTTCGCCCACTGAGGAGGCACGAAAAGGAGCGGGTTTCTTTTATTACCCGCTCCGTTCACGTAAGCATTCCTGTCTGTCAGGGCGTGTTGCGTCTCGCCAGCAGGCCCTTGCCGATCACCTGCGCCTGGATTTCGGCCGCGCCTTCGAAAATGTTGAGGATGCGCGCGTCGCACAGCACGCGGCTGATCTCGAATTCCAAGGCATAGCCGTTGCCGCCGTGGATCTGCAAGGCGTTGTCGGCATTGCTCCAGGCGACGCGCGCGGCCAAGAGCTTTGCCATGCCCGCCTCGATGTCGCAGCGGCGGCCTTCGTCCTTAGCGGCGGCGGCGTGGTAGGTAAGCGCGCCTGCCATGGCCTGTTCGGCGACCATGAGCGCCAGCTTGTCGCACACGCGGGGGAAATGGACGATGGCCTTGCCGAACTGCTTGCGGTCGGTGGCATAGGCAAAGCCGAGTTCGAAGGCGCGCTGGGCGACGCCGAGGGCGCGGGCGGCGGTCTGGATGCGCGCGCCCTCGAAGGTCTGCATGAGCTGCTTGAAGCCCTCTCCGGTTGCCATCCCGAGCAGGCCGTCGGCGGGTACGGGGAAATCGGAGAAGGAGATCTGGTACTCCCGCATGCCGCGATAGCCGAGAACGGGAATGTCGCTGCCGTCCAGCCCGGCATCGGGGAATGGCGCATCCCTAGTGCCGCGCCGCTTCGGAGCGAGGAACATGGACAGGCCTCGATAGCCCCGCTCGTCCGGCTCGGAGCGGGCGAGCACGGTCATCAGATCGCTGCGCGCGGCATGGGTGATCCAGGCCTTGCTGCCGGTGATGGACCAGGTGCCGTCGGCGCTGCGGCGGGCACGCGTCTGCAGATGCGCAAGGTCGGAGCCGGTATCGGGCTCGGTGAACACGGCCGTCGGCAGGATGGAACCGTCCGCGATGCCGGGCAGCCAGCGGGCCTTCTGCTCCGCCGTGCCGGCAAGCGAGATCAGCTCTCCGGCGATCTCCGAACGCGTGCCGAGCGATCCCGCCGCTACCCAGCCCCGGCTCAGTTCCTCGGTGACGACGCACATGGCCGTCTTCCCGAGACCGAAGCCGCCGTGCTCCTCCGCGATGCAGACGCCGAACGTGCCGAGTTCGGCCATTTCTGCGACGACGGAATCCGGAATGAGATCGTCGGCGAGATGCCAGCGGTGCGCATGCGGCAGGATGCGATCCGTGGTGAAGCGGCGGAACTGCTCGCGGATGGCTGCGAGGAAAGCGTCGTCGCCCGGGCGCGACAGCGTGCCGCCGTCGCCAAGACCGTCTACCAGCGCGGCGCGGTTTTCAGGGCCGTTGCCCCCGCGGACGAACCAGTCGACAGCGGGATTGGCGGCAAGCTCGGCCGCCGGCCGGTCGGCGCCGATCTCGTTCGGGCGGAAGATCTCGGTCTGGCTCATGGGAATGCCGCCGAGAAGCTGGGCGAGATATTCGCCGATGCCGATGCGGAAGGCGAGGTCGTCCAGCGCGCCGAGCGCGTCGCGGCTGGCAAGGGCCTCCACCGTCTTGGCGCCTTGCACGATGGCCTGCACTACGGTGGCGATCCAGGCGAGCCCGTGCAATGCGCGCTGCGGATCCGTTCCCGCCGGCGTGCCGGCGGCCATATGTGCATCGACCGCGGCAAGCGCTCTTTGCTGGAAAAGCTGCGCCGCCTGGGCCGCCTCCCGGTAGCGTTCGAGGTCCTTTTTGGCGGCTGTCGTGGATTCTCTTGCCATTTTTCCCGTCCCGTTCGGCCGAAGTGGCGGATGCGATTTGTGTGAAGATCGCCATTGTGCGAAGTTGTAATATTGAATAGCCTATTCATCAAGAGAATTATCGACATGGTTCTGAAAGGCGGTGCGGCCGCCTATGCGAGGCGAGGATGAACATTCCGATCGGCGGCGATTCCCAGTTCTTCATGGATCTCTATGCCCGATATAGGCGCGATCGCTTTTCCGTTCCCGCGGACTGGCTGGTCTATTTCGAAGGCATGGAGGGCGGCCGGCCGGAGGCGGTGGTCGCCGATCTCGGGCCGGAATTGCTTGATCGCTACCGTCGTTTCGGCCATCTGGAGGCGCAGCTCGATCCGCTCGCGGCGAACACCTGCAGCCATCCGGCGCTCGCGACCTTGCGCGAGAAGATTTCGGCGCGGGCGGCGGATCTCTGCCGGCTGCGCTTCGGTGGAGAGGAGCGGTCGCTGCCGCTCGGCGAGGCCGAGCGCCTCGTACGCAATGCTTATGCCGGCAGCGCCACGCTGGAGGCCGAGCACCTTGTCGACGATGCACAGCGCGCCTGGCTGAATGCGCATTTCGAGGCGGCGGTCACCGCGCCTGCCGCGCGCCCTATCGTTGCCGGCGCTCTTCAGGCGGTGCTGGAGGCGGACGAATTCGAATCCTTCATGCGCGTCAAGTTCCCGACCAAGAAGCGCTTCGGCGCGGAGGGCTCGGAGTCTTCCATCGCCTTCCTCATGCAGGCGCTCCGCTCGGCCGCGGGGGCGGGTATCGACAATGTTGTCATCGGCGGCATGCATCGCGGCCGCCTTGCCACGCTTGCGGTAGCGCTCCGGAAGAACCCGGCGGTGCTGGCGGGCGAGCTGAAGGGGCGCGACTTTTCCAGCAATCCTGCCTTTACCGGCGACGTGCCCTATCATCTCGGCTATTCGACCGAGCTGGCCTTCGGCGAGAAGGGCCTGAAGGTCGATCTCATGCCGCATCCCTCCCATCTGATGGTGGTGGCTCCGGTCGCGCTCGGCTATGGGCGCGCGGTCGCCCGCAATGCCTCGGCGCTGCCGCTGCTGATGCATACCGACGCGGCCTTCGCCGGTCAGGGCGTGACGATGGAACTGATGCAGCTCGGCGGGCTGAAGGGCTACGGCAATGGCGGCACGATCCACCTCGTCGTCAACAACCGGATCGGCTTTACCACCCTGCCATCGGAAGGGCGGACCTCCCGCTATTGCACGGATGTCGCCAAGGCGGTGGAGGCGCCGGTCCTCCACGTCAACGGCGACGATCCCGTCACGGTCGGCAAGGTGGCCGCGCTGGCCGTTGCCTGGCGCAATGCCTTCGGGCGGGACGTGGTGATTGATCTCGTATGCTATCGCCGCTACGGCCATAACGAGCTGGACGAGCCGCGCTTCACCCAGCCCCTCATGTGGAACGCCATCGACACCCACCCGCCGCTCCGCCAAGCGATCACGGCGCGCGCGGCTGATGAGTTTCCGGCGGAACTGGCCGAGGCGGAGCAGGCGGCGGCGCTCTTCCGGGAAACGCTCCGCGAGGGCTTCGAGACGGCCGACAGCGTGATGCCGAACGATCCGCTGATCCAGGATCAGGCTTGGGCCGGCTTTGCGATCCGGCATGAGGAACAGTTGCTGGCGCCCGTGATGACCGGGCTCGATGTGGAGCGCCTTCGGCAGGTCGGCATCGCCATTTCCACGCTTCCGGACGATATGAAGGCCAATGTGAAGGTGGAGCGGTTCCATGCCCAGCGGGCCGAGACGATCCGCACCGGCGAAGGCATCAATTTCGCCACCGCCGAGGCGCTGGCCTTTGCGACGCTCGTCGCGGAAGGTCGGAGCGTCCGCCTGTCCGGCCAGGATGCGGTGCGCGGCACCTTCACCCAGCGGCATCTTGCCGTGCACGATGCGGCAACCGGCAGGACCTGCAAGCCGATCGAGCAGGCGGCGGTGCGGCCCGGGCAGATCGAGATCGTCAACAGCCCGCTCTCCGAATACGGCGTCCTCGGCTTCGAATATGGCCATAGCCTCGTCGATCCGCAGGCGCTGGTCGTCTGGGAGGCGCAGTTCGGCGATTTCCTGAACGGCGCCCAGATCGTCGTCGACCAGTATATCGTTTCGGCAGAAGCGAAATGGCAGTTGCGCTCCGGCCTAGTGATCGCCCTGCCGCATGGGCTGGAAGGGCAGGGGCCGGATCACTCCTCGGCGCGCATCGAGCGCATCGCCCAGCTCTATGCGAGCGGCAACCTTGTCATTGCGCAGCCGACCACGCCGGCCAGTCTCTTCCATCTCTTGCGACGGCAGGTGCTGGCGCCCTGGCGCAAACCGCTGTTCCTGATCGCGCCCAAGGCTATGCTGCGCATGCGGGCGGCGACCTCGGCGCTGACCGAGATAGGCGAGGGAACGGGCTTCCGGCCGGTTCTTGCCGATCCGCCCACCGCGTCGGAGCGGGTGCGCCGCGTCATCCTCTGCTCGGGCAAGGTGGCCTATGCGCTGGAGGAGGCGCGCGAGGTGGCCTGCCTTCAGGATGCCGTCGCGCTCGTCCGCATCGAGCAGATCGCGCCTTTCCCAGAGGCGGCGGTGCGCGCCGCCCTTGCCGGGCTCGGTGGCGCGGAGATGGTCTGGTGCCAGGAGGAGCCGGGGAACCAGGGGGCATGGCCCTTCCTTTCGCAGCATCTGAAGGCGATCGCGGATGTCCGGCTCATCGCGCGGCCCGCCACCTCCGTTAGCGCCGGCGGCTCCATCGAGCGCCACGAGCGGGAGCAGGCGCAGCTCATGGCGCGGGCCATGGACCTTTGAGCGGCTGCCGGCCTCGCAAGGGGAGTGGAAAAACCGCCGGGGCATTGCTATTGACCGCTGACGCAACGGGTTTCAGGGAGCGCTTCATGGCGGCTTTTCGTCCGGTCAGGGCCTTGCAGCGGGGTCTTGACGTTCTCAGGCTGTTGAACGAGGAGAGCCCCCGCACGGCGACCACCCTTGCCCGCGATACCAAGCTGCCGCAGCCGACCGTCGTGCGCATCCTCGAAACGCTCATCGCTTCGGGCTATGTCTACAAGAACAAGGACACGAGCGAATTCGCCGTCACCGCGCGGGTGCTCTCGCTGAGCCAGGGCTACGATGCCGGCTCGCGGCTGGTGCAGCTCGCCCAGCCGCTGATCGAGCAGTTGCGCTCGGCCATCGGATGGCCCTCCAACCTTGCCGTCTATCTCGATTCGGAAGCGGCCATGTCGATCGCCTATACCAATCGGAGCGCGATGGGCCTCTCCGTGCCCGGCCGGCTCGGCGCGCGGCTGCCGCTGCTGGTGACGGGTGTCGGCCGCGTGCTGCTCGCCTCGGTGACGGAGGAGAAGCGGGCGCAGATCTTCGGCCAGCTCAAGAAGTCGAAGAGCCTGTGGGACACCGATCCGCAATTCTGGCAGGGGCTGGACGAGATCCTGGCGGAGACCAGAAGCCGCGGCTATGCCTTCGCCGACCAGTCCTATCTCGACGATATCTACGATTCGAGGATCTGGGCGGTCGCCGTGCCGATCACGGTGAAGGGCGAGGTGACGGCGGCGATCAGCACGCTGATCCTGCAAGGTACCGGGCCGCGCGACAAGATCGTCGGGCGCGTGCTGCCGCGCCTGCGCAAGACGGCCGACGAGATCGGCCGCCAGCTCGGCAAGGAACAGCCCTAAGCGGGATTAGGCGTTCACGTTGATGCTCAGCGGATCGCGCGTGCGCATCTTCGGATGGCAGCGCTCGTACTGGCCGGGGAACCCGACCTTGCCGTTGAGTTCGAAGGAGGCGTGCCAGACCCAGCGGGGATTGTAGAGCATGGCACGTCCCAGGGCGACGAGATCGGCCCGTCCGGTGGAGACGATGTCCTCGGCCTGCGCCGGTTCGGTGATCAGCCCGACCCCGATGACGGGTACATCGACAGCCTCCTTGATCGCGGCGGCGAGCGGGATCTGGTAGCTCGGCCCGACCAGAATGGTCTGGTCCGCCACCGTGCCGCCGCTCGACGCGGTAATGTAGTCGACGCCCGCCTTTTCCGTCTCTTTCGCGAAGTCGACCGCCTCCTCGATGGTCCAGCCGCCCTGAGCCCAGTCGGTGCCGTTGACGCGGATGCCGAGGATGCGATCCTTCGGCCAGACCGCGCGGACGGCTCGCACCACCTCCAGGGGAAAGCGCATGCGGTTCTCCAGCGACCCGCCATGGGCGTCGGTGCGCCGGTTCGTCAGCGGCGACAGGAAGGAGTGCAACAGGTAGCCGTGGGCGGCGTGGATCTCCACCGCGTCGAAGCCGAGGTCGCGCGCACTTGTGGCGGCATCCGCAAAGGATTTGATGATGTAGGCGATGTCGTGCGCCTCCAGAGCCTCCGGCGTGTCGCGGCCTGGATAGGCAATGGGCGAGGGGCCGACGACGCGCCAGCCGCCGTCTTCCTCGCGCATGACGTCGCGGCCCTTCCAGGCGGGGTTCACGCTACCCTTGCGGCCGGCATGGGCGAGCTGGATGCCCCATTTCGAATCGCCGTTGGCACGGTAGAAGCGCAGGACGCGCTCCAGCGCGGTGGCGTTCTGGTCGCTCCAGAGCCCGAGGCAGGTGGTGCTGACGCGGCCGCGCGGCTCCACCGCCGTCGCCTCGACGATCACCAGCCCCGCGCCGGAAACGGCGAGATTGCCGAGATGCATGAGATACCAGTCGGTCGCATTGCCGGCATTGTCTGCCGATTGCTGGCCCATGGGCGAAACGACGATCCGGTTGAGCAGCGCCACGTCGTTGATCGTGATGGGAGTGAAGAGTTAGAGGCCATGCGTCAGGTTACTTTTGTTGCGTTGTTGTCGAGTGGTTCGGCGATCACGCCGCGCGCGCGAAGGCTGTCGATGTCCTCCGGCGGCAATCCGAGGCGGGCGATCACGGCCGCGGTAGCGGCGCCGAGGGCGGGGGCGAGCGTACGGCTTGAGCGCGCAAGGCCGGAGCGGGCGAGCGGGTTGACGAGCTGCGGTCCGAGTGCTCCACGCGGATCCTCCGTCCTGTCGAGCAATCCGCGCCCGTGGATATTGTCCGTCCGCAGCGCCTCGTCCGGCGTATAGACCGGCTGGACCGGTATGCCGTGTGCGGTCAGTTCCGATACGATCCGGTCGCGTGAGCGTGCCGCGCAATAGTCCGTCAGCACCGCTCGGTAGGCGGGACCGTAGTCGCCGTGGCTGCTGAGCCGGTCCTGCGGCGTCTCCGCGGGGTTGATGAGATCGGGGCGTTTGATCATCGTACAGAACGCTTCCCATAACCGGCTTTCGAGCAGGGCGACCGCGACTGCCCCGCCGTCGGCGGCCCGGTAAATGGCGTAGCGCGGATTGCCGCCCCAGATTTCCGCGCGCTGGTATCTCGGCTGGCCGCTTTCGCGCGAGAACGCCTCCATCATCGCCACATTGCTCATGCTGAACAGCGCATCGAACATGGCGATATCGAGATAGGCCCCTTCGCCACTCTTCGAGCGCCGCATGAGGGCGGAAAGGACGCCGATGCAGGCGACTGTCGCGGCCGCGTAGTCGGCGGCCTGGAACTGCGGCATGGTCGCCACGCCGCCATGGTTGAGTTCCACGCCCATGATGCCGGTCATGCACTGGATCGCTAGGTCGTGGCCCGAGACGGAGGCGAGCGACCCCGTCTGTCCGAAGCCGGTGATCGAGCAATAGACGATATCCGGCTTCACGGCGCGAGCGGCCCCATAGTCCAGCCCGAGGCTCTTCATCAGGCCGGGCCGGAAGGATTCCACCACCACGTCACTTTCGCCGATCAAGCGGGTGGCAAGCGCATGCCCCTCCGGCCGCGAGAGGTCGATGGCGACGCTCTCCTTGCCGGTGTTCAGGCTGGCGAAATAGACGCTGCGATCCTCAACCACGGGCGGCTGGTGGCGGCTCATGTCGCCCTCGCCTGGCCGCTCCAGCTTCACGACCTCCGCGCCAAGATCCGACAGGAACTGGGTGCACCAGGGGCCGGGCAGCAGCCGGCTGAAGTCCAGTACTCTTATGCCTTCTAACGGCAAACCCATCGTGTCTCCTCCATTTCTGACCCCCAGGAATTGACATTCCCTGCTGCCTAGCTTATCGAATTGGAACATGTTCCGTCTACCGGAATTTAACTGTATATTCGGCTCATGAAGCCGGGTTCAAATCAACCGACAGCAAGGGCGGTATCCAAATGGAGCTGGGAGTGAGCGGCAGGAATGCCATCGTAATCGGAGGGGCGCGCGGCATCGGCTATGCAGTGGCAAGGGAGCTGGGGGCGGCGGGTGCTGCCGTCGCCATCGCGGATATTGACGAGGCCGCGGCGAATCAGGCCGCGGCGCGCCTTTCAAAGGACGCCGGCGTGGCGACTGTGGGCGTGCGGATGGATGTAAGCGACCTCGACAGCGTGAAGGCGGGGTTTGGCGCGGCGGGCGCGGCGATCGGCCCGCTCGGCATCGTAGTGAACACTGCCGCTATCGTCGACGACAAGCTTTTCGTTGAATCCACGCCCCAGGACTGGCGGCGCATGGTCGATATCTGCCTGCTGGGGCCGATGAACGTGCTGCATGTTGCCCTGCCGTCGATGCGGGCGGAGAAATACGGGCGCGTCGTCTGTCTCGCTAGCGATTCCGCCCGGGTTGGGCAGGCGCGGCTTTCCTACTACGCGGCGGCGAAGGCCGGCGTCATTGCCCTTGTGAAGTCGGTGGCGCAGGAGGTCGGACGGGACGGCATCACGCTCAACGTCGTCTCGCCCGGCGCGACCAATACCGAACTGCGCATGAACCGCGAGGCTTCCCTGCGCGCGGAGATAGGCGAGGAGAAATATGCTGGCCGCCAGGAGAAGGTCCTGCGCATGTATCCCATGCGCCGGATCGGCGAGCCGGAGGACATCTCGGCCATGACGGCCTTCCTCGCGAGCGACCGCGCCTCCTGGATCACGGGGCAGGTTATTAGTGTCAACGGCGGCTTTGTAATGCCCTGAGGCGGATGAAATGAATTTCGAACTGACTACCGAACAGAAGCAGCTTCAGGATAGCGCCCGCGAAATGTCACGGCGCGATATCGAGCCCATCCTCAAGCACCACGACCCGGACAAGCCCTTGCCGAAGGAGGCCATGCTCGAGATCTTCGCCTTTCTGGCAAGGATGGGACTTCTGGCGCCACGCCTGCCGGAGGAGCATGGTGGGGCCGGCCTGAAAATGCTGGATTACGGGCTGATCTTCGAGCAGCTTCCGCCGGTTGTCGCCATCGCGCTTCTAGCGCAGGATGTGACGATCTCCCGCATCTTTGCCGAATCGAGCGAGGAGCAGCGCGAGCGCCTGCTGCCCTCGCTGGTCGACGGCACCCGCATCTGCTGCACCGGCACGACGGAACCGGATGCAGGCTCGAACCCACGCGAGGTGCGTACGCGCGCCGTGGAGGATGCCGACGGGTTCGTGGTGACCGGCCGCAAGATGTGGATCTCCAATGCGGCGATCTGCGACGTCATCAACATCACCTGCATCGACGGTGTCGACGAGAAGGGCCGCGGCCGTATCCGCCGCCTGGTGGTCGACAGCGCGGAATCCGCCTTCACGACGGCGGAAATTCCCTGCCTCGGCCTGCGCCAGGGCCATCTCGGCGAGGTGCTGTTCGAGGGCTGCCGCGTGCCGAAGCGCAATGCGCTCGGCGCCTCCGGCGATGCGGCGCGCGTCCTCACCCTGACCTGGAACGCCAACCGGCCCCTCGTCGGGCTTTCTGCAGTCAACATGGCGCAGAAGGCGTTCGACGCGGCGCTCGGCTATGCCGGCACACGCAAGCAATTCGGCAAGCTAATCGGCGGCCACCAGCTCGTCCAGTCGCGCCTCGCGGAAATCGATGCGCAGATCACCACGAGCCGCCTGCTCTGCTATGCCGCGCTCGACGCTATCGACCAGGGCCACCGTGCGAACGGTTCCTCGGCCATGGCCAAGCGCTATTCCACCACCGCCTGCGAGCGGGCCATCACCGAAGCCATGCAATTGCACGGCGCGATGGGCGTGGCGCGCGAGACCGGTCTGGAGCAGCTCTACCGCGACGTGCGGATGCTGCCCATTCCGGACGGCGCCAACAACATCCTCGAACTGATCCAGGGGCGCGAGCTGACCGGGCTGGATGCATTCCGGTAACCGCCGGCATCCGGAAAGGGGGAGGACCATGGAGAGCATATCGGATGAATGGCTGGCCGGCCGTCTCGTCGTCGAGATCGGCGGGCGCGTTTCGGCCGGGGTCTGCGGAACGATGCTGGCGCAGGCGGGGGCGACGGTGGTGTTCGTGGAGCCCCGTGACGGGGGAACGCGGACGGGCAAGTTCTGCAGCCGCGACCTGTTCGCCGCGGGCAAGCGCAGCCTTGCCGTTTCGCCGGAAAATGCCGAGGATCGGGCGCTGCTCGAAAGGCTGCTGCGCAGGGCCGATCTCGTCTTGACCTCCAGCGATTGGGATTTCGACGGCGGGCTGCCCGCGCTCGACATCTCCGCCAGTGCGACGGTCTGCAACTTCACCGCCATGGGCGTGGATCACGACGAAAGAGGCCTCAGCGAGGCCGATGTGCAGCTTCTGTCAGGAGTCGCCCATACCAGCGGGTTTCCCGACGGTCCCCCGGTGGCGCTGCGCGTGCCGATCCTCGAATATTCGGCCGGCGTCTATGGCGCGGGTGCATGCGTTGCTGCGCTCGCCGCCATGCGCGCTGCTGGGCAGCCGCAGCGGATTGAGGTTTCCCTCTTCGAATGCGCGCTCAACGCGCTACTCTCGTTCCTGCCGAGCGTCTTTCAGGGCGTAGATCCCGGCCGGCTGGGCAATGGACATCCCATGTCCGCGCCTTGGAACGCCTACCGGACCAAGGATGGCTGGCTGTTGTTCTGCTCGGCCTCTGATGTGCATTGGCAGCGCTTCTGCGCCTTACTCGGCCGGCCGGATCTGGCCGAGGACGAGCGCTTCCGGCGAGTCGCCGACCGCGCGCACCATCGTGGCGAGGTGGATGCGATCGTTTCGCAATGGACGCAGGATCACGATACGGCGACCTGCATCCGCCTGCTGAGCGGGGCCGGTCTTGCAGGCGGCGAAATCGTACCCTTGGACAAGCTGAAGGAAGAGGCGAATGTCCGCCACCGCGGCGCCATCATTGCGGCGACGGCGCCCGGCACGGAGCGGCAGATGGATTTTCCGCAATCCGTCCTCAGAGCGAGGAACGAGAATGTCCCGCCGCCGCCCGTTATTCCGGTGCCGGATGCGGACCGGGCCTGGCTGGCGGACACCGAGTTCGTGCCGATGCTGCAAGGCGGGCAGATACCGGATGCGGCTGGCAGGTTGCCGCTGGAAAGTGTCCGCGTCATCGAGATTGGACAGTTCACCACGGCGCCGCTTTGCGCTCGGCACCTTGCCATGTATGGTGCGGATGTCATGAAGGTGGAACCGCTCTCCGGCGATGCAGCCAGGGAATGGGCGCCCATGGTGGATGGGCTCAGCCTGTTCTTCGCGCTGAGCAACAGCGGCAAGACCTGTTACAAGGCTGACCTGAAGTCGCCGGATGGGCTGAAGAAGTTCAAAGACCTCATCCGCGGCGCCGATGTGCTGGTGGAAAATATGAAGCCCGGCTCGCTTGCAGCGCTCGGGCTCGACGTCGAGAAGCTGATGGCCATCAACCCGTCGCTGATCTATTGCCCGATCACCGGCTTCGGCAACGTCTCCGCCTATCCCAGCCGCCCAGCCTTCGATACCGTGGTGCAGGCGATGTCCGGCATGATGGATGCCAACGCGGTCGATGGCATGCCGCTGAAGGCGGGCGTCTCGGTCTGCGATTTCATGGGCGGGGAAGTCGCGATCTTCGCGATCCTCGCCGCGCTCCACCACCGCGAGCGCACGGGCCTCGGCACGGTTTTCGACCTGTCCATGCAGGATATCGCCGTCTGGATGACCGCGAGCATGTGGGGCAAGAGACCGGCGGAGGGGCAGGGCATGCTGCGCTGCCGCGACGGTTATGTGCGGGCGGGCTCCGGCTTGGTCCCGGAAGCGGAGGCACTGGAAAGGATGACGCGGGACGAGGCCGTCGCCTTCTTGGCCGAAAGGGGCGTGCGGGCGGTGCCGGCCCGCTCCGTCGCCGAGGCGCTTCATTCCCCGCGTGCCAAGGCGCTCGGCCTCGTGCGCATGGAGAAGAACCGCCACGGGAACGACATGCCGCAACTGGCATCGCCGGTGCGGATGTCGCCGACCGGGTTGCGGTCGATCCGCCTGCCGGAGGCGACGATCGATCTCTAGGAGGATATCGGCGGCGCGCGCGAAGGGGCGCCGCGTGGTCAGGGCTTGAGGGCGGCGAAAGGCGGCAGGCGGTTGACCAGCCGGCTTCCCGCAAGCTGCGACACCTTCAGCGCGCCGGGCAGGAGATGGGCTATGATCGCGTCGCGATTGGAAACGATGCGGCTCGCCGGGCCGTAGACGCCGATCGAATAGATGCAGCGATCCTTCATGTCGAAGAGCGGAGCGGCGATACCCGCCGATCCCTTGACGCGGAAATCGGTCGTTGCCGCATAGCCCTTCTCAAGGACCTCGGCGACGGCGCTGTGCATCGTCTCGGCATTTTCGGGATGGGTCTTGAGATAGGCTTCCAGCGCCTCCGGATCGTAGGCCAGGAAAACGATGCCCGTCGCGGCGGTGTAGCGCGGATTGCGCTCGCCGCGCTTGAGGACGAGTTGCAGCTGATGCTTGCATTCGACGGTATCAACGATGATGCGGTCGTCGCCGTTGATCCAGCTCAGCGCAACGGTTTCGCCTGTCGCCTCGGCGATCTCCTCCAGATAGGGCCGGGCAAGCCGCACCATGTCGGAATCGATGCGAACGCTGTCGGCAAGGCGCAGCACCTTCAGCGACAGTTCGAATTTCAGGTCGGCGGTGTTGATGACATAGCCGTAGTCGACGAGTGCCTGGAGGATGCGGAAGACCGTGGTCTTCGGCAGCTTCAGCCGGGAGCAGATTTCGCTGAGACTTTGCGACGGCCGGTCCGGCTCGAAACAATCCAGTACGCTGAGCGCTCGCTCGATCGATCGTATGCTCATGGGAAGGACCTCTGCTTCTTGGACGTTGGGCGCTTCGACGCGAATACTTCCTGCACCTGTTTTGCTTCTTCCGTGCCCGAGGCCGGGCGTACACACATTTTTAAAGAATGCAACCACGAAGAGTGAATCGCTTCCCACAAGGGCAGTTTGGCGCCTGCCCTTCGGCGCGTGGAGGCCCGGGGCTTCCGCACGGCGGTCTTCCACCGACCTTTATCACCCCGACATTAGCGCACATAAAAACGGAATGCATTCCGTTTTTATGTTTACGCGGCGTTTGTCTTGCTCTAATGTGCATCCATCGAACGACGGAGGACTGCGGAAAGCGCCGCTTTGGAGCGGCGTGCGGGAGGAAGCGGATGCGCGATCAATACGAGACATTGAAGCTGGAAAGGGTCGACGAGAATGTGCTCGTCGTGACGCTGAACCGCCCCCATGCCGGCAATTCCACCAATACCCAGATGGGGCTGGATTTTCTGGACCTCTGGACGAACCTCTACATCGACCAGGAGAACATCCGCTGCATTGTGCTCACGGGGGCAGGGGAGAAGATTTTTGCTGCTGGCGGCGACCTCAAGGAGCGCAACGGCATGACGCCGGAGCAGTGGAAGCGGCAGCACAATCTGTTCGAGCGGGCACGCCAGGCGCTCCAGCAATGCCCGGTCCCGATCGTCGCCGCCGTCAACGGCGCGGCGCGCGGCGGCGGCACGGAAACGGCGCTCAGCTGCGATTTCGTCTATGCCGCCGAGCATGCGACCTTCGCGCTGACAGAAGTGAAGCTTGGCATCATTCCGGGCGGCATGGGCACGCAGAACCTGCCGCGCGCCGTCGGCGTGCGGCGGGCGAAGGAAATCGTGCTCACGGGCGAGCCCTTCACCGCGCAGGAGGCGCATGACTGGGGCATGGTCAACAAGGTCTGCGTGCGCGAGCGGCTGATGGACGAGGCGCTCGCGGTGGCGCGCACCATCGCCGGCAATGCGCCGCTTGCCGTCGTCCAGGCTAAGAAGTCGCTGACCATGGCGACCCAGGTCGACATGTTCAATGGCTACGCCTTCGAGATCGAGGCCTACAATCAGCTGGTCGGTACGCAGGATCGTTACGAGGGCGTGCTGGCCTTCAACGAAAAGCGCAAGGCGAATTTCAAGGGACGATGACAATCCGTCCCTGATCCCGGCCCGCCGGCCGGACCGTATACTCAAAATGACAGCTTGCGACGGCTGCCCGGACGGGCAGGCCCCGGGAGGATGCTTATGGAAATCGATGTCGTGTGCCGCGAGGTGGGCCCGCGCGATGGCTTGCAGATCGTCGGTACGTTCTTTCCGACGGAGGAGAAGATCCGCTGGATCGAAGCGGAGGCGGCGGCGGGCGTCCGCTCCATCCAGGTCTGTTCCTTCGTCTCACCGAGGCTCATTCCGCAGTTCCGCGATGCCGTGGAGGTGGCCAAGGCCTCGCTCGCCATGACGGGGCTCGAGCCCTCCGTGCTGGTTCCCAACCTGAAGGGCGCGGAAATCGCGGTGGAGCTCGGCGTGAGGGATATCGGCTTCATGGCCTCGGTGAGCGAGAAGCACAGCCAAGCCAATCTGCGCCGCTCGCGGGCCGAAGGCGTCGAGGAATTCCGCCGTATCGTCGCCTTTCGTGATGGATTGCCCCCGGAAAAGCGCTTCAAGCTGGCCTCCGGCCTTTCCACGGCCTTCGGCTGCTCACTCCAGGGCAGGGTTTCGCAGCGAGAGGTGCTCGATCTTGCCGGCGCGTTCGTCGAGGCCGGGACGGACATGCTGTCGGTCGCCGATACGGTCGGCTATGCCGAGCCATTCGAGGTCAAGGCGCTGATGACGGAGTTCGTCCGCCAGTTCGGCAAGAGTGCGGATATCCTCGCGCATTTCCACGACACACGCGGGCTCGGCCTTGCCAATTGTTTTGCCGCCTACGAGGCGGGCTGCCGCAGCTTCGACGGATGCCTCGCCGGCCTCGGCGGCTGCCCCTATGCGCCGAACTCGACCGGCAACGTCGTCTTCGAGGACATGGTTTTCCTGTTCGAGGCGGCGGGCATCCGCACGGGCATCGACCTCGACCGCCTTGTACCCATTCGCGAGATCCTCGCGCGAAACCTGCCCGGCGAGCCGCTGCACGGGGCCTATGCCAAGGCGGGCCCGCGTTCAATGCCTGACAGAAATCGGATCTCGGAGTAAGAAGATGGATCAGACCGTGAAGGAAGGGGCCGTGGAATTCGCCATCGGCGAGGACTATCCCGAACTGCGCGAGGGCGTGCGGGCGCTGTGCCACGAATATCCCAACAAGTACTGGCGCGACCTCGAAGGCCAGCCGCCCTCTTCAAGCTATCCGACGGAATTCGTCCAGGCGCTGACGGAGGCCGGCTATCTCGCCGCGCTCATCCCCAAGGAATATGGCGGCTGGGGCATGCCGATCCGCGCCGGCGCGGTGATCCTCGAGACGATCCACCGCAGCGGCGCGGCCGCCGGCGCCTGCCATGCGCAGATGTACACGATGGGCACATTGCTGCGCCACGGCAGCGACGAGCAGAAGGCGGAATACCTGCCGCGCATCGCACGGGGGGAACTGCGCCTCCAGGCCTTCGGCGTCACGGAGCCGACGACGGGCTCGGACACGACTCAGCTGAAGACCCGCGCCGAGCGCGACGGCGACAGCTATGTCGTCAACGGCCAGAAGATCTGGACCTCCCGCGCGGCCCACTCTGACCTGATGCTGCTTCTGGCGCGCACGACGCCGGCCGCGGAGGTCAAGCGCCGCACTGAGGGCGTCTCGGTCTTCCTTGTAGACATGCGAGCGGCGAAGCAGAACGGCATGGAGATCCGGCCGATCGACGCCATGGTCAACCACAATACCACCGAGGTGTTCTTCTCGGACGTGCGCATACCAGCCTCCGCGCTGATCGGACAGGAGGGGCAGGGCTTCCGCTATATCCTCGACGGCATGAACGCGGAGCGCTGCCTGGTCTCGACGGAGGCAATCGGCAATGCCTGGTACTTCCTCGACAAGTTGACCGCCTATGCCCGCACCAACCCGCTGGCCGGCCCCGCCGCCGGCAATACCGGCTCGCTGGACCTTGCGATCGCCCGCGCCTATGCGCAGCTTCGCGCCGCCGATCTGATGGTGCGCAAGGCGACGGCGATGTTCGATGCGGGCCTGCCCTGCGGGGCCGAGGCCAATTCGGGCAAGTATCTATCTGGCGAGGCCGTGTGGACTTGCTCCGACCTCTGCTTTTCGGCCTTCGGCATGGACGCCATCGATCCGCTGGCGGACGTGGAGCGGAAGTGGCGCGACACGCGTATGTCGCGCAACTCGCCCGTCTCGCCGAACATGATCAAGAACTTCATTTCGCAGCACGTTCTTGGTCTGCCCCGCTCCTACTGACGACAGGTGAACAGTAATGGTTGAGAAGCAACTAACGATTTCCTCGTCCAGTGAAACCGAGGACGACATTTCCCGCACCATCGCGGCGATCTGCGAGGATTTTCCGGGAAAGTACTGGCGCGACCTCGAAGATGCGCCGCTCGATGAGCGTTATCCCGAGGCCTTCGTCGCCGCCTTCGAGGCGGCGGGCTTCCTCGCGGCCGGCATTCCGGAAGAGTATGGGGGCGTTGGCCTGCCGATGAACAGCCTTGTCCGGATCGTGGAGACGATCCACGCCAATGGCTGCAACGGCGATGCTGTCGCGGAGCAGATCGCGCTGACGGCGTTCCTCTGCCGCCATGCAGCCTCGGCGGTCAAGGCCGCCGTTCTGCCGCGGCTTGCGGCGGGCGAGGCGCGGTTCCAGAGCCTTGCCATCTGGGAACCGGAAAGCGGCCGGCAGGTTGAGCGCATCGCCATGGCTGCCACGGCCGTCCATGACGGCTTCTCGCTTTCGGGAATGAAGCGCTGGGTGCGGTTCGCCGACCGTTCGAACTATAGCCTCGTGGCGGCGCGGACGGGCGAAGGTATCTCGCTGCTGCTGGTGAACCTTGCGGAAGCTGGCCACAGGATCACGGTCAGCCCGACAGCGGCGATGAACAATTTCGGCGGAGCCGAGTTGACGTTCGACGCGGTATTCGTGCCGCAAGAGTGGGTCGTCGGCGACGCGGCGGCGCTGAGGGATCTGGAAGCCATCTCGGCTATCCTCGCGGCGGCGGCCGCCGCCGGATGCAGCCGCTTCTTCTCCCGCAAGGGCGTGCGCTATGCCAATGAGCGCGTCGTCTTCGGCAATCCCATCGGCAAGTACCAGGGCGTCCAGTTCCCGCTCGCCCAATGCTTCATGGAGAGCGAGGGCGCGCATCTGCTGCTTCAAGTGGCGCTCGCGCACTACGAGGCGGGGGAGGACTATCAACGTGAGGCGATGCTGGCGCAGCATCTGGCGGTGCAGGCGGCCTGGGATTCAGCCGACGCAGCCTTCTCCACCCATGGCGGCTTCGCCTTCGCGCGCGAATACGATGTCGAGCGCAAGTGGCGCGAGGTCCGTTTCATGCGCAACGAGGCGACGGGCGCGCTGCGGCGGCTAGCCGAACGCATCCTCGACCGGACCTGCCCGTAAGGCCGGCGAACTCTCCAGGAAAGGTGAAGCAATGGCATATGAACTAATTACCGTCGAAAAGAGCGGCCACGCGCTAGTCGTCACATTCAACCGCCCCGCCCAGCGCAACGCCATCAGCGTGGCGGTGATGGACGAGCTCACCGCGGCAGCCGAGGAAGCGGAGCGGGACAGCGAGGTGCGCGGCATCATCGTCACCGGAGGCGAGAACTATTTTTCCGCCGGGGCGGACCTCAACGACGCACAGTCACTCTCCGATCCGGCCGGCACGATCGCCTATCTTAAGCGCTGGCATCGGCTGACGCGGGCTTTCGAGGAGCACAACAAGCCGGTCATTGCGGCCATTGAAGGGTTCTGCATGACGGGCGGCTGTGAATTCGCCATGGCCTGCGACATCCGCATCGGCGCGGAGGGTTCGACTTATGCGATCACCTCAGCTCGGATCGGCACGGTGGCGGGGGCCGGCGGCACGCAGCGCCTCGCCCGCCTCGTGGGCCCGGCCCGCGCGCTGGAATTCATGTTCGATGCCGACCCGATCGACGCGAAAGAAGCCCATCGCATCGGCCTCGTCAACAAGCTGGTTCCCAAGGGCGAGGCGCTGGCGGCGGCCAAGCGGCTGGTCGAGCACTATGCGACGCGCGCCCCGCTCAGCCACGCATTGATCAAGCACACGGTCTATACGGGGCTGCAGATGGATCTGGTCTCCAGCCTCGACTATGAGACCTTCATCGTGACCGCAGCCTATGCCAGCGAGGATCGCAAGGAGGGGATCAACGCCTTCTTCGAGAAGCGCGCGCCGCAATTCAAGGGACGCTGAGAGAGAGCGCTATGAACAGAGACTATACCGACATCATCTATACGGTCGAGGCCGGCGTGGCGAACATCGCGATCAACCGCCCGGACCGCCTGAACGCTTATCGCGAACAGACCTATGACGACGTGCTGGACGCGCTGCTCGATGCAGCTTGGGACAAGAACGTCGGCGTCATCGTCATTTCCGGCGTCGGCGGCAAGGCCTTCGGCGTCGGCGGCGACAGTGGCGTCAAGAAGGCGGATCGGCGGGGCCGGGGCATGCTGGGCGTGCCGATCGAGGAGATCCACAACGCCATCCGCGACGCGCCGAAGCCTGTCATCGCCAAGGTCGATGGCTTTGCCATCGGCGGCGGCAATGTCATCGCAACCATCTGCGATCTCACCGTCGCCTCGGAGCATTCCCAGTTCGGCCAGGTGGGGCCAAAGGTTGGCTCCGTGGATCCCGGCTTCGGCACGGCCTATCTCGCGCGCATTGTCGGCGAGAAGAAAGCGCGGGAGATGTGGTATTTGTGCCGGCGCTACAGTGCTGAGGAGGCCATGCGCATGGGCCTCGTCAATGCGGTGGTGCCCGCCGACCGGCTCGACGCGGAGGTGGCGGAATGGTGTGCCATGATTCTGGAACGCAGCCCGACGGCGCTGGCGCTCGCCAAGCGCTCGTTCAACGCTGATACGGACAACATCCGCGGCATCGCCGGCATGGGCATGCAGACGCTGATGCTCTACTACCAGACGGACGAGGCCAAGGAGGGCGGCAATGCCTTCCGCGAGAAGCGTAAGCCGGAGTTTCGCAGCAAAGCGATCTTCTAGAGCGACCGCGCAGAAACAGCAAAAGGAGAGAGTGTTTCCGCGATTCGAGGAGACCGCCCGCAGGGCCGTCCGCAGCAACGGATTTGACATGTACGACCTGCTGGGAGACTTGACGATTGTAGAAGGGGCCTCGTTCATCGCGGCACCGTCTTGCGCCCTGCATCTGGCGCAGATGGGGGCGAAGGTCATCCGCTTCGACCCAATCGGCGGCGGTCCGGACCATCACCGCTGGCCGCAGAACCCGGCCGGGCACAGCCTTTACTGGGAGGGCCTTAACAAGGGCAAGCAGTCAATCGCCATCGACCTGCGGCGCCCGGAAGGGCGTGAGCTTGCGGTCGACATCGTCACCGCGCCGGGCAAGGGGCGAGGCCTCTTCGTCACGAACTATCCGGCGGCCGGCTTCCTCTCCCATGCGGCGCTTGTCTCGCGCCGCCCCGATCTCATAAGCCTGCGTGTGCAGGGCTGGAGCGACGGGCGCAACGGCGTCGACTATACGGTCAACGCGGCGGTGGGCGTGCCGTTCCTGAGCGGCTCGTCCGAGCTTCTCGACGACCAGCCGGTCAACAGCGCGCTGCCGGCCTGGGATCTCCTCGGCGGGGCCTACGGCGCCTTCTGCCTGCTCGCCGCCGAACGACGACGGCGGGCGAGCGGCGATGGCGCGGAAATCCGCCTGGCGCTCAGCGACCTGGCGATCGGCTCGCTCGCCCATATGGGGCAGGTCGCCGAAGCGAGCCTCGGCGGTGCGCGCGGGCGCTACGGCAACGCGCTGTTCGGCGCCTTCGGGCGCGATTTCGTGACGGCCGACGGGCAGCGCTGTATGGTGGTGGCGATCACGCCCCGGCAATGGAGCGGTCTCGTCGCGGCGCTGGGTCTCGGTGAGGCGGTCGTGGCGCTGGAAGGCGAACTCGGCGTCAGCTTCGCCACCGACGAGGGGCAGCGTTTCGTCCATCGAGACCGGCTCTTTCCGCTTTTCGAGGCGGCGTTCACCCGCGCCCCGTCCGCCACGCTGTTTCCGGCGCTGGAAGCGGCCGGCGTCTGCTGGGAGCTCTATCGCAGCCTGCCGGAGGCGATCGCGCAGGACCCGCGGCTCGTCACCCGCAACGATCTCTTTGCGCCGGTCGCCCATCCATCGGGCGAGACCTATCCGACTCCCGGCGCCATGGCGCGCCTGGCGGGCGAGGCGCCGGCAAGGCCGCTGCGCGCTCCGCGCATCGGCGAGCACAGTGAGGAAATCCTGTCGTCGGTGCTGGGACTTTCGGACGGCGAGATCGCCCGCCTCTTCGATCACGGAATCGTGACCGGTTCGTGAGCGATAAAACACCCAAAAAATGAAACGTGTTCCATTTTGCGATTTACGGGCAGTTTCCAGTCGACTAAAGTGCTGGGCATAGAGAATGGCCGCGCATGCGAGGAAGG
This sequence comes from Pseudorhizobium flavum, assembly GCF_902502825.2. Next base: position 32,728 of record NZ_LR723671.1, read on the forward strand.
GTTCATGCGGCGGAAAACAATAGCAATAACGGGGAAGGGCCCGGACGAAACCGGGACGCAGAAACAATCAAAATCGTTCGTTCGAAGAAATATCTGATCACACGACAAAGGGAGGTTGTCATATGATGAAATTCTGGAGATCCGCTATTCTTTCCGCTTCGGTCGTGCTTTGCATGCCGGCCTATGCGCAGGAGACGTTCACTATCGGCGCGCCCGCTTCCTTGTCCGGCAAGTATGCAGACTACGGGAACCAGGCCAAGAACGGTGTGGAAACCGCGATCGAAGTGTGGAAACAAGTGCACGGCGACAAGGTCGCAGGCCGACCCATCAATGTGCTGGTGCGCGATACGCAGTCCAACAACGCGACGACCGTTTCTTTGATAAACATGCTAATCGAGACCGACAAGGTGGACGTCATCGTCGGGCCGGACGGCTCCAACGTGGCGGCGGCGGCGGTTCCGCCATGGAAGAAACAGGAAGATCGCCCTATCTGGTTCGCGCCCGGCGGCTCCAGTAGCGTGCTGGAGGAGGAAGTTGGTGTTGATCCCTATTTCTTCCATACCTATGCGTGGACATATTACTACCACCAGAATACCTCGCAGGCCTTCAAGGAAATTATGGGTGCTGACAAGAAGGTGGCCTTCATCTACTCGGACGGCGCCTATGGTCGGGCCCATATCGACGACGCGAAGAAATATTTCGAGGAAGCGGGTTTTGAGATCGTTGCAAGCGAGTTGGTGCGTGAGGGAGCGACAGACTTCAATCCGACTTTGATGCGGATCCGTGCGCGGCACCCCGATATCCTCTACCTGCTCGTACAGACGAACGATGCCGTACAATTGACCAAGCAGATTGCGGCCGCTCGACTTGATGTGTCTCTTCTCGTTGGCACGGCGCAGGTCCAGCTTTCTTCCTGGCAAGAGGCCGTTGGCGTTCAGCAGGAGTGCTGGACGGGCGTTACAACTTGGGTGTCCGGGCTCAAATATCCGGCCGACGAAAGAGAACCGAAGATTTTTCCCTCGGCCGCTGATTTCGAGAAGATGTGGATGGAGAAATACAAGAGGACCCCGGATTTCTTGGAGGTAAGCTATTACATCTCGACCATGCTCGCGATGCTTGCGGCAGACGAGACCGGTTCAGTCGATCGCGAGGTCATGAAGGATTGGCTTGAGAAGCAGAACTATAATACGCCCCTCGGCGTCAGCAAATTCGAGAAGAGCCGGGTAGCCTTGCACCAGGCGTTCGGCACCATGGTCGTCTTCCAACGACAGAAGCAGGATGATGGCAGCTTCAAGAGCGTAATCGTTTATCCGAAAGAAGCCGCAACCGGCGACCTTAATCTCTGCAAGTGACGGTTCTCCCGGTGGCTTTCCGCCGGGAGCCGCATCAACCAGAACAAAGAGGAATTATGATGGACCTGCTTCCTCAAGTCCTTGCCGATTCGCTTTTGCTTGCCGGCCTGTACTCGCTCATGGCGGTTGGCATGTCGCTGAGTTTCGGCATCATCCGCATCGTCAATTTCGCCCATGGCGAAATGGTCATGCTGGGTGCCTATGGAGCCTATTGGCTCTTCGTCCTGCTCGGCCTCGACCCTCTCGTTGCGCTGCCACTCATCCTCGTCGCCGGCTTATGCCTTGGCTGGTTGTTGTTTCGCGTGGTCATTGTGAAGGTGCTCGAAGCACCGCATCTCAACCAGATCCTACTCACTTTTGGCGTTGGCCTGGTGATCCAGAACCTCGTCGTTATTCTCTGGAGCGCAAACGCCCGCTCGACGACGCCGGAATATGCCACCGCATCCTGGATTCTCGGCGATCTCTTCCTGCCGCAGGGACGGGTAGTTGCCTTCGTCGTGGCCGCCGCGCTGATCGCGGCGCTTGTTGCCTGGCTCCACTGGTCGGAAGCCGGGCGGGCGACACGGGCGGTGGCGGAAAATTCCGCCGCCGCCACGCTGATGGGCATCAATGTGCGGAAGATCTATGCTCTATCCTTCGGCGTGAGCAGCGCGCTCGGCGCGGCGACAGGTGTGATCGTCAGCTTTATCATCACTATCACGCCCCTCATGGGCTTCCCGATCCTGATCAAGGCCGTAGCGATCGTCATTCTCGGCGGCCTCGGCAGCGTCGCCGGGGCGGTGATTGGCGCCTTCGTGCTCGCCACCGGCGAGACCTTCATGTCCTACTATATCTCCGACGGTGCCGGATGGGCCGAGGGCTTTGCCTTCGTGATCATCTTCGCCATCCTGCTGCTGCGGCCGCGGGGCGTTTTCGGGCAAGCTGTGGAGACCCATTCGTGAACGCACGTATTCTTTCCTCTTTCTCGCCGCAGGCCGAACAGGGCACGACCATCCCGCTCCTGCTGGTGGCGGGTCTGGTCGCGGCGGGTATCGCCCTCCTTCTCATCCCGTTCCTCGGCTCGCAGACGCTGGTCGACGTCACCTTCCGCACGTGCTCCCTCGTCATCCTGGCGGCGAGCTGGAACCTGATGGCGAGCGCCGGGCTGATCTCGCTCGGGCATTCCGCCTTCTTCGGCCTCGGCAGCTATGCTGGCATTCTCACGGCCAACCTGCTCGCCGTACCCTTCTGGCTTTCTCTGGTGATCGCGCTTGTCGCGGGTGGGGTGCTCGGCCTGTCTCTGGCGCTGGTGACGGCGCGGCTGCGCGGCATCTTCTTCGCCATCACCACTCTCGCCTTGTCCGAGGGGCTGCGCATCATTGCCGTCATGCTTCCGGACCTGACCGGCGGCGCGAAGGGCGCCTACCTCGCCGCCGCCAGCGTTCCGTCGCAGATGACGGTGAATGTCGCGATGAGCGTGGCCGCGATTCTCGCCTGCCTGGGCGTCGTCCTGGTTTTTCGCTCCCGATATTACTATGCCCTCAGGGCCATGCGCGCCAATGAACACGCGGCGCAGATGATCGGCATCTACCCGCTGAAGTATCGTGTCGGCATCACCGTTCTTTCCGGCGCCATGGCCTCGCTGGTCGGCGGCATCGAGGTCTGGCACGGCGGCTATCTAGATCCGGGCATCGCCTTCGACCTGCATGTCACCATCATGGCCCAGATCGCGCCGATCATCGGCGGCCTCTACACCATCGTCGGACCTGTCCTTGGTTCCGTGCTGACGATCTTTCTCGGCGATGCGACGCGCCTTGCCTTCGGCCATATCCCCGGTGCCAGCCTATTCGTCTTCGGCATCCTGCTGGTCGGCTGCGTACTTTACCTGCCCCACGGCCTCGTCGGCATCTTCACGCGCCTCGTGCGCTCGCGGGCCGCGCTGTCGCAGAAGAAGGAGGCCGTGCGATGACGCCCCTGCTCGAGTTGAAGACCCTCCAGGTTGGCTACGGCGAGTCCCTCGTGCTTCAGGATTTGTCGCTGAGCGTCAACGAAGGGGAGATCGTCTGCCTTCTCGGCGCCAACGGCGCTGGCAAGACCACGACCACCCGTGCCATTTCCGGCCTCATCGCCCCGCGCTCGGGAGAGATACGCTTTGCCGGTAAGGACATCACCACGCTGCCGGGCCACGAGCGGGTGACGCGCGGCATCTGCCTCTCGCCGGAAGGCCGGCAGGTCTTTCCCAATTTCACCGTGCACGAAAACCTGCTGATCGGCTCCTACAATCCCGCCGCGCGGCAGCGCCGGGTGGAGAAGCTGGAGGAGGTCTACGGTCTGTTCCCGCGCCTTGCCGAGCGGCGCAAGCAGAAGGCCGGGCTTATGTCGGGCGGCGAACAGCAGATGCTGGCGATCGGGCGGGCGCTGATGGGCTGCCCGCGGCTGCTGGTGCTGGATGAGCCCTCGCTGGGCCTGGCGCCGAAGATCATCATCGACCTCTACGAGACCATCGCGACGATCGCCCGGCAGGGCCTCAGCATCCTGTTCGTCGAGCAGAATGTGCAGGCCGCCCTGCTGATCGCCGACCGCGGCTATGTCATCGCCAACGGCCACATCGCCGCGGCCGGCTCCAGCGCCGACTTGAGCAAGGCCGAGTTCGTGCAGGAAGCCTTCCTCGGGAAGAAGCCCGTGGCGGCCGCGTGAGCCCAAGCAAACCCATTCGTGACGCCTGCGAGGACAATCATGTTGAAACTCACCAATGTTTCGAAGTCGTTCGGAGGGCTCAAGGCGATCTCGGACCTGACGTTCGAGGTCCGGCCCAACCAGTTCTTCGGCATCATCGGCGCCAATGGCGCCGGCAAGACGACGCTGCTCAACCTGATCACGGGTTACACGCCACCGTCGGAAGGCAGGATCGAATTTGAGGGCATGCCGATCCACGGCCTGCCGCCCTATCGCGTAGCCCATTGCGGCATCGGCCGCACGTTCCAGATCACCCAACCCTTCGCCGAAATGTCGGTGCTCGACAATGTCATGACCGGGGCGCTGTTTTCGAGGAACGGCGCGCGCCGCTCGCTCAGGCAGGCAAGGGCGATGTGCGACGAGCCGCTGCGCCTCGTCGGCCTTGCGGATCAGGCCCACCAGCTCGCCGGCGTCCTGACGCTCGGCGCGCGCAAGAAGCTGGAACTCGCCCGCGTCCTGGTCACGGAACCACGGCTCCTCTTGCTTGACGAGGTGATGGGCGGGCTGACGCCGCATGAGATCGACGACCTCGTGGAAACCCTGCGGCGCGTCCATGCCGCCGGCACTACCATTGTCATGATCGAGCACGTCCTGCACGCGATCATGAACCTTTCCGATCACGTCTTCGTGCTGAATTTCGGGCGCGAGCTCTATCGCGGCACGCCGGACGACGTGGTGAACCATCCCGAGGTGATCGCGGCCTATCTCGGCAAGCCGTTGACCGAGCAATAGAATGGAAGAAGGCATGTCGGTTGGTAGCGGAAAATTCCTTGATGTCGATCGCCTGCGCGGCTGGATCGGCCGTGAGGAGACGGTCACCGATACGGTCGACGCCGATCTCGTCCGCAAGTTCAACGCGGCGCTGGACCTGCCGGTAGGTCAGCCTGCAACGGGCGATGTCGCGCCGCTGTTGATCCATTTCTGTCTCGGCCAGCCGGCGGTGCCGACCGGGCAGCTCGGCGGGGACGGTCATCCGCAAAAGGGTGGCTTCCTGCCGCTGGTGCCGCTGCCGCGCCGCATGTGGGCCGGCGGCAGCCTCCGCTTTTCCGACGATCTGAAGGTCGGCGATACCGTACGGCGCGTCTCGCGTATCGCCGAGGTTTCCGTCAAGGACGGGCGCTCGGGCACCCTGTGCTTCGTCACCGTCGATCATCGCTTCGACATCGATGGCCGCGTGGTGATCGAGGAGCGGCAGGATATCGTCTATCGTGAGGCCGCCACGGGCGGCCCCGCCGCCAAGCCCGCCGCGCCTGCCGAACCCGTTGCGCCGGGGACGCATCGCCGCGTCGTGACGCCCGGCGCGCCGCTGCTCTTCCGTTACTCCGCTTTGACCTTCAACGGGCATCGCATCCATTACGACCGGGCATATGCCCGCGACGTTGAGCTCTATCCCGGCCTCGTCGTGCACGGTCCGCTGCAGGCAACGCTCCTCCTGCATTTCGCGGCGGAGCTCAAGGGCGGGGCGCCTGCAAGCTTCAGCTTCCGCGGCCAGTCGCCGCTGTTCGATGACGACCGGATCAATCTCCATGCCGTGGAGAGGGACGGAACGCTGTCGCTCTGGACGATGCGCGACGGCGGCCCCGTCGCGATGAGCGCGGAGGCGCGCTGGGTATGATGGCGCTCGATTTCGTTTCCCCGCTCTTCGTCCCGGCGGATAGACCGGAACGTTTTGAGAAAGCCGCCGCGTCGGGTGCCGATGCGATCATCCTCGACCTCGAGGATGCCGTCGCGCCGCAACGCAAGGACGCGGCGCGCGTCGCGCTGCGGGCGGATTTCACGAGCCTTCCGGTCTTCGTGCGCGTCAACGGCATTTGCACGCCTTGGCACAAGGCCGATGTGGCCGCCGCAGCAAGGCTCTCTGTTGACGGCATCGTCCTGCCCAAGGCCGAAGCCGGTGACCGGCTCGATCTCCTCTTGAAGGAGAGCGCCGTTCCGGTTCTCGCCCTGATCGAAACGGTGCGCGGCCTTGCGGAGGCGCGGCGCATCGCCTGCCTCGACGGCGTGGCGCGCCTCGTCTTCGGGTCGATCGATTTCTGCGCCGATCTCGGCGCGGCCCATACGCGCGAGGCCCTGCTTGCCGCACGCAGCGAACTGGTGCTCGCCTCGCGGCTCGCCGGCCTTCCCGCGCCCATCGACGGTGTGACGACAGCCATCGACGACGCCGCGCTAGCGACTGCCGACGCGCGCCATGCGCTCGACCTCGGTTTCGGCGGCAAGCTCGCCATCCATCCGAAGCAGGTGGAGCCGATACTGACAGGGTTCCGGCCCGAGGCTACTGAGATCGAATGGGCGTGCAAAGTGCTTTCAAGTGGTGACGGCGCGGCGGCCGTGGATGGCGCGATGGTCGACGAACCCGTCCGCATCCGAGCGCGCGGTATCCTCAAACGTGCCGATCAATGAGGAGTTGAAGGAAGGAAGCCATGAAGATCCTGGTCGCTGTAAAGCGAGTCGTTGATTACAACGTGAAGATCCGCGTGAAGTCCGACGGCTCGGGTGTCGAGCTTGCCAATGTGAAGATGTCGATGAACCCGTTCGACGAGATCTCGGTGGAAGAGGCGCTGCGGCTGAAGGAAGCCGGCAAGGCGGAGGAAGTCGTCGTCGTGTCGATCGGTCCGGCCAAGGCCGAGGAGACGCTGCGCACCGCGCTCGCCATGGGCGCCGATCGTGCCGTGCTGGTCGAGACGGGAGACGCCGTCGAGCCGCTAGCGGTCGCCAAGATTCTCAATGGCGTGGCCGAGGCCGAACAGCCCGGCCTGATCATCGTCGGCAAGCAGGCGATCGACGACGATTCGAACCAGACCGGCCAGATGCTCTCGGCGCTGCTCGGCTGGGCGCAGGCGACCTTCGCCTCCAAGGTCGAGATTGGTGAAGGCTCTGCCCAGGTCACCCGCGAGGTCGACGGTGGCCTGCAGACCATCGAGGTGAAGCTTCCGGCCGTGGTCACGACGGACCTGCGCCTCAATGAGCCGCGCTATGCCTCGCTGCCGAACATCATGAAGGCGAAGAAGAAGCCGCTCGACAAGAAGAGCCCGGCCGACTTCGGCGTCGACACGAGCCCGCGCCTGAAAGTGCTGAAAACCGAGGAGCCGTCCGGCCGCAAGGCGGGCGTCAAGGTCAAGTCGGTCGCCGAGCTCGTCGAGAAGCTCAAGACCGAAGCTGGCGTGCTTTGATCCGGACGAATTGAGGAGATTACGGACATGGCCATTCTTCTTCTGGCAGACCACGACAACGCCATCCTTTCCGACCAGACCGCCAAGGCGCTGACGGCATCCTCCAAGATCGGCTCCGACGTGCATATGCTCGTCGCGGGCTCCGGCGCAAAGACTGTGGCCGAACAGGCAGCGAAGCTCTCGGGCGTGACGAAGATCCTCGTCGCCGACGATGCAAGCCTTGCCAACAACCTGGCCGAGCCGCTGGCGGCGCTGATCGTCTCGCTTGCCGGCTCCTATGACGCGATCGTCTCGGCCGCCACCTCGGTCGGCAAGAACGTGCTGCCGCGCGTCGCAGCGCTGCTAGACGTCGCGCAGGTCTCGGAGATCGTCGAGGTCATCTCGGCCGACACGTTCAAGCGTCCGATCTATGCCGGCAATGCCATCCAGACGGTGCAGTCCGCCGATACCAAGAAGGTGATCACCGTTCGCACGGCGTCCTTCGCCGCTGCACCGGAAGGCGGCAGCGCGGCCATCGAGACTATCTCTGCTGTAGCCAACCCTGACCTTTCCACCCATGTCAGGGATGCGCTGTCCTCGTCGGACCGTCCGGAGCTGACGTCGGCGAAGATCATCATCTCGGGCGGCCGCGCGCTCGGCTCGTTTGAGAAGTTCCAGGAAGTGATCCTTCCGCTCGCCGACAAGCTCGGCGCCGCCGTCGGTGCGTCCCGGGCAGCCGTCGATGCGGGCTATGCGCCGAATGACTGGCAGGTCGGGCAGACGGGCAAGGTCGTCGCACCGCAGCTCTACATCGCCTGCGGCATCTCGGGTGCCATCCAGCATCTTGCCGGCATGAAGGACAGTAAGATCATCGTCGCGATCAACAAGGACGAGGAGGCGCCAATCTTCCAGGTCGCAGACTACGGCCTTATTGGCGACCTCTTCGACATCCTCCCCGAACTCGAGAAGGCGCTCTGAGCAGGATGGTGTCGATGCAGGAACGCACCGAACGCGAGAGCATGGAGTTCGACGTTGTGATCGTCGGTGCGGGGCCTGCCGGCCTTTCCGCGGCGATCCGTCTGAAGCAGGTCGATCCGGACCTCACCGTCGTCGTCTTGGAAAAGGGCTCGGAGGTCGGCGCGCATATCCTCTCCGGCGCCGTCGTCGATCCCATCGGCATCGACCGACTCTTGCTGGATTGGCGCGCGGATGCCGACCATCCCTTCAAGACGGAGGTGACGGACGATCACTTCCTGTTCCTCGGCCCGGCCGGTTCCATCCGCCTGCCGAACTTCGCCATGCCGCCCTTGATGAACAACCACGGCAACTACATCGTCTCGCTCGGCAATGTCTGTCGGTGGCTGGCGACCAAGGCGGAAGAGCTTGGCGTCGAGATCTATCCCGGCTTTGCCGCAACCGAAGTGCTCTATAACGACGAGGGCGCCGTCATCGGGGTCGCCACCGGCGACATGGGCATCGAGCGCAACGGTGAGCCCGGACCGAACTATACCCGCGGCATGGCGCTGCTCGGCAAGTACACCCTCATCGGCGAAGGCGTGCGGGGCTCGCTCGCCAAGCAGCTCATCCAGAAATTCGATCTCCAAAAGGATCGCGAGCCGCAGAAATTCGGCATCGGCCTCAAGGAACTCTGGCAGGTCAAGCCGGAAAACCACAAGCCCGGCCTCGTGCAGCACTCCTTCGGCTGGCCGCTCGGCATGAAGACCGGCGGCGGCTCGTTCCTCTATCACCTCGAAGACAACATGGTCGCCGTCGGCTTCGTGGTGCATCTCAACTACAAGAACCCCTATCTCTTCCCCTTCGAGGAGTTCCAGCGCTTCAAGACGCATCCGGCGATCCGCGGCACCTTCGAGGGCGGCAAGCGGCTCTCCTACGGCGCGCGTGCCATTACCGAGGGCGGCTACCAGTCGGTGCCGAAGCTCTCCTTCCCCGGCGGTGCGCTGATCGGCTGCTCGGCCGGCTTCGTCAACGTGCCGCGCATCAAGGGCAGCCACAATGCGGTGTTCTCGGGCATGCTCGCCGCGGAGAAGCTGGCGGATGCCATCGCCAACGGCCGCGCCAATGACGAGCCGATCGAGATTGAGCTGGGCTGGCGCGACAGCGCCATCGGCTCGGACCTGAAAAGGGTGCGCAACGTCAAGCCGCTCTGGTCGAAGTTCGGCACGGCGGTGGGCGTGGTACTCGGCGGTCTCGACATGTGGACGAACGCGCTGCTCGGCTTCTCCTTCTTCGGGACCCTGAAGCACGGCAAGACCGATGCCGAGAGCCTGGAACCGGCTGCCAAGCACAAGCCGATCGCCTATCCGAAACCGGATGGGGTCCTGACCTTCGATCGCCTGTCCTCGGTCTTCCTGTCCAACACCAACCATGAGGAAGACCAGCCGATCCACCTTCAGGTGAAGAACCCGGAATTGCAGAAGACGTCCGAGCTCGACGTCTATGCCGGCCCGTCGACGCGCTACTGTCCGGCCGGCGTCTACGAATGGGTGGAGAAGGACGGCAAAGATGTCTTTGTCATCAACGCGCAGAACTGCGTCCACTGCAAGACCTGCGACATCAAGGATCCCACCCAGAACATCAATTGGGTGCCGCCGCAGGGCGGTGAAGGGCCGGTCTATCCGAGCATGTAACATCGCGGGTCAAGGTCAAATGCGTGTCCTGACCGTCGTGGTGAAAGGACAAACGAGACTGACCAAGGCTATTGCGGCAAGTCTTTTTGTTGGCCCCGGTTCATGGAGCATTTTATGTCAGAACGGCGCGTGAAAGGCATATTGTCCTCCGACAAGTGGAAAACGAATGATACCAACGTGTTAATTATGATGACATTCGCGCATACCTGCGCGGCGGCGGCAATGTTCATGCTCGCAGCTCTCGGTCCGACACTGGAGGCCGAGCTGGGCTTGCATGCATCGACGATCGGCTATCTTATGGGACTCGCTTGGGCATGCGGAAGCGTTGCTTCGATATTGATTGGCGTTGTCATTGTCCGCTACGGTCCCACAGTGGTTCTTCAGTTTGGTCTACTCTTTCTCGCTATGGGTGCGCTAACGCTCGCTATAAGCCGAGGGGTCACCTTTCTCGCGCTCAGTATGGCCATCATCGGCGGCGGATATGGTATTGTTGGGCCTAGTTCCTCTGTGATCCTGGCGCAGTTCTGCCGTCCGGAGCGCCGGAATTTCACCTTTTCGATCAAGCAGACCGCAACGCCGGGCGGAACAGCCGTCATGGGGGTGGTCGCGCCCTATGTGACCGCGACAGCTTCATGGCCCTGGACCGGGATCGTTGTCGCTATGGTCTCAGCGCTGCTGGCGGTGGTGGTTTTCGGTTTCAAGACCCAATGGAATCATATTGTGCCGGATCCGGGCTCGTCACACTTTGGTGGTCTACGGCTGATCTTCGCAAACTCACGCCTTCGCCGCCTTGCCATCATGTGTTTTTTGTTCGCCTGCGCGCAAGTCGGCATGACGGCCTATCTCGCTTTGGGGCTGGCAAGCCTCGCCGAATTCTCGCCCGCGGCAGCGGGCACGGCCCTTTCCTTATCATCGGCGGCAGCCATCGCCGGCCGCTTCATGGTCGGCTACCTAGCGGATCGTGCGAGGACTACCGAGCATGTCCTGCTTGGGACCGGGCTAGCAAACGCCGGCGCCATTTGCACTCTTGCCCTGGTTTCGCCAGCCTGGCCTACGATTTCGATTTACCTGCTAGTTATCATCTTCGGGGTAGCGGGGCACTCTTGGGCAGGGCTCTACCAGGCAGCCGTAGTGACCGCCGGTCCGTTGAACCGGGCCAGCGAACTTGTTTCAGGTAGTTTTGCTTTTATGTTCCTTGGTGGTGTCGCGGGGCCTTTGTTCAGTGGGTTAGTGTTCGCCTTAACGCACAGCTATATGATTACGTTGTTCTTCCTTGGAGGGATCGCACTAACCGGCGCGTTAATCATTGCTATGACAATAGCTGGAGTAAATAGCGAGGAAAACTAAGGTTGATCGGCAGTTAATAGGGACGACTACTCCGTATAAGAATACTGAGAGCAAATCCTAGTTCAGCACCAAGTCTACCCACCTAACCGGAACATCAGTACGTTCGCCGTATGGCGGCAACGGGCAAGTTGTACGCTCGATACCCAATATACTGTCTCTGAGGATAAGCATTTGGCAATCTCCAAGATTTTGTGCGCCAACCGATCCGAAATCGCCATTCGGGTGTTTCGTGCCGCCAATGAACTTGGCATAAGGACGGTTGCGATATGGGCCGAGGAAGACAAGCTTTCGCTCCACCGGTTCAAGGCGGACGAAAGCTATCAGGTGGGCCGCGGTCCGCATCTGGAGCGGGATCTCGGACCGATCGAGAGCTATCTCTCCATCCCGGAGGTCATTCGGGTTGCAAAGCTGTCAGGCGCAGACGCCATCCATCCCGGCTATGGACTGCTGTCGGAAAGCCCGGAGTTCGTCGAGGCGTGCAACGAGGCCGGGATCATCTTCATCGGTCCGACCGCCGATACCATGCGCAAGCTCGGCAACAAGGTCGCAGCACGCAATCTTGCGGTATCGGTCGGCGTGCCGGTCGTGCCGGCCACGGAACCCCTGCCGGATGACATGGCCGAAGTCGCGCGGATGGCGGCCGAGGTCGGATACCCGGTGATGCTGAAGGCATCGTGGGGCGGTGGCGGCCGCGGCATGCGCGTCATCCGCTCGGAAGCCGACCTTGCCAAGGAAGTGACGGAAGCGAAACGTGAGGCAAAGGCGGCCTTCGGCAAGGACGAGGTCTATCTCGAGAAGCTCGTCGAGCGGGCGCGTCACGTTGAGAGCCAGATCCTCGGTGACACCCACGGCAATGTCGTTCACCTCTTCGAGCGGGACTGCTCCATCCAACGGCGCAACCAGAAGGTCGTCGAGCGCGCTCCCGCCCCCTATCTCAGCGAAGCGCAGCGTCAGGAACTTGCCGAGTACTCCCTGAAGATCGCAAGGGCCACGAATTATATCGGTGCAGGCACAGTCGAGTATCTGATGGATGCTGACACCGGCAGGTTCTACTTCATCGAAGTGAACCCGCGTATCCAGGTCGAGCATACGGTGACCGAAGTCGTCACGGGCATCGACATCGTGAAGGCGCAGATCCACATCCTCGATGGTGCGGCGATCGGTACAGCCGAGGCCGGTGTGCCGCGGCAGGAAGATATCCGCCTCAACGGCCACGCGCTGCAGTGCCGGATCACCACCGAGGATCCGGAACAGAACTTCATTCCCGACTATGGGCGCATCACCGCCTATCGTTCGGCGGCCGGTTTCGGCATCCGCCTCGATGGCGGCACCGCCTACACAGGTGCGATCATCACCCGCTACTATGATCCGCTGCTGGTGAAGGTCACGGCATCCGGCAGCACGCCGCAGGAAGCGATCAGCCGTATGGACCGGGCGCTGCGGGAATTCCGCATCCGCGGCGTCGCCACCAACCTCACCTTCCTAGAAGCGATCATCGGCCACCCGAGCTTCCGGGACAATTCCTATACGACGAAATTCATCGACACGACGCCGGAGCTCTTTGCCCAGGTGAAGAGGCAGGACCGGGCTACCAAGCTGCTTACCTATCTTGCCGATGTCAGCGTCAACGGGCATCCGGAAGTGAAGGGGAGGCCCCTGCCGTCGCCGCAGGCCGCAAAGCCGGTTGTTCCCTATATCAACGGTCCGGTGCCGGATGGCACGAAGCAGCTGCTCGACCGGCTTGGGCCGAAGGGGTTCGCCGCGTGGATCCGCAGCGAAAACCGCGTTCTGATGACCGATACGACCATGCGGGACGGGCACCAGTCGCTGCTTGCAACGCGCATGCGCACCCACGATATCGCCCGGATCGCCGAAGTTTATGCCCGGGCCCTGCCGTCCCTGTTTTCGCTGGAGTGCTGGGGCGGCGCCACCTTCGACGTTTCCATGCGCTTCCTGACCGAGGATCCGTGGGAACGGCTCGCACTGGTTCGCGAGGGAGCCCCCAACCTTCTCCTGCAGATGCTCCTGCGCGGCGCCAATGGCGTTGGCTACAAGAATTACCCCGACAATGTCGTGAAGTACTTTGTCCGGCAGGCCGCCCGCGGCGGCATCGACGTCTTCCGCGTCTTCGATTGCCTCAATTGGGTCGAGAACATGCGCGTCTCGATGGATGCGGTTCAGGAGGAGAACCGGATCTGCGAGGCCGCCATCTGCTATACGGGTGACCTCCTCAATGCCGCACGTCCGAAGTACGACCTCAAGTACTACACGTCCCTGGCGGAGGAACTGGAAAAGGCTGGCGCCCATATCATCGCCGTGAAGGACATGGCGGGCCTCCTGAAGCCGGCTGCCGCACGCGTCCTCTTCAAGGCGCTGCGGGAGGCAACGGATCTTCCGATCCACTACCATACGCACGACACCTCCGGTATTGCGGCAGCGACGGTGCTTGCGGCCGTCGAGGCCGGCGTCGACATCGTCGATGCCGCCATGGACCCGTTTTCCGGCACCACTTCCCAGCCCTGCCTCGGATCGATCGTCCAGGCTCTGTCAGGTACGGAACGAGATCCCGGGCTCGATCCGGAGTGGATCCGTCGTATCTCCTTCTACTGGGAAGCAGTCCGCAACCAGTACGCAGCGTTCGAGAGCGACCTCAAGGGACCGGCTTCGGAAGTCTATCTGCACGAAATGCCGGGCGGGCAGTTCACCAATCTGAAGGAACAGGCGCGATCGCTTGGCCTTGATGCTCGCTGGCACCGGGTCGCCCAGACCTATGCAGACGCCAACCGGATGTTCGGTGATATCGTTAAGGTCACGCCCTCCTCCAAGGTGGTGGGCGACATGGCGCTGATGATGGTCAGCCAGGACCTGACGGTCGCGGATGTCGAGAACCCGGACAAGGACATCGCCTTCCCGGACTCGGTCGTGTCGATGCTGAAGGGCGATCTCGGTCAGCCTCCCGGGGGTTGGCCGGAGAAGCTGCAGAAGAAGGCGCTCAAGGGCGACACGCCTTACACGGAGCGGCCCGGTTCGCTGCTTGCCGATGCCGATCTCGATGCCGAGCGGACGGCGATCGAAACGAAGCTTGAACGCTCCGTCACGGATTTCGAGTTCGCTTCCTACCTCATGTATCCGAAGGTCTTCACTGACTATGCTATCGCTGCCGAGACCTATGGCCCGGTCTCCGTTCTGCCGACGCCGGCCTATTTCTACGGGCTCGCGCCGGGCGAGGAACTGCAGCCGTATATCGAGAAGGGCAAGTCGCTCGTCATCCTGCATCAGGCCAAGAGCGAGCCGGACGAGAAGGGCACGGTCAAGGTGTTCTTCGAACTCAACGGCCAGCCACGCCTGATCAAGGTGCCAGACCGCAGCCGGAGTGCGGCGAGCGCCGTGCGCCGCAAGGCCGAGGGCGGCAATGCCGCCCATCTCGGCGCGCCGATGCCGGGCGTCATCTCGACTGTCGCTGTCATCGCCGGACAGGCGGTCGAGGCGGGCGACGTCCTCTTGTCGATCGAGGCGATGAAGATGGAAACGGCGCTGCACGCCGAGAAGGACGGCACGATCGCCGAAGTGCTGGTCAAGACCGGCGACCAGATCGATGTGAGGGACTTGCTCGCCATAATCAATTGGAGCAATTTGCGGGTCTAAGATTGAAACGTTCTATTCCAAAATCTTCATCCCTTGGAAGGTCGTACTGAGCGACAGGTATGCGCATCACGCAGGAGTGCGTTCTTCACCTGTGATTCCGTGACAAGTTTCGGAGAGGACGTTCGTTACATTCTCCGACGCTAGGGCGGTTGAACTATCACCTTGCGCTTGCGCTCGCTGCTGTGCAGCCCCGTTAACTCGAGATTTGGAAGTGGTTGAACGAGACATACTGTGAAGAGCGGTCGCCTCTGCCGACTCTTTGCCAGGACGATCGCCCGCGCCCCGGGGCGAGTGTGGCGTCCGACCGCTTAGACGACCCATTGCAACAAGGAGTAGGCGAAATGGTCCATGCGGATTTAACAACCATGAAGGAGCTTACAGTATGACGGATCAAACGCTTGACCGTGCGAAACGGCTCGCGACTGCTACAATCGGCGACGTGCTTGACATACACAGCGTCAACGGCGTGGTTTCGGGTTTGCCGCGGCGGGCTGGCAATGGGCGCGCGGCAGGCTATGCTCAGACGATGTATGCCCAAGTCGGACCTCTTGGAGCATTTACCTTCGAGGACTTCGCCGTCGGCAACGCATTCGATGCTGTCGTACCGGATGCGATGCTGGTCATCGACCTCGGCGGTGCCGAAGTCTCGACGTTCGGCGGGCTAGCAACCCTGACGGTGACTCGTCGCAAAGCAGCGGGCGTGGTGATCGATGGTGGCTGCCGTGACGTGGAAGAGATAACGGCGCACGGTCTGACTTTGGCAAGCCGGCATGTTACGCCGCGCACCGGGAAGGGCAGGCTCAAGGTGGTCTCGCTCGGGTCCACAGTTTCCTGCGGGGGGGTGACCGTGCGTCCTGGTGATCTTGTCGTGGTGGATGATACGGGGACAGTTGTCATTCCGCAGGAAATGATCGAGACGATCCTTTCAGAGGCTGAGGAACTGGACAAGCGCGATATCAGCTTCGCTGAGCAACTCAAGGTAGACAAGAGTTTCGCAGGGGCCGCGACGCAGTTGCGGCACGCCTAAACGAACGTGCCCCGGCTTTGCCGGTGCTTTGCCCGGGGGCACCGTAAAGTTAATGGCGGCACGGCATGGCCATCGAAGCTGGCTTTCATGCCGCAGTGATGTGAGCGATTTGGCGCCAGGCTTCCATGACCGCGTTGCGCAGGCACCGTAAAGTTAATGAAGTAGTGATAAGATTTTGCGATCAGGCGGGACTGTCCTACAGTGAGATCGCCCGACGGACCGGCTATGAGCGTCGCAGCGTAACTAAGTGGCTCCAGTTCGAGGCGGCGAGCAGCGCTGACCCCCACATCACCCTGATATTTCGAAGCCTTCTTGACCCAATTCTGGAGGGGAATTGCCGCGGACAGCATCTTTGTCACGACGTCAAGCAGCGCGGCTACACCGGTAGCTTCGCCAATCTGAAGCGCTCTGCTGGAGCTTGGCGGCGGGCCGAAAGGGAGCAGTCCAGTGGTGTGCCGCCAGTCGCGTCGAAGGTGGAACCGGTTCGAGATCCAGAAACCGGTCATGCAATCTCGCCCGTGGTTGCCGCGGCGCTGTACATCAAGCCGCGAGGCCTGATGACGGACCGGCAGGCCAGGAAAGTCGATGCCCTGAAGCAAGGATCTGAGGCATTCGCTGAGATGCAAAGCCTCGCGATGCGCTTCAACGGCATACTTCGCGGTTAGAAATCCGCACCACTGGATGCGTGGATCGATGATGCGCTCAACCCATTCCGATCATGCGGTTTGCCCGCGTCCTGCGCAGAGAAATCGATGTCGTCAACAACGCTGTCGAGCTGCCGTGGAGGAAAGGGCAGGCCGAATGCCAGATCAACCGCCTCAAGACCCTCAAGCGTTCGATGTACGGTCGTGCAGGCCGTGACCCTGCTGAAAGGCACAAATGCTGCCACCGCTCTACACAAAGTGAGGAAGAACCTAATTCTGGAGCAGGCTCACACCGAAGATCTTCTGACCGCAATGTCAGAAGACCTTCTGGACATCGTTTTCGTCTGGCCGCCGGTTCGCGCCAATTTCGGCACGAATACCGTCAGCTCGCAGACGAGAAAATGGGTGTCGCTCTTCCAGTCGGTCATCGCTTAGCGTCAAAATATGAAATTGTGCTGCAGGACCTCCGGGGTGAGAAGTTCATGGTCTATCAAAGACGGGAGGGTCCCGGTCTGTCTGACAATGTTTTAGCTGAGTGCCGCAAAGCCGGCTTTGTCCCAGAGTTTCTGCAACAAACACCGCAACTTTCCACCACGATCAACTTGGCGGCGTCCAGAATCGGCTATCGTTCCCGAAAGCATGAACCAGGTTCGCAATCAGAGGGTCCGTTTCTTGCACATAAGGGATCTCGACATCGTGGCCGAACTCGCGCTGTCCTGGCGGCTGAGCCGCGGCAAGGTAGCCGTGGAAAGGTTTGTCAATACCGCATTTCATCGATACAGGTGAATTCGAACCGCTGTTATTGGGGCCCCCTGGGCATTTCTGCAATAATACCCGCTAAGGGAAAGCGAAGTTGTTTGGATTGAAACGGTTAGCGCGGATCGGCCTGAAGCGTTCGAGGGGTCGGTCAATTTCGTTCCAGAGATAGTCGCCGGTGAGTGCGATATGCGCCCAGGGAAGCGGTGCGACCTGGGAGAGCAGCTCGGCGGGAATATCGATGCCCTGGGCGCGAACATAATCGACAGCGCGGCTGAGATAGACGGTGTTCCACAGGATAATGGCGTTGACGACGAGGTTGAGATCTGACGCCCGATAGACCATGGTTTCCGCCACGCGGTTGCGCAGCTCGCCAAGCTGGTGGAGGAAGACCGCCCGGGCAAGGGCGTGACGGCTTTCACCCTTGTTGAGGATGGCATGCGATCTGCGCCGAAGCTTGGTGTCGAGCAACCAGTCGCAGATGAAGATCGAGCGTTCAATCCGGCCCATTTCTCGTAGCGCCTTATTGAGCCGATTTTGCCGGGGTGATGCGGCAAGCTTCTTGAGGATGACGGAGGGCGGCACGAGGCCCGCGCCGATCGATGCCTTCAGCCGCAAGACCTCATCCCAGTGCTGCTCGATGACATCCATGTTGACGGTTCCTGAGATCAGCGCCTTGAGCGGCTCGTACGCCGGGTCGGGATCAATGACGAAGAGCCTGCGATTGCCGAGATTGCGGATACGGGGAATGAGCCTGTAGCCGAAGCCGTGGAACATAGCGAATGTCGTTTCGGTCGCGCCGGCGGTATCGGTTGCATGCTCATGGATTTCGATGGAGCTTTCATTGTGAAGGAGGCCATCGAGCACGTAGGGCGCTTCGCTCTCGGAGGCCTGGATCATGCGGGAGAAGAAGGAGGCGAAGCGATTGGACAGAAAGCCATAGACCGAGGCACCCGGCCGCTTGCCATATTTTGCATTGTATTCGAGGCTGGTTTCCCCGCGCCCGCCGGCCGGAAAGAACTGCCCGTCCGAGGAGGAGATATGACCGTCGCCCCAGACCGCGGCGAAGGGATGAGCCTGCTGCGCATCGACCAGCACGGCGGTCGCGGTGGCATAGGTTTCTGGTCGCAGATGACGATCCACCATCAGCATCATCTGGTGGATCGTGACGCCACGTGAGCTTTCCGCCATGCGCTCAGCACCGGCATTGGTGGCGTCGGCAAGGATCGCGGCCATCAGCGCGGGCTCGTCGTTTGCCGTTTCGCCGGTACGATAATGCGTGAAGCTGTCGAGGAACCTTGTCCAGCTATGAACCTCAGCCAACAGGCTGGTGATCCTGATCCGGGGAACAAGGATATAAAGACGCCGGCTGAGCGCGACGATCCTTTCACGCTCCTCCTCACGGATCGGGGAGACTGATAAACCCTTGTCGGAAATCGTCGCATCCGGAATGGCATTGTCCGCGGCGGCCCTGGCCAGTTCCTTCAGCTTGGCATGGAGTGTTGCGGCACGCTCGGCCCGCCATTCGGCAAAGCTGTCGGGGATGGCGAGCCCGAGCCGCCCTTCGGCGCGCATCTGGGCGAAGATGGGGCGTGGCAAAAGATAATCCTCGAAGCTACGCCATGCGCGGCTACCCTCTACCCATATGTCGCCGGCCCGAAGTCGCTCCCGCAGATGAACGAGCACCGCCACCTCCCAGGCACGAAGATCGATGGTGACGCCGTCCGATCGCACACGCCGTCGCCATTTGCGGGTCATGAATGCGAACGGCACCTGTGCGGGCAGTTTCCGGTCGCTGTAAAGCGCCCGCAAGTGGTCCACAGCCTTCAGAACCGGATCATCAGGACGAAACGACTGGAAAGAAAATGTGCGGAAGATAAGTTGGCCGAATTTCCGCAGCGATTTGTGTCGTTCGATGAGTTCATCGAACTCGTCGCTGCTGTCGGGCCGGACAACAGAATTGGCGGCCGCCATGCTGGCGATCAGCCCGTCCCAGCCGAGCGACGCCGCAATCGCAGATGCGAGATCGGCATTGCTTTCTCGGGCGGCCAGAAGCGCCTCGCCCAGCTTGAGATGGTCGAGCGCCACTCCGTCGAGAACCTCGGCATCCTTCAGACGGCGTTCTTTCCGGCTGATTTCGACCTTGCGGCGCGTGCTGCCGATCAGTTTGCAGAACATGTCAATCGCAAGATCGGTGATGGCCGCCTGCCTCTCTATGACGAAAGCTGTGAGGGTGGCGTAACGCCGCTCGACAGTCAGGCGTCGTATCTCCCGGGCGTGCAGGATGCGAGCATCACGAGCGATGATGCCATAACGGTTGGCATGGATCGTTTTGCGCCGATCATCGGAAATGACGGCCAAACGCAAAACCTCAAGGCGAGCAATCAGGGCTTTGAGGTTCTTCAGTTTCGCGCCCTCCGGCGCTTCGGCAATCCAGCCGAGATGGCTCCGATTGCCGGACTGATCGGTGAGAAGCTGATCTAGCGCCCCGATAGACGCTTGCTCCAGGCCCCGGATCAAGCCGCGATAAGCCTGCCGTCGCGCCGCCGCCCGGCCGGCCATCGCCAGACGTATCAGCAGTTCCGGCACGGGAACGAGCAGCTTTCTATCCTTCAGGGCTTCGATCACGGCCTTGGTGATCGGTTTGCCTTGTTCAGTCGCGGCCGCCTCGCGGGCCGCCGCTGTGATCAGGGAGCGATAATCGCTCGCGCGGACGGGCTGGAGATCCAGTGCCGCGGCAACCTCCCGCGCATGTTCGCGGCGCGTTTCCTCCCGCTGGGCATAGAGCACAAACACGGCAGGGTCGATGTCCAGCTGATCGGCGACGACAGAGACAACTGCCTCCGGCGGAACTTCCCCGGTGCGGAGTGGCCGACCGAGATCCCGCACCAGGGCGAGCTGGATGGCAAAGCCCAGACGATTATGGGAGCGACGATGTGCTTTGGCGAAGGCGACATCCTCTGGAGAGAGTGCGTAGCGGGCCAGAGCCTCTTCATAAATGTCGGGTGGATCAAACAGCACAGCACGCGTCTGCGCGTCGAGGAAGGCCATGGGCGCGCCTGCTTTCAAACGGGGGGAGCAGGCTCATCTTCTTTGCCCGGTCCGGTCCATCCGGTTCGTCGCAATGTATCGATGAGAGTCGAGCGCGGCACCTTGAATGTCCGGCATACCGACGCCTTGCTAGCTCCGGCTTCCAGCGCTGCCAGAATCTGCTCAACCTTTTCGGTGTCGATCGTTGGCGGCCTGCCGCCCTTGCGACCGCGCCGGCGTGCCGCCGCCAAACCAGCATTGACCCGCTCCGTGATCAACGCTCTCTCGTATTCGGCAAGCGTGCCAAACAGGTTGAACAGGAATGCTCCGTGCGAGTTCGTCGTGTTGATCGCTTCCGTCAAAGAGCGGAAGGCGACCCCGCGTGCCTTCAGATCCTCAACGATCCGGATCAGGTGGGAGAGTGATCGGCCCAGACGGTCGAGCTTCCAAACGACCAGTACGTCACCTTCGCACAATTCTGCAAGGCAAGCCTTCAGCCCTGGACGGTCGTCGCGCGCGCCCGAAGCACGATCCTGATGTAGATGACGCTGATCGACGCCGGCGGAAAGCAGCGCGTCACGCTGCAACGCAACGGACTGACGCTCATCGGCGCTCGACACACGCATGTAACCGATCAACATGTACGGCAAACCTCAAATTCTGCGTTGCCGTATACTCGCACTATCCGACAGGGTTTGTCGTGCAAAAAATTGGGGTCCTACGTCATCGATTTCTATCGAGCGGTCGGATGCGCGGAAATCATCTGTTTTCCGTTATGGGACCTATGACGCAGGCGATCTGGCGCGCCACATGAACCAGGTAGGTAACAATGCGAGAAGGAATATCCCGAAAACAACAAGGAAGCCGTCCTGAAATGCGGCATTCGTTGCCTGAGCCACCACGCTCTGCCCCAGAAAAGAGGCCGCAGTAGGCAAGAGCTGGTTCTCCGGCAGCCCGGATGCCCGCACCAGACCGGCCACCTCGCGAAGAAACTCCATGGTGGTAGAATTGTCGCTGGTCTGCGTCGCTGCGAACGCATCCGCGTGCATGATCGTTCGCCGCTCGATAAACACTGTCAGCAGGTTCACACCGAAGGCGCCACCGAGCTGCCGGATGAAGTTCACCGCCCCCGATCCCTGCCCGAGAAGATGGCGCGGCAGGACTTTCAGCGAACCGGACGAGATCGCCGGGAACACAAGGCCCAATCCGACGCGCGAGATTACAGTCCACCATGCCAGGGTCCAGAAGGCTGTGTTCACATCCGATGCGGACATGAGCCACGAGGACCAGGCAAAGATTGCCATACCGACAGCGATCATGATCGCAGGCGCCATCCTGTCGGACAAACGGCCAGCAATCGGGAAGACAAAGAGCATGGCAAACCCTGACGGCATCAGCAGAAGGCCGGCCTGGGTCGGGGTCATTCCCTGTATTTGCTGCACGAAAACCGGCAGGAGGTAGGTCGAGCCGAAGAGGCCGGCTCCCATGATGAAGGAGACAAGGGAGGCGGAGGAAAAGGCGAAATTGGCGAAGAGCCGCATGTCCAGCATGGGCTTTTTCGTGTGAATTTCCCATCCGATGAAAGCCAAAGCGGCCACTATCGAAACGACGAACCCAAGCAAAATCGTATTGGAATCCCATCCCAGACGCTGCGCGCTCGACAGCGTGCTCAGCAGGACAGCGAGAAAGACGGAGAGGATGGCAACTCCGACGAAATCGAACGCCGGCAAGGGGCCTTTTTCCTCCCGGCCGGGAAGAAAGAGGTTCGAAAGAAGTATGGCAATGCCCGCAAAGGGCAGGCCCAGATAAAAGACGAACCGCCAATTGAACGCGTCCATAAGCACGCCGCCGATCCAAGGTCCGAGCGCCGGGGCAAGAACGACGCCCACGCCGTAAATTCCCATTGCGGCTCCGCGTTTGTCGGGCGGGAAAACCTTGAATAGCATGATCATCGCCAGGGGCTGCACGATGCCGGCCGCCGCGCCCTGCACGACGCGTGCAAGGGTTAAGATCGTTTCATTCGGCGCCAATCCCCCGACAACCGAACCGAAAAGAAAGATCGCCATCGACACGTTCATGGTCAGCCGCATGCCAAACGCACGATCCGCCCAATCCGCAAGGAGCATCGTCGCCGTCATGGCTGCCAGAAAGCCGGTCGAAATCCATTGCGCCTGAACCGAGCTGATCCCGAATGCACCCATGACAGCAGGAATAGCGACATTCACGATCGTGGTGGACAGCACCACGGAAATGGTCGCAACCATGATCGTCCCGGTCGCATACCATTTGTAGGCAGGGCCGTGGTGCTCGAAATAGCGGTCAATCTGCGACATCGATGTAGACCTCAACCATCATGCCAGGACGCAGTTGCACCTCTTCGGGATTGATGGAGATCCGGAGCGGCAGGCGCTGGGTGACTTTTGTGAAGTTACCCGAGGGATTGGGGCTTGGCAGAAGCGCGAGTTGGCTGGTCGCTGCGCCGCCCATTGCGGTCACCTCACCTGCGAATTCCCGGCCAGGGAAGGCATCGACGGTAATGCGGGCCTTCGACCCCATCTGAATGCTGCCGAAACTGGTCTCCTTGACGTTGGCATCGATCCATACCTCATCAGGGGCGTGATACATGACCAGCCGCGTTCCCGGTGTCACATACTCGCCGACATCAACGAAAGTGGCATCGACAATACCGGGGAAGGCCGCGCTGATCGTGCGGTTTGCAAGGTCGATCTCCTTGAGACTGCGCTCCGCCTCAGTTCCTGTCCGTCCGGCCAGTACCGAAGCGACCTGGGAGTCCAACACATCCATCTGCGCTGCGTCCGCCTCAACAATGGCCAGATCGGCTCGTGCGCTCTCGATCGCGGCGGCGGCCGCACGTTCCTGTTGCACTGCTGCGTCAAGCGTCGCACGGGCATCTTCGAGATTTTGCTGCGAGGAGACGTTTTGACCAGCCAGTTTGGTCACCCGGTCGTGTCGACTCTGTGCGTTCCTGAAAGCTGCCAATGCTGCTTCATGGTTCGCATTGGCAGCCGCAATGCTGGCTGCCGCGGCTTCACGACGTGCAGCAAGTTGCTTCTCAAGCATCATCTTGCGCGTTCTGATCTCAGCCAGTTGTGCGTCTGTTGCATCAAGCTTCGAAAGAACCGCCGAAAGCTGGGGTTCGGAGGACTCCCGATCGATGGTGGCGAGCATATCGCCCGCGTTGACAGAATCGCCGACAACGATCGGTAAGGCCGTCACACGTCCGGCGACCTCGCTTGATACCGTCACGATGTTGGCAGCGATCCGGGCGTCATCGATGTGGATTTGCGTGAACCGCGCCCGTAGCCAAGGTGCGCTCAACCAGATGGTGCCTCCGACCAGAACCCCGATAATAAGCAGTTTGAGCCATTTCACCCGGCTGCGCCTGGGTGGGGAGAGGTCTTCTGCCCTGTCGGAGGGAGTATTGCCAATATCAGGACTATTCGCCTTCATGTTATCCATTCTGGTCACTTCTCAATAGTCCAAGCCGGGTCTCAATTTGGCTCAGGACCCGGGTGGCGGTTCGCAGGTCGTCGGGAGATACGTCCGCGAGGAGTTCAGCCCGGCTGGCAGCTGCAATCTTCCTCATCTTGTCTATCAGTGGCTTGGTGCCGTCGGTCAGGTGCAGCTTTTTGGCCCGCCGATCCTCCTCACACGGTTGGCGCTCCACAAGTCCGTCGGCCTCCAACCTGTCCAGCAGACGCACCAGGGTAGCCCCTTCGATCCCAAGCGAATGAGCCAATTCAATCTGCGTCACATCCTGACGTCTGGAAAGTTCAAAAAGCACTCTCCAGCGAGCCTGTGACAAGCCGAGTTCACGAAACTGCAGATCGACATGCCTCGTCCACTGACGCAAAACCGTCGCCAGGGAGCGGGTGAAGGACTCATTCAGATCCGGGGCACCAGCCATCGATCCTCACTACAAGGTAGCTTGAAAATAACTAGCCACCTAATTAATGTAGAGTACATTATATGGCAAGCACCATTTCGAGGACAGGAGCCCCCTGATGTACACCAACATCCTGCTTTGCTACGACGGATCACGTGAGGGGCGATTGGCACTGCGTGAAGGGGCGCGGCTTGCCCAGATCACAGGCGCCGGCGTGACCCTCTTGGCTGTCGTTGAGACCGTCTCGGGAAATGCGTTGGCGCAGGCGGCCGATGCCAGTGTGCTGATCTATCAGCAAGATGAGTTGCGGTCGATCCTGGACGAGGGGCGACAAAGGCTCACAGCCATGGGACTAGCCCCCCGCATTCGGATGGAGTTCGGCGACCCTGTCGCGAGTATCAGCAAGGTGGCCACTGAGACCGGGGCAGATCTTGTCGTCGTCGGGCACCATCGGCACGGGTTCTGGACTCGATGGCTGAGCCGATCGGTTGCTGCCGAGCTGAGTGACAGCCTTGACTGCAGCCTGCTGTTGGCACAAAAAGTCGTCGACGATAGGGATCTTTTCCCGAAGGACCGAGGGCTTTAAACCCAGTGCATCGCTTCCATCCTGAGTGGGTGCAAGCTACACCGCTCTATCGCTCGGATGGAATTGGCCGTTCAAGCATACTTCAGAGAAGTTCGCTCCATCAAAGCCACCTCAATCCCTTAGCGGGTATTATTGCAGAAATGCCCACGGAGCCCCTTTATGTGCGTCCTTGGGCAGGGTCTGGTCGTGGAAGTCCCGCGCCGTATCCGGGTCGAGCGAGAGATTGAACTGATCCTCCCAGCGGAATTCGAAACGTGCCCGCGACAGGGCATCGTCCCGCATCTGTGCGCCGGGATGGCCCTTTGCGAGATCGGCGGCATGGGCGGCGATCTTGTAGGTGATGACCCCGGTCTTGACGTCATTGCGATCGGGAAGGCCGAGATGTTCCTTCGGCGTGACGTAGCAGAGCATGGCCGTGCCGAACCAGCCGATCATCGCCGCGCCGATTGCCGAGGTGATGTGATCATGGCCGGGGGCGATATCGGTCGTGAGCGGCCCGAGCGTATAGAACGGCGCCTCGCCGCAGGTCTCCAGCTGCTTGTCCATATTCTCCTTGATCTTATGCATCGGCACATGGCCGGGCCCCTCGATCATCACCTGGCAATCCTTGTCCCAGGCGATTTTCGTCAGTTCGCCCAGCGTCTCCAGTTCGGCGAACTGGGCGGCATCATTGGCATCGGCGATCGAGCCGGGGCGCAGTCCGTCGCCCAGCGAGAAGGTCACGTCATAGGCGCGGGCAATGTCGCAGATCTCGTCGAAATGCTCGTAGAGAAAGCTCTCGCGATGATGGTGCAGGCACCACTTGGCCATGATCGAGCCGCCGCGCGAGACGATGCCGGTGACGCGGTTGACGGTGAGCGGAATATGGGCGAGCCGGACGCCGGCATGGATGGTGAAATAGTCGACGCCCTGCTCGGCCTGCTCGATCAGCGTGTCGCGATAGACTTCCCAGGACAGGTCCTCGGCAATGCCGTTCACCTTCTCGAGCGCCTGATAGAGCGGCACGGTGCCGATCGGCACAGGCGCATTGCGGATGATCCATTCGCGGATATTGTGAATGTTGCGGCCCGTTGACAGGTCCATGACCGTATCGGCGCCCCAGCGGATGGCCCAAACCATCTTCTCCACCTCTTCCGCCATGGAGGAAGTGACTGCCGAATTGCCGATATTGGCATTGATCTTCACCAGGAAATTCCGGCCGATGATCATCGGCTCGCTTTCGGGGTGATTGATATTGGCCGGAATGACGGCCCGTCCCTCGGCCACTTCGCGGCGCACGAACTCCGGCGTCACATGGTCCGGAATGCGGGCACCGAAGCTCTCGCCGTCCCGCGGCAGAGCCTCGCTTGCGGCCCGGCGCCCGATATTTTCGCGGATCGCAACAAATTCCATTTCCGGGGTAATGAGCCCGGCGCGCGCATAGGCGAGCTGGGTGACGGCCCGGCCCGCATTCGCCCTGAACGGCCGGTTTCGGACAGGGAATTCCGGCGTCAGCCGTTCGCCGGTGGCAAAACCGTTATCCTCCGGCCTGATATGGCGGCCATCATAGGCAGTCGCATCGCCGCGAGCACGAATCCAGCCCTCGCGCAGGCGGGGCAGGCCGGCCTCGATGGCCACGATCTGGCCGGGATCGGTATAGGGACCGGAACTGTCATAGACAGTGACGGGCGGTTCGCCGGCCGTCGGATGGAGCGCGATCTGCCGCATCGGCACGCGCAGATCGGGATAGGTCTCTCCAGCGACATGGATCTTGCTGGAGGCCGGAAACGGACCAATGGTAACTGTGGGGTTATGCGGTTTGGCAGCAATATTCATCATGAGGCTCCAAGTTTGAAATTGGAGACCCAGTCCCAGAGCCGGAAAGATGGAAGAGCGCCAATACGAAATCCGGTTAGCGGATTCGGATCATCGCAGCGCTTTGCACCGTCCCTACGCCAGTATGAACTGGATCAGGTTCAACGGGTCACTGCGCGCGCTAGCAGAATCTCAGCCCCTTGCCGGGACACCCCTGGTGAATGGAACGGAGCGTAAATAAAGCCGGATGATCGGTCAAGTTGCCGATGGTCGGAGAGAGCGGGGTCTATGGTTCATATCCGTTCAAGAGCGAAGGCGTCGGCAAGTACGCGCCAAACGCGGGCGTGCCGCCTATGCCCCAGAAGCTACTCCCTAAGCAGCAGCCGACGGTATTCGCCCTCTGGAACCCCGTAAGCATCACCAGCGAGCTCCTCCAGTTTCGCGCGGTTGCGAACGACCACGAGGCTGCGTTCGGCTCTGACGCACTGCCTCTCTTCCAGAATATGCAAAGCTTCAGTGACGCTGGGTCGACGCACCCCGAGCATGAGAGCAAAGAAGTCGTGGGTCAGTGGCAGCTCGTGCCCCAACCTGTCGTGAGCCATTAAAAGCCATCGGGCGAGACGCTGCTCAACCGGGTACTTCGCATCAGCTAGGGCTGTGGCAGCAAGCTGCAGCATGAACACGTGGAAATAGCGGAGAACTACGTGTCTTAGCGTGGCATCCGCATCCATGGTGAGAGCGGCGGTGCAAAAGTCGGCCACGGCGGCGGAATAATCCGGCCGCGGGCGGAGTAAAATCCGCCACCTATTTCCCTTCTGCGACGAATGCAGGAGGGCTTGGGGATCTATACCGTGGAATTATATCTGAAGGTTAGACTGGCTGTCTCGGAAGGGATGAGCCGGCGTCAGGCTGCAAAGCATTTCAACATATCTCGCGACAGCGTTTCCAAGATGGTGTCGTATTCGACACCACCCGGCTATCAGCGTCAGTTACCGATCCGGCGACCGAAGCTGGATGCGTTCGTTTCGACCATCGAGCATTGGCTGGAGGAAGATCTGAAGGTGCCGCGCAAGCAGCGCCATACAGCCAAGCGAGTGTTCGACCAACTTCGTGACGAACGCGACTTTACGGGCGGCTACACGATCATCTAGGATTACATGCGCGAGCGGGATCAGCGTCGCCAGGAGGTGTTCGTGCCGCTGTCGCATCCGCCGGGCCATGGGCAAGCCGATTTCGGCGAGGCGATGGTGGTGATCGGCGGCGTGGAGCGGAAAGCCCACTTCTTCGTGCTCGATCTGCCGCACAGTGACGGCTGCTATGTCCGAGCCTATCCGGGGGCGGTGGCCGAGGCCTGGGTCGACGGCCACATCCACGCATTCGCGTTCTTCGGGGCCGTACCGCAGTCGATCGTTTATGACAACGATCGTTGCCTTGTTGCGAAGATCCTGCCCGACGGCACACGCAAGCGGGCAACACTGTTCAGCGGCTTCCTGTCCCATTATCTGATCCGGGATCGCTACGGCCGTCCGGGAAAGGGAAATGACAAGGGGAACGTCGAGGGCCTCGTTGGCTATGCCAGGCGCAACTTCATGGTGCCGATACCGCAGTTTCCAACATGGGATGCGTTCAACGTCTGGCTGGAAGAGCAATGCCGCAAGCGCCAGCGCGACAGGCTGCGCGGCGAGAGCGAGACGATCGGGGAACGGCTGCAGCGGGATCTTGCTGCCATGCGAGCTTTGCCGGCATCTCCATTCGATGCCTGTGATCAGGCCAGCGCCAAAGTGACGGCCCAATCTCTCGTGCGCTACAAAACCAACGACTATTCCGTGCCGGTTGCCTATGGCCATCAGGATGTCTGGGTGCGCGGCTATGTCGACGAAGTGGTGATCGGCTGCCGCGGCGAGATTATTGCCCGCCATCCCCGGGCTGGGAACGGGAAGACGTCGTCTTCGATCCTGTGCATTACCTGCCGCTGATCGAGCAAAAGATCAATGCGCTGGATCAGGCCGCACCTTTACAAGGCTGGGACCTGCCGGAAGAGTTCGCCACGCTCCGCCGCCTGATGGAAGGCCGTATGGCCAAGCATGGCCGGCGTGAGTATGTGCAGGTCCTTCGCCTGCTGGAAAGCTTTGAGCTTGCCGACCTTCACGCGGCGGTGAAGCAGGCGCTCCAGCTTGGCGCGATCGGCTTCGACGCAGTCAAACATCTGATCCTGTGCCGGGTGGAGCGCCGGCCGCCGCGACTGGACCTCTCCATCTACCCCTACCTGCCGAGGGCAACGGTCGAGACGACATCGGCGAAGGCGTACATGCGCCTCTTGTCGTCGAATGCAGGAGAAGCGGCATGAGCACTGAAGTCCCGGAGATCCTGCTCTCCCACTATCTCAAGACCCTGAAGCTGCCGACCTTCCAGCGCGAGTATCAAAAGCTGGCCCGGCTGTGCGCCACCGAAGGCGTCGATCATATCGAATACCTGTTCCGGCTTGCCGAGCGAGAGATGATCGAACGGGACCGCCGTAAGGTCGAGCGCCGCATCAAGGCGGCAAGGTTCCCCGTCATCAAAAGCCTGGACAGCTTCGACTTCGCCGCCATCCCCAAGCTCAACAAGATGCAGGTGCTGGAACTGGCTCGTTGCGAATGGATCGAGCGCCGCGAGAACGTCATCGCTCTCGGTCCCAGCGGCACGGGCAAGACGCATGTCGCGCTCGGTCTCGGCTTGGCCGCATGCCAGAAGGGCATGTCCGTCGGCTTCACCACTGCCGCCGCGCTGGTCAGCGAGATGATGGAGGCGCGTTACGAACGGCGTCTGCTGCGTTTCCAGAAGCAGATGGCTGCATACCAGCTTCTCATCATCGATGAGCTGGGCTTCGTGCCGCTCTCCAAGACCGGCGCAGAACTGCTGTTCGAGCTGATCTCGCAACGATACGAGCGCGGCGCGACACTGATCACCAGCAATCTTCCATTTGACGAATGGACGGAAACCTTGGGATCGGAGCGTCTCACCGGCGCGCTCCTCGACCGCATCACCCATCACGTCAACATCCTCGAGATGAATGGCGACAGCTATCGTCTCGCCCAAAGCCGCGCCCGAAAGGCGAGCTGAAACACCTCAAAAAAATTGCCGCGCACGCATGAGACCCCCGCTCGGGCTACGCCCTCGCGGAGGTCTCATGCGTGCGCCGAAGGGTGGCCGGGTTTTACTCCGCCGCCTGGCCGGATTTTACTCCGGCGTTGACACCACTGGGTGCTAGCGGCCTGAGGTGTGTCCTGAGCAAAAGCCGTGGCGATGAAGGCAGAGACAACACAGCGACCGCTCTTCCCGGCATGGGCCAGCGCGTTGCGCATGAAGTGAACCCTGCAGCGCTGCCAGGTGGCCGAGACAACCTTGGAGACAGCAGCCTTTATGCCCTCATGTGCGTCAGAGACGACGAGCTTGACGCCACGTAGTCCCCGCCTGGTCAGCTTACGCAGGAACTCTGTCCAGATCGCCTCCGCCTCGGAGGTGCCAATCTCCATGCCGACCACTTCGCGTCGGCCGTCGGTGTTGACGCCCACCGCGATGATGACCGCGACAGAGACGATGCGCCCGCCGCGCCGGACCTTGAGGTAGGTCGCATCGATCCAAAGGTAGGGCCATTCCCCTTCGATGGGCCTGTCGAGGAAGGCCTTCACCTTCTCGTCGATCTCCTCGCAGAGCCGGGAAACCTGGCTCTTGGAGATGCCCGACATGCCCATGGCCTTAACGAGGTCATCGACGGATCGGGTCGAGACGCCTTGGATATAGGCCTCTTGGATCACCGCCGTAAGGGCCTTCTCTGCCATGCGGCGTGGTTCGAGAAAGCTTGGAAAATAGCTGCCTGTGCGAAGCTTCGGAATGCGCAGCTCGACGGTGCCCGCCCGTGTCTCCCAGTCCCGGTCGCGATAGCCGTTGCGCTGGGCCAGTCGGAAGCTATTCTTCTCGCCATAGCCCGCGCCAGTCTTCGTGCTGACCTCCAGCGCCATCAGCTTCTCGGCAGCGAAGCCGATCATCTCCCGGAGCAAATCGGCATCAGCGCTCTTCTCAACGAGCGAGCGCAGGTTCATCATATCTTCGGTCATCGGTGGTGTCCCTCAGGTTGGCTCTAAGCAACCCGACCCTACGGAAAACACTGGTGACCACCGCTACGCCGCCCGCTACCTACAGCACATTGGAGGATGCGCTCGCGAGCGGCTTCGCCAGAGGACCGGCGTAGCGGCTTCAACGGCCTCTGCTCCCCCTGCGCCGGGCAAGGCGAAGAAAGCCGAAGGAAGATAGACCTCCTTTAACTGATGGTCAGAATCAATTCTGACCATCAGTCAAAATCGACAGGAGGAACGCGCGGCTAACCGTCCTTAAAGCGATGCGGAAGAGGCCTCTCGAGGAGAGGCAAGCAGACGTCCAGATCGTGTGAGGCGAGGTGAGCGTATCTCATGGTCATCTGTAGTGTCTGGTGTCCGAGCCACATCTGGACTCGTCTGATGTCGGCGCCTCTTCTCACAAGGCGAGATGCACATGTGTGACGAAGAACATGGGGTACGACGTCGGGATCATTTGCCAAGCCAACTTGGCCTTTGGCGCTATTCCAAACAGATCGGAACCGCTGCTGATCGATATCGGAAAAGGGACCGTCTGCTCGACCCCTTTGTGCTTGGACTGCCTCAAGTGCCCGAGTGGTGAGAGGAACGGTACGGCTCTTTCCGGACTTCGTGATCCAGAAGGTGGCTCTCCCCTCATGGATATCATTCCATCTAAGCCCAATTCCTTCGCCGAGGCGTGCGCCAGTGTCTACGAGGAAAATGCATAAATCACGGTAATGATCGTCTTTCATGCCGATTGCTGAGAATAAACGATCCTCCTCGTCGTATTCGAGGAACCTGATACGGCCAGCCCGTTCTTTCTGGCGCTTGAACTCGGGAAGGCTATGGATGTCGCCCATCTTGTACGCTTTCCGCAGCAATTTGCTAAGCGCTGCCATCTTTCGATTGATGGTTGCGTTGCTATTGCTTCGTCTGCGCAAATCGCCGATGAGCCTGTCGACCTTCTCCTGAGAGAACGTTTCAAACGTTTCCCTGAGAAGGATATCGTCAAGTTCCGAGATGAAAGCCGCTACGTTATTTCGGTGACTGCCAGCTTCCCAAAGTATGTCGCCATACTTGTGGAACAATGCGGAGAGGCTGGTACTTTGGACGACTTTGAGCGGGCCGCCTTGGTGGAACTGAAAATTAACTGAGTAGGCCGGCCGAAAGTTGCTGAAGTCGCTCTTAGCGTCTGGATCAGCCTTGGCTGCCAAATCAGTTCTCCTTGCCTCTCCAATTGGCAAAGAAACAGTGATCGGCTGCTTCATCAACGTTTGACGAAGGAAAAATCCGACGTCAACGCAAACAATCATCCCACATCGTTGCACAACAGCAACGGCAACAGCTCGCAACCCAGAGGCTGCGAGCCATTTTCGGTCTGAACTAAGTCAGATTAGAATGAGCGCTGAAGACGGACAAAACCGTCCCAACGATCGCCATCGCCGAGCTCATCAGCATCGACGTCTGTGTAGTTTACGGTCGCCTTCATGGTGAGACCCTGGGTGATGGCGTAGTCGGCAGTTACGCCAACGCGCCATGCACTGCCACCATCGTAGTCGCCATCGGCGTCATACACGATGTTGTCCCAATATTGAACGCCCGGTGCGATCGAGAACTTCTCGGTGACAGCGATGGCGTATTCAGCGCCGATCGACCATTCAGAGAAATCCCAGTAGCGGCTAGCGCCGAAGGAGTAGACGCCCATGATGCCCAAGGAGCCAGGACCAATGTTTGCCGTCAGCGTGGACGCAACGACGCCATCTTCGTTTTCGAACTCGTAGGCACCGAAGAGGTTGACGGCAACGCCACCGAACGCGCCGCCGATAAGAGCGTTGACGCCGACCTCATCATCGTTACCAGCGAAATCTGTCTTCCAGCCTTCCTGCGAGTCGAATGCATCGGCCTGAACATAGGCCGAAAATGCTTCGCCCTCGAAGGTATAGCGAATCGAGTTGTTCAGCGTGTCGCCGCCGATGTAGCCGTAACCGGCGATAGGACCACCGTCGGAGAGGAAGGTTTCGCCCGGGAGCCCGATATCAAAGTAGTTATAGAAGTAACCAACGCGAAGGCCGCCGATCGCGAGATAAGTTTCTTCCAGATAAAAGTCGTCGTCGGTGTTGGTGTTCGCGCGAAGGGCGATCTTCGAATGAAGTTCACCGAGCTCCGTGTCGGACTTCGCATCGAACTGGAGCTGAGCGCGCGTGTTGGTGCGATAGCCACCGTCCTGCAGGTCCACACCGTCAAGATCAAAGTCGCTGCGACCATCGACCTGAACGCGAACGTAACCGCTGATCTTGAGGCAGGTTTCGGTGCCCGGGATATAGAAATAGCCGGTGCCGAATGCGTCGCAAACGCGAACGTATTCCATGGGCTCCGGCTCGGCAGCGATGATAGCATCGGCAGCCTGAGCGCCGGAAACTGCTGCGAGGGCAGCAGCGGAGCCGAGAAGAAGGCTCTTGATGTTCATTTTTGACCTCCAGTCAAAGGAGGTCTATCTTCCTTCGGCTTTCTTCGCCTTGCCCGGCGCCTGTCAATAACAATATCTTGTCTTGTGGCAACATATGTTTAACGTTGCGCGGCATAATGATCTCCTGGAGCGAGAACGAAAATTTGTATATCAGACCCACCCTCTAAGCAAGCCGAACGACTGCAGCTCCCGTGTCATGGGTAAACGCATTTATCCCCTACCGATTTGGACGCTCATCTTGGGTGATGACTCGCGTCATGAGATAGAAGCCGCAGTCACGTTTGAGATCTTCGCCGGTGTGACGAAAGTAGCGGCTACTCCTATTAGAGGAGACCCAAAAGTGATCGCGCAGGCATTTTCTGAGGGCGAAGCGACCATAGAAGGCCCGAATGGCCACCGACATCGCGTAGCGGTTGAGATGATGGGGCGCGGCTGGAGGGTTATTGGCTAGGGGCCAGCTAGCGCATTTTTAGCTATTCGAGAAACACGGGGGCGTCGCGAGGAGACGGATCCCTAGGAAGAATTTTCAGTGTGCACCCACTGCCATCTCCTCTCGACACCCTTAAACCGAACAGAAGAAGACTTTGTTCCCACTGATTATACATCATGTCAATGCGGTTGCGTGTTGCTGGTTAGAGACATGCAACCTTGCTCACCGGCGTCGGCGCCGACAATCGCTCAAGCATAGAGGATGGTGACGGAAGTTTGATGGCGGAGAGCAGAACCGGCCAATCATGCGCTCCTCATTGACCTTTAGAAGCTCTAAGTACGACGATCGTCAGCAGATGCAGAGCAAAGGCAAGGAACTTTAGTCCGATGAAGCCGTTGGACCTCCGCAAAGCCATAAAGGCACTCAATTAAAGGATCTGCAAGATGATTTCGAAGCTTTTAACAGTCACCGCCCTTTCGCTTGGTCTTGCCACAGCAGCACTTGCGCAGAGTTCTCCAAGCGGGGGCTCCAGCGGCGAGGCAGGATCGGACGCAGGTGGAGCCGCAGGTACGAACGCCGGATCTGGGGCAGGGGAAGGTGCTGGTGGCACTACAGCCGGCGGAACGAGCGGAGAGGCCGGTTCGGACGCGGGTGGAGCCGCAGGCAACGGATCTTCCGACCTCGGTGCGGGCGGGTCGCGGCAGACCAACACGCAAGACAGCTCCAACACCAACTGCGGTGCGCCTGCCGCGCCGGGCGTGGCAGCTACCGCTGGCAATCCCACATCTGCAACGCCGGACGCTAGCACTGCCGGGAATGCAGGAACCTCCTGCTAATTTGGAGAGGGGGAGGTGCTGAAGCTCCTCCCTCGCTTTGTCTTTTTTCTAAGCAAGGTGTCGGATGGCACTTAACCGGGGTCTGCCTCACTTTGTGTGGTTAATAGATCGTTAGCAGGCACTTCGCTATTGGCGTGCATGAGAACAAAATCAAAATGGTCGCCCGGTCCGGGCATCAAGGTCCAAAGCATCGCAACCAACGGCGACGGTGACTGGGTTGTGTCGGCTTGCGGACCATCCTCGGGCATTTGTCCAGATTGCAGGAAACAGAGCGCACGTCGGCACGGCTGGTCGTACCGCAGTCTTCAGGACCTGCCGATCCAAGGCAATGAAGTGACGGTAAGGCTTCGGTTGAGCCGCTGGCGTTGCAGTTATCGGCAGTGCGGGCGGCAAACATTCTCGGACCCGATCCCGGATATTGCCTCGCCCTACGCCCGCAGGACAAAGAGGGTCGCCAACATAGTCGGCCTTCTGGGGCACGGCACAGGCGGACGCCCGGGAGAGCGCTTGATGAACCAGCTCGGGATGCCGGTCAGCGACGACACCATCCTTCGGCACTTGAAGCGCATGGCTTTACAGATCGACGACGAGCCCCCCGCTCGGATCATCGGTATCGATGACTGGAGTTGGAGGAAATCGTGGCGCTACGGCACGATCATCGTTGATCTCGAGCGCCGAAAGGTCATGGACATTCTCGAGGACCGGAGCGTGGCGAGCGTTGCACAATGGTTGAAGCGGCATCCCTCCATTGAGGTGGTCAGTCGAGATCGATGCGGGCTATACGCGCAGGCTGCTCGTGAAGGTGCCCCGCAAGCGTCTCAGGTGGCTGACCGCTTTCATCTCTTCCAGAACCTGCGTCTTGCGATCGAGGAACAGATGAGCCTCTCCGGCCGAGCTACAGGCAGGGCACTGCTGCCAGACGAGGACATCGAGACTGATCATGACGATCGAGCTTTGCATGAGGAGGCGCCTGGAATGCGGTTGCGCAATCAGCTTCGACGGACACATAGGCAGTCCCGGAAGGAGGTGTTCGAGACGGTGCACGCCTTGAGCAAAGAAGGCCTGACCTGCTCGGAGATTGCGCGTCGCACTGGATATGGCCGCCGCAGCATCGCGAAATGGCTGACGTTTGAAACGCCACCCGACCGACGCAGGGGAGCGTTGCAGCCGACATCTCCCCTGTATTTCGAAGCCTTTCTCACGCAGTGTTGGAAGGACGGCAACCGCCGTGGGCGGCATCTGTTTCATGACATCAAGTACCGCGGGTACACCGGCAGCTTTTCCAATCTTGAACGCCTCCTGGCAACCTGGCGCCGCGCCGAGAGACCGGAATCGGATAAGGATAAGGATAAGGATAAGGATAAGGATAAGGATGATGCGGCGCCGGCTCGGATTGGCCTCGTCGACAGCACATATGACAATGCGCCCGTGCGTGATCCCCACACTGGTCACTGGATCTCACCGGTTGTCGCCGCTGCTCTTTGCATCAAGCCGCGCGGGGCGCTGACCGTCAATCAAGAGCGGAAAGTGGACGCCCTTAAACAAGGCTCCCAGACGTTCGCCACCTTGCGCAGCTTCTCCATGCGGTTTCGCGGAATATTTCGTAGCCGAAAGTCGGCAAGGCTCGAAGAATGGATCGATGATGCCATTCGTTCTGGCCTCGCTTCCCTGGCCCGTTTTGCCCGCGTCCTTCGCCGCGATATCGACGCCGTCTGCAACGCCATCGACCTGCCTTGGAGCAATGGTCAAGCGGAAGGCCAGATCAATCGACTGAAGACGATCAAGCGCGCTATGTATGGCCGAGCGGGTGCAGAGCTTCTCAGAGCGCGGATGATGCCCATCCAATTGTCCGATCTCCACATAAAGTGAGGCAGACCCACTTAACTTGAGAATTTTGCATAAATCTGATCACTTAATGGGTTCTTCCTCACTTTGTGTGGTTCATTCGCCGTTAGCGAGGTTTTGGCTATGGGCGGGCATGCGAACGAAATCGAAATGGTCGCCCGGTCCAGGGGTCAAAGTACTGGGTGTCGCGCTCACCGTTGATCACGGTTGGGTTGTTTCCGCAGCTGGATCCAAGATCGGAGTATGCCCCGATTGTGGATGTCGAAGCCGAAGTCGGCATGGCTGGTCCTGCCGCAGCCTCCAGGATCTGCCAGTCCAGGGCAAGCCCGTGACAGTGAAGCTCCTGCTGAGCCGCTGGCGATGTGCACATGGGGAATGCGCACGACGAACGTTCACCGACCGTCTTCCGATGGTAGCTGATCCATACGCGCGTCGGACAAGAAGGGTCGGAGAGATTGTTGGCTTGCTCGGCCATAGCACTGGCGGCCGTCCTGGCGAGCGGTTTATGCAACGGCTCGGCATACCGGTCAGCGACGACACTATCCTGCGGCAACTGAAACGGGATGCTGCAGTTGCCCAACGCAATTCCAAGATACGGGTGGTCGGTATCGATGATTGGAGTTGGCGGCGCGCGACGAGCTATGGGACCATCATGGTCGACCTCGAGCGCCGCTCGGTTATTGACATACTGGATGACCGTAGCGTCGAGAATGCGGCCAAGTGGCTTCGGAGTCATCCTTCCATCGAGATTGTCAGCCGCGACCGCTGCGGCCTGTATGCGCAGGCCACCCGTGAAGGCGCACCGCAGGCCCGGCAGGTCGCCGATCGGTTTCATCTGGTCCAGAACCTTCGTTCGGCCATCGAAGAACAGATGAGCCTTTCCGGGCGTGCCACCGGCAGGGCCATTCTTTCGGAGGACGCAATTGTTGACGCTGCGACACATCGCCGGCGCGCCCGTCTTGCGCATAGGCAATCTCGCCAGGAGATATTCGACATGCTCCATGCCTTGCGCCAGCAAGGGCTGTCCTACAGCGAGATCGCCAGACGGACCGGCTATGAGCGTCGCAGCATAACGAAGTGGCTCAAGTTCGAGGCTCCACAAGACAGGCGACGAGCAGCACTGAACCCCACATCACCATGGTATTTCGAAGCCTTCCTTGCGCAATGCTGGAAGGATGGGAACCGGCGCGGACGGCATCTGTTTCACGACGTCAAGCAGCGCGGCTACACCGGCAGCTTCGCCAATCTGGAGCGGTTGCTCGGAGCTTGGCGGCGGGCCGAAAGGGGACAGGCCGATGATGTACCGCCCGCCGCGTTGAAGTCGGAACCGGTTCGAGATCCCGAAACCGGTCATGCAATCTCTCCGGTGGTTGCCGCGGCGCTATGTATCAAGCCGCGAGGCCTGCTGACGGACCGGCAGGCAAGGAAGGTCGACGCCCTGAAGCAGGGATCTGAGGCGTTTGTCGAGATGCGACGCCTGGCGATGCGCTTCAACGGCATCCTTCGCGGCAAGAGATCGCCACCACTGGATGCATGGATCGACGATGCGATCGACTCCGAGCTCATCCCTATCATGCGGTTCGCTCGCGTCCTTCGCAGAGACATCGATGCCGTCAACAACGCCATCGAGCTGCCCTGGAGCAACGGGCAGGCCGAAGGCCAGATCAACCGCCTCAAGACCCTCAAGCGAGCAATGTACGGTCGGGCAGGCCCTGAATTGCTGAAGGCACGAATGCTGCCGCGGCTCCACACAAAGTGAGGAAGAACCAGTCTGCTCGCCAGTTGCCCCCTGAGCACCTTGATCTCCTCGTCGAGCCTCATCGTCTCATCCGAAGGAGTACGTGGCCGCTCAGAAACTTGAGCGCCAACAACAGCCGGCCGGGTGTTCTTGCCGAGCGCTCTTTGCTTGCGCGCCCCACCTCCGACAACCGGCTCGACGTCCATAGCGTCATGTGCAGCGGTGACAGCGACACCTGCTTCACTATCTGATGCAAAACCGCCGACTGCTGGCAAGTTCGCGCGAGCGCCATCGGCCGTGTCATCAATCTCGGCTCCAGCCTCGTCTGCCGGCGCAGTCTCCGCGGAGACAGCTCCGGATGGATTCTGATGCGATGGTTCAAGACCTGCGGCTCGAACGGCGTCCTCAACGCCCTCCTCCGCAATCGCCTCGTCCGGGCCGGAAATCGCCAGGCTATCCGGTTGGGCGGCGTCCACCTTATCGGCGTCTTGCGTTCGCTCGCCTCTCCCTGAAATCAGTCGGCGCAGAAATTTCATTGGAGATGCCATCATTCAACCTCGCTTTTCCCAATAGACGCTAAGAGCCTCCCCTGCTCTGACAACGGGTTAAGAGGCTCGCTAACGTGTCATCCCGAGCAAGGACGTGAGGTTGGGACGCCCACTCCAAATCAATCGAGCTTGAGCTTCTTGCGCAGATCGGCGTTCTCTGCACGCAGCTTTTCGGCCAGCAGCTTGCGCAGTCTCTGGTTCTCCTCCTCCAACTGCAGAAGATCTGCCATTTCATCGTCGGCGGAAGTCGCCTCCACGGCTGCTGCCTGCTCGTTCTTGCGTGCACGTTTTACTGGCTCGCGCTTGGTGCTTGCCGCGCCTCCGAGCGCCTTCGGCTTGCGACCGCGCTTCTTTGGGCCATTGCCGCCATCCGGCCCCACTGCAGTGTCAGCCCCCGCCATATCAGAGGAAGCCTTTTTCATGCGAGGTTTGCGCTGCTTTTTGGGCGCTGGCTCCGCTTCGACAGCGGCTGGCACATCTGCATTGGGAACCGCATCGGCACTGGCCGTAGTATCAGCATTGACAATCGTGTCGTTCTCGTCAGCCATGGATATCTCCTGTGTATCTGCGACAGCTTTCAAGGTCGCGGCCGGTGGTGTCAATGTCGGTAGTATACGCTTTGCTTTCGGCGGAGAGACTTCCATGGCAGCTTTGTCTACCACGCGACTATCAAGCAGCAACGGCATTGCAGATTTCTCTACGTCACGTGCGACAGACTTCAGGTCCAGGTTACCCCAGATCGAGCTCGGCTTCACATCGATCTTGCGGCGACCGGATTTGTGCTCGACAGCAAAAATGCGTTGGGTCTTTTTCACTCAGGGCCTTTTGTGTTTGGTGCGATGTCCACGCGAAGAGCTCGGCACTCATAAGCCGCGGAAGTAGCGGTTACTCCGTTGTCCGTCCAGTCCTGTCGCAACATCCGGCCCGTAGATTTCTGGGAGGATGACGCGAGGTCAACCAGGAGGAGCTGAATGACATAGGTTGCCCGACGGGCTTGATGCGATATGAACCCGGGACCCTGGCAACGAAAAGCAACCCCATTAAAAATCACTTGGAGGCTCCGCCTCGGCCTCCGCAATAAAGCGCGTCCGGTCGTAAAGCTCGTCGAGAGTGATGAGGTCAAGACAACGGGCGCAAAGCGTGCGATCTCTCTCTGAAGCAGAGGAATGACGCCGCTCACGCATTCTGGCGCTAGTTGTCTCTATTGCTACCATAGTCAGTATCCGCCTTCGGTCTCACAAGGTGGGCGAGCACCTAGTTGATTTCTATCGGACCCTTTGATTGCCTTTGTGATGGTGTCGCCTGGTTGAACGGACTTTCTTGAAAAGAGGAAGCAATGTCTACAGCTTCCTGAAGCTGGCGATCAGCGTCTTCATCCCCAGCGCGGCCTCAGCCAGTTCATACTTCTGCCCCGTGAGCAACCATTCCCAGCACGCCCCCTTCATGAGCCACTTGAGCGCCAATGCCGCCGACCTGGCAGACCACTGTTGATCGAGGAGCTTCAAACTCGCAGCCTTCTCAAACATCTCTGTCAAAGTTTGCGTCTGCTCCGCGTCCAGCGCATCGACAGCAACCTGAACGCGCTCCAATTCCCCCGTGAAGTTCGTGCGAAGCAGAATGGTGAGCATACGCTGCCGCTGTTGATCCTTCGAAAGGAGTTCCAGCCAGTCAAGGGCAGCGGCCTCGATAAACGCCAAGGGATCGCAACCCTTTTCGTTTGCCTGTTCCAGATCTAACATGTTGATCCGCGGCAATTGAACAGCGCTGTAGAGTTCGAGGAACAGATCGGTTTTGTTGGCAAAATGCCAGTGAACGGCGCCGCGTGTCACACCAGCGGCCGTTGCGATGTCCTCGAGCCTGGAGTTGCTGACCCCTTTCTCGAAGAACATCTGCTCGGCGGCCGCCAGAATGGCGGCTCGCGTTTCAGCGGCTTCGGCCTTGGTGCGTCTCAATCCCCGCTCCCAGCTTCTTCTGCCCGATCGATTGGGTTTGGCACAGGTACCTCCTTTGCCTTCTTGTCGAACAGCCTCATAATGAAGACGAAGAAGACCGGAACGAAGAAGACCGCGAGAATAGTGGCGGAGATCATTCCACCAAGGACGCCTGTCCCAATAGCGTTCTGGCTTGCAGCACTGGCGCCCGTTGCGATGGCAAGCGGCACGACGCCCAGCGTGAACGCCAGAGACGTCATCAGGATCGGACGGAAGCGCAGCTGGCAGGCTTCAATCGTCGCCTCCAGGAGGGGTTTCCCCTCCGCCCGCAGATCCTTCGCAAACTCCACGATCAGGATCGCGTTCTTCGCAGACAGCCCGATGATCGTGATCAGGCCGACTTTGAAGTAGACGTCATTCGGCATATCACGCAACATGACGGCAAGCACGGAGCCGATAATGCCCAAAGGAACCACCAGCATGACGGAAAGCGGGATCGACCAGCTTTCGTAGAGGGCCGAAAGCAGCAGGAAAATGAACACAACCGTCAGACCCATCAGGAAGGGCGCCTGCGAGCCGGACTGGATTTCCTGAAGTGATTGGCCTGACCACTCATAGCCAAACCCTTCCGGAAGCTGCGCCATGAGTTGCTCCATTTCGGCAATAGCCGCGCCGGAGGAAAAGCCGGGAGCTGCGTTGCCACTAATGCGAACCGCAGGGTAGCCATTATAGCCTACCACCTGAGCCGGTCCCTTCGTCCATTGTACGGTAGCAAAGGACCGCACCGGCACCATACCGCCGGCTGCATTAGGAACGTTGAGTTCCAGAATATCATCTGGTGTCATCCGCTGGCTCTGTTCGGCCTGAATCGTCACGCGTTGCATCCGACCCGCGTTTGGAAAGTCGTTGATATACGCCGATCCAAGGTTAGCCGAGATTGTCGAATTGATGCTTTCGAAGCTGACCCCAAAGGTGTTTGCTTTCTCGCGATCTATATCGACGATGAGCTGGGCTGCATTGGGCATGCCCTCTACACGTATTCCCGTCAGAACAGGACTCTGCCCAGCAATCGATAGGAGCTGCTCGGTTGCCATTCCGAGCGCAGTTTGACCGGCACCCGAACGATCCTGAAGCCTGAAACTAAAGCCACCGGCATTGCCGAGACCCTGGATCGGTGGCGGCGACAAGGCAAATGCGACAGCGTCTTTGATCTTGAACAGTTGTCCGTTGATACGCTGCGCAATCGATTGCGCCGAGGTTTCCGCGCCACGTTCGCTCCAGTCTTTGAGCGTAATGAATGCGAGGCCGGCATTATCGCCGAAGCCTGAGAAGCTGAAGCCGCTGATGAGAGTTCTATCGGCGACTGCCGGTTCTGACGCGAAGAGGGCATCAACTTCATCGGTCACGGATTCCGTCCGGTTGGCACTTGCCTCTGCCGGAGCCTGCATATCGACGATCAGGAACCCCTGGTCTTCGTTGGGAAGGAACGAAGAGGGCAGGCTCAAGAAGAGATAGGCCAGGCCGCCCACGAGGAGCAGGTAGATGACCATAAATCTGCCAGCGCGCCGGATGGTCCAGCCGACGGCGCCAGCATATTTGCGGGTGCCGGCGTCAAAACGGCGATTGAACCAACCAAAGAAGCCCTTCTTCTCGTGGTGCCCCTTGATGGGCTTGAGGAAGGTCGCGCAGAGAGCCGGCGTCAGCGACAGAGCCAGCATGCCGGAGAAGAGGATCGAGACAACCATGGTCAGGCTGAACTGCTGGTAGATGATGCCGACCGCGCCTGGAAAGAAAGCCATGGGAATGAAAACGGCAGTAAGGACGACGGTGATGCCGATGATGGCACCGGAGATCTGGCCCATCGCCTTTCGCGTCGCCTCCTTCGGAGGCAAGCCTTCTTCGGCCATGATCCGCTCGACGTTCTCCACCACGACGATCGCATCATCGACGAGGATACCGATCGCAAGCACCATGGCAAACATGGTGAGCACGTTGATGGAAAAGCCGCTTGCGTACATCACGGCGCAAGTGCCGAGCAGCGCAACCGGGACCACAAGCGTCGGGATGATGGTGTAGCGAATGTTCTGCAGGAACAGGAACATCACGACGAAGACGAGGATCATCGCCTCGATCAACGTGTGGATCACCTTCTCGATCGAA
The DNA here is from genome assembly GCF_902502825.2 of Pseudorhizobium flavum. The sequence continues at coordinate 75,377 of NZ_LR723671.1, forward strand.
ACTGCAACGAAGGGCGATGTGTCATAAGGGATTTGGTATTCAAGACTCGCCGGGAAGAACTCAGCCAATTCTGCCATTCGCTCCCGCACCGCGGTTGCCGTCTCCATGGCATTTCCCGAAGGCGAAAGCTGCACCCCAATTGCTGCTGCCGGCAAGCCGTTGATCTTGGTGGAGAAGTTATAGCTTTCCGCCCCGATCTCGACCCGTGCCACATCCCGAAGACGCACTGAGGAACCGTCCGGATTTGCGCGCAACACGATGGCTCCGAACTCCTCCGGTGAGGTCAGCTGACCCCTCACAAGAACTGTGGCTGCGATCTGCTGGTTGATTGGGTTTGGCCGAGCCCCTATTCGACCCGCCGCAACCTGCGCGTTTTGTGACGCGATCGCCTGGCTGATTTCGGCCGAGGAGAGATTGAGGCCAAGCATCTTGTCGGGATCGATCCATATGCGCATGGCGCGCTGGCTGGCGAAGACCTGGGCACGGCCCACGCCATCGATGCGCTGGATTTCACCCAGCACGTTACGGTTGAGATAGTCCCCGAGCGCTACGGCATCGAGCTGCCCGTCCGTCGAAATCAGCGCGACCATCATCAAGAAGCTGCTGCCCGCCTCCTGGACCTGGACGCCTTGCTGGCGAACGACCTGCGGCAGACGTGCCTCAACCCGCCGAACCGCATTTTGGACATCAATAGAAGCCTTGGCGGAATCTGTTCCAGGCTCGAAAGTAGCCGTGATCTGCAGCAAGCCGGTGGAGTTAGACGTCGATTCAAAATAGATCAGCCCATCGACACTATTCAGCTCCTGCTCGATCGGCGAAGTGACGCTTTGGTAGATGTCTTCGGGTGAGGCACCTGCATAGTTCGCATTGATGGAGATCTGCGGCGGCGCGACGTTTGGATATTGCGCCACTGGAAGCATTGGGATTGCAAGTATCCCCGCGATCATGATGAAAATTGCCACGACCCACGCGAAGATCGGCCTACCAATAAAAAATTGCGCCATCAGACGTCCCCCTTCTATTGCTTCGCCGAGGAGGCGTCATCATCAGCCGGTGTCGGTTCGGTTTCAGGAGAGGCAACAGGAGCGGTGGGCGAAGCCGACGGCTGCCAGGGCTCAGGTACGACAGTGGCGCCAGGAGCCGTCTTCTGGAAGCCTTCTGCAACCACGCGGTCCCCTTCCTGAAGACCCTCGCTGATCACCCAGCGATCACCGACGCTACGCCCTACTGTCACCCGTCGCTGCTCCACCTTGTTCTCGTTATCTACAACGAGGAGGCTAGCCTGCCCTCCTGCGTCTCGCTGCACCGCCTGTTGGGGAACAGCAAAGGCCGACCTTTCGATGCCCTGCTCGATCAGGACGCGGACATACATGCCAGGAAGAAGATCCCCGTCCGGGTTCGGAAACTCACCCCGAAGTGTGACTTGTCCAGTACTTTCATCGACTGCTGCCTCGGAAAACAGCAGGCGGCCGACGTGCGGATAACGAGAACCATCATCAAGCAGGAGCTGGACTTCCGCCTCATTGGGTCCTGTCATCAACTGGCCTTCCTGCAGCGCGCGGCGCAGCCGAATGAGTTCCGCGGCAGGCTGAGTAAAGTCGGCATAGATCGGATCGAGCTGCTGTATGGTGGCGAGGTTCTCAGAGCTGCTGGAGCTGACCAGGGCGCCTTCGGTGATGAGGGCACGGCCGATGCGGCCGCTGATGGGCGCTGTCACGCTTGCATACTGTAAATTGAGACGCGCTTCGGCTACTCCTGCTTCTGCAACAGCTACCTGCGCATCCGCTTGCGCCAGTTGAGCGATCGCATCATCGTAGGCCTGCTGCGAAGCGACATTCGATTTCCTCAGTTGTTCCTGGCGTTCGGCGTTCTGCCGTGCCTGCAACTGCCCGGCCTGTGCCACGCGCAATGTGGCTTGCGCGCTATCTACCCTCACCTGGAAAGGCGATGGATCAATCCGGTAGAGGACGTCCCCCTCCTTAACCTGCGACCCTTGCTCGAACACTCTTTCCACGAGGACGCCCGAGACCCGCGGACGAACCTCGGCAATGCGTGTGGGAGCGATGCGCCCAGGGAGTTCATTGGTGATCGGTAATGCCTCGGCGGAAACTGTGACAACGCCGACTGCTGACGGCGGCGGAGCTTGCGGCGCAGCTGCCTGCTCCGCCTCCTGACAAGCTGTCAGCAAAACTAGCAGGGGAAGTATGACAGCGTAGCGGGCTGCGACCTTGGGCATCCGAGGCTCCGAACTTGGAAAGAGTGGGTTTACATACAGGTGAGCACGTATATAAATTGGCTAATGCACTTCTGCAACAGATAATGCGGTGTGGCGAGGGTAAGGTGGCATCAGAAGAGGGCGGAAACAGGAGGAGGCAGGATGCCCGGTTGACCCGGCGACTGATCCTGGAAGCTGCCGAGCACTCCTTTGCTGAAAACGGGTTTCGCAACACCACCATTGCCGCAATTGCGACGGAGCTCGAGATGTCGCCGGCAAATGTGTTCAAACACTTTTCATGCAAGGAGGATCTAGCGCGGGCTGTGATCGAAACAAGACTTAGCCGGGGCATTCGGTTTCGGGGCGGTTCGCCCGGAGAGCGGATGGCGAGCTTTGTGCGCAACGCGTTAAAGAGCATGCTTGATCTACGCAAACAGGAGCGCGGACTTTTCGAGATCATGGAGATGCTGATCGCATCCCCCGATCTCGAGCAGAGGTTTCGCCTCAGCCTGATAGCACAAGTCGCGCAAGCGCTTCGTTCAGACACTGAGACCAAATCGCTTAGCGCCGAGCGTATCGCCGATGTCTTGCTGGCGGTACTCCATCCTTCCATCGTGGACAGGACCGAAGAAGCCATTCTGAAGAGGCGGGCGGAGCATCTGCTCGCTATCATAGAAAAGGCTGAGCTGGCGGCGCCACAGATTGATTGACCACCTAAAATTCCTTTATTCTCTCATCAAAGCTACACGAACAGGATCTGAATATGAGCGTTCGCCGCTTCCTCCTTTGCTGTCCACTCCTCCTGTCCGGCTGTGTCGTCGGCCCAGACCATGCCGCTCCTGAAATCGCTCTTCCCGCGAAATTCGCCGAAGGCTCCTCGAGCAGCAATGGCGACGTCTCGCGTCTTACCTGGTGGACCGCCTTCAATGACAGCCGGCTCAACGGCTACGTCCAGCAAGGCCTGTCACAGAATCTCGACGTGCTCCAGGCACTTGAGCGGATCAATCAGGCTGAGGCAAACGTCGTTCAGGCGGGTGCCGGTGGACTACCCTCACTGGATTTCGGTGCCGAGGTGGACCGGAGCGGCACCAAGGACATTGGCGGACCCGGAGGTCCCACATCGACCTCTACGCAAACAACGGTGGCAGGCGGCCTCGATGCCTCCTGGTTCCTTGATCTCTTCGGCTTGTACAAACGCTCCAAGCAAAGTGCGCTGGCTCAGCTGGATGCCGCTTATGCCACTGTCGACGTTGCGCGACTTACCTTGCTTTCGCAAGTCGTCGCTGCATATATCGACGTGCGTTATTATCAGGAGCGTATCGCCCTTGCCAGGCAGAACCTCTCGTCACGCCGCGAGACGCTTGAATTGACGCGTCTCCAGCTTGAAGCCGGCGCGGCATCCCGCCTGGACGTCGTGCAATCCGAGGGCCTGGTCAATAGCACCCTTGCGGAGATCCCGGGCCTGGAAACCCAGTTCCGCGGCGCGGCTCATCGAGTCGCTACCCTGCTCGGCCTGCCTGCTTCATCGCTGCTGCCCGAGCTTCAGAAAGGGGCTCGCCAGCCGGTCGCCCGTTTCAATGCGAAGGCAGGCGTGCCCGCGGATCTGATCCGCAACCGTCCGGATATCCGCGCAGCGGAGCGGCAACTGGCATCTGCGGTTGCCGAAATCGGCGTAGCCCAGGCTCAACTTTATCCAGCAATTACGCTGGGGGGATCCATCAGTCCATCCTATACCCGCGCCAGCAGCGGCGAGAGCGGGGTGCTGTCTTGGTCATTCGGGCCCGGTCTTTCGCTGCCCATCTTTGATGGTGGAGCGCTGAAGGCGAACGTAACGGCAGCGGAATCGGTTGCGCGGGAGGCGTATCTCGCCTGGAAGGAAACTGTCTTGAACGCGGTCGAAGAAGTCGAAAACGCGCTTGCCGCCGTGGCGCGGGATGCCCGGACGGTAGCTGCACTTCGCGATACTGTCCGCTCCTATGAGGAGGCCAGAGATCTGGCCACCGCCAGCTACCGCGACGGCGCTTCTTCATTGCTTGATGTACTTGATGCGCAACGACAGGTCTCCGCTGCCCAAGCGAACCTTGCCCAAGCTGTCCAGCAGACGGCCCAGGATTTTGTGTCCTTGAATATTTCGACTGGAGGTGGTTATGCCGCCACGGGACGGTTGGATACTATCGCTTCAGCGAAATGATCTGCACCATCGCCCCTGCCTCATGGCAAAGTTCGCAGGTCCCGTGGCGTTGCCTATGGCAACACCTGGGTTCCTGCGCGAACAGCATTTATCCCCATCCGCGTGCCAGTAAGGACAGAGGGGGAGAGGGCCAAAATGGGCGCTTAACAACAACCAGCGAGTCACGCGGGAAACCCGCAGAGAGGTCAGACGGCCACAGCGCCAATCCGCGTCTGTCGCGCGCTCCTCATTCCATCCCAAAATCCACCGATTGCCTCACGCTGAAACCTGCTCATCGCGAGATGAGCATCGGGACGGATCCGGTCGCTAGTAGGGAGCGCGTGGTACTCCCAAACAGCAACTCCGTTGTGCGGGGGCGGCTGTAAGCGCCGAATACAAGAAGATCGACCCTTCTCTCGGCAACCTCACGAACGATGACGTCCGCAACGGGAGAGCCATCTGATGCCACCTTGGCTATATCGGCTTCCACATTATACCTGTTCAAATGCTGGAGCAGATTCGTTCCGGCTTCCTGATCGGGGTCGTTCATATTCTTAGCTGCATCGACCGTCAGGATCGTCCTCTTTTCAGCTGTGCTGATGAAGGGCATCGCGTCGTTCACTGCCCGTCGCGCCTCCCTGCTGCGGTTCCAGGCGATGAGGACATTGGTACCTAAGGTTTCGCCTGTCCAGGATTGGGGTATGAGCAGTACGGGCGTTCCCGTTGCCAGAAGAAGTCGCTCGCCAAGCCACCCTGTGGGTAAGTCATCGGGCTTGGGATGTGCTGCGATGATGACATCGCTGTGAAGCGTGCGCAGGACGGCGTCGGTGTCTAGCCCGTCACGCCAGACGATCCGAAGCTCCGAACTGATGGCAAACTGACCACTCAGATTGGCGAACCAACGGCCTGCGGCAATTACCTTCTGTTCTTCCTCGTTGCGACGTCTCTCCACGACGTGACGGATGGCTTCGCCCCGCGCATTGCCGGCAAAGCGGTCCATCTCACCTGTCAAAGAGACGCCATAGATCCCAACCAGATGAGCTTCGTGCTTCCGGGCAAGTTGAGCCGCGTGCAGGGCAATCTTCTCGCCCGCGGATGACGCGTCAAAAAATACGGCAATGTCTCTCCAGACGGGCAACATCGTGTACACCTCCCCACGGAAGCAAGCTGAAAGCGGATTGAAGAGTGCCGAGGTTATCTACCCTCTCCAGTCTGCGCAACCACCGCACCGAGCTGGGCTAGATCTACGCTCGCGACCACGGACATTCCAGGAGCGAGCCGGTCGGTGAGCGGCTGTTGCGGCTCGATCCTGATGCGAACGGGAATACGTTGCGCAACCTTGGTAAAATTGCCAGTCGCATTGTCGGCCTTGATGACAGAGAACTCCGAACCCGTTGCTGGGGAGGCGTCGCCTTAACCGGCTGGTGCGGATCGAGGCAATAGTCTATCGGCATGACTGACGATGCGTCCGCCCGATACAAACGCCACCGCTTTCCAGCCGAGATCATCGCGCATGCGGTATGGCTCTATTACCGGTTCCCGCTGAGCCTGCGCGATATCGAAGACCTGCTTGCCGAGCGCGGCATTGCCGTCTCGTTTCAGACCGTCTCAGAATGGACGACTAAGTTTGGCCTGAAATTCGCCCACCAACTCAAGCGGCGATCGATCGGCAACTTCGCAGACAAATGGCATCTCGATGAGATGGTCGTATCGATCAAGGGCAAGAAATACTGGCTGTGGCGCGCCGTCGATGCCAACGGCTACGTTCTCGATGCTCTGCTGCAAAGCCGCAGAAACAAGGGAGCCGCTCTTCGGCTGATGCGCAAATTGTTGAAGACCCAAGGTGTTGCGCCGCGCGTGATGGTGACAGACAAGCTGCGTTCTTATTCCGCCGCAAAGCGAGAGATCATGCTGGGGATCGAACACCGTTCGCACAAAGGGCTCAACAACCTCGCAGAAAATTCTCACCTTCCCGTTCGACGACGAGAGCGACGCATGATTCGGTTCAAGTCGGCAGGTCAATGCCAACGTTTCGTCTCAACCCACGGCCAAATTGCCAATCTTTTCCAACTTCATCGAAAACACCTGAATGCCGCTGATCATCGCCAACTCCGCGCCCTCGCCAGCGCCACCTGGCGTGAGATCGCGTTGCCGATCCAAGCCTGAAATTCAGGACAAAGAAATGATTGCGTCCTACGTCAGGTTAAGGCGACGCCACCATCGCTGCAGGTACCTTTATCCTGCGATCAACCGAGCGGCGCGGGCTCGGTTGATCGTTCACGACAGGGCCGTTCAATATCCGTCAGGAGCCTGTAACCGTTTGCGAAAGTGCGGCTCGCAATTTCTCTTCCTGTTCCGGCGAAAGCGACGTCTTGAGTACACGACCGCGCAACCCCTCGAACTCCGCCAGCACCTTTTCCGGCTGCACCTTTCGGACAAGCACGAACAATGCCGAGGAGTTGTTCGGGATCGTTTCGCCAAGAGATTTGATGAACGTGTCGTCGATGCCATAGTCAGCGAGCGAGCCGGACAAGGCGCCAACACCAGCCCCCGTCAGGCCACCGATGGCGATGCCGGCAAGCGGATTGAGGAACAAAAGCCCCACCAGACCGCCCCACAACGTGCCCGACAGCAGGCCTGACGCCGCCCCAAGGGTTGTCAGATTAAGGCTCTGCTTGAGATGAACCTTGCCTTCGCCGTCACGAACGACGACGACGGCATCCTCCAGATCGACCAGATACTCTTTTCTCAGGGCGGCGAGTTTGAGAAGCACCTTGTCGGCTTCATCAACCGTATCGAAACCGACGACTATCAGATCGGACATGCTTTGTTCTCCTGTGTTGTCATCACTTTTTCCGTAGCTTCCCGGGCCACCTGCCCTGCCCAGCGATAAGTCTTTATCGCGAGAGAAAGATCGGGACTGTCGGGTTGGCCAGAATGGTACGAGTTGCGCTACCGAAAACGAATTCGGTGATCCGGGACTGCCCGTAGGCGCCCATGACCATCATATCGGCACCAAGCTCTTCTGCCCGGGATAGAATAAGATCACCGGCATTGTCGCCTTCCAGTCGGTCAAGCGTCACCCTGATCCCGTGGCGTGCGAGGTGGAGAGCGATATCGCTTCCGGGATCTTCCCCCAGAAGCCTTGCAACCTTGGGCTCGGGAACAACAACAACGTGAACGGCGCGAGCAGTTGTAAGGAATGCCATTGAATCCGCTATGGCGCGGGCCGCTTCCCGGCTGGCATTCCATCCGATCACGATGGTTTCGGGGATGGCGCTGTCACCTGGCCAGGTGGCAGGCAAAAGGATCGAGGGTCGACCGGAGGCAAAGATGATATCCTCCGAAACCGTAAGAGCTGTCTCCGCACGAGCCGGATCTCGCCCCGTTCCGACGATGGCCAGAGAGGCATGCCGGGCGTGCAACATGAGCGCTTCGCCCGTTTCATGAGAACATATCCGCAGTTCGCAGTTTACACCGCTGGCGGAGGCAATCTCCGAAAGGATCTTCCGAAGCTGCTCTTCGGCGTCGTGTCGGCGCTTCTCGAAAGCGGTTATCATGCTGTCGATCGCAGCCCCCCCGGGCGAAGCCATGCGAGGGAGTTGCGATCAAATCTTCCGGCACAAAAGCAACAACGACGTGTGCATCCCATACACGTGCAAGTGAAACAGCATAATCGATATAGACCCGGCAGACAGAAGCTTCCGCTGTGTCGATATAAACGACAATATCTTTTGGCGTATTCATTCCATCTCCCCGTCGCCCGCCTGCTTGACCAACTTAACGATCGATTATCATTAGTCAACAGCTGATGATAAGACCGATGGAGATATGTCCCCTGGCTCAGTTCCAGCCTGCATTCAATTCCTGCGCGATCGCGACAGGTGACCGGATGAGGTCTCCTCGGGCTTGATGCCTTCTGGCGCCTCAATCTCGTTCGTCGGGTGAGGCTCTGCGACTGTGCTCGGAGCAGGCCACTCACAATTCGTCTGATGTTTCTGCACCCGGCGCTTCTTCCGCACCGCCACAGTGAACGACTTTACTTGTTTCATGACGACCTCAGGCTCTGTGTCGTTTATCGATGATCTCGCTTGAAGTCGGCGATCGCCGCAGTGCAAGCGCCAATGCACTCAGGCCGCAACCGGTGATCAGCAGATCGATCGCCAGCAGCGCGCCGATGATCCAGAGGCTGTTGACGGGCCAGCCCATCAGAATGACCATTGAAACGAGGACGGTGGTGGCGCCTGCCGCAACCAGCCAGCCCCAACCCGAAACAGGTCGAACCGCCAGACCTGCGGCAAATCTGACAATGCCTGCGACCAGCAGGCTGAGCGCCATGAGCAGCGTGAGGACGCTGGATGCCAATACCGGATTCCAGAATGTGACAAGGCCCGCCGACACATACAACGCGCCGATTGCGATCAACCCGAGCAAATGGCTCCGACGCTTCATCTGAACGGCGAAGACGATATGCGCCGCACCGGCCAGCAGCATCGTAACGCCCACAAAAAGCACCGAAACGACTGTCGCCAGCAGAAGATTGGACAGGGCGGCAAACGCAATCAAGAGAAGTGCTATGCCTGCGGCCAACAGCCACTGCCATCGCGACCGTAACAGTCGCAGATCGGTGGAATCGAGCATTCTGAAGTTCATGGTCGTCATGGGTTTTTCCTCCTGGAACTGCGGGTGTTCACGCGTGTCAGTTGCCGCCGACGATCTTGCCAGCCAGTATGAACGGGCTTGAAAGAACCGCACCGGCGGAATTGAACACGAAAGCTCCGGCTTGCCTGATGTTTTGCGGGTCGCCAGCGCCATTGCGAGCCGAGAGTTTCGGATAAAGCGCGGCGAGACCGACAAAACGATTGTGTCTGAAGCTATCGGAGGCCTCGACGTCCGATATATCGATCACCTGTACATTCGCCTTGCGCGTTGCCTCCTCGATTTTAGGATCCGTCACGTCGATCCTGCCCAGACGCTGACGTTCGGTAGATAGAAGTTCCGACACCTGCAGTGCCCTGTCGTCCCTGGACACAAGGATGGTCATGGGCGGGTTGAGTGGCCCTATCGCCGCCAATTGCGCTTCAAACACGTCAACGTCGATGTCTGGCGCCGCGAGCACCACCTGCAGTCGGCGGATGACCGCATCCTTGCCTGTAAGCCGAAGCTGGCGCACCGCTTCCGTCGTCAGCCATCCTCCCATGCTGTGGCCGACGAGCGTGATCGGTCCCTGCGTCTGCTTGGCTGCAAGCGTGGTGAGCAGATCCGCCAACTGGTCGCGCGAAAACGTCACCGCATCCTTATCCGCGACGTAGCCGCTCAGAGCCCCTTCGGACGGCCAGGCAAACAGAATCGGAGCGGCGCCAGTGCCGGCATCCGCTGCCATTTGTGCGACGCGATAGACGGCCTCGGTGAAATTGGTGTTGTAGCCATGCACAAACACGCCAACGCTTGGCGGTTTGTCATTGCGTTTGCGCGTGACTTCGGCCTCGAATGTCACCGCGTCGAGGAGCTGCTGGTCTACGGTGACGAAGTCCGTCTTCGGGTTCGGCTTCGATTTCGGCCACTCGACATTGCCGGCCTTGTGACCCGGCGGGATAGATATCCTGTAGCGGATGTAGCTGACCTCACGGCTGCGCCCGGTCGTGTAGACACCGGCCGCGTCGCGCTTTCGCGTGGTTGCGACATAGACGGTAGTCAGCTTCGCCCCCTGGACGGTTTCAGCCGTTTGGGCAAGCAGTTCCGGGCCCGGACGCCCGGCACAGGCTGAAAGCAGGCTTGTCAGGAGAAGAAATACAAGTCGAAGACTGAATTCACGCATTTACTGAAACCAAACAATGTCTAGTGCTGTGGAACCATCGCGCCTTTCGGAACAACAGCGTTCAGGCCTGCCGCCGCTAAAGGCGGCGTCAGTATTTTCGGGGCACCAGATTGTCCCATCCGGCCAGGCCGTGATGTGGAACCCGTTATCGGCGTAGACAACCGAACCGGGGAGCTGCGAGCCGCGCCATCCGGATGAAGGAATGGCAGGACACATCCATGGCCAATGCAAAGCCCTCGGCCGCGCAGCCGGCAGCAATCGACGCTTCGTTGGCGATGCCGACCACAAGGCCACGTATTCCGGACAGACCGATAGTCGCAGTCATTAATCAGCCTCCCAGAACGCTTGAGGCTTCGGCAGCGATCACCTGTTCCTCGTCGGTTGGGATCACGAGCACGGCGAGGCGGCTTGCCGGGCTGCTGATGACTGTCCGGTTCTCAGCGTTCGCGGCCGGGTCGAGATCGATGCCGAGCCACATCAGGCGGGTGCAGATATCGGCCCTGATCGCCGGCTGGTGCTCGCCGATACCGGCCGTGAACACCAACGCGTCGAGCCCGCCGAGCGTCGAGGCAAGTCGCGAGACTTCACCTGCGACACTGAAGCAGAACAGTTCGATCGCTTCCTTCGCTTCCGGCTCTTCACTTTCCAGAAGCGCGCGGCTGTCAGCACTGATGCCGGAGACCCCCAGTAGACCCGACTGGTGATAGAGGAGGTCCTCGATGTCGCTGAGATCGCGACCGGATCTTGCCAGATGCAGCACCACTCCGGCGTCGAGCGCTCCGCAGCGTGTTGCCATCGGCACACCGTCGAGCGTCGAAAACCCCATGCTGGTGTCGCGGCTGGCACCGTTGCACATGGCGCAGAGGCTGGCACCGGACCCCAGATGGGCGACGACGACCTTGCCCGCCGCATGCTCCGGCCAGTTGCGGGCCAGTTCCCCCGCTATCGATCGATAGGAAAGCCCGTGAAAGCCATAACGTTTGATGCCTTCCTCGTGGAGCGCCCTTGGCAATGCGAAGCGTCGCGCGACCTCGGACATGGTGCGATGGAAGGCAGTGTCGAAAGAGGCGGTCTGCCTGAGCTCCGGTCGGAGGCGCGTGATCGCACGGATGAGGCGCAGCGCCTGGGGCTGATGCAGCGGTGCAAGCGGTACGAGCGCCTCCATCTGCGCCATCAGCCGATCATCGATCAGGACGGCACCATCGAACAGATCGCCGCCGTGCACGATACGGTGGCCGATCGCCATGACGCCGGACATGTCGTAATGCCACGAGAGGCGGCCGAAGGCCTCGCTCAAGACATCGTCCAATTCCTCCGCGGCTTCGGCTTCCAGTTCGATGTCGAAGCGATCCGGCCCCTCGGAAAGCTCGAAGCGCAACGGCGTCTTGCGAAAGTCGATCATACCCTTGCCGATGCGTGTGAGCGCACCTTCGGAACGGGTAAAGAGGCCGATCTTGACCGTGGACGAGCCGGCGTTGAAGGTGACAAGCAGTTGCTCGCTCATGGCGTTGCTCCGGTTTGCGGCGCCTGGTTGCGAGCGACGAGGAGCCTTGCGAGCGTTGCCGAGGCGATGCGCGCCGAAAGCGGATCCGAGCGGCTGGTCAGCACGATCGGCACGCGAGCGCCGAGCACGATCCCGGCCGCCGTCGCCCCCGCGAAATAGATCAGTTGCTTGGCAAGCATATTGCCCGCCTCCAGGTCCGGCACGAGCAGAACATCGGCCTCGCCCGCAACCGGCGAGACGATCCCTTTTGTCCTCGCCGCCTCGATATTGATCGCATTGTCGAATGCAAGTGGGCCATCGACGCGCCCGCCGGTGATCTGGCCACGCGCCGCCATTACCGTCAGCGCCGCGGCATCCAAGGTCGACGGCATCTTCGCATTGACGGTCTCGACGGCTGCGAGCACGGCAACGCGCGGCTCCTCGACGCCAAGCGCCCGGAGAAGATCGATGGCGTTCTGGCAGATATCGCGTTTCTGATCGAGCGTCGGCTGGATGTTGATCGCCGCATCGGTAACGATCAGCGGCTTGTCGTAAGCCGGGACATCGAGCGCGAAGACATGGCTGATGCGCCGTTCGGTTCTCAACCCGGAACCGGTCGCGATGACAGCGCCCAGAAGTTCATCGGTATGCAGGCTGCCCTTGACAAGAACCGCGACCTCACCAGCGACAGCAAGCTCCACCGCGCGTGCGGCCGCCGCGTGGCTATGGGCAACATCTTCGATTGCCATATCACCAAGATCGACCTTCGCAGCATCAGCAGCAGCACGGATCTTCGCGACCGGTCCGACCAGCAGCGGCTCGAACAGGCCCTGCTGGCGAACCTCGACTGCGGCCAGGATCGCGCCGGCAGAACAGGGGTGAACGACAGCGGCCCGCACCGGGGGCAGGCTGCGCGCTTCCGCGACGAAGGATTCGTACCGGCTCGCAGATGCCGAGGCCGTGGAGCCAGAGATGGAAGCAGCCTCGGTCCATTCGATGGATTGTTCGGGTGCAAGAACTGTCGCCGTCCCGGTCAAAACAAGCTCACCTTTTTGATTGAAGCAAGTCGTTTCCAGCGCGACCATGCGCGTTTCGGTGTTCTTCTGCCTCACCTTCACGCTTGCCGTGATCGTGTCGCCTGCGGCGACGGGTTTCACGAAGCGGAAGTCCTGCCCGAGATAGATCGTCCCGGGCCCCGGGAATCTTGTGCCGAGGACGAGCGAAACGAGCGCTCCGGTCCAGAGGCCGTTGGCGACGATCTCGTTGAAGAGCGTCGTCGCTTCTGGCGCCGCATCGCAAGAAGCCGGCCAACTCCCGCCAGCCATGGCAGTCAGCAGATCGATATCGTTACGCCCAGCAACACGGGTGAGGCTCGCGGTATCGCCGACCTTGAGATCGGCGAAGGTATGGTTTCTCAGCAAATTGTCCGCCATCGCGCCCTCACTTCTGGAACACATAGGTGCCGGGCGAAGCCGCGATGGGAGGGAGACCCTCCAGTCATCCGTGCCCTCAGCGCCTCGCGCGTCCGATCGATGGTGCGATAGACCTCTGTGCCCAAAGTTTTGTCAGAGATTTGCGTTGCCTCAACGTCCAACCTGCTCAAATCATTCATTGTCGCTCCCGACTGATCGGTAGGGTTGCTGTTGTCTGGCATTCCTTGTCATCGTTCATAAGAAACTCGACGACCTGGGATATCAGGATCGCGAGTTCGTGATCCTTGCCGCTCTTCTGGAGGGCTGACGTGCCGATAACGTCACGAAGGATGCTGACACCGGCCAGGAGAGCGGCGATCATTGACGCGCGCGGCTCGGACACGAGCTGACATTTGGACGCGAACGGCTTGACGAAGCCTTCGTCGATGAGCTCACGAAAGACCCGCGCAGCTTCGGGGCTGGAAAAGGATCGAGCGAGGATGTCGAATGGCCGGATCTCGTTGGCGCCCTTGTCGGCGAGGACGTCCTTTGCCAGTGTCATATGCAACTCGCTCGCCTCTCCGACCAGCCAGACCTCCGGGCGAAGCATCGCCCTGACGGCCTCCCGGAAAAGCTTCTCCTTCGACCCGAAGGATCGATGCACGTAAGCCATGTCGACGCCGACATCGGAGGCAATGTCACGAAGCCCTGTCTCTTCGTAGGAATGTGAGGAGAAGCGCAGGATCGCGGCCTTGAGGATGCGGTCACGCGTTGTGTCTTCCACGACCGGGCGGATAAGTCTGTTGGGCATAATCTCTCCAGATTGACGGTTGAAAGGTTTATCGGCATAAGTGTGGTTAGTCAACAGCGGATGACTTCCCTTTGGCTAACGCTGGAATGGTCTGTTCGTTCCATTCCTGCAAACTCGGAGTACTCACGCCGAATTACTTGGCGGGGATCCGATTCATAGCAATCCTGTTCGGCAGTAACGATCCAAGCGTCGCAACGCCGTCTATCACTTCGCGTCCAATGTCAGGTCAAGATGGAAATCGATGCTTTCTACACATTCACCATTGCTATCACGCTTTTGTTGGTGGGCAAGATCGTCACCGTGAAGACGCCGCTCCTGCGAAAATACTCCATTCCGGAACCCGTGGTTGGAGGACTTCTCTGCACGGTCGTCGTCGCTCTCTTCTATGCGGCGTTCGATAGACGGATCACTTTCGATCTCCAGATGCGTGACTTCCTTTTACTGCTATTCTTTGCCGGTGTCGGATTGAAGGCGGATGTCAAGACATTGCTTGCAGGCGGTCGCCCGCTAGCCATTCTGCTCTCGCTCGCAATCGCCTTCATCCTCATTCAAAATCTCACCGGCGTGGGCATGGCCACGGTCTTCGGCCTTGAAGCGAGGGCCGGACTGATGGTGGGATCAATTTCGCTGACGGGCGGGATCGGTACGACGCTCGCCTGGGCGCCAATTTTCATCGAAAGGCTTGGCATCCCGAATGCTATGGAACTTGGCGTCGCGGCCAACACCATCGGATTGATCGCAGCTTGCATGATCGGCGGCCCGGTCGCTGCTTACCTGATCAAGCGCCATAGCGTCGTCCCTACCCATTCCGCGGAACTCGACATAGGCGCTTCCAATGATGGCCGGCAATCCGGGCTGGATTATTTCTGTGTCCTTTGGGCGCTCCTCGCCCTGAACCTGGCTCTGATTCTCGGTCTCGGCATCAGTCACATTCTCGCTCTCACCGGTCTCAATCTTCCAGGCTTCGTAAGCTGCCTCATGGCCGGGATCGTCATCCGGAACCTCATGCCGATTGCTGTCAGTTCCAGGGTGCTCAGACTATGGCCCGGCGTGGATGACGGCCTTGCTCTGATATCAGACCTTGCGCTCGGCCTTTTTCTGACGATGGCATTGATGGGCCTTCAGCTCTGGCAGCTCAACGGCGTCTTCATATTCGTTGCCTGCGCCCTGGCCGTTCAAATCGCACTCGCGATCATCTTCACGATCGTCGTCGTATTCCGTCTTATGGGACGCGACTACGAGGCCGTGGTGATATCAGCCGGCTTCGGCGGGATAGCTCTCGGGTCGACGGCGACCGCGATCGCCAACATGACTGCGGTCACCCAGCAACATGGCGCGTCGCATCGCGCCTTTGTCGTTGTGCCTCTGGTATGCGGCTTCTTCATTGATATCGTCAATGCCTTAATCATCTCGGCTTTCGTCGGCTGATGAAACCGTTTCGTTTCGTCATGGCTGCAGCGACGACATGGTTCACGGTGTCGTCACCCGACGAGATACGAAGCCGGCAACCGGCACGCCGTGGTATTACAGCCTTGACCATTGACATGCCTGTCATCAGGTGATGATATGTTCTGAATTTCAAATCACGCGCTGATGATACTGGGGCAAATAGCAGTTCTTCACGCAAACACTCAGGTGGGCAATGAAGAACGCTCCAACAAAACCGCCTTTCGCGGCGGCTTTCCAAAGTATACGCCTCGCTTACACGAGAAAAATCAGGTTCAAGACCTGCTTTGACGACGGATGGCGGTCACGCTTCGCTTCTGCCGGATTTCCAGAATTTTCAAGTGACCGCATCAGATCGAACTTTCATCAGCAAGCCGGTTGGGCAGCCGTGACGTCTCGCGTCCGCCCAACGGCGGGTTTGCGCCACCAAGGCAGGCTCCTCACCATGACAATGACCCTCTGCACCCTGACATCAGATCGTTTCCGCGTCCAAGCCCAGCTCGCTTATGCAACCGCGAAAGGGGAAGTCCGCTCATGAAATCGCTGAAGAACTGGATCATTGGCGTCGTCGTCATTGCTGTCGTTGCCGGTGGTTATTACGCATTGCGCATTTACGACCCATCCGGTCTGCCGGCCGGGATTGCCGGCGGAAACGGCCGCATCGAAGCGACCGAAATCGACATTTCCACCAAGACCGCGGGACGCATCAAGGAGATCCTGGTCGATGAAGGCGCGTTCGTGACGGCCGGCCAGGTCCTCGCCGTCATGGATACGCAACAGCTTGAAGCGCAGCGAAAGCAGGCCGAAGCGTCACTGCAGCGCGCCGCCATCAGCGTCGATACCGCCCGAAGCCTTCTGTCCCAGCGTGAAGCGGAACGTGAGGCTGCCGCCGCGGTGATCGGCCAGCGGGAAGCCGAACAGGATGCCGCGGAACGCAAACTTGCGCGCACCGAGCAATTGATCCGCACCAACACGACATCGCAGCAGACGTTTGACGACGACCGCGCATCCGCACAGAGAGCCCGCGCCGCCGTCGCGGCCTCAAAGGCGTCCCTTTCCGCTTCAGAGGCAGCAATCGGCGCCGCCAAGGCCCAGATCGTCGATGCCGAGGCGTCCGTCGTGGCCGCCCAGGCTGCTATTGAAAGCATTGTTGCTGATATCAACGACAGCACGCTGAGATCACCCCGCGAAGGACGCGTGCAATACCGCGTAGCCCAGCCGGGTGAAGTGCTGTCGGCTGGAGGTCGGGTCCTCAACATCGTCGATCTGAGCGATGTCTATATGACCTTCTTCCTGCCCACAGAGCAGGCGGGCCGCATTCCGTTAGGATCGGATGTGCGTCTGGTTCTCGATGCCGCGCCCCAATATGTCATCCCAGCCAAAGCGAGCTTCGTGGCGGACGTCGCGCAGTTCACGCCAAAAACCGTCGAGACCGAGGAAGAGCGCCAGAAGCTGATGTTCCGCATCAGGGCGAAGATCGCGCCTGAACTGCTCCGCGAGCATATCCAATACGTCAAGACAGGGCTTCCCGGCATGGCCTATGTCCGCATCGCGCAGGATGCCGAATGGCCTGCTCATCTTAACGAGGCGCTGGTGAAATGAGCGGTTCGTTGCCAGGAGAGCAAAATGCGCGAGAGCCCGCTCCTGCGGTTGTGAAGATCGCGGATGTTAGTCTGTCCTATGGCAAGACGCGCGCGCTCGACGCGATCTCTCTCGATATTCCCGCCGGGATAATGGTCGGATTGATCGGTCCCGACGGTGTGGGAAAATCCAGCCTGCTCAGCCTGGTTGCCGGCGCTCATAAGATTCAGGACGGCCATATCGAAGTCCTGGGCGGCGACATCGCTGACAAGAAGCACCGAGACCGGATCTGCCCGCAGATCGCTTACATGCCGCAGGGGCTGGGCAAGAATCTCTACCCGACGTTATCGGTGTTCGAGAACATCGAGTTTTTTGCGCGCCTTTTCGGTCAGGACAAACGCGAGCGAGAAATGCGCATCGACGATTTGCTAAAGCGCACGGGCCTCGCCCCCTTTCCTGATCGACCGGCCGGCAAACTGTCCGGCGGCATGAAGCAGAAGGTCGGGCTTTGCTGCGCTCTGATCCATGACCCCGATCTGCTCATCCTCGACGAGCCGACCACCGGTGTCGACCCGTTGTCGCGCCGCCAGTTCTGGGAATTGATCGACGATATCCGCCGCGACCGCCCGTCGATGAGCGTGGTCGTCGCCACCGCCTATATGGAGGAAGCCCAGCGCTTCGACTGGCTGGTCGCGATGGATGACGCCAAGATACTCGCAACAGGCACACCTGATGAACTGCTCGCGCGCACCGGAGCCGCGAACCTCGACGCAGCCTTCGTCGCCCTGCTCCCGGAAGAACGTCGCCGCGGCCATCGCGAGGTCGTCATACCGCCACGATCCGATGAATCCCAGACGGACTTCGCTATCGAGGCCGAACATCTGACCATGCGGTTCGGCGACTTCACCGCAGTCGATAACGTTAGTTTCCAGATCCCGCGCGGAGAGATATTCGGCTTTCTCGGCTCGAATGGTTGCGGCAAGACCACGACGATGAAGATGCTGACCGGCCTGCTGGCGGCAACAGAGGGAACGGCGAAGCTGTTCGGCCAAGAGGTCGATCCGAAGGATATCGAGGTCAGGCGCAAGGTCGGCTATATGAGCCAGGCCTTCTCGCTCTACACCGAGCTTACGGTCCGCCAGAACCTCGACTTGCACGCCAGGCTGTTCAACCTGCCGGCTGAGAAAATTCCAGCGCGCATTGCGGAGATGGCGGAACGCTTCGATCTTACCGAAATCATGGATGCCTTGCCGGATGCGCTGCCACTCGGGATACGGCAGCGATTGTCGCTCGCGGTCGCCATGATCCATGCGCCTGACATTCTGATCCTTGACGAACCCACCTCGGGCGTCGATCCGGTGGCGCGCGACGGGTTCTGGCAGATCCTCTCCGACCTGTCGCGCAAAGATGGCGTGACCATCTTCGTTTCGACCCATTTCATGAACGAAGCCGAGCTTTGCGACCGTATCTCGCTCATGCATGCCGGCAAGGTGCTCGTCAGCGACACACCGCGCGGCATCATCGAGACACGTTCAGCCAAGACGCTGGAGGAAGCCTTCATTTCCTATCTGGAGGAGGCCATCGGCGAACAGGCTTCACCTGCGTCCGCCCCACTCACGCAGCGTGAAGAGGCGGATGAAGCCGCTGCGCCCCCGCCGGCCTCATCCGCCAGCTCCAGTTTCAATCTGCGCCGTATGCTGGCCTATACACGACGCGAGTCGCTCGAACTCCGCAGGGATCCGATCCGCGCGACGCTGGCTATCCTCGGCAGCGTCATTTTGATGTTCGTCATCGGTTTCGGCATCAACATGGATATCGAGAACCTGTCCTTTGCTGTGCTCGATCGGGACGACACGACGATCAGCCGCGATTACACGCTTCAGATCGCCGGATCGCGCTATTTCACGGAAAAGGCGCCGATTGTCGATTACAACGATCTGGACCGTCGCATGCGTAACGGCGAACTCAGCCTCGCATTGGAAATCCCTCCAGGCTTCGGGCGCGATGTCGCACGTGGCACCAATGTCGAGATTGGTGCCTGGATCGACGGCGCCATGCCTTCGAGAGCCGAGACCGTACGAGGCTACGTGCAGGGCATGCATCAGACATGGCTCACCCAAAAGGCGCGTGAACTCTATGGTGACGCAGCAACGATCGGCAATTTCCAGATCGCCCTTCGATACCGCTACAATCCGAGTGTCGAGAGCCTCAAGGCGATGGTGCCGGCGGTCATACCGCTGTTGCTGATGATGATCCCGGCTATGCTCGCGGTTCTGAGCGTGGTGCGCGAGAAGGAGCTCGGCTCCATCATCAATTTCTATGTGACGCCGGTGACGAGGATCGAATTCCTGCTCGGCAAGCAGATCCCTTACATCGCGCTTGCCATGCTCAACTTCTTCATGCTGACGGCATTCGCAATCTTCGTCTTCCAGGTGCCGCTGACTGGCAGCTTCCTGACGCTGACGGGTGCCGCGCTGCTCTACGTCACGGCTGCAACCGGGCTCGGACTGCTGATTTCCACCTTCATGAACAGCCAGATCGCGGCAATTTTTGGCACAGCGCTGCTAACCCTCATTCCGGCCGTGCAGTATTCGGGGATGATCGATCCGGTCTCCTCGCTTCAAGGTGCGGGCGCCTATATCGGCCAGATTTATCCGACGACCTATTTTGTCACCATCGTGCGTGGCACGTTCTCGAAGGCTCTCGAGTTCAAGGATCTCGCCGCCTCCTTCATTCCACTTTTAATCGCCGTCCCGGTTCTTCTTTGCTGCGGGGCGGCACTTCTCAAGAAACAGGCGGGGTGATCCATGCGCTTGGCCAACATCGCCCAACTCGGCGTCAAGGAGCTGCGCGGTCTCGCCCGTGACCCCATGCTCGTCGTCCTGATCCTCTATGCCTTCACCCTGTCGATCTACACGGCATCGACTTCAATGCCCGAGACACTCAACAAGGCGGCTATCGCCGTCGTCGATGAGGACCAGTCGCCGGTTTCCTTCCGCATCCTGACCGCGTTCTACCCGCCGTATTTTTCGATCCCGAAGCTCATATCGCAACATGAGATGGACAGTCGCATGGACGCCGGTATCGATACTTTCGCCCTCAACATTCCACCCAATTTCCAGCGCGATCTGCTCGCCGGCAGAGCGCCTACCATCCAGCTTAACGTTGACGCCACCCGCATGTCGCAGGCCTTCAGCGGCGGCGGATACATCCAGTCCATCGTCTCCAGTGAAGTCAGCGAATATCTCAACCGGTACAGGGGTGGCACAGAGGTTCCTGTCGATCTGGCGCTGCGGTCCCGCTTCAACCAGGAACTCAACAAGGGCTGGTTCGGCGCCATTACCAACGTGATCTCGTCCATCACCATGCTGTCGATCGTCCTCACCGGCGCGGCCCTCATCCGCGAGCGCGAGCACGGGACGATCGAGCATCTGCTGGTGATGCCGGTGACGCCGACCGAGATCATGCTCAGCAAGATCTGGTCGATGGGGCTTGTCGTTCTCGTTGCTTCCGCTGTCTCGATCGTGTTCGTCGTGCAGGGCGTCCTTCAGGTTCCCATTCAAGGCTCTGTCGGCCTTTTTCTGGCAGGGGCGGCGCTACAGCTCATCGCCACGACATGCATGGGGATCTTCCTTGCGACGATCGCCGGGTCCATGCCGCAGTTCGGCCTGTTGCTGATGCTCGTCCTGCTGCCGTTGCAGGTCCTGTCAGGCGGCGTCACGCCCCGCGAGAGCATGCCTCAGGTCATCCAGGACATCATGATGGCCGCGCCGAACACACATTTCGTCATCCTCGCCCAGTCGATCCTGTTTCGCGGGGCGGGCCTCGATGTGGTGTGGCCGCAGTTGCTGACGCTCGTTTTGATCGGGGCGGCACTGTTCGTATTCGCGCTGCGCCGCTTCCGAAGCTTCCTACGATAGGAGCGGGTACCGTGCAACGGACCAAACCGCTCGATCGAAGGGTAACAACTATAAATCCGGATCAGGAGATAATGACCATGCAAGAACTGATGAAAGCTGCGGTCGTTCATGAATTTGGGAAACCGACGACCATCGTAAGCGTCCCGATTCCAGTGCCGGGCCCCGGGGAACTGCTGGTTAAGGTCATGGCGTGCGGCGTCTGCCATACGGACCTGCATGCTGCTTCCGGCGACTGGCCGGTCAAGCCATCGCCGCCCTTCATTCCCGGCCACGAAGTCGCCGGCACGGTTGCTGCCATCGGCCCGGGCGTCACGGATTTTGAGATCGGCGATGCCGTCGGCATCGCCTGGCTCCACGATGCGTGTATGCGTTGCGAACACTGCGAAACGGGCTGGGAGACGCTTTGCGAGCATCAGCACAATACCGGCTACAGCTGCGATGGAGGCTTCGCGGAATACGCGATCGCCAACGCCGCGTTCGCAGCAAGACTGCCTGACAACGTTGATTTTAAAGCGGTCGCGCCCATTCTGTGCGCCGGGGTCACGACATACAAGGGCCTCAAGGAAACCGAAGTGCGCCCCGGCCAGTGGGTGGCGATCTCGGGCATCGGCGGACTGGGACAGGTTGCGATCCAGTATGCGAAAGCCATGGGGTTGAAGGTCGTTGCGCTCGACGTGTCGCCTGGAAAGCTCGCTTTGGCCAAGCAAACGGGTGCTGATCTGGCTCTCGACGCGCGGTCATCCGACGCGGTCGCCGAAGCCCTTGAAACAACAGGCGGCGGAGCGCATGGCGTGCTCGTCACAGCCGTATCGCCGCCAGCGTTCTCGCAGGCACCCCAACTCGTTCGGCGAAAAGGTACGGTCGCCCTGGTGGGATTGCCCCCCGGTGAATTCGCGACCCCTATCTTCGACGTCGTCTTGAAGCGGATAACGGTGCGTGGCTCAATCGTCGGCACGCGCCAGGATCTCGACGAGGCCATCGCCTTTTTTGCCGAGGGCAAGGTCAAGGCGCATGTCACCGCTGCGCCCTCGACGACATCAACCGGATATTCGATGACCTGAAGGCCGGCCGGATCGAGGGCAGGATGGTTCTTGACATGGCGGCGATGACGGCCTGACCGCACTCGGTGCCGGGCCTAAAGGAGGTGAGTATGATTACGTCTGACATCATGACGCGCGATGTTGCCACGATCAGTGTTGATGCTCACGTGCGTCATGCCATTTCCCGGATGCTGGAGCGAGGTGTCAGCGGTCTGCCGGTGACGGACAGTGATGGCAACCTTGTCGGGATCATTACCGAGGGCGATCTGATGTCCCGCAGGGAGATCGGAACGGCCTTGCTCGACCGGCAGGACCAACCGATGACCGATGAGCAGGATCTCGCAAACTACATTCATTCCAACAGCTGGCGCGTCGGCGACGTCATGACAGCCAAGGTCAGGACCGTGGAACCCGGCACGCCGTTGATCAAGGTGGCGCAAGCGATGCTCACCTTCAACGTCAAACGGCTTCCCGTGATCTCGGATGGTGCGGTTGTGGGTATCGTCAGCCGCCGCGATCTCCTCAAGGCGACATCCTTTTCCGGAATCGAACAGATTGCGCGGGGAGATGAAGGCATCAGGGTTGCAGCGTCGGCGCGCATCCGCAACGACCTCGGCTTCGGCCCTGAGCTACTTCAGGTCGATGTCAGTGAGGGAACGGTGACGGTTGTGAGAGCGGACTTGACGGAGCTTCAACTGCGCGCTGTGCAATGCGTCGTGGAGGGAATTCCGGGTGCGAGTTTTTCCCAGTAAGCGGCCTGAGGTGCCGAGGTCGTTGTTTACCCACACCTGGAAACCGGCGCGCGGTAATCCGCACCGACTAAGAAATATCTCAAGAAAACGAGGCGTGCCCGAACACACCCGCAGGGTCTGTTCTACTGGATTGGCCGGCGAAAGCTTTCACTAAACGCACCAGGGGCTCCCAGCAGAAAGGCAAGATCGCACCAAATCGATGTTGATGGTCATCAGCTGTTGACTCCCTGCGATCAATCAGCCTAATAATTGGCCAATTGTCTCATCGCCAGCCGTCAAAGCGCGATGATGCCTCTCGTTGCATGACGATACTTGCAGCGGAGCGCGCGAAATTCATTGCAGATTTCGGTATTTCCCTGGAGGGGGTAAATGAGCATTGATACAGACGCATCCAAGGAAGGCAGCTTCCGGTTTCCGACAGCCTTCACCATCCTGTTCGGCCTGATCATTCTGGTCGCGGCGCTGACATGGATCGTTCCAGCCGGTCAGTATACGCGCGTCCAGAACGCTGCCTTGAACAAAGAGGTTCCCGTTGCGGGAACATATGCTATCACAGATTCGGCGCCCCAGGGAATCGTTGAGGTCTTCATGGCGCCGATCCGCGGGTTCTACGATCCCGCGGCCGGCACGGCAAACGCCATCGACGTCGCTCTGTTCGTCTTGGTGATCGGCGGGTTCATCGGGGTCGTGACCGCCACCGGCGCGATCAATGCGGGCATCGAGCGGGCCATGAGAGGTCTGAAGGGCCGTGAGAAATGGATGATCCCATTCCTGATGGCATTGTTCGCCTTCGGCGGCACCACCTACGGCATGGCCGAGGAAACGCTCGCCTTCTATATGCTTCTGATCCCGATCATGATCGCGGCGCGCTATGACGCAGTAACTGCCGTTGCCATCATCCTGCTGGGTGCGGGCGTCGGCGTTCTCGGCTCGACCGTCAATGCGTTCGCCACTGTCATCGCTTCGGATGCTGCCGGCGTGCCGTTCACCCAAGGGCTCGTGCTGCGTATCGTCATCCTTGGCCTCAGCTGGCTCGCCTGCGTTGCTTATGTGATGCGCTATGCGGAAAGGGTTCGGCTCGATCCCACCAGATCGCTGGTCTACGACATGAAGGCTGACAACGAGAGACATTTCCTCAGCACGCATCATGATGGAGCCGAGTTCACCACGACCCACAAGCTGGTGCTTGCCCTCTTCGCTCTCACCTTTGTCGTGATGGTGTGGGGAGTGCTCAAGGGCGGCTGGTGGATGGGCGAAATGAGTGGCCTGTTCCTCGCGTCCGCCATTGTGGTCGGCCTCATAGCCCGAACGGGTGAGAAGAATTTCACGGATGCTTTCGTCAATGGAGCTCGTGACCTTCTCGGTGTCGCCCTGATCATCGGCCTGGCGCGCGGCATCGTCGTCATCATGGATGCCGGCAAGATCACCGATACGATCCTGCACTGGGCAGAAGGGGCGGTCGCGGGCCTGGGCAAGGTCGCCTTCATCAACGTGATGTACTGGCTTCAGGTGCTGATGTCGTTCTTCGTGCCGTCGTCATCCGGTCTTGCGGTTCTGTCCATGCCGATCATGGCGCCGGTCGCAGATTTTGCCGGTGTCGGCCGTGACCACGTCGTGACCGCCTATCAGTCGGCAAACGGCGTGGTGAATCTCATCAACCCCACCTTCGCGGTCGTCATGGGAGCGCTCGCCATCGGCCGCGTGCCCTACGAGCGGTGGTTGCGCTTCATGTGGCCCCTGCTGGTGATCCTCACCGTCATCATCATGGCGAGCCTCAGCGTCGCCACCGTCATTGCATAAAGGAGATTTCCAATGACCCTCACCTATGGCGTTCACTCGGAGGTCGGAAAGCTTCGACGTGTTCTGGTCCACCGGCCTGGCGCAGCACTGGCCCGCCTGACCCCTTCCAATTGCCATGAATTGCTTTTTGACGACGTCATCTGGGTCAAGCAGGCCCGGGTCGAGCACCTGACCTTTGTCGACGCCATGCGTCATCGCGGTGTCGAAGTGGTGTTCCTTCGGGAGATGCTGGCGGAGACGCTGCAGATCCCGGAGGCGCGCCGATGGCTCCTTGAACGACGCGTCACGGACGACACCGTAGGCGTTGGTTTCGCCGACGATCTGAGGGCGCATCTGATGGCGATCGAGGCTGACGCTCTTTCCCTGATCCTGATGGGCGGCCTGAGTAAGGCGGAGTTGCCGATCAAGAGCGGCGGCCTGCTCTCGGAGACCTTGCGTCCGGAGGACTTCATCCTGCCGCCGCTGCCCAATCACCTGTTCACGCGCGACACGACCTGCTGGATTTATGGTGGCGTCACGCTCAATCCGATGCGCTGGAACGCGCGCAAGCTCGAAACCGTCAACATCGCTGCCATCTACCGCTACCATCCGGATTTCTGCGATGCCGGCTTCCCGGTATGGTGGGGGGATCCCGACAAGGACCACGGCCTCGCCACGCTGGAAGGCGGCGACGTCATGCCAGTCGGCAAGGGAACCGTTCTCGTCGGCATGGGCGAGCGCACCACACCGCAGGCGGTCGGTCAGCTTGCGCGCTCCCTGTTCGCGCAGGGTGGGGCGGAAAGAGTGATCGCCTGCAAACTGCCGATCGAGCGAGCGTCCATGCACCTCGATACTGTTTTCAGCTTCTGCGACCGGGATCTCGTGACGCTCTTTGCAGACGTGGCGCACAAGATTGAGCCCTACTCCATTCGCCCG
This sequence comes from Pseudorhizobium flavum, assembly GCF_902502825.2. The sequence goes on from NZ_LR723671.1 coordinate 100,740, forward strand.
GGAGAGAGCGAAGGCAAGATCGATGTGCGCAAGGAGGAGCGACCACTCGTCGAGGTCGCCGCCGAGGTGCTGGGACTGAAACAGTTGCGCGTGGTCGAGACGGGTGGCGACGCTTATGTGGCCGAGCGCGAGCAATGGGATGACGGCAACAACGTCGTAGCACTCGAACCCGGCGTCGTCGTCGCCTACGACCGCAACACCTATACCAACACGCAACTACGCAAGGCGGGCGTCGAAGTGATCACCGTACCGGGTGCCGAGCTCGGCCGGGGGCGTGGCGGCGGTCATTGCATGACTTGCCCGCTCGTCCGCGATCCAGTTTGAAGGAGGTTTGTCATGCCCGTTAACCTGAAAGGTCGCAGCGTCCTGAAACTGCTCGACTTCACGCCCGATGAAATCCGGTTCCTGCTCAAGCTGTCAGCCTCGCTCAAGCAGGCGAAATATGGCGGTTACGAGGAGCAGCGCCTAAAAGGCAAGAACATCGCGTTGATCTTCGAGAAGGATTCGACGCGTACCCGAACAGGCTTCGAGGTGGCCGCTTATGACCAGGGCGCCCATGTCACCTATCTTGGCCCGACCGGCACTCAGATCGGCAAGAAGGAATCGATGAAGGACACTGCACGGGTCCTCGGCCGCATGTATGACGGCATCGAGTATCGCGGCTTCGGGCAGGAACAGGCCGAAACGCTGGCGGCCTATGCCGGCGTACCGGTTTATAATGGACTGACCGACGAGTTTCACCCAACGCAGATTCTCGCTGATTTCCTGACCATGCGGGAATATACACGCAAACACCTGTCGCAGATCAGTTTTGCCTTCCTTGGTGATGCAGGAAACAACATGGGCAACTCGCTGCTGGCGGGTGCGGCGCAGATCGGCATGGATGTGCGCCTTGGCGCGCCAAAGGCCTGCTGGCCCGAGGACGATCTGGTGCTGTCGTGCCGGGAGATCGCAGCCAGGACAGGTGCGAAGATCACCCTCACCGAAGACCCTGCCGAAGCCGTCAACGGCTGCGATTTCGTCTATACCGATGTCTGGGTGTCCATGGGCGAACCGGATTCGGTCTGGAAAGAGCGCATCGAACTGCTCACGCCCTATCGCGTCACCGCCGAGATCATGGCGACGACTGGCAATCCGCATGCGAAGTTCATGCACTGCCTGCCCGCCTTCCACAATCGCGAGACCGAGATCGGCGAGAAGATCTTCCGGCAATATGGCATCGACAGCATGGAAGTGACCGAAGAGGTCTTTGAATCGGAAGCCTCCATCGTCTTCGACCAGGCCGAAAACCGGATGCACACGATCAAGGCCTTGCTTGTCGCCACGCTGGGGTCCTGACATGAGGATAGTGGTAGCACTGGGAGGCAACGCGCTGCTCAAGCGCGGCGAGCCGATGACCGCCGACGTCCAACGCGCAAATGTTCACAAGGCGGCGATCGCGCTCGCGGATCTGGCGCGAGATCACGATATTATCGTCGCGCACGGAAACGGGCCACAGGTCGGACTTCTGGCGCTCCAGGCGGCGGCATTTGCGGATGTCGATCCTTATCCTCTCGATATTCTCGGGGCGGAAAGCGTCGGCATGATAGGCTATCTCGTCGAGCAGGAGTTGACCAATGCCATGCCTGCGGGATCGAGGATCGCGACACTGCTGACCCAGATCGAGGTGAACCGGGACGATCCAGCCTTCGCAGGGCCGGAAAAACCGATAGGGCCGGTCTATAATCAGGAAGAGGCGGCCAAGGCGAAGAAGGCGCATGGCTGGCCGATGGTGGAGGAAGCGCAAGGACGATGGCGGCGGGTCGTGCCCTCCCCGCTACCCGCGCGCATCACTCAGATCGAGACGATCCGGCTGCTCGTGGACGCCGGCGTCACGGTCATCTGCGCCGGCGGCGGCGGCATCCCCGTGGCGCGTGACGAGAATGGCATGCTTCATGGCCTTGAGGCCGTCATAGACAAGGACAGAGCGGCCGGGTTGCTCGCCAATGCGCTCGGCGCTGACGCTTTCCTGATGCTCACCGACGTTGATGCCGTCTACCAGGGCTGGGGCACAGCGGTGTCGCGACCGATCAGGAAAGCTGCGCCCGCCGAATTGGACAGAGGTGTTTTTGCTGCCGGATCCATGCGGCCAAAAGTGGAGGCGGCGTGCGCCTTTGCAAACACGGGCGGGCTCGCGGGTATTGGCCGGCTTGAAGATGCGCGTGGGATTCTCGAGGGGCGCCAGGGCACATTGGTCAAGCTGTAGACGAGGGGTTTTTCAGACAAGCGCCCAACCAATTTTCAGGGGAGGTTTTGGCAGGTTCTCCGTCGCTCATAAAAAGGTGTTTGAACTCAGGTGCTGACGCATAGGTCGCGAGGAGAAGTAAGGTGTCGAACACTGGACAAACGGTAATCGGATTGGACCAGGCGGTTGCGCTGGTGGTGCCGCGGGAAATGCGGGACGCTTTGTTCATTGCCGCCGCTCATGCCTGGAACACCGGCGAAGTCACGTTCGATCATGAGCTCGCCAAGGCTGTCGATGCCGTGGCGGACGTTCTTGCCCTCTCGCGCGACGAAGTTGTCGAACTGATGATAGAGGAATGGCTGCACGCCTCGGAGGGTTTCGTTTTGATCGAGGACAGGCCGAGCAAGACTTTCCGGCCTTCGCGCATTCGTGCTGGTGCGCAGGCTCCCATTCCTGCACACCAGCCGATTGATGGTGAAGGGCGAGCTGTTCGCGGACTGTAGCTGAGGAAGATTATGAAGCACCGCCATCCGAAGCATATCATTTTCGCAACGGATTTCTCGGCCCAATGTGATCGGGCACAGGTTCGCGCCATTCAGTTGGCTCTTCAGTGACAGGCCCGGCTGACTGTGATCCATGTCATCGAAAGCGACGATGGGGCTCTCGAACAGCCGGAAACGCAGTCCCTTCCCCGCGCCGTTGCGCACAGCTCCACCCTCCTGCGTGAGGAGCTTTCGGCTATTGAGGGGCTCAACAGTGCGGTCGTCGTGAGACGAGGTCGTCCCATTGTCGAGATTAACGAAATAGCTTTATGGGACAAGACTGATCTGATTGTCACGGGTATATCGCGAAACGAAGTTGACGGTCGGTCGTTGCTGGGGAGCACGACGACGTCACTTCTACGGGAGAGCGGACTGCCTGTGCTTGTGGTGAAAAAGAAGCCAGGCGACACACGCGACCGAATTGTCGCGGCAATCGACCTGTCGCCTGCAGCGTCGGGTGTGCTCGAAACCGCTGTCAGGTTCTTTCAACCCGAAAGCCTCGTTGTTTTCCATGCGTTCGAGCCACCATTCAAAAACTGGGTTGGCGACAAGGAAGCCTACAGCCGGCAGTTCTCGAAAGATGCCGTCAAGCAGGCCAGAATACTATCCAACCAATTTACCCAACGAGGTGGAGTTTGTGACATTCTGTTGTCGCTTTGCAGTTAATCGGGTTCTTCCTCACTTTGTGTGGAGCCGCGGCAGCATTCGTGCCTTCAGCAATTCAGGGCCTGCCCGACCGTACATTGCTCGCTTGAGGGTCTTGAGGCGGTTGATCTGGCCTTCGGCCTGCCCGTTGCTCCAGGGCAGCTCGATGGCGTTGTTGACGGCATCGATGTCCCTGCGAAGGACACGAGCGAACCGCATGATAGGGATGAGCTCGGAGTCGATCGCATCGTCGATCCATGCATCCAGTGGTGGCGATCTCTTGCCGCGAAGGATGCCGTTGAAGCGCATCGCCAGGCGTCGCATCTCGACAAACGCCTCAGATCCCTGCTTCAGGGCGTCGACCTTCCTTGCCTGCCGGTCCGTCAGCAGGCCTCGCGGCTTGATACATAGCGCCGCGGCAACCACCGGAGAGATTGCATGACCGGTTTCGGGATCTCGAACCGGTTCCGACTTCAACGCGGCGGGCGGTACATCATCGGCCTGTCCCCTTTCGGCCCGCCGCCAAGCTCCGAGCAACCGCTCCAAATTGGCGAAGCTGCCGGTGTAGCCGCGCTGCTTGACGTCGTGAAACAGATGCCGTCCGCGCCGGTTCCCATCCTTCCAGCATTGCGCAAGGAAGGCTTCGAAATACCATGGTGATGTGGGGTTCAGTGCTGCTCGTCGCCTGTCTTGTGGAGCCTCGAACTTGAGCCACTTCGTTATGCTGCGACGCTCATAGCCGGTCCGTCTGGCGATCTCGCTGTAGGACAGCCCTTGCTGGCGCAAGGCATGGAGCATGTCGAATATCTCCTGGCGAGATTGCCTATGCGCAAGACGGGCGCGCCGGCGATGTGTCGCAGCGTCAACAATTGCGTCCTCCGAAAGAATGGCCCTGCCGGTGGCACGCCCGGAAAGGCTCATCTGTTCTTCGATGGCCGAACGAAGGTTCTGGACCAGATGAAACCGATCGGCGACCTGCCGGGCCTGCGGTGCGCCTTCACGGGTGGCCTGCGCATACAGGCCGCAGCGGTCGCGGCTGACAATCTCGATGGAAGGATGACTCCGAAGCCACTTGGCCGCATTCTCGACGCTACGGTCATCCAGTATGTCAATAACCGAGCGGCGCTCGAGGTCGACCATGATGGTCCCATAGCTCGTCGCGCGCCGCCAACTCCAATCATCGATACCGACCACCCGTATCTTGGAATTGCGTTGGGCAACTGCAGCATCCCGTTTCAGTTGCCGCAGGATAGTGTCGTCGCTGACCGGTATGCCGAGCCGTTGCATCAACCGCTCGCCAGGACGGCCGCCAGTGCTATGGCCGAGCAAGCCAACAATCTCTCCGACCCTTCTTGTCCGACGCGCGTATGGATCAGCTACCATCGGAAGACGGTCGGTGAACGTTCGTCGTGCGCATTCCCCATGTGCACATCGCCAGCGGCTCAGCAGGAGCTTCACTGTCACGGGCTTGCCCTGGACTGGCAGATCCTGGAGGCTGCGGCAGGACCAGCCATGCCGACTTCGGCTTCGACATCCACAATCGGGGCATACTCCGATCTTGGATCCAGCTGCGGAAACAACCCAACCGTGATCAACGGTGAGCGCGACACCCAGTACTTTGACCCCTGGACCGGGCGACCATTTCGATTTCGTTCGCATGCCCGCCCATAGCCAAAACCTCGCTAACGGCGAATGAACCACACAAAGTGAGGAAGAACCCCAACAAGGTTGATCTGCCGGTCATGCCGTGGTTTGAAAGTGGGCACCTGCGGCAGGATGATAACGGCAAGAATGGCAGAACAGTTCGACATGTTTTCGGAAGAGAGTTCGCGCGACCGGGTGGTCAAGCGTGACATCTCCAAACACGCCAAGCCCGAACAGCCTGCCGTCCCCATGAGTGAGGAGGAGATGGTCCGGCATCTCTTGCAGACGGGTCGCTACCGTGTTCTCACGAAATTGGCGCCGCGCACGGTTGTGCCAAACCCGCGGCCAGAATTCCCGCTCAAGGGCATCATCCTCGACACCGAGACCACCGGCCTCAATGCGCGCAAGGATGAGATCATCGAGATTGGCGCTATCGCATTCACCTTCGATACGACAGGAAACATCGGTGACGTCACCGGGGTCTATGGTGGTCTTCAGCAGCCGAGCGTTTCCATACCTTCCGACATTACTAGGCTTACCGGCATCACCGACGAGATGGTGGCCGGACAATCGATCGATATCGCTGCTTTAAAGGCGCTGATCGAACCAGCGGATCTACTGATCGCCCACAATGCTCGTTTCGACCGGCCGTTCTGCGAGGCATTTTCTCACCTGTTTTCCGGCAAGGCCTGGGCTTGTTCAAACTCCGAGATAGACTGGTCGTCGCGCGGCTATGAAGGGACCAAGCTCGGCTACCTGATCGGGCAGGCGGGCCACTTCCATGACGGTCATCGCGCGGTCGACGACTGTTTCGCGCTCCTGGAGGTCCTCGCCCGAGAGGCTGATGGATCGGCTTCCACCGCGTTCGCGGAACTCCACGAAGCAAGCCAACGGTCGCGTTTCCGGATATTCGCGGAAAACAGCCCCTTCGACATGAAGGATCACCTGAAGGCGCGAGGCTATCGCTGGTCTGACGGAAGCGATGGCCGCCCGAAGTCCTGGTGGATCGAGGTGGGCGAGGAAGCGCTCGATGATGAGCTCCGCTATCTCAGGGCCGAAATCTACCGATATCCCGATGCCGATCCACCGATCAAACGCCTGACTGCCTTCGACCGTTTCCGGGCATGATGTAATCGCTTTGATCAGCGGCCGAGGAGACCCATGCTTTGAGCGCATGGCCGACCTGAGACCTTGTGCCTTATCGACCGACGGGCAAGAGCCTATATTCCAATCATGGAAACGACGTTGGAACCAAGGCATGGTTGCTGGCGTCAAGAAACCTCACGAAAGGGGATCATCATGAACGTAGCACGCTCCTTCAACAATTGGCGCAAGTACCGTGAGACCGTTAACGAACTCGGCCGCATGAGCTCGCGCGAACTGCAGGACCTCGGTATCAATCGCGCCGACATCCGCAGCGTTGCCCGCCAGTCGGTCATTCGTTAATCGGCTTTCACCTGCACATCCTGAATGACACTACGCCCGCTGATGACGCGGGCGTTTTTCTATGTGCTGTCCCACCCCGGGACTTGGTACGGGACTTCTGAAGTCGCAAAAATGGCCTTGCGTCTCTTGCATAGCTGCACTGCAGCAAAGTCTGTTTCTTGTGCGGCGGAAACTGGCACCTTGGTATTCATCGAAGCGATGCACCTCCTCCCGCAGAGCTTCGAATTCAGACGGCCCACTCCTCCTCCCAAGGGGCGTCTGTCGGAACAGCGGCACTCCTCCTCCCAGCCGTTGTTCGGTTCTTTTCGGAAAGCCTGCCGCACCTCCTCCCGCGGCAGGCTTTTTCGTTTTCAGGACCGCCGTCTCAGAGTTCGAGAGGGAGCTGCGGTTCCTGTCCGCTCTCTTCAGTGTTGAGCGATGACAAGGTGATCCCTAAGAGCCGGACCGGACATTTGAACGGAAACACCGAGGCAAGCAGGGTCTCGGCGATTTCCAGGATTATGTCGATGTCCGAAACCGATTCCGCCACGGTCCTGCTGCGTGTCGCCTGACTGAAATCTGAATATTTGATTTTGACGGTGATCGTCTTTCCGGTGATGTCGTGCGCTTCGCAATAGCGCCAGACCTTCTCGGCCAATGCATGGGCAATCAGCTGCGGCAGCTTGCCGATGTCGCCGCCGTGATAGGCAGCCCCGATCGTCGCATTTGCGGTCAGGAATCATCGAAAGTTCCATAATTGTTATTACGCAACATTTCGTAAGTGATTGGAATCTCGGCCTAATTTGAAAGGTTTGGCGCGTTAAGCCGCAATGTAGGCCAAGTTGCCGGACAGCAGCTCTCTCAAGCTCAAGACCGAAGATCGTGTGTCGTCGGATTGCAGCACCAGAAGCACTCCAATCCCGCTTCTTGTGATGGCGTCCTGGACCAGGCCCGGATCTCCGTCGATCAACCCTCAAGGGGTCGGCTAGCAAGCTGCCGCCGCTCCGTCTGCGCCGTCGCGGTGATCGCGACCGTCCCTGTTCCTTCGAGGAGCCATCAGCGGGAATTGGCCCGCTTCCGATGGAGCACCTCAAGATGGCACACGATCTCTCTCTCGCCCAGTCTCACGCCTTCCACCTTTGCAACAACCTGATGGTCCCGATCACGCTGTTCAAATCCGGCGACGAATTCGGCGTCCTTCCGTCCGACGAACTTGACGACGAAGACGATCTTGAGATCGTGCACGAATACTTCCCGCGCGGGTCTCATTGAGACCCGCCTGTTCCTGCCGCTGGCGAGCTGTCGCCCGCAAGGGAGGCTCCGCCGCAGCGCTCTGCCGCAACTTTTGTCAGTTGCGCGCTGCGCCCTTGCAGCCTCCGCTCTTCGCGGCGGGACAGAGGTGGCCCGCAGATTGCGGGAATGAAAAAGGGACGGCCGCCGTGCGGCCGAAGAAAACGTGAAACGAGAAGAATTAGAGGCGCTGCGCGCAAATGTAGGTTGCGAGGCGGTGCTGGAACAGGCCGGATACGAACTCGATGTAAGAGAAAGCACGCGTCGTGCCGTGAAATACCGGCATGGTGGCAACATCATTATAGTGACCCACGACGGACGAGGTTGGTTCGATCCGCTGAGTGACGAGAAGGGCGATGTTTTCGGCCTCGCGATGTTTCTGGAAAGGACCACATTCCCAGCTGCCGCGGAAGCTGTCGCAGCGCTTGTAGAGTTTCAGCTTTCGCGGCCGGAATGGCGTCCGTCGCGGCCTGCAGTATCAGACGAGGCCATTGGTGACCGTTGGCGATGCCGGCGCTCGCCTTCGCCCGGATCGGGCGCGTGGCGCTATCTGTCTTGGGCGCGTTGGATCCCGGCTGAAATTGTGCGGCAGGCAGTTCGGGAGGGTGTCCTCCGGGAAGGACCCTTTGGGAGCATGTGGGCGGCCCATGTCCAGAGTGATGGCAGTGTGGTCGGCTGGGAACAGCGCGGTCCCGAATGGCGCGGGTTCTCCACCGGGGGCTCCAAGCTTCTGTTCCGATTGGGTCCAAGTGACGCCAGCCGTCTTTGCGTCACCGAGGCCGCGATCGATGCGATGAGCCTCGCAGCGCTCGAGGGTTCGCGCGAGGGAACTCTCTATCTCAGCACCGGCGGTGGGTGGTCTCCGGCGACAGATGCGGCGCTTTGCGAACTCGCTGAGCGGCCGGGACTGACACTGGTGGCCGCGACGGATGCCAATTCCCAAGGAGACATCTACGCAGAGCGATTGCGTGCGCTTGCCGAGGCGTCCGGCTGCGATTGGCAGAGGTTACGTCCGCAAGCGGATGATTGGAATGAGGTTTTGAAGGCCCAAGAAAAGGAGAGACGGGAAAGGAAAATGGAGAAGAAGATGAGGCCTGCCGCATGCGCGCCGGCCGCATCAAGGGAGGCTTCGCCCGACCAAGGCCGGCCCTTGACCCGCCCGGACGCGAGGCCGGCTTCTCGGGAGGGGTCATGAAGGACTGAAGAGGAAGGTGAGGTCGAAACGACATTGCTGCCTTCGGTCCCAAACCCCGAAAGGACCAGGCTGATGACTTCGATATCCCTACCCCGCAAAGTGTTTCAAGGTGTGGCCAAACGCGCCGACATGTTCCGGATGTTCGACCGGCACGCAAAGCGCCCAGATCGTTTTGGCGGTGATCAGTCTGCCACCTATGCCGGCGAGTGGTTCGAGATCGACGAGGTCTCCTACTCATACATGCTCGAGATCCTGCCGCCGCTGTGGATGCGAGGGCCGATCTTTGCGATGCGCGAATTCATGACGGGTTCCGTGACCTCGGTCTTCTACGCGATGCGGATCGATGACACCGTCCGCTATTTCCACACATACTGCGACCTATCCGATCCAAACTCGGTCGAGGCCATGCGCTCGGCGATCGTCGATCGCGAAACCCGACCGGCCCGAGCAATGAGCCGCGAAGAACGGCTCGACCATATCTGGAGCACCACCGCAGACGACTATCGCGGTTACGCCGGCCCCCGCTGGCCGAAGCCGGTGCAGGGCCATCGCACGGTCCTACTTTATGGCGGTAAGGAAGGGACGTTCCTGAAGCTGCTCGATACGCTCAGCGACGACGAAATCGCGGCCAAGCTGCCGGTGCATCTGCGCCACCTCCCCACGGTTTTGGCAGCCTAAGCCGGAACCGATCCCCCCAATCCGGGCGCTGCAGCCGGTCGAATCCTCGACCGGACGATTTCGCACGCCCGCTTTCCAAAGGAGCCAATCCTATGAGCAACGATCCCTTCACTTTAGACATGTTCGGCAGCTCAGCCCTGTCCTCCGGCCTTGGGCTTGGTGTGACCGCGTTTGGCGGTTTCTCTCCCGATGCTGCCAATGATGACGAGCCAGATCCCACTCCGCCCGCATCGGCCCCTGCCCTCCCCGTCATTGCCGCGCCTGTTCGGCGAGCAGTGTCTCGAGCAAACTTCTATCTTGATGGCGACCGCGAGTTGGGCGCCACCTGGAAGGATCGAGCCCGCGCGAATGTCGCGGCAATCCTCGTCGCCGACGGCATTGCCAGGCAGGACCGGCCAGCAACGGGTAAAGAACAGGCGCAGCTTATCCGATTCACCGGTTTCGGCGCCGGCGAGCTGGCCAACGGCATGTTCCGCCGTCCGGGCGAGGTCGATTTCCGCAAGGGCTGGGACGAGCTCGGTTCCTCGCTCGAAACAGCGGTCTCCGACGAAGAGTATGCGTCGCTCGCCCGCTGCACCCAATATGCGCATTTCACGCCGGATTTCATCATCCGTGCGATCTGGACGGGGATCGCAAAACTCGGCTGGCGCGGCGGCCGTGTGCTGGAGCCGGGGATCGGCACGGGCTTGTTCCCGGCGCTGATGCCGGAGCCCTACCGCGATGTCGCCTATGTCACCGGGATCGAGCTCGATCCGGTCACGGCCCGTATCGTCGGGCTGCTTCAGCCAAAGGCTCGGATCATCAACGGCGACTTCGCGCGCACCGATCTGGCGCCGATCTACGATCTCACGATCGGCAATCCGCCCTTCTCCGATCGCACCGTCCGCTCAGACCGCGCCTATCGGGCGCTCGGCCTTCGCCTGCACGACTACTTCATCGCCCGGTCGATCGATCTCCTAAAGCCCGGCGCGCTTGCCGCCTTCGTGACCTCACACGGCACGATGGACAAGGCTGATACGACGGCGCGCGAGCATATCGCCAAGTCAGCCGACCTGATCGCAGCAATCCGCATGCCCGAGGACAGCTTTCGCCGCGATGCCGGTACGGATGTCGTCGTCGACATCCTCTTCTTCCGCAAGCGCAAGCCGGGCGAGCCGGAAGGCGATCAGATGTGGCTCGATGTGGTTGAAGTCAGGCCGGCCACCGACGAGGAAAGTGCGATCCGCATCAATCGCTGGTTCGCCCGGCATCCGGACTTCGTCCTCGGCACCCATGCACTGACCTCGGGCCCATTCGGCGAGACCTACACGTGCCGGCCTCGGGATGGGGAGGATCTCGAAGCTGCGCTTTCCGCTGCCGTCGAGCTTCTGCCGGCCGACCTCTACGACGGCGAGCCGACGCCCATCGACATCGATCTGGAAGACGAACTCGCCGTAATTGTCGATCTGCAGCCGAAGGGCGCACCTGTTCGCGAGGGCAGCTTCTTCCTCGATCGGTCGAAAGGCCTGATGCAGATGCTCGACGGATCGGCTGTGCCGGTCACGATCCGCAAGGGCCGCGCCGGGGATGGTATCTCGGAAAAGCATATCCGGATCATCTCGAAGCTGATCCCGATCCGTGATGCCGTGCGTGAGGTGCTGAAAGCGCAGGAGACTGACCGGCCCTGGCGTGATCTTCAGGTTCGGCTGCGTATCGCATGGTCGAGCTTCGTCCGTGATTTCGGGCCAATCAACCACACCACGGTATCGATCCAGGAGGAAGCCGAGACCGGCAAGATCAAGGAGACCCATCGCCAGCCGAACCTTGCACCCTTCCGGGATGACCCCGATTGCTGGTTGGTCGCCTCGATCGAGGACTATGATCTGGAGACCGACACGGCGAAGCCAGGTCCGATTTTTTCCGAACGCGTGATCGCGCCGCCGGCCGCGCCGACGATTACGTCGCCAGCAGATGCACTCGCCGTGGTGCTGAACGAACGCGGCCATGTCGATATCGACCATATCGCCGAGCTATTGCACAGTGATGCCGCTGATGTGGTCGACGAGCTGGGCGAGGCCATCTTCCGCGACCCGGCCGACGGATCATGGCAGACAGCCGACGGGTATCTATCCGGTGCTGTTCGCACCAAGCTCGCGGCGGTGCAGGCCATGGTCGAGCTTGATCCGACCTATGAGCGCAACGTCCGCGCATTGATCGATGTCCAGCCGGCCGATCTTCGCCCCTCCGACATCACGGCCCGTCTCGGCGCGCCATGGATCCCGGCCGCCGATGTCGTCGCTTTCGTCAAAGAGAAGATGGAGGCCGATATCCGCATCCACCATATGCCGGAACTCGGGTCGTGGACGGTGGAGGCCCGGCAGCTCTGCTATAGTGCTGCCGGCACGTCCGAATGGGGCACCAGCCGTCGCCATGCCGGCGATCTGCTCGCCGATGCGCTCAACAGCCGGGTCCCGCAGATCTTCGACACCTTCAAGGACGTCGACGGTGAACGTCGGGTCCTCAACGTCGTCGATACCGAGGCGGCGCGCGACAAGCTGCAGAGGATCAAGCAGTCCTTCCAGGACTGGGTCTGGACGGACCCTGATCGTACCGATCGGCTGGCCCGCGATTACAATGATCGCTTCAACAATATCGCGCCGCGCAAATTCGACGGCTCCCACCTCAAACTTCCCGGCGCCTCAGGCGCCTTCATTCTTTATGGGCATCAGAAACGCGGCATTTGGCGGATCATCGCCGATGGCTCGACCTATCTCGCCCACGCCGTCGGCGCTGGAAAAACGATGACCATGGCCGCTGCGATCATGGAGCAGCGCCGGCTCGGCCTGATCGCCAAGGCGATGCTTGTTGTGCCGGGCCATTGCCTGGCACAGGCTGCCCGTGAATTTCTCGCACTCTACCCAAATGCCCGCATTCTCGTGGCCGACGAGACCAACTTTACCAAGGACAAGCGCGCCCGTTTCCTGTCGCGCGCGGCGACCGCGACCTGGGATGCGATCATCATCACGCACTCCGCGTTCCGCTTTATCGCTGTCCCATCGGCCTTCGAACAGGAGATGATTCAAGACGAGCTGCAGCTCTACGAGGATCTGCTGACCAAAGTGGATAGCGAGGACCGCGTCTCGCGCAAACGCCTCGAGCGGCTGAAGGAAGGATTGCAAGAAAGGCTGGAAGGCCTCGCCACCCGCAAGGACGACCTGCTGACAATCTCGGAAATCGGCATCGACCAGATCGTCGTCGACGAGGCGCAGGAATTCCGCAAGCTGTCCTTCGCCACCAACATGTCGACGCTGAAGGGCATCGATCCCAATGGCTCGCAGCGCGCCTGGGATCTCTACGTCAAATCCCGCTATATCCACACACGCAATCCCGGCCGCGCGCTGGTCCTCGCCTCAGGCACGCCGATCACCAATACGCTCGGAGAGATGTTCTCGATCCAGCGCCTGCTCGGCCACGAGGCACTTGCCGAGCGCGGACTGCATGAGTTCGATGCCTGGGCATCCTGCTTCGGCGATACGACGACCGAACTCGAAATCCAGCCGTCCGGCAAATACAAGCCTGTCAGCCGTTTCGCCAGCTTCGTCAACGTGCCCGAGCTGATCGCCATGTTCCGGTCCTTCGCCGATGTCGTCATGCCCGATGATCTCCGCCAATATGTGAAGGTCCCGAACCTCTCGACCGGGCGCCGGCAGATCCTGACGGCCAAGCCGACGGCACTGTTCAAAACCTATCAGCAAATGCTTGATGGCCGGATCAAGGCGATCGAGCTGCGCGAGGGACCAGCCAAGCCCGGCGATGACATTCTGCTCTCGGTCATCACCGACGGCCGCCATGCAGCGATCGACCTGCGCTTCGTGATGCCGGCGGCCGACAACGAGGCGGATAACAAGCTCAATTTGCTCGTTCGTAATGCCCACCGGATCTGGAAAGAGACCGGCGAGGCCATCTATCGCCGCCCTGACGGCAAGGACTTTGATCTCCCCGGCGCCGCACAGATGATCTTTTCTGATCTCGGCACGATCAATGTCGAGAAGTCCCGCGGCTTCTCCGCCTATCGCTTCATCCGAGACGAACTGATCCGGCTTGGCGTGCCCGCCGCGCAGATCGCGTTCATGCAGGATTACAAGAAAACCGAGGCCAAGCAGCGGCTCTTCGGCGATGTCCGAGCCGGCAAGGTCCGCTTCCTGATCGGGAGTTCCGAGACGATGGGACCGGCGTCAATGCACAGCTGAGGCTCAAGGCTCTCCACCATCTCGATGTACCATGGCTGCCGTCGCAGATCGAGCAGCGGGAAGGCCGGATCGTTCGCCAGGGCAACCAGCATGACGAGGTCGATATCTTCGCCTATGCGACCGAGGGAAGTCTCGATGCCTCGATGTGGCAGAACAACGAGCGCAAGGCCCGGTTCATTGCCGCCGCGCTGTCCGGCGACACCTCGATCCGGCGGCTGGAGGACGTTGGCGAAGGTGCGGCCAACCAGTTTGCCATGGCCAAGGCCATCGCGTCTGGCGATGAGCGATTGATGCAGAAAGCTGGGCTCGAGGCCGATATCGCTCGGCTCGAACGCCTGCGCGCTGCCCACGAGGACGACCAATATGCCGTCCGACGGCAGATGCGCGACGCCGAGCGCGAGATCGAGGTCTCGACGCGGCGCATGCGTGAAATCGGTCAGGACATCGCACGCTTTCGTCCGACCAACGGCGATGCCTTCACGATGACGGTGCTCGGCCAGAGCTATACCGAGCGCAAGGAGGCCGGTCGTGCGCTGATGAAGGAAATCCTCACACTGCTGCAGCTGCAGCAGGAGGGTAAGGTGCATCTGGCCACGATCGGTGGTTTCGATCTCGTCTATGAGGGTGAGCGCTTCGGTAAGGGTGATGGCTATCGGTACGAGACGCTGCTCCAGCGCACCGGCGCCGATTACGAGATCGACCTTGCCATTACAGTGACGCCGCTTGGCGCGATCTCACGGCTGGAGCATGGGCTTGATGGCTTCGACGAAGAGCAGCGGCAATATCGCCGGAGGCTCGACGAGGCCGAGCGTCGGCTGGATTCCTATCAATCGCGCATCGGTGGCGCCTTCCAGTTCGCAGAGGAGCTCTGCGCAAAAAGGAAGCAGCTTCGCGAGATCGAGGAAGACCTGGCTGCTTCCGCCATCGCTGAAGCAGATCAGATCGCCGCATGACAAACGTAAAACCATGCCGGTCTTGCGGCTTGGTCCTGCTCCCGCCATAGCCTTCGCCGGATGGCGGGCGCCAATACTTGAAATCCCTCGACCTCGATAATATTTGAGGATCACTTCCCGTTCAGATGATGTCCTGCCGCCGCATTCGCTGTGGCTTTCGATGTCGTCCGGGATCAGCAAAAGGGCGCTCCCCTCGTGGGTCGAGCGCCCTATTTGCGTTTCTGTTTCCAGCCGAGTTTTTACGGGCTGTTTTAGCTGCGGTGCGCGCGCCCATTATTCAAAAGAGAAACGGAAGAGAGGGAGGAGGAAGGAACCGGTCGCCGACCTGTCCTCCTGCCGCCGCTATCGCTCAACCGCCACCTGCGCCATCCCGGCCACTCGACCTTCGCAGGGCTGTAAGCCCCGCTTGTCCCTTCGCAGCAGGGATGCTCGGTCGCAGTTGCGTCAGTCCGGCCGATCGGCGGTCCAAGGGGTGTCTTCGAGAAAAAATGAAGACAGGAAGGGCTGGCAAGGCGCTGGTCCGGAACTCCCCCGAAAGGAATAAACCCATGCAGATCATGAAGGTTGACCCACGCGCTCTGAAGGAAAACCCAGACCGGATGCGTCAGTCGAAATCGTCGCCGCAGGCCGACGCACTGATGCTGGCGACGATCAAGGCGGTCGGCATCGTCCAGCCGCCGGTGGTCGCGCCCGAAGCCGATGGTGGCAACGGCTATATCATCGACGCCGGCCATCGCCGCGTCCGGCTCGCGATCGCCGCGGGTCTCGAAGAAATCGAAATCCTCGTCGCGGACGCCGCCAATGACAACGGCGCGATGCGTTCGATGGTCGAAAACAGCGTGCGCGAGGCTCTTAACCCGGTCGACCAGTGGCGCGGTATCGAAAGGCTGGTTGCTCTCGGCTGGACCGAAGAAGCGATCGCGGTTGCTCTTGCCCTCCCCGTCCGCCAGATCCGCAAGCTGCGCCTGCTCGCCAACGTGCTTCCGGCCATGTTGGAACAGATGGCGCTGGGTGACATGCCGTCCGAGCAGCAGTTGCGCGTCATCGCGGCTGCCGGCCAGGTCGACCAGAAGGAAGTCTGGAAAGCGCATAAGCCGAAGAAGGGTGACACCGCGCCCTGGTGGCAGATCGCCAATTCGCTGACCAAGAAGCGCATGTACGCCAAGGATGCGAGTTTTGGCGCCGATCTCGCCCAGGCCTATGGCATTGAATGGGTCGAGGATCTCTTCGCGCCGGCCGATCAGGATGGTCGCTATACCACGAACGTCGAAGGGTTCCTCGGTGCCCAGCATGAGTGGATGACGAACAATCTGCCGAAGAAGGGTGCGATCGTCGATGTCAACAGCTGGGGCCAGCCGGAACTGCCGAAGAAGGCGTCTCAGGTCTATGGCAAGCCGTCCAAATCCGACCACGCTGCGATGTACCTCGATCGCGATGGCAAGGTGCAGACCGTGCACTACCGCCTGCCCGAGGCGGCGAAACCGAAGGGCGCCGGTGGTGATGGTCTGGTCGCAGGTGGCGACGACATCGACGCAGTCGCCACGCCGAAGGTCCGCCCCGATGTGACCCAGAAGGGCCATGACATGATCGGCGACTATCGCACGGATGCGCTCCACGATGCGCTCGGTCGCGCGCCGATCGAGGACGACATGCTGATGGCGCTGATGGTGCTGGCCTTCGCGGGACAGAACGTCCGCGTCGACTCCGGTGCGGATGGGACCTTCCATGGCGGCAAGCGTTTCTCGCGACATGCGGTCGGCTTGTTCGATGAGCATGGCAAGCTCGCCTTCGATCAGGAGACGCTACGCGTTGCCGTTCGCTCGGTCCTCATCGATGTTCTGTCGTGCCGCCGGGGCATGTCGAACAGCGGCATGGTCGCGCGCATCGCAGGGGAGGCGATCGGCGCTGATGAATTCTTGCCAAACATGGGGTCGGAGGACTTCCTGTTGTGCCTGTCGCGCCGGGCGTTGGAAGCATCTTGCGCCGAGGCATCGGTTCAGCCACGGCAGAAGGTGCGCGAAACCCGCGCAGCGCTCGTCGAGCATTTTGCGACCGAACACTTCGTCCATCCTTCCGGCCGCTTCGCGCCGCCGGCCGACGAACTGCTCGACTGGATCCGCGCGGGTGCTGCCGCTGACGTCATCGGCACGGGCTCCCAGGATGAGGCAGACGGTGATACTGGCGGCACCACGGAAGAGCATGAGGGGCCGGTCGAAGAGGAGGCGGGTCAGGATGATCTGCACGACGCCGAGGTCGACGATGGCCACGACCAGGATTTCGATCAGAGGGCGGCCGCATGACCGGCGCCCTCAAGTCAAGTTCGGCAACACCCACCCCCGATCTTTCGGGGGTGGAGTTTGGCACAAGCGCGGACGGCATGCCCGTCGCCCGCATCGATGACACCGTCCTTGCCATGGTCACGTCGACCAGCGGCTTCGCATTCCTTGCGAGTGCAGTCTTCGTTCGCCGGCCGCTCGCTGATCTGACGCGCGCCGATTTCATCGGGCACGACGGCCGGCTGGCCGACGAGGACGAGTTTCGAGCGCGTGTCGCCGAAACGGCAGGTCACAAACGGGACCTCGCTGCGCTGAACCGCGTTCAAACGCGCATGTCGGCGAGCACGCCTTGGGGCGGATCGCAGGTGGCGGTCATTTATGCCGATGGTGTCGTTGCCCATAGCACGGCCGGCCATGGCGGCTTTCACCTCTCCGCCGACCGCAATAGTAAAGTCCATTCGTTGCTGCGCAAAGACACCCCCTGGTACGAGGAGGATAGCGATTGGGCGATCGTTGTAATCAGCTTTCCCGACCTGTTCACTGCTCACGAGCGGTCGCTGGCAGAAAAGACCATCCGCAATACCTGGCCGGACGAATGGGAGGCGATCCACGGTCGCAAGCTGGCCGAGGGTGAAAGTTGGGCCAGAGATCGTCGGACGTTCGATGAACGTCATTCTGCGGACCATGTCGTCGTATCGGCAATCTTCTCCGAGCAGCACCACGGCATGACCGAGGTCGTGGCGGTCGTCGGCGGCAACCGACGAACTGACGACGATGAGCGTCGCTTCCTGGTGCAGAGCGATGAGTATGCCGGGCGCGGCCGGTTTGGATTCGTCATCGATCCCGCCCGTCATGCTGAGTATCATGGGCCGTCCTCCTTCATCGGCTGGCGAGGTCGGGAGGATGGGTCATGATCGACATCCTCCCTCCAAAGCCGCTGGACAAGGCAATAGGCGCCCGGCGTGAGACCCTGCAGCATCTCAATTGTCTGACCCGGCAGATTGCAGCGCGCGCCGGGCGGCAGGCGATCACCGTGAAGGTCCGGAGCCGGGCGCGCCGTCGGTCCGGTCTCCGTCTCTACCATCAGGAGCTGGCCGATCGCCTGGCTTTCGATCGGTGGGGCGAACTCGACACGCTCGCATCAAGGCTGGCAGTGCAGGAGCAGATCATCGACGCGCTCGAGCATTGCGGTGATGCGCCTGTTTCGCCGGTGGCGGGGTAGGTGGACCTCGAATGGGCTGTGCGGTGGATGGCATGGTCATCTTGCGGCCACGACATCTCCCAGGGTGGCGGTCTTGGCTATGTCGTCCCTCGTCGGCTTGCATCTGATATCGGACCCCTGCTGGACTGCCCTTCTTTTCGCTGCGGTCTGAACCGGCGGCCGGCCGTTTCAAGGCCGCTTGCGCGCCGCGGGGCGGCCGAGCCAACCTCTCTGCGCGAGGGCAGGCCCGCGGTCTGCGCAGGTCGAGACCTGCTGGCCCGCAAACCTGCCCTGCTGGCTCAATCGGATCGGACCTGTGAAGCCGTCCGTCCCTTGCCGGTTCTTGTTCGTCCGCATCGAAGGGCAGACCGGCACGGGCCGGAACCGCTTCGGCAGCCACGGAAGGAACAGACATGGCCAAGCCCGCCACCTCCAATCGCTCCACCGCCCGATCGGCACAATCCCGCCGAGGGACCACCCTCGAAATGGTCCGCCTCTCCTGCCCCGACGCCATCCAGGCGCAAAAGATCGCCGAAAGCTTCGGCACGGCTATCGTCGACGGCGATGGCATCCGCAGCCTGCATGAGCGGCTGGTCGTCGAGACAGCGGAAAGCCTTTCCGAAGGCCTGGGCGAAAAGGCCATGCAGATCCATCTTCAACGCATCGTCGGAGCCTTCGTCGGATCGGCGCATGGCGCCGGACAGTTCTACTCGCGCGCCGTGACCGAAGCGCGCGACGCAACGGCCAAGGCATCGAACGATGCCCGCGACGAGGATCTCGACGGTCCGGTCGGCTATGACAGCGGCGCGCAGCGCAAGCGGGAGTTTGCAGCCGACATGGGTGTACAGTCCCACGCGCTGCGCATGGCAGCCGAGGGTGCGGTGGCGGCTTACGAACAGGTTGTCGGCGAGACCTGGAAGCCCTTCGACCGGCCGGTCGAAAACCCCGGTGCATCGCTTGATCGCAAGGCGGCCGAGGCTCAGATGGCGGCCTTCGGTTGATGTCGCTGGCGGGGGATAACCCCGCCCTTTAGTCTTGATCAGAGGCTGGTGCTCACGAGCGCCGGCCTTTTTTTATGTCGAGAGGAAAAGCTGGAGACGTGCCTGTCGCGGCCCGTCCCGTTCGGCGGTCCTGCAGGAGCCGGGCGCCCATGCAACGGCTTTGCCGTCCTCCACGCTGTTGCGGCCGTTCCGGTGCATGGGCTCGACCTCTGGCTCCTGCCTTCGGACCTCCGTGACGGACCGCGATAGGCGCGGTCCTGAGAAATGGAGAAGAAGTCATGGCTAAGAAAGCGGAATCTG
The DNA here is from genome assembly GCF_902502825.2 of Pseudorhizobium flavum. The sequence goes on from NZ_LR723671.1 coordinate 120,343, forward strand.
AACGTATCGACATCTATACGCGCATTACCGACCGGATCGTTGAAGATCTCGAGCAGGGCATACGCCCTTGGATCAAGCCGTGGAGCGCTGCCAACACCAGTGATCGTATCACCCGACCGGTGCGCCACAACGGCTTGCCCTACTCGGGGATGAACGTGCTGCTCCTGTGGTCGGAGCAGATGTCGCGGGGTTTTTCCTCCTCGATGTGGATGACATTCAAACAGGCTCTCGAACTGGGCGGAGCCGTGCGAAAAGGCGAAACGGGCTCGACGGTCGTCTTTGCCAGTCGGTTCACCAAGTCGGTGGCTGACGGGAGCGGCAACGATGTCGATCGGGAAATCCCGTTCCTGAAGGCATATTCGGTGTTCAACATCGAGCAGATCGATGGTTTGCCTGAAATCTATTATGCCTCGCCAGCCAACGTGCGGGGTCCGGTCGAGCGCATCGAGAGCGCCGATCGCTTCTTCAAAGCGACGGGCGCAGTCATCCGGCACGGCGGCAACCAGGCCTACTATTCGCCGGTTATGGACTATATCCAGATGCCACCCTTCGAAGCGTTTCGCAACGCAGCCGGATACGCGGCCGTCCTCAGCCATGAGGCGACGCATTGGACCGCAGCCGAGGGCCGCGTCGGCCGTGACCTGTCACGCTATGCAAAGGACAGGACGGATCGGGCACGCGAAGAGCTCATTGCTGAGCTGGGTAGTTGCTTCCTTTGCGCCGATCTCGGCATCGCGCCGGAGCTCGAGCCAAGGCCCGATCATGCGGCCTACCTGCAGTCCTGGTTATCGATCCTTGCCAACGACAAGCGGGCCATCTTCCAGGCTGCCGCTCATGCGCAGCGCGCGGTGAGCTTCCTGCATTCCCTGCAGCCGGAAGCTGATCTCAAGGCTGCGGCCTGAAGGTCAGGCGCGGTCGTCACCACCGGTGGCGGCCGCTTGTTCCCTATCACGCTGATCTTGGAGACCTTGTGCGATGTCAGTATCCAGCTTTCCCCAGATCGACGGTTTCAGAGCGTCGGGTTTCGGTTTGCGGGACGGTTTGCGTTCGATGATGAACGGCTTGGTCTGCTGACGCATCGGTCCTCCAGGCTGCGAGTCGCGAGCGCGACGATAGCGCACCGGGCATACCAGGCAAGCCGGGCCACGGCAGAACGTGACCCACTCCCCAATCGAGCAGGCTTCGACGACGGGACAAGCGGAGCATGAGCCAGATTGCCATTCTCCGCGCGGGCAAATGCGGTGAGCGCCATTGCCATATCCCTTCACGACAGAGTTTCCGGCAACCCATCTGCGGGCTCGATAGGGCATGTCTGACCGGAGACCGGCTGCGCCTCGATCGTCTTCCCGCAACGACAAGTCTCAGATTTCTTACCCCGGATCCCTCGCGGGCTCCTCCTCGCCCACTAACAAATCTGCGACTTGTCGCCCTCCATTGCATTGCGGCCTTATCAGGTGCGGTCCGATCGTCTCCGGTCTTGTCGACTGCCATCGAGGCCGCGATGGGCGCGGCCCGAAACACGAAAAGGAATTTGACAATGGCAACGATCGGCACCTTCACCTCCACCGAAAACGGCTTCAACGGCTCCATTCGCACGCTCGCCCTCAACGTCAAGGCACGCATCGCCAGGGTTGAGAACCCCTCCGACAAGGGCCCGCAGTTCCGCGTCTATGCCGGAAGCGTTGAGCTCGGCGCCGCCTGGCAGAAGACCTCCGGTGAGGGCCGCGACTACCTCTCGGTCAAGCTCGATGATCCGAGCTTCCCTGCCCCGATCTACGCAACGCTCGCCGAGGTCGAAGGCGAGGAAGGCCTTCAGCTCATCTGGTCCCGCCCGAACCGCGATTGATCTGGATCACGAGGCTCCGCCATCGGCGGGGCCTTCTCTCCTGCCGAGAAGTCAAAGCCGGATCTGGCATCGAGCCAGGTCCGGCTTTTTTGGTGGCATAAGGTGAGTGGGGAAGCTGCTCAGAATGCATGATTGTGCCAAGCGGCGACACCGGCCTCAAGGATGAGCGGTTCCCCCAATTTGCTTCACCCGCCCTTGATGGCAGCTTCCGCAAATCGGCACCCCCACTCCCCGGCTCTGCCGGTCGCTGCCGCGATCCCTGACCCCGCCATCCCCTCTCAGACCCGCCGGTCATCTTTCACAAACGTCAAGGAGACGAAGATGACCTACGAACTCGAAATCCAGATCGAAGAACTGCGGGCCGAGCTGCGCAACGCTGTGGATGGCGCCGAGCGTCGCCAGATCCAAGCCGAGCTCGACATCGCCCAGGCGGAGATGATCGTCGCGGCTGCCGAGATGGACGGCCTGGCTGAGGCTGAGCCACCTTTCTGAGGTGGTTTCCATCGCCTGTGATCTTCGGATCAGAGCCGCTGCAATTCTACTGTCGATCCCATGTCATCGACATAGGGAATGATGCGGATCGTGAGTCCCGCCGCAACCTGATTCCGGCAGAATTTTCCCCGCCTGCGGCTCCTCGCGCAGCAAAATTCAGCCGCCATCAGGTCCTCCGCTCACGCTCCGGCCGTCACCGGTGCAGCACTCCTTCCCGATCTGCATTTCATCCCCGCGACGAAACGCAATCGACAGGAGAAATCATATGCAACAGCTCGCTAAATTCTTACAGGCCACCGGCCGCCGGCTTCGCGTCCTCGCCAAGGTGATCTGTCACTTTCTCCGCAAGGGCAAAGTCGGTCTGAAGATCGCAATCAAGATCCCGTTCTTCGTCGAGATCGAGGTCAATTTCGAGCCCGATTGGAACCGACGGCGCTAACGGCGTATCGGCCCGGCTCGCCGGGCTGGTTTCCTGCCTCAGCACCATGGCTCTCTTCGGCCGCTCCAGGTCCTGGCGAGGCCTTCCGACACGAGAATATCGCCAAGGCTGGGGCCGTCTCTGATCAGGACGCGAAGCTTGCGGCCATATCGGTCGGCATCACGGCCAGGCCACGCCTTGATCTCGAAGGGACCCTCGTTGATCAGCTCGAGCATCCTGTCCGTGGCGCGGTTACCAAGTGCCAGCTCCGACGAGCACTTCGGTTCGCCCACCTCCGGCGTGTCGATATCGGCGATGCGGATCTTCTGGCCGTCCAACCAGATTGTGTCTCCGTCGACGACGCATGCCTTGTGCGAGCCTCGGGAGCACATTTGAAAATGCTCGTTGACCGTTGATCCGCTTTCGCTCGCATAGGCCTTGTCGCTTATCGCAGTTTGCACAGCTGGACACACAGCGATCATCGTGACCAGGACTGTTTGATGATGCCGTGCGTTTGCCGATGATCAACGTCACCCAATCTGCTGTTCATGCCTGTCCCTAGAATTCTGGTGCCATCTATCAGATATCGGTGCATTATTGCCGAACGACAGCTGCGTAGCCGCGACGCTTCTTCTGTCGGAGGAGTTCGAGAAACAGGGTTACGGCTTCTCGTTCGGTTTCGAAATGGTGGCTCATCGTCTGGCCCGCCGTTCCGATACGTCCCCAACGCCGCATCAGGCAAGCCTCTCCGAACAGATTGGGCTGGATGGACATCGCGTAGAAGCGGGCCATGTTTTTCGTGACGTCGGTCCTCTCGACGTAGAGGTGGTAGGGCTGGGTGATCATGTCGACATGATCGTGTTTTCAGGATTCGCCGTCCAACGAGAGTTTTGAATCGCTCGGACGCAATCGATTCATTTCCGTGATGTGGAGGCGCTAGCGAGTTTGGGCGGTCCGCCTTCGGCGTACGGCTCTATTCGCCGAAGCGAACGAAGCCCGCGCGCAGTCTTCGCCCATCTGGGTCACGATCCTCCCGCAATATAGCTACCGGAATCGTAGCGGTCGTCTCACGATCGGGACCGATGACGTGCTGATTGGTGGACGTGCTTTACCAATGATCCTGAGAACAGCCAGGCCATGATGGAAGTTGAGAAACTCTCGCGCCACCTCATCATCTGCGAAATGCGTTGAGATCTGAGCATCGGCGGATGCCGTGAGGATCCCCGTTGGAACTTCTCCATGCCATCCTTTCAGCTTCCGAAACTCCTTCACAATCACACCAAAGGGCGGATGTGCGTGACTGAGCTGTGCTTCGCTGTATCCGACAAGGTTCCCTGTAATGTCGCACGCGATCAAGCCGTCCGGCCCCGCAAAATGGTCAAACTGCCTCTGCTTCATAGCCAGCAAGTCACGTGACACCGCATTGTGGCATGCCACCGAGAAATCTTCCGCATCGCTCTTTGGACGGCCTGCAACTGCCTGCACATAACTGAAGTCTGTGGGAGTATTGTCGACTCGAATGACCCAGAACCCGGGGCTCGACCATCCATCCCCCCTATTCAAGCGCCGCTCAAATCGCTCGATGCCGGCTCCGATCTTCGACGGGCCATCGGAAACGAGCAGATCGAAGCGCTCAAGCAAGGCAGAGAGATCGCTGTGGTCCTGATAGTCCGATATGTGATCCCCGTCGTTATAGCGTGCCAGCATTTCCCGGAAATGCTGTTCTGCAGCCTTTTTGCTGTTGAAAACCTGGCCGTTGGTGAGCTCAACCGGTTTTGCCATCTATTCCTCCCCCAATGCCGCCCTACTCAACACTTTTTCGCGGATTTCGCGGATCACGATGGATGGAAGACCGAGGGCATCCAGCCGGTCGCGTCGATCTACCACCCATTGAATGCAGGCTGCCTCATCCAGCTGATCCAATGCGACAATCTCATACAGCGCCACCGCGCCTATGCGTGACATGCCCAGTTCCATTAAGGAGCGAAGGGTGACGGTGCTGACGCCGAATTCCAGTGCAACGCCGATATCGAGGTCCTGGTCTATAAGGTCATCCCGACCTATGGCCCTCAAGTGTTGGTTCAGAACGTCGACATAGGCCGAAAAATAGCGAGGCGCCAGAAAGCGGGCCGTGCCTTCGATCATCTCAAGCGTGCTGCGGATGACACTGGCTGTGTCGACCTCGCCGTCGCGCCGTTGGAGATACTCCAGACGCCTGCGGATAATCGTAGGCAAGGAGAAGCCCTTGAGCCACTGCAGCACCGTTAGGGAATGAAGCGGGATCAAGGTCTTCGGCACGAAAACGGTCAAGACATTCTCGTTGATCCGTTCCATCATGTTTGAGAAACGCTGATACGCGTCGTCGCTCTCCGAAGGCGCAGCCAAGAGATCTTCCGGCGACCCCTCATAGGCCCGAAAATAGGTCAAAAGGCTTTGCAGCCCGATCAGGCTGACTCCTGGATTTCTAGCGCCAACATCAGCAGCGAGGTCGAGGCCATCGGTTGCTTTTGCGAGTACCTGTTCGAGCTGTTGCAAATTCCCCGGAGACTGCCGCTTGGCCCATGGCGCGGCCGTCAGAGACCGGTCACGGACATAAGCTGTCATAAGATAGGCGCTCACCTGCTCGAAGGCCCGGACCTGGTCAGGATCGATGTCCACGCCTAGGGGGCGCCGTTCAATATAGGCAGTCAGTTCGTCGAGTTTCGACAACGCAGTGTCGGTTTCCCTCCGTATTGGATACCGGGTACGTTGGGGAACACCGGACGGCCATGCCTTTTCGTCCGACGCGTCGATGCAGATGATGTTGCCCTGAAATTCATCGCCCCATCGGCCCGCTCGGCCGGCAAGATTCCAGAAATCCTGCGGCTCCATCGGCGTCTTCTTTCCCTTGCGGGGTCCGCGAACCACGATCGTCCTGCAAGAGAGATTGACGCCCTCAATGAGCGTGGACGTACAGACGAGGAATTTCAGCTTTCCCGTCTTGAACAGGCGCTCGACTTCCAGGCGGATCAGCGAGGGCATGTTTCCGTAATGGAACGCGACCCCGGCCTCTACCAACGGTCCGAGGCTATAGCTTCTATGCACACATTTCCGGGCCAAGTCGGAAAGGTCGGCCAGTTCCTGGTCGATCCCCTTTGCTTTCGGCAGCAACTGACTGATGAGCTCGGCGACATGTTCAGCCTCCGCCGCTCCATTGGTGTAGACCAGCGTACCGCCCCGCTCACCGATCGCTGCTGCTATGAAGGCAAGCCTTTTCGACAATGAACCCGGCTTGCTCGCGAGTGTTAGCGTTCCGAGAGGCAGATATTCCTCATTGTGACGGAACTTCAGCGCCCATTTGAGAGGCTTTGCCGGGACCTGATGCGCGACCACGATGTTTTGCAAGACGGTCGCCACATCACTGTCGATCGGTATGGTCGGCGTCGTCTCGGGCGCGTCGTCTAGCAGGACTTCAGGATTCTGCGTTGCTGGACTTACAAACGTGACACGCATATTCGGGCTTGATCGGAGAAGCCGCTCGATAGCGTCCTGAAGGATGACACCGCGCTGCGGATCACCAATCTTGTGTGCCTCATCCACGACGACGAGATCGATGTCGACATGCTCGTGCAAAAGATTGGCCAGAAGGTGTAATCGCTCTTGAGTGAAGACAAACACACATCGCTTGCCGGATTTCTCCGCAGCGGCATATTTCTGTGCGGAGGGAAGCGACGAGATCTCGATGTCGAGCCCGGACTGCGCGGCAACCTCCGCCAGCGACGCCTCGATCTCCGAGACGAGTGCGCGTGTCGGTGCGAGATAGACCGCCCGCTTTATCTTTTCAGTCGCGATGCAATCGACGAGCCATTTCAATACGAGGAAGGTCTTGCCAGATGCGGTGGGAGCAGAAGCAGAAAGCCAGGCCCGCTCCTGATCAGCAGCTCGCCAAAATTCGAGCTGAAACTCGTTGACAGGAAGACGCTCCCCCGTCGCTTCCAGCAGGATGGAATTCTCGAGTTGCTTGCGCTGGTCCTCGATCCGAAGTGCGACGCCCAGCCGCGCTTCCAGATCGGGCTTCAATCGCCCGCGCTTTTCGGCGAGCGTCACCGAGCGGCGATTTGAAAGCTTGTCGAACAGCACTGCGGCTGCATCGCGAACCGGGTCTGACGTAGGTAGCAGCATCGCGCCGGTGGCTATACGCAGACTTGCCTCGCGATGCAGCCGCTTCTTTGAACGTGCAAGGATGCTCGCACCAAAGAGGAGGCGCGGCCAATCAAACTTGACTTCCGCTAAGGTGGGTTCCTGGGCAACGTTGTCTAGTTCCAGAAGTGTGGTGACCATGCCGAGCTGCTGCAACTCGACCCGCAATGATGTGTCGTAAAGCCAATCCTGGAGTTCTGCTTCAGACATTAACGCCCCATCGCGTCGAGGAACGCTTCTCTGAATTTGTCGACGGAAGGAAGCGGCAGGCAGAGGAAGTGGATATCAAAATGCTGAAGCTTCTCCTCGGTCAGTCTTCGACCGACGGATGCGGACCATCCCTCAAGTCCTTTCTTCGCTGCAGCCACCATATCGTCCAACACACCCTGCCCATCATCGGCAGGATAGAACTCGGCATCGAAGCCGACCAACGCTACGCCGCAATACTCAACCCTGTTCGACATGGGCGAGCTCGTGTCGAAGAAGCGGCGGAAAGCTGCTGACAATTCCGGATCGCCCAGATCTGCCTTATCGCTCAAAAGCACTAGATCTCGCTCACGTGATGAATCGAGATGATCTTCTTCGATTAGAAATGGAGCCAGCGAGCTGAGGCAGTCCCGGATCGCATCAGTCGGATCCTTGTAGACTTTGGACTCGCCCCAGAACAGTTTCAGCTTACCGTCGTCCGAGACCGATGCGTAGACACCGTCTGCACCGTGATAGTGCATACGACTATCGGTCTTGAGGTCCATCTTACAGAGAACATGTGGGATGCCCAAGAAGCGCTCCGCCAGAAGAAATAGAAGCATTTCTCCGCCCTCGCCAGTCTTGGCGAGATCGGTGAACACGGCTCTTGCTTTTTCATGGAGAGCTGCGACGGCAGATGTGGAGTGAAACTTTGCATCCCGCTGCCTGGCCTCTTCGATGCGAGTCCGGGGAATGGCATAGTCTGCAGCAGCGTGGCGCATGAATTCCGTCAGCCGCCTTATTTTGACCTTGCCGTTTCCGTCGGTCGTGAGGCAATGACAGTATACCGTGACCTTGTGCCCATCGATTACGATGTCGCGCTCGACCAAGTGTAAGTGCACACCCAACTCGTCCGGATCACCCGACAAAATTGCGTCGAGCTCTGCACTGGTGATTTCTGCCATGTCCCCGCAGCCCTAGAGAATCAATTGCAATTATATTGCGAATCAATCTGTAGAGCTGCAAGCGGAGAGCGTTGTAAGTCCAGGTTATTCCTGTGAAGGTTCTTTCTCAAAGCTTGGCGTTCTCTTTGGTTCGTTGAACCGATTTTGTTGAACGCAACATTTCATGTCCTGGCGCCGAAACCAGATGGCGCGCCCGCACCTGAGTGGCGGGTTGCCAGCCGTGAAGACGATCTGCTCGTCCGCCCTCATCCGCAGCACTTCGTGCGGCTGGACTAGCGGCCGGGCGGCCAACTGCTTTGACCGGGTCCGCGACGATCCGCGCGACTGGAAGCTTCGGCTGACCTGATCGATTTCGACCGTCGTCATGCCGCAGCGACGCGAGATATAGTCTGCGGTTTCCGGATCGTTGATGGCGGCAAAGCTGATCCAGCTCGCGCTTTCGAACCACTTGCTGGACGCGTCGCGCCCGCCATAGGTTTCGCGCAACTGGCCGATCGACTGATAGATCATCGTCAGCGTGATACCGTACTTCCGACCGGCGTCACGCGCTGTCTCCAGAATCCGCATGTATCCGAGGCGGGCAACCTCATCGAGCAGGAACAAGGCGCGACCTTCCATGGCGCCATCGCGATTGTAGATCGCGTTCAGAAACGAGCCGATCACGACGCGCGCCAACCCGGCATGGGTCTCCAGTGTTTTCAGGTCGATGTTGATGAACACGTCGGTCTTCCCCGACGCGATGTCCTCCGTGCGAAATGTCGAGCCCGAGACCAGCGCCGCATAGTGCTGGTAAGAAAGCCAGTGTGTTTCCTTGATGGCGTTGGCGTAGACACCGGAGAAGGTTTCCGGCGTCATGTTGACGAAGGCGGCGACGTTCTCTTTCACGAAATCGGATTCCGAATTGTCGTAGATATCCTGCAGGCGCTGTCGCAGTTTCGGCTCGGGCTCTGACAGATTGCTGCGTACCTGGCGCAGCGTCTGCTGCTCCTTCGGCGTATGACCGGACAGGCAGACGTCGGCGATGATTGCGGTCAGGAGCTGCAAGCCTGAGGCACGAAAGAAATCGTCTCGTACCCCGCTCACGCGACCACTATCGCTCATGATCCATGATGCGACCGAGGCGATATCCTCCTCTTTGGTGCCGCCATACTGGCCGACCCAGTCGAGGGCGTTGAAGCCCGTCGCGGGCTTACGCGGATCGAGGATCCTGACACGCCGGCCCGCCTCTTCACGATGTTTCGAGACCATGGGCGCGACCTCGTTCGACGGATCGAGAACGATGAGCGATCCGCCCCATTTCAGAGCAGTCGGGATCGTCACCGAGGTGGTTTTAAGACCGCCCGATCCAGCGAAGACGATACCATGCGAGGAGCCGAACGATCCGTGGAAACAAAGCAGGGGAGACTTGCCACCTGCACCCCAGGTCTCGGTGGTATCGGCACGGAAAGAGATGCCGGCAACACTGTCACGGTCGACGCGATACCGCTCACCGACGACGATGCCGCCTGTCGTCGGGAACAGCTTTTCGGCTTCGGCAAGTGTCATCCAGTCGGCCTCGCCGTGCAAGGCGCGTTTGCCAAAGATGCGCTTCGGTGTAGCCCGCGCAAATGCGGCGTTGCCGGCCATCGCCACCCGAACTGCAAAGCAGCCTGACATCAGTGCAGCGGCCGTGCCGATCATGGTCGAGGGATCGAGATAGGATAGCGCGGACTTTCCGGCTGGGACCTGGGGTGAGAGCACTGCCAAGCGTATTCCTTCCCGCAAGCACGCCATTAGGATCACCACCGCATTGCCGATAGCAGCCCCAACGCCGGCAGCGCGAATGCTTGCCGATCCGGCCGTTGCGAAGAGGAAAATCAGCCCGAGCGCAGCCGCCACCATGTAGGGTGCGGCGACCCCTACCCGTCCAAGAGTAAGCCTTGCCACTTCGGTCCTTCCCAACCCGGCCAGCCATGTCTCGATGCCGGTCATCGTAAACAGAGTCCCGATCATCACGGCAACAGGCAGAACGAAGAGAACGACCCTATTCGCCTTCATTGCCGAATGCCTCCGCTCCGATCGCCGTCAATCGTGTTCGCTCCTTTTCGTCGGACCTCAACCGCTTTCGCAGGTCGATCAAGGCGCCGAACAAAAGCGCTCGCTTCTCGAAGCGTAGGCCTGCTTTGACGATCAGGCCGCCGAGTTCGATCTTGTCGCGCGTATCCTTCTTCCGGGCATCGGACGTTGCGTTCCTACTCATCCTTTCAAGCCTCGCGATCGCTGCCCGAAGTCGCGCCAGACGTGAGCGTTTCGGAATGCCCGCTGCCCGTGCCGCTTTCCCCTGCCCCTTTCCGTCCGCTCGTGCCGGACTTGCCTCCGCGAAAGCGTTTTCCCAGTTCCTCGAATGCCGCCTGAAGCTCAGTCTCCTCGATGTCGATCTCGCCGAGGCCTGCGCGAAGCGCGATGCGACCGATACGCTCGGCCTCTCTCGTTTCCGCATGCTTGAGCTGTTCCTGGAGCTTGGCGATTTCTTCGCGGATCTTGGAGGAAGGTTTCTTCATCTCTGGATTGTCCTCTGATGCTGCTTGTCGTGGTTCACGCAGCCAGAGTCGTTCAGATCGGCGTGCCGATCTACTAACAGAAATGCGAGTAGGCGGAGCCTACGCTTTTGAGCATCATCCCGTCCGTTCGCAAGAACGGATCCGAAGGGCGCAATTATACGTCGCTGATGCGACGCTTCGCTTTTGGGCCCTGGCGGGGCCTTCCGCTCCTGACGACCGCGTTGATTTTGTTCGATCGAAGGAGCTTGCCTGGCAATGGCCGTCCCGCATTTTTCAGTCAGCATCGTTGCGCGCGGCTCCGGCCGCAGCGCCGTGCTGTCGGCGGCGTATCGGCATTGCGCCAAGATGGACTACGAGCGGGAAGCCAGAACGATCGATTACACGCGCAAGCAGGGTTTGCTGCACGAGGAGTTTGTCGTTCCCGGTGACGCACCGGAATGGCTGCAATCGTTGATTGCCGATCGGTCTGTCGCCGGCGCATCGGAAGTCTTTTGGAACAAGGTCGAGGACTTCGAGAAACGGTCGGACGCGCAGCTCGCCAAGGATGTCACCATCGCCCTGCCGATAGAGCTGTCGGCCGAACAAAATATCGACCTCGTGCGGGATTTCGTAGCGCGGCACATCACCGCCCAGGGCATGGTGGCCGATTGGGTTTTCCACGACGCGCCGGGCAATCCGCACATCCATCTGATGACGACGCTGCGACCGCTGACCGAGGAAGGTTTCGGATCGAAAAAGATCGCTGTGACTGGACCAGATGGCAAACCGCTTCGCAACGATAGCGGCAAGATCGTCTACGAGCTTTGGGCCGGTGGGATCGAGGACTTCAACGCGTTTCGCGACGGCTGGTTCGCCTGCCAGAACCGGCATCTGGCACTTGCCGGCCTCGATATCAGGATCGATGGGCGGTCCTTCGAGAAGCAGGGCATCGATCTGACGCCGACGATCCATCTCGGCGTCGGGACGAAGGCGATCGAGCGGAAAACAGAGGGTGCTGAAGAGAAAGCTGCGCTCGAACGGCTGGAACTGCAGGAAGAGCGGCGAGCAGAGAATGCCCGTCGGATCCAGCGTAGTCCGGAGATGGTGCTTGATGTTATCACGCGGGAAAAGAGCGTGTTCGACGAACGCGACGTCGCCAAGATCCTGCATCGCTATATCGACGATGCGGGCCTCTTCCAAAGCTTGATGGCGCGCATCCTGCAGAGCCCGGAAACTCTCCGGCTCGACCGCGAGCGTTTGGACTTTGCGACCGGGGTCAGGATGCCGGCAAAGCATACGACACGCGAGCTGATCCGGCTCGAATCCGAGATGGCGAATCGAGCGATCTGGCTTTCGCAGCGGTCCTCGCATGGCGTCCGCAAGCACGTGCTCGAGGCGACGTTCGCGCGCCACGACAGGCTGTCCGACGAGCAGAAGGCGGCCATCGAACATGTGGCCGGTACTGAGCGGATTGCGGCTGTAATCGGTCGCGCCGGGGCCGGCAAGACAACGATGATGAAGGCTGCGCGCGAGGCATGGGAAGCGGCCGGCTACCGTGTCGTCGGTGGCGCGCTCGCCGGCAAGGCGGCAGAAGGCCTGGAGAAGGAAGCGGGTATTGTCTCGCGCACGTTGTCGTCCTGGGAGCTCGGCTGGAGCCAAGGTCGCGGGAAGCTCAACGAGCGGACGGTCTTCGTGCTGGACGAGGCCGGCATGGTTTCGTCACGGCAGATGGCGACATTCGTCGAAGCCGTCACCAAAGCCGGCGCCAAGCTCGTTCTTGTCGGCGATCCGGAACAGCTTCAGCCGATTGAAGCGGGTGCAGCCTTCCGGGCGATTGCCGATCGCATCGGCTATGCCGAACTCGAGACGATCTATCGCCAGCGCGAGCAATGGATGCGCGACGCATCACTTGATCTCGCGCGCGGCAATATCGGGAAAGCCGTCGCAGCCTATCAGTCGAATGGCAAAATGATTGGCTCAGAGCTGAAGGCCGATGCGGTCGCCAACCTCATCTCCGATTGGAACCGCGACTACAATCCTGCCAAGTCTACATTGATCTTGGCGCACCTTCGCCGTGACGTCCGCATGCTGAACGAACTGGCGCGGGCCACGCTGATGGAGCGCGGCATCATCGAGCAGGGATTTGTGTTCAAGACCGCCGATGGCAACCGCAACTTTGCCGCCGGTGACCAGATTGTCTTCCTGAAGAATGAGGGATCGATCGGCGTCAAGAATGGCATGCTGGGCAAGGTAATGGAAGCAACACCTGGTCGTATCGTCGCTGTCATCGGCGAGGGTGAGCATCTGCGCCAGGTTATCGTCGAGCAGCGCTTCTACAACAATGTTGATCATGGTTATGCCACCACGGTGCACAAGAGCCAGGGTGCGACCGTTGACCGGGTCAGGGTCCTCGCGTCCCTGTCTCTCGATCGCCACCTCATATATGTTGCGATGACACGCCACCGCGAGGATCTCGGCGTCTATTACGGCCGCCGATCCTTCGCCAAGGCCGGCGGTCTGGTCGAGATCCTGTCGCGCAGGAATTCCAAGGAAACGACGCTCGATTATGCCGGCGGTAGCATCTACCGCCAAGCGCTCCGCTTTGCCGAAGCGCGCGGACTTCACATCGTCAATGTTGCGAGAACCGTCGCGCGCGATCGTCTCGAATGGACGGCTCGGCAGAAGCAAAAGCTTGTCGATCTCGCCGGCCGGCTTGCAGTCCTCGGCGCCAGGCTCGGTTTCGCAACGTCGACGGCCAGCACAATTCAAACTTCAGCAAAGGAGGCCAAGCCCATGGTGGCCGGTATCACCACATTCTCGAAATCGATCGATCAGGCAGTCGAGGACAAGCTTGCATCCGATCCGGCATTGAAGAAGCAGTGGGAGGAAGTGTCCATGCGCTTCCACCACGTTTACGCGCAGCCCGAAGCGGCGTTCAATGCGGCTAATCTCGATGCAATGTTGAGCGATCCGGCGGCCGCGGCGAAGACGCTTTCACGTATCACTGCAGAGCCGGAAGCTTTCGGCTCCCTGAAAGGCAAGACCGGTGTCTTCGCGAGCCGTGCCGACAAATTGGACCGGGACCGGGCGCTCAAAAATGTGACGCCGCTCGCGGACAGTATCAGCGACTATCTGCGTCAACGCGGCGACGCCGAACGGAGAAATTACGCCGAGGAGTTGGCGGTGCGCAGGCAGGTTGCGCTGGAGATCCCCGCCCTCTCGTCCAATGCAAGAAGCGTGCTGGAGCGGGTGCGTTATGCCATCGACCGCAACGACCTGTCCTCGGATCTTGAGTATGCGCTTGCCGATAAGCTGGTGAAGGCTGAGCTCGAAGGTTTCGCCAAGGCAGTTACTGAACGCTTCGGAGAAAGAACGTTCCTGCCCCTCGCAGCGAAGGACACCACCGGCGAGGCTTTCCAGCGGGTGACGTCGGGCATGAATGCCGCTCAGAAGAGCGAAGTCCAACAGGCCTGGAATACGATGCGGACGGTGCAGCAACTGTCTGCCCACGAGCGCACCGCGACGGCGTTCAAGCAGGCTGAGACCCCGCGCCAGACGAGATCGCAGGGACTGACCCTGAAATGAAGATGCGTCATCGATATGGAGTGCTACGGCGCATGAAGCGGCTCGTCCGGTTCTATCGGATCAGCAGCATCAGCCTTTTTACGCTTGGCCTCATTGTGCTGCTCGGAGGGGTAGGTTTTAGGGTCAATCTCACACCAAGCGAGCCCCTGGGCTTGTGGCGGATCGTAGAACCCGATCGTCCGATCCTGGTCGGCGATCTGGTCTTCATTTGCCCACCGAACACCAACGCGATGCGCGAGGCGCGGGCGCGCGGATATCTGCGCTTCGGCCTCTGCGCCGGCCGCGTGGCGCCGCTGATCAAGAAGGTTGTGGCGACGTCCGGACAGGTGATCGAGATCCATGAGGATGTACGCATCGATGGTCGGCCACTCCGTCACTCGCGCGTTGCACGGACGGACGGCAGGAGGCGTGAGATAGTGCACTACGATGGTGGTGTCGTTCCGCCCGGGGCAATCTTTCTCCATTCTGAGTTCCCGGGTTCGTTCGACAGCCGGTACTTCGGTCCTCTGCCGACGGATGGCATTCTTGGGTTGGCGCATGAGGTCTGGACCTATGCACCGTGAGTTCCTCAGAACAGGTGTCCTCGTCGCGTTATCAGCCGGCGCCGGATGGATCGGCTGGAGCGGTGACGTGCTTCTCTTGCCCGTCGCAGCCAGCTTCCCCATACTTTGGTCCTTGGCACAAACGCGTCTGCAGGCAACGGCGATCTCTGCTGCCTACTTCCTGGCCGCATCGCGTGGACTGCCACAGGGCGTGGCAAACTTCTATTCTTCGGATATCTGGCCCGGCACCTTGCTCTGGCTGGTCGCCTCCTCCGCCTTCGTGGTCGTCCATGTCGTGCTCTGGACGGATCGCAAGGGATGGCAAAAGCCGCTCCGATACATGGCTGCATGTGTTGTGATGGCAGTTCCACCTTTTGGCATCGTGGGGTGGGCGCATCCGATCACCGCCACAGGTGTTCTATTTCCCGGTTGGGGATGGTGGGGTTTGGGAGCGATGGCAGCCGGCCTGATCGTCATGACGACGTGGTATCGGCCGGCTGCAGCCATGACCTTGACAGGCTTATGGCTCTGGTCCGCCGCTGAGTGGACGACGCCGATTCTACCTGCGTCGTGGACCGGTGTCGACCTTGAAATGGGCGCGTCACTCGGCCGCGAAGCGGGCCTCCAGCGGCAACAGGACCTGATCGATGTCGCTCGCGCCCGACCGTCCCGCACGACGATCGTGTTGCCGGAAAGTGCTCTCGGTTTCTGGACGCCGACGGTTGCTCGCTTCTGGCGGAAAGGGCTCACCGAGACCGACATCACGGTCATCGCTGGAGCGGCACTCATTGATGGCCGCGGCTATGACAACGTGCTCGTGACGATATCCGCTGAGAGGACGGAGATTCTCTACCGGGAGCGAATGCCGGTGCCCGGATCGATGTGGCAGCCGTGGAGGGGCTGGACTGGTGGCAATGAAGCTGGCGCGCGGGCACATTTCTTCGCCAATCCCGTCGTCGAGGTCGGCACCGCAAAAGTCGCGCCGCTGATCTGCTACGAACAACTCCTTGTCTGGCCGGTTTTGCAATCGGCATTCCACCGTCCTGACGCCATCGTCGCAGTCGGAAACGGCTGGTGGACTGCGGGGACGTCGATCATCGATATTCAGCGGGCGAGCAGCGAGGCCTGGGCCCGTCTATTCGATCTTCCTCTCGTCATCTCATTCAACATCTGAAACATGGAGCTAGCATGCTGGATGCTGCGTTGATCATGGAATGTGCCGATCCATCGTTGAAGCCGGCGATCGTCGAGCAGTTCGTCCAGGCCGTCGGCTCGGACGATCCGCTTGCCATCACGGTGAAGTCCGGTGGCCGTCTGATCCTCATTCCCAAACCGAAGACACCCGAGGAAGCGATCGAGATGGTCCGTGAGAACATTGCTGGCTCGATCGTGCGGGTTGGTCTCACCCAGATCCCGGCGGGCATAGGAGTGAAGGACGCGTCGGAGCTGAAGGTGGATCTCGTTGATCCCTGCGCCAATCTGCGGATTGGCACAGGGATGTTCGCCAAGATCCTCCGCATCGTTGCGAAGTGGTATGGAAATCCGACGAGCGAAGAGGTTTTCCCGCAGCTGTTCGATGACGCGATCCACGCCTGGCAGACCGGCAAGTTCGAGGGTGAGAGCGTGTTCCAGGCTGAGGATCCGGATGGCGCGGTCGTGCAGCGTTCGAAGGTGGAGGTCGAGAATGCCGACAACGCCGAGGATGATGCACCCTCTGAAATACCGGAGGAAACGCCGATCAAGCCCAACGACGCCGGCATCCGGATCGATCTGACGAGGATTGGAGGCCAGAAATAGTGACCGGACCCTACCTCCGCTTCTGGAGTAGGCGAGTTTGGGATGTGCTCAGCTTGCCGGCAGAGAGTACCGTGTGAGAACCGCCTCATTGCCCTCGATGCTGATCTCGATCACCTCGTTCAGAAGCTCTTCGCCGCCGGCCATCTCCTCCAAGATGAGTGTGAACAGGTCGCGCTGCAATGCCGGAACGACTTGAGGCACGATGATAACCAATCCGGCATGGATCTCTTCATTGCCGTAGAGTTTTCTGAAATCGCGCGCGTTGTTGGTAACGAAGGTGTAGTCCTCCGCAACAATGCGGGGCATCAGATCCCAATCCTTTTCGCCGCTCAATCCCAGCCAGTTCACATGGAACCCATCGTGGCCGTTATCCTGAGCAACGGCCACGAGAGAGGTGTGCAGGCATTCATCAATCAGGAACTTCACAACATCAGCTGCCGGAAGTTTTGCTTGCGACCTTCGGAAGTGAGAGGCGCTTTGCCGATTTCACGGTCGCGCCAAGGTCCGAAAGCTTGCGAGGCCGGCCTCGTGCCGGGTGAGCGGCAGTCCAGATCTCCGCGAGTTCGACCATACGCGTGGTGAGCGAAGGATAACCCTCGACAATTTCCTCGGTGGTCGCACCCTGAGCCTTCATAGCGGCGATCGTCCTGACTGGAACGCGGGTTTTGCTGAACACCGGTTCGCCACCAAGAACACCCTTCACGCCTTCGATGACCCGTTCTGCTTCCCGAAGTGCCTCCGCACGCGCAGCAAGCTGTTGGCGTGCGCGGGCAACATCCACGATCAGATAGTCATCTGCTCGAACAGTGTCGGCATCCGGATTCTGGTCTATCGTGTCGAAGAGCCTCTGGCGACGCTCGGCTGACAGGATCGAGCCGACCCCATACCAAAGCTTGAGCCGCAGCAGGTCATCGTCAGATAGTGCTCGCCCTTCATCCTCAGCGAGGCGCCGGGCGATGATCCGTTTGTCGATTGCGTTGTGCACAGATTTCACGGCAATTTCGCTAACGGCAGCTGCTTCTGCGGGTGTATAGGCACGCGACATCTGAGCCATAAACATTCTCCTTTCGGAGAATATATAGCTAGTTCACTGCGTGTTGTGAAGTGGGACTTCAGTTTTCGGTACGATCGGAGAGAAGTCCGGCAGACTGACCGGCGAAGACAGTCTCGCAAAATCAGTCTGTTTGGTCGGGCGTGACCAGCTCGACATGGCTGACGCCAAGGGCCTGGGCGATTTCATAAAGCGTGACGATGGAAGGGTTTCGCTTCCCCCGTTCGAGGCCGCTCAGATACTGTTGGCTAAAGCCGGAACGCGCTTCGACTTCCTCCTGTGTCAGGCCTTTTTCCCGACGGAGGCGGGCGAAATTTCGGCCGACCAGCTCGCGCATATCCATGCGCGGAAGATCACCGTTTACATACTTTAAGTTTATCAACTATAGTATGTAATTGATATTCTGGCCGTTTGCCCCTGCCCATGCCCGTACATCGAAGATGGTTTACAGCTACGGTAGATGGACGGTAATTGAAACTTCAATGTTCAAAAAAGGCACAGACCGGCCAGTGGCTGATACGAAACTCATATTGCGTCCACTCATTGGATTGATGAGCGATCAGCCGTCCGAAGAGGTCGAACGCCATGTCGTGCGCGAGATCGAAAAACATCGTCGTTTGCGCGATGACGCTCTGATGCTCGAAGCGAAGGTCGATGCCGCAGCTGACCCGGAAAGAGCTCGCGAGGCAACTCAAGCATATATCACGGCGATGATTGCCGTCCACGCGCAGCAGACGGTCGTATCGACGCTTCTTGATATCTTGGGCTACATACCGAACATGCCGAAATCAAAGGGGCACTGAGCTAGATCAGTCCGAATTCCTTGGCCATTGCGGTTGCTTGCGGCAAACTCGTCGCGCCGAGGGCCGATTTGGCGTTGCGCAGAAAGAACGCGACGTTGGCATATGTGGTGTTTTCAATGATAGCGATCGCCTTCATGGACTTACCTTCCGCCGACCAGCGCAGGCAGGTTAGTTCGTCCGATTTCATGCGAATGGGAGTGTGATGGCTAGGCTTCACTCTTAGAGCTTCAAGCCTTGAGTGCAGTTGCGCGACAGCAGAAGCGGCAAGTACTGGGTTCAGCGATTGCTCCATAGCAAAATCTGCGTCTTCTGAAGCAAGCGTAAGCATTGCCATCCGCCCAAATCCTGTCTTGATCGGAATGGTGATGCCCGAGCGAATCCCGAATTCGCCAGCCTCTCCGTAGAAGTTCCTGCGCTCCTTACTCATCCTGAGCGACGCTTCATTCGTCCAGGCGAACGCCTCAAGTTGATCGCGTGCATTGCGTACAACGGGATCGATCAGAGCATAGGACTTCTCAAAATACCGCTGCTGCCATTCGACGTCATAGTTTGAGAGTGCCGTTTGTGTCTCCGCCTGCAGGTTGAGATAGGCATATGCGCCAAAACCCGCTTCCCAGGTTAGCTTCTCCAGTGTCGCCTTTACAATGGCCTCGTCATGTGCCAGGGCGACCTGTTCGGTCAAACGCTCAAACCATTGGTTCAATTCATGGCCTCCTTTAAGTGAGGGTATGAACGCAAAAAGGTTGCAGTCATACCTGGCAATACCCCTTGTTGAGGGTCCGGTAGCTCCACAACGGAGACGAGGCACACCGTGCGCCTGCCCAAAATTGAGTTTTAGGAGAAAGAAATTACCCACGCAAGATTGTATTAAGGTGCCGCGATTCAGTTATCTGGCTTATGGCAGATGTGCGCGATCGCCTGTTCTATTGCCGATATGAACTTGGGAAAATTATGTCTTGATCGACCAGCACGTTGAATCTGTAGCCCGGCCGGATCCTGATGGTCGGCTGCACATTGAGATTTCTTGAGATCGTCTGCTCCGCCACACGGCCGAACGATTCGGCGAAATTTCGCCGCGCTGCATCTGAAGCGGTATCCTGCGTGGCCAGTGTCGAACTCTCCGGCATTGACATATCGATCCCCGTACCGATGATGGCAACGAGAGCCGCCGAACCAAATGTGCGCCAGAGGTGGCGATCGACCTTGTCCTTGAAACCTCCATATCCCTCGGCATCCGTGCCGGACATGCCGCCGATCTGAAGTGTCGAGCCGTTGGGGAAAATCAGATCGGTCCAGATGACCAGCACGCGCTCCTGGCCGAATGATACCTTGGAATCGTAGCGGCCAAACAGCTTCGCTCCCTGGGGGATCAGCAGCCGGTAGCCAGTGGCGCTGTCATAGACATTCTGGCTGACCTGTGCCGAAATCCTGCCCGGAAGATCGGAGTTCAGGCCCGTGATCATGGTCGCCGGAATAACAGACCCGCGCTTCAACTCGTAAGGCGAGAACTGCGGGACGACCTGGTTCGGCAGATAGCCAAGATCCTTAATGTCCTGATTGAAAAAGTCCTCCTTCGAGGTCTGCCCGTTTTGATCGACGTTCTGTCCGAACAGACCGGACTTCATCGCCGCACTGTAGAGATCGGATGCACTGTTCGTCGTGGCATTGAGCGGTTGACGGGCGTCGGTCCTGGTTTCGGAAGCGGTCTTTCGCACTTCGGAGACATCGACCTTGAGCGGAGAATCGAGCGCTGTTGCGCGTGCCTGGAGGCTTGCCATCCTCTGACGCTGCGCTTCGCGCAGTATCTGCTCGTCCTGTTCCCGCTTCAGGCGCGCCTTCCATTCGGCTTCCGGTTCAAGTCGTGAGCGCGGTTCGGTTCGCACCTCGTTGTGCCGCTCCACGACGGGCTCTTTGACGGGCTCGCGTTCGACTACGACAGGTGTCGGCTGAAATATCTCTCTTCTCTCTGGTTCACCAATGATCCCGTCCGTGACTCCACGCTTCAGCTGATCACCGAAGGTGGTCGCCGGAGTAGCTGAACTGCTGTCGAGCTCGCTTCCTCGGTTGAAGGAGAGACCGCGCCACGACAGGCCGACGATCACGACGCCGAAGAACAGAACGATGATGACGATCGCGACGATGATCGGGAGGCGATTGAGACGTCGCATACTCTGTTGATCGTCAGCATTACCCGCCGTGCCGAGCTGGAGCGATTGGACCATGGTAATCCCCTCCCCTCAGTTTCGGTGCATGATCGAAAGCGGACTTGCCGGCGTCGCGCCGGCTGACGTCGCCGTGTAGGCGCGCCCGAGCGCGATGGCCGGCGTGCTGACTCGCGCCAGGACCTGTCCGTCGAAGCTGTCGATCGACCATGCGATCTCGACGGGGTTCTGATCCTTTCCGACCTTGCCGTCGGCGATGACGGTGTATCCCCACCCCGTCAGCGCGGCCTCAAGAGCTGCGGCATATTCGGAGGTGTCCTTGTCCATTTTGAGGGTCGTGGTCCCAACCGGGCCAACCTGTTCTGCAAGGCGGCTTGCCATGTCGCCGGCAATTGCGCTTGCGGTGGCACCAGTGACGGCAATCGGGGTGGAACTGGTGGTCAGCGTCTCATCTGCGGTCTGGCAACTGGAAAGGATGACAGTGATGATGACGGCGGCGATTGTCTTCTTCATCAGTCAGCCTCCCCGCCGGATCGTGATTTTCTGCTGGCGCCAGCCAACCCCGGAGACGAGCACGGCCTTGTCGACGGCATAGTCGACGATCATCATGTCGTTCTTCATGCGGTAATTGACGATACGGTTCTGGCCGCCGCTGACGACGAACAGCACCGGCGCGTCCTGCCCGGAGATGGACCGAGGAAACTGGATGTAGGTCTTGGCGCCATCGGAATAAACCCGCTTCGGCCGCCACGAGGCACTGCCACGGACCGAATAGGAGAAGTTCAGCCTGTCCGGAGCGGTTTCCGGAATGCCCCCGATCTCGAGACGTGCGTTGATATCGGCGAGCTTGGTCGACACATCTTCCGGATACTCGAAACCGATCCGCGCCATGTATTGGCTGGGATGGGATTTGAGCTGGATATGATAGGTCCGCCGCGAGGTCGTGACGACCATAGATGTGACGAGGCCAGCCTCTGAGGGCTTGACGATCAGGTGGATCGCCTGTCCGCCGGTCGCCCCCGATGTCGCCGGCTCGACCTTCCAGCGGACAGTGTCGCCGACAAGCACATCACGGACGATTTCGCCGCCCTGCAGCTCGATGTCGCAAACCTGAAGCGGTGAGCAGACCACGGATGGCTGGGTCTCGCCGAACAGGAACATGACTTTCCCGTCTCGCCCGGTCGTCACCAGACCAGGCGTCCCCCGCCATTTCCGCGAGATGTTTGTCCCCTTCACCTCGTTCGACGTCATGCTCTGCGCCACTGCGCATTCGCCAAGGACAAGTCCGGCAATGCAGCCGACGGCTGCGATCAATCCTGTTCTGTGCATGTGAATTCCCCTGCCCTTAAAGCTGCGCGGTCCAGTCGAAGTCCTGGACATAAAGACCGATTGGGTTGAGGCGGATGATCGCCTCGTCCTGTGGCGCGGCGAGGGCGACTGTTGCGATGCCGCGGAACCGACGCGTGCCGGTCTCTTTGCCCTTGCGGTCGCGTTCGTATTCGGTCCAGTCGATCTGATAGGTCTGATTAGAAAGAGCGACGATGTTGTTGACCTCGATGGCGACGGTCGATGTCTTGGCCTTCTCGAACGGCGAGTTGCCGCGGAACCAGGCATTGATTTTCTGGGTCGAGGGGTCGGACGTCCGGAGAAGCGCATAGGTCCGGTCGATATATTGCTTCTGCACCACCGCATCCGGTGTGATCGACTTCAGGCTCGTGATGAAGTTGCCGAGTGTCGCGCGAACGACGCGGGGGTCGGCATACTCGATCTGCTGGGGGAAGCCGGTCGTCACCGACGTGCCGAGTTTGTCGACCTCGACGATGTAGGGCACGAGCTTGACCTGTGTGCTGAGATACATGGCATAGGTAAAGCCGATGACGGCCATTGATAGTCCAAGAATGCCGACGATCCGCCATGCACGCGCGGCCTGGACATAGGATCCATATCGTTCCGTCCATTCCTGCCGTGCGGCGAGGTAGGGGCTATCGGGCGGCCGGTTTGCTGCCATCGCTTTTTGCCTTCCTGTTGATTACTTGTCGTTTCGTTCTGGCGGCGTCTTATGGCCGCTTTGTCCGGTGCGGCTCTGATCGAGCTTGGCGTTGGCGAGCCCCATAATCGAGCCGGCGTAAGCGCCGGGCGAACCGATCGCCTTTTCCTTGGCAGCCGAGCCGGCTGCCTTCCCGGCCGACCCAATTCCCGCGCCCATCCCACGAAGTGCGGCTCCCGCTACAGAAGATCCTGCGGCCCGGGCGGATTGGGCTGCGGCGGCTCCGGCTCCGACAGCGCCGGCGGCTAGAGAAGCTGTGCCAAGCGCGAAAGAAGCGGTCTGCCCACCGTGGCGGATGGCTTCCATGCCACCGGAAACAGATGCGCCCTGGACGACACCCTGAATAATATTAGGGACGTACATGGCGATAATGAACACGACGACTGATATGCCAGCGATGGCCAGTGTGGTGATGAACTGATCGGTTTCCGCGGTCGGTGCCTGCGCCAGCCCGAGGAGAACTTCCGCGCCGATTTTCGCGATCATGACGAGTGCCATGAGCTTCATTCCGACGCCGAAAGCATAGACCAGATAGCGGACGGCAAAATCCTTCGTAAAGGATGAGCCCCCCAAGCCGAGCATGATCATGCCGGCCAGCAGCCCCACATACATTTCCACCATTACCGCGACGAAGATCGCGGCAACGAGCGAGAAGCAAATCACGACGACGCCCATCGCAAGGACGGCGGCGATCGCAAGCGCATTGTCCTCGAACACCCCGAACTTGGCCTGCTCGGACATCTGCGATGCCACTCGAATACCAGCATCGAACACCTCGGCCGGTGAGGCCGATCCACCGCCCGCACCGATCTGGTAGAGACTGTTGACGATATCCCTCGCAAGCGTTGGTCCCTGGGTGAGAACGAACGCGAAGAAGCCAATGAACATGATGCGACGGACGAGTTCGGCAAACCAGCTTTCAAGAGACGCGGCTTGTATGGCAAGCCAAACGGCGGCGATGCCGACCTCAATCCCGGCGAGGATCCAGAACAGCGACCTCGCTGCGTCCATGATGGTAGTTTCCCATCCCTTCGCGGCAGCAGAAACCTGGTTCTCGAGTTCTGTAAGAACCTGTCCCTGCTGTGCGAATGCAGGAGTGGCAAGGATCAGGCAGGCAATACCCCCGAATACGAAAGCCTGCTCAAGATTTCGCCTCACCATCGCGGCCGCATCTCCTGGCCTTTTTCGATCGGGGGCAGCTCCTTGGCTGTGCCGAAGAATTTCTCACGGGTGTTACGCTGCTCTTCACTCATCTCGGGTGATGCCGGGACGTTCATCTGGACGAGATAGAAGGTGGCGGCGGAAGCAGCTGCAGCGACTATGGCCAGCACGGAAACGATCATGACCGCGCGGCTCACCAGCGTGGCTCCATCTTCTGGCCGGTCGGGATCGTGGAAACGTCGGCATTGAAGAACTTCTCACGCCGGGCCTGCGCGAGATCCTTGTCCGTCTGCTCGGTCTGGAGCCACGTCCCCATCATCGTCATTTGTTGGGAGACTAGGCCGCGGAGCTTCTGCATCTGGGAAACTTGCTGGACAGCGATCTGGTGTCCGACCTGGAGGGCCTTCATCTGGCCGTCGGCCGACTCTGACATCGATCGCAGCGAACTCATCGTGCCCTCCTCCGTGTCGAACTGATCCGCTGTCAGGCTCGCCGCCTTCAGCGTGCTGCCGATCGTGTCCCGGTTCGTGTCCGACCAGGATTGGTAGGTGCTCGAGAAGGATTCAAAATTGGGCAGGTTGGTTTTCAACTCCGCATAGCTCTTGAACCGCTGCTGAAGAACGTCGTCTGCATTGCCCATCGAGAACGAGATGCTTTGCCCCTGATCGACAATGCTGCGCAGTCGGTTGAGATCGCTCTCGACCTGGCCCCAGATATGATCAGGGAGCTGCGCCGTGTTCTGCAGCATGTTCTCGTAGATCTTCAGCTGGTTCTGGATTTGCTCTGCCAGTTGCGTGATCTGGGTCAGCTGGTTATCGACCTGCAGACCTGAGCTTTTGAGAAGGTCGATGAGCTGAGCGTTGTTGGCGAGCTGCGTCCATTCGGTAGCAGCGCCCGTTGCAGATCCCGCATGGGCTGACGCAACCGGGTGCAGGGCGATTGCAGCTGCCATTGTTGCGACGATCCAGTTACTGGATTCTGAGGTGCGACGTGGCATCGTGAACTCCTCTCAATTCAAGCCAATGGGTAGGCCAGTCCTGGCTGTGCTCCGCCTTCAGCGCGCGGATCCGCTTCAGGTCTTCCTTTCCGGATGCGCCCACAAAGCTCAGCGCCACCGGCCCGAGCGACATGTCGAAGAGCCGCCGTCCGTCTGGCGTGGCGACGTAATATTCGCGCTTCGGGATGGCGCTCGAGACGATCTCAATCTGGCGCTCGTTGAACCCGATCCGCTTATAGAACTCGCGCGTCCCCGGCTCGCGTGCGGCGCCGTTCGGTAAGCAGATTTTCGTCGGGCAGGATTCCTTCAGGACGTCGATGATGCCGGAACGTTCAGCGTCGGAGATCGACTGCGTAGCCAAGACGACGGCGCAATTGGCCTTGCGAAGGACCTTCAGCCATTCCCGGATCTTGTCGCGGAAAACGGGATGCCCGAGCATCAGCCAGGCTTCGTCGAGGAGGATGAGGCTCGGCGAACCATCCAGCCGCTTCTCGATCCGGTGGAACAGGTATGTGAGGACAGGAACCAGATTGCGCTCGCCCATGTTCATGAGCTGCTCGATCTCGAAGCACTGAAACGCTCGAAGCGTCAGGCCGTCCTCTTCCGCGTCGAGAAGCTGACCCATCGGGCCGTCGACTGTGTAGTGATGGAGCGCATCTTTGATCTCGCGCATCTGCACGCCGCTGACAAAGTCCGACAGCGACTTTCCGGGCGCTGTCGCCATCAGCCCGATCTGACGTGAGATTGCATTGCGATGGTCAGGCGTGATGGTGACGCCCTGTAGGGCCACAAGCATTTCGATCCACTCGGTCGCCCAGGCCCGATCGCCATCTGTCGAAAGATCGAAGAGCGGGCAGAATGCCAGCGCCCTCCCCTCCCCGTCCTGATCGTTGCCGATTTCGTAGTGATCGCCGCCGGCAGCAAGCGTCAGGGGAAGGAGCGAGTTGCCTTTGTCGAAGGCAAAGATCTGGGCAAACTCGTACCGCCTGAATTGCGCGGCGATAAGCGCGAGAAGCGTCGATTTGCCCGAGCCTGTCGGTCCGAAAATCAGGGTGTGGCCGACATCGTCGACATGCAGGTTCAGGCGAAACGGCGTTGAGCCCGAGGCAACCTGCATCAGCGGCGGCGAGTTCGGCGGATAGAAGGGGCAGGGCGCCACTGCATTGCCCGACCATACCGAGTTCAACGGAACGAGATCCGCCAGATTGCTCGTATTGATCAGCGGCTCGCGGATATTGGCGTACCAGTTACCTGGCAGGCTCCCGAGAAACGCATCGGTCGCGTTCAGGGTTTCGACGCGCGCACCGAAGCCCTCCGCCTGGACCAGTCGACGGATGGCTTCCGCCTTCTCCTGCAGGGCGTCGCGGTCTCCATCAAACAGGATCACGACCGGTGTATAGTAGCCGTATGCGACAAGCTGCGACGAGGCTTGAGCGATGGCGTCCTCGGTCTCGCCGACCATAGTCATAGCATCCTGATCGACCGATCTACTCTGGGTCTGGAAAAGCTGGTCGAAGAATGGTCGAACCTTCTGCTGCCATTTCTTTCGCGTGCGCTCGAGTTTCTGGCGCGCCTCCTCGGCATCGAGGAAGATGAACCGCGACGACCAGCGGTAGGTCAGCGGCATCAGATCGAGATTGTTGAGGATGCCGGGCCAGCTTTCCGCTGGCAGACCATCGATCGCGACCACGGCTAGGAACCGGTTCTCGACCTTTGGCGTCAGACCATGCTCCAACTCGGCCGTTGCCAGCCAGTCGAGGTACATCGGGACTTCCGGCAAGCGGACCGGGTGGCTTTCTCCGGTGATGCAAAAGCGGACGAACTGCAGGAGGTCGTCGTAGCGTGCGACTCGCTCCCCTCCCCTCTCGCGGATCTCGCGGGTCTGCATGCGGGCAATCGAAAGCGTGTTAGCAAGGTACTGTTCGATTTCCCGGATCGCATTGCGAAACACAAACAGAACAGTGTCCGCATAGGATTTCTTGCGGCTCTCCTCATCCGAGTAAATGTATTTGCTGAGTGCCGTCTTCTTCGACTCGAGTGGCCGGTAGGTGAGAATGATCGCGTGCTTGCTCTCGAAATGCCCCTGCTCTCGCCCGAAATGGGTCCGGCGCTCGGCATCGATCGCGCGGGTGACAAGGTCCGGAAAATGGCACTGGTCCGGCGTGGGATAATCGACAGTCGGCACCCTGATCGCCTCGACCTGGATCATCCAGCCCGTCCCCAGACGCGACAGGATCGCATTGATCTGCCGAGAGAGCTCGTTACGTTCGAGGTCGGTGGCGCTTTCGGAGTCCGGACCCGCGAAGTACCAGCCGGCCATCAAGCTACCGTCCTTCAGAAGCAGAACCCCGTTGTCGACCAGGCCGGCATAGGGAACGAGATCAGCGAACGATGGACCGGTCGCGCGGAAACGTTTGAGGGCAGCCATCTGGGCATCTCTAGTATCTTCGCCACGGCGCGGCCGTTGGCCGGTAGTGGGGCTTGTAGGAAATGTGACGAACATAGACCCGCCGCATCAGCGGATCGGACTTGGCCATCATTCGCAGTAGACCGACGATGACGATCCAGACGGCCACTCCGAACAATGCCGAGTAGACCGTCAGGACAACGAAGATCAGGATCACGGCCGCAAGCCCGGTAATCAGCACAAGCTCGCGGTCGGCGCCCATCAGGAGATTCGGACGCGACAGCGCGCGATGAATGCGGTTGCGGTGGAGGCTCACGATGCCCCCTCCCCCGCTTCATCGTCTGAAACAACTTGCGTGACTTGATCCGTCGGCAGGCCGATCGATGCGCCGGTGGCGCCAAAGAGACCGACGATCGTGGTCGCACCTAGCAGGATGCCCGCGACCAGGACGACGTACATCAACCTGCGAGCAAAATCATTGAGCTCACCACCGAATATCAGCATACCGCCGGCGATCGCGACAGCGGCCAGCGCGATATAGCCAGCGACCGGGCCAGTGATGGATTCCTGGATCTGCTCAAGCGGTCCTTCCCATGGGAGGCTTCCGCCAGAGCTGGCGAACGCGGGCGAAGTGGCGGCGACGACCGAAAGGGCCATCACGGCAAGGGCCAGGAGTGATCTCTTATGCTGCATCGCGGTTTTCCTCTGCGTAGGGTTCTGTCTGGTACTGGCCGCCTGCAAAGCGGGTGACGTGAAGGATCTCGCTGATCCGCCGACCTTTGGCCGTTCGTTCGATCGAGATGATCAGATCGACTGCATCGCCGATGACCGCCTGCATCGGCTGATGGCTCGCCTCGGCGGTCAGCTGCTCGAGACGCTGGAGTGCCGAACGCGCGCTGTTCGAGTGAATTGTTGCCACCCCTCCGGGATGTCCCGTGTTCCAGGCCTTGAGCATGGTCAGTGCTGCGCCGTCACGGACCTCTCCGACGATGATCCGATCCGGCCGAAGGCGCATCGTGCTTTTCAGGAGACGCGACATGTCGACGGCGTCGCTGGTGTGCAGGCTGACCGCATTGTCCGCAGCGCATTGGATTTCGGCGGTGTCTTCGAGGATGACGAGCCGATCGCCGGGGGAGCTCGATACGATCTCCGCAAGGATCGCGTTGGTGAGGGTGGTCTTGCCAGAGCCCGTGCCACCGGCAACGAGAATGTTGAGCTTCGAGGCAATTGCGCTGCGAATGACCTCGGCGTGCTTTGCCGTCATAACCTTGCTCGACACATAGTCATCGAGAGAGATGAGGCGCGACGCGCGGCGGCGGATCGTGAATGATGGACCCGAGACCACCGGTGGCAGTAATCCTTCGAAACGATGTCCGCCGATCGGTAGTTCTCCCGAAACGATCGGCCTGTCATCGTCGATCTCCGAGTTCAGAACGTGGGCAACGCTCCCGATGACGGTCTCGGCCGCAGAGCGTGTCATCTCGCCAGCTGCGGCCATGCCATGACCCAGCCGTTCGATGAACAGACGACCGTCCGGATTGAGCATGATCTCCACGACGCTCGGGTCTTCGAGCGCGACGCACAAATGGTCTCCCAGGGCGTTCTGTAGCTTGCTGACGAGGCGGGGAAGTGAGCGGTTTTGAGTGCTAAGCATGATCAGGCCACTTCCTTTTGATGGAGTGAGAAACTCGAGGAATAGATTCTGGGGCGGAGGCGATCGAAGCTCTGCCAGTCGGCAGTGAGCAAGCCTGCGACGCTTCTGGTTTCGTTGATCTGTGCAGGCGAGCCGAGGCGGTTGAGAGGCCATCCTGCGCGCCTGAAGATGCGCTCGAGCCTCACATCGGTTGCGGTTACAATCTCCCGATAGCCATTCAGGACGCTCCACTCGACTATTCCGGCGAACATCGCGAGTGTCGCTGAGTGGAGGCCCGCTCGCTCCCGTTCGGCAGCCATGTTTGTATCCACGCAGAATCGGGAGCTTTCGATCATGCGGTGGTGCGTAGGGAGCTGTCCCGTCTCCAGGAGTTGAGGAAATACCTTCTCAAGCATTGTGCCGCCGGTCGCCGGCAAAAGCCGAGCGCAACCAATCACTGCGTCGGAACGGTCAATGCATAGGACGTATGTTGGCTGCAGCTTGTCGAAACCATCGATCTCGAGACCGGAGGTGCAACGAACAGTCCATGCCAGGCGACCGCGGAAAATGCGGGCGCGAAGCCGGTGCATTTCGTGGATAAGACGATGCTCAGCCTCGCTCCTTGGGTTCTTGATGGCGACGACGCGCATCGAGCAAATCTCCTTTGCGTTGGTGACGCATGGAGGTGTGCCGGGGCTGAGGAGTTCGATCTACTGCCAAAAGTGTTAGCGAGTGATTCTCTCGGAGGAGTGAGTTTGCCAACGGGGAACGGCGTTCGTGCCACCGAATGCGCTAGCAAAAGTGTTAGTAGATCGATCGTGGCTCCTTTGGAGGGATGGCGGTAACTCACGGTAATCGCTGGAGCTTTCGGCCTTTCTGCGCCCAGCTCGCTGCACTCGCTTGTGCGCGTTAAGGGCTTGTTAACTCTATTTTTCTTGCCATGGTATGGGAATCGGTTGATTGTCACGATAATTGGATGAAAATCCTAGAAGTATCGTGACTGAAAGCGAACAGCTAAATGAACGTGAAGATAGCCGCTTTGGATAAAGTACCGAGTTTCGCGGACACTATTCTGGCACAGGGCGGGGATATTTCCTCAAAGCTCGACATGCTGAGGCAGGAGAAGTTCCCGCCAAATGCGCAGAAGACGCTTCGCCAATTTTCGCTGGCCGAGGTTGCGGACTTCCTGGGCGTTTCGCAAAGCTACCTAAAGAAGCTGCATCTTCAAGGCAAAGGTGTTGAGCCCAGCACTACCGCTACCGGGCGACGCTACTATACAGCCAATCAAGTCAATGAACTCCGTCAGCATCTCGATCGTGTTCCGCATCGTCGGGCTCACGAGAAGCTTCAAGTCATCGCGGTGGTCAACTTCAAAGGCGGCTCTGGCAAGACCACGACGTCGGCTCACCTTGCTCAGTTTCTAGCGCTGAAGGGATATCGAGTGCTGGCGGTCGACCTGGACCCTCAGGCATCGCTGACCGCGCTTTATGGCATTCAGCCGGAATTGGATGAGAAGAAGTCCTTCTATGAAGCACTGCGCTACGATGATCAACGCAAGTCAATCACTGAGGTCATTCAGCCGACCAATTTTCCTAACCTGAACGTAGTTCCAGCCAACCTCGAACTACAGGAATATGAGTACGACACGCCAATTGCAATGCAGCGGAAGGATTCTACCGCCGGCAAGCTTTTCTACACGCGTATCGGTGACGCGTTGGCCGAGGTCGATGATCAATACGATGTGGTTGTTGTCGACTGCCCTCCCCAGCTCGGTTATCTCACCCTCACTGCGCTGACCGCGGCAACATCTGTTCTTATTACTGTGCATCCGCAAATGCTAGACATCATGTCCATGTCGCAGTTCCTGCTCATGCTTGGCGAGATCCTGAAGAGCGTGGAAAGTGTGGGTGTCGACGTTTCGCTCGACTGGTTCCGCTATCTCGTTACGCGGTATGAGCCAACGGACATACCACAGCAGCAGATGGTCGGCTTCATGCAGTCCATGTTCGCACAGCAGATGATGAAGAATCACATGGTCAAATCTACCGCAGTTTCCGATGCGGGCCTCACTAAGCAGAGCCTGTACGAGGTCGAGCGGGCTCAATTTACTGCTTCGACTTACGATCGTGCTCGTGAATCGATGGATGCCGTCAACAATGAAGTCATCGAACTTCTTCAGAAGGCATGGGGACGACGTCATGCTTAATCCTTTGTCAGCCGTACACGCGGCGTTTTTCCGCAAAGAATACAAAAAGTTGATTGATCACGGAGTTTGCGACAATGGCCCGTAAGGACGTCTTCGCCAACATCACCTCCCCTGCCAATACGGGCGCCGAACGGCGTGCCACCCCTGGATATGCTGCACACGGGGCTTCTCGATCCATGCTCAATTCGCTCAGTGAGCTTCGAGAGAAGGTTGCACTAGCCGAGCAATACGTCCCGGGTGACACGATCGTAGAGCTTGACCCCGACCTTTTGGATTCTTCGTTTGTGGCAGACCGTATGGGTACAGACGACAATGCTTACGCCGAGCTGCTGGAAGGTATTCGCGAGCGGGGACAAGACACGCCAATCCAGGTGCGGCCTCATCCGTCAGCCGAGGGTCGATATCAGATCGTGTTCGGGCATCGTCGTGCTCGTGCAGCAAAAGATCTAGGGCGGCTGGTGCGCGCCGTCGTAAAGAGCGTCTCGGATTCAGATCACATCATCGCTCAAGGCCAGGAGAACTCGGCGCGAGAAAACTTGTCGTTCATTGAGCGTGCGATGTTCGCGCGGCGTCTGATCGACATGTCTTATGAAAGGACGACGATCCAGACCGCCTTGTCCGTTGATGCACCCATGCTGACACGGATGCTGTCAGTCTCAGGCCGCGTTCCGGCAGACATCGCCTATGCGATTGGTGCCGCGAAATCTGTAGGCCGCGATCGCTGGACAGAGTTTGCCCAGCAAGTCGAAAGGCCGACGACACTGGCTCTGGTTCAGACATTAATAGCGGATCCCGCGTTTTCGCAGCTCGAGTCCGATGCCCGATTTGAGTTTCTCTCCAAAGAAATCAAAAAAGCGGAAAGGCCGGGGAAGCGGACGAACAATGCGAGCGAGTGGCGGGCCGATGATTCGAGCGTCCGTGCGGAGTTCAAAGGAAGCGGGAAGAGCTACTCAATCGCTTTGAAAGCTAAGGATGCGGGCAGGTTTGGACGGTATCTCGCTGAGAACCTAGGCCGCTTTCATCAGGAGTTTTTGACTTCAACCAAAGCTGAAGGGAAATAGCGGCAAAAGAAAAAGGCCCCCAAACGTCGCCGTCGTGGAAGCCTTCCTCATGTGTAAGCAGCCTGAGAATCGCATTTCCATGAATCGCAGTCAAGAGTGTTTGGCGTCAGTTTGGCGAGCGGATTTCCTTTGCCTTTAAAAAGGTGAGAGAAAAATGCAAACAGGAAATGTGACGACGCCATTTGGGCGGCGGCCGATGACGCTTGCCTTGGTCAAAGGTCAGCTCGCCACGGCTAAAATCAAGGCAGGAAAAACCGTAGACAAGTGGAAGGTCTATCGCAGCGCGTGCGAGGCGCGAACGGTCCTCGGTCTTCGAGATCGCGCGCTCGCAGTCCTGAATGCCTTGCTGAGTTTCTACCCAGAGCAGGAACTCAGCGAGGAGAGCAATCTTATTGTCTTCCCATCGAATGCTCAGCTTGCGGTCCGAGCCAATGGAATCGCGGGAACGACACTACGCGAAAATCTGGCCCTTCTCGTCCAGGCTGGCCTTATCCAGCGCCACGACAGTCCAAATGGCAAGCGCTATGCTCGCAAGGGCAGCGATGGAGAAATAGAAGCCGCCTATGGGTTCAGCCTCGCACC
The DNA here is from genome assembly GCF_902502825.2 of Pseudorhizobium flavum. The sequence goes on from NZ_LR723671.1 coordinate 152,982, forward strand.
GCTCTTGGCTCGCGCGGAAGAGCTAGCGACATTAGCACATCAAGTTGCGGAGGAGAGCCGGCAACGCCGCTTTATCAAAGAGCGCATTACGATCACCCGCCGCGATATCCGCAAGCTCATCACGGCTGCGGTAGAAGAAGGCGCGGCAGGAAATTGGCAAGCTGTCGAACACGAGCTCGTTGCTGCCGTTGCCCGGCTCAAAACAGCCAAGACCACAGCGGCACTCAAGGAGTGCCTAGATGAACTGACCTTGCTGAGTGAGGAAACTATCAACATGCTGGAATGCCAGCTAATTCCTCAAAAAACCGACGTCAATGACAGCGGAAACCGTCAACACATACAGAATTCAAATACCGAATCCTTAAATGAACTTGAACCTAGCTCAAGACATGAGCAGGGCGCGAAGGCGGCGGGAAGACCGAGACGGAATGTCGAGCCGCTAAGAGCTTTTCCATTGAATATGGTGCTTCGAGCTTGCCCACAGATTTCAGACTACGCTGCAGGCGGTGTGATTTCGCATTGGCGGGATCTGATGAGCGCGGCGGTGGTGGTGCGGAGCACGCTTGGTGTGAGCCCGTCCGCCTATCAGGAGGCCTGCGAGGCTATGGGGCCTGAGAGCGCCGCGATTGCGATGGCTTGCGTTCTGGAGCGGGCAGGGCACATCCATTCACCCGGAGGATATCTGCGCGACCTGACGCGGCGGACGGAGCGAGGCGAATTCTCGCTTGGGCCGATGCTGATGTCGCTGTTGAGAGCTCAAGAGCCAGGGGCGGCGGGTTCACTTGCAAGTGGCTAAGGACTAGCCACGGTTTGACCTATCGGCGCACTGATTGTCAGCCGTACAGGAAGTGATTTTGCTCTGCTGTATCAATAGCATAATGGCATCATCGCTCGTGATTGACATCGGGCAGCGCTAGCTGGACTGTCCTTCGCGCTCCTGGAAGATTGGAATAACCGAGAGCACTGTGGAATGCTGAGAGTCTCATCCTGTTCGCGATTGGAGTTATCTAAAACGGGCACGGATCACATCGTTTGGCATCAACGGCAATGCGTGGCCACCTGACGGCCGCCAGTCGATGCGCTTTCGGCATCCTCACCCTTCCTCTAGGGCTAGTTCTGAAATCGCTGCCGGTATCGCCATGCTATGCCTCGGGGGGACCGTCGATGGGCCAGAGAAGGAGATGGGTCTGACGACGGATCGAGCCGGTCAGCACCCTGTGGACGTCGGAGGCTGCCCGCCGGCAGCGGTAGCTCCTCCTCTATCCGGTATGTCCACTCCACAACTGCTAATTTAGCTGCTGCGATGACCAGGTGAATCCTGTATTCATCCGGACGTGAGGCCGGTGAAGTGGGAGTTCAGCATGACGCCTGAACGGCGCAGGGAAATCTTTGATCGCGTTGTCGATCGTTGGGCTCAGCGGGGTTTTCAGTTTGAGACAAGCCCGCTATTCCGCGCCAGCGTTGACGACTGGATCGAGGGCCGGATTTCAATCCAGGAACTGAAACAGCGGTACTCAGAGTTCCTTCGCACCCACTCCCATCGGGCTTCTCGTCTCCCGGTGACGGAAACGGAGTTCTAGGTCTGCACGCGTTCCAGCGGAGGATCAGTCCTCGGCTAGCAAGCTGTCAAAAACCTCGAGCAGGGCGTCGACAATCGCCTGACCAAGTGCATTACCCGTCTCGGCTATCTGTCCTCCATCCATGTCGCGTGCCGCCAGCGCCAGGTTGCTCCCTTGTTCAGCAACGATGGCACGGGAACGTTCGATTGCCCACTGAGCGAATTCTGCGCGATTGCTGATCGTTGTGGTTTCCATGCGGATCCAATCTTAGATGATCGTCAATGATTGAAGGTTATCGTCTCTTTGCGCGAGAAGTTCTGCGTTCGCGCGTCTTTCCGTGGTCGATAACCTCTGAACCGCAGGGGGCGCAAGCCGACGTATTCCGCGTTCTCAATGGTCTCAAGGCCAGAACCGTGGCATTGAGACCATCTTTCTCCCGCGGCTGTTAATCGAGAAGACGCGCGGCGCGTCCAGTCCGTCTTTGAGCGTTGTTGTAGTAGCTTGATGCCTGCTGCACGGAACGATGGCGGGACTGCTCCATAGCCTCGGGGAGCGGGATGCCGCGGTTGGCCGCCTCGGTCAGAAAGCCAGACCGTAATCCATGAGCAGAAAACTCTGCTGGTTCAAGGCCAGCCAAAGCGGCGCGATGCTTGACGATGTCGTTGATTGCCTTCGGATCGAGCGCTCGCCGTGAGACATTTCCCCAGCGATCAATCGCCCGGAACACACTGCCGCTTTCGATCCGGGCGGCAGCAAGCCAGGCATTCAGGGCCTCCACCGGTCGACCGGTGAGGTAGACGACATCGTCGTTATCCGCCCCGCTGGTCTTGGTCCGGCCGAGATGGATGGCAATCGAGGGTAGGGGAGGGCGGCCCTCCAAAATGATTGGCGCCTCTGTGCTTAGCTGCTCCCTACGAAGCCCGACAATCTCGCTGCGGCGCCGGCCGCCGGAGGCGAAGGCGACCATCAGGATCGCCCGATCGCGGGTGTCGTGCAGGCTGTTGGTCCTGCAGGTCGCCAGCAGCCGGGCCAGGACATCACCGGTCACAGCCTTGGCGCTTTTGCGCTTTCTGGGGCGTGGCGTTGCGCGAACCGCGAGCCGAAGAGCGGATTTGAGGGCAGGGGAAGTAAAAGCGCCAATATGCCCACGCCATTTCGTCAGCGTCGACCAGGTAGCGAGCCGACGGCGCACCGTGTCAGGCGCATGCGGCCCCGTCGACCTCAGGAACCCTTGGATGCGTAGCCTGTCCTCTACGTCCGCTGGCATCCCGTGCTGCGGGTTGATCACGCGCCGTTCCGGATCCCAAAGATGATGAGCGACGAACTTGAGCAGCAAGGCTTCCGGCGCCGGCCAGGGCAGGGAGGATCCGTTGGCCGCCAACGACCAGGCCTGCAGATAGGCCAGGTCGGAGGCAAGCGCGCGGAGCGTGTTCTCGCCCATCCCCTGGTTTACGAGGTGGCGGAGTGTCTCGACGTCCTGGTCGGTGAGCAGCTCGGCGAGTTCGTCGCGCCGCTCCATCGGCAGCACGGCGGCAATGGTGTCGAGGCTTTCTACCCGGCGATCAACCGCATTCCTCCCGGGGCGATCAGTCGCCATGGGCGAAGGGTCCAAGCACAGTAATGCCTTCCTTGCGCGCGGCAGCGGCAAGCTTGCGATCGAGCGTTGCCAGCGGGACGTTTCGATTGAGGGCAAGGGCCAGATAGGCGGCGTCATAGGCGCTGAGTGCGTGATTGGCAGCCAGCAGCAGGACAAAACTGTCGCCGCCAATGCCGGCATCGTCGAGCGGCAGACGACGAACCCGTTCCATGTTGACCAGCGCGCCGCCGGCAGAGACGCGACCGCGGCGTTCGGCCATGGTTAAAATGTTGCGGATTTCGAAGAAGAACAGCGACGGCACCGGGCAGGGGGCATTGATCGAAGCAATGACGGTTTCGGCGGCGTCTGAGTATTCCTCCGGCAGCAGCCAAGCCGCTGCCATCGAGGCATCGATGACAAAAGGCATCAGCGGCGGCCTTCGTCACGCCAGGAGAGGATTTCCTCATGGGTGGAGGCGGCAGCTTTCTGTCGGGCGGCGCGTACCTCTGCCAGCAGCAACTGCATATCGGTTTCCTTGGCGATACGCGCCAGGCGAATGATGGGGTCGTTGCCGCGGGCGATAACAATATCTTCGCCAGCTTCCGCGCGAACGAGCAGATCCGAGAGATGGGTTTTCGCTTCAGAGATTTTTACTGTGGTGGTCATCGCGCGCCTTTCGGACTGAATTCCCGTAAAATAGGCGCATCCCCGCAGTTGGTCAACCGGTTGGTCGGATCACCCCCGATAAGCATTACTTATCGAGGGTCAGCGACCCCAGGCTCATTTATACCCGGTGGCGAACCTCAATTTTGGGATAGAGTTCGTTTAGCAAATCATTTACCATGAAATCAATGCCTTACGATCTCACTAAAATCAGCATGACAACCCTGATGCGGCCGGCTTTCGACGCCAGTGTCGCGCTCACGCGTCTGGACGAGCGCATCGCCCGCTCGCCGGTCGGCGCCGGCTTCCTCGAACGCCAAAATTTCGCCGATGCCTGCGCCTCGCTGTGGATCGAGGGCGAGCTCGTCCATCTCGAAGACCTCGTCCTGCATGACGCCACCCGCGACATTCGCACCCCGACCCACGAACTCACCATCGCCCGTGACGTGTTGCGCACCCGCCGGCGGATTTCCGGCCAGTCGCCCGACTGGGCACTATCGCCGGAAGGCACTCGCGCGCTCCGGCAGACATCGGACATCGCCTCAACCGGCACTGTGGCGGCGGACGCCGCCAGCACAGTGCGGAGCGCCGCTGCGGTCGATCCGGAAGGAGAGGGGAAAGAAATCGATGAAGCCGAAGGGCTTCCCGGTGTCGATTATGCCGCCATCGATGCGCTGCTCGCCCGATCAGAGGCGGCGATCAAGAGTGCCACACGGCCGGGGCGCCCCGCGGGCAGCCGTACTGCCGAAAAGGATCCGATGATCTATGATCTCGACTGGGACGAGGACGCGCGGCTCGACGAATGGCGCGGTGTTTTGCGCCAGGCTGACCACTTGCCGGTGGTGCTGCAGGCGATCGTCGCCCTCGACGCCTGGAACGAGCTTTCCGTCCTGCAGCATGCACCCTGGCTTGGCCGGCTGTTTTCCACCTCGATCCTGCGCCAGGCCGGCGTCACGTCAGGCACCCATCTCGCCGCCATCAATCTCGGCCTGAAAACCATCCCCGTCGATCGGCGCCGGCATCGCGACCGCGAAACCCGGTTGCTCGCCATCGCCCATGGCCTGATCGCGGCCGCCGAGATCGGCATGAAAGAGCATGACCGGCTAACCTTGGCGAGAACGATGATGGACCGCAAACTCGAAGGGCGGCGGACGTCGTCAAAGCTGCCGGAGCTGGTCGAATTGGTCATGGCGAGGCCGTTGGTGTCGGCCGGGATGGTGGCAAAGGCGCTGGAGATGACGCCGCAGGCGGCGCGGCGGATCGTTTTGGAGCTGGGGTTGCGCGAGATGACGGGGAGGGGGAGGTTTCGGGCATGGGGAGTTTTGTAGTCTCGACGGTTTCTGGCATCATATAATCGCGACATGGCGCCGAGCATTGCAGTGATTAAGGTCTGTTGGGTAAGGTCGAACGGGAATATCTGGTGGCTTTGAAGGCCAGTGCGGTTCGGAGGGGGCGTGGACAGGAAGATTTGGCGAAAGTCCTACGGATCATTGCCCGGATTGCCGTGCCCTCGATGCAAGACCGGAAAGGTCAGATCTAACTCCAAGCTGTTTTATCAGAAGCAACCGAAGTACGTGACGACCAGCTTAACGCAACTCGAATTGCAGGATGTGTCCGAGGGCCGGTTTACGTGCTTCATGACTTGCGATTACGAGTTTTGCGGCGAGGTTGTCGCTGTCAGCGGTGATTTTCGAAGCCACGACGAATATGTGTACAACCCAGAAACGGAAGAGCACGACTCCTTCGAGGACAAGATGCTGCTACCGAAGTCTATGGTTCCGGCGCCCCCCATCATAACGTGGCCGGAAAATCTGGACGCGGCACCCCGCCAACACCTCGTCCATTCCTTCGAGCTCTTCTGGATCAATCGGGGGGCATGTGCTGGCCGGCTGCGGATTTTCATCGAAGCTCTGCTTGATCAGTTGGGCGTTGTTCGGGAAGGCACCAAACGGAACGGCAAAAATGGAACGCTCGACCTATCGGAACGGATTGACGAACTTGACAAGGTGAAGCCGGGCCATAAGGCGGCTCTCGATGCGTTGAGGTATGTCGGCAACTTCGGCAGCCACGAAGGTGATGCCGCCTTCGAAGACCTCGTGGTGTGTTACGACATCCTCGAAACAACGCTTGTCGAATTGATCGAAAACAAGCGGGCGAAGCTGGAGGCGGAGGTCGCGGCCATTATCACCCGGAAGGGCAAGCCGCGAACCGGACGGGGCTTACTTGGGAGGCGCATTATTTGCGAGCCATTCCGCGAATTCGGGAAGAGCGCTCGCATGGGTACAGGTAGCGACGGCAAACGTCCTCAATAGTTATTCCAGAACTGCTTAAATGCTTCCATGAATGTGTTGTGGTCGGTCGGCGACCAGCTCGTCGGGAATTCATGACGGAGAAGCCAATGGTAGTCGTTTGCGCATTTAAGCTGGGACTTATCCTCCATAAAATAAATATGGTTAAAGCAGGCCACAACGGTTTCAAAGTAGCTCTTTCCAAATAGACTATTGGGTACGTTCCAGAGCATGCCCTCCAGGAAGTAGGACGGTGCAACGCCATCCTGCAACAGGCCATCATCAATCATTCGATTCCGGATGTTTTTGAAAATCCGCACGGTGGGCTTAAACCAGCTATTCGTGTTCTGATGCTTGGCCGTGCAATTCTCGGAATGCTGCTTCGGGTAGTTGACGATCTGGGTGCCGTCCGCCTTCCAGAAGACAACACCCTCCATATAGGTCGGATCACCGACGGAAGGGTAGGTGAAGTAAAGGCGATGTTCTGCGCAAGCCAATACGTCTGCATCACGGCGATTGCCAGTTCCGGGAACGAAGATTGCCTTGCCTGACGCATCTACGCCACCACCGTAACTGGCCGTGAGCCAAGCCGCTACCTCGCGCTTGAATTGAGCGAAAGAATAATCGGCCGCGCTCCACCCCCGCTCGAAATTTGCTTTATCATCGGGATTAAGGTTGCTGGTGTCCGAGTAGTAGACGGATGATAGGCGCATAACGATATCAACGTCGCTGTCACGCCAGACGTTGGTGTCGTTTCCGTAAGAGCCCTGCAAGAAAGTGCTGAACCACTTCGCATAGTAAGGCGATTTGGTATCGTTAAGCACGGTGCGGATGGTCTGATAGGTCGCTGCGGATTGTTGGGTGGCACCGATGGAGGACCAGGTTGTGAGCTGAGCTTCGTTAATTGCCATGGATGGTCCGTTAGAGCAGGTATTCCTTCAGCAGGGATTCGCTCTTCGCAAAGGATTCGCGGCCGCGCTGGCGGAGGATGTTGAGCTTCTTAAGGTCGTGTTCGAAAAGGTCAGTAGCCATTTCCGGCTGCTCGAACGTGTCAGATATGCGAACGGTCGGCACGTCCTTGAAAAGGATCACACGGAGCTGATCCATTGACTGCGTGTTAATTTCGAGCGTCTTTTGAAGCAGCTGAACACTTTGTAGATATTGCGCCCAATACATCTTGCTGAACATCGACTGTTTGGGGCTGGGGTAAACACCGACGCCAACGCTCACGACGCGGAGGTCTTCGTGCGCCAATCCAAGCGCTCGGGTGGCATCCGCGATGGCGTAAAGGGTAGGGTTATTGGCGCAGTATCCGCCGTCTACCAACTTCACTTCATCGCCGCCTGCTGTCGTCACAGTCTTGGGCGAAAAGAAGGGGAAGGCGGAGCAGGAAGCTTGGACAGCGTCACCAATCTTGACGCCAAAGCCGGGCTTGAACGTGCCTTTGCGGCCGTGAGCCTGCTTCACGTCGCCCTTAAAGATCATCGGGCGCTCAATCACCCATTTCGTAGTGACGATGCCAACGCCGGTTTTAACCTCGTCAAACTTGGCCTCCCCGAAGATCTTTTCGGAAAGCGCGGCCAGTTTTGCGGATTTCTGCTCAGGCTTTCTCAGCCGCATGATGTCCGGGACATAAGTCTTGTAGTTGTCATGGATTTCATCGACCGACATGCCGAGCGCAATCATGGATGCGATGATGGCACCGGTGCTCGTCCCAAACACTAGGTCGAATTTCTCGGAGAGGCGGCACCCGATAAGACCTTCGATTTCGGCTAAGACTCCAAGGGTATAGAAGCCTTTGGCGCCACCGCCATCAAGGCTGAGAATCCGATAAGGTTTATTTTCTTCTGCCATATCGGCCACGACACTTCCTCCGCGCTTACAACCTATAAAGGAAATTCACTCACATGTCTTACGTGTGAGGGTGTTGTCCACCGAGAAAGCAGCGCCGGCCGGCACCGATACTTGAAATTAAGTCTTACTTTGCTGTGGGCACGCGTCTGTATTACCGATGATGCTCCGCGTGCATTCGCGAGCGCCGTAGCGTTGGGGACAGCGTAACGCACGCGATCCGCAGTCAGCTTTGGCAAGCAGTTCGCTTCAAATAATCCGGGATTGGTCTGTTCATAACATTCGCGGCTTCAATCAATCTTGTTGAAGATTGCTGGGTATCGCTATCATACTAGGGCGAAACGCTAAGTTGTAGTTTGCGGGTCCAGGTTAGATACAGATGAAGATTGATTTCTTAAGCCCAAAAGGCCCGCAACCCGCAGAGCAGTTCGGCTTGAACGAGTTTCGTTCGAAGCTCCCGCCGAGCTGGAAAGGGTACGCAAATTTCTACCTGCGCAACGAAAAGCGTCGGGGCCAGGACCGCGAGATTGATGTGGTCCTGATCACTCCAGACCGGCTAATTATCGTCGATTTGAAGCACGGGCGAGGGAAGTTCGAGAGCCGAAGCGGATCTTGGTTCCAAAACGGCGAGCCAATTGGTCAGTCGGCGGCGGTAAAGATCCGTGAGAACGCGAAAGTCCTCGCGAGTACCATCCGCAAGCATGTGCAACAGATCCATGGCGCGCCACCTGTCGAAAGTGCCGTTGTGTTTACTAACCCTCATGCGGATTTCTCGAACCTCGAGCAACACGAGAAGGACCGTTGTTTCACAATCGACGAGTTCACCCGCATCGGCAACGAGAGCGTCTTTCGAACTTACTTCACAACGCATTCAAGTTTCGGAGGCTCGACGTCGCTGGCGGCCGGTCAGCACCTGTTTGGGCTTCAACGGTTTTTTACAAACGACAAGCATATCGGTGCGACGCCTGCGAAGTACCACGGGTTTATTCCAACAGGGACCCCTGAATTCCGACATCCATTGTATGAAGAGTTTTCGTGCCAAGACGAAGCTAATCCAAAATATACGGGATTGCTCCGACTGTGGGATTTCAGCCGGGATCCAGAGGCATTTGCCGTTGAGGAGCTTCGACGCCCTGTAGCTGAGCGGGAGCGAACAGCGCTTGGCCATATCCGATCAACCAATCCCCATTACTTCGACAACTTTGTCCTTAGGTCGCAAGCCCATGACCGTGAGTATGGGCTAAATTTTTCAGAGGTTTTTGAAAAGCATCCTGATTTGGTACGCCTTACGCGTTACGTCGGAACCATCTCGGAGTTGCCCATAGGCAGACGGGTAGAGATCGCAAAGCTCTTTTTGGACCGAGTTGCGGAACTCCATCGCGTCAAACTAGCCCACCGAGATCTCGACCGGCATTCAATTTGGATTGATGAAAGACGCAGCAGCGTTGTTCTCTCCGGGTTCGGTGCCTCGCATTTCCCTGATGTAGAAACTATCGGCGATAAGCGCGCCAAGCTCCTAGCCGGCGGTGTTCGAACGCCGGAAGATACGGCACAAGGACCTGTGGCATCTCCGTTCCGTCAAGATGTTTTCCTATCTGCCGCGGCGGTATTTGGGATATTGACGGGACGCCGTATAGAGCTTGTGGACGATGTCCCCTATTGGTCAGAGGGGCTGCTGGAAACGGCTGAAATGACCGAATACCGACACTTTAAGGCTTGGTTTGAACGAGCGCTGGATTGGGACCCATCGAAGCGCTTCAATGACGGGATTGAGGCCAGCAGCGCATTTGTCGACTCCATTTCCCGGAGCGCGTCCTTCAACGTTGAAAAGCAGCTAGCCCAGTATCGTCGAGAAATCGACCTCATGGACTATGCCGCCAATGTCGACGAATGGTTCAAGCGCACGCCGTACCGCGTGCTGAAATCCGGGCCGCTACTTATCAAAAATTGGCCCCAGCAGTACATAGGAGATGTAAGGACGTCAGCTCTTGCCCTGCTCGCGTTTTTCTCCCGTGGGGCCAAACTGGAGGGACTTGCAGCGCCGTGGGCCCCGAGAATTCGCCAGAGTTGCCTTTGCATGGACGGGTTATTCCTAGCCCAGGACTGGGTCGATGGCAGCAAACTTTCGGAGGTAGATTGGAGCGATTATGACGAAGGTAGCATTGCCGCCTTCTTGACTAAGCTTTTCGACGCTGTCGATGAACTTCACGCCGCCGGCTTGTCACATGGTGATCTAAAACCAGCAAACATCATTGTGTCCCAAACTGAGGAAAGCGCAATTGTACCGGTTATTATCGATCTTCTCGACTTTTCCCGGCCGGACGATGGTGATCGGTCATCCCCAGCCTACTGCCCACCCTATCAGAATGATGATCTACAACTCCGTGACCGATTTGCAGCAGGGCAAATAGCTGTCGAGCTGATCGGCGCATGGGTGCAGAACAGCAGACATGAAACCCATCTTCAGCAGAGAATCGCCGAAGGGGTGCTGAAATCGAACGCGGAAGAGGATTATTGGTCGACGCTTAAGCCACTAAGGGACGCGCTGTCTGCCACAAAAAGCACCAGTGAGAGCGTTGGTCTGAACCTCTCTGTCGAGTTTCGCGATCCAAAATTTCCCGGCGCAATGCTTGCAGACAACGGGAGATTCTGCGTCGTTCTCCGTGAAGCGAAGAACCAAATCGAGGTCTATGGCTTCGACCAAAAACTACAAATCGATTTCGATCGGAAGGACATGAAACCGCGAAAGGCGGCGATGTACAGCGTAGGCGCAAAGGAATCCAATTGGGCTGGGTCGAATAGCGTAATGCAGTTCCAGGGAGAGATTCGGATAACCCACGCTTTGACCACGAGATTTGCAGGGTTCGAGCAAATTTTTGAGCAGGTAGCCACCCGACTCCAATCGACCGAGGAACAATCGCAACCTGGTGATGCGGGAGCGGCGGGCAGTGTTACGGCAGGGCCGGCAAAGAAGCCGATCCTGTCGCTGCCGGGTGGCCCTGCTGCGAAGGCGGTATTTCCCGTTGCAAAATTTTGGGAGGAAACGATCCTCGCCGAGGAAGATATTCTTCCCGAAATCAAGCTTATTGAACTGCCGCGCGAAACCCACGAGCCGGGCACCATTTTGTTGACCTGCGATGAAGTTCCAGCGGTTGATGCCGTTGATGTTCGAACGGGGCAGTTCGCCACCGTAACCTGGAACGGCGAGCGTATTGGAGATCTCGATACCGCGCGAGCGGGCCACGGAAAGGTGCTCGTCCGAAACGCACGGTCGTTCCGGCGTCTTCAGCCAAATGACGTTCTGAAGATCCAATCTCCGGATAACCGGTCAAGCTTCCGGCGCAGATCTAGGGCGGTAGATAGGATACTGCGCGGTCAGGCACAGATCGCCAATCTCATCTCCTATTTCAATCCCGTTGCAAAAATAGAGCCGGCCTCGTTGGCGGAACCCATTCCCGCCGGCGCACTCGATAAATACGGGCTGAATCCACAGCAGGAAGAGGCGTTCCGTCATCTTTGGTCCAATGGACCCGTTGGGCTTCTTCAAGGACCGCCGGGCACGGGTAAGACGTACTTTACGTCGGCATTTGTGCATTGGGCATTGAACGACGGAAAGCTTCGTAACGTCTTGGTCCTTTCCCAGTCTCACGAGGCCGTCAACACGGTGGCCGAACGCGTTCTTAAAGTTTTCAATGACCTAGGCGGTGAGGTGGACCTTCTGCGCGTCGGGCAATACGACAAGATCTCCCCGCAGTTGCGGCGATATCATTCTCAGTCTGTCCAGGACCGATACCGGGAGCTTTTCCGGGTAGAGTTGAAGGATCGCGTCTCAACAGTTGCCAGAAAACTCGGGCTGGACCGAGGCTACGTCAGAGAAGCCGTCGAAATTGAGGCGTCGATAGGCTCCATCGTCAGACAAATAGAACTGGCGGAACAAGATCTAGGATCTACTGACCTCGACGCAGACGTCGTGGCCGCGGCGGGAAGGCGTCTCGGGACGCTAAACCGGACGCTGGAGAGATTTCTGGCCGACGACATTGTTCCACGGGAAGGGACACCCTTCGAGATACTGGAAGAGGTCCGCGACGAAATTGCAAAGCGTCACCATGTTTTTGATCCCGATGCTCGCGATCGACTACTTAGATTGCTCGATCTGTCGAGGAGTTGGTTATCTGTCCTGAGCGCTCGATCGAGAAACCTCGAAGAATTTCTAGCACGTAGCAGGAATCTGGTTTGCGGCACATGTGTCGGTATTGGCCGACATGGTTTAGGCTTGGAAAAGGGAGTCTTTGATCTGGTAATTATCGACGAGGCCGCGCGGTGCACGCCGGGTGAACTGGCAGTCGGAATGCAGTCCGGAAAGAGGATTCTACTAGTTGGCGACCACAGGCAACTGCCTCCGCTTTTCGAGCACGACGCACTCAAAGCGATTGGGAAAAAACTTCCGGGTTTTGGACCGGAGGACTTCAAAAAGAGTGACTTTGAACGCGCCTTCTCCTCAAGCTACGGTAAATCAATCGCGAGAACGCTCAAGACCCAGTACCGGATGGCGAAGGAAATCGGCTCTCTCGTGTCGGAAACGTTCTATCCTGGCGAGGATCTGGAAACCGATCGCGACCAGCCAGCGGACATTTATGATCACTTGCCTGCCCCGTTCGACAAACAGGTAGTGTGGCTTGACACAGGCTCTTCGAAAAAGGGAAGCAGCGACAGCGAGGCGGGTACAAGCTTCATCAACCGTCGTGAAGCGATTGAAGTTATGGGGCTATTGAAGAAAGTCGCAGCGTCCCATGAATTTCTGGCGAAAGCGCCGGCCGCTCTCAAACTAAAAGATGGAGAAGCAGTAATCGGGGTCATATGCACCTACGCGCAGCAGGCGGAGCTCATTGAAAACATGATCGTGGCATCGGACCTGCCCTCAGATTTTCGCTCCTTAGTCAAGGTTGACACCGTTGATGCCTACCAGGGAAAGGAAAACCGGATCGTGATCCTGTCACTGGTGCGCAATAATAGTGAAGACGCAATGGGGCACGTTAAGAGCCGCAACCGCGTCAACGTCGCGATCTCTCGCGCTATGGATCGACTCCTGATTATCGGCGCAGCCGCGATGTTCGAGAAGGGAAACAACTCGCTAAAACCGATCGTGCGTCACCTGAAGGCCAGAAATCGGATTATTTCGATCACAGCGCTGGGTGGTGCATAAATGTCCAGTCCACCGAAAGTTGACCCCGCGGCCCAAGGCAATTCCTTGCCCCCAATAGAAATCGATGAAGTTTCATTTCTGGTGCGAGCGCAAAAGTTTCGGATCTCTGCCACAGCGATGAGGCGTTCACCTATTTCGTTGGCGACCGAGTACGCAATCCGTCTAATCCATCTCGTCCCCGAAATTGGACCAGATGCGATCGGAGAGTATTTTGGTTTCGAGGAGGTGGAAACCCGTGTTCTCCTGCAAGATATCTTGGAGACAGGGCTGGTGCTGGAAAATTCCGGAAGACTAACGTTGTCGGCGCGCGGATATGAGGCAATCTCGCCCGTTTCGGAGGAACTGGAGATTTTTGCGCGCGAGGAAATTAGGACCTCTCAATCCTTCGACCTCATTGCCCTTGCACCCGTGGATGAAGTCTCAATCGCCCCTAGCATCGCGCGAAGGATTCCCGAAATAAGTATTCCCGACCGGGAAAAAGCAGCAAATGCAGGCTCTCAGGTTGGTCGCGCATTTGAGGACCATTTCCTCGAGTGGAGGCAGCGCAACGGGACACGTAATCGCACTGATGACCTCAAGTTCGAAGCAGCGGCTGACGTTCAGCAAATCAAGACGTTCGCCGCTCCTTTCCACATCTCCATCCAGTACCATCAGGAAGATCCGGTCGGCTTGGAGCCAGATTTCCGGCCATTGCAAACTAAGGGCAGGCCAGGATCCAGAAAACCGCTGATCGAGGCGCTAAGTGCGCGCTTGTCGAGCATGCGCGCTCCGCCGGATGCCGATTTAGGCTTTCGATGGCTCCGCGATATAGATGGAGACCTTTTGTCCCTTGCTGGCTTCAATGGCATGTCGGACGTGCGGTCGTGGATGGCGAAATGCCAGGATGAGACGGGGAAGCTTCTGACCCATCCCTACGACCCCGGTTTGCGTCTAGCGGGCTCTATTTCGGGCAGGTTCGTGCGCAACGCTCTGATAGACTGGACCAGGCTTCAGGCTCCATCCGATCCAACGCCCCTCTTCTGGATTCCTCCGCATGCCGACTACTGGGGAAAGAGTCTTGCATTCGCCGCTGTCGTTCGTGAACTCAACGCTCAGGAAGCCGAGGGTATAGTCCTGATGGCACGCAACGGGCTCGTTGCTCGCGATGCAAATTGGTGGCGCCGAACGTTTGGGAGAAGTGAAAAACATGATTCATTATTCGACCGTTGTATCGGCGTCTCTAGCGATTTGCCAAAGTCCTTAGAGGTTATAGTAAAGCCGAATTCGTGGGCTCTAGCACTTGTTCACACAATCGAAACCAGATCGGGTCTCCCTCTACCGATCGGGTACATCACAGCCGATAATGTTGTTGTTCAGGCGATTACTCGAGCTGTGGCCGACGTGGCGAGCACCGCGCCGAGTGCGAATGCGATGCTGTGGATCAGGCAAGACGAGACACCCGATGCCGCTCTAAATGCAATTGACACCGCACTTGGCATCGAGACGGTTTAGGGTCTTTCTTCGAGGACCGTGAGAATGGGCGTCAGTGGAAACAAAGCCTGAGTAAGCTCGTGAAACGCAAACTTTTCATCATCGGAAATGGCTTCGATTTGCACCATGGACTTGAGTCGAGATATTCTGATTTTGCCTCTTACCTCGAACGCGTGGACCCGCCTACGTTCCGCATTGCCGAGGAATATGTCGTGCCCGACAAGGACCTCTGGAGTATTCTTGAAGAGCGGCTTGCCGAGGTCGACGTGGACCAGATCGAAGACTACGCAGAGAATTTCCTGGCCTCCTACGGTGCCGAGGACTGGAGCGACTCTGGACATCATGATTACGAGTACGAGATAGGGCAGATCTGTGATGCAATCTCCACAACATTGCGCAGGCATTTCGCCGACTGGGTTCGTCAGCTTGAAATCCCTGCCCATGTTGCGCGCCCGGTGCGATGCATAGATCCGAACGCCACCTTCCTGAATTTCAACTACACCCCCACCCTGCAGCGGCTATACGACGTCGCCAACGATCATGTCCTGCATATTCATGGGTCTGCAATGGACGCCACATCCGAGATCGTTCTCGGGCACGCGTGGAATAGGCAAGCCTCCGAACTACGCTCACGTTTTACGGATGAGGATACCGATGTTCGGGTCGCCGGAGGCTTTCAGCTAATTGATGACCTGCTAGCGGCGACGTACAAGCCGACTGAAGAACTTCTGGTTCGAAACAAAGTTTTCTTTGATGACCTGAGTGGCGTCACCGAGGTTTTCGTTCTTGGCCATTCCCTGGCCCATGTTGACGAACCGTACTTCTGCGCGGTGCTCGATCGTGTAGACGCGAAAGCTAATTGGTCAGTCAGCTATTACAACGATGAGGATGCTGTGAGGTTGGCAGCAAAGAGTATTGGAATACCAAGTGCGAGCGTTCAGCTAAAGCAAATCGGCGATCTGTAGGATTCACATCGCTTCTGCGATGCAGTTGCAACGTTTAATTTCGGGCTCAATGGACGACGCCGACATTCTTAGTCTTCCAATAGAAGCAGATGCCGTTACATGTTTGTTTCCCTCTCGCACTATGCTACTGAGCTATGAGCGAGTCGGACGCATTGCTTCAACTACGATAGCCAATTGATGCTGTTGAATCGACTATAAAGTTTCGCTGCGTACTCTTTGTCGATGTGATGAGCAAATGCTATCAAACCGGCAATATGCTTTCGCATCCCAACAATCGAGTCGAAACCTCGGTTATGCATGTGAAGTTTAACGCCGATTCTATCGCTAGTGAGGGCATAAAGATGCGTCTCAATGTTGTTGCGGAATTTCTTCGAAAGCTTTGTATGATCTGTATCAACGGCTACCCCGAGCACCAGTTTTCGAGCGCCGGGAGGAATTATTCTCGACTTCAGTTTATTACTGGAGAATCCCTGTCGCACGAGGGTCCGCGTCGCGAGTGCCATCATCTGGGCAGCTTGTCCTCTTGAGACTTTCCCATCTGTCGAGAAAGCGAGGTCATCCGCATAGCGCGTGTAGGTCCAACCGCGACTCGAGGCCAATGCGTCAAGTTCTTCATCAAGCTGGCGCGCTACGAGATTCGCCAGCATAGGGCTTGATGGCGCTCCCTGTGGCAAGTGACCGGGGGTGTATTTTTCATGTGGTAGGCGCCCATCGTCGATCGTGTCCCGGGGCGTGGTGTAGCTGGATTTCATAGCCATCGGTGATTTCCGGTAGGGTCGGGTTGCTTAGAGCCAACCTGAAGGACACCACCGATGACCGACGACATGATGAACCTGCGCTCACTCGTTGAGAAGAGCGCCGATGCCGATTTGCTGCGCGAGATGATCGGCTTTGCAGCCGAGAAGCTGATGGCGCTGGAGGTGAGCACGAAGACGGGCGCTGGATACGGCGAGAAGAATGGCTTCCGACTGGCCCAACGAAACGGTTATCGCGACCGGGATTGGGAGACACGGGCGGGCACCGTCGAGCTTCGCATTCCCAAGCTTCGCACAGGCAGCTATTTCCCGAGCTTTCTCGAACCACGCCGCATGGCAGAGAAGGCCCTGACGGCGGTTATCCAAGAGGCTTACATCCAAGGCGTTTCGACCCGATCCGTCGATGATCTCGTCAAGGCCATGGGCATGAGCGGCATCTCCAAAAGCCAGGTCTCCCGGCTCTGCGAGGAGATCGACGAGAAGGTGAAGGCTTTCCTCGACCGGCCCATCGAGGGCGAGTGGCCATACCTCTGGATCGATGCCACCTACCTGAAGGTTTGAACCGCGCCGGGTTTGCCGGAGGCTCCAACTTCTGAGAGAGTGGAGCCACTATGAGCAAGACAACGAACAAGTTTTCACCTGAAGTCCGTGAGCGTGCCATCCGCATGGTCTTGGATCATGAAGCAGAACATCCGTCACGGTGGGCTGCCGTTTCATCAATCGCGGCCAAGATCGGCTGCTCGCCAGCGACGCTGCATGAATGGGTCAAGAAGACCGAGGTCGACAGCGGCAAACGAGCAGGTCTGCCGAGCGATGTGGCCGAGAAGATGAAGGCTCTTGAGCGGGAGAACCGCGAGCTTCGTCAGGCCAACGAGATTTTGCGCAAGGCGTCTGCTTATTTCGCGATGGCGGAGCTCGACCGCCCCTTCAAACGATGATCTCGTTCATTGACGAACACCGTAGCGTGTTCGGGGTCGAGCCGATCTGCAGGCTTTTGCCGATTGCCCCATCAACTTACTACGAGAACGTCGCCAAGCGCTTGGATGTGGGTCGCCTGTCGGTTCGCGCCCGCAGCGATATCGGCCTGAAGATCGAGATACGCCGGGTGTTCAATGAGAACTTCCAGGTCTACGGCGTGCGTAAAGTCTGGCGGCAGTTACAACGAGAAGGCTACGACATCGCCCGTTGCACTGTCGCCCGGCTTATGAGGTCGATGAGCCTGCAAGGTGTCATTCGGGGAAAGCCGATCCGCACGACGTTCTCGGACAAGACGGCTCCGAGCCCGCTTGACCGGGTGAACCGCCAGTTCAAAGCCCCTGCGCCGAACAGGCTGTGGGTTTCGGATTTCACCTATGTCGCGACCTGGCAGGGCTTCGTCTACGTGGCCTTTGTCATCGACGTCTTCGCTCGTCGCATCGTCGGCTGGCGGGCGAGCCGGACGGCACAGGCGAGCTTTGTCCTCGATGCCCTTGAGCAGGCACTTCATGATCGGCGGCCCGTTCATGGCGGCGGGCTCGTGCATCATTCGGACAGGGGCGTTCAATACGTTTCCATCCGGTACTCCGAGCGGCTGGCAGAAGCTGGCATAGAGCCTTCTGTCGGAAGTGTCGGCGACAGTTATGACAATGCCCTCGCCGAAACGATCAACGGTCTCTACAAGGCCGAGGTCATTCATCGGCGCGGACCATGGAGGAACTTCGAAGCGGTGGAATTCGCCACTCTGGAATGGGTCGACTGGTTCAACCACCGACGACTTCTGCAGCCCATCGGAAACATACCGCCTGCCGAAGCCGAAGAACGCTACTACGCCATGCTGGACGAAACAGCCATGGCCGCATAACTCAAACCAAATGGCCTCCGGCAAACCCGGCGCGGTTCAGTTCGTCGCGGCGGTCGTATTGTCTCGGTCGCGGTCATCATCGCCGTCGGCGTCAACACCGACGGTCGACGCGAGGTGCTCGGTATGGAGATCGGCACATCCGAGGCCGAGGCGATTTGGACCGAGTTTCTTCGAAAGCTGACCAGGCGGGGTCTGCGTGGCGTCAAGCTCGTCGTTTCCGATGCCCATGAGGGCATCAAGGCAGCGGTGTCGAAGGTGCTGTCCGCCACATGGCAGAGGTGCCGGGTCCACTTCATGCGCAATGCGCTCGCCCATGCCGGGAAGAGCGGTCGGCGCGTCGTCTCCGCCTTCATCGCCACGGCCTTCGCCCAGGATACTCCGGAGGCTGCGAGCGCCCAGTGGCGCAATGTCGCCGACCAGATCAGGCCGAAGGTGCCGAAACTCGCCACGCTGATGGATAGTGCCGAACAGGATGTGCTCGCCTACATGACCTTTCCCAAACAGCATTGGGCCAAGCTTCATTCGACCAACCCGATCGAGCGTCTCAACGGCGAGATCAAGCGGCGCACCGAGGTTGTCAGCATCTTCCCCAACGATGACGCCATCGTCAGGCTCGTCGGCGCGCTCCTGCTCGAACAGAACGATGAATGGGCCGTCCAACGATCCCGCTACATGACACTGGAAACCATCGCAACAATGAGCGATGATCCGCTCATCAGCCTGCCAGCCGCAAGCTGACACTCATCCGGCCATCCGGGATGAGCCGTGGTCGTCTAAGCTACACCACGTCATGGGACACGATCATCGAAGGTGTGCTGTTCTCGCCATCAACCATTTCTTGAACACCTTCGCCTCATCTCGGAGTGCCCGGCGCCTGTTGGTCACCAGATAATAAGACTGGTTTGCAGGCGTGTAGCCAGAAAGCATCGGTACCAATGCTCCAGAGTCAATGAGATCGTCGATCACATTTCCCCACGCCAAGATTACGCCTTGCCCCGCCACCGCTGCTTGCACCAGCAGCGGATAATTGTTGAAGCTAAGCTGAGCACCCAGTTTGCCAAGCTCGACACCATTTGAAGCGAACCACCACTCCCACTCGGAGTAAGGAGCGGCGGGCCCTTCAAGGTGCAGGAGACGAGCTCCTCGAAGCTCTTCAATCGAATTTACCGGGAAGCTGCTCAAGTACGACGGACTGCAGACTGGGAAAAACTTCACCCCGAACATAAAGGCCGAGTCCAAATGCGGCCAGTCACCGTTCCCGTACCTGATAGCGACATCGATCCGATCTTCTGTGAGATCGAGTACCGCGTCGCTGGCAACCAACTTAATGTTGGTCTCGGGATACTCGGCCCGAAAGCTGGCGATGTAGGGCATGAGCCAGAGCGATGCCATGGCCACGGTCGTCGTGATCGTAAGTCCGGCTGCCTTTCCTGCCCGCGAGATATCATCGACAGCCTCACCGATCGACTTGAGGCCGACCGTTACCGCTTCGAATAGTTTCTTGCCTTCGGAGGTCAGAACAACAGCCCGATTTCCACGTTCGAATAGCCGCGTGTTCAGTTGGCTTTCTAGGTCCTGTTGACAAAGTGGATTCCCAAATCAGCGGAAGCATGATTCAAGACTGCCTTTTGGGAGGCGGTTTTGGCTCGCGGCGACCTGACGGATATGGAATGGCAGATCATCGAGGGGTTGTTGCCCAGCGAACGTGGCAGGAAGTCCCGGCCCTCGCACGATAATCGACGATACCTGAACGGCATGTTTCATGTTCTTCGGGTCGGATGCCCCTGGCGCGACATGCATGAGCGCTACGGAAAGTGGAATTCCGTCTATGTGCGCTTCCGCCGTTGGGCCGAACAGGGCGTTTGGGACGCTCTGCTTGAGACCCTCGTTGAACTGGGGCTGACGGATGACTGGCAGCACATGATCGATAGCACCACGGTTCGCGGCCACTCTCAGGCTGCGGGCGCTAAAGGGGGACTTATCAGGAGGCTTTTGGTCGATCACGCGGCGGCTTTACGACGAAAATCCACGCCCGAGCAGACGGTCAGGGCCGCCCTCTTGGCTTCGTCCTGACGGGCGGGGAGGCTTCGGACTACAACGCAGTTCCGGACCTGCTGGCGATACCGGTCAGTAAGCCGAGGCTGTTCCTTGCCGATAAAGGCTATGACGGCGACTTCCTGCGCGAGGAACTCCTGATCCACGGGATCAGACCAGTCATTCCGCCGAAAGCAAACCGAAAGAACCCGCCTGCCTGCGACTTCCGGGCTTACAAGGACAGGAACCGCATCGAGCGGATGTTCAACCGCCTCAAACAGTTCCGACGTGTCGCCACCCGATACGACAAGACACGAAAATCCTTCTCCGCATTCCTCGCCCTGGCCGCAGCCAGGATATGGCTGCCATACTTTGTCAACAGGACCTAGTACCTTGATCTGTTTGCTCACCGCTGCCTGCGTAATGCCCAATTCGCGAGCCGCAAGCGTGAAATTCGAGTGCCTCCCGGCGGCTTCAAAGCAACCGAAGGCATTCAACGGAACAGGGAACTGAATAAGCTTTGTCATTACCATAAATTATAGCACGCATGAAAATAAATGGGAATATTCGAAGTTAAAAACTCCTGATAGTGGTGCTTTGCCTTACTTCAGAGGGCTTGGTCAACCGTCGATAATCATAAATCTGAGGCATAACAGTCGACGACAATTGCGCGAACCAGGGGAACTGGAATGCATACAGGTTTCGAGAATTTTATTCGATCATCCGTCATCGCCGCCACCGCTTCGGCTGCCACCTTCAGCGGAACCCATGCGGCAACGCTCGAGCAGATTAAGTCGCAAGGATATGTCCGTGCGGCGACAGCAAACGAAGTGCCCTACGGCTATATGGACACTGATGGCAAGGCGAAGGGCATCGCCCCCGAAGTTGCGGAGGCAGTCCTCAAGACGATGGGCATCACGGATGTCCAGTGGGTGGTAACCCCCTTCGGTTCATTGATCCCCGGCCTCAAGGCCAACCGCTTTGACATGGTCGCGGCCGAGCAAGACATTCTTCCTGCACGCTGCGAACAGGTGCTCTTTTC
The DNA here is from genome assembly GCF_902502825.2 of Pseudorhizobium flavum. The sequence continues at coordinate 174,228 of NZ_LR723671.1, forward strand.
CGAACCCAATTCGAGCTATGGCGACGGCCTTCTCGTTCCAAAGGGTAACCCCAAGAACATCCATTCCTATGAAGACATAGCCAAGAACGGCGATCTCAAGCTCGCGGTCGTCAACGGCACTAGCCACCTGACATTTGCCGAGGGCGTAGGTGTTCCCGAGGATCAGCTTGTAGTCCTCGCCAACAATGCCGACGCGCCGGCCACAGTTAGCAGTGCCCGCGCGGACGCGTATGCCGCCACCGAAGCCACTATCACGAGCTTGGCGAAGGAAGGCTCCGACCTTGAGCTCGCCGCTCCGTTCTCCGACCCGGTGGTCAAAGGCAAGACGATGCGCAGCTTCGGCGGTTTCGCGTTCAGCCAGGATGCCAATGATTTCGTCGCAGAGTTCAACAAGGCTCTGGTCGAGTTCAAGACGACTGACGAATACAAGAAAATCCTGACAACCTATGGCATCAGTGAGTCCAGTATTGCGGCTTCGCTCGCCAAGAAGACGGCCGATCTCTGCGCTGGCCAGTAGCCCCAATCTGCGGAAGCGCCGTCGAGCGCTTCCGCCACTCAATCGGGCATCTAAACTATGACCATTTTTAACTACCTCCCCATATTGGCAGAGGCGGCTGTCACGAGCGCGCTCGTGTGCTGTCTCTCGTTGGTGGTGGCCGCGATCATGGCCTTTGCAGCAGGCGTAACACTCTGTGCAGGTCCGGCGTGGCTTCGCGCGATTGCGATCCTCTACGTCGAAGTCTTCCGCGGAACGTCACTGCTGGTTCAATTGTTCTGGCTCTACTACGCGCTTCCGCTGATCGGCTTCTCGATGCCTCCCTTGCTGACCGGGGTCCTGGCGCTTGGACTGAACACCGGCGCGTATGGCGCTGAGGTCGTGCGCGGAGCATTGCAGTCGGTGTCGCCCCAACAGCACGAGGCGGCTCGAGCCCTGAACTTTACACGAATGCATACTCTCTGGCGGATCATCCTGCCGCAGGCGTTGTCGGAGATGATGCCATCCTTCTCGAGTCTGGCCGTGCAGAATCTCAAGGACACCTCACTCGTGTCGATGATCACGATCGCCGACCTTACGTTCAAAGCGCAGGAACTCCGAAATCTGACGCAAGACTCGGTCTCGGTCTACGGCGCATCCCTGTTTCTCTATCTCGTCATGGCGCTGGCTGTGATCGCGGTGCTCCGCGCCTTGGAGCGCTGGATTAACAAAACCACAGGGAGGCATGCATGATGCTGGGTTTCGAAATCGATACCAGTTCGCCGAGCAGGTTTGCGCTTTCCATTCTTCCGATCCTGCTGATCGGTCTGCGCACAACGATCCTGGCGATGTTGATCGGCTTCATTATCGCACTCGTGGTGGGCTTGGTATTTGCCCTTCTGCGGCGATCAGCGATTAAGATTATCTCCTGGCCCACGGGTGCGGTAGTTGAGTTTCTAAGGAACACACCGCTGCTGATGCAACTCTTCTTCCTCTATTTCGTGCTGCCGGAATACGGATTGGTGCTCCCCGCTTTCTGGACTGGCTGCGTCGCGCTGGGTCTTCAGTATGCAGCCTATATGAGCGAGGTGTACCGCGCAGGTCTTGAGGCCTTGCCGAAAGGTCAATGGGAAGCAGCGACCGCGCTCAACCTTTCGAGAGCGCGCATCTATTCCGCGGTCGTTATACCGCAGATTGTTCCTCGCATCACTCCGGCTATCGGCAACTATCTCGTCTCAATGATGAAGGATACGCCAATCCTTTCCACGATTACGGTCGTTGAGCTGCTCAACCTTGCGAACCGCATCGGCGATCGCACCTTCGAATATTTGGTGCCTCTGTCCGTAGTCGGCGCGATTTTCCTTGTCCTGACCTCCGTCTGCTCGGCCGCGCTGCGCGGTATCGAACGCGTCATTCCCAAGAAAGGCATAGCCCTGAAATGAGCGAGTTCATCAAATTCGAACAGGTATGCAAGCGCTACGGCCACCATGAAGTCCTCGGTAAGTTTGACCTCGACGTTCGTGCGGGTGAGAAGGTTACCCTGATCGGACCAAGCGGATCGGGAAAGTCGACTGTGCTGCGCATCCTGATGACCCTGGAGCCTTTTCAGGAGGGCTCGCTGACACTCAACGGCATGAGCTATCACGAGACGAACGGCAAAGGTCCATTCAATGCGTCAGAGAAGCACCTTCGAGAGGTACGCCGGAACGTAGGCATGTGCTTCCAGAGCTTCAATCTCTTTCCACACATGACGGTTTTGCGGAACGTCGTCGAAGCGCCGATGTCCGTGCTGGGGATGCGCCGGGAAGAAGCAGAAGCGCGCGCCATGGACCTTCTCAAGATGGTTGGCATGGAGGCCAAGGCGCACTCCTTTCCCGGCCAGCTCTCAGGCGGCCAGCAACAACGTGTGGCGATCGCCCGTGCGCTCGCGATGCGGCCGAAGGTGCTGCTGTTCGATGAACCCACGAGCGCGTTGGACCCGGAACTCGTCGGGGAAGTACTGGGGGTTATCCGCTCGCTTGCCCACGAGCACGATCTCACCATGCTCCTTGTCACACACGAGATGCGGTTCGCTCGCGAGATTTCCGACCGCGTTTGCTTTTTCGACAGGGGGCGGATCGTTGAACAGGGAACGCCAGAGCAAATATTCACAGATCCGCAGGAGGCCCGCACGCGAAGCTTTCTTGCTTCAGTCCTTAACGGAGGAACCCACTGATGCCACAGCAATCTCCTGCGAAGAAAGCCGTCCTGAATGACATCGCTCCTTTCACGCGGAACGAATTCGAGGCGAGGATTGAACGTACGCGTGCTGAGATGTCTAGGACGGGGCTCGATGCCATCGTGCTGACATCGGAGGCCAACGTCGAATACCTTTCTGGCTTCGAGACCACCTTCGCCTGGGTGACACCGTCAAGGCCATGGTATTTCGTCGTACCACGGGTCGGCGACGCAATTGCGATCATTCCAGAGATCGGACTGACGAACTGGCAAAACACGTCGTGGTGCGACAGGATCGAAACTTGGCCGTCGCCGCGTCCCGCAGATGAAGGTATCAGCCTGCTAGCCACCCACCTCGACCAGATCAGCCGACGGCACGGAAAGGTCGGTTTCGAGATCGGCCCGGAGTCTCGTATCGGCATGCCGGTGTCCGACCTTCTTCGCATGCAGAAGTCCCTTGGCTTTGAACTCGTGGATTGCACTATGTTGATGGCGGCAGTTCGGTCGATCAAATCCGCATCCGAGATCAACCGCATTCGACATATCTGCGAAATCGCTGGGAAGGCGTTTGCCGAGCTCCCGTCAACTGTGCGAGTCGGTGACACCGAGAAGGAAATCTACCGAGGGTTCAGCGCGAACTTGCTGCTCAACGGAGCAGACAAGGTTCCCTATGTCTCAATCGCATCCGGCCAAGGTGGATATGAAAGTATCATCATGGGCCCTACCGACCGCATCGCTCGAAAAGGCGATGTCCTTATCCTGGACACTGGGTCGAAATGCGGAGGCTATTTCTGCGACTACGACCGAAACTTTTCGTTCGGACCGCCCTCCGCCGAAGTAGCCAGGGTCTATGAGGCTCTTTGGCACGCCACCGATGCGGGCATCGAAGCCGCGCGTCCGGGAAAGACTGCAGCGGACGTTTTCCATGCGCAAGCCGATGTCTTGATTTCCTACGGTTTCGAAGTCGGCAATGTGGGCCGTTTTGGCCATGGCCTCGGTAAGGTGATTACAGAGCATCCCTCGAACGCGCCTGGCGACGAGACGGTCCTCTTGCCTGGGATGGTGCTGACGGTCGAGCCATCGGCAATGTTCGGAGGAGGCATTATGGCTCATGAAGAAGACATCGTGATCACGGAGGGAGAGGCCGAGGTCCTCAGCCCCCGCGCATCAAGGGAAATTCAAGTTATAGAATGTTGAAACCAAAAAGCGCCCGGCTTCCCACGGGCGCTTTTTGTCAGTTTCCGCCGCACAATCGCGGTGTGGATCAACGCCACAGAGCGGCTCGTCTTCGTTGAAGCTGCAGTTGGGGATGTGCAAACTAGAATGTCGGAGGTGTGCAAACCCAAAGGATGCTCGCAGCTTCCTCTCCAAGATTGCGATAGGAATGAGGTATGTTCGAACGGAAGCAAAACCCGTCGCCGGCTTCCAATTGAAACAGCTCTCCGTTGAGTGTTAGTTCAACGATACCAGCGAGAATATAGCCCACCTCTTCACCCTCGTGGGTGATCGTATCGCCGCTTTTACCCCCGATTTCCAAATGATGAATATTGCACTGCAGTAGGTGACCGTCCTTGAAGGGAATAATCCTCTCAAGTTTGAGGCCTTTTGATGTGCCTTTATGTTTGTCTAGCGTGATAAATGGGCGAGTACCTTTCCGAAATATCGCCGACTCATCATTAGCCGGCTCGTCAAAGAGCCAGCTAATGTTTGTTTCCAGTACTTGGACCACGCGGTGGATCATCGGAAGTGAAGGAAGAACTTTGCCGTTCTCAACCTTTGAAAGAAGACTTTCAGAACATTCGCTTTGCGCAGCAAGTTCCTTCAGGGTGAGGCCTTTCATCTGACGTGCCAGGCGAAGTCTCACTCCGAGACTTTTCTTGGTGTCGGAAAGGCTGTCGGTTTGACGATCCTGGCCGTTCGCCATTTTCATTCCTGTTCCTTCATGCTCCAGACGGTGCCGGTCCCATCGTTCTAACGCTCAATGAGCCATGCCGCCATCGACCATCATCTGTTTTGCGGTGATATAACGGGATTCCTCTGAAGCCAGAAACACGTAAATCGGCGCAACTTCTTCCGGTGTTCCCTGACGGCCGAGGGGAACGATGCGTTTTACCACTTCTCCATGAGCCTTCTCCCCGCCCATAAGCGCGATCGCAGGGGTGTTGAACGGCGTGTCGATCCATCCCGGAAGAACCGAGTTTACTCGAATATTGTCCGGTGCAAGCTCTTGTGCGAGAGCGACGGTGTAGGCAATCACTGCGCCCTTTGCTGCCGCGTAACCAGTCATTCCGGGTGCACCTCTCAGACCTGCAAGGGACGAGGTGGTAATGATGCTGCCGCCGCCGGCATTGCGCATAAATGGGACGGCATGCTTGGTCGCGAAGAATGTGCCCCGCGCGTTTACATCAAATACCGCGTCCCAATCATCGCAGGAAAATTCTTGAGCATAGCCCAGCTTTTGAAGGCCGGCCAAGAACACCAGTGTGTCAATTCCGCCCATACGTTTGTCGGCCTCAGCAACCGTGTCGCGTACGCTATTCTCGTCCCGTACATCGCATTTGACGGCGGACAGATGACTATCGCGTTTCGAAATCGATCCAACGGTTTCTTCGGCGGCGGCTAGATTAATATCGGCGATTACAACACTGGCGCCATTGGCGACAAACTCCACGGCGGCTGCACGACCGATGCCCGTTGCTGCGCCAATCATCAAGGCTCTTTTACCCGCTAGTCTCATTTTCTGTCTCCTTTTTTGGTGATGGTTTCGTTTGACGATTGGCAGGTGGCGGCTAGCGCGACCCAATACTGCGCGCCTAATGGCAAAATCTCATCGTTGAAATCGAACTCTGGATTGTGCAGAGCGGTTGTTCGACCATTTCCGATCCAGGCATACGCGCCACGTTTCGCCGCTAGCATGAATGCGAAATCTTCCGAAGCCATGCTTGGAGCGAAGTCTGTAACCGTTTCGGCGCACGCCGGTGAGATCGTGGCGGCTTCCAGCATGGTCGCTGCTGCCTGTGCGTCGTTGGCAGTCACGGGATATTGCGATCGAATGTCCAACGCGATCCGAACTTCGTGGGCGCGTGCTATACCCTCAACGATCTCGTGCATCCTTCTGTGGGCGATCGCCGCGATACCGTTATCAAAGTAACGCAGTGTTCCGTGCAACTCGACGGTTTCAGGCAGAGCATTCAGTGAATGGCCGCCATGGATTTGCGTGATCGACAAAACCAGTTGGCGGTGCGGATCGATCGCACGACTAACGATCGACTGAAATGCTTGCGTGAGGGCACCGGCTGCGACGATTGTGTCTGTTCCCAGGTGCGGCAACGCGGCATGGACCCCCTCGCCGGTAAGCGTGACCTTGAACAGGTCCATGGCCGCCATCATCGGCCCTTCATGGACCGCGAGCGTGCCCTTCCTAAGCGCTGGCCAGTTGTGAAGCCCAAAGACGAGATCGCATTTGGCATGGTCGAAAAGCCCTTCCTCGACCATGACACGTCCTCCGCCCGCCGCTTCCTCGGCGGGCTGGAAAATAAAGTGAACCGTTCCGGAAACCGATGTTGCTTGTGTTGTGAGGTAATCGGCCGCAGCAAGGAGCATCGCCATATGGCCGTCATGCCCACAGGCATGCGTCACTCCTGGTCGACGAGATTTGTAGGGAAGCGAGGACTGTTCCTCGATTGGGAGCGCATCCATGTCGGCGCGGAATCCGATCTCGGGACCAGGTTTCGCACCGTAAAGGCTTGCAACAACACCGGTTGAAGCGAAGCCCTGCTTCACTGAAAGTCCCATTTCTGACAAACGATCGACCAGGAAATTCGAGGTGTCGCGTTCCTGAAAGGCGATTTCCGGATGCTGATGGAGATGATGTCGCCAAGACCGGTGTACTTCTGCGCGGTCCTGGAAGAATTCTTCCGCATGTTTCAATGATATGTTCATAGTCTTTCCACTGAGTTATTCGCGGTCTCAAGGAGGCCGCCCAGCGACGGCTGTTTTTCGATCGAAGCCGCCGGCAAATCCTCAAGACCCAAATGGCATGCAGCAGCGTCCCAATCTGACCGGGCCTCCAAGAGCGGGTCCTGGCGGCGGCACGTTTCAACGACAAAAGGGCAGCGGCTTTGGAACGAGCAGCCACTCGGGATTTGGATCGGGTCCGGTGGCTCGCCCTCGAGCAGATAGTCGCTTGGCAGAAAGGGTTTCGCTTCAACCGTGCTGACGGAACTCAGCAGTGTCCGGGTATAGGGGTGAGCGGGGTTGTCGAAGATTGTTGCGTTGTCGCCGAGTTCAACAATCCGTCCGAGGTACATGACTGCAATTTTCGCACACGCTCGTCTGACCATGGCCAAATCGTGCGAGATGTACAAATATGTGATGCCATGCTTGCGTTGGAGATCGTCGAACAGGTCGAGCAACTTCGCTTGTTCCACTTGGTCGAGCGCGGAAAGTGTTTCATCAAGGATCAGAACGCTTGGTTTTAGAACCATCGCGCGTGCGATGTTCACCCGCTGGCGTTGGCCAGCGCTCAAGCCGACTGGAAGCGAGTCGTATAAGTCGGAGGAAAGGCCGACTTCGGCCATTGCGTCGTACACTCTCTGCCGAAGATCTCGACTGGACGCTAGTCCATGGATGCGAAGAGGCTCCGCGATCGTCGCGCCGATCGAAACATGCGACGGAATTGAATTGTACGGGTCTTGTAGAAGAAGCTGGAATCGCCGCCTCATCCCCAAGAGGGCCTCGCCGCGGAGTGTTGCAACATCAACGCCGTCTATTTTGATTTCTCCGCGATCCGGAGCTTCAAGAGAGGAGAGGAGGCGCGACAGGGTCGATTTTCCGCAACCAGATTCACCGATAAGACCAAGGCTTTCGCCACGTCGTATCTCGAAGGATACGCCGCGCACCGCCTGAACACGGTTTTTCTTGAAAAGCGATTTTCTATCCTTCACCTCATAGGTCTTAGCCACATCGCGTACATCCAATACGACGGGATCCGAGTTTGGTACGGGAATATTGCCCACTTGGTGCCAAAGACGCGGTACCTTGGCCAAAAGCTCCTTGGTGTACGGATGCTCTGGGCTGTGTTGTATTGCTCGCGTTTCTTGCGCTTCGACCACGGTGCCCTTGTCGAGAACAACGACATCGTCGGCGATATCAACGATCGTTCCAAACGAGGACGAAACGAATACGATTGATGTGCCGAAATCCGTTTGAAGATCCCGAAGCAGCCGCAGGATCTGGGCGGCAACGGTCACGTCAAGTGGCTGGGTGATGTTGTCGGCAACGAGCAGTTTCGGATTGGAAATCAGCGCATCAACGATCATTGCGCGTTGCATCATTCCACCTGAGAACTGAAATGGATATTCGTCGAAGCGCGCGCGTGCCGAAGGAATCCTTACAGCGTCCAGCAGATCGATAACCCGCTTCCTCGTCTGTTCTCGAGGAAGGCCGGGGTCAATAGCGCGGAGTTTCTCTTCAATCTGATGGCCCACTGGCACAGTGGGATCCAGTGCGGTCGTCGGGTTCGAGCCGACATAGGCGATTTCACGTCCTCGGAGCGTTCCAATTTCGCTCTCTGACATGGAGAGCAAATCGCGCTCCCTGTAAATCACTCTGCCAGACGTTACCCGCAACGGCGGACGGACCCAGTTCACCAATGCCCGCGAAAGAAGCGTTTTTCCCGACCCGCTTTCTCCAATGATACCGAGAACTGATTTCGGTCGAACCGCGAAGGTAACGTTTGAGAGCAATGGGCGAGCCAGCTCGCCTTCGCCTATGGAAATGGAGAGGTTTTCGACGCTGAGGAGTTTTTCTGTCAACATCATGCTGCTCCCTGCAGAACTTGGTTCCGGCTTCTTTCAAGAACGCCGCCAATAAGGTTGAGGCTTCCTAAGGACAGAGCGAGCAGGCAGCCGGGTACGATGGTGATCCACCAGGCATTCAACAGGTACTGTGTGCCACCCGCGATGATCGTGCCAAAAGTTGGGGTGGGAGGTTGAATACCGATACCGATGAAGCCGAAGATCGCTTCGAAGATCATCATTCGGGCGACATCAAGCACGGCAACGAAGCCGATAGGAGGGAGTATCGAGGGTGCAATGTGCCTGATCATGATGCGTATATCCGATGCACCGATGATGCGGGCCGCGCGCACGTATTCCTTCTGCCGTTCGGCGAGCGTTACGCTTCGGGCTACGCGCGCATATGTCGGCCAGCCGGCAAGGACGAGCACTGCGATAATTGTGATAGGATTTGGGCGCGACATCCCAAGAATGGTGATCGCCAGAATAATTACAGGAATGGACATCTGCACGTCCGTGATGCGCATCAGGACGACATCAGTCCAACCTCCTCGGTATCCAGAGAAAATGCCAATAGCGCATCCGAGAACGAACATCAGAACGACGCTAATTACGCCGATCAGGAATGCGTTTCGCAGGCCGACCAGCGACCTCAGTAAGAGGTCTCGACCCAATTGGTCCGTCCCCAAGATGTAGGGGTACCTTCCTCCGTCGAGAAACATTGGCGGAAGGAACTTGTCGGAGACCGATATCTTCGTGGCTGAAGCGTCGATGATGAAAGGACCCGCGAGCGTCAGGAAACAGAGGGCAAGAAACAGCAGGCTCGCGATTTTCATTTCAGGAGATCGCCACGCGTTACGCCAGATACGGGCGTTTACGGTGAGGCGCGGGCGCGAGGCTGTAGAGGACGAAGGCTGTAAAATGGTTGCGTTTGACATGTCGGCCCTCAGAATTTCAAACGACGGTCAATCGTCGTTGACGCGAAATCGACGACGATGTTGATGAATACGAGGACGGTGCTCGCAAAAATTGCCACGGTTTGGATCACCGGGAAGTCGCGTTGAAACACCGCATTGATCGTTAGCAAACCGATCCCAGGAAAGCTGAAGATGTACTCGACGACAAACAGTCCTCCGAGGAGCATGCCGACCATCTGGGCACCGAAGCTGTTCAGCAGTGGCACTGCCGCGTTGCGCAGCACGTGCCGAAACAACATCGCTTTAGAGCTGAGACCGCGTACCTGCCCAATTTCATAATAGGCATCGTTCACGTTGGCGGCGACCGCAACGGAAATTGAGCGGATCATTACCGGAGCCAATTCAACCGCGACCACGATTGCGGGGATAATAACGTATCCAATATGTTGATAACCGATCGCTGGGAGCCAGCCAGTACGGGCTGAGAGCAGATAAATCAGGACAATACCGACCCAAACATTCGGAAGGGACACAAGAAAAGATGAGAGGTAGAGGGCGATCTTTTGAAACGCACCATTGTTTCTTACGCCGGCCACGATCCCGAGGGGGATCGAGACCAGACAGGCCAGAAGAAAGCCGCACGCCGCGAGTAACAGCGTGTACGGGAGGGCTTTTGCAATCAGGTTCAGGACCGAGGCGCGTTCGACCGGGGCCGAGCTGTCGGCCCCTTGCGTTCCACCGGTCGTACCGCCCTGTTTTCCTCTGATGAACGAATTCCCAAAGTCGCCTCTTGCGATGTTTCCGAGATATCGAACGAACTGCACAGGAATTGGATCTCGAAGGCCAAGGCGCTGAGCCGTTTCCTCCATGGCGGATGGTGTAGCCATCGGACCTAGGATGATGCGAATTGGATCACCAGGGGCAATCCTAAGAAGTGTGAAAATGACGAACGCGACAAGCAGGACGATGAGAACGCCCTGACTTATGCGCCGCAAGAAAAATTCCAGGGCGAAAGCCATCTTATCATTCCAGGTTTCACGGGAGCGAGTGCGGGCGGCGCTACGCAGCCGCCCGGCACAAGATTAGGACAGTGTCGCCTTAGAAAGATCGATCGGACCGTTCGGATAGAACTTCACACCGTCGAGCTTGTTTGTCATCGCCCGCAAAAACACGGACGAGAACAGTGATATGCTGGGCGCTTTTTTGGCGATCGCGGGCAACGTCTCTTCTTGGAGAACTTTCAATCGTTCTTCAGTCGATACCGCGTTACGTTCCTTGTCGAGCGAAGCGTCGATCTCTGGATCGTTGACCCCGTTGATGAGCGCAAACTTGGAATGATAGTTTGGCCGTAGAACGAGATCGGGCTCCGGCGAACCGGTAATCCAGCCCACATCAACGATGTGGCCAGGCCCCTGACCATCGGCGCGTCGGTAAAGCTGCTCTTCCCATGCGGCTGGCTCAAGCGTTGTGAGCTTCACCGGGAATCCTTGCTCCTGCAACATAGAAGCAATGAGTTCGCCGTACTCGCGGGTTTTGGGATAGAAGCCGACCGACGTGATGTATTCGATTTCAGGGAGGCCTTGACCATTGGGGAAACCAGCCTCAGCGAGCAGAGCCTGTGTTTTCTCGGGATCATACTCTGGGTAACCAGCCACATCCGTGAAGCCGAATTTCACCGGCGAGACATGGCAATTCGATGCCTTTCCAGCTTCGCCAACTACTGCCAACACCTGTTCCCGGTCGATGGCGTGGCATACGGCAAGCCGAATGCGCGGATCATCGAACGGCGGTTTGTTGCACCGGAAGTGAAGGTATTTGTTCTCGCTCGAGAGGGAGCGATCGGTCTTAAGGCCTGCTTCCTTCTGGAGCGACAGATACTGTTCAGGCTCCAGACGTTCGGTAAGGTGGTATTGGCCGTTGAGAAGTCCGAGTACGCGGGTGTTTGCATCCGGAACGTACGCCCAAACGATTTCTTCTATTGTGGGTTTTCCTTCGTGGAACTGGTCAAACGCTGCAAATTTGATTTGATCGCCGACCGTCTCGACATACTTGAATGGGCCTGTCCCGTTCGGACGCTGTTTCAATGTATCCGGGTTCTGCACGTCAGCGGCAGAAAGAATGGGCAGAAAGCTGGACACGTACCAGAAGTTCAGCGCTGGGTAGCCGTATTGCTTGGTGCTCAGGCGCACTGTGAAGTCGTCCACGACTTCGACATCGACTCGACCGGGATACCATGCAGAAGCGGGACGGTCAGGATTCGATGCGTACTCGTAAGTCGCTTTGACATCGGCCGCTGTGAACGGTTTCCCGTCGTGAAACGTCACGCCTTCCCTGAGCTTGTACTCGAGCGTGTGCTCATCGACGACAGACCATTCCGTGGCCAGGTCGGGGAGAATTTCACCTGGATTGGCCTCCGTCATGGGGCACTTCGTGAGGTGCCCGAAAAGAAAGCCTTCCGCAGTGATCTGTGGTGCAACGGTGTGAGAGGTCGGATCCCAACTGCTCGTCACTGTGCCGGCGGCTGCAAAGATGAGCGGGCCGGATGCCGCAAAGGCGCGGGTGGCCAGGCCCGGCATCGAGATTGCTGCCGCGCCAATGGATGCTGCTTTAAGGAATTCGCGTCTGTTTATTGTCACGTTGAGTTCCCTCTGGTTGAAAAAAAGCACACGAGGGAGCACGCCGGCCAACGGCCGGTGACAAATTCGGTTGAATTAGAGCCCCTCGAGGACGGCGGACTTCTGGTAGATCCGCTCTCTCCCACCGGAATCAATAAACATAAAAGGATTCTCATTCAAGTAACTTGAATGAGAATCCGTAAGAATTTCTCAAGTGATTAATTGCGCCGAAAATCCGCGTTGCGTCGGGCATTTCACAAAAAAATTGTTCTTTGCACGGGCAAAAAAACAAAACTAAAGCCTTAGACGGTGGTTGACCAAACACTACAAGCGTGGGAATGTCTTTTCGGAACTCAAAAAACAATGTGAGACCTAAAAATGAACAAACACGTAGGAAACTCCTGGGAGCAGCGGGACATGGAGAGCGTTTTCCATGGTTTCACGGACCTCGAAACGCTCAACAAAAACGGCCCCGTCGTACTTACCCATGGCGAAGGCATTCATGTCTTCGACGTTCATGGCAAAAGCTACATGGATGCAAACTCCGGGCTTTGGAACAACGTCGCCGGCTTCAATCATCCCGGATTGATCGAAGCCATCTGCGAGCAGGCGCGTCGTTTCCCTGGTTACCACGCCTTCTTCGGCCGTGTCGCCGATACGACCGTGGCCTTGTCCGAGAAGCTGGTTAAGCTTTCTCCGTTCGAAAGGGGGAAGGTGTACTATACGAACTCAGGTTCGGAAGCGAACGACACCGTCGTCAAGATGCTATGGATGCTCCATCGCCGAAACGGACAACCTCAGCGGCGGAAAATCATTACGCGCGTCAACGCTTACCACGGTGTGACAGTCGCAACCGCCTCTATGACGGGGAAGGCCTACAACGCCGAGTTCGGCCTTCCGCTGCCGGGTTTCATTCATGCAGATTGCCCGCACTACTGGCGTTTCGCCAAGCCGGGTGAAAGTGAGCTGGAGTTTTCCCAACGTCTTGCCCGAAACCTTGAAGAGTTGATCATCAAGGAAGGCGCGGACACGATCGCGGGCATGTTCTGCGAGCCGGTGCAAGGTGCCGGCGGGGTCATTCCGCCGTCGGAGGGCTATTTCCAGGCGATCCGGCCAATTCTTCGCAAGTACGGCATCCCGCTGATCGCTGATGAAGTGATTACGGGCTTTGGCCGCACAGGTGAAATGTGGGGCAGCGTGAAATATGACGTGCAGCCCGATGCAATCGTCGCCTCAAAGTGCATCACCGCCGGTTATTTCCCTATGGGCGCGGTCATTCTCGGACCTGATCTCTGCGACGCGTTGACACGTGTTTCTGAAGAAGCCGAAGAGTTCCCGCACGGGTTCACAGCCGGTGGAAACCCGCTGGGAAGCGCTGTAGCTCTAAAGGCGCTCGACATCCTCGAGACCGAAGGACTTCTGGAGAATGTACGGCGCGTCAGCCCACGTTTCCTAGCTGGCCTCAACAGCCTCGCCGAACACAAGTATGCAGGTGAGGCGCGTGGTGTTGGCCTGATGGGTGCAGTCGAGCTTGTCGCTGACAAGAAGACGAAGGCGCCACTGGACGGCAAGCTTCAGGTATCCGAGCGAATTGCAAATAAGGCACTCCAGAAGGGTCTGATTTGCCGACCCCTGGGTCAGGCGATCGTGCTCGGTCCGCCCTTCATCATCACCGAGGCGCAGATCGACGAGATGTTCGACATTCTGCGCGAGACCATGGCGGAAGTCTTCGCCGATGTGGGCCTTTAATCGCTTTGCGAATTCATTGAACCTCCTTCCCGGCGGCATTGCCTGCCGGGAAGGCTGTGCGTGCATCAATCGTTGGGAGGCTCCGGGATGCCGGGTCAGAAATTGAATCTCGATACCATCGAGAGCGTAAGATCATACATTCGCGAAACAAATCCTAAACACGTCAAGGTCGGAGTCTTCGACATTGATGGCGTGTTGCGAGGAAAGTTCATAGCTCGCGACAAATTCCTGTCCGCCCTCGACGACGGTTATGGCTTTTGCAATGCATTGCTTGGCTGGGATGTCTCCGACACTCTTTACGATAATTCGGAGTACACCGGTTGGCACACGGGATTTCCCGATGCCAATCTGCGCATCATACCAGAAAGCGGAATGATCCTCCCTTTTCAAAATGACACGGTGTTCTTCGCGAGTGAGTTCGCTGGTGCGGCGGAAGCCATCTGCCCTCGAGGTGTGCTGCGTCGTGTATTAAAGCGCGCAGCCGATATGGGCTTTTCCATCAAAGCCGCGATGGAATTCGAGTTCTTCATGTTCAAGGAAACGCCAGAATCCCTCGAGGAGAAAGCGTTTCGAGGACTCCAAACCCTTTCACCGGGAAGTTTCAGCTACTCAGTGCTTCGCTCGCTTGTGCAGGAAGGGCTCTACCAAGAGATCCTCGATACGTTTGATTCCATCGGCATCGAGCTCGAGGGACTGCATGCCGAGACGGGGCCGGGTGTCGTTGAAACCGCGATCGCTGTCGATAGCGCATTGGCCATGGCTGACAAGGCATCGATATTCAAAGCTTTCATGAAAATTCTCGCTCAAAATCGTGGCCTCATGGCGACGTTCATGGCGAAGTGGAACGAGACCCTTTCGGGCCAAAGTGGACACACGCACATGTCAGTCTGGTCCCTCGACGGCAAACCGCTGTTTCATGACCCAGCGAGCGAGCATGGCATGAGCGATACGATGCGATACTTCCTTGGTGGGCAGCTAGCGTATCTTCGTGAATTCGCAGCCCTCGTCGCTCCTAACATCAACAGCTACTCGCGACTAACGCCGGGATATTGGGCTCCGACAGCAGCCACCTGGGGGATCGACAACAGGACGGTTGGCATTCGAGTTATCCCAGGCTCTACGCGCTCTCAGCGGCTGGAATACCGCGTTCCTGGTTCAGACGTTAACCCCTACCTCTCCATGGCCGCTGCTATCGGCTCTGGCCTACTTGGCATCGAGAGGAAGATTGACCCTGGGGCAATCTCGACAGGGAACGCCTATGCCCAGAATGTTCCAGAAAACCGTCGCCTACCAAGCAATCTGGAAACGGCTGCAGTGCTGTTTGGAGCCTCCGAAGGTGCCAAGGAACTGTTCGGTGATGCATTTGTGCGCCACTTCGCTGATTCTCGCACGTTTGAAGCGCGCCAGTTCGCCCGTGCCGTCACCGACTGGGAGCTCCGGCGCTACTTCGAAATCCTATAGCCTAGGATAGGGAAGCGTACGCCTTACCGGCTCGACGCAGGATCTGTGTCACAGCTTCTGCGTCGAGCGCCTTGCAGACGTGTCCCGGAGGCTTGAGGGTTGTCATGTCCTTTGCTGCCAGCATCGCGTTTAGGATGGCTTCGTCAGTGGCATCCACCACGGCCTCGTAGGCGATATCCAAAACTTCATCGTTGAGATGTTCGCTGCTCTGCAACGCTGTATCCAACTGGGGGAGCGGCCGATTGTTTGCCGTGCTGAAGGCGAGAAAGATATCTCCGGAGCTGTTCCCGCCAGGAGTTCCGGTTTTGCTGATGCCAATACCTGCACGCCGGGCTAGTCGGTTCAATTGATCGGGACGAAGCGGCGCGTCGGTCGCGATGATGACGATGATTGATCCACGTTCGCGGTCGAAGAGGAGATGGTCTCTAAGCTCCATACCGACCGGTTCGCCAAGGATCGTGAGCCAGTCGCGTCGTCCGTGGTTGGCCTGGACAAGAACGCCAAACGTGAATGTCCGTCCTGCGATATCGACCCTTCGCGATGACGTTCCGGTTCCACCTTTAAACTCGTAGCAGATCATTCCCGTCCCGCCACCGGTGTTGCCTTCCGCAACAGCCCCGGATTTCGCGTTGTTCAGCGCGTTAAGCACGTGCTCTTCGCGTAGATGTTGGCCGTTAATGTCATTGAGCACTCCGTCGTAGGTTTCTGCCACGACGGGCATTGCCCAAAGATGTTGATCGGCAAACGTTGCCTCGTAATGATTTATCATCCACTTGACTGCTGCGTGATGTGCGATGCCGACGCTATGGGTGTTGGTGATGCAGATTGGGCCGAGGAAGTGACCGGCATCCCGGATCCAATGAGATCCCGTCATCTCACCATTTCCGTTGAGGGAATGGATCCCTGCGCAGACGAGACGAGCCTCGGGACCGTAACCTAGGGGCAGGATGGTCGTCACACCCGTGCGGGCGGTGCCTCCATGCTCGTTAAGAGTCGTGGATCCGACAAGTACACCGTTCACGTCCGTGATCGCGTTGGCCTCGCCAGTCGTGCCTCTGAGCTTCCAGCCTAAATTTCGAGCTCGCCCGCTTATCATTTGTGCATTCCTCCGATGTTCAAGCCCTACAAGTCACTTTCTTATCGCAAACCGAAAATTCTGTTTGTGAGAACTTCGAAAGTATGTTTTTTTAGCTCCATAAAAACAACGAGAAAATTCTCCAGAGGAAAATTTATGGGCTTCTTACAGATAGCCTCAGCTCACAAGGCGTACCAAACGCCTGAGGGAACGCTGGTGCGCGCGCTCGACGACATTACGATTAATGTTCGGAGCAACGAATTTTTGACTCTTCTCGGGCCATCAGGCTGCGGGAAGACGACGCTGCTTAAAACCATCGCTGGTTTTGAAGACTTGGACGGCGGCGATCTCATTCTTGAAGGGCGCAGCCTGAAAGCTGTCCCAGCGCATCATCGCCCGTTCAACACCGTCTTTCAGAACTACGCATTGTTTCCACACATGAACGTCTCGCAAAACATCGCGTATGGCCTTGACGTTGCCGGCGTGAAAAAGGCGGATCGTGACCGTCGTGTGGGCGAAGCTTTGGAAATGGTTGGCCTGTCCGGTTATGGCGGCCGTAAACCTTCGCAACTGTCCGGCGGGCAGCAACAGCGTGTCGCACTTGCCCGCTCGCTGGTGTTAAAGCCTCGCGTTCTGCTCCTTGATGAGCCTCTCTCCGCACTCGATCGCAAAATGCGAGAGACCATGCAGATCGAGTTGAAGAACCTCCAGAACTCCGTGGGGATCACGTTTATCTTCGTGACACACGATCAGGAAGAGGCCTTGGCGATGTCGGACCGCATCGCCGTTTTATCGCATGGCAAGGTGCAACAACTTGGCTCACCTACCGACGTTTACGACACTCCAGCAAATGAATTCGTTGCAAATTTCGTTGGGACATCCAACCTTTTCAGCGGTCGCATTGTGGAAAGCGATGCAAGTCGCGGCTTGGTCACGATCGAGACCGCCAATGGCCGGCGCCTTATTGCGAAGGGACGGGACTTCGCAAACGGCAGCGCAGTCAAGATGGTTCTCCGTCCAGAACATCTCCGCCTGGTCGACTCCGAGGAATTCGAGGGAGCCGGCACTCTGGAAGGGCGGGTTAAGGACGTTATCTTTGTCGGATCCGTCATTCATGTCCATATCGACGTAGGCTTTGGCAGGACCGCTATCGTCCATCACCACCACGATCGAGCGGGCATTCGGAACGCGATCGAAGCTGGGGCGAATGTTCGCATCGCCTACTCGCCGTCTTCCGCACATTTGATTGCAGCCGAGCGAGGCTGAGATGATTGCTGGAAAAACCGTTCAATCAAGAAAAACGCAAGCCCTCGTCTTGTTGCTATCGCCGATCACGATCCTCCTGGGTGCCTTTTTTCTGATCCCACTTGGGATCATGGTGGTTTACAGCTTTCTTGAGCCGGGCCTCTATGGCGGTGTCGAGTGGAACTGGTACCCCTATAACTACGGGCGAATAATCGGCTGGCCACTCAATGACTACGAGACCTTTGAGCCGATCTATCTTTCAATATTCCTGAGCTCGCTCAAGATTGCCTGCCTGACTGTCATATGCTCGCTGCTAATCTGCTACCCCGCTGCTTTTTGGGTCAGCCGCATGAGCGAACGACGCAAGAGTTTCGTTCTGTTCCTGATCACTTTGCCGTTCTTCGCCAATCTTCTCGTGCGGATATACGCCTGGCTTCTGCTCTTGAGGCCAACCGGCTTCATCAACATGGCGCTCCAAAGCATCGGACTCGTCGCGCAGCCGCTCGACATGCTCTTCTCGAGCTTCGCCGTCATCGTCGGTATGGTCTACATTTTCACGCCGTTCATGTTTCTCCCCATCTACGCGAACGTCGAAAAAATGGACTACTCGCTCGTGCGGGCTTCCCAGGATTTAGGAGCAACGCCGCTGCAGACGTTTCTCCGCGTCATTCTGCCATTGACACTACCTGGTATCGCTGGCGGATCGATTATCGTCTTCATACCGGCGCTTGGAAATTTCATCGTGCCCTCGTTCCTTGGCGGTTCGAAGGTTCAAATGACCGGGAATCTGATCGAACGTTCCTTTCTGCAGTCACGTGACTGGCCTTTCGGCGCCGCGTTGGCGCTCCTCATCATGGCCTCTGTCGTTCTCGTGGTCATGTTCCAGGTTGTTCGAAGCTCTCGTGCTCAGACAAGGGGAGCAGCGTAATGCACAGGATCCTGTCGTCTTTCAAAATCTTCCCAAGCATCTTCAATTTCTATGGCCTCCTATTTTTGGCCTTCCTTTACATGCCGCTCGCATTGATCGTTCTCTACTCCTTTAACGCAAACCCTATCAACATGGCCGTCTGGACCGGGTTCACGTTCGACTGGTACCGGACAATTTTTGGTGGTGCGGCTGTTGAAACGACTTTTGACGCGGCATTCAGCGAGTCTCCGCAGCGAATTTTTGAAGTCGTCAAAAATAGCTTTCTCGTCGCGGTTTCGGCTTCAACCATCGCTACCGTAGTTGGGACAGCAACTGCAATC
The DNA here is from genome assembly GCF_902502825.2 of Pseudorhizobium flavum. The sequence goes on from NZ_LR723671.1 coordinate 193,028, forward strand.
GCCTTGGCGCGTTACAAGTTCTTCGGAAAACGCTTTTACCAAACGCTCCTTCTCCTACCGATGCTCATCCCCGATATCGTTTTGGGTATCGCGCTCCTCATCTTTTTCGTTGGGGTTGGTTTCGAACTTGGTCTTTTGACGATCATCATCGGCCACGTGACGTTCTTGTCCAGCTACGTTTTTGTCGTCGTTTCCGCTCGCCTTGCAGGAATGGACACAACCTTGGAGCAGGCATCGGCGGACCTGGGCGCTGGTCCGTTCACAACGTTTCGACGCGTGACGCTTCCGCAGATCATGCCCGGAGTGGTGGGCGGCTTTCTGCTCGCCTTCATCATATCGCTCGACGACGTGGTGATCACCTACTTCATCGCAGGTGTAGGCTCGCAGACACTGCCACTTTTCATCCTCGCCATGATGCGGAGGGGGTTGCGACCACAAATCACTGCTCTGGCGGTTCTAATTCTCGTGTTCTCGTTCATCGTAGCGACAGTTGGCCTGCTGCTGCGTAACCGAAAGCCTTAACAATCAAAATAAGGGGAGTACCTGAAATGAAGAGAATGCTGACTCGACTTGCAGGCGTGGCATCGATCCTTCTGCTGACCACCCAAATGGCCTCCGCAGATGGGAAACTCAGTCTTTACAACTGGGGAGACTATATCAACCCGGAGCTGATCGACGCATTCAGCAAGGAGTACAAGGTCGAGGTAACGCTCGACACCTATTCGACCAATGAGGAAATGCTTGCTCGGATCCAGGCAGGTGCAGCCGGCTACGACCTCGTTTGGCCCTCGGTACATATGCATGACATTATGCAGAAGTTGGGTTTGCTTCAGGCAGCACATCCTAACCAGATGCCCGGCTGGGAGAATATCGACAAGGCGGCTCTTCGGTCGCATGAGGACCCCCAAGGGGACTATTGCCTGCCATACGCCTGGGGAGCGGTTGGCATCCTCTATAACAAGAAGCTCATTCCAGAGCTGAAGTCCTGGCAACAGTTCTTCGACTACGCCAAGGCCAATCCCGGCAAGGTAACGATGCTTGATGACCTGCGTGAAACGCTCGGGGTCGGTCTGATCATGACGGGTTCTTCTGTGAATTCGCGCGATCCCGCCGAGATCGAAAAAGCGGAGGCATTCATCATGGAGCAGAAACCGAACATCGGCGCCTTCCGGTATGACGTAGCTCCGTTGGTAACTGCAGGCGACGTAGGGGCAAGCCATTGGTATGTCGGGGCAGTTCTCAATGTCCTTCAGAACCCAGATCTACTCGGCTTCGTCATCCCAGAAGAAGGTGCCACGATGTACCAAGAGGATGTATGCCTTCTGGAGGGAGCTCCGAACCCCGAGAATGCCAAACTATTCATGCAATTTCTCATGCGTCCGGAGAACGCCGCAAAGAACTCTGAGCGTCTCACGAATGGTCTTGTGAACACGGCTGCGGTTTCGCTGCTTCCGGAGAATCTCAAGACGAACCCATCGATCAACCCTTCTCCCGAAGTTCGCGCGAAACTTCAGATTTTCGAGGACCTTGGCAAGGATCTACGAACCTACACCCGCGCTTGGGACCGCATCAAGACGAACTGATTTCTTACTCGAAACCGTCGGGGTGCGGCTGGTGCACCCCGACTTTTTTCTTGGAGTGCCAGATGAGCAGATACCAACTAGACCAGAGCGACCTGCAGTTCGCTCGAGAATTTCTCGCTGATCCCGTGGGGTATCATAGCCCCGGATTGCAACGTGTGCTCAATCGAATGCGAGGAGCAGATTGGGCCTCTAAGTATGTGCTCGTCACACAGGAGCGGCATGGTCGCTGGCTGCTTGGCAAGATGCCCCGCAAACGTGGGTCGGAAATCGAGATCGTAGAAGGTGTCGTTTACACCGATCTGCTGGACGCGGAACGCGACATCTTTCGTCGTCGTTGGCAGGATTTGACCGGCGACGACCTAACCACTGCTCTGCAAAGCGCTGCCTAAACTGAACTGGAAGTCAAACATGTTGCCGATTGTTGCTTACACTGACAAACTCAGCCTTGCCGCGGGTGAAACGATATCCGTTATGGCTAGTTCCTTTGGTGCCCGAGAATATCGCGCCGACTTGCGTCGAATAATCCAGGGCGACACCAATCCCGAAGGACCAGGATACAAGGATGAACTGATCGATCTGGATCTTGGCGGCGCTCGCAAAGCAATAGAGAAGCGTTTTTTCCCTGGCTCGTGTGTAATCGTCCCAGCTCAACATGTATTTTCCGGTCTTTCCGATTTCACAATCGCCGCTGTCGTCAGACCCACTCTTGTCGACGAACGCGAGCGTTCCATCATCTCATTGCCTGGGTTCGCTCATATCGGCATTGATGCGAGCGGGCATTTCGTTGCGGAAGCCCATGGCCAACGTCTTGAGATCGAACAATCGGTCAAGACAAATTCGTGGTACGTAATCTCATTGTCCTTCTCAGCAGAAACCGGATCGCTGACGTTTGCGGTTTCGAAAGATAACGAGGCCGCAAGTGAAGATGTGAAGCCGTTGGTTCAAACGGTTAAAGTTGCTGGTGGTCAGTGCGGGGCGGAAGAAATCTTGATCGCGGCCTCCAGAGGTTTGGACGGCCGCCCTACAAGGTTCTTCGACGGGAAGATCGATCGGCCGGCCATATTTGGAGCGGAAATATCACATGACGCCCTGCGGCGGCTGCTGGCCGACTTCTCTCAGCTTGCCCGAATGCGTGCGCTACTCGCCGCGTGGGACTTCTCCGTGAAGATGACGACGCAAACGATCTGCGATATCTCTCCCTATCAACTCCATGGGCGCATCCATAACGCACCGGCTCGGGCCATGACCGGATGGCTTTGGAAGGGGCAGGAGCTTGACTGGAAAAAGCGCCCTGATCTCTATTCCGCTATTCATTTCCACTCCACTGACTTCTATGACGCAGGATGGGACGTTGACTTCACCGTTTCTCTTCCGGACAGTCTCAAGAGCGGTGTATACGCTGTGCGATTGGTTCCGGATGGGGACGAGGAAGCAGCATATTACTCTGTATTCGCTGTTCGGCCGCCTCGGGAACGGCGGTCCCGAAACACTGTAGCTTTCCTGTTTCCGACGTGCAGTTACCTTGCCTATGCGAACCACCGTCTTGGGATGGACGTCCCTGGAACCGAAATAGGGATGGGGCGGGTGGTCGAGTTGGATCGCCACCATATGTTCCTTCAGTCCAATCCGGGTATCGGGTTCTCCGTCTACGAAACCCACGACGATGGGAGCGGCGTATTCCATAGCTCTCGCTTGCGGCCCATCGTTGATCTCCAGCCCAAGGTGAAATCGTTCCTTGGCGGTTTTGGCTCGAACGTTTGGCAGTTCAATGCTGATACCCACATCTTGGGGTGGCTGGATGCCATTGATCAGGACTATGACGTGATCACCGACGAGGATGTCCATGAGGAAGGGATGCGTCTGCTCGGTCAGTACAACGTCGTGATCACTGGGACGCATCCGGAATACTATACCCGGAATATGATCGAGGCGCTGCAAGGCTTTACCGATCGAGGCGGCCGCTTGATGTATCTTGGCGGAAACGGCTTCTATTGGGTTGTCAGCTTCAACGAGGACATGCCGGGGATTATGGAGTGCCGTCGCTCGGAGGCAGGAATTCGTCCCTGGGAGCCGGGGCATGGCCAGTTCTATCATGCTTTCACCGGCGAATATGGGGGGCTTTGGCGACGCAACGGTCGCCCGCCAAATCATCTTTGCGGCGTGGGGATGACATCCCAAGGCTTCGATATATGCGAACCCTACTATCTTGCCCCCGCAGCCAAGGATCCGCGCGTTTCATTTATATTCGAGGGTGTGTCGGCGGATGCCAAAATCGGTGATTTTGGTCTGGCAGGTGGAGGTGCTGCGGGATTGGAGGTTGATCGAGCAGATCAATCCCAGGGTACCCCAGACCACGCGCTTGTGCTCGCGTCATCAACACGTCACACCGACATCTACCTGATGACACCTGAAGACCTGCTGGATCCCACTCCTGACTGGTCGGGTACACAGGCCGACATCATCCGCGCTGATCTGACGTTCTTCGAAACCGCTGGAGGAGGCGCGGTGTTCTCTACAGGGTCTATTGCATGGGCAGGCTCGATGGCGTGGAATAGTTATGATAACGAAATCGCTCGCATGACCTCCAACGTCTTGCGGCGGTTCAACGACCCTGAACGCTTCAACATGCCGGAGCACAAGGACTCGTAAGGTCAACAAGCATTTTTGAGATGGGATATTGAGTGGACTCTAAAACGGACCTTCAGCTCAGGCTTGTGAGGCAATTGCTGACGAAGATCGTGGATGGGGCCTTTGAAACCGGCGCGCACCTGCGGGAGATAGAGCTCTCGCAGGTGTTTGGCGTGTCTCGTACACCGCTGCGCGCGGCTCTTGCCAAGGTAACCGAGCTAGGAGCGGCCGAGCGAGGCTGGGGCAGGGGACTATATGTCAAGGCAAGCCCGGAGTTGGCCGAACAAATGCTTGCCGCTCTGCCCCAGGAAGATGAGGAGCAGATCAAGGAGCAAATCACCCGCGACTGGTTTGAAGGACAGATCCCCCGAGAGGTGTCAGAGAGCTACTTCCGTTCTCGTTACGGCCTTGGCAAAAAATCTCGTGTGCTAGAACTGCTATCCGAAGAAGGGGTCATCGTCCGATCACCAGGGTATGGTTGGCAGTTCGAGCCTACATTGAATTCACAAGACTCGAACGACGCGAGCTATGATTTCCGCCTGCTGGTCGAGCCGGGCGCGATCCTTCAATCATCCTTCCATTATGACAAGGTCGGCGCTGCATCTATTCGTAGCCGCCACGAGCGCGTTCTCAACTCTCAGACCCGCGACCTTCCGGAACTGTTTCGTCTGGATGAAGAATTTCACCAGTTCATTGCAGAATGCTCTCGCAACCCGTTCGTCATCCAGGCGGTGGCTCAGCAAAACAAACTTCGTCGCCTGCTGGAATACGCTTCGCTGATCGATACAGGTCGCCTGAACGCCTCGTGCGCAGAGCACATCGAGATTCTTGATGCATTGGATGCCGGCGATCAAAAACGGGCGGCGGGAGCAATGACCCAGCATCTCATGAAGGCTAAAGGGTCGCCGCCCGCGTTTAAAAGCTAGCGTATTGGACCGGGGCCAGCCTCTTTAGGATGGCCCCGATGTTTCTCAGCCGAGCGCTATTACCGCTTCAATTTCCACCTTCGCACCCTTCGGCAATGCCTTCACCTCATAGCAGGCGCGGGCGGGATAGGGTTTTGCAAAAAAGCCGGCGTAAACCTTGTTGATCTCTGTGAACTGACCCAAATCAGTGAGGAGCACGGTCGTCTTGACAGTGCTGGCGAGTGTGGTGCCCGCGGCCGCGGCAATGGCCGCCAGGTTCTTCAGGCACTGCTCGGCTTGGGCGATAGCGTCGTCGGAATTGAACTCACCGGTCGCCGGATCGATCGGTAGTTGGCCCGAAACGAAGAGCACGTTACCGACCTTGATCGCCTGCGAGAAAGGACCAACGGCACCTGGTGCATTGGCTGTGTTGATTTCTTCGAGCATGGATTTGTCTCCTTTTGAATGACGTTCAGGCATAGCGGGCTATTGCGAGATCAGTAGCATCGATATCGGGTTGGCGACCGGACACCAGGTCGGCGATGACACGGGCGGAGCCCGAGCTCATGGTCCATCCGAGCGTTCCGTGGCCGGTATTCAGATATAGGCCAGCGACCTTAGTCGCACCGATCACCGGCGTGCCGTCCGGTGTCATCGGGCGAAGGCCTGACCAGAAACTGGCCTTAGAAACATCCCCGCCGGGGAAGAGATCGGTGACGGAGTGCTGCAGCGTCAGGCGACGGGGTTCCCCGAGATCGTTCGTGTAACCGGAGATCTCAGCCATGCCGCCAACGCGAATCCGATCGCCGAGACGGGTGATGGCAATCTTGAAGGTCTCGTCCATTACAGTCGAGACCGGTGCGCGCGCCTCGTCGGTGATGGGGATTGTCAGGGAGTAGCCCTTGACCGGGTAGACGGGCAGACGGATGTCATGCGGTCGCACAAGCAGCGGCGAGAAGCTGCCGAGCGCAACAACGACAGCATCAGCCTCCAGCCTGCCATGGGCAGTGACTACGCCGCGTACTCGGCCGCCTTCGACATCGAGGCCACGTATGATGCTGCCATAGTTGAAGCGCACGCCGATTTCTGCGGCTTTCGCCGCCAGTGCATTCGAGAACTTGAAGCAGTCCCCGGTCTCGTCTTTCGGTGTCAGAAGGCCCCCGACAATTTTTTCGCGGACGTGTCGGAGCGCCGGCTCGACGCGGATGCACCCTTCAGGGTCAAGAACCTCATATGGAATTCCGTCAGCGGCAAGTGCTTTAACGTCTTTGGCAGAGGCTTCGAGCTGGGCGTGTGTGCGGAAGAGCTGCAGTGTACCTTGCATCCGCTCGTCATAGGCAATTCCGGTCTCCTCGCGCAGCGCGGCAAGTGAGATGCGGCTGTAGTCTGCCAGCCGCAGCATGCGGCTCTTGTTGATGGCGTAGCGCTTAGATGTGCAGTTGGAGAGCATTTTCAGCATCCATGAGATCATGGCGGCATCAATCTTAGGGCGCAGGATCAGTGGCGCGTGTTCCATGAACAGCCATTTCAGCGCCTTCATCGGAATGCCGGGCGCAGCCCAGGGCGAGCAATAGCCGAAGGATACCTCGCCGGCATTGGCAAAGCTGGTCTCCAGCGCGGGGCCGGGTTGGCGATCGACGACCGTGACTTCATGGCCGGCCTTCGCAAGCTGGTATGCCGATGTCACGCCAACAATACCAGCGCCGAGAACGATAACTTTCATGGTGTCCTCAAAAGGGAAGGGAGGGATCAGCGATATGTTCGCTGGTAACGGTGACGCAGACCGGTCAGGATCTCGTAGGAAATCGTGCCGGCATCTCTGGCGAGATCTTCCAGCGTCTGGTTCGATCCAAGCACTTCGACACGGCTGCCAAGCGTGAGCCGGTTTTCCGGCAGGGCAGAGATGTCGATGGTGATGCTGTCCATGGACACGCGGCCGACGATGGGCAGGCGCACACCATCACAATAGACGGCGCCGCGGCCCGAAAGGCTGCGCGGCAGGCCGTCCGCATAACCGGCGGCAATGGTGGCAAGCCGCGTTTGACACGCCGTCACATGAGTTCCGCTATAGCCGACCCGCGTGCCGGAAGGTACAGTGCGCACCTGCACCACGGCGACATCTAGGTTAACGACCGGCTCCATCGGGTTTTCGGCGGTTCCCGTAGGAGCGCCGCCGTAGAGCGCGATGCCGGGGCGTGCAAGGATGCCGTGAAAGGTCTTGCCGAGGAAAATGCCACCGGAATTGGCGAAACACACAGGGAATTGAGGGAACTCTGCGGTGATACGCTCCATTTCCACGCGCTGGTCTTGGTTCTGGATGCTGTCGGGATCGTCGGCCGAAGCAAGATGGCTCATGATGAAAAGCACTTCGATGCCGTTCTCGTGCTCCATGAGGCTGGCAAGCGATGCTCGGTCTTCTGGAGGAAGGCCGAGACGGGACATCCCGGTGTCGAACTGCAACACTGCAGGCAGCGTGCGGTCGAGCTGTTTGGCAACTGCGGACCACTGTTGCCATTGGGGCAGGGAGTTTATGACGGGCACGATTCCTTCGTGGGCACAGGCCTTCTCGTTGCCCGGCTGAAGGCCGTTCAAGACGAAGATGATGGCATCGGCAGGAAGTAGCGGCCGCAGGAAAATTGCTTCGAGAAACTGCGCTACGAAGAAGTGGCGGCAGCCGCGCGTGTAAAGTTCGGTAGCTACTCTGTCCGCGCCAAGGCCGTAGGCATCAGCCTTTACGACCGCAGCCGCGTGCGCAGGTGACACATCGGCGGAGAGCCGATCATAATTGCGACCAAGAGCAGCCAGGTTGATGGTCAGGAAGCCGGAAGCACCAGTTTCCACGACGGGCTCGTGATCTGTTTTTCTCTGTACAACACCGTCCATTAAAGGCCTCCCGTTTATCGTGAGACCGTAGTGAAATAATTGTGAAATTGTCAGTGAAAGAATGATCGATTATTGCAATCTATGAAGCATGTTCAACGATTTTGCGAACCAATGGAATGATCTGCGATGATGGATCTTGATGCAATTGACCGTAATATTCTTCGCCTGTTGCGGCTTGATGCACGCATGAGCAATGCGAGCATTGCAACGGAGGTAGGCCTCTCTCCATCAGCGTGCCTGAGGCGGATCAAGTTGATGGAAAAGTCCGGCGTAATTCGCGGCTATACCGCGCTTGTCGACACCGGGAACGTGGATTCCACCATCGCAGTAATCATCAATATTACGCTTGAAAGGCAAACAGAGGATCACCTTGATCGCTTCGAGGCAGCAGTTCGGAAGTATCCGGAAATTCGGGAATGCTTCTTGATGACAGGTGGATCGGACTACCTGCTACGGGTCGAAGTTGCGAACGCTTCTGAGTTCGAAAGTATCCACAAGGAGATTCTTGCCAAGCTTCCCGGAGTGCTACGAATTCACTCAAGTTTCTCGATCCGCAATGTGCTCGCTACCAAAAACCGGAAATAGGGCCGTATGAACCGCGCCGGGTTTGCCGGAGGCCATTTGGTTTGAGTTATGCGGCCATGGCTGTTTCGTCCAGCATGGCGTAGTAGCGTTCTTCGGCTTCGGCAGGCGGTATGTTTCCGATGGGCTGCAGAAGTCGTCGGTGGTTGAACCAGTCGACCCATTCCAGAGTGGCGAATTCCACCGCTTCGAAGTTCCTCCATGGTCCGCGCCGATGAATGACCTCGGCCTTGTAGAGACCGTTGATCGTTTCGGCGAGGGCATTGTCATAACTGTCGCCGACACTTCCGACAGAAGGCTCTATGCCAGCTTCTGCCAGCCGCTCGGAGTACCGGATGGAAACGTATTGAACGCCCCTGTCCGAATGATGCACGAGCCCGCCGCCATGAACGGGCCGCCGATCATGAAGTGCCTGCTCAAGGGCATCGAGGACAAAGCTCGCCTGTGCCGTCCGGCTCGCCCGCCAGCCGACGATGCGACGAGCGAAGACGTCGATGACAAAGGCCACGTAGACGAAGCCCTGCCAGGTCGCGACATAGGTGAAATCCGAAACCCACAGCCTGTTCGGCGCAGGGGCTTTGAACTGGCGGTTCACCCGGTCAAGCGGGCTCGGAGCCGTCTTGTCCGAGAACGTCGTGCGGATCGGCTTTCCCCGAATGACACCTTGCAGGCTCATCGACCTCATAAGCCGGGCGACAGTGCAACGGGCGATGTCGTAGCCTTCTCGTTGTAACTGCCGCCAGACTTTACGCACGCCGTAGACCTGGAAGTTCTCATTGAACACCCGGCGTATCTCGATCTTCAGGCCGATATCGCTGCGGGCGCGAACCGACAGGCGACCCACATCCAAGCGCTTGGCGACGTTCTCGTAGTAAGTTGATGGGGCAATCGGCAAAAGCCTGCAGATCGGCTCGACCCCGAACACGCTACGGTGTTCGTCAATGAACGAGATCATCGTTTGAAGGGGCGGTCGAGCTCCGCCATCGCGAAATAAGCAGACGCCTTGCGCAAAATCTCGTTGGCCTGACGAAGCTCGCGGTTCTCCCGCTCAAGAGCCTTCATCTTCTCGGCCACATCGCTCGGCAGACCTGCTCGTTTGCCGCTGTCGACCTCGGTCTTCTTGACCCATTCATGCAGCGTCGCTGGCGAGCAGCCGATCTTGGCCGCGATTGATGAAACGGCAGCCCACCGTGACGGATGTTCTGCTTCATGATCCAAGACCATGCGGATGGCACGCTCACGGACTTCAGGTGAAAACTTGTTCGTTGTCTTGCTCATAGTGGCTCCACTCTCTCAGAAGTTGGAGCCTCCGGCAAACCCGGCGCGGTTCAGTATCTCGCGCGCGAACCTCTTTCTCATGTCTGGCCCGGATAAGACGAACGCCGAAGCCGCCGTTGCCGCTTTGCTTGCCTCGCTTTAGCAGGATAGCGCCACCTAGGATGACAACCTTGCCTGCTTTCTTTCATGAACCAAGCCGAAACGGCGAAAGCCAGTCGTCGGATGAAGAGTAATGGTATCGGGCATTTCGTTTCCAGCGAGTCCGCAGTCGTCCCTTACGAGATTCTCGACCGACCGAACAGGTGGCAATCTTGACGCGGATTCGCAACGACGTGTGAGCTCCAATCTATTCGCAGAATGTCATCCGAAATGCACGAAGCCTCCGAAACCGGCTGATCTCGGAGGCTTCAGGTGGGCTTCAACGAACCCGCATCTTAGTTATTCGCTGGCCCACGAACTTGCTTCGCGGCCTCAGAGGTCGGTAGCCAACCGTGGAAGCGGTCTTTTCAGGACTCGCGTCTTCGCTAGAAGATATACGATACCGAGTGCCGACCAAGAAAGTCCCAACTCGAGAGCAAGTCGGTCCAGGCTCAAAAAGAGGCTCCCGCAAAACGCAGCCCCGAAAATTGCAACGATCATGAGTGCCAAACGCCCTTTTCGTTCGGCGGAGTTTCGCGTGAGGAGAGCGACCACAGCAGCGTTTACCGCGAAGAATGCTGTAAAGGCTCCGAAGTTGATGAACGCTGTGGACGTTGAAATGTCAAATTTCATGGCGGCCAGCATCACCAGCCCGACAAGGACAATATTTACGACAGGGGTCTTGAACCGACGACTAATATAGCCGAACGGCTTTGCAGGAATCATATCGTCGCGACCCATGACGAGAAGCAGACGTGAGGCGCTTGCATGGGCGCAGAGCCCGGCGGCGAAGAAGGCGATCGCAACGACCACGGTGAACACGGTCTTGAACGTTGCGCCGCCGACCTGGCCGACGATTTCGTAAGCAGCGGTGTCGATGCTTTCGAACGTGAGAGATGGGTGGGCGACCATCAACAAGTAGGTCGAGACGATGAAGATCGCGCCGCCAAGAAGAGTGGCAATAAAGATCGCGCGAGGTATCGACCGACGAGGATCAACGGTTTCCTCCGAGAGAGTCGAGATGGCATCGAATCCAAGGAACGAGTAGCAGGCGACTGCTGCGCCGGCCATGATCATCCCCCAATTCGTATGCTCGTTCATGATCGGTTTAACCGATGCGAGCTCCGCGCCAGGCACATGAAGGATCGCCATAACGCACAGATAGCCGAGCATAGCGACCATTACGAGTTGGATAACCATGATGATGAGGTTTACGCGGTCGGTCAGTTTAATCCCGAGAACGTTTATGAGCGTCGACATTGCTGAGACAACAACGACCCAGACCCAGAAAGGCACCTCAGGATCGAGGGTGGACAGACTTGTAGCTGTCAGAAGGCAAATGACCATGGGAATGAAGAAGTAGTCGAGCAGCAGCACCCACCCAACGAGGAATCCAGTTGCCGGTCCAAAGACATTCGAGGCATATGTGTATGCGGAACCTGCAACGGGATTCCGGGATGCCATGAATCCATAGCTCGCCGCGGTCGCTAGCATCGCCAGCGTCGCGACGATGTACGCGGTGGCGACCGCCCCTCCCGTTTTGACCGCGATAGCTCCAAACGTCGCAATCACCACCAAGGGTGACATATACGACAAGCCGAACATTGCGGCAGAGGTCGTGTTCAACCTCCTGTCGAGTTTAACGTGTTCATTCGTCAAAGTATCTTCTCCTCCAAGATGATTTTATCACACACGGCCGACTCCTCCAGCGGCGTGTGAAGCTTGTTTACGCTTCCACGGCGAGCATCCTTGTCAGTACCTGGTGGAAGCGTTCTGCCCATTCCTGCTCGCCATTCGCGTCGGCGATCAGATCGTTTCGGATTTCAACCATCGCGCCTTTGTAACCGAAGGGTTTCGTATGGCGCTCGACGGTGTGGTAGACACCGTCAATCGGCGCGTAAGGCTCGTTGTCGCCGATGTTAAGAGCCGGGTCCTGTCGGAGCATTTCCAGCATATCTGTCGACAATCGTCGGTCATCATTGTGAAGGATGCCTGCATGCCACGGACGTGGCACACCTTTGTAAATTGGCGTGTAGCTGTGGATCGAGATGATCCATGGATTCGCTTTGCGACGACGCTCGATAGTCGAACGAAGAACTTCGTGAAACGGCTCGTATATGGCACGGGCGCGTGTCTCACGGTCGAGCGGGGTGAGGTTTTTATTCCCTGGTATCTCTGTGAGTTCGCTGACTTCAACGATTGAGCCGCGATGACCGGGTTGGCGATTGATATCGAGCACGAGCCTAGACACGTTAGCGTACACCAAGGGCGCGTCGAGAAGATCTGAAAGCCTCTTGGCCACTGAGAAGGCGCCGGGGTCCCAAGCGATATGTCTAGTCAGTTCGAAATCTGGCAGACCAAGACCGTTGAGCTGAGGAGGGACGTGATTGGATGCATGTTCGCAGACAAGCACAACCTTCGAATGACCGCTGCCATTATAGACACTCGCAGGGGCGACGGAACCGAGGAAAGCTTCAGGCCTCATGTGCGTGCCTCCGGCAGCACTGGCAAACAAGCATTCAGTTTGCCGCGTTCTCTAGGGCGAGACCCGATTGGCGGGTGTGCAGCCAGTAACATGTTCACCTCCATTTCACTCGCAACTCCTTGAGAGTAGAATTGCGTTTTGAGCGTCTAAAACGCTGCGGGTGGACACAACACCATCTTGCGAATGATGTCAATTCATGTTCAAAGTGCAATCACCTAATTTTGCATTTCGCAACTAAGCAAGTTAAAGTTTCCCGCAATTCCGGGCCTTTATTGCGGAAATCGCGATGGCAATAAGGTTTTTCGCCTTTAGCAAAGCACTCGAAAGGGGGCGAAAGTGGAGGCGAGGGGAGGAGTTTGTCGTGCGCTTATGGCTCGCAAGATGCAATAACTCTCAAAACATGAAGGGCCGATTTAGGCTTGAGCATCGATAGGGCAGCCTCACCATCAGAGATCGTCACCTCGATGCAGGAACTTGCAGTTGGAAAGAAAAGTCCAGCGCCGGCTACGGCATCGGCCCGTCCCAAGCAGCGCAGTCAAATAGAGGAATATCCATGGCATCGTTTGAAACGATCACCCCAATTGATGACAGTGTTCTGCTCACACGCGAGCGGCACACTGATAAAGATGTCGACACCGCTCTCGCGCGAGCATCCAAGACCTTCTCTGTGTGGCGTTCTTGGTCACTTGCTCGCCGCATCGAAATTCTCGAAAAAGCGGTGGCCGCATTCGTAGGACAGAAAGAGTCAATCGCTGCCGAGATAACGACGCAGATGGGCCGCCCGATTGCCTACAGCGGAGGTGAAGTGGCCGGATTTGAGACGCGTGCTCGAACCATGCTCCGACTTGCCCCCGAAGCACTGCAACCCTTTGTACCTTCCAAGCTCGAAGGGTTCGACAGGTCAATTAAACGAGCACCGCTTGGCGTTGTCGCCGTGCTGGCACCTTGGAACTATCCCTTCCTTACGGCGGTAAATGCGGTTATCCCGGCACTTGCTGCTGGAAACGTAGTGGTCCTGAAGCATTCCGACCAGACACCGCTTGCGGCTGAGCGGATGGACGAGGCTTTCCGCGCGGTTGGGCTGCCGGACGGTGTCTTTCAGTTCCTACACATTGATCACGACCAGGTCGCGCGTATGATCGCCGATCCCAGAGTGTCATACGTTTGCTTCACGGGTTCGGTTGGCGGAGGACATGCCGTTCAGCGTGCGCTCTCTGGATCCTTTACCTCGGCTGGTTTGGAACTTGGCGGAAAAGATCCGGCATATGTTCGCGAGGATGCGAACATCGAGCACGCAATTGCGAACATTGCCGACGGCATCTTCTTTAATTCCGGACAGAGTTGCTGCGGAATCGAGCGGGTCTACGTGCACGAGCGACATTACAAGAATGTGGTAGACGGCTTGGTTGCCTACGCTGAGCAGCTATCACTGGGCGATCCGCGAGATGCGGCAACTACGCTTGGCCCAATGGTGAAAACATCCGCCGCCAATAGTGTTCGGGCGCAGATCTCGGATGCTGTCAGGGCTGGCGCACACGCTCTCGTCGACGGCACGAAGTTCTCTGCCGACACGGGACGGTCGGCTTACCTTTCCCCTCAAATCATCGTCGACTGCGATCACTCAATGTCCATTATGGCGGAGGAAACATTCGGCCCTGTTGCCGGCGTGATGTCGGTGCGTTCGGATGAGGAAGCAGTCCGTTTAATGAACGACAGTCGCTACGGTCTTACAGCATCGGTGTGGACGGCCGACAGCGCCGCCGCTGAACGCATCGGCGATCAGCTCGAGACCGGGACTGTGTTCATGAACCGTTGCGACTACCTGGATCCAGAGCTTGCTTGGACCGGCGTGAAGGATTCGGGACGTGGCGCGACGCTTTCTCGGTTAGGCTACGATTATCTGACGCGGCCGAAATCTTACCACTTCCGCCTGACGGTCTAAGCGCCGGTATCAACACGTCACAGAGACACTGGACCGCACAAGGCCATTTACTCCAATGGCCTTGTGCGCGTTCCTATGCGAAAAGGAGCGATAATTAGGGACGCGCATACTTAGCGTCGTTCAGATCGAGGAGAGAATTAACGGCCTAGCGAAGATAAGAAGCGGTAAATCAAAGCTTCGAGATGAACTGATGGATCCTGCATAAACCAAGCATCATTACCGCGCTCCAAAAGTGATTGCTCGTCCTTAAGTTTTAGCATCTGTCTCAGGTCCTGATCGTCGAGCAGGATGATCATTTTGCCTGAATCTCGCATGGCTGCATGCGCGGCTAAGTGGGCGTTTTTACTCGGCTTGAGGCGGGTCAGTAGGAAACATATCGATCTACGCGCCGGGACACTCATATAACGTTCAGTTGTGAATACCTGCATTGGCCCAACAGGGTGACCATAGTTCTTGCATTCAAACATAATTATTCGCGCTGGAAAATCGCGAGCGATTGCATCCCATATCGGATGTCGCGCAATTGGGTTGATCGAATAAATAATGTCGAAAATATTGAGGCCATCCTGTGTGTGTTTTTGTTCAGTTGGATTTACGAGGGAGCCTTCAAAGAGATAGTTTAGTATCTCCAAGCAAAGTATTTCATACTTGCGGCTGCTCTTGCGACCTTTAGGAAGCTTTTCCAACTGCTCGAAAAGAGAGATGGCTCGGGAAATTTGAACAGTGGGGATAGGTGGAATTTCGGCCTGACTTCGGCTTAGATGCCGGGAACAGGAGATACCATGACGATACGACCGCGCCGGAACCATAGCCCGGCTTTCAAGGCGAAGGTGGCGCTCGCTGCCATCCGAGGCGAACAGACGCTGGTGGAGTTGTCCCAGCAGTTCGACGTTCATGCCAATCAGATCAAGCAATGGAAAGACCAACTCCTTGAGGGGGCGACGAGCGTTTTCGGCGATGAGGTCAAGGCCGAACCGGCAGGTCCGACCGTCGATGTCAAAACGTTGCACGCCAAGATCGGGGAGTTAACGCTGGAGAACGATTTTTTGTCCGGTGCGTTCGGCAAGGCGGGATTGCTGAGCGGAAAGAAATGATCGACCGCTCCCACAAACTGTCGGTCGCACGTCAGGCGAAGCTTCTCGGGTTCAGCCGTGGCAGCGTCTATTATTCACCGCGTCCTGTGTCAGACGGCGATCTGGCCCTGATGAGGCGGATCGATGAACTGCATCTCGAATATCCGTTCGCGGGAAGTCGGATGTTGCAATGGCTTTTGAGAGGAGAAGGGCTGAATGCCGGGCGGCTTCACGTCGCCACGCTGATGAAGAAGATGGGCATCAAGGCAGTTTACCGCCGCCCGAACACATCAAAACCAGCGCCTGGCCACAAGGTCTATCCGTATCTGCTACGCAAGTTGACCGTCACCAGACCCAACCAGGTCTGGGCCATGGACCTGACATATATTCCGATGGCTCGCGGCTTCGTTTATCTCTGCGCTGTCGTGGACTGGTTTAGCCGGAAGGTCCTGTCGTGGCGGCTGTCGATCACGATGGAAGCCTCTTTCTGTATAGAGGCGGTCGAGGAGGCGCTTGCCCGTTACGGCAAGCCGGACATCTTCAACACTGACCAAGGATCGCAGTTCACATCCGTCGACTTCACGACCGTGCTGAAGAAGGCCGAAATCGCTATCTCGATGGACGGCAAGGGTTCGTGGCGGGATAACGTCTTCGTAGAGCGCCTCTGGCGGTCGATCAAATACGAGGAGGTCTATCTCCACGCCTACAAAACCGTGTCCGAGGCCCGCGCCGGCATCGGCCGTTATCTGGGCTTCTACAATACCCGACGCCCACATTCATCCCTTGACCGGCAAACGCCGGATCAGGCTTACTTCAACGGGCTGGCTCCGATGACGGTGGCAGCATAATCGAGGCGGAAATCCACTTAGCGAAAAGCACGAAACTGTTCAGACAAACCGAGCCATCTCTGTGGCGAGTGGTCTGGCTCTAGCTGGACAATCTCTTCTCGCCCCGCTGTCATTTGATTGACGAGACGTTAGTGAGCCGGTTGTCTCTTCGGGAGAGGCGCAACCGGCTCACTACATGAAATTAGGCCGCGCGTGCGCTCGCTACTGCCTCACCTACCAATTCGGCTGTCGCGCACGACAATGTCCAACCAAGGTGCCCGTGGCCCGTGTTGTAAAATACGTCAGGTTGGCGGCCCTTGCCGACACGTGGCAGCATGTTTGGCATCATGGGGCGCAGGCCGCTCCAAGGAACGACGCGACTCGTGTTGATGTCTGGAAAGTACTGCCGGGTCCAGCGAACCAGCGGCTCAATACGATCAGCGCGGATATCATAGTTGACACCATTGATTTCGGCGGTACCTGCTACTCGGAAACGATCCTTGCCAAGCCGGCTCGTGACGATCTTTGCCGCGTCATCGAGCAGGCTCACCCAAGGTGCTCCCGCTTGGCTTCGTTCATCATCGAGGTGGACCGTTATCGAATATCCTTTGACCGGATAAATGTTCACTCGGTCTCCCAGCATGCTGGCAAAGCGTCTGCTGGCCACTCCGGCGCAAATAACTACCCCGTCGAAGGTCTGTTCTGATGGCTCTGAGCCTTCCGGAGCACTAATGGATCCTGTTGCGCGCCACTGAATGGAAACTCCCTTCCGTTGTCGCCGGAAGCCCACCACGTCAGTTTCCAATTGGAACACGGCACCTTTTCGCATGCAGACATCGGCGAGTCCGCGGGTGAATTTGTGAATGTCGCCGGTCGAATCTGACGGCGTGTAGAAGCCGCCATAGAACGAGCCCGTCAGAGTTGGTTCAATGGAGCGTATTTCATCCGGTCCGACGGCCCGACGGTCCAGCCCGCCTTCCAAGAGCAACTTGTTCACCTCAAGAGCATGCCGGTAGCTTTTCTCATCCTTGTAGAAGTGGAGGATACCCCGCTTCTCGAGATCAAAGTTGATGCCTTCTCGTTCGGCGATCTCGAACATGTGCCTTCTGGCCTCGATTGCCAGACGTGCCGTGTCGATCGTATTGCTTTTGTATTTCGGGATAGCGGCGACGAATTCCGCAAGCCAGGAATACTTCGACCACGAGGGTGTCGGATTGAGAAGAAGGGGCGCGTCCTTAGTGAGCATCCACTTGATACCCTTCAGCAGCGTCGACCAATGGTTCCACACTTCGGCATTGCTGGCCGAAAGCTGACCACCATTCGCAAAGGAAGTTTCCATTGCAGGATAGGCGTGGCGGTCAAAGACGGTTACCTGATAACCGCGGTTAAGTAGGGCGTAGGCTGTCGTGATGCCGGTAATGCCGGCTCCGACTATAGCAAAATGGGGCATTCAATGTTCTCCCAAGGACAAGTTTGCGAGGGTCTCGCGACCCGGTGATCCCCGTCTGTCCTCGGTACCTGAGAGCTTCCCGCGTTGCGGTATCCCCTTCGGTGGGCATTGCTGCCACTCTCCAGATTTTCCAGCCATGCGGTCCTTTTGCCTGAGAGATTCTCGGGGAATTGCTCCGTCGGCGCCGCTGTCGCGATCTCTCCCGCATGGCCATTAGAAACTTGATTGTTATAGGTCGCGTTCTCCTGCGACATCGTCGCGTGTTTCTTCCGTCAAGCGAACCATGCCGCCCCGCAGCAGCTCGAGATCGCTGTCCATATGAGTGAACGTCTCTTCGCGTGACACCTGAAGATGTATATGCATCAGGGATGCTGCCACCTGCCTGTTCCCTTCGAGAAGGGCAGCTAGTATCTGCCGATGTTCGATCATCGACTTTCGTAAGCGCTCGATACGGACGAAGCCGAGGTACTCGGTAACTCGCCGGATATTGTTCTGGCGGTCAATCGACTGGACAAGTTCATTGGTGCGTGCGCCCTGTGCGACGGTCTTGTGAAACCTTGCATCCAGGTCGAAGAGGCGACGACGATCCATCTGCAAAACGTTCCGGATCGCTTCTTCGTGGTCCTCGTCAAGCGCCCGAAGGGTCGCATGGTCGATTTCGTAACGGTCAGACAAAATGGCCGCCGGCTCAATGATCTGACGAAATCTGTAACTGTCTGCCATTGCACTCGGGCTTACGTCAGCAAAGATCCAGCCGCGCCCCGGCGACGGTTCCACCAGTCGATCGCGCGTCAGCCGGCGCAGCGTGGAAACCAGTACCCCGTTCGCAACGGAATAGCGCTGCATAAGCGCTCGTTCGCTGAAAACCGAATTGAGTTCGCCAGTCGCCATATCGCGCATTACGCGTTCGTCGAGTAGTTCTTCACCGTCATTCGAACCCGTTTTGAGAAGCGAAGCAATGTCTTTGAGAATGAACCCGCGGCGTGGTTCGTATGCGAGAACACCTTCCTCCTCCAGTTTCTGAAGAACACGCCGAATAGGCGTTCTCGACACGCCAAGTTGTTCGGCTACCTCGGCCTCGTTGATGCGATCTCCGGAGCGAAGGTCGTCGCTTAACTGCATGCGTAGCTGATCGAGGATTCTAGCTTGGAGTGGAGTCTGCATCTCTTTTCTCTTCGAAGTAGAATTGCTTTTTAGATACGCAAAACGCTTTTGTCCAGATGATTCCAATTGCTGAAAACGCTAAAATAAAATAAGACTCTGAAATTGTCGAAAACGGAGACGGACAAAAAGGAACACCGCTCCCTCGACGGCCGAAGAACGCATGGCAGAGGGAGTCCACCATGTTTTCCTTTCCTGATCGGCATTTCTCAACTGATGCTCTTCACGAGAGCAAAAAGCTTGGGGCATGGCGTGAAATGATTTCCGACGTATTCTTCCGCGTCGATATAGACACGCCGACAACCGATACGTGGGCAGCATCTATTTCCGAGGTGAACCTTCCCAGGATCAGCATTTCACAATACATCACTGAACGGGCGCGTGGAGTACGAAGTCGGCATGCAATTGCCGAGGATATCGAGGAATTCTACATCCTTGTATTTCCCCTCGAGGGTGCCATGTACTTTAGCCAATATGGCAGGGAAGGCGTGGTCAGCGCGGGACAATACGTCATGCTGCGCTCGAGCGATTTCTATAACTTATCCTGTGACACCTACTTCAACGGGATCTTTTTGAAGACCCAAACGAGGGTCGTTGATGAAGTTTACAAGGATGCTGGCCGTCACTGTTCTAATTGGAGACCTGCTCACCCTGTATTGAGCAAGGTCTTTTTGTCGAATCTGTTGGCCATCAGCGATCTGACTGCTGCAGAGCGCGGCAGCTATTCCTCGTGCCTGGACCGACAGTTACTCAGCTCCCTCATTGCAATGTTACGCGCTGAGGAGGGCGGCAAACTTAGCTCGACCAGCGCCACCCACGGGCTCTTCGACCGCCTCACGAAGATCGTCGAAAAGCGGTACTCGCAGGAAACCTTCACGCCTGCAGTGGCTGCAGCCGAACTCAGAGTGTCGGTCGGTTATATGCACAGGTGCGTCAAGGCAAACGGAACAAGTTTTTCCGAACTGCTTCGGGATATTCGACTGGCTCGCTCGTTTGAGATGCTGCAGGACCATTCACTCCGGTTACAGGTCGGTGAAATCGCATATCGGAACGGATTTTCGGACCATTCTGCATTCTCAAAGATCTTTAGACAGCGGTACGGCAAAACGCCGACGGAACTGAGAGACCAGTTGGTCACCATGTGACTAGGGAACGGTCACGCTGCGACTAACCGAAATCGGGCGATGGATGCACCCTCACGGACGATATTTCGCACGAAGGGTGAGTTCAAATGGGAACCGGATTTGTATTTCACGAACGCTGCATGTGGCATGACGCGGGAAACTCGGCATCGTTCGTACCATCCGGTGGCTCGGTCCAGCCGGACCAGCATGCCGAGGAACCAGAGACGAAACGGCGTATCCGCAATCTTATGGAGGTTTCGGGATTGTTGCCGAAGCTAGTCCAAATCGCGGCAGAGCCTGTCGACAAAGAAATGATCCTGCGGGTTCATGGCCTGGAGTATGTCGAAGAGATCCAGGCGAAGAGCCGGGGGCTGGGCGGCACTGCCGGAACCAACACGTTTTTTTCGACCGACGGCTATGACATCGCGAGACTTTCGGCAGGAGGTTGCCTTTCATTGATGAGCGCCGTTGTCGCCAGCGACGTGTCGAATGGATATTCCCTCACGCGCCCACCGGGACACCATGCTCGACCAAACGAAGGGATGGGCTTTTGCCTGTTTGCCAATGCCGCAATAGCTATTCGAGAGATACAGGCCCGGTTTGGGCTTTCTAGGATCGCGGTCGTGGATTGGGACGCACACCACGGCAACGGTACTGAAGAAATCTTCTATTCCGACCCCTCGGTGCTAACGATCTCAATCCATCAGGATAATCTTTTCCCGATCGGGACAGGGGCGATGAAGGATCGTGGCGAGGGGCGCGGCGAGGGATACAATATCAACATCCCCCTTCCTCCAGGGTCCGGTTCGGGTGCCTATTTCGCCGCATTCGATCAGGTCATCCTTCCGGCACTTTACAGATATCGGCCGGAATTGATCGTTGTCACATCCGGCTTTGACGCGAGTGGTCTCGATCCGCTTGCCCGACTGATGCTGTACAGCGACGCTTACCGTTCGCTCACAAACCGGCTGATGACGGCTGCAGCCGATCTTTGCGGAGGGCGTCTCGCGATGACGCACGAGGGAGGGTACTCGCGAGCCTACGCCCCCTTCTGCGGCCTTGCCGTAATGGAAACGCTGAGCAGCTTCCGGACTGACGCGGTTGATCCCTTCAACGACTACATCGCGAGTTTCGCCGGCCAAAGTCTGCAGCCGCATCAGGAAGCGGTAGTCCAGCACGCACGCGGTCTTCTGGATCGGCTCTAAATCCACCAACTACAAAAAGGGGAATCACATGATCGAGCAAGCTAAGTTTCTTCTCTCACGCCGCGCCTTTTTGAATGCGACGATGGCGGCCGCCGGCACGATGGCACTACCGCATGCACTTTCGAGCGTTGCTCATGCCCAATCAGTGAAGGAGTTGATCTGGGCCAAGCCTTTGGAAACCACGCAGCTAGATCCCCACACTTCGATCCTTGGATCGTCATGGCAAGTCCTGCATCTCGTTTACTCTAGTCTTGTCGATGTGGATGGTGACCTGCGTCCCATTCCAGCATTGGCCGAAAGCTGGGTAGAGGAAAGCCCGACATCGTATCTGTTCAACCTCAGGCAGGGGCTGAAGTTCTCGGATGGTAGCGATGTCACGACCGATGATGTCGTGGGGAGCATCATGCGTGTCCGCGATCCCGCCACCGGTTCCTTCTGGCAACGTCCGATCGGCCCGATCACCAAGTGCGAAGCAGTCGGAGACCGGGGTGTTAGGATCACACTCGAACACCCGCATGCACCGCTGCTACCGGCGCTGGCCGCCACCATGGCTTCCATCCTCCCGATGAGCAAACTGAAGGACGGCAGCTTCGATCCAAGCAAGACGATGCTCGGTACTGGCCCCTTCATGGTAACCGAGCACGTTCAGGACGATCACTGGATTCTTGAGCGGAATCCCCACTACTGGGAAAAGGATCTTCCCCGCATAGATCGCATATCGGTCCGCATTGTGCCGAACGACAACGCTAGAATTGCAATGCTAAGCGATGGCAGCGTCGATATTGCGAGCTTCGAGGCTAGCCCCGACGCACCTCTCTTGCTGCAAAACGTTCCTGGTATCGATGTAACGATCGAAACCAGTACCAACTACTACATGATGGCACTCAACGCCGTTTCGGAGACCTCGCCGTTCGTGTCGGCTCCGCTCCGCAAGGCTGTCGCTCTGAGCCTCGACCGCGAGCAGATCAAGAATATCGCACTCGGCGGCGTAGGAGATCCGACCGCGGTGATGGCTCCAGCCTTCAAGGCCTGTGACACCTCGGCTCTGCCAAACTTCGCTCGTGACCTGGATCGTGCCAAAGCGCTGGTTGCGGAGGCCGGTGCTGAAGGCAAGTCCTTCGAACTTCTGGTACGCAACATTCCCGCCGACGTTCAGATGGCGCAGGTGATTAAACAGGGTGTTTCAGAAATCGGACTGGATGCCACTATCTCGGTTGTCGACGAAGGCATCTGGGTTAAGCGTGCGTGGGTGGACAACCCGAGCCAATTCGAAGCTATGATATCATGGTATGCCGGTTACGCCGATCCGGCGATCTCGACCTTGTGGTGGAACCCGGTCCTCGCAGGGTTCACCGCCGGGCACGTCAAAGCGGTTCCGGAAATCGATCGTTTGATCGATGCTGCCTATCAGACCACCGGTAGCGATCGAGCTGGTATTCTTCAGCAATTGTGCGCGGCAATCGATGAAAACGCGAACATGATCCCTCTGGTTACCCGGCAAGACACGATCGCGGTACGAACCGGCCGCGTGACGGGGCTGATTAAGCAGACCGAAGGCTATGTTCACACCCTCCGAGGGATTGAGAAGGCAGAACTCAAGTAGCCTGGAAAGTAAGATGACCGAAACGCTTCGTCCTGTGATCGTACGAGCCTGCAGTGCGGCGCTAACCCTTTTCGGGGTCTCGGTCGTCGTATTTATGGCTATTCATCTTCTGCCGGGGGACCTGACGAGTGTTCTTGCCCCCCGCGGTCCGGCTGAACTTAGGGAGGCCATCCTCCTTAAGTTCGGCCTTGATCAGCCGCTTCATATCCAGTTCGTCAAATGGCTGGGCAATATTGCCAGCGGAGACTTCGGTGTCTCGCTGATAACACAGGAACCGATATCCGAGGCTTTCGCGTCTCGTGTGCCCATCACCCTTGAACTGAGCGCGTTAGCCCTCTGTCTCTCAATCGCTGTCGGTGGAGCAATCGGCCTTTGGTCCGCGATGAACCACAATTCGCCTTTGAAATCGGCATCTGGGAAGCTTGCGGGAAGTGTGCTCATGAGCATTCCCGATTTTATCCTCGCTAGCGCTTTCCTCTACGTATTTTCACGGTATGCGCTTGGTCTGACCGTAGGTAAGTGGACGGCATTCTCGGTGGATGCTGATGCCCACTTGCGCGCCATTGTCCTGCCTGTTCTCACTCTGTCGGCGCTCGGCGTTGGATTGTTCGCAGTCACTATCCGGACCGCCGTCCTTTCCATCTTATCTCAAGACTATATTGGCGCGGCGATCGCACGCGGAATGTCCCGTGGTGAAATCCTCCGCCATCACATCCCGCGCAATCTTGCGGTCTCGCTTGTTACCGGCGTGACGATATTCGCGGGCTATCTGGTCGGGGGTGCCGTCATTGTTGAGACACTTTACTCAATTCCCGGTCTCGGACGCTTTCTCATCCAGGCGGTTCTAAACCGCGATTATCCGGTGGTTCAGGCCGGCGTGCTGATGATTGCTGCCTTTGTGGTTCTGTTGAACATGACGGCTGACATTCTCTATGGCGTTATCGATCCGAGGCTGCGCAAATGACCGATCAGACCAGCAAACTTCGCAAGCTTTTGTCTTTGGTTCTCTACGCGACAAGCCGCTTGGACGCGCTGGCCATCGCGGCTTTATTTATTCTGTTAGGCGTGATCACGCTTGGCGCGGTCGGTGGATTGCTCCCCATCCCAGCCCCCGACCAGATTGCTGCGCATGCCCGTCTTGCTCCGCCTGGGTTAGGCGGTGGTCTTTTCGGTGCTGACAACCTCGGGCGCGACGTTCTCGCTCGTATCTGCCAAGGCATCCAGAATACGTTTATCGTGTCCGCGTCGGCCGTCTTAGTCACCGCCGTCGTAGGTGCTGCTCTGGGCCTTGTATCCGGATACATTGGCGGGGTCGTTGACGAAGTATTGTCTCGATTTGCCGATGTCGTTTACTCGTTTCCCGCGGTCCTCCTTGGTCTCCTCATCACCGCCATATTGGGACCTGGCGGCCTGAGCGTAATATTCGCGATCGTCTTGGTAACGATGCCTCCGATGATTCGGGTCGTACGCGCGGCCACGCTAGAAGTCGCCCAAGCTGACTTCGTCGTTACGGCGAGGGTCGTAGGAGCATCGCACTGGCGGATATTGTCGGTCCATCTTTTGCCGAATGTGGCGTTGCCTATCCTCACGCAGACCGCCTACTCGATCTCGATCGGAATTCTAGTAGAGAGCGCGTTGAGCTTCCTGGGGCTGGGAGTTCAGCCGCCAGTTGCCTCGCTCGGCTCCATCCTGCGTGAAGGCAGTATGTACATAACAGTCGCGCCGTGGCTCGTCTTTGGGCCTGGGCTTTTTCTCGTCCTTGCCATCCTAACGGTCAATCTTCTTGGAGAAGGGCTTCGGACGGCTGTGGACCCTTTACGCCCCCGAATTCTGGAGTGAGCGGATGATAGTCGAGATAAAAGACCTTTCAGTCCGGTTCTCAACCGGGCGCGCTGCGCTGCAGGCGCTGGATTGCGTATCGTTCACGATCGAACCGGGAGCTCGGATAGGATTCGTAGGTGAGAGCGGATCAGGAAAATCTACGTTAGCGAACACTCTGGGCCGGCTATTGCCGACCAGTGCAACTATCGAAGCGACAACGTTTGCGATCGACGGACAGGCCGTGCCTCAACTTTCTTCAAGGGAATTACGCCATCTTAGGCGTGATGCCATTGCGTATATTTTCCAAGATCCAATGGCGGCGCTCGATCCGACGATGGCGATCGCAGGTCAAATGCGTCTTATTCTGAAAGAGGACGATGCTTCGCTGAGCGGCCGTCTTGAAGGAGTGGGTATCCGCAATCCTCAGCGAGTGCTGAGTTCGTATCCGCACCAACTGTCCGGGGGAATGGCGCAGCGGGTTACAATTGCAATGGCGTTGATGCGTCGTCCACGGTTGCTGATCGCAGACGAGCCAACCGCAGCGCTGGATGCGTCGTTGAAGCGCGAGGTCATGGATTTGCTCTTCGCGCGATGTGCTGAGAT
Source organism: Pseudorhizobium flavum (assembly GCF_902502825.2). The sequence continues at coordinate 218,319 of NZ_LR723671.1, forward strand.
TGGGGCTGCGGTACTGTTCGTCAGTCATGACCTTCCCCTCGTCAGGCACTACTGCGACCGGATTTGCGTGATGTATGCGGGGCGGATCGTCGAGGAACGAGAGACCGCTGCACTATTCGCCAATCCTGCACACCCGTATTCAAGGGCATTGCTAGGCGCCGAACCGGGGGCCGCCAAATTCGGTGAACGCCTCGTCGCCATTCCGGGCGTGCCGCCTGCACTCTACGAACCCACGAACCAATGCGCATTCGCGCCGCGCTGTCCAGACGTGCACGTCACATGTTCCCGTCACCGTCCAGAAGATTTGACGGTGGATGGTGGGTGCGCGAAATGCCTCTTTGCAAACGCGAGCGAACTAAGGGAGCAAGCATGACCCCTATCCTTGAAATGCGAAACGTCGGCGTGACGTATTCCGCAGGCTCGCTGTGGGGAAAACGGACGTTTGATGCCGTGAAAAATATGAACTTGCAGGTGCGGGCCGGCGAGACCGTCGGCCTGGTCGGAGAATCTGGTTCAGGAAAAACCACCACCGGTCGCCTCTGCTTGGGCCTGCAGAAACCTAGTACTGGTGAGGTTCTCTTTCGAGGTCGGACCTTCGGAGCGGGCGAGAAGCCAAGGCTTGCCGCCGTCCTACAACACCCTCGAACATCGCTCAATCCGCGTCTTAAAGTTGGCACAAGCATTGGCGAACCATTGGTTATTCAAGGCGCAATGTTTGACGAGAGACGAGATCGTGTCGCCGACAGTCTGCACAAGGTTGGCCTTCGCCCGGACTTGGCTGCGAGATATCCCCATGAACTCTCCGGTGGGCAGCGTCAGCGCGCCTCTATCGCGAGAGCCTTGATTGGTAGTCCGGAGTTCATTTTGTTCGATGAACCTGTCAGCGCCCTTGACGCGTCTGTTCAGGCGCAAATTCTAAATCTTATTTTGGATCTGCAAAGTGAACTCGGCTTCGCCGCGTTGTTCATCTCACATGATTTCGCGGCGACGCGGTATGTCGCATCGCGTTTGATGGTGATTAAGGTTGGTGAAGTCGTCGACGAGGCTGATTCAATTAGTCTCTTCCATGCTGCTGACCACCCTTATACTCGAGCGCTTCAAGACGCGAGTGGTCTCCTTGCGGGGTGAAGTACGGCGGGATTTTATCCGTGAGCGAACAGATCATATGTCTTTTCCGCTCCTAAAACACAATATCGCTCTCAACTAATGTGCTGGCAACGCAAGGAGACTACAATGCAGAAATACCGCAGTTCCATTGTCTTGACGGCAGATGCAGCACTTCAGGCACTTGCCGCCGCAGTTGATAAGGCGAAAGCCATCAGCGTCCCCCAGTGCATTTTCGTCGTCGACCCTAGTGGGGAGACGATCGCCAGTCTCCGCATGGACGGTGCGAAGTATCTGAGTATGCATACTGCGCGTGCGAAGGCACGTACAGCCGCATCGATCAATGGTGCGACAGGTGCAATGCCCGTGGAATTCGGAGTGGCGGCGGGCATCGCATCGCAAGGGGGGGTAACGCACCTTCCGGGTGGCCTTCCAATTCGCTTTGAGGGCGTTCTCGCCGGGGCAATTGGTGTTGGTTCTGGTACCGGTGATCAGGATTTCGAGGTCGCAAGGGCTGCACTGGCTGCAATCTTAGCGGACGCGATTTAGTTTTTGCGGGAGGAGCGTAACTTGAGCCAAATTCAAAATCAGCGATCCCAAGTCGAACCAGGAAGGTTCGAAACGCAATACGCAACCTTGTACGAGGAAAGTGTGCGTGATCCGGACCGCTTCTGGGGAAGACACGGCAAGCGGATTCATTGGTTCGAACCGTACTCGATCGTGAAGAACGCCAGTTTCGAAGGCAATGTGTCTATCCGCTGGTTCGAGGATGGTACAACGAACGTTTCGTACAATTGTCTTGACCGACACCTCAAAGAACACGGGGACAGAACCGCCATCATCTGGGAGGGCGATGATCCCTGCGCGTCGCGAAGGATCAGCTACAGAGCGCTCCATGAGGAGGTGTGTAGGTTTGCGAATGCCCTTCGCGAGCGAGGTGTCAAGAAAGGGGACACAGTCACGATTTACATGCCTATGGTTCCAGAGGCGGCCGTGGCGATGTTGGCATGTGCACGGGTCGGCGCTGTCCATTCAGTCGTATTCGGCGGGTTCTCTCCAGAGGCGTTAGCCGGCCGAATGGTCGACTGCGACTCCAATGTATTGATCACAGCATTCGAAAGTCTCCGCGGTGGTCGGCGACTTCCACTCAAGCAAAGTGCCGACAAGGCGATCCAGATTGCAGTTCACCAGGGTTTGACTGTCTCGACCGTATTCGTTGTCGGTGAGCGTGATTTTGTCTCGAGTTTCGTCGAAGGACGCGATGTTTTGTATCGCGAGGCGGTGGAGATGGCTTCGCCGGAGTGCGCCCCAGAACATATGAATGCGGAGGATCCATTTTTTATCCTCTACACGTCTGGATCGACAGGGAAGCCAAAGGGGGTGCTTCACACCACGGGCGGCTATCTCGTGTATGCCTCCATGACTCACGAGGTGGTTTTCGACTATCGGCCGAACGAAGTGTACTGGTGTACGGCCGATATCGGTTGGGTTACAGGGCACTCCTACTTGGTGTACGGACCACTTGCCAATGCGGCAACCACCTTAATGTTTGAAGGTGTCCCGACTTATCCGGACGCAGGTCGGATGTGGGAGATCGTCGAGAAACATCGTGTCAATCTGCTCTACACTGCACCCACGGCACTGCGCACTCTCATGGGAGCGGGCGACGAATATGTCACCCGTAGTGACCGATCCTCGTTGCGGGTACTTGGAACGGTCGGCGAACCCATCAATCCTGAAGTATGGGCGTGGTATAGCCGGGTTGTCGGAGATGAGAGATGCCCCGTCGTGGACACTTGGTGGCAAACGGAAACTGGTGGTCACATGATCGCCCCGATCGCGGGTGTCACTCCGCTGAAACCCGGTTCGGCAACCTTGCCGTTCTTCGGGGTTGTTCCAGTCATTGTTGATCAGGAGGGGAACGTCCTAGAGGGCGTAGCAGAGGGGAACCTGTGCATCGAACAGAGCTGGCCAGGGCAGATGCGCACAATCTACAAAGATCATGCGCGTTTTGTTCAAACCTACTTTTCTACCTACCAAGGAAAGTACTTCACCGGCGACGGGTGTAGACGCGATGCCGACGGCTACTACTGGATTACTGGCCGCGTTGACGACGTTCTAAACGTTTCAGGACACCGCATGGGAACGGCAGAGGTCGAATCTGCTCTCGTCAGCCATCCCAGCGTCGCGGAGGCCGCAGTGGTTGGCTATCCACACGACATCAAAGGACAGGGCATTTATTGTTATGTCACTTTGATGGGCGGGGTGTCCTTCGATCCCGAGCTTCAGAAATCCTTGGTCGCGCATGTTCGAAGTGAAATCGGCCCCATCGCCACACCCGATCACATTCAATTCGCGCCAGGTCTCCCTAAAACTCGCTCAGGCAAGATTATGAGGCGGATTCTTCGCAAAATTGCCGAAAACGACCTCTCGTCGCTGGGCGACACTTCAACGTTAGCTGATCCCGCAGTCGTAGATGACCTGATCGCTAATCGTCTGGCACCGAAGTAGCGGTTTCCCAAGCAGAGTATCCCTGAAGCTCTGCTACCTGGCCGGCGCATCGCGCCGGCCTTTTTGCGTGATTAGTATGCAAAAACCATTAAATGGAGATAAGAATCTATATACGATGCATTTTAATTAACTTTAGCGCAATTAATGCCCCTTTAAAGTGACCCATCAAAATTGTTTTGTGGGGGGTGTCATGTTTCTTCGCAGTGCCATTGGTAGAAATCTATTCGCAGTTATTTCCGCTGGACTGACAACAGTCGCAGTGACAGCATCGGCGCTTACTTGGCTGTCGTACAACCAGATGCGGGAACGCAGTCTTGGCGAGATGCAGAGCGCGGCAGACGCGACGGCAATCCAAGTCAGGATGCAACTTCTGCCGGCGCAGGATCTCTCTCATAGTCTCCGGTCCGCGATCTACGCTTCTATTCGAAGTGGGAATGCTACTCGGGAATCCATGGACTTGCTGCTTGGTCAGTTTCTCTCGTCAAGCCCGTTCGCACTCGCGGTCGGATCGGGCTGGGAACCCAACGCTCTCGATGGCTTTGATGCTCGCTATTCTAACACGGCGAACCACGATGCGAGTGGTCGCTATGTGCGCTACATCGCAAGGACCGAAGCGGGGCAGAAACTAGATGTCCTGACCGATTACGACAAACCAGGAGCGGGTGACTACTACCTTGTCCCCAAGCAGACAGGCAGAGACTACATAATGGAGCCCTACACCTACAACGTAGGAGGGGCGGACGTGCTGATGACATCGATTATGGTCCCGCTCGAAATGGATGGAAAATTTGTTGGTGTCACCGGGACCGATATCTCACTTGCCGAACTAACAGCGCGCTTGACGGAGATGCGGCCCTTGGATTCAGGCCGTGTCTCGTTGGTCACCTCTGCAGGAGCGATCGTCAGCTATTCAAACCCAAGTATGTTGGGGAAGACGATCACTGAAACAGCACTAGCAAGTGCAGGCTGGACTGAGGTTCTGGCTCATCCAGAGGTTCCAACTTCCATACGAACGGTCGAAGGGGAAAGGGAACTGGCGATCGCAGTGCCTGTTGAGCTCGACGCGAATACGAAGTGGTTCGTAGTTATTACGGTACCCGAAGCTACCGTCTTTGCAGGTGTCTATGATTTGCTAGCAACCTCAGCCATTGTTCTCGTGTTAGGGGCGGCGGCTCTCGTCGGTCTGGGTGTGCTTCTTTCTCAACGGTTTAGCGGTCGCTTGAAGCACATCATAGGCGCGACCTCACAGGTAGCTGCGGGAAATGTCGACGTTGCGTTTCACGAGATCAATGCCAAAGACGAAATCGGAGATTTGTCGAGATCGCTGCGGATCCTCAGAGATGCATCGATTGAAAAGGCTAGGCTTGAAGGCAGTGCCCAAGAAATCCGTGATACCGCCGATCGTGAAAGACAGGTGAGAGAGCGCCAGAGTGCGCAACATTCCGCCGAAATCGAATTCGCAATCAATTCGCTAGGCGCGTCCCTCGACAAGTTGGCAGTTGGAAATCTAGTTTGCAAGATCGACCATCCTTTCGCTGGGGATCTCGATCGTCTCAGGGGCAATTTTAACCGATCAGTCGAGGGTTTGAACAGGACGCTGGTAGAAGTTGGCGAACATATTGGCGCAATCGACGGCAACGCTGTTGAGATACGAGGCGCGGCAGACGAACTTGCAAAAAGAACGGAGCAGCAAGCTGCCTCTGTAGAAGAAACTGCGGCTGCTTTAAATCAAATCTCAGAGACAGTGAACGCATCAACAGTGCGGATATCTTCTGTTGGAGCTTTGGTAAATCAGGCTCATGTTCGCGCAAAATCTTCGGAAGCGATAATGAGCCAAACGATGACTGCGATGGATGGGATTCAAGCTTCATCGGCAGAGATATCAAACATTAGCGGTGTCATTGACGACATAGCGTTTCAAACGAATCTTCTGGCTTTAAACGCGGGAGTTGAGGCTGCCAGGGCAGGTGAGGCAGGTAAAGGTTTCGCGGTGGTCGCGCAGGAAGTTCGTGAACTAGCGCAACGTTCGGCAGTTGCCGCACGCCAGATAAAATCTCTGATCGCTCAGGCCGGAGGACAGGTCGAGACTGGTGCGCGCCTTGTGGCGGAGACCGGTTTGGTACTTCAGTCTATCGCAAAAGAGGTCAACGAAATTGATGCCCATGTTTCTGCAATTGTAACGTCTACAAAGGAGCAAGCACTTGGGCTTCGGGAGATAAATGATGCCGTCAACGTAATTGATCAGGGTACGCAGAAAAATGCGGCCATGGTGGAAGAGCAGAATGCGGCAAGCTACGAACTGGCAGGAAGCGTGTCGCATCTTTCGAGTATAATTTCGCGCTTTCGACTGTTCAACGACGCTAAGTCGGAACGGATCGGTTCGATCGCGGCGTAGCCCCTTCCTAACAAACTACAGATGGGGCCGATAACGTTCGGCCCCATCGGGAAACTAGCTATGTTTTGAATTCTGGTTCAGATTTTTCGAGGGTTCGCTTGATCGATTGCAAATGAAGCCGCGCGGAATCCGGGTCTCCTTCGCGCATCTGACGGTAGGCAGCTTCAGCGATTTCAGGTGCGAGTGGAAAGTGCCAGCGTCTGCACTTCGCAGGCCCGCTCCAGGTAATATAAATCGTCCCACGCTTCAGCGATGTGATGCTTCATGAACACTATGTCGGCATCGCCGATTGCGGCGGCGATCCTGTCGCCTTCGCGTTCGTCCAGCGCCAAACCGTTGTAATCTCGGTCGACAGCCGTACGTCCGAAGAATTTGAGCGCGGTCTGACCGGCGAATATTAGCGGATCACCCTCGGTCATGGAGAGGGCCGTAGCATACGGCATATGGGTATGAAACGCCGCCTTCGCTCGAGGGATGTTCTTATGTATGCGGGCGTGGATGTAAAATGCGGTCGCTTCCGGGGCTCCGTCGCCAGATATCACATTGCCATGGAAGTCGCAGATCAGAAGCATGGAAGCGGTCAATTCCGCAAAAGCGTAGTGACCTTGCCCCCAAGTTTTATCCAGTTTTGAGTTCGCTCCATATGGATTGACGATGAACAAGTCCTCGTAGCCGGGCACGACCGCCGAGAAGTGATTGCAAATACCTTCTGCCATGCCGTAACGAGCGGCCATTCTAAAACAGGCGGCCATGTCCACGCGCGCTTGCCAGACCTCGTCGGTCTCCAGGTTCGGTTGATTTGGTCCGCGTTGAGACAAAATCGCGGGGGTATTGAGCGAGTGAGCCATGGACTATTCCCTTGGAGCGGTGAGCTTGCAAACCACATCGAGGAGAATGTTGGCACCTGCCACCAGATCGGTTTCGGATGTGAATTCTTTCGGATTGTGGCTGATGCCGGCGACGCTTGGTACGAAAATCATTGCTGCCGGCGCGATTCGAGCGATCATCTGTGCGTCGTGTCCAGCACCGGATGTCATTCGCTTCGATTTCAGGCCGCGTGCCAATGCTGCCTCTTCGATTGTTCTCACGATCTCGCCGTCAAATTTGACGGGTTGAAATCTGGCCAAGCGCTCCGCCGTGATGGTGACCTGCTCTTCTTGAGCGACCGTGCGAAGATAGTCGGCCAATGCCGCTTCTTCAGCAAGCAGCCGGTCTTCGTCCGGATCTCTCAGGTCAATGGTGAAGGTCGCCTTTGAGGGAATGACATTGATTGCATTTGGTTCGAAAGATATACAGCCGACAGTGGCGACAGTGGGCGTATTGGAGGCCTTGGCTCGCTCTCTCAGGAATGTGATCACCCGCGCGGCTGCCACTCCGGCATCTTTTCGCATTGTGATCGGCGTGGTCCCTGCGTGGTTAGCGTCGCCATCGATGATAATCTGCTGCCACGATATGCCTTGCAGGCTGTCGACGGCTCCAACCGGGAAGCCTTCTCGCTCGAGCACAGGCCCTTGTTCGATATGAAGCTCGATATAGGCATGGGGTTTCATAAAGCCCGGCTCGTGGGACCCCGCATAGCCAATTGCTGCCAACTCTTCGCCAAGGTTGGAGCCATCGATCCCGACGGTCGCGAGAGCCTCCTCGACATCCAGGCCCCCGGCATATACCAGTGACCCCATCATATCAGGAGCATAGCGAACGCCCTCTTCGTTGGTAAAAGCGCCAACAACGATTGGCCGCGAGGGCTGAAAGCCGACTTCGCGAAGCGTGGCGATAACCTCGAGCCCGGCAAGCACGCCGTAACACCCATCGTAAATCCCGGCGTTAATAACCGTATCGATATGCGATCCGAGCATCAGCGGATCGTGGCTCTCTGTCCCTTGAGGCTTCCAGACACCGAAAATGTTGCCGATGCGGTCAACGGCGACATCGAGATCGGCTTCTTTTAGCCACGCGACGAACTGATCACGGCCGAGTTTTTCGGTTTCCGAAGCCGCTAGGCGAGTGGGGCCCCCGTCCGGGTTTCGGCCGATCTCCCCAAGAGCGCGAAGACGATTGAGAAGGCGCGCGTCGTTTATCGAATGGCTTGTCATCGCTGTGAGGTTCCTTTTGTCGGAATGGCTTAGTTAACCGCCTCGCACAATAATTCCAATCGATGGAAATTTGGGCTGCATTTAAGGTTCACGCTTGCAATTTTGTCTCGTTGGAGCGCCTCTGCGCAAGCGTTTGGGGTCAGAACAAGAGCAGTCCGAAATCGTACGCTAAGGCCGAACGGAGCGTGAACAATGCCGTAGCTCAGATTTTGGGCACTCGATCTCTGTGGATTGCCATCGACATGCGCCAGTTGTGATTTCTCTGTCCAGCCCGACTCGACAACGCTCAGCGCAGATCGGTCATGGATGGAGTCGGGCAATGGCAAAGCGCAAGCTTCTCAAAGATCAAGACCGACGGAAGCTTGTCGACATACCAGTCGACGAGGACAGCCTAATCCGACACTATTCGTTGTCACTGGCGGATCGCCTGGAGATCGAACTGCGGAGACGTAGTCACAACCGGCTCGGCTTTGCCATCCAGCTATGTCTGATGCGATACCCGGGTCGAGTGCTGGGGGCAGAAGAAGCTCCGCCTCCCGCCATGCTAAGACATGTTGCTGATCAGATCGGCGCCGACCCGGAATCATTTGCCCTCTATGCACGCCGGGAAGAAACTAGGCGCGATCACACGGCGCGCTTGATGGTGTATCTGGAAACGAGAAGCGCGATTGCGCAAGATCGCCGAGCCGCGCTGTTGGCGGCAATTCATGCGGCGACCATGTCCGACGACGGTGCTGCGATAGCCAGTTCGGCTGTCGCCGCGTTTCGCGAACGCGGAGCTCTTCTGCCGGCGATCGACACGATCGAACGCATTGGCCTTGCCGGCCGGGCCATAGCCCGTCGCCGGGCAGAAAAAACTCTGATTGAAGACATCCCACTCGATAGGCTCCAATCACTGGATAGGCTGTTAGAGGTTGACCCGTCGATCGGCAAGACGCGCTTCCACTGGCTGCGCTCGGCGCCAGAAGCGCCGGCTGCGTCGAACCTCGTCGGGCTGACCGAGCGAATAGCTTTTCTGCGGCGGCTGGAGATCCATCCGGAACTGCAGGCGCGCATATCGGCGGGACGGTGGGACCAGATGATCCGGGAGGGTAACGCAACCCCGGCCTGGCTTGCCAACGACTTCAATGCCAGCCGTCGCCACGCTCTGATCGTGGCTCAAGTCATCAGGCTTTGCCACAAGCTCACGGACGAGGCGGTGACGATGTTCATCAAGCTCATGGGTAAGTTGTTCTCGCAAGCCAACAACCGAAAGAAGCAGCGACAGATGGATTGCAGAGCGAACACCGCCAAAGCGCTACGCATGTTCCTCGATACGATCTCGGCGCTGCAGTCCGCCAACGACCATGGTCGGAATGCATTGGATGTTCTCGACCAAAGAGTCGGCTGGGACCGACTGCTTCGGATAAAGCCTGAGCTGGAGTCGATGGTCGACGACAACGAGGCGCCGCCGTTGACCGTAGCAGCCGAGCAATATGCGACCGTCCACAAATACGCTGGTGCGTTCCTTCAGG
>NZ_LR723672.1 GCF_902502825.2 Pseudorhizobium flavum
ATGGCGAACAGGACCGCGAAAATCAGCCGGATCGAAAAAATCGAACGCGTTTCGATTGATAAGACTATTGCTGATGATTCTGCGAAACTCAGCAGCAATCTGCAGGAACTATCAGCGCGTCTGTTTTCACCTGACGAGCAAAAGGCGCTGAGACGTTTTAGTAGTACCGAAGCGGCAAAGTTGCTGGGCGTGACCGACAGCTATGTCCGGCACCTGGCTTCACAGGAGGACACGGTCACGTCTGAGAAGACAGCGGGTGGTCGCCGAACGTTTTCTCTGTCGGAGATCAACACGATCCGGCACATCTTAGGAAAGACTAAGCCCGCGTATCTTCCTGGACGGCGGGAAGGGGACCACCTGCAGGTCATAGCAGTCACTAACTTCAAGGGGGGATCTGGTAAGACGACGTCGTCAACGCATCTCGCTCAGTATCTGGCGCTACGTGGCTATCGCGTGCTTGCCGTCGACCTTGATCCTCAGGCGTCGATGTCAGCCATGCTTGGATATCAGCCGGAATTCGACGTTGGCGAAAACGAGACACTATTCGGAGCTATCCGATATGATGAGCTTCGTCGTCCAGTAGGAGAGGTGGTTCGGAAGACTTATTTCCCCGGACTTGATCTAATCCCGGGCAATCTCGAATTGCATGAATTTGAGCACGATACCCCCAGGGCTCTTGCCGAGCGCAGCAGCTCGGAGACCGACATGTTCTTTCTCAGGGTAGGGAAGGCGTTAAGCGATCTTTCCGATCGGTACGACGTCGTTGTCATAGACTGCCCGCCAACTCTGGGATTTTTGACGCTGTCAGCGCTGTGCGCGGCAACTGCGGTGTTAATAACTGTGCATCCTCAGATGCTGGACGTGGCATCAATGAACCAGTTCCTGGCTATGACCTCTGATCTCCTCTCTGTGGTTAAGGAAGCAGGTGGCAACCTGGAATACGATTGGATGCGCTATCTCGTCACCCGCTACGAGCCGAACGACGGCCCGCAAGCGCAAATCGTCGCCTTCTTGCGAAGTTTGTTTGGCGAGCGTGTCCTCACCTCAATGATGGTGAAATCAACTGCGATCTCTGATGCGGGCCTCTCAAAGCAGACGATTTATGAGGCGGCGCGAGAGTCAATGAACCGGCAGACATACGACCGTGCTGTGGAGGCGATGGACGGGGTCAACTTTGAAATCGAGAACCTACTCAAGAGTTCATGGGGGCGTGCATGAAGGGCCGCGATATCCTGAAGAACATGGTGAGCTCGTCTGGCGGCGAATCAACCAAGGCGCCTATTCAAGCGCAGTCTCCTCACAAACCAGCGGGAGCAGTTCGAGCCATGAACCTCTCGCTCGGTCGACTCAGTGATGAGGCCGCTGCGGCAAAGGAGCTTCGCTCTGCGCTTGCAGCTGGTGATAAAGTTGTGGAGCTAAGTCCCGCTCAAATCGAAGCCTCGTTCATTCGGGATCGTATCCCGACTGAGCATGATCCCGCCCTGCAAGAACTCATCTCGTCCATGAGGGAAAGCGGACAGCAAGTTCCCATCTTAGTTCGTCCGCATCCATCAAAGGAAAACCACTATCAGGCGGCATATGGCCATCGAAGATTGCGCGCGGCGGTAATTCTGGATCGCCCAATCAAGGCAATCGTGCGCCAACTTTCGGACGATGAACTGATCGTCGCACAAGGGCAAGAAAACGGTCCCCGCGTCGATCTCAGCTTCATAGAGCGAGCCCTCTTTGCGAAACATCTCGAGCTGCATGGTTTTGACCGGGACAGGATTTCCCAGGTTCTGTCAGTGGACAAACCTGAAATTTCCCGTCTGTTGCAAGTTGCTGACGCTATCCCAGAACAAATAATCCTCGCTATAGGGCCAGCCGCAAAGGTGGGGCGACCTCGCTGGTTGGCGTTCGCCGATCTCTTGAAGGACAAGGCAGCTTTCGGAAGGATCACTAAAGCGATTGGCGAGGCCGAGTTCACATCAATTGATTCGAACGAGCGATTTAGGCGTCTCTGGCTAAGCGGGCAGGCACCGAAAGCTTCGAAAGAAAACAGTCGAGGACAGATTCGCACTCGGAAGGGGCTTGTTCTGGCAGCTGTTGAGCGGACGTCAAAAGGCTCAAAAATCACTATCACATCAAGAGCGTTCGCGGAGTTCCTTGACGCTAAGATGAGCGATCTCGTCGAACAGTTCGATCGGGAAAATTCTAGCCAAACAGCCAATTAGCATGATTGTCAGCTGACAATCACTTGTGAAACCAGGAGACCAGACCAGCAAAAGAAAAAGGCCCCCAGAACGTCGCCGTCGTGGAAGCCCTTCTCATCGTGTAGCAACTAGAGAATCGCATTTCCCCGAATCCCAGTCAAGAGTCTAGGGCGCCAATTTGGTGAGCAATTTTCTTTTGCCTTATTGAAGGCTGAGATAATGCAAAGTGGAAATGTGACGACGCCCTTTGGGCGGCGGCCGGCTGTGCTTGCTCTTGTAAAGAGACAGCTCCAGACGTCCGAGACGAAACCAAACCGCCCGGTTGAAAAATGGAAGGTGTTTCGCGACGCCTGTGAGGCCCGTGAACGCCTCGGCCTCCAGGATAGGGCGCTGACTGTGCTGGACGCATTGCTGACGTTTTATCCAGAGAGCGAGCTCAACTGCGATAGTGGATTGGTGGTCTTTCCATCCAATGCTCAGCTGTCTGTCAGAGCGCACGGCATAACCGGAACGACCTTGCGGCGGCATTTGGCTGCCTTGGTCGAAGCCGGGCTCATCCAGCGCAAGGATAGTCCGAACGGCAAGCGCTACGCTCACCGGGACAAGGGTGGCGATATCGAGCAGGCTTTTGGATTCGATCTTTCTCCACTTTTGGCTCGCGCTGCGGAACTTGCAGGTCTGGCACAGGAAGTCGCTGCCGAGCGCCTGCAGTTCAGACGAGCCAAAGAGGCGCTGACTATCTGCCGGCGTGATGTACGCAAGCTAATTTCCGCCGCGATGGAGGAGGGGGCCGACGGCGACTGGGAAGCCATCGAAGACATGTATGTCGGCATTGTCAGCCGACTCCCCCGCAATCCTGACCGTCGCCAGGTGGAGGCAATCCTCGACGAGATGCAGCTTTTGCGCACCGAAATCCTCAACCTTCTGGAAAATCAGTTAGATTCTCAAAATATGGACGGCAATGCTGTTCAAAATGGCTGTCACATACAGAATTCAAAACCCGAATCCATCTATGAACTTGAACCTAGCTCTGGAAAAGAGCAGGGCGGAGCCGTCGAGCTGGAAGTAGCACCCAAAGCGGTTGCTCAGCCGTTGGCAAAGCCGGAACAGATGAAGGCGTTCCCGCTGTCGATGGTCCTGAAAGCCTGCCCGCAGATTTCGGACTACGGGCCCGGGGGCACGATCTCCCATTGGCGCGAGCTGATGGGCGCCGCGGTGGTGGTACGATCAATGCTTGGCGTCAGCCCGTCGGCTTACCAGGAAGCTTGCGAGGTGATGGGGCCGGAGAACGCGGCGGTTGCCATGGCTGCAATCTTGGAGAGGGCAGGGCATATCAACTCGGCAGGTGGATATCTCCGCGATCTCACGCGCCGAGCGAGGGCAGGGGAGTTCGGGCTGGGACCGGTGCTGATGTCACTGATGCGTGCCAATGCGAACGGCGATCGTAAAACGGGGTGACCAGGTTATGCCGACGCACCGGGTCTTGGACTCGATGGAATAGACCTCAGGCACGAGGCACCATTCGTTCCCAAATTGCCACCACTTTACGACGGTTTTCCGTCCTTTAATCGTCTGTTGGTGTTTCAACCTTGGATGATTTACGACCTGGTGGCCGGCCAGGAGGACGGCCTTTCCTGCTGACTCTCGCGGCTTTTCTAGCCACTCGTTGGCGTTCAGCCTCAGCTTGTGCTTCAGCCTCCGCTTCCGCTTCTTTCCGAGCCTCAAGAACATCCTTAGGCGTCAGTTGGCCAACTATACCGATCAAACTGCGTATGGTGTCGTGCGGGAGGTCATGAATGAGCCTGAAGAGTTCAACCCGATCATCGGACTCTTCAGGATTGTTGCCGTAGAGATGAGGTGCCGCGGCATGAAGCATTTGCATCGGCAGGAACCCGAGGAGCTCGGAAAGGTGAATCATTCGAGAGACGGTCAGGCGCGAAATGTTCAGTTCGTAGCGGCTATAGACCACTCGAGCGAGACCAGCCAGGGTCGCGAAATCACTCTGGGTCAGACCAGTTTCTAAGCGTTGGGACTGTAGGAATGCGGATAGCTTTGCGTCAATCTCGCCGAAGCTGACTATGCCGTCCAAACCCTCACGGCGGTACAAGGATCTCTGGAAATCTGGATCTGTAGTCTCAACCAGTTCTCTTGATTTGATATGGTCGGATAGTCTCCGCACGTCGGCATTCCCTCAGTCCCCAATTCCGCCTGGGGCGGATATCGTGCACAAGTAATTCCCCACAAGGCACTGTCATTCAACAACCACGGCGCTACAATGCTGCCAACTGGCAGTTGAGGCGGGCTCACACTCCGCTTAGATCGATGCGGAATTTCGGACTTCCCAAAGCTCCTTCAGGGTCGGTATCTCCATCAAAAATCTCAGCACCTTCCTGGCTGCTATGATGTTGTAGGGGAACATCCCAATGGAGGAGTGTCCACAATTGAGCTGCAGAAGCTCTGGTGGCCGTCCGCGTAGATCGTGTCCCGCCGAGTGGTGTAGCTGGGTGATAGCGAAGCCGCTCGCGAGTGCACCCTCCAAGGTGCTGTAGGGAGCGGGCGGCGTAGCGGTGGTCACCAGTGTTTTCCGGTAGGGTCGGGTTGCTTATGACCAACCTGAGGGACACCACCGATGACCGACGACATGATGAACCTGCGCTCACTCGTTGAGAAGAGCGCCGACGCCGATTTGCTGCGCGAGATGATCGGCTTCGCTGCCGAAAAGCTGATGGCGCTGGAGGTCAGCACGAAGACTGGCGCGGGCTATGGCGAGAAGAATAGCTTCCGACTGGCCCAGCGCAACGGCTATCGCGACCGGGACTGGGAGACACGGGCGGGCACCGTTGAGCTGCGCATTCCGAAGCTTCGCACAGGCAGCTATTTCCCGAGCTTTCTCGAACCACGCCGCATGGCAGAGAAGGCCCTGACGGCAGTTATCCAAGAGGCCTATATCCAAGGCGTCTCGACCCGATCCGTCGATGACCTCGTTAAGGCCATGGGCATGTCGGGCATCTCCAAGAGCCAGGTATCCCGGCTCTGCGAGGAGATCGACGAGAAGGTGAAGGCCTTCCTCGACAGGCCCATCGAAGGGGAATGGCCCTACCTTTGGATCGATGCGACCTACCTCAAGGTCCGGCGCGGCGGGCGCATCGTCTCCGTCGCCGTCATCATCGCCGTCGGCGTCAACACCGACGGTCGACGCGAGGTGCTCGGTATGGAGATCGGCACATCCGAGGCCGAGGCGATCTGGACAGAGTTCCTGCGTAAGCTGACAAGGCGGGGTCTGTGTGGCGTCAAGCTCGTCGTCTCCGATGCCCATGAGGGCATCAAAGCCGCAGTATCGAAGGTGCTCTCCGCCACCTGGCAGCGATGCCGTGTCCACTTCATGCGCAATGCTTTGGCCCATGCCGGGAAGAGCGGACGCCGTGTTGTCTCTGCCTTCATCGCCACGGCCTTTGCCCAAGACACGTCAGAGGCTGCAAGTACCCAATGGCGCAACGTCGCCGACCAGATCAGGCCGAAGGTGCCCAAACTCGCCAGTCTCATGGACAGTGCCGAGCAAGACGTGCTCGCCTACATGACCTTTCCCAAGCAGCATTGGGCCAAACTCCACTCGACAAACCCGATTGAGCGATTGAACGGTGAGATCAAGCGACGCACAGAGGTCGTCGGCATCTTCCCAAACGACGACGCCATCGTGCGCCTAGTCGGTGCGCTGCTGCTCGAACAGAACGACGAATGGGCCGTCCAGCGGTCCCGCTACATGACACTTGAGACAATCGCCACGATGAGCGATGATCCGCTCATCAGCCTGCCAGCCGCAAGCTGATCCATTCCCGGCTCTGTCCGGAAGCACGGCGACCGCCAAAGCTACACCACGCCGGGGGACACGATCGTCCGCGTAAGCTAGTCAACTCGTGTATCAGGTGGCGCGCCCTCTCTGGACGCGCAATCGTATCGCGCTTCCCCTGCACGAACAGCAGTTCTAGCTCAGGACGCGAGAGCCAGAAAGTATGCATGTCGAGATTAATCAGGGTCCACGCCTTCCTCAAATCTTCAAGTGACATGGAGGGTTCAATCCGCCCTTTTAGGCGTTGCATGGTCTCTGAAGTCCAAATCAGCTCAGCAGGGCTTGGCGGTGTTACCATCAAGATGGCCTTATCGACTTTCTCTTCTTGAGCTGCCACCAGTCCGGCAACTGTGCCACCTAAACACATGCCTACGACGGAAATCGTGCGGTACCTCTGACCTTTCAGCCAGCGAACAATTTTTCGGCCGTCCAACACCGCCTGCCTCATGGACCGAACAGTTCGGCCTACGCTGGCATTGAAAAATTGTTCTTCCGAACAATCGTTCGAGCCTCGGCTGAAATGATACGGCAAGGTGGCCTCGACAACAGTCATACCCCTCCTGGCGAAATATCTGGAGAACGCTGGATAGCGGTTGCGTGAGTACCAATGATGAAACACGACAAGCGCATGGTCTTTTGCTCCGCTCGCGGTCACAACGCACTCAAAGACGTTGTTTTTCTGGTCAGATGTCTTGATGTCCGATTCAAAAATGACTCGGTGTGCATCTTGGTAGATCGGTTCAGCCGGCAAGAGGGGTGTGAAAAACGCTTCGGTTTCGCAAAGCGTCGTAACGGCCAAGTCGTGATCGCCATCGTTTACAACTGCCTCATTGACGGCGAATGCCAGGGAGCTGTCATGCGCGAAACCGATAGCGCTTTTGCTGATTCGTTCCTGACGTTGGAGTGACCGCTTGATGTGTTTGCGATCATAATGACGTGCGAGATAGCGAAACATAACTTTCTCCTGTTCGTCGCAGGTGCAAAATCCTCATAGGGTTGTTGCGGATGGAGGATCCTCAATGTCAGAGCTTGGGGGTAGTACCGGGCATGCTCATCATGATGGAATACGACGGCAACACCCGGGGCTGATGGTCGCGTTTATGATGCGATGTCGAACGTTCCCTGGAATTCCGCATCCGAGTAGTATCTTAGCTTGTGCGCGACGATCGGGCGTCTTCCCGCCAGGAATAGCAACTGCACATGAGATGGCAGTGTTCGAATTTCATCCGACGTCAGCAGTGGGCGCGCGGTATGGTGCTGGCTGTAGGTAATTCCGGACTGCTCAGAATCAACTGAATGCGCCATCGTCCGGAACACGACGGTCTCTTGTCCTAGAAGCTCTGAAACGAGACGCGCGCTGTCGTGATCGTTAACTCCGAATACCTGAAGGACACCTGCATTTGATAGGAATGTCCCGGCCTTCTGCCCGTAGGTGGATCGCAACTGGTGAACGTCCTGCAGGATGGGCCAGAGTTGCACGCCGTATCCGGCCATGAGACCCATGGCGCGCTCAACGGGCGCTAGGTAACCGAGAGCTGCAAATTCATCCAGAAGGTAGAGGACAGGTGTGTGTGGCTTCTCTGGCGTGCGCGCCATATCGAGGAGGCTCTGGGTCACAAGCAGACGTAGCCAGCGGGAATATGTTGAAAGGCGATCGGGCGGTAGGACTAGGAACACAGTCGTGTTCCGGCGCTTGAGATCGGCGAACGAAAAGTAACTCTCATCTAGCACTCGGTTCATGCGGGGACTGTCAAGGAAATGGGTGTGTCGCTGGGCCGCCGACAGAACGCCTGCCGCTTCTCGATCGGACTTGCCGAGATGACGGTTCGCTGCCCTAGCGATGAGTCCGCCGGCTTCGTTCATATCTTGCATTTCTTTAAGCACAGCGGCGAACCGCTCAGGTGCTAGCGTCAGGTACTCACGCAGCGTGCCTAAATGGCGTCGTGTTGGGGGTTCGACTGCAACGATTCTAAGGATCAAGCCTGAGATTAGCGCTTTGGCTTCTTCGTTCCAGTGCGCCTCTCCTGTCATGCCCGGTTCATCGACGACGAGTGCATCGGCAAGAGTGCTGGCATCTTCGGCGACATCCAGGCCATCGGGATTAAGGATATCGAGCGGATTGTACGCGGACGAGCGGATACCTGTGACGCCGAATGGATCAAGGACGTGAACCGGTCCAAACCTCTCCCGGGCTCGGCTCGCGATCTTTGCATTCTCGCCCTTCGGGTCGATACACACAATCGAGCGGTCGGCAGTCAGCAAGTTCGGAATGATTGTGCCAACGCCTTTGCCGGTGCGTGTCGGGGCCATGGTGAGAAGATGGCTGGGCCCCGCATAACGGAGTATCTTGCCTGTCTTTGCATCGCGTCCCATCAAGAGACCGTTGTCAGTGCGGACGAGAGGAGAGACTTCCTTGTCGGTGGCGAAGCGCGCTGAGCCGTGGGTATCGGTTTGGATGTCGCCAAAGTGCAGCAAGATGAGAGGGGCACACAAGAGCAGCAGGCCTAGCGGAATGCTCAGCGTGAAGAAAATGTTCAGGATGCTCCAGGAGAGCGTCTGCGGTTCGAAGCCTAGCTCCCTCGCTTTCAGGCTCAGCCAAAATCCGCCGATGATCACGACGCCGAGATAGGCAAGCAGGACCTTAAGACCAGTCGGCGTGAAAGCCTTTGCCAAGGCTGCCGAAATCGCCCAACCAGGATTGGCGAAAGCGAGACGCATCATGGTGCTATAGGCTCTGAAGAATCTCACGGGCCGTACTCCTCAAATTCAGAGCTGCAGAATCAGTGAACTATGCAACCCCTTTTTGCAGTAGTCGAACTCCTCAATCAACTTTCTGGCCCGAGTTGGGCTTTGTCAGAGCAAAATGCGCCTGCCGGCTATTTCAGGATGTCATCGAACAAGGCCTTGTCATTGTCTCGGGTGAGAAAGCCTGGCAGCTCGCGGCGCAGCCAGTCTGCCAGGCGCGCACTGAACTCCGGGTCGTTTGCATTCTCGAGGCGATGCAGGACGAGGGCGCCGATGAGAACCTTGCGACGGGTATCGTTGGCGCGTTCCTGCTTGGAGAGCCTTGCTTTAAGAGCAGATCGCTGTGCATCAAGCTGAGCGAGACGTTCTTCGATGGATTTGCGAGCCATCACCTAGTCCTTCTTATAAATTGCTTTGGTTCTGCGCACAGCTTCACTGCTGTCGATGAGGCCGGCTTTCAGCGCGTCTCTGACGATCGCAAACTCCTTTCCCGCGGGCAGGTAGTGCGGGTCATCGCGGGATGCGACGTGTTCGCCGCGCTTTCCCGATCCTGAAAACACAATGCCGTTGATGTCTGGATCGGCGGTCAGGATGGTTGCGATATGGCTGTCGACCGCACCCGTTGCGTCGACACTAAAATCGCGGCTGACGTGAACGTCGCCCATTTCCGTCTTGAGTGTCAGTCCGTCCAGGTGGGGGAGAAGGTCCAGTATGCGCGTCAGGGATGACACCGTCTGTTCGCTGAAGGATATCGGCTGCGAACCCTTGCTCTGCATCCGCAATTGCCATGGCCGTGTTTGAACACTCTGCCGAGCACGCTTGATAGCGCTGGGGTTCACGCTGCGGTCTGGCGTCTTGTTCACCACTCGCTCCTCCAGGATCAGTCTGCTGTTCCAGTACTAGCCCGATAGGCAGATGATGTCACCCCGAGGGCGATAAAATCCGTTGTCTGCCCGTGTTTCCATCGACTGAAAGCATCGGCCGAGCGGTCGCAAGCGTCTGCGGCATTCGTCACACCGTGGCTGATTGAGCGTAGCGAAATAAAGTTACAAGGGCGCATATACGGGTTGATGCTCAACCCACGCTCGGCTATCCTCGTCTTGCGTCGCGGATGTTGAGGAGAGAAACGGTCTTGGCGATCTTCTACTGCCAGATGTCTGTTGTCTCGCGCACGACTGGGCGCAGCGCCGTTGCGGCGGCTGCCTATCGAGCGGCCAAGCTTCTCACCAACGAGCGCGACGGGCTTGTCCATGACTACAGCCGACGCGAGGGTGTTGGTCATTCAGAGGTTCTGCTTCCCGAAGGTGTTGATGCGGAATGGGCGCTGGATCGATCGGCGCTCTGGAATGCTGCTGAACGGATAGAGAACCGCAAGGATGCGAGGGTTGCGCGCGAGTTCGTGATTGCGCTTCCGCATGAGCTCTCGGAGGAGGGGCGGGTATCGCTCACGCGGGCGTTCGCTCAGGATCTGGCGAACCGCTATGGAGCTGGTGTCGATTTTGCCATTCACATGCCTGGGGTCCAGGGTGACGTTCGCAATCATCATGCCCATGTCTTGATGACGACGCGGCAGGTGACGGGCGAGGGGCTGGGGGCGAAGACCTATATCGAATTGGCGAACAAGGATCTGCTGCCGAAGGGGTTAGCCCCGACGCAGATGCAGCTCGTCGATA
This sequence comes from Pseudorhizobium flavum, assembly GCF_902502825.2. Next base: position 10,458 of record NZ_LR723672.1, read on the forward strand.
TCAGACGGTCATGGGAGGGAATGGCGAACGATCATCTGGCGAGGGAGGGGTTCGATATTCGTATTGATCATCGCTCGCATGCCGAGCGTGGTCTGGAGATCGAGCCGACTGAGCATATGGGTGTCGGTGCCACAAATCTGCGTCGTCGGGGCGGTCTCGTCGATCGCTCCCGGTTGGATGGTGATGCCGGTCAGCGCAATGCGGATGTGATCCGGGAGAAGCCGGAACAGGTTCTGTCGATCATCACGTCTGAGAAGAGCGTGTTCGATCGACATGATATTGCCCGCACGCTGCATCGCTACATCAATGACGATGCCCAGGCTTTCCAGAACGCATTTGCTTCTGTCATGGCTTCTCCCGCACTGACAGAGCTTCGGCCGGAACGTGTGGACGACGCGACAGGCGAGGTGGAGCTTGCGCGTTATTCGACCCGGGAGATGGTGGAGATCGAGCATGGCATGGCGGATGTCGCCGAGCGTCTTCACCAGGCGCAGAATCATGGTGTCGATCGTCGGCATGTCATGAAAGCCATCGAAGAGATGGACGAGGCGATCCGTCTTAAGACCGGCAATGGCGAGTTGCGTCTTTCCGATGAGCAGCGGCGTGCAATCAGCCATGTCACCGGGCCGGAGCGCATTGCGGCCGTTGTTGGTCTTGCCGGGGCTGGTAAGTCCACCATGCTGGCTGCGGCTGCCCAGGCTTGGGAGCGGCAGGGCTACACGGTTCATGGCGCGGCACTCTCTGGCAAAGCTGCCGAGGGCTTGGAGGAGAGTTCCGGGATCAAGAGCCGCACCTTGGCGTCATGGTCTCGCAGTTGGGAGAACGAGAAGCATCAGCTTGGTCGTGGCGATGTCTTCGTGATCGACGAAGCGGGCATGGTCGGTAGCCGGCAGCTTGCATCGTTTGTGGGCGAAGTGGAGAAGCGTGGCGCGAAGATCGTGTTGGTGGGAGATCACGAGCAGCTTCAGGCAATCGGGGCAGGGGCGCCCTTCCGCGCCATTGCCGAGCGCATCGGGCATGCATCGCTTGGTGAGATCAAGCGGCAGCAGGAGCCGTGGCAGCAGGAGGCGTCTGTTGCCTTTGCCTCCCATCGAACCGCAGAGGGGCTGGCTGCTTACCGGGACAAGGGCAACATCCACTTTGCTTCTGGACGCGATGAAGCGCGCGCCGCAGTGGTGCGGGATTATCTTGCCGATCGCGACCTGCATCCGGAGGCTTCCCGTGTTGCTATGGCCCATCGTCGCGTGGATGTCCGTGCGATCAACGAGGGGATCCGTGTTGAGCTTCAGGAGCGGGGTGAGCTAGCCAAAGGCGAAGAGGCCGGTGAGTTCAGCTTCCAGACCCATGACGGTGTGCGCAGCTTTGCGCCTGGGGACCGGATTGTGTTCCTGGAGAACAGCCGCGACCTTGGTGTGAAGAACGGCATGCTTGGCGACGTGAAGGCTGTCGAGCAGGACGCGCTATATGTTGAGCTCGACGGTGCGTCTGGTCGAGCGGCTGATGCTCGCATGGTCAGAGTGCCGATCAACGACTACCGGTCGGTTGATCACGGCTATGCCACCACGATCCACAAGAACCAGGGCGCGACAGTGGACCGGGCCTTTGTCCTCGCGTCAGGCACGATGGATCGGCATCTCACCTATGTTGCCATGAGCCGCCATCGCCATGGTGTGCAGCTTTATGCGGATGCCCAAGAGTTTGCCTCGCGCAGGAGCGACCAGGTGGTGGCGCAAGGCAAGCTCGTGGAGCATGGTGCTGCACCCTATGAGCACAAGGCCGGCAACGCCAATAGCTACTTCGTCACGCTAGAGAATGCGCAGGGCGAGCGTCATACGGTCTGGGGTGTGGGTCTGCAGCAGGCAATGGCGCAAGCCTCGCCGGAGACAGGCTCAACGATTGGGCTCAAACACACTGGCGCAGAGGCTGTGCGTCTGCCCAACGGGCAGGAGGCGAGCCGCAATGCGTGGAAGGTGATGGGTACCGATGGCCTGGCCTATACGCAGTTGGAGCATCGGTTGTCTCGCTCCGGCGTGAAGGAAACGACGCTCGACTATGCACGCGATTTTGCCGAGCGGCGCGGAATTGCGGAGCAGTTTGGTGTCAGTAGTGAGATTGAGGTCCGGCTCACAGAGGCATCGGCGCAGCCCGGCCAAAATGTAACGCAGATAGACCACGTGGGTCATACGAGCTGGAGTTACACTGGTGCGGATCGCTCGGCTTTGCCGGAAGAACAGCCGGAGGCAATTGGCTTTGAAATCCGAACACCGCTTGTGCCGGCGAAGAATCACGATGACCGTAGCGTTCAGGACGTGGCGCGGCAGAAGACAATGGCGACGTTCGGCCCGAGCTGGAACGGAGTGGAGAAAATCGTGCGCCAGGTGTTCCGGGTTCCGCAGGAAGCCTCGAGCAAGATCCTGGCCTCACTGGTGGAACGGCATGGCGACAGTGCAGGTATCGAACAGGCCTTGAACAGAAGGCCGGAGCAGTTCGGTGAACTTCGCGGGAAGACTGGCATCCTCGGTGACAACAAGGAACGCATTGAAGCGCGGCAGTCTGCGTCGATCATTGCCAAGCATGTAGGTGCTGCCGGTGAGCAATGGCAGCGACGCGTCGTTCAGGAGGAGAGATCAGAACGCTGGCAGCGTGAAAATAGCGACAATGTCGAAGTACCGAATCTAAGCCCACGGAGCGCTTCTCTCATCGCTGGCGTCCGCGACGTTGAGACCAGTGACCGGCATCGCTGGATTAAAAGCCTAAGTGCGACGGAAGATGGACGCGCTGCTCTCGAAGAGGCAAAGCAAGTGTGGAGTGCGATTAGTAAGAGATTTGGCTCCGAAGACTTGGGCGAGATCGCCGCGCGGGTCAAAGAGGACCCAGGTTTAGCTCAACGTGCCGAGACCATTCGATCTGTGGCGAGCCTTGTGAGGAGCACGACTGCTGCGGAAGTTCAGAGGGATTGGTCGACGCAAGGGGCGATGCAGAAGGCTAGAGACACTGGGCTCGAGCGATGATTACTGGAGTGGGAATGCGCTCGGGCTCCAGAGGGACTGGCCCTACAGATCCACGCAACGCTCGATAGCCCGAAGAAGATAATTGGTCGGGACTTGCCCCTCAATGCTGAACCCGCGAAACAGCGTTCCCTGCGCTACCGTCCGATCGCTTATCAGCACTTCGCGACATCGCCGCCGACGTTCTCAATCCTATCAGCGCAATCCGCGAAGGTCGCCTTTCGGCCCATTGCAGACATAGAAGAGCGGAGCGGGTTAAGCTATCTCGAACCCAAGATCATCTCGAGCGCGGCATCCTGAGGCAGACCAGCCATCTGTCCGATGCTGCCATCTGCCTTCCTGAAGACAATCGCAGGGGTGCCGGAAAAGCCAAGCTCGGTCATCAGGGTGGCATTGTGCTCAAGCTTTTCCGCCATTGCGGGGCTGACCGTTTCCAAAGGGGCGATGCCGCCGTCCTCGTACTTGTGTTCGTTTTCGGCCAATGCCTCCTCAGGAGACTTAGCCTCAAGAATGGCAGCCGCCTTGGCAGGCGAATCCTGTCTGATCACGCCGACCATGACATGCCGCAACTGCACCTTGCCCGCTTCGACCCATGGTCTGGCAGACTTCCAGAATTGGTGGCAGTAGGGACAGTTTGGATCGGTAAACACGTAGACGATCCTTGGCGCGTTTGGGCTTCCGTCCTTCACCCATGTGGATCGCTCAAGCTTTTGCCAGCCCTCTTCCGAGATCGGCGCTTCTACCATCTCCTTGAGTTGGGTCTCCGCCATGTCCTGTCCTGCTGCGTCGACAAGTGTGCCAACGACCACATGTTCGCCATCCGGGGTGAGGTAAAGTGCCAGAGGTTGAGCGCCAGCTTTTGCGGCGAATGCTCTCAGACCGCCTGGCACCTTCATCTCTCCAAGGATTGTCAGTCCCTGCTGCTCGATCGCCTTCAGGATCCGGGGATACTCTTGGGGCTGCGGGACATCCTCGGCTGCGGCGATCTGTGGTGCAGAACCGAACAGCAGCGCTGTGAACAGCATCAGGGTGGGTCTGAGATTGGTGACAATGAAGAGGCGCATTGGAGTTCCTTCAAAAGCTGTCGCTTGACCTGCTCACCTTAAGGCAGCCTTAAGGAGCGGCCCCTGTGCATGTGGCAGCGCCGGTCCTTGCTTCTGTCCGAGTAAGTGTCGCTTTGTTAACGGCGTCCTGAATAGACGTTCACTCGGCGCCGGCACCGCTATGAGGCGCCAGGAGGTCGCCACATTGAGATTGGCCGCCCTCAGCCAATCATCGACGTCCCCCAGTTGCGATAGAGGATGTAGGCTGCGACCACGAAGATCAGCGCGGCAAACAGGCGGTTGAGGATGTTCTTGTAGGCGCTGAGGCGTGTGGCGAGGAGCATTCCGAGCACGCCGCCGATGATGCCACCACCAATGAACTCGGCGGCAAGCCACCAATCCACCAGACCGGAGCTGGCGTAGTTCAAGGCGGTCGCCAGCCCGAACACGCCGACGGAGAGGAGCGAGGTACCGATCGCGTTGATCATCGGCATGCCGGTCGCCAGCATCAGGCCGGGAACGATCAGGAAGCCTCCGCCGATGCCGAAGAAGCCGGATGCCGCGCCCGCGGCCAATGCGACGGCCGCGGTGGCGAGGCACATCCGGAGGTCGACAGGACGGCATTCGACCGCAACTGCCTTCCTGGGCTTGAGCATCAGAGCGCCCACAACCACCATCAGGATGCCGAACAGGAAGATCAGTCGGTCTCCGTCCATCGCCTTGCCGAGGCTTGAGCCGGCAAGCGCGCCAACCACGCCAAGCGCGGAGAAGACGGCCGCGCACCGCCACCAGACATGCCCCTTGATCGCGTGGCTCACAAAGTTGGCAAAGGCGTTCACGGCAACCGCAAGCGCGCCCGTTCCAATGGCAACATGCGGCTGCGTGACGCCGACGACGTAGAGGAGGAGCGGCGTCGCCAGGATCGACCCACCGCCGCCGAGCAGGCCGAGCATGAAGCCGACGATCCCGCCGGAGCCGACTGCCGCAAGAATTGAGGTGGTCACGTCCGTCTGCTCCATACTCGGTCGTGCAAGGTCATGCCCACCAGCATGGCGATGACGAACAGTACCGTCTGGGGGATGCCGATGGGCAGCGACGCGACCGCCGGGCCGGGACAAAAGCCACCGATCCCCCAGCCGAGGCCGAACAGGGCGGATCCGATGATGAGCGGCGGGTCGATCTGCCGATTGGTCGGGACATGGAAGCTGTCGCCGAAGGCCGGGTGTCGCATCCGCTTCATCACCTGAACACCGATGAAGGCGACGACGACGGCACCGCCGAGAACAAAGGCAAGACTTGGATCCCACGTGCCGAAGATGTCGAGGAAGCCTTGGACGCGTGCCGGGTTCAGCATCCCGGAGAGGGACAGGCCGAAACCGAAGACGATGCCTGATGCGAGCGCGGCAGCGAACTGGTAGATATTCCGGTTCATGATCCAAGACCTCGCAGAAGGGTAACGGCAACCACGCCGGCTGTCAGGAAGGTGGCGACAGCCACCATCGAGCGCGGCGACAGGCGGGCCAGCCCGAGGACGCCATGCCCGCTGGTGCAGCCGGATCCCATCCGCGAGCCGAATCCTACCAGCAACCCGGCGACGATGATCAGCGGCCAGCCTGCAGTGATCTCGACCTCTGGCCAACCATCGAACATGACGAGGTAGGCCAATGGCCCGAGCAGCAGGCCGAGCACGAAGGCCAGGTTGGTGGTCAGGCCGACACCCTGGGCAAGACGGCCGACGATGCCGCTGATCCCGGCGATCCGGCCGTTGAGGAGCAGCAGCATGACCGCTGACAGGCCGATCAGCATGCCGCCGGTCAATGATGGGAGATACTGGCTCATGTGTGGTCCTTCACGCAGAAGATGTCATAGAGGGCGGCGACCAGCTGGGCCGCCTTCTCCTCGGTCAGGGAATAGAAGATCTGCTTGCCGTCCCGCCGTGTCTCGACGATGCCGGAGCCACGCAGCACCGTGAGGTGCTGCGACAAATGTGGCTGATGCAGATCGAGCTTCTCTTCAAGCTCGCCGACCGAGTATTCTCCCTCCACCAGCGTGCAGACGATCATCAGCCGCGCCGGATGGGACAGCGTCTTGAGGAGGTTTGCCACCTCTTCGGCGCGGCTCGCCATTTCGACCGGGGAAAGCCCTGCCTTCAACATTGCCTTCAGGTCGGTGCTCATTCCCATGCCGCCCCCTGCAATGCATCGAGCGGGAACTTGAGGTAGCGCTTGCCGTTGGCTTCCGGCTCCGGCAGACGCCCGCCGCGGATGTTCACCTGCAGGGCATGCAGGATGAGCTTTGGCATAGGCAGCGTCTTGTCACGCTTGGTTCTGAGAGCGACGAACTCCTCCTCGCTCACGCCGGCAAGATGCGGGTTGGATTTCTTCTGCTCGGCCACGGTGCTTTCCCAGCGGGGTGCGCGTCCATCCGGCTGATAGTCATGGCCGGTGAAAATCCGCGTCTCGTCCGGAAGTGCCAGAATATCCTGGATTGACTTCCACAGGACGCTCGCATCGCCGCCGGGGAAGTCAGCGCGCGCTGTGCCACTGTCCGGCATGAAGAGCGTGTCGTGCACGAAGGCCGCGTCGCCGATCACATAGGTGATGGAGGCGAGCGTATGTCCGGGCGAGAACATCACCTTCGCATCGATAGACCCGACCTTGAACGTATCGCCGTGGGCGAACAGTTGGTCCCATTGCGATCCGTCGGTGGCAAGCTCGGGCCAGTTGTAGATACCCTTCCACAGCTTCTGCACGTCCACGACGCGCTCGCCGATGGCGGTGCGCGCGCCGGTCTTCTCCTTCAGGTACTGGGCGGCCGAGAAGTGGTCGGCATGCGGATGGGTGTCCAGGATCCACTCGACCGTCAGTCCTTGGGCGCGGACGTAGTCGAGGATGGCGTCGGCATTGAGCGTCGCCGTCGCACCTGCCTTCTCATCGAAGTCGAGAACCGGGTCGACAATGGCGCACTTGCCCGTCTCCGGATCGGAGACGACATACTGGACGCTCCAGGTGCGCTTGTCGAAGAAGCCCTTGACCTGCGGTCGGCGGGGGGCCTGCTTCTCCAGCCAGGCTGCAGCGCCCCTTGTGTCGAAGCCGCGTTCACGTCCGAAGTCCATGACCTGGTCGGCACGCAGGCGGCCGTCGAGGACCTCTCCGATCACATAGAGGTTCAGCGACCGGGTGCCGGTCTTGCAATGGGCGAAGACGGGGCCCTCAGATTCATCGATCGCGCGCTGGAAGGCGCGCACGTCCGCCTCGGTGATGGTGGCTCCGGTGACTGGAATGAACGCATAGGACAGGTTGCAGTGCTTTGCTTCCTGCGCTTCGGCTTCGGTTCCCGGCTGTCCGGGCTCCTCGCCATCCGGGCGATTATTGATAAGTGTCTTGAACCCGTTCGCGCGCAGCGAACGGATGTCTTCGACGCTTGGCTGAGACGAGACCGAAAGCTTCTCGGATACACTGGTGACAGGCATAACTAGCTCCGCGTAAATATCGTTATACGTTCTAATATATTATATAGTGAGTTACCTTCAAGGCCGGTCACGGAACTTTGTGCTTCCCCTGGGGTTCCCGCGCAAAGGAGATCAAAACCATGGCCACGACAGCGAACCGGGTCAGCGCCCAGACATCCGACGAGATCAACAACCGCCTTCGCTGGCAGATGGAAGAGAGGCTCGCCTACTACGAAGCCCACCCCGACCAGATCGCAGCGAGGCTCGCGGAACTTGATCGGGAGTGGGACATCGAGCGGACGCTCGAAGCAAATGCCTCCTCTTTGGCATTCACAGGGACCATTTTGGCGGCGACAGTAGACAAACGATGGCTGCATTGCCGGCAATCGTAACCGGCTTCCTGTTCCAGCACGCCATCCAAGGCTGGTGTCCGCCCCTGCCGGTATTGCGCCGCATGGGGTTTCGGACGGCGGAGGAAATCAACCAGGAGCGATATGCGTTGAAAGCGCTCAGAGGTGACTTCGACGCCAAGGGCGGCAACAGGCTCGATGCTGCGCTACGAGCCGTCGGGGTCAGACGGGGTCCATAAGCGCAACAGGACAGGGCCAGCCGCCAAGGGCTCAGATCGGAAACGACGCCCTCGCAACAAACCAGCGAGCACCTCTCTCGAAGGTCAGGCTTCCGCCTAGACGGGCGAGCGCCATCTGGACGATCGACAATCCAAGCCCGCTACCATGACCATGCGCCTTTGATCCCCGGAAGAAGCGTTCCGTGACGCGCTTTTCGTCCTCCTGCTTAATTCCCGGTCCCTGGTCCAGGATTTCAACGCAGACTTCGTTTGTCCTCGCCAGGACGCGGCACCTGACTTCGCCGGCCTTTGGGGAATGCTGGATGGCATTTTCAAGCAGATTGCGGAGGACCAGACGAACAAGGATCCTGTCGCCCCGGATGACGGTGGGTGGCTGAGCCTGGTCTGAAAGTTCCATCGCCACATGGACGTCGTTCGCTGCGAGCTGGTTCTCCAACTCCCAGGCCACTTCCCCGACAAGGACTGCGATATCGACCTCCTCATCGCTCGTGACGTCCTGCGACGCATCTACGGCGGCAAGATCGATAAGCTGCCTGACCATCCGGCTGGTTCGGTCGACGCTGGTGGAGATGCGAGACAGCGCGTCACGCTGGACGCTCGGTTCGTCGGTTCGAAGGGCCACCTGCGCCTGGGTCTTGAGACCTGCGAGCGGCGTCTTCAGTTCATGCGCTGCATAGGCGGTGAAGCTCCGTTCGCGGTCGCGCGCTTCAGCCACGCGACCGAACAGGCTGTTCAGCGCCCGGATGACCGGCCGAACCTCCCGCGGAACCGATCCCGCATCCACCGGGTGGAGTTCGGATGCAGAACGGCCGGCAAGCCCTTCGGCAATACGCGTCAGTGGAGCAAGGCCACGCCCGACGCTCAACCAGATCAACGCTGCCAGGACGGGGAGAATGACGATCCCGGGGAGAAGCAGTCCCTTGATGACGTCGCCGATCAGCCGGTCTCGGATCTCAAGACTGTCACCGACCAGCACACGGACGCCAAGCGTGGGATTGACGACGGCGTAGACCCGCCACCGTTCTCCTTCGATCTCCGTTTCTTCGAAGCCATCTGTATGGCTCGCCAGCGAGGTTGCAGGCGCGCTTTCAGAGCGGCTGACGAGGCTGCCCTGAAGCGACCAGATCTGGCAGGAAAGTTGACGGCTATAGCCGCCGCCGGCTTCCTTAAATGGCGGAGGGGGAGTATCGGCAGTTGCCGCATTGGCTGCCGCGGAGGGATCGATCTGGTGATCCGTGATCAGCGAACTCACCATGCGTGCCGCTTCCATCAGGCGCGCGTCCAGTACGCGCTCGACTTCGGCTTGCGTGCTCGCATAGATCCAGGCGGCAGCGAAGAGCCACACCGCGCCGGTCGTGGCAATCAGGATTGCAAACAGCCGGATCCGTATGGAGTTCATTGTGCCGCCCTCAATCGATAGCCTGCGCCCCGAACGGTCTCGATGAAGCTCGCGCCCAGCTTGGATCGGAGCTTGTGGACGTGAACTTCCACCGTATTGCTCTCGATCTCCTCCTGCCATCCATAAAGCTTCTCCTCGAGATTAGACCGGGACAGGATGACGCCGGGCGTCTCCATCAGCGCCTGCAGGATGACGAACTCCCGCCGCGAGAGGGAGATCGCCATGCCGTCACGCGATGCGGACATGCGCGCCGGGTCGAGGCTCACGTCCTTCCATTCGAGAAGCCCTGTGGCCCTGCCGTGTCCACGACGGACGATGGCACGGAGCCGGGCAGCGACCTCGTCGAGATCGAAAGGTTTTCCGAGATAGTCGTCGGCTCCCGAGTCCAGCCCTGCTATTCGATCGGCAACTTCGTCCTTCGCAGTCAGCAGGAGAACAGGGGTGCGGTCGCCGGACCGTCGCATCCTTGCCAGTACATCGAGGCCAGTTCCGTCCGGGAGCATCAGGTCCAGGATGACGGCATCAAATCTGTCGGCCTCGATCGCAGCGTCGGCATCGGCAACCGATGTCACGGCGTCGACCGTGAAGCCGCACATCTGCAGCCCGACCTTCAGGCCGTCCAACAGGATCTCGTCATCTTCCACGACCAGCAGGCGCATCACATCCTCATCTGACTTCGCGTCCTCCCTGCGCCGGCTACCTTAAGGCTGCCTTAAGGTTGGGAGGAGAGACCGCCGCTCCAACCCAAGCAACGGAGCGGACCTTGCGTTTCTTCCTGTCGGTTTCATCTTTCATCGTGGCCTTAGCCGTCTCGGCGGTGGCGTCAGCTATCGAACCGCCGCTTCCAATGGATGAGGCCTTTCGCATGGAGGCAGGACGCGACGGTCCTGACATCGCATTAAGATGGCAGCTTGAAGACGGCTACTATCTCTACCGAGAATACCTGAGTGTGAAAGACGCCGACGGCAGACCTCTCGAAATGACAACCCCGCCGGGCGTCATCAAGGAGGATCCCGGATACGGAAGCACCGAGGTTTATTATGGGACGGCTACGGCAACGATCGCCGGACCGGTCACTGGTTTCGTCAAGGTCACCTACCAGGGCTGCCAGGATGGCGGTCTCTGCTATCCTCCGACCACGGTCGATCTCGACCCTGCTGCGTTGACGCCTGTAGCCAGCAAAAAACCGGCTGGTCTTCAGACTGCGCTTCAGTCACAGGCAGCCTTTCCTCTGGTGTCCAAAGCCGCGCCGGAACCCGCCGACACGGCTGCAATCCGTATCTCTGACCAGTCCTCCAACGGACTCGTGGGATCTCTGCTCGATGGCGGTGGAGTGCTGTTGCTGGTCGCCGGCTTCATGGGGCTCGGCGTCCTGCTGGCCTTCACGCCATGCGTGTTTCCCATGTACCCTATCCTCGCCGCGACCCTTTCGAGGGAGGGCGAGAGCCTGTCGGCTGGACGTGGATTTGTATTGTCGTCAACCTACGTCCTTTCTTTGGCGGCTGCCTTCAGTCTCTTCGGCGTGGTCGCTGCATGGTGGGGTCAGAGCTTCCAGATCGCGCTCCAGTCTTCCGCTGCCACACTCGTCGTTGCAGCCATCTTCGTGGCTCTGGCACTTTCAAGCTTCGGGATATTCGAACTCCAGCTTCCCTCCTTTCTCAGGAACCGGCTCGCCCCACGCCGCGATTCAGGAGGTTCACTGGCGTCTTCGGCAGCGCTCGGATTCTCATCCGCTCTGGTGATCGGACCTTGCGTTACGGCTCCGCTCGCCGGCGCGCTTCTCTACATTGCGCAGACCGGAGACGTCGTCCTCGGCGCGACGGCCTTGTTCGCGCTCGGCATCGGCAAGGGCATCCCCTTGATCCTGATGGGGACCTTCGGGTCGGGCCTGCTTCCGCGTGCAGGACAATGGATGGAACGGGTCCGGCAGGTCTTCGGCTTCCTGTTCCTCGCCACCGCGGTCTGGCTCGTGGACCGTCTGCTGCCTGCCGGAACTGGTCTTCTGTTGTGGTCTATCCTGGCGATCACCTTCGGGGTTTTCATCGGAGCCTTCGATCAGATGAGACCTGAGGCCGGCAGCGCTGCACGATTTGCCAAATCTGCTGGCATGTTGGCCGCTCTCTACGGCGTCATGCTAGCGATTGGCGGCCTTTCGGGCGCAACCGATCCTCTGAAGCCTCTCGCGCCCATCACTGTCGCGCGCTCCGGAGACGCAACACCAACGAAAGCGATTGACAAGGATTCCTTCCAGTTCGCTGCCTCCTCCTCCGAACTGTCCTCGCTGCTGGCAGCCGACGCGGGAGACACCCCCTCGCTTGTCTACTTCACGGCCGACTGGTGCGTCACCTGCCGGGTGATCGAGCGATCCGTTTTTCCGGACCCGACGGTGGTGAACGCGCTGGACGGCATCCGCCTGATCTCGGTGGATCTCAGTGAGATCACCGAGGCCAACCAGTCGCTGATGAAGGACCTTCAGGTCGTCGGGCCCCCGACAATGCTGTTCCTCGACGGCAACAACGATGAGATTGCCGACAGCAGGCTGGTGGGAGAGATCAGTGCAGACACCGTTACGACGTCTGCATCAGCAGCCAAGAGCGCCCTTCGATGAACGCCGTCTCCTTCGGTCCCTTCGCGTTCGACGCAGAGCGCTTCGCTGCCATCGTGGGCATGGTCGTGTTTCTCGCTGCAGCGTCCGTTCTTGCCCACCGGGTCGACGACAGGCTCGGACGCTGGTCGTCTTGGACGGCTCTGGTCGGACTGGCGGCGGCGCGCCTGGGGCATGTTCTGCAGCATGCCGGGAGCTTCGCTTCGGAGCCTTGGCGGATCCTTGCGGTGTGGCAAGGCGGGTTCTCCTGGAGCGGAGGGGCCGCAGGCGTCGCCGTGGTGCTGGTCCTGCTGTTCCTGAAGAGCCGAAAGCTTGTCGGATGGGCCGTGGCTAGCCTTGCCGCTGGCATGGTTGCGACAGCGGCGACGCTGGCGTTGACCTATTCTGACCCGCAGCTAGCGCCCGTCACCTCCAGCTTCCGGACACTTGATGGTGCCGAAAGAGGGATCGGTGCCAACGGTCGTCCTACGGTTCTGAACCTGTGGGCGACGTGGTGCCCGCCTTGCCGCCGCGAACTGCCGATGATGGCGGAACTCGCTGCCAACATGGCCGATGTCGACTTCGTCTTTGCAAACCAGGGCGAGCAGGCGGCCAAGATCGCTGACTACCTCCGGAGTGCGAACCTCGATCTGCCGCAGGCGGTGCTCGATCCGCAGCTTCTGCTCAGCCGCCACTATTCGGCGGTCGGTCTGCCCGCAACACTCTTCTTAGCAGCCGACGGCACGCTGGCCGGCTCTCACCTCGGCGAGATTTCCCGCGAGGTTCTCGCGCAGAAGATCCAGGAACTCAAATCTGAAGAAGGAATATCCGAATGATCCCTGCCCGAGCGGCCGATCTGTGGCGACCGTTGACCGCCTCGCTTTTCGTCATGGGGTTGTCGGCCTGCGCGCAGACCGCCGCGGAGCCCGCAAAGGTCGAAGCCCCGAAAGCGGACCCGTCGTTGGCCAGTATGTATGCGCCGATCAAGGATGGAGACGAAACCATCCCCGGCGTCGACGTCTCCAAGATGGATCCGAAGAATGTCCGCCAGGTTGTGGACTACAAGACCGGCTATCCGGCAGGCACTATCGTGGTCGATCCCCACTCCCGTTTTCTTTACCTCGTCATGGAGGGTGGCAAGGCGATGCGCTACGGCGTCGGCGTCGCCAAGGCCGGCATGGAATTCGAGGGCGAGGCCGATATCGCCCGTAAGGCGCAGTGGCCGGGCTGGGTGCCCACCCAGAACATGATCAAGCGCAATCCGGAGCGCTACGGCCCTTTAGCATCGGGCCTGGAGGGTGGCATCAAGAACCCTCTGGGAGCACGTGCCCTGTACCTCTACCAGGGCGGCAAGGACACGCTCTATCGAATCCACGGGACCAATGAACCCTGGAGCATCGGCAAGTCGGTCTCGTCCGGCTGCATCCGGCTGCTGAACCACGACATCATCGACCTGCATCGCCGCGTGCCGAAGGGCTCCAAGGTCGTCGTGCTCGGACCTGAAGAATCGCGAAAAGGAGAAGTATGAATGATTACCCGCAGAAACCTGCTCGCCGTCACCGCGGGCACTGCCGCAGTGGCTGCCGTCCTCCCGCGCCTGGCGTTCGGCCAGGAGATCACCGAAAAGACCGTCTTCCATGATCCGGACGCACCAGTTCTCGGCAATCCCAAAGGGGACGTCACGGTCGTCGAATTCTTCGATTACCAGTGCCCCTACTGCAAGAAGATCCATCCCATGCTCGAGAAGGTCGTTCGCGAGGACGGCAATGTCCGGCTGGTGCTGAAGGACTGGCCCGTCTTCGGCGGTGCCTCGATCTTTGCTGCCCAGGCAGTTCTCGGAGCCGCCCAGATCGGCAAGTACGAGCCTGCAATGGAGGCGCTGATGAAGACGACGGGCAAACTGACTGAAGAAGCCGTGGAGAAGGCGCTCACGAGCACCGGCCTCACGATGAAGGAAATTGCTGCCGCCGTGAACAAGCACAGCACCAAGATCTCGGGGCTGCTCGACCGCAACTACAGCCAGGCGCTCGCCTTCAACTTCGCAGGTACGCCTTCCTTCGTCATCGGCCGGACCACGTTCGCAGGTGTGCTGGATGAGAAGGGGCTGAAGAAGGCGATCGCAGAGGCCCGCGCGGCCTGAGCGGGTGGCTCCACGGCGCACTGGCCTCCGCCATTCGTCACTTAAGGTTGCCCTAAGGCGGGCAGGCTTGGAAGCAGCCCGCGAGATTAACAGAGAGTACCGACATGGCCTATGACAGTCAGACTGAAGAGAGAACGAGCAGCTCAAATGGACGGTGGGTGGGTGCAGGCTTGCCAAGGCGCTCCTTCATCCTTGGTGTAGGGGCGATCGCCGTCTCTGGCTGTGTATCGACCCAACCGCCGCCCGTCGTGACGATCGCCGAACCTCCGCCAGCGCCTGCGCCGGTGGTGCCGCCGATGTACTATGCAATGCCCAATGAGAGGTTTCCGATCCCGGAGGTCGACATCAGCCAGCTACCGCCGCAGTTCTGGCGAACCGAGGTGGACTATCCGACGAACGAGAAGCCAGGCACCCTCGTCGTCGATACGCCAGCCAAATATCTCTACCACGTTAAGGCAGGTGGCCGCGCGACCCGCTATGGAATCGGAGTAGGACGGGAGGGGTTCGCCTGGGCTGGGGAGGCCATAATGGCTTACAGGCGGGAATGGCCGCGCTGGACACCGCCTGATTCAATGGTTGCGCGGCAGCCAGGGCTGGAGCCCTACAGCATTGCAAATGGAGGCATGGATCCCGGACTCAAAAATCCACTCGGTGCTCGCGCCCTCTATATCCATGAAAACGGGAAGGACACGCTGTATCGGATACACGGCACGCCTGAGGCGTTCAGCATCGGGAAGGCCGTTTCCTCAGGTTGCATTCGGCTCATCAATCAGGATGTGATCCATCTTCACGACGAGGCAAGAGATGGCAGCCGCATCGTCGTCATTCCCGACCCGGCGATGAGCCATCTGCTTGTGGGATGAACTTCAGGTTGACCCGCGTGTCACATCACCAGCGGGTCAACCTGTGATCCTGGGGCAGGAATCGCCGCGTTCGGCTCGCTTTAGAAATTGCCGCAACGCAGCCGTATGCGCTGGACTGCAATGTCCGCTGTTGGCGGATATCGTTGAAAAACTCGTAGGATTGGCTGCTCATCCGCCCATTTCTGCCGTTAGGCGGATCGAGCATGTCCCTCTGCCCAGAGCCGCAGCGTAGGGTGGTAGTCCATGACGCTCTCAGACGGCAATGACGCTGTGTGATGGCCTGAGTTTGGCCAGCCTTCTGAGGTTTTGCGCCGTCGCTGCAAGCAGGAATTCGTCTCGCGCACCACATGGCCCTCGAAGGCGCAGCCTTGCCATCCGCAGAATGCGCTTCAGGTGAGCGAAGAGCATTTCAACCTTCTTTCGACGATGCCGTGACTGCTCATATTCCTGTGTCTTGGCAATCGCTCTGGCGACATCGCGTGCATCCTCGTTGAGATCGCGCGGTATTTTGCGCATAGGCATGTTCGGGCAGCATCGAGGCTTCAGCTCACACTGATCACAGTCCTTCTTGCTTGCACGATAAAGCCGGGTCCCCTCGGCCGTGATCCCCGATCTGGGTGGGTCGTAAGTGCGGTGGAATTGCTTCAGTTCCTTTCCGGCAGGGCAAAGGTATTGCTCCTTCTCAGCTTGCCAAGTGAAATCGGAACGAGAGAAGGTGCCATCCGTCCGCTTTGACTTGTCGAAGACGGGAATGTGCGGCGCAATCTCCTTCTCGTTGACAAGCCAGGGCGAGGTTGTCGGCAGAACCGTATGCACTGTCGGCCGCGAGGTAATCGGGCCGCAAGCCGAAGCGGCTCTCCGTTCTGTCGAGCATCGTGCGGGATGCTTCAACCTCCGCCTGGCGGATTGCTCGTGTGGCCTCTACGTCCACAATGACGCCGTGGTCTGTGTCGATCAGGTAGTTGGTGGCATAGGCGAAGAAGGCATGGCCTTTGTGGGCACCGGTCCATTGGGCGGCCGGATCGGAAGAGGAGATGAACTTCGGCGTCACCCGCGAGGCAGCACCAAAAGCGGCATCATCGAGAACAGCCAGATATTCCTGCACCGAACGCCCAGCGTCCTCTTTGGCTTCCCATTCAGCGCCCGGTACCGAGCGCTGTTTGTTGGCATCTGCTGCAATCAGGCTAGCGTCGACGGCAAATCCTTCCGCACCGACCAACCCTTGCGCAAGGCAGCGCTCCACGACCCTCTCAAACATATGTCGCAGGATGTCGCTCTGCCGGAACCGGCCATGGCGGTTCTTCGAGAAGCTGGAATGATCAGGCACTTTGCCGTCCAGTCCAAGGCGGCAGAACCAGCGATAGGCGAGATTAAGGTGGACCTCTTCGCAGAGCCGCCGCTCAGATCGGATACCCATGGAATAGCCGATGATCAGCATCCGCATCATTAGCTCCGGATCAATCGAAGGGCGACCAGTGGTGCTGTAGAAAGGCTTCAACTGCGCTCGCACGCTGTCGAGTTTGAGATGGCGGTCGATCCCGCGCAGCAGATGATCTGCAGGAACGTGATCATCAAGGCAGAAGTCGTAGAAGAGCTGCGCCGGAACTGCCTGACATCCCATCATCGCTCAATCCTCCGCAAATCATTGCGGCGATTGAATCACGGCTACCCAGCACCGACAACGCGAGTTTTTCAACAGTATCGGCGCAAAGCCGCCATCCCGCCCTACGATGATGCGGCTTCTTTTAGGGCGCGATACACGCTCGCCCGACCTATGTTCAGCGTCTTGGCAATCTCTGTTGGTCCCATCCCGTCGGATTTAAGTCGGCGGATCTCAGCAACATCAACATGGGGCTTCCTGCCTTTGTAGACCCCTCTGCTTTTTGCTGCGGCGATGCCTTCCATCTGTCGTTCTTTACGAAGGTTCGTCTCGAACTCAGCAAACACGCCGAGCATATCAAGGAAAGCTTTGCCGGCCGCTGAACTGGTGTCTATCGGCTGTTCCGTCGCCTTCAGCGTCACCCCTTTTTCCTTAAGCAGCCGTACGATGTCCTGCAGATCCCCGACTGACCGCGCCAGCCGATCGACCCGCGTCACGACCAGGCTGTCGCCGTCGCGCATGAATTCCAGAAGCGTGTTAAGCTCCTTCCGATCCTGCTTGGTCGATCCGGATTTCTTTTCCGCCCGGATGACCGTGCATCCGGCCGCCTTCAAAGCCGCCTCTTGAATCGCCAGATCCTGATCGATGGTGCTGACCCGCGCATACCCGTAAATTGCCATGAAACGTCTCATTAGGTTCTAAACCTTCAATGGGTAACGTCTCATAGCTGCAAAATCAACCCAAATGATACACCAGTCTGTGTCTCACGGAGACTGTCTCAGCAGGTATACCTTAGGGAGCCCATCACCGACCTAGAGAAGCCTGGCTGCTCTGCCACTCCGTCTCGTTGCGCTGTTGTAGTATTCGGATGCCTGTTGGACGGATCGATGCCGGGATTGTTCCATAGCTTCGGGGAGGGGAATGCCGCGATTGGCCGCTTCGGTTAGGTAGCCGGAGCGCAGGCCATGCGCTGAATACTCCGCAGGATCGAGACCAGCCATATCTGCACGCTGCTTGACGATGTCGTTGATTGCCTTCGGATCCAGCGAACGCTTGGAGACATTGCCCCAGCGATCAATCGCCCGAAACACACTGCCGCTTTCGATCCTGGCAAGCGCGAGCCAGGCATTCAGCGCTTCGACAGGCCGGCCCGTGAGATAGACGATTTCCGGATTGTCAGCGCCGCTGGTCTTGGTGCGACCGAGATGGATGGACAAGGAGGGCAGGGGAGGCGACCCTTCGACAGGGATGGGTGCTTCCATGACCAACTGCTCCTTGCGCAGTCCGGCAACTTCGCTGCGGCGCCGACCACCGGACGCGAAAGCAACCATCAGGATCGCCTTGTCTCGGATATCGCGCAGGCTGTTGGACCGGCATGTGCCAATCAACTTGGACAGGACATCGCCTGTCACCGCCTTGGCGCTCTTGCGCCGTTTAGGGCGCGGGGTTGCTCGTACTGCCAGTCTTATCGCCGACTTGAGAGCAGGGGAGGCGAAGGCGCCAACCAGTCCGCGCCATTTGGTCAACGTCGACCAGGTGGCCAGTCGACGGCGAACCGTATCCGGGGCATGCGGCCCCGTCTTCCGCAGAAAACCCTGGAGCCGTAGCTTGTCTTCGATGTCGATAGGCATGCCGTGGCCCGGATCTGTCAGGCGTTTCTCAGGATCCCAAAGATGATGGGCGACGAACTTCAGCAGGAGAGCCTCGGGCGCGGGCCAGGGGAGTGACCGGCCCGTGGCCGCCAGCGCCCATGCCTGCAGATATGCGAGATCAGAGGTCAGGGCACGCAAGGTGTTGGCGCCCATGCCCTCATTAACCAGATGCCGAAGTGTGTCGACATCCTGATCCGTAAGAAGTTCGGCCAGTTCGTCGCGGCGTTCCATTGGAAGAACGGCGGCGATAGTGTCCAGTTCTTCCAAACGCCGCGACACCAACTCGTTAGTCGACAGTGATATCGCCGGCTTTCGCATCATGGTTTGATCCCCGGGTAATCAGCAGGTTTGCAAAAGTTCCGGAAAGCCCGTATATTCCGGAACAAAGGAGATCTGCCATGACGTCGATTGTGACGGCAGCTGCCGTTTCGAAGAATTTCGGTGCCTACCAGGATGCAGCCGTGCGAGAGCCGGTCATCATTACCAAGAACGGCCGGCCGCGCACGGTGCTCATGGCCTATGAAGATTACGTCCGCCTGGCCAAGCGCGATCGGCGGGTCGATCTGACAGCTGCGATCAGTGACGACGAGCTTGACGCGATCGAGGCTTCGACGATGGAGCCTGGCTTGGATCATCTCAATACCGAACTGCTGATGGACAAGAATGCTGCCGATTGAACCCAAGGTCGGCTGGGTCTTTCGCTATTCCTATCTCTGGCACTGGCAGCATCTGGACGGACGGGAAGAGGGTGACAAGGATCGCCCCGCTGTCGTGCTGGCCATTGTTGCAATGCTTGAGGACGGGACACCTGCAGTACGTGTCCTGCCGATAACGCATTCGCCGCCGTCTGATCCCCACGATGCAATCGAAATCCCGCCTGCTACCAAGCGCCGCCTGGGTCTCGATGACGAGCGATCCTGGATCGTGTTGACCGAAAGCAACCGCTTTGTCTGGCCGGGGCCCGACGTTCGGCCTGTTGATAGCGAGAGCGGGTATCACGGGCCGCTACCTCCGGCACTCTTTGAAGAGGTGAAGCGCCGGTTCGTTGAGCTCGCGAGAAGCCAGCGGCACAAGGCGACCATTCGCAGCGACTGAGCCGCTCTTCATCCTGTTGTTCGTCATCAAGATCTACGCATCCTGCTGTGGTTTCGCCGTGATTTGGCACAACTTTAAGCCTTCAGAGTCGTCAGATCAATCACTTCCGATAAGCAGTACTTATCACCGGTGAGCCACCACGGGCTTCATTATACCGTGTGTAGAACCGTAGCAGCCGGATAGCTTTCGCGTAGCAAATCGTTTACCATAATATCAATGTCTTACGACCTCGCGAAACTGCCCATCCACACCCTGCTGAAACCCGTCGCCGACGCCAGCAGCGCTCTCACCCGTCTCGACGAGCGCATCGCCCGCTCAGCCGTCGGAGCCGGATGGCTCGAACGGCAAAATTTCACCGACGCCTGCGCCTCCCTCTGGATCGACGGCGAACTCGTCCACCTCGAAGACCTCGTCCTCCACGACAGTCTCCGAGACATCCGCACCCCCACCCACGAACTCACCATCGCCCGCGACGTCCTGCGCACCCGCCGACGCATCGCGTCCCAACCGGCAGCTTGGGCCTTGTCGGAAGAGGGCCTGCGCAGCCTCCGCCAGGCCCGGGCGTGGCCCGGTGCATCTTTGGGAGATCCTGGCGCCGGTGTGGCTAGCGAGACCGCGGCGGGTGTGACTGTCGTCGGAGGGGAGGGTCCGGAGGGCAGTGGGGTGGACGGCGGGGATGAGCAAGAAAGCGCGCTGGATGCTGAGCTCGCCGCCATCGATGCGCTGCTTGCCCGCTCCGAAGCGGCCATCGAGCAGGCCAGGAAGCCAGGCCGGGCTCCGGCCCCGACCGCGGGTGCGGTGCGGGAACGCGATCCTCTCGTCTATGATGTTGATTGGGACGAGGATGAACGCCTGGAGGAATGGCGTGCCGTGCTGCGTCAGGCAAGCGATCTGCCGGCGGTGCTGCAGGCGATCGTCGCCCTCGATGCCTGGAACGAGATCGCAGTCCTGCAGCACGCCGGCTGGATGGGCCGGCTGCTCGCCGCGTCTATCCTGCGCCAGGGCGGTATCACCACCGGCGCCCATTTGGCCGCCATCAATCTCGGCCTCAAAACCATCCCCGTCGATCGGCGGCGCCATCGCAATCGTGAGACGCGGCTGTTGGCGATCGCCCACGGGTTGATCGCCACAGCTGAAATCGGCCTCAAGGAGCATGACCGGCTGGCGCTGGCGCGAAAAATGATGGAGCGCAAGCTGGCGGGACGACGCGCCTCCTCAAAGCTGCCGGAGTTGGTCGAGCTGGTCATGGCGAAACCGCTGGTGTCGGCCGGGATGGTGGCGAAGACGCTCGAGGTGACGCCGCAAGGCGCGCGGCGGATCGTGTTGGAGCTCGGCTTGAGGGAGATGACGGGGAGGGGGAGGTTTCGGGCGTGGGGAATAATTTAGCTTCACTCGATCCAGCTCAGGAGACCACGCAGCAAGTGCCTACGAAATGTTTTTGACCAATGGAATGGCCCGTTCCTTGGAGCAACAAACAGGCAGAAGACCAACCGGCGTCTCATAGTCGTGGGCTACGCTGTGGCTAAAGTAACTGCCAGCTGGCATGGCAGCGGGCGGATGATGACGGCTGCTCCACCAGGTCCCAGCCTTTCACCCTCCGCCAGCTGCTACGTTAGTTCAACTGTCGGAGGAGACAGAACGAGATACCAGCCTCAGTGAACGGTCCGGGTCAATTACGTAAAGCTCGTCATAGCGTTGGCCGTCTGCGTAGAACTCGTGGGATACGGTGCTGCCAATAGGTGCCTTCTCAAGTCGAGTGGATGGCTGTCCATTGTAGGTGATGCTACCTGGGATAGGCTCTATCGCGAATGCTGAGCTAGCGCCAACGACTGCTGTGACAAGGGCGAGCGCGAATGCTTTCTTCATGATCAAATTCCTTATTTCCTTCAAGCCGATAATTCTGACGTTCGGCCTGCAATAAGGATCGGGATGCCAGCACCGATTTTGAATTTCT
The DNA here is from genome assembly GCF_902502825.2 of Pseudorhizobium flavum. The sequence continues at coordinate 31,836 of NZ_LR723672.1, forward strand.
GCTTTCGCGACCGCTCCTTTCCCAAAAAGCGAACAATCCGACTGCTCCCTTCACCATAAACGGAACTATATTTGTCAACCACGTAGATGGCGTCAGGTACTGCAATAGGGAACGGAGGTCTCGTTTTACAAGATCTATCACACGTTCTTTTACCAGCGTCTGCTTTGGCTCGGCCAAAGTTGGGTGAGCGTTCGTACAGCTGGTATTTACCTCCCAGGAGAATCGGAGCACGGATGGGCGGCTGGGAAGGGTACTTTCGGCCGACCTCCTTGATCGAAGCCAATAATCAAGCCGCGCACGCTTCATCATCGCGATCGCGCATGCGATCACGGTGTTGTCTGATCCACTGTACAACCAAATTACTTCTCGCCGTGTAGCTTGCTGGCATAGCGAAATTATACATTACTCGCCGTGCCGCAGCATCTTAGAAAGCGGCGCCCGTCCCGCATCCCTTGCTAGAAAGAAGACCAGGCGAGGGAGGAGCATCTAGCACCTCCCCCCTCCAATAATTAGCAGGAGGTTCCTGCATTTCCGGCAGTACTAGCGTCGGGCGTCGCAGATGTGGGATTGCCAGCGGTAGCCGCTACGCCCGGCGCGGCAGGCGCACCGCAATTGGTGTTGGAGCTGTCTTGCGTGTTGGTCTGCTGCGACCCGCCCGCACCGAGGCTGGAAGATCCGTTGCCTGCGGCTCCACCCTCGTCCGAACCGGCCTCTCCGCTAGTTCCGCCGGCTGTAGTGCCACCAGCACCTTCCCCTGCCCCAGATCCGGCATTCGAACCAGCGGCTCCACCTGCGTCCGATCCCGCCTCGCCGCTGGTGCCCCCGCTTGGGCTACTCTGGGCTACTGCTGCCGTGGCAAGACCAAGCGAAAGAGCGGTGACTGTTAAGAGCTTCGAAATCATCTTGCAGATCCTTTTATCTTGTGGCGCCTTTTAAGGCTTTGCGGAGGTCCAACGGCGTTGATGACCTAAAGTTCCTTACCTTCGCTACGCATCTGCTGCCCACTCCACCCGTTGTGGCTTCTCAACGTCTTGAAGCCCGGCGCGAGAGGCCGGGTCTGCTCTTCGCCGTCATACTTCCTTAACCCCTGTTCGGATCATGAGCGATCGTCGGCGTCGAGGGCATTAACCTTGACCTGCCAGATGATTAGTCGGAACAAAGTCTTCTTCTGCTCGTTTAACGGGTGTCGAGAGGGGATGGCAGTGGGTGCACACTGGATATTCCTCCTAGGGAGCCGTCCTCTCACGACCCCCCTGCTCCTCGAATATCCAAAATCCCGCTAGCTGCTCCTAACCAATAATCCGCCAGCCGCGCCCGATCTTTTCCACAGCTACGCGATATCGCTTGCCATTCGCGCCCTCTATAGCCGCTTCGCCCTCAGAAAATGCCTTGGCGATGGCTTCTGGATCTCCTCCAATGTGCGTCGCCGCCACTTTTGTCACTCCGGCGAAAATTTCGAACGTGACTGCGGCTTCTATCTGATGACGCGAGCCATCACGCAAAATGAGCGTCCAAGTCGGTCGGGGATGGACCCGTTTACCCATGATTCGGGAGCTGCAGTCGTTCGCCTTGCTCAGGGGAAAGGTGTGGTATAAAGGTCGTGGTGCTCGCTCCAGGAGATCATGATATCGCGTAGCGCGAAACATTCTTGGCAACAAGAGAAATTGTTCTTGTTGAGAGGCGCCGGGCAAGGCGAAGAAAGCCGAAGGAACATAGACCTCCTTTGACTGGAGGTCAAAAATGAACATCAAGAGCCTTCTTCTCGGCTCCGCTGCTGCCCTCGCAGCAGTCTCCGGCGCACAGGCTGCCGATGCTATCATCGCTGCCGAGCCCGAGCCCATGGAATACGTTCGCGTTTGCGACGCATTCGGCACCGGCTACTTCTACATCCCGGGCACCGAAACCTGCCTCAAGATCGGCGGTTATGTTCGCGTTCAGGTCGATGGTCGCAGCGACTTTGATCTTGACGGTGTGGACCTGCAGGACGGTGGCTATCGCACCAACACGCGCGCTCAGCTCCAGTTCGATGCGAAGTCCGACACGGAGCTCGGTGAACTTCATTCGAAGATTACCCTTCGCGCGAACACCAACACCGACGACGACTTTTATCTGGAAGAAACTTATCTCGCGATCGGCGGCCTTCGCGTTGGTTACTTCTATAACTACTTTGATATCGGGCTCCCGGGCGAAACCTTCCTCTCCGACGGTGGTCCTATCGCCGGTTACGGCTACATCGGCGGCGACACGCTGAACAACTCGATTCGCTATACCTTCGAGGGCGAAGCATTTTCGGCCTATGTTCAGGCCGATGCATTCGACTCGCAGGAAGGCTGGAAGACAGATTTCGCTGGTAACGATGATGAGGTCGGCGTCAACGCTCTTATCGGCGGCGCGTTCGGTGGCGTTGCCGTCAACCTCTTCGGTGCCTACGAGTTCGAAAACGAAGATGGCGTCGTTGCGTCCACGCTGACGGCAAACATTGGTCCTGGCTCCTTGGGCATCATGGGCGTCTACTCCTTCGGCGCTAGCCGCTACTGGGATTTCTCTGAATGGTCGATCGGCGCTGAATACGCCATCGCTGTCACCGAGAAGTTCTCGATCGCACCGGGCGTTCAATATTGGGACAACATCGTGTATGACGCCGATGGCGACTACGATGGTGGCAGTGCATGGCGCGTTGGCGTAACTGCCGACTACGCCATCACCCAGGGTCTCACCATGAAGGCGACCGTAAACTACACAGACGTCGATGCTGATGAGCTCGGCGATGGCGATCGTTGGGACGGTTTTGTCCGTCTTCAGCGCTCATTCTAATCTGACTTAGTTCAGACCGAAAATGGCTCGCAGCCTCTGGGTTGCGAGCTGTTGCCGTTGCTGTTGTGCAACGATGTGGGATGATTGTTCGCGTTGACGGTGGATTTTTCCTTCGTCAAACGTTGATGAAGAAGTCGATCATTGTTTCTTTGCCTAATGGAGAGGCAAGGAGAACTGATTTGGCAGTCAAGGCTGATCGGGACGCAAAGGGCGACTTCAGCAACTTTCGGCTAGCCTATTCAGTTAACTTCCAGTTCCACCAGGGCGGCACGCCTAAGGTCGTTCAAAGTACCAGCCTCTCCGCATTGTTCCAAAAGTATGGAGACATACTTTGGGAAGCTGGTAGTCACCGAAATAATGTAGCGGCTTTCATCTCGGAACTTGACGACATCCTTCTCGGTGAAACGTTTGAGACGTTCTCCCAGGAAAAGGTCGACAGGCTCATCGGCGATTTGCGCAGACGAAGCAATAGCAACGCAACCATCAATCGGAAGATGGCAGCGCTTAGCAAATTGCTGCGGAAAGCGTACAAGATGGGTGACATCCATAGCCTTCCTGAGTTCAAGCGCCAAAAAGAGCGCGCTGGCCGTATTCGATTCCTCGAGTATGACGAAGAGGATCGCTTGTTCTCAGCTATTGGTATGAAAGATGACCATTACTGTGATCTATGCATTTTTCTCGTAGATACTGGTGCACGTCTGGGCGAAGGGATTGGGCTTAGATGGAATGATATCCATGAGGGGAGAGCCACCTTCTGGATCACGAAGTCCGGAAAGAGCCGAACCGTTCCTCTTACCACTCGGGCGCTAGAGGCAGTCCAAGCACAAAAAGGTCGAGCAGACGGTCCCTTTGCCGATATCGACCAGCAGCGCTTCCGATCTGTTTGGAATAGCGCCAAAGAGCAGGTTGGGCTAGGGAACGATCCCGACGTCGTACCCCATGTTCTTCGTCACACTTGTGCATCTCGCCTTGTGAGAAGAGGCGCGGATATCAGACGAGTCCAGATGTGGCTCGGACATCAGACACTACAGATGACAATGAGATACGCTCACCTCGCCTCACACGATCTGGACGTCTGCTTGCCTCTCCTCGAAAGGCCTCTTCCGCAGCGCCCTAAAGAGGGTTAATCGCACACTTCCTCCGTCAATTTTGACTGATGGTCAGAATCGACTTCTGACCATCAGTTAAAGGAGGTCTATGTTCCTTCGGCTTTCTTCGCCTTGCCCGGCGCCGCGGAAGCGGAGGCCGTGGGAACATGCAGTAACGTCGGAACAGTGATCGGCATCGGATTTCACTAACGCGCCCCCAGTGATCTAGGAGCGGGGCTTGGCTTATCTACGGATTATTACCCGGTCGTTATCTGTTCTTCCGGAGCCCGGCCAGTTAGATCCGCTGTAGTCTCTGTCAATACGATTTGGACGGTTATCTATGCGGGGGCGGACTTGGTGACGGTCACGGTCTCTCCCTCTATCGCGCCTCCATTCGTGGTGGCGGTCTCGATCCCGGTCGGCGCTGCGCCTGTAAGCTGGCCGGTCATAGCGATCATAACGGTCGTAGCGGTCATAATCCCGGTATCCGCTGTAGTATGTGCCGCTTTCGCTGACGCAACTAGTGAGGGCAAGGCAAGCGAATCCGATTGCAGCGGCAACGCTGAAAGGTCTTAGTTTCATTGGATCCTCCTGGTGCCTTAAGATAAGCCGTAACCCTGAGACCGTGGGAAAGTTCCGCATGACCACCCTCTCGGAACGTGAAGCCGCACGTGGTGCGTTGCTCACGAGCCGCGAGCTTCCCGAAGATCGGAATGATTCTCCCCCACCGTGCCCCGTCGGTTGAAGTGGTAGGCGGTAATGACATTGGAGTGATCGCGTCTTCGACGCTTCCGTCCGCCGAGCCGTTCCTCTTCTTTATGCCCGGTGGCCAGCCATAAGCTGTTGGACCAGATCGTTAGGAGGAATGCAGCTACATCTTGAGCGCCTTCGACCGATAGGCCGAGATTCATTCGGCACTTTAACCGCGAGGATGCGGTCGCTTCGGTCCAGCTTGGCATTAACGGGTCTTCCTCGCTTCATGTGGTTACCCTCGCCACACCGCATTTTCCGTTGCAGAAGTGCATTAGCCCATTTATATACGTGTTCACCTGTATGTAAACCCACTTCCCAAGCTCGGAGCCTCGGATGCCCAAGGTCGCAGCCCGCTACGCTGTCATACTTCCCCTGCTAGTTTTGCTGACAGCTTGTCAGGAGGCGGAGCAGGCAGCTGCGCCGCAAGCTCCGCCGCCGTCAGCAGTCGGCGTTGTCACAGTTTCCGCCGAGGCATTACCGATCACCAATGAACTCCCTGGGCGCATCGCTCCCACACGCATTGCCGAGGTTCGTCCGCGGGTCTCGGGCGTCCTCGTGGAAAGAGTGTTCGAGCAAGGGTCGCAGGTTAAGGAGGGGGACGTCCTCTACCGGATTGATCCCGCGCCTTTCCAGGTGAGGGTAGATAGCGCACAAGCAACATTGCGTGTGGCACAGGCCGGGCAGTTGCAGGCACGGCAGAACGCCGAACGCCAGGAGCAACTGAGGAAATCGAATGTCGCTTCGCAGCAGGCCTACGATGATGCGATCGCTCAACTGGCGCAAGCGGATGCGCAGGTAGCTGTTGCAGAAGCAGGAGTAGCCGAAGCGCGTCTCAATTTACAGTATGCAAGCGTGACAGCGCCCATCAGCGGCCGCATTGGCCGTGCCCTCATCACTGAAGGGGCGCTTGTCAGTTCCAGCAGCTCCGAGAACCTCGCCACCATACAGCAGCTCGATCCAATCTATGCCGACTTTACTCAGCCTGCTGCGGAACTCATACGGCTGCGCCGCGCGCTGCAGGAAGGCCGGTTGATGACAGGACCCAATGAGGCGGAAGTCCAGCTCCTGCTTGATGATGGTTCTCGTTATCCGCACGGAGGCCGGCTGCTGTTCTCCGAGGCAGCAGTCGATGAAAGTACGGGACAAGTCACACTTCGGGGTGAGTTTCCGAACCCGGACGGGGATCTTCTTCCTGGCATGTATGTCCGCGTTCTGATCGAGCAGGGCATCGAAACGTCGGCCTTTGCTGTCCCGCAACAGGCTGTACAACGCGACGCAGGAGGGCAGGCTAGCCTCCTCGTTGTAGACAACGAGAACAAGGTGGAGCAGCGACGGGTGACAGTAGGGCGAATCGTCGGTGATCGCTGGGTGATCAGCGAGGGTCTTCAGGAAGGGGACCGCGTGGTTGCAGAAGGCTTCCAGAAGACGGCTCCTGGCGCCACTGTCGTACCTGAGCCCTGGCAGCCGTCGGCTTCGCCCACCGCTGCTGTTGCCTCGCCTGAAACCGAACCGACACCGGCTGATGATGACGCCTCCTCGGCGAAGCAATAGAAGGGGGACGTCTGATGGCGCAATTTTTTATTGGTAGGCCGATCTTCGCGTGGGTCGTAGCAATTTTCATCATGATCGCGGGGATACTTGCAATCCCAATGCTTCCAGTGGCGCAATATCCAAACGTCGCGCCGCCGCAGATCTCCATCAATGCGAACTATGCAGGTGCCTCACCCGAAGACATCTACCAAAGCGTCACTTCGCCGATCGAGCAGGAGCTGAATAGTGTCGATGGGCTGATCTACTTTGAATCGACGTCTAACTCCACAGGCTTGCTGCAGATCACGGCTACTTTCGAGCCTGGAACAGATTCCGCCAAGGCGTCTATTGATGTCCAAAATGCGGTTCGGCGGGTCGAGGCACGTCTGCCGCAGGTCGTTCGCCAGCAAGGCGTTCAGGTCCAGGAGGCGGGCAGCAGCTTCTTGATGATGGTCGCGCTGATTTCGACGGACGGGCAGCTCGATGCCGTAGCGCTCGGAGACTATCTCAACCGTAACGTGCTGGGCGAAATCCAGCGCATCGATGGCGTGGGCCGCGCCCAGGTCTTCGCCAGCCAGCGCGCCATGCGCGTATGGATCGATCCCGACAAGATGCTTGGCCTCAATCTCTCCTCGGCCGAAATCAGCCAGGCGATCGCGTCACAAAACGCGCAGGTTGCGGCGGGTCGAATAGGGGCTCGACCGAACCCTATCAACCAGCAGATCGCAGCCACAGTTCTTGTGAGGGGCCAGCTGACCTCACCGGAGGAGTTCGGAGCTATTGTGTTGCGCGCAAATCCGGACGGTTCTTCAGTGCGTCTCCGGGATGTGGCACGGGTCGAGATCGGGGCGGAAAGCTACAACTTCTCCACCAAGATCAACGGCTTGCCGGCAGCAGCAATTGGGGTACAGCTCTCGCCTTCGGGGAATGCCATGGAGACGGCAACCGCGGTGCGGGAGCGAATGGCAGAATTGGCTGAGTTCTTCCCGGCGAGTCTTGAATACCAAATCCCTTACGACACATCGCCCTTCGTTGCAGTCTCGATCGAGAAGGTGATCCACACGTTGATCGAGGCGATGATCCTCGTCTTCATCGTGATGTTCCTGTTCCTGCAGAACATTCGCTACACCATCATCCCGACGCTTGTCGTCCCGGTTGCGCTGCTCGGCACTTGCGCCGTGATGTACGCAAGCGGCTTTTCCATCAACGTGCTCACCATGTTTGCCATGGTGCTTGCTATCGGTATCCTCGTCGACGATGCGATCGTCGTGGTGGAGAACGTCGAGCGGATCATGGCCGAAGAAGGCTTGCCTCCGAAGGAGGCGACGCGAAAGGCGATGGGCCAGATCTCCGGTGCCATCATCGGCATCACCGTCGTCCTTACTGCCGTTTTTATTCCCATGGCTTTCTTTCCAGGCGCGGTCGGCATCATCTACCAGCAGTTCAGCCTGACAATGGTTGTCTCGATCCTCTTCTCCGGCATGCTGGCTCTGTCGCTGACGCCGGCGCTTTGCGCGACCTTCCTCAAGCCCATCAAGGGGCACCACGAGAAGAAGGGCTTCTTTGGTTGGTTCAATCGCCGTTTTGATGCAGGCACCCGCAGATATGCTGGCGCCGTCGGCTGGACCATCCGGCGCGCTGGCAGATTTATGGTCATCTATCTGCTCCTCGTAGGGGGCCTCGCCTATCTCTTCTTAAGCCTGCCCTCTTCGTTCCTTCCCAACGAAGACCAGGGGTTCCTGATCGTCGATATGCAGGCTCCGGCAGAGGCAAGTGCCAACCGGACAGAATCCGTGACCGATGAAGTAGATGCACTTTTCGCGTCAGAACCGGCAGTCGCCGATAGGACTCTCATCAGCGGCTTTAGCTTCTCAGGCTTCGGCGATAATGCCGGCCTCGCATTCATTACGCTCAAAGACTGGAGCGAACGCGGCGCAGACAACTCGGCGCAATCGATTGCGCAGCGTATCAACGGACAGCTGTTCAAGATCAAAGACGCTGTCGCATTTGCCTTGTCGCCGCCACCGATCCAGGGTCTCGGCAATGCCGGTGGCTTTAGTTTTAGGCTTCAGGATCGTTCGGGTGCCGGTCAAACTGCGCTCGGAATGGCAACCGAGCAGCTCCTATCGATTGCTGGGCAGAGTCCTGTTCTGACGGGAATACGTGTAGAGGGCATGCCCAATGCAGCCCAGCTCATCGTCGATATCGATCGCGAGAAAGCAAACACCTTTGGGGTCAGCTTCGAAAGCATCAATTCGACAATCTCGGCTAACCTTGGATCGGCGTATATCAACGACTTTCCAAACGCGGGTCGGATGCAACGCGTGACGATTCAGGCCGAACAGAGCCAGCGGATGACACCGGATGATATTCTGGAACTCAACGTTCCCAATGCAGCCGGCGGTATGGTGCCGGTGCGTTCCTTTGCTACCGTACAATGGACGAAGGGACCGGCTCAGGTGGTAGGCTATAATGGCTACCCTGCAGTTCGCATTAGTGGCAACGCAGCTCCCGGCTTTTCCTCCGGCGCGGCTATTGCCGAAATGGAGCAACTTATGGCGCAGCTTCCGGAAGGGTTTGGCTATGAGTGGTCAGGTCAATCACTTCAGGAAATCCAGTCCGGCTCGCAGGCGCCCTTCCTGATGGGTCTGACGGTCGTGTTCATTTTCCTGCTGCTTTCGGCCCTCTACGAAAGTTGGTCGATCCCGCTGTCAGTTATGCTGGTTGTGCCGTTGGGCATTATTGGTTCGGTCCTTGCAGTCATGCTGCGTGACATGCCAAATGACGTTTACTTCAAAGTTGGCCTGATCACGATCATCGGGCTTTCAGCGAAGAACGCAATCCTGATAGTGGAATTCGCCAAGGATTTGCGTGCCGAGGGTAAGCCGCTCCTGGAGGCGACGATCGAGGCCTGCCAGCTTCGCTTCCGTCCCATCTTGATGACGTCTCTGGCGTTCACGCTAGGGGTCGTGCCCCTTGCCATCGCGACGGGCGCCAGTGCTGCCAGCCAGAACGCGATTGGGACAGGCGTCCTTGGTGGAATGATCTCCGCCACTATTCTGGCGGTGTTCTTCGTCCCAGTCTTCTTCGTCTTCATTATGAGGCTATTCGACAAGAAGGCAAAGGAAGTACCTGTGCCAAACCCAATCGATCGGCCAGAACAAGCTGGGAGCGGGGATTGAGACGCACGAAGGCCGAAGCCGCTGAAACGCGAGCCGCCATCCTGGCGGCCGCTGAGCAGATGTTCTTCGAGAAAGGGGTCAGCAACTCCAGGCTTGAGGACATCGCAACGGCCGCTGGTGTGACACGCGGCGCCGTTCACTGGCATTTTGCCAACAAAACCGATCTTTTCCTCGAACTCTACAGCGCTGTTCAATTGCCGCGGATCAACATGTTAGATCTGGAGCAGGCGAACGAGAAAGGTTGCGATCCCTTGGCGTTTATCGAGGCCGCTGCCCTCAACTGGCTCGACCTCCTTTCGAAGGATCAACAGCGGCAGCGTATGCTCACCATTTTGCTTCGAACGAACTTCACGGGGGAATTGGAGCGCGTTCAGGTTGCTGTTGATGCGCTTGACGCGGAGCAGACCCAAACTTTAACAGAGATGTTTGAGAAGGCTGCGAGTTTAAAGCTCCTCGACCAACAGTGGTCTGCCAGGTCGGCGGCATTGGCGCTCAAGTGGCTCATGAAGGGGGCATGCTGGGAATGGTTGCTCACGGGGCAGAAGTATGAACTGGCTGAGGCCGCGCTGGGGATGAAGACGCTGATCGCCAGCTTCAGGAAGCTGTAGACATTGCTTCCTCCCTTCGAAAAAGTCCGTCCAACCACGCGACACATCACAAATGCAATCAAAGCGTCCTATAGATATCAGCTAGGTCCTCGCCCCCATTATGAGACCGAAGGCGGATAATGACTACGGTAGCAATAGGGACAACGGTGGCGTCGCCTTAACCTGACGTAGGACGCAATCATTTCTTTGTCCTGAATTTCAGGCTTGGATCGGCAACGCGATCTCACGCCAGGTGGCGCTGGCGAGGGCGCGGAGTTGGCGATGATCAGCGGCATTCAGGTGTTTTCGATGAAGTTGGAAAAGATTGGCAATTTGGCCGTGGGTTGAGACGAAACGTTGGCATTGACCTGCCGACTTGAACCGCATCATGCGTCGCTCTCGTCGTCGAACGGGAAGGTGAGAATTTTCTGCGAGGTTGTTGAGCCCTTTGTGCGAACGGTGTTCGATCCCCAGCATGATCTCTCGCTTTGCGGCGGAATAAGAACGCAGCTTGTCTGTCACCATCACGCGCGGCGCAACACCTTGGCTCTTCAACAATTTGCGCATCAGCCGAAGAGCGGCTCCCTTGTTTCTGCGGCTTTGCAGCAGAGCATCGAGAACGTAGCCGTTGGCATCGACGGCGCGCCACAGCCAGTATTTCTTGCCCTTGATCGATACGACCATCTCATCGAGATGCCATTTGTCTGCGAAGTTGCCGATCGACCGCCGCTTGAGTTGGTGGGCGAATTTCAGGCCAAACTTAGTCGTCCATTCTGAGACGGTCTGAAACGAGACGGCAATGCCGCGCTCGGCAAGCAGGTCTTCGATATCGCGCAGGCTCAGCGGGAACCGGTAATAGAGCCATACCGCATGCGCGATGATCTCGGCTGGAAAGCGGTGGCGTTTGTATCGGGCGGACGCATCGTCAGTCATGCCGATAGACTATTGCCTCGATCCGCACCAGCCGGTTAAGGCGACGCCTCCGTAGCCGGTCATACTGCCGGAGAGGATCAGATGATACGTCTTCGTTGTGGGCCGCTCGTCCAGAGGTGACGCCGCGTTGAGCATCGCCTCCAGTGAAAGGTCGAGGACTGGTCCGGCGGAAGAAGCTCTTGTGGCGACTTTCGAAATGGATGCGTCAGCCGTTGCGAGGATGACGCCTGTCTGCTCCTCAAAGCCTTCGCGCAAGGCAAGGATCGGAAGTGATACAGTGCCCTGTGGGAGTTGCAGTACGATATCCAGCCGCTGGCCCATGCTGATCGGGAAGCGGGTGCCGGCGGCCGGGCTTCCTGCGACGCTTCCCGTGTCGATGGTGAAGGCGGTCGCCGTTGCACCATTGATGATGCCTAGCCGAACGCGGCCACCCTTCTCGACCCGCACGATCTCCGAATCGTCCAGTGTGCGGTCATTGGCGAGGTAGGCATCATACTCGATGTCGTTCAGGTCCATCATGCCCATGCCGCCCATGCCCATGGGCATGCCACCCATCGGGGTTCCGCCCATGGGCATGCCGCCGCCGCGCATTTGCGCCATGTTGGACATCATGCTCCCGGGATCCATGGGCATCTGGCCCTCATGACCGCCGTCCATCGCGGAACCTTGCTGCAGTTCCGCCAGCAATTCCTCCGGCGACTTGAACGAGAAGTCATGGAGGAGGATCACGACGTCCTGCTCGTCACGGGCGCGGTCCTCCGCCGTCCGTACGATCAGGGGCGCTGCCAACAGGCTTTGTTCCTGCAGGGTGTGGGCGTGCATCCAGTGGGTGCCGCCGCCCGCGAGGTTAAACTGGTAGTGACGCTTCGCTCCTCCAGCGAGGAGCGCTGCCGGACTGTCCGGGACACCATCCATCCCCCATGGAGGCGTAAGCCCATGCCAGTGAATGAGCGTCGGTTCATCCGTGGTGTTTGACAGCATCACGTTGAAGTCGTCCTCCGCGTCCAGGACAAGGCCGTTCCGTCCATTGCCTTGGACAAGGCCGAAGACGCTGGCGGATCGGCCAAGCACTTCGATGGACCGCCTGGTGACTGCGAGTTCGATGGGTGCCGACTGTCCAGAGCTAGTGAGTGCCCAGGACTTCTGTACAAGTGGTGAAATAGCTGCCGCACCGACGGCGAGCGTCTTCAGGAATTGACGACGAAACATACGTTCTCTCGATCTTCTTGGCCGCAATGCGAACCAATGGTGGAAATGGCCCGCCAGCGGCGAGCAGTTCATCCAGCCATGGATCGGGGTGGCTCAAAACCAGGAGATGGGTCGCGGCCAGCGACATCGCTAGCGATATCCAAGACCCTGGCCAGAAGGAGGACCGAGTGAAATGGACCTGCGGGCTGCGCAGCAACCGCGAGGCAGAAGACGCAGATGACGCTGCAGCAGTTCTGCTTGGGTGAATGGTGAAGCTTGGAAGTCGCGTCGCCTGGATCACCGTCCACCATCTGGTGGTGTCCGTTCAGGCAGGTCTGGGGAGCCGCATGCGTAACCGGCGCACTAAACACGAGGGCAACAGCAAGGAGCGCCGCGAGCAGCCTCCATGCCAACGCTCTCCGTGTGAACCTACGCATCGCCGTTCCTCCGTCATCTCACCATGCCACACCTCCCATTGTGCACCTTGATCTTTATCAATGTTAGGGTGCGGTTCTGGTCGGTGGTTTGGCTGCTTGGCAGACTGACTGTCTCGACGCCGATGCTGGTGCTTCCAATGTGGGAAGGTCAAGAATGAATCGGCGCGCCCAGAGCTGCCGCCCATTACCCATGTTGAAAAACTCGGCGTTGCGGGTGCAACGCCAACGGCTCAACCGAAGCCTTACCCTCACCTTATTGCCTTGGATCTGGCTTCTATGGGCTGCAATACGGGCTTGCCTACGCTTGGCCGCCCTGCGGTGGCGTCTTCTTCATAGGCGCATCGATGGATTCGCGCATTCGTGCGCTAGACGCGGCAACCAGCGAGGAGCTATGGTCGGACCCGGTGGAAACCCGCGGTCGTCTCGGTTCCGACGGTTTTCATTCATGTCGGCGTGGACTGTGTCGTGCTTCCTGTCGATGGGAACTCGATCCTCAAGCCGGAGGTTTCGGACCAGGTTTTGGCATATCGGCTGCCAGTGAGATGATGGGGTATCTGCTTCACCAAGTGCAGCGGTTTGTTCTTGAGGGGCAGGGGGAGACACTATCGTTATGAGAAGGGGCCAGGCGAGCAGCATATTTTCCGTGATCGCCTTATTATCCTCCTGCACTGGTCCCCAAACCGCTTTCGATGCGGCGGGGGTCGAAGCAACACGCGTGCTTGCGCTCTTTTGGGTTCTGCTGGCTGGAGCCGTAGCGATCTGGGTCCTCGTCATCGGCCTCAGCTACTACGCTACCAAAGGCGATCCTGCCCGACACTCCGAGAAGACCGGCTTGCGTCTCATCATCTGGGGCGGATGTGTGTTTCCGACGGTCGTCCTTGCGGCCCTGCTGTTTTGGGGTCTCAAGATCATGCCGGAGCTTCGCCGGCCAGCAGACGGGCCGACGATTGCTGTAGCCGGCGAACGTTTCTGGTGGCGCGTCGCCTATGAAGTCGAAGGGGACCCCGGCGTCGTGAGAAACCTTCCGCAAGGCGGTGTTCCAAGCGCCAACGAGATCTGGATACCGGTCAACAAGCGTTCGGAGATTCTTCTGGGCAGCCCGGATGTGATCCACTCGTTCTGGGTTCCGTCCTTGGCTGGGAAGATGGATGCGATCCCTGGCCGGGTAAATCGACTTGTTCTGGAACCTACCGAGCTTGGGGTTTTCAACGGCGCCTGCGCGGAGTTTTGCGGAACGGCACATGCCCAGATGGGGCTTCGAGTGGTCGTCGCCACCGAGGATGATTTCTCACGGTATGTCAGAGCGCAGGCCGAACCTGCAGCAGTTGACGACAGTCCCGGGCTAAGGCTGTTCCTGCAGAATGGCTGCGGTGGGTGCCACACCGTCAGGGGTACGCCGGCCGAAGGAGACGTTGGGCCCGATCTGACGCACGTCGCAAGCCGCCGCACAATCGCGGCAGGTCTTCTTCCTATGACGCAGGAGAATATTGCTGCCTTCATCGCGTCACCGGACCATCTGAAGCCTGGCGTGGAGATGCCGGCTTTCGGTGTGCTTCCGGATGCCGAGATCGCCTTGATAGCGGAATGGCTTGGGAGCCTTGAATGACACAGCTTACGCGCGATCCGGTCAATCAGCCGAACCAGGATGACGAGGAGGTCCGCCGAGGCCAGGAAGAGAGGCTTCGAAAGGTATGGGCAGCACCGAAGGGATGGCGCTACTGGTCGGCTGTGAATAATACCGAAGTCGGAATCTGGTACACCGCCACTGCCTTCGGGTTCATGCTTTTTGCCGGTGTGCTTGCGCTGATGATACGGGTGCAACTGGCAGTGCCCGAGAACGATTTCCTGTCGGCCACCTTCTACAATCAGGTCTACACCCTCCACGGAACTGCGATGATGTTTCTCTTCGCGGTTCCCATCTTCGAAGCAGTCGCGATCATTCTCTTGCCGCAGATGCTGGGCGCCCGCGATCTGCCGTTCCCGCGCCTGTCGGCCTTCGGGTTCTGGTGTTTCTTGATCGGCGGTGTCTTCGTGTGTGGCTCGATCTTCTTCGATGCCGCACCGAATGCCGGCTGGTTCATGTACCCGCCGTTGACCACTAGGGAGCAGTATACGCCAGGCTACGGGCCGGACATCTGGCTGCTGGGCCTGTCGTTCATCGAGGTTGCATCGATTGCTGCCGCCGTCGAGTTGATCGTAGGAACGCTAAAATGCCGGCCGCCCGGAATGCGGCTGAACCTCATGCCGCTCTATGGCTGGTATGTGCTGGTAGTGGCAGGCATGATCCTGTTCGCATTCCCTCCGCTGATCGCCGGCGACATCCTGTTCGAGTTGGAGCGTTTGTTCGACTGGCCGTTCTTCGATCCCAGTCGCGGTGGCGACCCGGTTCTTTGGCAGCATCTGTTCTGGATCTTCGGCCATCCGGAGGTCTATATCGTGTTCCTTCCGGCAATCGCGCTCGTTGCAATGATCATACCGACATTCGCGCAGCGGCCGATCCTTGGCTATTCCTGGATCGTGCTCGCGGCCGTCGGCACAGGCTTCATCTCATTCGGGCTTTGGGTGCACCATATGTACACCACCGGGCTGCCATCGATTTCTCTCGGCTTCTTTTCGGCAGCGTCCGAGGCCGTTGCTATTCCGACGGGCGTGCAGATCTTCGTCTTCATCGCCACGTTACTGACCGGCCGCGTCATCTTTTCTGTTCCAATGCTCTTCGTGTCTGGAGCACTTGCGACCTTCGTCATTGGCGGCCTCACGGGCGTCATGGTGGCATTGGTGCCCTTCGATTGGCAGGCGCATGATACCTACTTCGTAGTCGCTCACCTGCACTACGTGCTGATCGGCGGCATGCTATTTCCGTTGTCGGCGGGCATTTACTACTACTGGCCGATCGTCAGCGGCAGACGGCTGTCAGACCGGCTCGGCAAGCTCGCCTTCTGGCTCATGTTCGTCGGCTTCAACGTGGCGTTCATGCCGATGCATTATTCCGGACTTGCTGGCATGGCGCGGCGCGTCTGGACTTATCCAGAAAGCATGGGCGTCGGGACAGCAAACTTGGTCTCGAGCGTGAGTGCCTTTGTGTTTGCTGCAGGCTTCCTTGTCATCGTGTGGGACGTGCTGCGCCCCCGCCGCAAGGATCCATACGCCAAGCGTAATCCGTGGAATGCCGGGACGCTCGAATGGCTTTCCGAGATGCCCGGAGAAAGCTGGGGCGTCCGCTCCGTGCCGATCGTGACCACTCGCTATCCAATCTGGGAGCAGCCGAACTTCATCGACGACGTCGACAAGGGCCGATTCTATCTCCCCGATGCCACCGACATGAAACGTGAGACCCTCATCACTTCGGTCCTCGATGGCTCTCCGCTTCAATGCCTGCGCGTACCTGGTCCAAGTTTCATGCCGATGTGGGCAGCGATCTTCACCGGTGCAGTGTTTATTTTCGCGACCTTCCACTGGTGGGCGGCCACGATCCTCGCAATGGTGCTTTCGCTCATTTCGATCATCGTCTGGCTGTGGCGCGGGACCGCTCAGATACCAGAGACGAGCGAAAAAGATGTCGGTCTCGGCCTCAAGCTGCCGCTTTACGAGTCGGGTCCCCAGTCGATCGGCTGGTGGGCGATGTTCATCACCATGCTGGGCGATGCCACCGCATTTATGGGCCTGATCTTCGGTTACTTCTACTTCTTCACCATCCATGTGGACTTTCCGCCGCCGGCCACCGTCGGACCGGGGGTGCTGTGGCCAACGGTGGCGCTGATGCTGTTTGCTGCAGCTTGGGCATCCGCGCTTCTCGCGCGGTGGTCAAATCGTTCAGGACGGGTGGGCATTGCTCGTGTCTTGATGGCTGCGGGCGTCGTTCTTTCGCTGTGTGCAAGTGCCTCACTGCTGTGGGGGCCTTACACGACCGGTCTTGATCCATCGGCACATGTCTATCCCGCGACGGTCTGGGTACTGGCGATTTGGACGGCAGTTCACGGTGCCGTCGGGAGCGTGATGTTTGGCTACTGCCTGGCGCGTTCCATCACGAAGAGAATGACGCCGGCACATGATATCGACCTGTCGAACGTGGCCCTCTACTGGCACTTCATGGCGTTTACCGCTTTCGTCACCATTGCAACTCTTGCTTATTTCCCAATGTCGGTGTGAGGCCATAATGCAGATCTTCGGCAAGACACAGGACAATCTCTGGACGCTGATCGCTGCACCCACGATATGGGCCTTTCACTTCCTTTTTTGTTATTTTCTTGCAGCCTACCAATGTGCCCCCAATGCGGATCCATTCAAAGAAATCACTGGCACGCGCATGTCCATCGGGGTGGTGACCGTGGTTTGTCTCGTCTTGATCGGGCTCATCGTTCGTCGCTCGTGGCGGGAGTGGCGGGTCGATGGTGGTGGCTTTCGCAACAATCAGGACACGCCGGAGGCGCGAGAGCGCTTCCTTGAGTTTTCAACGCTGCTTCTGGCGGCGCTCTCATTCGCTGCCGTGATCTTCGAAACGATGCCGGTTCTTCTGATCGGAGATTGCCGATGATTTTAGACTCGAGCAGCAGGGGTGGCTTACGATGCGGTTAAAGGTCGTGCTGACCTGGAAGAAAGTCCTCGCTCTGGCGGGTGTAGGCATGGCCGGAGCGCTTCTGGTCGGCTGGACGGGGCTCGTCTCGATTGCTGCCTCGTCTGGACACTTCAGTGTCGTGCGCTGGTTTCTCGGCTGGACCATGGAAAACGCTGTCGAGACGCAGTCGACGCTTGTATCGAAACCAGAGGATCTAGATCTCGAGGATCCGTCGCTCATTCGCCGTTCCGCAGGCCATTACGCCACTGGTTGCGCCCCATGCCACGGGGCTCCCGGCGTCTCGCAGTCTCCCGTTGTTGAGGAGATGGTTCCCAGCCCGCCCCGCCTTGAGGAGAAGGTGGCGGAATGGAGCGACGAGGAGCTTTTCTGGATCGTCAAGAACGGGATCAAGTACTCGGGTATGCCGGCATGGCCGGCACAAGAGCGCGACGATGAGGTTTGGGCTCAGGTGGCTTTCCTGCGCGCTCTGCCCGAGTTGACGCGGGCAGAGTATGCCGAACTGGCGCTTGGCGGTGAGGTCGTCGACGATGATCTGGAAGCCGGTGGTGAAACCGTCGCGGCGCTTGACGGTATCGTCAAGAACGCACTGACCGATTGCGCCCGTTGCCATGGGTTCGACGGCCTTGGTCGAGGGCAGGGGCCGACGCAGCATACATTTCCCGTTATAGCCGGTCAGCCAGCACCCTATCTCCTCGCAACGCTTCAGGCGTTCTCGCATGGCGAAAGGCAGAGCGGCTTCATGGAGCCGCCCGCACGACGCTATGATGCACAAGTGCTGGAAGCCTTGGCGCGCTATTATTCCGAACAGCCGAAACTTGCCGATGCCGAGACGGGAACTTTGTTCCCGGACGGCGCGGTTGCTCCGGCTCGCGACGCGCCAGTTGCAGATCCCGTTTCCGACAGGGCAACGGTGGGGGGCGCCACGCTGGCTCCTTCTTGGCAGGACGAGGCTGGTATACTGGAAGGTGAAGGAGATCTGTCATACGCAGCGGTGCCGATGGCTGCGAGTGCGGGACCTCCGTCCAGTCGAGAGGAACTGCTGGAGTTGGGAAGACGTATCGCATTTGAAGGCATCGGGCCACGCAAGATTCCAGCCTGCCAAAGCTGTCATGCATCGGAGCCGGAAGGCGGCAACCCTTTTTATCCTTATCTGGCAGGGCAGCCAGAATGGTATCTCTCCAAGCATCTTCAGCTCTGGCAGGAGGGTCAGCGAGGCGGCACGGCCTATGCGCATATCATGGACGAAATCGCGCGGAATATGACGGATGAACAAATCGCAGCAGTCTCTGCATGGTACTCCCAGCGCCCGCGCCCGCACACCAATGAGGAGGATACGGTACCGCAATAGCTGATCAACTGGGCAGTAGCTACTGTTGTGGCAAATGAAGACGTTCCGCTGTTTCAGGCGTGCTCAATCCTAGCTTGAAGGGCAGTGCAGCTCGGAACCATTAGGGCATTGGTGCAGTCGCGGCTGGAAGCCCTGCGCACCTACTCAGTTGGTGCGGCTTGACAGAAAAGGCGTCGCATCGAATTCCGGGAGGAGGTGGACTGGGACGTCTTGGAACAACTAAGGACCATTGCCGGTTCAATCTGCTACGGCTGATTAGCAAGTGAGTTAAAATGGCGCTTTGGATGGTCCTTGCATTATCTCTCCTCCCTGGCATCGGTAATTTCGCGGGGGGAATGCTTGCTGAGTTCGGCAAGACCTCTGGTCGGCTTCTGAACTGGGCTCTTCATGCAGCCTCCGGTATCGTCATCGCAATAGTATCCGTTGAGCTTATACCCGAGGCACTGAAGGTCCTTGCTGGGTGGTGGTTGGCCGCTGCTTTCGGCGCAGGCGGTATCGCCTACATGCTTGTGGAGACTGCGGTGGAGAAGGCGCAATCGGCTTCGGACAGCAGCACAGGCAACACCCGAATGTGGATGATATACGTTGCGGTGGCCGTCGATCTTGCCTCGGATGGGCTGATGCTTGGTTCTGGGGCTGCCGTTTCCATTGGGCTTGCTATAGTGCTTGCAGCAGGTCAGGTCCTTGCAGACTTACCTGAGGGTTACGCTTCCGTCGCGAACTTCCGCAGGAACGGGATTCGGAGAACAACCCGCATCTGGCTCTCTGCATCCTTCATCCTGTTTTCTTGCGGAGCGGCTCTCCTGTCTTATACGCTCCTGCGTGACGCCGGTGAGGAACCCAAAATGGCGGCCCTGGCGTTTGTCGCGGGTCTTCTGACAGTTGCGGCGGTCGAGGACATGCTTGAGGAGGCACATGAGGCTAGACGGGACAACCGCTCATCAGTTCTCGCATTCGTGGCAGGCTTCGTACTCTTCACTCTTGTATCGGCTGGCCTTGAGACTCTGCTGGCTGCCTGATCGCGGAACCGGCACAAGGATTCTGGTGCGCGGCAGTGCAGAAATCCAAAACTCTTCTTGCACCTCTAGCCGCTAGAGGTCGTAGACCATCCTCGTGGACAGCATGAGGATCCCGCACATGAATGGGCAGATACAGACAAAATTCCGCGTCGACGGCATGGACTGCGCTTCCTGCGCGAGCAAGATCGACACGGCAGTCAAGCGCATGCCCGGCGTCTCGGAAGTGGCCGTTTCCGTAACTGCAGGCACGATGACGGTGACCCATGACGGCACCAGCGATCTCGAAGCCATCGGCAGGAAACTCACGGGTCTGGGCTTCAAGGTGACGCCTGTTCGTCCCAGGACGGCTCCTGCCTCTGCCCCGGCGGCGGAACACGTGCATGGTGCAGATTGTGGGCGGGGCCACAACGGCGACCACGGCCACGCACCCAAGGAAAGGGAGGTCTCTTCCACATCGCCCGCCTTCGTGGGCACGACCGGCCCAGCACGGTTCCGCATCGGCGGCATGGACTGCGCCTCCTGCGCGAGCAAGATCGAAACCGCGCTCCGACGTCTTCCGGGCGTAGAAGAGGTGGGCGTGTCCGCGACCTCAGGTACAGTGACGATCAGACACTCCGCCGACGCTGATCTTCTGGCCGTCGAAAAGCAGGTAAAGGGCCTCGGCTATACGATTTCCCCAATCCGCAACAATTCCGTCTCGGTGCAAACGGGCGCAGACGCTTCCCATGTCCCCTCGGACCACGATCACCCAGGCGCATCTGCCGACGGCGGCGTCGAGGGCTTGCACGGCCACGACCATGGTCCGTCCGAAGGACCTTGGTGGAGGAGCAGGAAGGGCCGACTGACCATCATGGCCGGAGCCGCGCTCGTGATCGCCTATGTCGTCGGCCTTCTGGTCCCGGAAATCGAGACCTACGCCTTCCTCGTCGCCATGTTTGTCGGTCTCGTTCCGATCGCCCGTCGCGCGATCATGGCGGCCTTGGCAGGTACGCCATTCTCGATCGAAATGCTGATGACGATCGCCGCAGTCGGCGCGCTATTCATCGACGCCACTGAGGAGGCGGCAGCCGTCGTCTTCCTGTTCCTGGTCGGCGAGCTGCTCGAGGGCGTGGCTGCGGGAAAGGCGCGCGACAGCATCAAGTCGCTCACGGCCCTGGTACCCAAGACGGCGTTGCTGGAGGACGGCGGCAGGACCCGCGAGGTTCCCGCAGAGACGCTCGAAGTGGGTTCTGTCATCCTCGTCCGTCCCGGCGACCGGATCTCCGCCGACGGCGTGATCGTCGCGGGCGAGAGCTCGGTCGACGAGGCCCCGGTTACGGGTGAGAGCGTCCCCGTCCGCAAGACTGCCGACGACGACGTCTTCGCGGGCACGGTGAACGGCGACGCTGCACTGCGTGTAAGAGTTACGGCCGCCGCCGCCGACAACACCATCGCCCGCGTTGTTCGGCTCGTCGAGGAGGCCCAGGAATCGAAGGCTCCGACCGAGCGCTTCATCGATCGATTCTCCCGCTACTACACGCCGGGCGTCGTCGTCGTGGCGGCCCTGGTCGCCATCATCCCTCCGCTTCTCGGCGACGGGATCTGGAGCGAATGGGTCTACAAGGGCCTCGCAGTTCTTCTGATCGGCTGCCCCTGTGCCCTCGTCATCTCGACGCCGGCGGCTATCGCCGCATCGCTGGCGTCGGGGGCGCGCCGCGGCCTGCTGATGAAAGGTGGGGCCGTGCTCGAGGGGCTGGGCAAGCTAACAGCGATCGCGTTCGACAAGACGGGTACGCTGACGGAAGGCAAGCCGAAGGTGACCGACGTCATGCCGTTCGGCCGAAAGGCCGACGAGATACTGCGATACGCAGCCGCGCTGGAGATGGGATCGAGCCATCCGCTCGCACTGGCGGTGCTCGACAGGGCCGACGAGGACGGGATCGACGCTCCGGCAGCCACCGACGCCAAGGCGCTCGGCGGAAAGGGTGTGACCGCAGTCATCGGCGGGGTCGAGGTGTTCTTCGGCTCCCCCAAGGCCGCCGCCGAACGGGTTGCGATGCCGATGGCGCATTCGAAGACGATCACCTCCCTCAACGACGAAGGGAAGACCGTATCCGTTCTCGTCATCGGAGACGTCCTCGCGGGTGCGATCGCCATGCGCGACGAGCCGCGGGCCGACGCGGTAGCCGGGCTGAAGACGCTGACGGATGCGGGCGTCAAGACCCTCATGCTGACAGGCGACAACAAGCGGACAGCCACCGCCATCGGAGCTCAGCTCGGCATCGAGGTCCGCGCCGAACTGATGCCCGAAGACAAGCAGCGGATCGTCGGCGAGCTCAAGCGAGAAGGCTTCGTGGTCGGCAAGATTGGCGACGGCATCAACGACGCTCCGGCCCTTGCCGCCGCCGACGTTGGAATCGCCATGGGCGGCGGAACCGACGTTGCGCTGGAGACTGCGGATGCAGCGGTACTGCATGGGCGGGTGGGCGACGTCGGCCTCATGGTCGATCTCTCGAAGCGCACGATGCGCAACATCTACCAGAACATCACCATCGCGCTCGGCCTCAAGGCTGTCTTTCTGGTCACGACGATCATCGGGATCACAGGGCTGTGGCCAGCCATCCTTGCCGATACCGGAGCTACCGTTCTGGTGACCATGAACGCGCTACGCCTGCTGCGTCCGATCAGATAGCGATGGCGGGTACTGTGGAAATGTTCGAATTGATGACCAAAGAGTATCCCGAGCATATGGAGTTAAAATCATGAAGCACAAAATCATCAAGGCCCTCGCGTTTGCAGCGGTCGTTACCGCGGCAGGCCTTCCAGGCATCTCTGCGGCCCACGACTTCAAGGTGGGGGACCTCGAGCTCAAGCACCCGTGGTCTGCCAAGGCGCCTCCGGTCGCACCGGTTCTTGGAGGATATCTCACCATCGTCAACACAGGCAGCGAGCCTGATCGGCTTGTCGGCGGCAGCACGCCTGTCGCCGAACGTCTGGAACTGCATGAGTCCTCGCTCGTAGATGGCGTCGCCCGCATGCGTCCAGCGAAGGGCGGCATCGAGATCCCCGCAGGAGCATCCTTGGACCTGCAGCCTGGCGGCGCCCATATCATGCTCGTGAACCCGAAGCAGCGTCCAGCCGAGGGCGAGAAGTTCAAGGCGACCCTGCAGTTCGAGAAGGCAGGCCAGGTCGAGGTGGAATTCGTCGTCCAGGCCAAGGCGTCGACCCCGGCTCCCGCCGAGGATCACACGGGGCATTCGAAGCCTTGAGATGGCAGGCGAGCAAGGCCCTAGAACCCTTGAAACTGAGGCCGCCAACTCATATCTAGGGTTCACCACCCGTCATAGATGACTGCCTGCAGCGCCGCTCTCGGCCGCGCGTTGGCAGTTGTCCGGGTCCACGAAGGCGCTCCTCGGAAACGGGTCGAGCGCCTTCGTCATTTCTACCGGTCGGCAGCCGGGCTGTACGTATTGATCTGCTGACGAGAACTAGCTGTCCGACCAGAAACGTCCCGTGTCGAACTTCGCCTCATCAGGCATGATGACTGGTGCGTCGTTCGAAGGCATGCCGGCGTCGGTCGTGCCGGACCGGAAGGTGAAGGCGGGCGCTCTCATTCCCGTAGAGGCTCCCGGAGGCGAAAGGGCCCAGGAAACAAGTGCTTCCTGGGAATCGAACTCGTCTTCGTCATCCATCCCCTCCGACCGGAGGAATCCGAGGGTTTCAACGGACGGCTGTCGCAGCGTCGAGAGCGGCATCTCTCCGCCGAGAGTGACTGGAGCTAGAACCGTCACCGGTCCCAGAGACGCCGTCTCCACAGGAGCCGCCTCTGCGATGGCGGCAGGCCGAAGCAGGGGGAGGGGGACGGCAAAGGAGGCAAGGTCTACGAAGCTCGTGCTGGAGTCCTCAAGATTCTGGACGAGGCCCCCTCCCTGTAGTTCCAGAGCCTCCTGGGCCCGGCTCTTCGGGGTCGGCAGTAGCGCGGTGAGAAGGCTGCTTCCGGCGCCCGGCGAGCGTCTTCCGCCAGCGGTAGTCGCGATCTCGATGGACTTCGAACTCACGCGCCGCTTGTAGTCCGCGACCGCCTGCTGATAGCCCGGCAGGGGCTTCCCATTGGATGGCAGATGCATCGTCTTGCCGTCTGGGAAGATCTTCGCGAGTTCCTGGCGGGACATGCGGGGCCATGCGCGGACATTTCCGACGTCGAGGTGGACGAAGGGCGATCCGGATGTCGGATAGTAGCCGACCCCGCCGACCTGCGCCTGCATAGCAAGTGCCCGGAGCTTGGAGAGCTTGACGCCTGGAATGTAGAAGTCCATCGCCTTGCCGAGCGTGTGCTGGCTGTTCTTCGCGACGCCGGAACTCCGCGAGCGGCCGCGCAGCATCTTGTTTGTGGCGGGCGAACGATACGCAGAGACGATATGGATGTAGTCCTTGGCGCCGCTCCGGCCGTAGATCTCCCAGACGAGATCGAGGAGGCGCGGATCCATGCGGGCCGGCTCGTTCTTTCGCCAGTCCCGGAGAAGGCGGTTGATCTGCGCAAGGCCCTTCTGGTCGAACCGGCCGTCGCGCTTGTAGGTGATCGTCGCCCGCTCCCCGGTGTGCGTAAAGAAGAGCTTGAGGGAACGGTCCTCGGCAGCGGCGACATCAACGAAGCCGAGAAAAGCGGGAACTGCGAACAAACCCGCCATTATTGCACGTGCTGGTCGATGGGAAGATGCAGAGGGCAACACCGCTGCAACAGCAGGGAGGATCCTGAGCAACAACGCTCTCAACGGGTACCCGCACACGATTGCCTCCGAACGCGACACAACAGGACAGGCCATCCTGTTCGGAGGGGATCATGGTCAATAAATCCTTAATATGAGGTTGACGACATACTTCAAGTGAACCTCCGCGTAAAAATTTCGTTTCTTCCGATTGAGGCAGAACCCGCGCTTGCCTTCATTCCATTGAACGCCATAGCAACTGCCGATTGGAGGCGCTCATGCCGGGGCTGAACGCACCCTCTGTCTGATTGGGCGGCTGCCAATGGTGCGTCCTGAGCGTCAGCAACTTTCGCGAAGCAGATGTAGGGCTAACGTTGATCAGCTCCAGCCGCCGCCTGTGGTTCGATAAAAAATATGCGATCCTATCTGGGTCATTCGCTGCATTGAGCGGGCCCAGTAAGGCTCGACATAAGTGGCGTTGTAATGTGTGGACGAGGCGACCTCTGAAAGAAAGATCTTACCAGCAGTCACTGCCATGGCAACGTCTTTGGCCAAGCCAAAAGCTCGCCGGTCGACAACCAGGTCAGGCGTGCCGTCACAGGCAAACGAAAACTGGCACCTGTTGAACCAATCCCTGTTCTGATATACCACTCCACAGATGCTGCCAGGATATTTCGGGTTGCGCACTCGATTGAGGATTACTTGTGCCACGGCTGCCTGGCCCTTTAATTCTTCACCACGAGCTTCGAAATAGATGGCCGTTGCTAAGCACTTCTGTTCGGCAGTGGCGAAAACTGATCCCGGGAGCGGCTGGTTCATCCAGTCATGGTCCCCTTCCACCAACGGAGGTATGAAGCGCCCTCTCTCCTTTTCGGTCCCCAGCAGTGCGTCGAATGCACCGTTGCGGGCATGGTGGGCGTCCGCTGGGGCATAAGCCGTGGCAAGAACATCTGCAGAATTGTTGTTGACGAGATCTGCGAGCGCGGGAGGGACGCCGGCCAAACGATCATCTGCAGGATCATGAAGAGCTGAAAGAGATCCAGTGGCCGTTGCGGAATGATCCAGTTTGAAACCTTGCCTAAGGTCGGAAAGAACTGGCTGCGACGTGTTCAGTCGTGACATGAGGCGGCGTTGATCGATCGAGCTTCCGGCGAGCGTTCGATCCGGTCCATTCAGACGCGGCAGCCTCTTGCTTTTCTCAAGAGCCAGCGAAGTTGTCGAGGCAGCATCGCGAGAACCTCGCAGCCGGATCCGGTCGCCTTTCATGCTTTTGATTTCACCAATCGTGATTGCTGAGTCCAGTGATGGTGCCTGCCGGGCACTCCGCAGGAGAACTGCGCTATTTGGCTCTTCAGCAGCTGTGGAGTCCATCAAGGATGCCAATTGACCAGCACTGTTGCCGACGGAGCCTGTTGGTGAAGCAATGCCGAGCGCCAGCCCGAAGATGCAAATGGACTTCAACAGCCTACGCTGAGAGCGGACGGTTGGCCGCATCATTTCTCCTCAAAACCCGGTTCGTTGCAGGAAGAGGGTGATTTATTAACCTTAACCCGCAGTTAAGGCCACCTCATCGTCCGCGTCACAAAGACACATCAGGATCCAGTGCAGTATCTTGTAGTCAGCCTGCGATGGGACATGCCCTGTAGATGATTGCCATGGCAATATCGGCTACAGGCTTAAGGGCTATCAGAAGCCGACCACCCGAAGATTTAGGTTCCGCACCCTGAGAGGAACTGCAACGCATGGCGTGGCCCGTCCCGTCCGTCGGACGACGCGAGATGGAGCGACGGAGTCGGCTTAAGGAGGCAAACGGAATGAGAGATATTGAAAGCGCGTGGCTTGCCTGGTGGGCTTCCCTTGGCCACGTTGCTCGGACCAACAGAGACAAAGCACGTATCCGGGAAGCGTTCGAAGCGGGGTTTCTTGCTGCGTCTGCGGCCGAGAGCAGACAAGAAGATCAAAATGAGGACCAAGACATGCGACCCACGCGAGATCGCCGATAAGTCGTCGTAAGGATGTGGTCTGCCAAGCGAGGGATCGAGATTCAACGAGGATGTGGCTTGTCGTAATCAGGCGGCCCCACATCAGCCTCGTCGAGCTCGCAAAAAGCTTCTCGCTGAAGGCAAGACGTTGAAAGCGGAGCTTCATCTTGAAACGCAGGGGCTTTGGAGGCGGAGTTTGTCGTGCGTTCGATTAGCTCCCCTGCGGCTACGGAAGGGCATTCAGATCATGGCGACCCTTCCAGACCGCTAGGACTCCTGTTTGATTTTTACCCGGAGCTGGCTGAGCGCAAAAGAGGTTAACTCTATCCCTTCACGGGTCTTCAAGTCTTCAGGCGCATGACTCTGGTCATTGTGTTACGGAGCTTGCCTATGCAAGGACGCGATAAGTTGACCTACAGGATAGCACTTCGAGTATTGCTCGGTGTGCTGTTGTTGTGCGGAGCCAGTGGAGCGGCGGCGGTTTATGTCGGGCCGGCCGCCGTTATGGGGCCCTCTTTCGCAGACACTCACGGAGTGGACTGCAGAACCGTCGCCACGATGAAATCAAATGATGGCCACGGTCTGGTGGTCAGGCAGTTCGTTGCGGCTAACGCGGATGATGATCTGGTGCGCTTCCGCACCGCGCTTCGTGTGGCGGAAGCTTTACGCAACCAGCAAACGCCGCATCTCGTCCAGGTTTCAGTGATGGACACGGATGGCCCCAGCTCGTTGTCTCGAATGCGTGGACGCGCCATCGGCGCAAAAATAACTCTTATTGGTAATCCGGCCACTGACGTGGAGGCCCAAGCTGGCACTGTATCAGGCTTCTCTGTTTGGGGGCCGGCCGGTCCAGACGGATCATTCTATGGCATTCGTCTGGATGCTATGCCGGAAGACATCGAGAAGATGCTCTCGGAACTCGAAAAAATCTCCGGATGCTCGGAACCTTCCGTTTCTGCTCCTAGTGTGACGGATGATTCTGGCTAGCTATGCCAGCTATAGACGTGACCAGAACCGACCTTCGTCAAACTCAGCTTCTCGGAAAGCGACCGCGTCTAAATTCAAATGCTCTTTGGCGAGGCCCTAGAAGAAGTGGCGCCTTCGTTACATCCCAACAAGCCGCGTCAGATACGCTCAAAGAGATTCATCCTGCTCAGGACGACCAAAGTCAGCGACGCCTCAAATCGGATTGACAGGCGGGCCACAAAGCTTTTCATTGATGCGAATGAGTTGCAATAGCAAGACTCAGTCACTCAGGGGCTTGGCATGGACGAACGGGTCAAAGGTTGGAAGCACGAGGTCGGGGAGGCATCCCTTTCAGACGTCCATCGCTCCATCAAGGTCTCGCCTGGCTCAAGCGCACTCAGACGCTCGCTCGCATTCTTTGGGCCCGGTTACCTTGTGGCAGTTGGATACATGGATCCCGGCAACTGGGCTACGTCTCTGGCGGGAGGCTCTCGCTTCGGATATGCGCTTCTAACAGTTGCGCTCATATCGAACATCATGGCGATCGTCTTGCAGTCGCTCTGCGCCCGCCTGGCAATCGCCTCGGGCAGAGATCTCGCGCAGGCCTGCCGGGACGCCTACCCCAAGCCGGTGGCGTTAATGCTCTGGTGCCTGGCGGAAATCGCCATCATTGCGACCGACATCGCCGAGGTGATCGGCACCGCAATCGGCCTCAACCTCTTATTCGGTATTCCCTTGGAGCTCGGGGTAATCATCACCGCGCTGGACGTGTTCCTCATCCTTTATCTCCAAAAGCTCGGCTTCAGGTGGGTAGAGGCTCTCGTCATCACGATGCTCGGCGTGATCGCAGTGTGCTTTGCAGTTCAGATCGCTCTCGCCGATCCAGACTGGGGTGAGGTCATCCTGGGCTTCGCCCCTACGACGGAGATCGTGACGAACCCGGACATGCTCTACCTCGCGCTCGGCATACTTGGCGCTACCGTAATGCCCCACAATCTGTACCTCCACTCCGGCATCGTCCAGACCCGCGCCTACGGTCAATCTCTTCCCGAAAAACGCGAAGCGCTTAAGTATGCGACCATCGATTCCACGATTGCCTTGATGTTCGCACTCCTGGTGAACGCCTCGATCCTAATCCTTGCCGCAGCTACCTTCCACGAAAATGGCCTGGCGGATGTGGCCGAAATCGGCGAGGCCCACAACTTGCTCGCTCCGCTCCTAGGGCTTGCGATCGCTCCGACTCTGTTCGGGATCGCTTTGCTCTGCTGTGGGATCAACTCGACTGTTACTGCGACGCTTGCCGGGCAGATCGTTATGGAAGGGTTCCTTCAGATCCAGCTCGCTCCGTGGCTCCGGCGTCTGATCACGCGCGCCATCGCTATCGTTCCGGCCGCGGGTGTCACCATCGCGTTTGGTGACAGCGGCACGGCCCAACTCCTGATCCTGACTCAGGTTGTCCTCAGTCTCCAGCTTTCGTTCGCGGTTTTTCCGCTGGTGATGTTCACGTCGAACAAGAAAAAGATGGGCGACTTGAAGGCGCCACTCTGGCTCGTCGCTTTCGCCTGGGTCATCGCCATTGTGATCGCTGTTCTGAACGTCAAACTGCTGATCGATTTCTTTTGGGCTGCTTAGCGGCTATGCCGGGAGGCTCTCAGTCGTGATCCGCAGTACACAAATCATGGTTCGCGAGCGCCTGAATGACGTAGCAATCCCGGACGTGGTTGGAATGGCAGCGGGTTGAAATGCGTTCCAGCTCGGCCTCCAGCTTTTTCAGTTTTACGATCTTCTCGCGGATTGTGGCAAGCTGCTCCACCGCGATCTTATCGGCCTCCGCACACGGCTTTTCAGGATGCTGGCTGAGGTCGATGAGTTCTCGAATCGCTTCGATCGTCAGGCCGAGGTCGCGCGCGTGCTTTATGAAGGACAGCCTGTCGCGTTCAACCTTTGAATACCGGCGCTGGTTACCTTGCGAACGCTCAGAATGCGACAGCAGGCCCATCTGTTCGTAGTAGCGAATGGTGGGCACCTTCACACCGGTCGTCTTTGACAAATCTCCGATCGTCAGCATGTGTCCCCCAAACCCTCTCTGCCTGCGGCAGTCAAACGCTACAGATCGCCCGAGCGCCAGGTCTTGAACCACCGATAGGCCTCCACGCCAATAAGGCCGCCGAATACGACTGGCGCGATCGAGCCCACCGCCGCCTCTACCGGATCATGGCTCGTAATCCAGCACACCGTGCCAAACAGCAGCTTCAAAATGCCAAAGCTCGCCATCGCGAATATGGCGATCAATCCTGCTGCGGCTCCGACGTCTTTCAAGCGGCTCATTACCCGCAATGTAGAGCGCCTTATTTAAACAGGAAATCAACTCTTCTTGTACTCTCTGCCGCCGCCGCTGGCGATTCACCTCCTTCCCGGCCCGGAGGTCGGGGGTGCCGGTGAGGAATGCCGTGGGATCCTGCACAACGATCTCGGTCGGAGCATGTATAGTCGGATCGGTCACTCCTTACTGGACCAGCCTAACGCGCCCCGACGAGACCGCTTCGCCTATGGGAAGCTGTCTTGGACTTGCGGATGCAGCCAAGAGAGTGTCGCCGGCTCGTTTGAAGGAGCTACCGGAAGCGTGGTTAGCGGCAACACCTGTAGCAAAGGCGCCAGCTTGCCTCTTGCACCTTAAGCTACTTGAGGTCTTATACGTGCGCCTGTGCGCCAGCAGGATCGGATAGAAGCGGTAGGCGGAACCGCTCAGATCAACTCGCGTGACCGACGAAGCCGTGGCGGCTTGGCAAGGATGTAACGGCAAATACAGGTGACGCATGCAGAACAGTACGACGAGAAAGTTCTTTCAGCTGGCTTATGGCCGGGTACTTGATCTCGCGCGACGCGTGGCCGTTACCGTCGCCCTTGGCGCTGCGCTTTGCAGTTGCGTAGCGGCCGAGATGGCCTTGGACGGCGTCTCAAGTGAACCGCCACAAATCTCGAGCAAGATAATCGCCGAGATGTCAAAGAAGGGCATGAAGGCCGAAAGCCCCGTACTCGTCAGGATCTTTAAGCAGGAGAGCGAGCTGGAGGTCTGGAAGATGGATGGGTCTGGTCGTTACGCGTTGCTCAAGACGTATCCGATGTGCAGATGGTCAGGCAGGCTCGGCCCGAAGACAAGAGAGGGCGACCGCCAAGCGCCGGAGGGCTTCTATCATGTCACCGTGGGGATGCTGAACCCGAAGTCCCAGTATTACGTCTCCTTCAATCTGGGCTACCCAAACCGACTGGAGTCCGCCCTCGGCTACACGGGGGAAGCGCTCATGGTTCATGGCGCGTGCTCTTCGTCGGGGTGCTACGCTCTTACCGACCAGGGCGTGGGCGAGATTTACGCCATCGTTGCGAAGGCGCTTTCATCGGGACAAAACCACTTCCAGGTGCAGGCATATCCCTTTCGAATGACGCCGGAGAACATGGCGCTCCACAGGAGCGACGAAAACCTGCCGTTCTGGCGAACGCTGAAGGAAGGCTACGATGCCTTCGAGCTCACCAAGCAGCAGCCGAAGGTCTCTGTCTGTGGTCGGCGATACGTGTTCAATACCGCCTTCGAAGGCGGCGAGCCACGCGATCCTTTGGCGGCATGTCCGATCCCTGTCATGCAGCCGGATCCGCAAATCATGGCGAAGATCGAAGCGGAGCAGCAGAAGGTCGACGCCGCCCTGGCCGAGGGCAAGGTGTCTCCCGTCGCCGCATATGTCGATGGAGGAATGCACCCCAGCTTTCGGACGCTTCTGAAGAAGAACGGTCCCGAAAAGCTGGCGGCGAGCATCTCCGGCATCAAGTATCCCGTCAGCCGGCCCGAGGCGGCGCTTGCTGATCCATTCCAGGGCGTGAGGAAGAGGATGGGTGCTGGCGCCATCTCCGATCAATCGTCTGGAGACTGATGTGGCGAACGATCAACAACAGCGGCAGCGCCGCATCCGGCGCAACAATCGGATCGTGCTCGCCATCCTCGTCGCGTTCGTGCTCGGCGTCTTCACAAACAGCTTCTTCCACATTGGCGACGAGGCTCGGCCCGGCCCTGCGACCTCTCCCTCGCAGATGCGGCCCTAGACATGACAACGGATGCTAGCAACAGCGGCGGTGGGACTCGTCGGACGGACGTCCTCGTCATTGGCGCAGGACAGGTAGGGCTTGCCGCCGCGAACGAACTGAAGAAGGCGGGGATCGACTACCTTCTCGTAGACGCCGCCGCCGCGGTCGGCGACAGCTGGAGGCAACGATACGAAACACTGACGCTCTTCACGCCACGGAGCATCAGCAGCCTGCCTGGGCTGCCGCTCTCAGGCGAGCCCGACGGATACGCCACGAAGGACGAGTTCGCCGCTTACCTCGTCCGATATGCGGCGGTAGGCGGCCACCGCGTTGATGTGGGGACGCGGGTAGTAGCACTCCGCGGAGAACCCCGTGCGTTCGAAGCCGTCTCCCGAGACGGCAGAGTCTACGCTGCCTCGGCAGTCATCGTGGCCACCGGCGCGTTCTCAGAGCCGCGTGTGCCATCGCTTTCGCATCGCTTCCCGGACACCGTCCAGCAGATGCACGTCGCAGACTTCCAGGATGCAGGGTCGGTTGCCGAAGGTCCGGTTCTGGTAGTCGGAGACGGAGCAAGCGGAAGGGACGTCGCGCTTGCCATTGCCACCAGCCACCAAGTTTTTCTTGCAAGGGGACGAGGCCGCAAGCTCTTTCCTGAGCGAATCCTGGGGCGGAATACCTGGTGGTGGCTCCAGCGCCTTGGACTGCTGGGCGCAAAGCCGGACAGCATCATCGGGAGAAGGATGCGCCGGATCGACCCGTTCCCCAACCGAGGCAACGACGACGCCACCCTGGTTCGAAAGGGCGTCGTATTGAAGCCGAGGCTGGTTTCCGCCGACGGCTGCCATGCCATCTTCGCGGACAAGTCCCGCGAAGCGCCGCAGGCGGTCGTCTGGGCGACCGGCTACCGGGACGACTTCGCCTGGATAAAGATCGAAGGCGCAGTGGACGCCGAAGGACAGCTCATGCACCAGGAGGGCATCTCTCCGGTTCCCGGTCTCTACTTCGTCGGCAGGCCCTGGCAGAGGAATAGAGCCTCCGCTCTGATTGCGGGGGCTGGCGACGATGCCAAATACGTCGTGCGAAGGCTCTGCAGATGGATAGAAGCTAGTAAATAAGTCGCCTCCTGCAGCATCATAGACGACAAGCGGTTCCAGACAGCACTGTCCTCCGTCCCGCGCATCTACCTGCTCCGGCTGCTCCGATTGGTCAAGCGAAGCTTCTGAATCATACGCTCAAGTGCCGTTTCCCGATCAGAAGGAACGCGAAACTGAGTAGCATAGCAAAGGCGTGTGGCGCATCTCCCAAGGAAGCGTATATCGTTCGGCCATCTAGGGCGGCGGGAAGCGCTGCGTCGATGACGCCAACGGCAACGACTGTTCGATCCGCCCATAGGCGTCGGTCACGGCGGATATTCCGGTGTTGGCCGCCCTAACCAGTGGCACACCTTCCTCGATTGCCCGTACGCGAGCTGCCAGCAAGTGCTGATATGGACCGGACGAGGTTCCGAACCAAGCATCATTCGTCAAATTGAGCAGCCACTGTGGCTGCCCTCCCGACCACGCTTCGCCTGGAAAGATGGCTTCATAGCAGATCATGGCTCCGGCTAGTGGCGCACCCGGTATCGCAAGTGATGTTCGTGCATCGCCCGGGATATAATCGATGCTGCCCTCCGTTATCTTCTGCAACGGCAGTATCTGACGGAACGGCGTATATCCCCCAAACGGGACCAGTCGGATCTTGTCGTACGCTGCGATGATGTCGCCTGACGCATTGATAGCAACGAGGCTGTTGAGCAGGGCCGGGCTCGCATGGACATCCGCAGTGCGGCGCATTGCTCCGGTCACTAGGGTACCCCCGGGTGGGACTACCGCCGCCATGACATTACGTACGCCCGCGTCTTCCGCTATGAAGTAGGGCACGGCAGTCTCAGGCCAGATGATATGGGTTGGCTGGTCGGGAGCCGGGCTTGTGCTGAGGGTTAGATAACGGTCGAGAATGCGTGCGCTCTCACCTGGATCCCATTTGATTGTCTGCGCTATACTGGCCTGCACAACGCGCAGGCGCACACCGGGCACATCGGCGGTCGTCGGCTCCGCGAGGCGAAGGGCGCCAAAGCCCCAGAGAGCAAGAACGCCGAAGAGTGAGATAGCAAACGGCGCTCAGCGCCACACGCCGGGCCGGGCAATGCTACCACCAACGGCCAATCCTGGCATCGCTGTGACGATGATTGTC
This sequence comes from Pseudorhizobium flavum, assembly GCF_902502825.2. The sequence goes on from NZ_LR723672.1 coordinate 65,230, forward strand.
AGGAACCCCAAGCCATATATGCCGAAGACAGAGACAGCCTGAAGCGTCTCATCGGTGACGCCCCAGGCGTACCCGATCAGGTTCCAGGGAAACCCTGTCAGAACATGGCCCCGCAGCCATTCGAACGCACTCCAGCAAACAGCGAATGCGAGCAACAGCCTCCATCCAGTGGAGCCAATGCCCTTGGCGGTAGCGCAAGCCAAGGCTGGAAATAATGCCAAGAATGCGCTCAAGCCTCCTATTGCGGGTACAGCCAAAGCGCCAAACTGTTCCGCGTCTACATAGAAGCTCTCTGCGATCCCGCTGAGGCCGATCACGAAGTGGCCAAACCCACATAACCATCCCGAAACCAGTGCGCCGTGCCAGTTCCGAGCCCGCTCTACTAGCCAAAAGAGACCGGTGACGGCGATGAATAGGAGCGGCGTGAGAAAGAAGGGCGCAAGCGCAAGTGCCGCGAGACCACCAAGGCTAGCTGTCAGAATGCAGCGGGACGCTAGCCGGGCTGCGTTCCGAGCGATCCCCGTACCCAGTCTCCAGAGCCAGACGCCTCTTTTACGGGAAACTTCTAGCAATCAGTATCCGCCGGTCACGGTTGAGAGGGCTCAGCTTTTTTGCCTGATTGAGAACTTTCCAGCAGCAGGATCGCTGCGCCACAGACGATGCCCACGTCCGCCATGTTAGACGAGGGCCAATGCCACTGCCCGATGTAAAAGTCCAGAAAGTCGGTCACCCCGCCCAGGAGGAGCCGGTCGAGGACGTTACCCATTGCACCTCCGATGATGAGGCCAAGACCTATCGTAGTCAGCTGACTTTCGGCGCGCGACATCCAGACGACCAACGCGACAGCTATGGCGAGCCCGCAAACCATCAGTAGCCAAGGAGGCGTGCCACCAAGGAGGCCGAAGCTCACCCCCGTGTTTCGTCCGAGGACGAGGTTAAAGAAGTTGGTGATCGGTATCACCTTGGGCGGGTTCATAACGTGGTGAATGATCCACCATTTTGTAGCCTGGTCGAGCCCGAACCATAGCAGGGATATCGGAAGCCCTAGTCGCAACATTGGGCGAATTCTCCGCAATTTGCTTCATCCCGGCATGAAGTGGCCGGTACGCGTCAAGAACCAGATAGGCACCGCAGTGCCCCCGAATCGGAACCTCAATTAAGCATGACTTGCCAGTGGCCCCAAATCATTGGGCTTCTCAGTAGTTCATCCTCACGAAAAACTGAATCCACCTGAACCAAAAGTTGGCTATCAACCTTCAGGCAGAAGGTGAGGTATGATGGCCGCTAAAAGGATGAGGTACTTGCTAGCGTTAGGGGTAGCCGGTCTGCTTTCGACGGCCGCCAATTCGGTCGCACTTCCGCTAACGCCCCATTCGGTCAGCTATCCAGGCGTCACAATTGAGCACGCCCAATTGATACTGAGCGAGAGCGGCAACCCCAGTCTGGCTTTTCTAACGATCTATAACGGCAGCGCTGCAGACGTCGCGGTGACAAAGGTCTCCGTAGCTGGCTATCAGAGCACAATGCTGATCAGGCGGACTACGCGCTTCGTTGGCTATGAAGAGATCCCCCTCAAGAATGCCCCTGTTACGATTCCGCGCCGCGCTGAATTGGATATGGGGCGGGATACGTTGTATCTTTACCTCGAGGGATCGGGCGGTCTTGCGAGAAAAGTAATGATGACTGTCGAGTTTAACAACGGGACCGCCCAGACCGTTGCGGCTGAAATTCTGCCACCAGGTCGTGCGACTGTCAGTCATCATCACGGGGCGCCTGAACGGGAAAACAAGCTGGCTGATCGCGGTTCTACCGCTGCTCCTTAGACTGGCGCCAGCGAAGTGGCTTCGGCCGCAAAGACTGCTGTGGCTCATGGTTGGTACTGTTTATTCATGGCCCGTCAACGAGACCATCCCGAACTGCCGGTTTCCTGGCAGATGTCTTACAGATGATGGTTGGTCCTTTTCGTTACGTTAATCTCAAGCCAAGTCCTTTCGTGTCTGGAACACCAGAGATGACGGGTAAAAGTTGACAAATTGACCCTCCGCTTCTCCCGGCCTTAATCTTTGGTTAAGAACCAGGGGACAGCCGAATGAATTTCTTTTCAATTGCCTGCTCGGCATTCGCCGTAGCTGTGCTCGCCGGTTCCGCGAATGTTGCGGCCTCGGAGACATCCGGTGGGAAAAGTATGATCATCGGAGGAGTCACATCCCAGCCGATCGGCCACTACGAGTTCTGCCGAAGGAACTTGGTCGAATGCAGCATCCGTCTTTCGTCTTCGCCCGCTCCCGAGCTGTCGGCGCAGGGCTGGGCGGTCATTGAAGAGGTCAACCGTTCCGTCAACAAAAGGATCGCGCCCAGGACGGACAAGCAGATCTTCGGGCAGGAGGAGGTATGGGCTTATCCAACCACTGAAGGAGACTGCGAGGATTACGCACTGCTGAAGCGCAGGGAGCTGGCTCGACGTGGCTTCTCTCTCTCCGACCTTCTGATAACAGTGGTGCGCAAGCCGGACGGGGAGGGCCACGCGGTCCTGACGGTACGGACCGCTAAGGGAGACTTTGTCCTCGACAATCTTCAAGCCGACGTCAGGGCCTGGAATGAGACCAGCTACGTCTACGTGAAGCGGCAGTCTTCGTCCGACACTGGGCGCTGGGTTAGCATCGAGAGCGGCAAAGACGTGCCCGTCGGCTCCGTCCGCTAGTGCTCACCCCGCCGCCGAAGGAGTTGATCCGACCTCGTGTCCGATGACCTTGGCCTCGTCGTCGCACGAGTGTCCCGGCGTTTCTATCTCCATCGTGCTGTGACCGATCCCGTGTCTCTCCTGCAAGAGGGATCGTGCCCGGCTCTTTAGGCGGGACATTTCGAGGAGAGACGAACTGTCGACCACCAGGTGAGCCTCCAAGGCGTTGTGTCCTTCGTCGAGCGCCCAGACGTGGACGTGGTGAACATCTGCGACGCCTTCGACTGAACGAAGATCTTCCACCACGCGATCGACGTCCACGTCCTCCGGCGTCCCCAGCATCAGAACCCTTATAGAGCTTCCAATCTCCGAGAACGCCTGCCACAGGATGTAGCCTGCGATCATAAGCGTGATGGCGGGATCTATCCAAGTCCACTCGTAGAGTAGGATGAGCGTACCTGCGATTATGACGCCTACGGATCCGAGGGCGTCGGCCACATTGTGCAGGAATGCGGCCCGGATGTTCATGCTGCTCTTCGACATAGCGTAGGTGAGCATGGCGGTGACGACATCGATGGCAAGCGCGATCCCCGCCACAAAGACGACTGTCCAGCCCTCGATCGGCTCCGGTTGGATGAAGCGCATGACTGCTTCGTACAGCAGGTACAGGCCGACAATGATGAGCGTCGTGTAGTTGATGAGGGCGGCTACGATCTCGGCTCGCACGTAGCCGAACGTCATGGAGGTATCCGCTGGGCGCCGTGCGATCCTGCGCGCGCCATATGCGATGACGAGCGACGCCGCGTCGCTGAAGTTGTGCAGCGCGTCGGCTATGAGCGACAGGCTGCCTGAGAAGACGCCGCCGACGATCTGCGCGAAGGTCAGAAGGACATTGACGAAGATCGCCCAACCGATGCGTCTGTCGCCGCCCGCGGTCTCATGATGATGATGTCCGCTCATGTCGTTCCTCGTTGCTGGCATCCGGAGCTGGGATCCTCAGGAACCCGCTTTGGTCGCCTCCAGTTCCGACGCCACCAGGCTGTAGAGGCCCTGGGGGCTGAACTCCGTGAGCGGCTTCCCATTGACGAAGAAGGTCGGGGTCTGTCGGACGTTGTTGGCTTTCATGTCCGCCACGTCCTGCGCCAGTACGCTGTCCACCGACGAAGAGACCGCGTCTTGGCGCGCTCTCTCCTCGACCAGACCCGCGGCGGCTGCAATCTGCCACGCCTTCTCGAGATCGGGCGCCCCATGAACGGCCCACGCCGGCTGCTGCGCCAGGAGCGCCTCAAGGACAGGCTCGAAGAGGTTCTGCTTCTTGGCCGCCTCGAGAATCCTGACTGCCTCGTCACTTCCGTCATGCAGCGGCGTGTACCGGAGCACCAGGCGCACGTCATCCCCGGTCTGGGCCATCATCTGCTTCACGAGGGGATAGAAGGCGCGACAGGCTTCACAGGACGGATCGAAGAATTCGACGATCGTCACCGGAGCCGCGGCGGGACCTATGATCGGCGAGTGCATCCTGACAAGTGTCTCGTTCGACACGAACGGGGTGGATGGAGCATTGTCGGTCCTGCCTCCATAGAGGGCGGCCCCGCCGGCGAAGACTGCGACGGCTGCGAATGCGGTGGACAGAACGAGGGTACGTCTCTTCATGGGGATGATCTCCGGCGCACGATGAGGAGGAGCGCGATGATGATGGTGAACGCAGCAAGCGACAGCAGCGGCAGCGGGACCGATCCCAAGACCGTCATACCGTCCCCGGAGCAAGAAGGACCTTCGCCGCAAGGCTTAATGGCCGTGGGTATGATCTCGAAGTACAGGAGGTTGTGGAATGCGGCCACGAGCCATCCGAGGGCGGCGAGGGGAAGCCCGTACAGCCAGCCTCCGGCGTCAGAACGTAGCAGGGCAATCCCAAGCACCGCGACCATGGGGAACATGAAGACGCGCTGGTGCCAGCACAGGTCGCATGGAAGCTGGCCCATCACCTCTCCGATGAACAGCGCCGCCAACGTGGAGACGAGCGCCATGATCCAAGCCACGAACATGGGCGTCCATGCCGCATCGGCTGCCTGTTCGAACCTGCTCATCGGTACCCCTGCTTCTGTTCGTAATCCTTATGAGACCTCAAGCTGCTAGAGGGTCAAGCCGATCTTAAGACAAGCCGCCCCTCCCGCGCACGGGAGACTGCGGCACTTCGGCGCAAATGAGGCGCGGCACGTTTTGGGTGTTGACCCTCTAGTAGCTTGAGGGGGTATGGGACCCGTTCGATCAGTACGCAGAAAGGCGGCGCCGTGAAAGGCCCTCGAACTTTTCGGATCATCACCTGGAGTCTCGTCGCCCTCGTGGGGGGCTGGCTTCTCCTGTTCGGCTACCTGATGCCATTTGATCAGGGCCGGGAGACAGCGATGACCGACGCACCGACCCCGGCCATCGGCAAGCCCTTCGAGCTGAAGTCTCACCGGGGCGAGATCGTAGACAACGCCTTCCTCCGCGGGAAGCCGTACCTTGCCTTCTTCGGCTTCACGCACTGTCCAGACATCTGTCCGACGACGCTCTTCGAACTGACGGACCTCATGAAGGAACTCGGCCCGACCGCGGACGGCTTCAATGTGATCTTCATCACGGTGGATCCGGAGAGGGACGATCCGGAGCTTCTGAAGGCGTACATGACCTCGTTCCATCAGCGGATCATGGCCCTGCGCGGAACGAAGGAGCAGACGCAGACGGCGGTCAAGGCCTTCGCGGCCTATGCCCGGAAGGTCCCGACGGAAGGCGGCAACTACACGATGGACCACACGGCCGGGGTCTATCTTATGGATGCCGACGGCGGCTTCCGTGGCACGCTCGACATGCACGAGCCGCGGGAGGTCAGGCTCCGGAAGATCCAAAACTTGCTAGACGATGCGAAGTAGATGAGCGTTGGGCGGACGCTAGTATCGTTGAGCCGATACCCGAGGCTGCCGAGCACTACAGACAACGCAATAATGAATGGAAGGAAGACATATGAGCGGAGATTTGACGAGACGAATATTTTGCGCGGGTGCGGCTGGAATGGCATCAACAGCGTTGGCTGGTTGCACTACAGCATCATCTGTTGAGCCCGCAACGCCTCGCCCGCGACCAGAAGCCCTGGTCTATTCGCAGATATATGGCCCCAAGCCGGATGAGCGATTTCCGCTCCCTGCTATTCCCTATAGGAAAATCGATCCGCGGTTCTATCGCCAGATGGTTGCCGATCCCACGGGAGAACGGCCGGGCACATTGGTTGTCGATACCGCGGGTCATTTCCTCTACCTGACGTATGAAGGCGGCAAGGCGATGAGGTATGGCGTGGGGCTTGGACGTGCCGGGTTTGAGTGGTCGGGTAAAGGCACCATTGAATACAAACGTCAGTGGCCCCGCTGGACGCCGCCTGACGAGATGGTCGCACGGCAGCCGGAACTCGAACCCTACAGCATAGCAAATGGCGGCATGGATCCAGGTCTGGACAACCCTTTAGGAGCTAGGGCTTTGTATATTTTCCAGGATGGGAAAGACACACTCTACCGGATCCATGGCTCTCCAGAATGGTGGACGATAGGCAAATCTGTTTCCTCCGGCTGCGTCAGAATGCTGAACCAAGATGTGATCGATTTGTACAACCGGGTATCAGACGATGCACCCATCATTGTAGCTAACCTTGCGATCGGTACTTTGGCGGGTTCATCGGAGGAAGTCACCACGGTGATCCTATGACGGAGCAGCAGAGGCATATCCGAGGCCGCCTGATCTTGATAGATGCCTTGCGTGGCGTGGCAATTGCCGGGGTTGTTATATTTCACCTAGTGTGGGATCTTGACTACGCGGGCTTGATATCACCCGAAGTGGCTCGGCATCCAATATGGCTAGCTTTCGGCCGGAGCTTGGCCGGAACCTTCATGGTATTGGTCGGTGTCAGCCTTGTTTTGGCACATCCGGCACAGGTGAACTGGGGCTGCTTTATTAAACGCCTCCTCGTGATCGCTCTCGCAGCCTCAGCCATTTCGGTCGTGACCTACCTGACATTCCCACAGGGCTTTATCTTTTTTGGCATCCTCCATGCCATCGTTGCCGCCTCCTTGTTGGGAGCGATGGTGCTGAGAGCGCCCGCCCCCATTATTCTTCTCATAGGATCAGCGATGATCTTCGCTGCGCTTTCCTTTGATGCGCCGATCTTCAACTCTCGCTGGTACGCTTGGCTAGGATTTGCATCGCAGCCACCGTTCAGCAATGACCTAGTCCCAATATTTCCTTGGGTCGGCTTGACGCTGATCGGCATCAGCTTTACCAAAATTGCGTTGAGATATTCAATGGTCGAGCGGATTGCTGCGCACGAATGGAAGGGTCCCGTCGCTCGAATGCTGGCTTGGTTAGGTCGTCACAGCCTGCCAATTTACTTGATCCATCAGCCGATCTTGCTCGCGTTGACGCTTCCTTTCGCCAAGGGATGATCGCCTTAAGCAGGAGCGCGAGAGAATGCCCACTGGCGACGGTGACCGCAATGCTCTGGTAGCATCTGCGCTCATCATGCCCATCTCGTCAGCTCTCCCGCCAAATGAGGTGGCTAGTCCTCCAAGAGCCGAAGAGGTCGCGCCGACCGTCGCCGCAGCCGAGGCTGTGTCAGGAGCCGATGTCCCGACCTGGATCCTGACACCATGGTTGATCCCAAATTGTCGGAGTGCTGGGAGGAGCTATAGGGTGCACCTTCCGGTATGCGAGTGCAGGTAAGCCTGTGCTCGCCCTGGAGCGATGGAACGACCTTGGGCGTCAGTCGTCGGTACCTCTTTGAGGCGGTCGAACAGGCTGCACTCGCAAGCTTGCCCGCCGAACATTACGAATTCGCCGAAGTTAACTTCCAGATTTTTTCATGTGGTAAGGCTTGATCTGTCAGTAGTTCACGAGCAATTGCGTACCGCTGTCGGACCCGAACCGTGGAGTCACCCCGAGTAGAGCAGCCGTCCGTGTGATGATTTCCTTCGTCATAGGAGCGGCTGTCGAAGCTGCTGTGCGGCCGCCATGCACGCCCGTCTTTGGAGCATCGATGATCGTCAAAACAACGTACTGCGGCTTGTCCATCGGGAAACCCGCGACGAAAGCGTTGAAGTTGATATCGCTCGCGTAGCGGCCATTGATTACCTTGTCGGCCGTCCCCGTCTTGCCGCCGACATGGAAGCCCTCGACCTGAGCTCCGCGGCCGGACCCTTTGATGCCGTTCCAGTTGTAGAGAAAGCGCATGTCGTCACTGGTTTTCTGCTTGATGACGGAGCGTGATATCTGCGCAGCCTGTTCCTTGGTGCGGGGCAGGAACGTAGGATCAATGAGGTTCCCGCCATTGATAAGTGCTGCCGCTGCGACGGCCGTTTGCAGCGGCGTGGTAGCAACGCCATGGCCGAAGGAGATTGTAACGGAGTTTATCTTCTTCCAGGTGCGCGGCTGAGTTGGTGTCGCGACGCCAGGCATTTCCGTGTTCATCTTGGAAAGAAGGCCCAGCCTGGTCAGGAACTCTTGATGGCCTTCAATTCCTACCCTGTCGGCAACTGCCGCCGTGCCGATGTTCGACGAATATTGGAAGACTTCCGGGATTGAAAGCGGCCGGTTCTTCCCCTTGAAGTCTTTGATTGTGAACCCGCCCACACGGATGGGGCGGGATGCATCAACCACTGAGTTCAATGTTATTTTCTCAGCGTCGAGACCCATCGCCAAGGTAAAACTCTTGAAGGTTGAGCCCATCTCAAAAGTAGCATTGCTGATCCGGTTGAACCAACCTTTCTCATACTCCTTGTCGATGGAGCCGTCCGGGAGCGTCCGGGAGGGCTCATTAGGATCGTAGTCTGGCACTGAGGCCATGGCGATCACTTCGCCCGTTTCCACGTCAAGGATTACAGCGCCGGCCGCTTCTGCCTGATAGTTTTTCATGGCGCGAGCCGCTACTTCGCGAACGATGTGCTGGACACGAATGTCGATTGACAGCCGTACAGGCTCTAATCGCGTGTCGTTCGTCAAACCTACCGCCCTCAGGTCGGCATAGCCTTGCTGATCGATATACCGCTCCATGCCGGCGAGGCCGAGATTGTCGATGTTCACGTGCCCGACAATATGGGAAGCAGTCGCAGCGCCTGGATAGAAGCGACGCTTTTCCGGGCGGAAGCCTATGCCTGGAATGCCGAGTGAAAGGATGTCGGACTGTTGGCGTGGTGTGAGCTGGCGTCGCAACCATTGGAACCCGGAATCCGAACGAAGCTTTTTATGCGTCTCGCCCCAATCGAGGCTAGGCAGAACGGTTGCCAGCTTTTCTACGACTTCGTCGGCGTCAACTATCCGCCTGGGTTCGGCATAGAGCGAAACAGTGTTGATATCCGTCGCGAGCAGCTCGCCGTTACGATCGAGGATGTCAGGACGCGTAGCAACCGCATTGGCGTTGAAGGGAATAGAGGCCGTCACGGCAGGATCAGCTATGCCATATTGAACGAGCCGTGCTCCAATCACGATGTACATGACGGCGAAGCCTCCAATCAGGAAGGCTAGTCGCTTTCTGTCATCATGCCTGCGACGTCGGGACGTGCCTATGAACCTTCTGCTCTTTTGGTTGGTCCTGCCTTGCACAGTGAAATGGGCGCGGCTCCTGAGCCGAACAACAAAACCAATCACTCGGAGCAACCTATTTCTTCTGGGTTTCGAACTTGAATGGGCCGTGTCAGCCGCCGAGTTAACGTTGCACTTGGTGGGTCGTAAACCAACTGGAAAATTTGCGAGACCACGTGCCACTTAATCTGCGTTTACATTCAATGAAAATCGCACGGAATGTCTTAACGTTTGATTAGCTGGTGTAGGCTAACGGCTAACCGCCTCAGCTGATGGACACCAGGACGCCTCGACTCAGGAGGCAGGAAGTAGCAGCTTTCCAGCCGAGATTGCTGCTTCCTGATGTCTCCTTATCTGCGCCCGAACTGTCCCGAATTTGGCGTCGTCTCGCGGCCCGCGCTTCTCTCCGGGATCGGCACTCGGTCCTCCCATGATGGGGTTCAGTAGATGATGTGGTTCAATCTATGCTGCATCCTGATGACGGACCATCGGAAATAATGCCGCCACGAACTCACATCACCATCGTCCGCGAAGGACGTCTTCCGCTCGCATGCGGAACCTTGAATTCGAACCTCTATACCCGTTTAGGGCTCACGGCTACACTGCCGCGTTTGCCATATTCTCTTCCTTCGACCAGCGGAACTCTGAGCCATCCAACCACCTGCGGTGCATGACCACTGCGAGACGGCGGGCCAATGCCACCTTGGCTTTTTACTGACCTGCCGCTGGCACGGCGCTTCTGGGCTGGTGAGCGTCTTCACATGCACGTCCTTGAAGAGGCCGACCCGCATCATGTGAGCGATACCGCGGGCATCGTTCCGGTCGCTCTTGTTCTGTCGCAACGCATCCAGGAAACTTTGGTGTGCCGCGTCTCGATGCAGAACACCGGGAGACCAGCTTTTGCCAGTCCTTCGAACAGCCACTGCGATAACGGCCCTGCCTCAACGCCCACTCTCTCCAAGCTGAACACCGGATCGCTCAGGCAACAAGGTCCTCTGGGTGAGAGACCACTGGAAAAGCTGCAACACCACAATGATCAGCTGCCCGAACTCAAGAAGTCCGGACACATCCTCACCGATTTTGAGAAGTTCCAGATGGCCAGCATGGAGCACGAGTACCGTTCCATCTACAATAGCCTCTGCAATGAAAGGCACAACAACCTACGGGCGCTGACAAGCCGGCATTTCCGGAAAAACAAGGATGGCAGCTTGGACATGGTGATATTCGACACGTCAAGCCGTGAAGATCTTGCAGCTACGTTGGACACATCCAACCGCGTTATGCACCACTATTTCATGTCGGCGTCGGAGGTTTCCGAAAACTAGACCACTATCGCGGGTTCCGCGAGGAAAAGGGCCTATCGTGGGTCGAAGACCTGGAGGTTTGATCCCGTCTGAAGGATGCCGCATAAGCGCCGGCTGTTCGCCGATGGCGGCCGGCGCGCGGCGGAAACCAAAGCCAACCCGCTGAGTGTCATGGCGCGGCTTTCGCCGCGCCATTTCTTTTCTGCCTTTCGATCGTCCGGGGCTCCATGGCTATCACCAGGTCATGCACCATCTTCAAGGCCGTATCGTCGAGCTTTTTCAGGTGGTCGACCGTTTCTCCCATCAGCTTGTTTCTCACGTCTTTGCGTGACTTGCCTTCGGGATGCGTAGGCCGTTCGTTGACGAAGGGATCGAAGAACTCTTCTGGAGTGATATTCAGGACCTCGAAAACGTGGATGAGCCGTCCGACGGTCATCAACGAAGAGGCGTTTTCGTAGCGGGAATAGGTCGCCTCCTTCACCCCCAGCAGCGTAGCGACTTTGGCTTGGGCAATTTCTCGGTCAGTTCGCAGGTCACGTAGCCTTTGAGCGACAAGCAGATCCAGCTCCTTGAGGTCGATGATCTTTCCGTTGAGCCGCTTGCGATAAATCGGATGATCTTTGTTCGGATCGTCAACACGTTCAAGTCCGAGATAGCTTACCCACTGCTCGAGTCCGAAACCTGCCATTGTCACCACCCACACTGGAAATTAATCGCTATTCCTCTGGATGAATAAGGATGGTACCTCAGAAGTCTACCCTGATAGCTACTTTATGCGCATCGCTTTGCGACCCCGCTCTATGCCTTCGGCACGGAGCCAGCAGGCTCTGTCTCCGCCCATTCGGGTGACGATCGGTTGCGCTGCGGCTTCGCCTTCACTCACATGCATCTTGGGCAAAAATCGGTACCGACATTTACAGTCTCTCCCGATCGACCCATATTGGCTACTGATCAAGTCAGGTCGTGGCAAGTCTCTAGCCCTTTCTTGTCACGTGCCTACGGAGGCCGCCCCGCCTCGAATCCGGGGCGGCCTTTCCGCATTCATGGCAAGCTCTTCACAGTCATCAGCACCAGTCACGGTGAGTGCGGTCTACGTCACGATGAAGCAGTGACGCCGGAGGCGTCCTGTCTGTCTCTTTGATGAGGGAAAGAGGATCGCCGCCCCCTCTCCCTCACAAGGGGAAAAAACGGTCTCCCCGTCCTTCCTTCGCGCAGCCTTCGGGCAGCGCTTTCGTGCAGGATCGTCGCTAACGCGCCGCCCCTTCGGCTTTGCCTCGGGCGGGCGAACCCCCTCCGTTTTTATCCCCTTGCCACCCTCTCCCCCGCTGCTCCGCGCAAGCTCGGGAGCAGGAGAGGGGCTCCTGCCCACGAGGGGCACGAGAAGACCGCTTCGCGGAATTGGAGAAAGGGCTAGACTATGACCACAACCGCAACCGTTTACCTGCTGGACCCGGAAGCCGGGACCATTCAAGCCGCAGAGGTCGCCGCGCCAAGCGCATTCTCTCAGACCTACGGGCTGATTGGATGCCAGCTTGTCGAGGTGGTGCCATTCGACACGAACCACGTTCTTATCGTCGATGAGGAGGGTTTGCGCGACGGCTTGACCGCCTTCACTGTCTTTGATGGCTACCCGCAGCCATTGGCTGGAAAGATCGTTCTTGCCAGCCTGGACGGCTCGCATGTCCTACCGCCGCAGATCAGCATTGAGGAAGCAGCGGCCCGCCTGAACGTCTGCAAGCCGGTTCTTGATCCGGTCTTTGCCAAGGCAGACGAGCATTTCCCCAATGGGGTCATTCTGGGCGGCGCTTTGATCGGGTTCCAGACCCGCATCACCCGCACTCACCTAACTGTCATGGCGGGGGTAGTCCGATGATCATCGCTGTTGTCGAGGACCGCACCCTGTCCATTCTCGCTGGAACCTTTGCCGCGACCATCGCGGCGAAGGACATCGAACATAGCTTCCATGCCCTTACTCATTTTCCGGAGCGGCGTACCCTGTTCGAACTGGAGGGGCTGGCAGAGCGCCTGAACGGCTTTGCCGCGTACATGGTGGAGCTGTGGGAGCAAGCAAAACTGCCCCTGCCGGACGCTGAACTAGAGGCGTTTGCCCGCCGTCATGTCGAGATCACCCGCAAGTATTGGGCAGCGGAAGGCCGTTGCATGAACTGGTTTATCACCGGACCTGCCCGCTTTCCCGTCGCCCGAAATGAAAAGCGGATGCGAGTTTCCGACGCCCGCCGTGCAGATATCTCGGCCCATATTGCGACCGCGAAAAAGGCAGTGAAGCGCAAGGCATTTCCCCACGGAACCGATGACGAGCCGATCCGCTCCGGCGATCCGGCCGCCATGCAGCGCATTGCCTCGCGGATCGAAGACCTGGCCCTGTCCATCGACCGGATGAAACGGGCGAACGTCATCATTCGCCAAATGGAGAAGGATCAGGCGAGCGAAGCCGACATTCTGGCCCGTGTGGTCGCAGAAACCGGCATGGACGAAGAGAGGGCAGTGCATGGCGTCCAGCTAGCCCCTTGGCAAAACCGGCGCCGGTTTTCCACCACCAACACCCGCGCCGAGCTGCGCCGGATGCAATCCCGCCTCGCTTCGCTGGCGGCCATGAAGAAGCGCGGCGACCGCGCCGAAGACGTCGAGACGGAGGCGGGAGCCGTCACGGTCAGGGAAAACACCGACATGGCACGCATTCAGTTGCTCTTTCCCGGCAAGCCGGACGAGCAGACGCGGCGCACCTTGAAATCTCACGGGTTCCGCTGGTCCCCGTCGCAGGGAGCTTGGCAGCGCAACTTGAACGCGGCTGGACGCTATGCGGCCAAGTGCGTCTTGAGATCGATCAGCGGCGACACCGCCGCTTAATGCCTGGAATCCAGAGGAACCAAAATGAAGAGCAGGACCGAACGTCGAAGAATTGAAGTGTTCGACACGCCCTCCGGGCTAGGAGGGAGCCATACGGTTGAGGTTGTCGAAGGACAGGTAAAGTCAGAGTGCGCGTCTGGTATGGTCGCGCCACCGCGACAGGCTGGGAAGCTTGGAAGGACTGGGACGGCTACACGTTCGAAACGAGCCGGGATCAGCTTCGCAACAAGCGGATAATGCCGCTATACAAGGGCAGATAGAGTTTTGAGGGCGGAAGCAGCGTGCGCGGAGCCAGCCCGCGCTATCTGGGAGAATAGGCTGCCCAGACCGAGGCGACGGGCCTCGCCCTCGAAAGGAGTTGATGTGATGTGGTTCATTCCACTGACCATCACTCTTAAAATGACGAAGACCCGGAAGAGCTGGTCACTCATGTTCCGGGTCCAAGTCATCTTTTAAGAGCAGGGGCGGCGGGCGAAAGCTCGCCGCCCCACTCCCTCAATATAAGGCCTTTTCATCGTTTTCTCAAGCACAAGGAAGACATGCCATTGAGCCGCTACACCGTGACCGTGAAGACCGACGAAGAGACCGACGAGAACGCCGTAATCGGCTATGACCCGCCGTTGCGCACCTTCTTTCTGCAGGCGTTTCCCGATGAGGAAACCGACGAACATGCCCTATGGTTCGGGACGCATCTTGAGCAGCACCCAAGCCTTGAATCGATCATCGAGAGCGTGCGCCGTTTTGGCTATGAGATCGAAGGGCTGTCACAGAACGCCATCATCGCCATGACAAAGGAAGCGGGAACGCCGACGCCGCCAAGCCTTGGCGAGCGGCTAGGATTGGTACGCTGACAATTGTTGGATGCTTTGTTGCGGGGCTGGTTCGGAAGAGCTGGCCCCGTAGCCATTGTGGCAGTTGCGAACCTGGCCGCATCGAGCGGGCTGCGGTCCGCCCGAAGGGAGCCCATGCCCCTCCCCTCGGCTCCCCTCCCGCCCGGCATGCCGCCGCCGTTGGCGGCGCTTTGATCATCTCGCTCAGGAGGTTGATCGAATCGAGCGATCGGCCAGCAGTGAACTCATTTCCTGATCGTGTCCCGCCGAGTGGTGTAGCTGGGTGATAGCGAAGCCGCTCGCGAGTGCACCCTCCAAGGTGCTGTAGGGAGCGGGCGGCGTAGCGGTGGTCACCAGTGTTTTCCGGTAGGGTCGGGTTGCTTATGACCAACCTGAGGGACACCACCGATGACCGACGACATGATGAACCTGCGCTCACTCGTTGAGAAGAGCGCCGACGCCGATTTGCTGCGCGAGATGATCGGCTTCGCTGCCGAAAAGCTGATGGCGCTGGAGGTCAGCACGAAGACTGGCGCGGGCTATGGCGAGAAGAATAGCTTCCGACTGGCCCAGCGCAACGGCTATCGCGACCGGGACTGGGAGACACGGGCGGGCACCGTTGAGCTGCGCATTCCGAAGCTTCGCACAGGCAGCTATTTCCCGAGCTTTCTCGAACCACGCCGCATGGCAGAGAAGGCCCTGACGGCAGTTATCCAAGAGGCCTATATCCAAGGCGTCTCGACCCGATCCGTCGATGACCTCGTTAAGGCCATGGGCATGTCGGGCATCTCCAAGAGCCAGGTATCCCGGCTCTGCGAGGAGATCGACGAGAAGGTGAAGGCCTTCCTCGACAGGCCCATCGAAGGGGAATGGCCCTACCTTTGGATCGATGCGACCTACCTCAAGGTCCGGCGCGGCGGGCGCATCGTCTCCGTCGCCGTCATCATCGCCGTCGGCGTCAACACCGACGGTCGACGCGAGGTGCTCGGTATGGAGATCGGCACATCCGAGGCCGAGGCGATCTGGACAGAGTTCCTGCGTAAGCTGACAAGGCGGGGTCTGTGTGGCGTCAAGCTCGTCGTCTCCGATGCCCATGAGGGCATCAAAGCCGCAGTATCGAAGGTGCTCTCCGCCACCTGGCAGCGATGCCGTGTCCACTTCATGCGCAATGCTTTGGCCCATGCCGGGAAGAGCGGACGCCGTGTTGTCTCTGCCTTCATCGCCACGGCCTTTGCCCAAGACACGTCAGAGGCTGCAAGTACCCAATGGCGCAACGTCGCCGACCAGATCAGGCCGAAGGTGCCCAAACTCGCCAGTCTCATGGACAGTGCCGAGCAAGACGTGCTCGCCTACATGACCTTTCCCAAGCAGCATTGGGCCAAACTCCACTCGACAAACCCGATTGAGCGATTGAACGGTGAGATCAAGCGACGCACAGAGGTCGTCGGCATCTTCCCAAACGACGACGCCATCGTGCGCCTAGTCGGTGCGCTGCTGCTCGAACAGAACGACGAATGGGCCGTCCAGCGGTCCCGCTACATGACACTTGAGACAATCGCCACGATGAGCGATGATCCGCTCATCAGCCTGCCAGCCGCAAGCTGATCCATTCCCGGCTCTGTCCGGAAGCACGGCGACCGCCAAAGCTACACCACGCCGGGGGACACGATCCATTTCCTTGGCGGAAAACGTGCTTTTTGTCGCAATCAGATAGGCCGCGAGATAGGTCAGCTTCAGGTTGGCTTCTCCCTCTCCCTTGGGCTTGTAATTGATGATTGCCAAGCGACGTGCCGTCGCCTCTTTCCCCCCTTGAACGGCTGCCGAGTGCCGATCGATCAACTCACGAAGCGAGGGACCTTCTCCAGTCGCACTACCTGCGGTTTCCGTTCCAAGGTGCTTGGACGACAGCTCGTCCGAGGTGAAGCTTGTGCGCAGAGTGGCTGTTGCCCGATGCGACGAACGCGAACTGGATAACGACAGTAGCATGGTGGATGCCTCACCGATCAGTTGCATTGGAGGGGCTTTAAGACCATTGAACCTGACGAAACGCACGATAGGATGCGAAACGAAACGAAATCCGGACCCGCAAGTCATTGGAAAAAAACGGTAAGATTTTTGTCCCGCCGCCTAACGATGGAAGCGATTTCAAGGAGCTGTTCAAGCGGTGGCGTCGCCTTAACCTGACGTAGGACGCAATCATTTCTTTGTCCTGAATTTCAGGCTTGGATCGGCAACGCGATCTCACGCCAGGTGGCGCTGGCGAGGGCGCGGAGTTGGCGATGATCAGCGGCATTCAGGTGTTTTCGATGAAGTTGGAAAAGATTGGCAATTTGGCCGTGGGTTGAGACGAAACGTTGGCATTGACCTGCCGACTTGAACCGCATCATGCGTCGCTCTCGTCGTCGAACGGGAAGGTGAGAATTTTCTGCGAGGTTGTTGAGCCCTTTGTGCGAACGGTGTTCGATCCCCAGCATGATCTCTCGCTTTGCGGCGGAATAAGAACGCAGCTTGTCTGTCACCATCACGCGCGGCGCAACACCTTGGCTCTTCAACAATTTGCGCATCAGCCGAAGAGCGGCTCCCTTGTTTCTGCGGCTTTGCAGCAGAGCATCGAGAACGTAGCCGTTGGCATCGACGGCGCGCCACAGCCAGTATTTCTTGCCCTTGATCGATACGACCATCTCATCGAGATGCCATTTGTCTGCGAAGTTGCCGATCGACCGCCGCTTGAGTTGGTGGGCGAATTTCAGGCCAAACTTAGTCGTCCATTCTGAGACGGTCTGAAACGAGACGGCAATGCCGCGCTCGGCAAGCAGGTCTTCGATATCGCGCAGGCTCAGCGGGAACCGGTAATAGAGCCATACCGCATGCGCGATGATCTCGGCTGGAAAGCGGTGGCGTTTGTATCGGGCGGACGCATCGTCAGTCATGCCGATAGACTATTGCCTCGATCCGCACCAGCCGGTTAAGGCGACGCCTCCATTAAGACTGAAACCGGACCACCTTATGGGGTCAGGCCATTCGGCTGCTGGAAGGTCAACAGATAAAAATTTCGCTTCCCGCTTGACCTTCCAGCAGGGGGAACCCCTATACTTCAATCCAGACAGACGAAAGATAACGTGATGAACATCGGCATAGTTTCAAAACGGAGCGGCCTTCCGGCCAAAACCATACGGTACTACGAAGACATCGGCCTTGTGTGCCCCTCGCGTGGCGAGAACGGCTACCGGGATTTCAGCCCGCACGATCTGGTGAAGCTTAGCTTCGTCGGGCGAGCGCGTTCTGTCGGCTTTAGTATCGAAGAGTGCCGAATGCTCTTGTCGCTCTATCAGAAGAAGCAGCGTCCGAGCTCAGAGGTGAAAGCCGTTGCGGAGAAGCATCTGGTTTCAATCGAGGCAAAGATCAGGGAGATGCAGGAGATGAGTGGCATGCTTCGGGATCTAGTCGCGCGTTGCAACAACGACGATAACCACGAGTGTGCAATCATGGACGGACTTGCGAGTTCAGCATGAAGACCGGTATCGACCTGTCACCTAGCCGTGATCGGCTATCTATGGAAACGATCTTCACTTTCGGATAACACCTTCCAATGCAGTTCCTCGTCCGCATAATCGCCGTTGCTGTCCTTGCCGCTTTTTTTGTGGCAGGCTCGCTTGCACATGCGGCAGGCGCGGCAGAAATGGCCGTGACCATGGTGTCTTCCAGTGATGCAGCCATGGGGATGTCTGACTGCGAGACCTGCGCCGATCCTGACGCAGACAATGCGGGATCCCAATGTCAGCTGATTTGCATGGGAGGCAGCTTTACGGCTATACCTGCACCCCAGCCTTACCTCGCGTTTACGCCTCGGGCAAAGCCGGTTTGGCTTGCAGTGACCAATGATATGCTAGGTTTCACAGGCCCTCCAGCGAAAGAACCACCCAAATCGCTCATCTGATTTGACGCTTCGGCCGCTCCACAGGTCACGTATCACGTGCCTCTGAAGCCATCGAAGCGCAATCCCTCTGTAGCGCCGACTCGCCTGTACGAGTTCGGCATAACCAAGAGTTCGATGAGGATAATTATGTCAGTCACACCATTTCTGGCGCCGACGCGCCGGATGTTCTTGCTCTCCGCGGGAGCTTTCATCGGAGCCACGACCCTATCAAGGTCGCTCGCTGCTAAGTCGACAAATCCGGCAATTGGGCTAGCAACTGGGGCAGTCGCCTTTGACGGCGATGCTTTGCTGATTGCAGGTTCCACTATGTCGCGTAGCGACGACGGTGGGAAGACTTGGACAGGGCTTTCCGCGCCGGCCAACATCATCTCGCTCGCAACCCACCCGGAGCGCCCTGGCCGCATTGCAAGCGGCCTCGCATCTGGGGGCGTCGCTTTCTCCGACGATGGAGGACGCACCTGGGAGACCCGCTCGACGGGTCTCGTGAAAGGTGAAGTGTCAGGCCTGGCCGTTGCAGCGAGTCAACCCGATATGATCTATGCGTCTGTCGAAGGCGATGGACTCTGGAAAAGCGAGGATGTTGGAAAAAGCTGGTCCCTTGCGATGGATCGCCCCTGGCTAGAGGGAAGCGAACAGGACGTTATGGCGCTTGTTTCGGTTGAGCTCGAAACCGGAATGGGGGGAATATGGATTTATGCGGGGACGCCAGTTGGCTTGACCCGAGTCCCCGACTGCTTCTGCCGTTGGCAAGACGTTCAGCCAGGGGATGCGATGGATGCGCTTGTTTCGGGTGATGCGCCGCCGTCTGTTTCGCCCCTTCCCCAAGGAGAGCCCCTTCGTGCGCTGACAAGTGCCTTGTCCTCGCCTGAAACTCTCTACGCTGGCCTACCGTCCGGCATCTGGATGTCTCGTGATGGTGGAGTCGTATGGTCCCACCTGACGAAAGGCGATGCCTCTGCCGTCGCTGTTCATCCAACCGATGAGAACTATTTGATCGCCGCGTTCGGTGACATCACGAAACTGAGCCGCGATGGCGGCGCCACCTGGTCTGCGCTCCCAGCGGCATAAAGGAAAACCCACATGAAAAAGAAAATTACCTTCGCCTCGATCGCTGCTGTCGCAGTGGCTGGATATATAGGACTTATCGCGCTTTCATCCGCCCATGGCACCGATCAGGCTTTGTCCAGCGAACGGCAAACCGCCGGTCCTTCAAAGAGCATCACGATTTGGCGGGATCCGGGCTGCGGGTGTTGTGACACTTATGCCGACTATCTCGAAGAACGGGGATATGAGGTCGATCGCGTCGACGACCGAAACTTCGTCACTCGGTCCATTGAAGCGGGGGTTCCAAAGGAAGGCATCGGCTGCCATCTCGCACAGATCGACGGCTACTACGTCAGCGGACTGGTACCAGCGGATATTATTGAACGATTGGTAACTGACCGCCCCGCCATCGACGGGATTGCGCTTCCCGGGATGCCCGCGAACGCACCTGGTATGGCCCTTGAGAAAACAGGCATTCTGAAGACCTATGCCTTCGGAGAGGGCGGCGTGTCCGTCTATTCCAATGAGTGAGTGCATGATGGGAATGATGAGCGGGCCAATGATGAGCTTCATGATGGTGGGCGGAGCTTTGTTCCTCTTGCTCGTGCTGGCGGCTTTGGTGCTAAGCGTCGTAGCGCTGCTGAAGTATATTCGGAGGCCAAGATGAAACGCTTAACGCTTGTCTTAGGTGGTGCCGCTGTTGCGGGTTTGGCGGCTGTTATTGCCGTTGCGCAACAAAGCGGCGACACACAGGAGGAAAGTCTCGTTTTTCTGGGCGAGTTGATGTCGCCAAAGGAGATCAGCGCCGGCCGGAAGCTCTACGCGGAAAACTGCGCTTCCTGTCATGGAGTCAAGCTGGAGGGTCAAGCGGACTGGAAGAGGCGTCTCGACAGTGGCAAGATGCCGGCCCCGCCGCATGACGAAACCGGCCACACATGGCACCATTCGGATCAGGACCTGTTCACCATCACCAAGAGCGGAGTCTCTGCGGTGGTCGCAGGATACGACAGTGACATGCCCGCTTTTGACGGGGTGCTAAGCGATGCGGAAATCCGCACGGTGCTGGCCTACATAAAAAGCACCTGGCCAGATCGTCAGCGAGAATACCAGGAGAAAATCACGAAGAACGAGCGGGCGAAGCCGTGAGTTCTGAAGAGAAAAGTACCTCCTCGCGCTTTGGAAGAGTGGTGACGCTTCTACCTGTCTTGATCTTTACAACGCTCGCAGCGGTGTTCCTCTGGAGTCTCTTGTACAAGGATGACAGGCTCCCGTCGCCGCTCATCGGAAAGACAGTTCCGCAGTTCGACCTGCCACCGATCGAGGGGCGAGAGGTTGGTTTCTCCTCGGCAGACTTGCAAGGCCAGGTTTCCCTGGTAAATGTTTGGGCCTCCTGGTGCGTCCCATGCAGGGTAGAGATGCCGTTGCTGGTTGCTCTCGCCAAAGATGGCGTCGTTCCAATCTATGGTATCAACTTTAAGGACGATGCCGAAGCTGCACTCAGCTTCTTGGCCGAACTCGGCGATCCCTATACGAGGCTCGGTGCGGATCAGTCTGGTCGAGTCGCTGCGCTCGACAAGACAGGAACGTTGACAAAGGGACGGCCTGAACTCACGGATATGAGCGTGGCCGGTGGCTTCGACCGGGACCAGGTCCTGGCGCTCGTTGCCGGGGTGGAGACCTTTTCCGAGCACCCGATTGCCGATGCGATCGTGGAAGCCGCACAGCGACAGGGCCTCGAGTTAATCGTACCGTCAGCTTTCGAAGCGATCCCCGGCTTCGGCGTCGAAGCACGCATAGGAAAACACGCGGTCGCCATCGGCGCAGATCGGTTAATGCACAGGCTTGGTCTAGACGTGGCGGTTTTTTCGGACGACGCGGCGCGTCTGGCCGACGAGGGTAAAAGCCCGCTTTATGCCGCAGTAGACGGTCGTCTCGCGGCGATCATCGCGGTTGCCGATCCAATCAGGCCGACAACATCCAAGGCAATCGCAGCGCTTCACTCGTTGGGCCTTAAGGTTGTGATGATAACTGGAGATAACCGGCGAACGGCGGAAGCGATTGCGCGGCGGCTTGAGATCGATGAGGTCATCGCCGAGGTATTGCCCGATGGCAAGGTTGAAGCGATCAAGCGCCTGCGCGGAGTAAACCGGGGCGTGGTCTTTGTAGGCGATGGCATTAATGACGCACCGGCGCTCGCGGAGGCCAATGTGGGACTTGCCATAGGCACCGGCACTGACATCGCTATCGAGAGCGCCGACGTGGTGCTCATCTCGGGCGATCTCAGGGGGGTGCCGAATGCAATCGCGCTATCAAAGGCGACGATGCGGAACATTCGGCAGAACCTGTTCTGGGCATTTGCCTACAACGTGGTTCTGATCCCGGTCGCCGCTGGCGCGCTGTTTCCCATCTATGGCGTGCTTCTGTCGCCGGTGCTAGCGGCAGCAGCAATGGCGCTTTCCAGCGTTTTCGTGCTCAGCAACGCGCTACGGCTGCGGGCTTTTCAAGCTCCCATGGAGGCCGAGAACACGTGACCGGAAAGACGGAGCTATCTCGCGCCGGCGCAGTAAAATTTGAAAGGCGATGAAACGATGAAATCCAGCTGTGATGTGTCAACGACCTTCCGAAGAGGGCGGCGCGATGACAGGCGCTTGAAACCGCGTGTTCGACAGCTATTCGCCTCGGTTTCTCGCTGCTGATCGCCCCCGGACGCGTGTTGAAATGTCGTGAGTGGTCGCCCGGGTGGCGCGTCTTGCATCCCGCAATAGGTGCCCAGGTTAGCAGTCCGCTCAATCACCTGACGCCGAGCTTGAACAGAATTCCGGAGCAATCATGGATCTACTTCCTTTGACTTTCCCCGCCATTGACCCTGTTTTGGTTGAGATCGGCCCGATCTCCATCCGTTGGTATGGCCTCGCTTACCTCGTCGGCATTGTAGCGGGATGGCGATATGCTCTCTATCTTGCCCGGCTCTACGGCGGGCGACCCGCTTCTACAGATATCGAAAGCCTCGTGCTCTGGATCACGTTCGGCATCATTCTTGGGGGACGGTTTGGGTATGTGCTGTTCTATGAGCTGGATGCCTATCTCCAGAAGCCCTTGAGCATCCTTGTGCTGTGGCACGGCGGCATGTCGTTTCACGGTGGCCTCGTGGGCGTGACCGCTGCTATCATCATTTTTGCCTGGAAGAACGAACTCCCGCTGCTCAAGATTGCCGATATTGTTGCTCCAACGGTCCCTATTGGACTTTTCTTCGGTAGGTTGGCCAACTTTATCAACGGCGAGCTTTGGGGCCGCGTGACTGACGCGCCTTGGGCTATGGTTTTTCCGGGAGCAGGCGATCTGCCTCGCCACCCCAGTCAGCTTTACGAGGCGTTCCTCGAGGGGCTGGTGCTATTCGTCGTTCTCGTTGTCCTCGTTCACCGGCAATCAATCCGGAAGCGTTTAGGATTAATCACCGGAGTTTTTCTGCTCGGGTATGGATTGAGCCGCATCACGGTAGAACTGTTCCGAGAGCCTGACGCTTTTCTTGGCTTTCTTCTAGCCGGGCTCACTATGGGTCAGATTCTTTCTATACCTATGGTAGCGGTGGGGATTGCACTGATTTTACGTGCCATTTTGGCGCCTGGCGACGGACGCCAGTTGCCGACAACATGAGTGATCAGGAAGAGAGCGGCAAACAGAGGATTTAATAAATTGCAGCGGCCATCAACTTACGATCGAGCTCGACCTGGTTTGCGAGCATAGATCGCCTCCTGCCGATAGAGCGGCAGACCGTCGGCATACTTCGAGACGGCGATCTGAGCCAGAAGTGCTTCCGTCGGAATGCCGCCCTCGATGATGTGCGCGGGCGCGAGAGCCTGAATGACACCGTCTTCGTTTTTGAAGGCATACTTCGGTCGGCGGGTGACGATGACCCGGAACTTCGCTGGCACGACATCCAGCCGTTCAGAGACGTCTTCCCCGACCAGCACCTTCTGCTTGCCGGCGTGTTCGGGCAGTTCATCTGGCTCGATCGCAAGCGCCCGGTGAGGGCCGCCTTGCGAGGTTGATGCGAACATCGGAAGTCCTAGTGGTAGCACTAGGAGTAGTCGTATGACGAAGCATCCGATTGAAGTGATCACGTCTGTCGAGCGCCGTCGCCGCTGGTCTCGCGAGGAGAAGGAGCGGCTCGTTGCTGCCTGCTTTGAACCTGGCGCTGTGATCTCGGAGGTAGCCCGCGCAGCCGGTATCCATGTCAGCCAGCTCTTTCGTTGGCGCAAGGAACTGTGCCGGATCGAGGAGCCGTCGATGCAGGTATCGAGCACGTTGGTGCCCTTGATCGTGTCGGAGACCGCGCCGGCAGCCCAATCCGCTGCCCCGGAAACGCCGGTTCCGCCACCACCTCGCCGGAAGCGCAGCGATGTGACGATTGAGCTAGGCCGTGGTCGTCGTGTCCGCGTGGACAGCGACATCGACACGGAGGCGCTCGGTCGCATTCTCGACTGTGTGCTGGGTCGGCGATGATCCCTGTTCCTGGTGGTGTGAAGGTCTGGTTGGCGACCGGCTATACGGACATGCGCAAGGGCTTTCCCGGTCTGTCGCTGATGGTGCAAGAGACACTGAAGCGCGATCCGATGTGCGGGCACCTGTTCGTGTTCCGCGGGCGTGGCGGCGGTCTGATCAAGGTCATTTGGCACGATAGCCAGGGAGCTTGCTTGTTCACGAAGAAGCTGGAGCGGGGACGCTTTGTATGGCCGTCGGTGGCCGATGGTACGGTGGTAATTACGCCTGGACAGCTCGGTTATCTGCTGGAGGGTATCGACTGGCGGATGCCGCAAAAGACCTGGCGACCAACATCAGTCGGATGAGCAAAAACGCTGGAATGGCGGGGGCGAATATGATTCCATCAGCCCATGAACGATGCGGCTGAACAGCTTCCTGACGACCTTGCCAGCGCACTTGCGGCCTTGGCGGCGGAGCGTGCCCGACGCATTACGGCCGAGGCCGAGGCAGCGACCGCCAAGGCAGAGGCCGCCAGCGCGAAGGCGCTCGTGTCGCATTCCGAGGCGCTGATCGCGCGGTTGAAGCTGGAGATCGAGAAAGTCCGCCGGGAGCTTTATGGCAGTCGCTCCGAGCGCAAAGCGCGGCTTCTCGAACAGATGGAACTGCAGCTCGAGGAGCTGGAGGCTGATGCTGGCGAAGATGAATTGGCGGCGGAGATCGCAGCCAATGCCTCGACCGTCAGCGCCTTCGAGCGCAAGCGACCATCACGCAAGCCGTTTCCCGAGCATCTCCCGCGCGAACGTGTCGTCATTGCTGCTCCGACAAACTGCTCCTGCTGCGGCTCTGCCAAGCTGTCGAAGCTCGGTGAGGATATCACAGAGACACTGGAGGTCATCCCTCGTCAGTGGAAGGTCATTCAGACCGTGCGGGAGAAGTTCTCCTGCCGCGAATGCGAGAAGATCACCCAACCGCCAGCACCCTTCCATGTGACGCCGCGCGGTTTTGCCGGACCAAACCTTCTGGCGATGATCCTGTTCGAGAAGTTCGCCCAGCATCAGCCGCTCAATCGCCAAAGCGAACGCTATGCCCGAGAGGGGATCGACCTCAGCCTGTCGACGCTGGCCGACCAGGTCGGCGCGTGTGCCGCAGCCCTCAAGCCAATCCATTCGTTGATCGAGGCTCATGTCCTGGCCGCCGAGCGGCTGCATGGCGACGACACGACCGTGCCGATCCTGGCGAAGGGAAAGACCGATACGGGCCGCATCTGGACGTATGTTCGGGATGATCGACCGTTCGGCGGGCTGTCACCGCCTGCGGCACTGTTCTACGCATCGCGAGACCGGCGACAGGAGCATCCCGAGCGCCACCTGAAGACCTTCACCGGTATTCTGCAGGCCGATGCCTATGGCGGCTATAACCCGCTTTACAAAGTAGATCGCGATCCCGCACCGCTGCGCCAAGCACTCTGCTGGGCACATTCACGCCGCAAGTTCTTCGTGCTGGCCGACATTGCCACGAACGCCAAACGTGGAAGCAAAGCCGCGCCGATCTCACCCATGGCGTTGGAGGCCGTCAAGCGGATCGATGCCCTGTTCGACTTCGAGCGGGAGATCAACGGTCTTGCCGCCCAACAGCGACTGGAGCACCGATGTAAGAACAGCCTGCCTCTCGTTGAAGAACTGCACGACTGGCTCCAGACCGAACGGACGAAGCTGTCACGCAGTTCTCCCGTCGCTGAGGCAATCGAATATATGCTGAAGCGCTGGGATGGCTTTACGTCATTCCTCGACGATGGCCGTGTCTGCCTCACAAACAACGCCGCCGAACGAGCGCTTAGAGGCTTTGCACTGGGCAGGAAGTCATGGCTCTTTGCCGGATCGGATCGTGGGGCTGATCGTGCAGCCTTCATGGCCACGCTGATCATGACCGCCAAGCTCAATGACATCGACCCGCAGGCCTGGCTCGCTGACGTTCTCGCTCGTATCGCCGACACTCCTGTCAGCAGGCTGGAGCAACTGCTTCCGTGGCACTGGACATCAGCGCAAGCACCTATGGCATTGGCATCATGACCTCCAGCGAACGCATCGCCCGGATTATCGTCAAGCTCGATCATATCGACCCAGCCATCTGGCGCAGGGTAGAGGTCCCGATCACCACCAGCCTGAAAGGGCTGCACGACATCATCCAGGCCGTCATGCCATTCCAGGACTATCACCTCTTCGAGTTCAATGTCGGCGGCAAGCGCTACGCAGTTCCCGATCCTGAATGGGACTTCGGCCGTGAGACCTATGCCGCCCGCAATGTTCGTATAGGCGCTCTGGTGGATCGCGGCATCACAACCTTCAACTATACCTATGACTTCGGCGACGACTGGCGGCATTCAATCACTGTTGAGGCCGTCACGGACGCCGATCCGGCAGTCGAATATCCGCGCTTCGTCGACGGCGAACGGCGCGCGCCGCCGGAAGATGTCGGCGGATTGTCCGGCTTCGAGGAGTTCCTGAACGCAATGGCAAAGCCTCGACATGCACAACACCGCGAAGTCGTGGCCTGGTACGGAGGTCGCTTCGAGCCGGACAATATTGGTGTCGATACGATCAATGATCGGATAGCTAAGATCGCGCGCCGCCGAACCCTTGGAAAAGTTGGTTACGCCAAAAGCCAGAACAACCGCCACTGACCGGAAGCCGGCCCATCCGCGGCCTACGCCGGATGCTTACGCTCGATCACCACCTCGACCCGCTCCAGGTGAGGTGCGAAGCCTTTGCGCGGCCGCGGCTGACGTTTGCCATACGGATGGGCTGTGCCCTTGTTGACCTTGGCTCGGCTCGCAGCGATGCCGGTCTCGATTTCCTCGAAGTCAAAGGCCTGCTGCTCGTCGTCGACGGTTGGGGAGCCAAGCTTCTCCGATCGCCGGCCGAAGCGGGCCCGATCGAAGGCTTTCAGGATCTGGGTCAGTCGTTCGATGCGTCCATCAGCATCGGCGTTTCTCGCCTTGAGATCTGCACTTCGCTCTCCAGAGCATCGGCCCGCGCAGCCTTGTCGGCCATGGCAAGGACTATGGCTCAGGGTATGCGCGGCGGGACAATCGCTCTTCGGTGGTCGCTTTCGTGGCAGGCTTCGTTCTCTTCACTCTTGTCTCGGCTGGTCTTGAAACTCTGCTGGCTGCCTGATCCCGCAACTGACCCAACGACTTTGATGGGCGGCAGTACAGAAAATGAAAAATCCTCTTGCACCTCTAGCGGCTAGAGGTCGTAGACCATCCTCATGGACAGCAAGAGGATCCCGCGCATGAATGGGCCGACACAGACGAAATTCCGCGTCGACGGGATGGACTGCGCTTCCTGCGCGAGAAAGATCGACACGGCCGTCAGGCGCATGCCGGGCATCTCCGACGTGGCCGTTTCCGTGACGGCCGGCACAATGACGGTCACCCACGACGACACCATCGACCTCGAGGCCGTAGGCACTAAACTTTCAGGGCTGGGATTTCAGGCGACGCCAATCCGTCCGAGGTCGGCTTCTGCTGCCCCGGTGACGGAACACGCGCTTGGTGCAGGCCCCGAGATCGAACATCACGCCGACCATGGTGGCCACGACCACAGCCCGTCCGAAGGACCGTGGTGGAGCAGCAGGAAAGGCCGCCTGACCATCATGGCAGGCACAGCACTCGTACTCGCCTACGGCATCGGTCTTCTGTTCCCTGACATTGCGACCTATGCCTTCATCGTCGCAATGCTGGTCGGTCTCGTTCCGATCGCGCGGCGCGCCATCATGGCGGCAATGGCAGGCACTCCGTTCTCGATCGAGATGCTGATGACTATCGCCGCCGTCGGCGCGCTATTCATTGACGCCACGGAGGAGGCGGCCGCCGTCGTCTTACTGTTCCTGGTCGGCGAGCTGCTCGAGGGCGTGGCTGCGGGCAAGGCGCGCGACAGCATTAGGTCGCTCACGGCCCTGGTACCCAAGACGGCGTTGCTGGAGGAGGCCGGGAAGATCCGTGAAGTTCCCGCAGAGACGCTTGAAGTGGGTTCAACCATCCTCGTCCGCCCTGGCGACCGGATCTCCGCCGACGGCGTGATCGTCGCGGGCGAGAGTTCAGTCGACGAATCCCCTGTTACAGGTGAGAGCATTCCCGTCCAGAAGGCTGTCGAAGACAACGTCTTCGCGGGTACGGTCAATGGCGATGCTGCGCTACGTATAAAAGTTACGGCAGCCGCCGCCGACAACACCATTGCCCGCGTCGTACGGCTCGTCGAGGAAGCCCAGGAATTGAAAGCTCCGACCGAACGTTTCATCGATCGCTTCTCCCGCTACTACACGCCGGCCGTCGTCGTCGTGGCGGCGCTGGTCGCCATCGTCCCTCCGCTTCTCGGCAGCGGCGTCTGGAGCGAATGGGTCTACAAGGGGCTCGCAGTTCTTCTGATCGGCTGCCCGTGTGCCCTCGTCATCTCGACGCCGGCCGCCATCGCCGCATCGCTGTCGTCAGGTGCGCGCCGCGGACTGCTCCTGAAGGGCGGCGCCGTTCTTGAAGGGCTTGGCAAGCTTACCGCCATCGCCTTCGACAAGACGGGCACGCTCACGGAAGGCAAGCCGAAGGTGACCGACGTCGTGCCGTTCGGCCGAAAGGTCCACGAGGTCCTGCGCTATGCAGCCGCGCTCGAAATGGGATCAAGCCATCCGCTCGCGTTGGCGGTGCTCGAAAGGGCCGACGAGGACGGGATCGATGCTCCGGCAGCCACCGACGCGAAGGCGCTCGGCGGAAAGGGCGTGACCGCAGTAATCGACGGGGTCGAGGTGTTTTTCGGCTCGCCAAAGGCCGCCGCCGAACGTGTTTCGATGCCTATGGCGCATTCGAAGACGATCACGTCCCTCAACGACGACGGGAAGACCGTCTCCGTTCTCGTCATCGGAAACGTCCTCGCGGGGGCGATCGCAATGCGCGACGAGCCGCGGGCCGACGCCGTGGCGGGGCTCAAGACGCTGACCGATGCGGGCATCAAAACTGTCATGCTGACAGGCGATAACGAGCGGACAGCCACCGCCATCGGAGCTCATCTCGGTATCGAGGTCCGCGCCGAACTGATGCCTGAAGACAAGCAGCGGATCGTCGGCGAACTCAAGCGGGAAGGCTTCGTGGTCGGCAAGATCGGCGACGGTATCAACGACGCCCCGGTCCTTGCCGCCGCGGACGTCGGAATTGCCATGGGCGGCGGAACCGACGTAGCGTTGGAGACTGCGGATGCAGCGGTTCTGCATGGGAGGGTGGGCGACGTCGGCCTCATGGTCGATCTCTCGAAGCGCACGATGCGCAACATCTACCAGAACATCACCATCGCGCTCGGCCTTAAGGCTGTCTTTCTGGTCACGACGATTCTAGGGATTACCGGGCTATGGCCAGCCATCCTTGCCGATACCGGAGCAACCGTGCTGGTGACCATGAACGCGCTGCGCCTGCTGCGTCCGATCAGATAGTGATGGCGAGTCCTGCGGAAATGTTCGAATAGATGACCAAAGAGTATCCCGAGCATATGGAGTTGAAGTCATGAAGCACAGAACCATCAAGGCCTTGGCACTTGCAGCGGTCGTGACCGCGGCAGGTCTTCCAGGCATCTCCGCGGCCCACGACTTCAAGGTGGGAAGCCTCGAGCTCAAGCACCCGTGGTCTGCCAAAGCGCCTCCCGTCGCACCGGTTCTTGGAGGATATCTCACCATCGTCAACACAGGCAGCGAGCCCGATCGACTTGTCGGCGGTAGCACTCCTGTCGCCGAACGGCTGGAACTGCATGAATCCTCGCTCGTAGACGGCGTCGCCCGCATGCGTCCAGCAAGAGGCGGCATCGAGATTCCCGCAGGAGAATCCTTGAACCTGCAGCCTGGCGGCGCCCATATCATGCTCGTGAACCCGAAGCAGCGCCCCGCCGAAGGCGAGAAGTTCACGGCGACCCTGCAGTTCGAGAAGGCAGGCCAGGTCGAGGTGGAATTCGTCGCCCAGGCCAAGGCGTCGACGCCGGTTCCCGCCGAGGACCACACGGCACACTCGAAGCCCTGAGATGGCAGGTGACCAAGGCCGAAGCCCTTGAAACTGAGGCAGCCAGCTCATATCCAGGGTTCACCACCCGTCATAGATGACTGCCTGCAGCGCCGCTCTCGGCCGCGCGTTTGCAGTTGTCCGGGTCCACGAAGGCGCTCCTCGGAAACGGGTCGAGCGCCTTCGTCATTTCTTTCGATCTTCAAACCGCCTGTAAGGCTCGATTGGCCAACAATAACTAGCTGCCCGACCAGAAGCGTCCCGTATCGAATTTCGGCTCATCAGGCATGGGGACCGGTGCGTCGTTCGAAGGAACGCCGGCTTCGGTCGCGCCGGACTGGAAGAGGAACGCCGGCGCTCTCATGCCCGTCGAGCTTCCAGGAGGCGAAAGCGCCCAAGAGATGATCGCTTCCTCGGAGTCGAATTCGTCTTCGTCATCCATCTCCGACCGAAGGAACCCGAGCGTGTCGGTCGACGGCTGCCGCAGGTTCGAGAGCGGCATCTCTCCGCCGAGAGTGACGGGAGTTAGAGCCGTGACCGGTCCCAGAGACGCCGTCTCCACGGGAGCAGCCTCCGCGATGGCGGCAGGCCGAAGCATAGGGAGGGGGACGGCAAAGGAGGCAAGGTCTACGTAGCTTGGGTTGGGTTCGTCAAGATCCTGGACGAGCGCTCCTCCCTGTAGGTCCAGAGCCTCCTGTGCGCGGCTTTTCGGTGTCGGCAGCATTGCGGTGAGAAGGCTGCTTGCGGCGCTGGACGAGCGTCTCCCGCCAGCGGTGCTGGCGATCTCGATCGACTTCGAACCCACGCGCCGCTTGTAGTCCGCGACCGCCTGCTGGTAGCCGGGCAGGGGCTTTCCGTTGGATGGAAGATGCATCGTCTTGCCGTCCGGGAAGATGTTTGCGAGTTCCTGGCGGGACATGCGGGGCCATGCTCGGACGTTCCCGACGTCGAGGTGAACGAAGGGCGATCCGGATGTGGGATAGTAGCCGACGCCGCCGACTTGGGCCTGCATCGCCAGCGCCCGGAGCTTGGAGAGCTTGACGCCTGGAATGTAGAAGTCCATCGCCTTGCCGAGCGTGTGCTGGCTGTTCTTCGCGACGCCGGAACTCCGCGAGCGGCCGCGCAGCATCTTGTTTGTGGCGGGCGAACGATACGCAGAGACGATATGGATGTAGTCCTTGGCGCCGCTCCGGCCGTAGATCTCCCAGACGAGATCGAGGAGGCGCGGATCCATGCGGGCCGGCTCGTTCTTTCGCCAGTCCCGGAGGAAGCGGTTTACCTGCGCAAGGCCCTTCTGGTCGAACCGGCCGTCGCGCTTGTAGGTGATGGTCGCCCGTTCGCCAGTGTGCGTGAAGAAGAGCTTCAGCGCTCGTTCCTCCGCGGCTGCGGCGCCCGGCGAGCCGCAGATCGCCATCGCAGTCAGAGCTGCAGTGCAGGTTCTTCCCGCGACGCTTCGAAAAGCCGTCGCTACGACACGGCCGACGATGCCCTTCCAGTACTCGCTCACCGCACACTCCTGCACGCTACAACGGATCGCGGTCGGATCCGGAAGCCCTAGTAGAAGCGAGTATGGTCAATAAAATCCTAATGGCCGAAGTCTTGCCGCTTCGGAGTTCGATGGTGTCGCTCGTCGACTTAATCGTGATCCGTCTCGCACAGGTCATGGTTGGCCAGCGCCCTGATAACGTAGCAGTCGCGCACATGGTTGGAGTGGCAATGGGTCGAAATCCGCTCGAGCTCCGCCTCCAGCTTCTTCAGCTTCGCGATCTTCTGGCGTACCGTCGCAAGCTGCTTCGCCGCAATACGATCGGCTTCCGCGCACGGCTTCTCGGGATGCTGGCTGAGGTCGATCAGCTCGCGGATCGCCTCGATCGTCAGTCCAAGTTCCCGCGCATGCTTGATGAACGAAAGTCTGTCGCGCTGGCTCCTGGAGTAGCGGCGCTGGTTGCCCTCGGAACGTTCTGCATGCGAAAGCAGACCCATCTGCTCGTAGTAGCGGATGGTAGGCACCTTCACGCCGGTTGTCTTCGCCAGGTCGCCGATCGTCAGCATTTGGATCCTCTTGTTATTTGCAGTTCATCCAGCGCGACCACCCGCCATCGTGAGGTCAACATTCCCTGCAACAGCTCGAGCACGCGCGGTGATACGGTTCACTTTTCCTCTTGCAGCTAAAGCCGCTAGAGGTTTTAGGATGGCGCAGTTTCGACGATCCGTCATGTTCTACGGTGGTCTTCGAGCGACATGAGGGGGACCTTGGTCTCGAAAAGCAGCACGAAGTCATCGACCGACGTCAGAGGAATGCACTTGATCGCGACCGTCCGGAGCAGGAAGACTTCCCTTCAGCATGCGATACGTCGTCTCGCGGGCATGGCAGCCGTGGGACTGCTGCTGTCGAGCTGCGTTGCAGCCGACATGGCCTTGGACGGGGCCGCCAAGGCTCCGCCGCAGATCCCGAGCAAGATGATCGCCGAGATGTCCAAGAAGGGCATGAAGGTCGAAAGCCCTGTGCTTGTCAGGATCTTCAAGCAGGAAAGCGAGCTTGAGGTCTGGAAGATGGACGGGGCGGGCCGGTATGCCCTGCTCAAGACGTATCCGATGTGCAGATGGTCCGGCAAGCTAGGCCCGAAGACGAAAAACGGGGACCGTCAGGCTCCGGAAGGCTTCTATCATGTGACTGCGGGCATGCTGAACCCGAAGTCCCAGTACTACGTGTCTTTCAATCTCGGCTATCCCAATCGGCTCGAATCCGCTCTCGGCTATACGGGGGATGCGCTTATGGTCCATGGCGCATGTTCCTCCGCAGGATGCTACGCTCTTACCGACCAGGGCGTCGGCGAGATTTACGCGATCGTCTCGAAGGCGCTCTCCTCCGGTCAGAACCACTTCCAGGTGCAGGCCTATCCGTTCCGCATGACGGCCGACAACATGGCGCTCCACAGGAGCGATGAGAACCTGCCGTTCTGGCGGATGCTCAAGGAGGGCTACGACGCCTTCGAACTTACGAAGCAGCAGCCGAAGGTCTCGGCCTGTGGTCGGCGATACGTGTTCAACACAGCCTTCGAAGGGGGCGAGCCCCGCGATCCACTGGCAGCTTGTCCAATTCCCGTCACGCAGCCGGATCCGCGGATCATGGCGAAGATCGATGCGGAGAAGCAGAAGGTCGACGCCGCCCTGGCGGAGAGCAAGGCCTCTCCCGTAACCGCCTATGTCGACGGAGGAATGCACCCCAGCTTCCGCACGCTTCTGGAGAAGAACGGCCCCGAAAAGCTGGCAGCCAGCATCTCCGGCATCAAGTATCCCGTCAGCCGCCCAGAGGCGGCGCTTGCCGATCCGTTCCAGGGTGCGAGGAAGAGGGCGGGAGCCGGTAGCATCTCCGACCAGGCATCCGGAAACTGACGTGACGAACGATGAACGTCAGGAGCATCGTGAAGGCCGCAACGCTTGCTGCGAGCATGCAAGCTCTCACTCAGGTTCGGCCCTCGGCATGTCGAGCGACGTCAGCGACAGCGGCTGTGGACCCCTTCGGACGAACGTCCTCGTCATCGGCGCAGGACAGGCGGGGCTTGCCGCCGCGAACGAACTGAAGAAGGCGGGGGTCGACTACCTCCTGGTAGATGCCGCCGCCGCGGTCGGCGATAGCTGGCGGCAGCGTTACGAAACACTGACGCTCTTCACGCCGCGGAGCATCAGCAGCCTCCCCGGGCTGCCCCTTCCAGGCGATACGGAGGGATATGCTACTAAAGACGAGTTCGCGGCATATCTCGCCCGGTATGCGAAGGTAGGCGGCCACCGTATCGAGACCGGGACGCGGATTTCAGCTCTCCGTCGGAAACACGGCGTATTCGAAGCCGTGTCCAGCGACGGCAGGATCTATGCTGCCCCGGCGGTCATCGTGGCCACCGGGCCGTTCTCGGTCCCGCGCGTGCCGGCTATGGTAAATGAATTCCCGGACGGCATCCAGCAGATACACGTCTCAGACTTTTGGAACGCCGAGTCGGTTGCCGAAGGAACCGTCCTGCTCGTAGGAGACGGAGCAAGCGGAAGGGACGCCGCTCTGGCCCTTGCCGCCAGCCATCGCGTGCTTCTTGCAAGGGGACGACCCCGCAAGCTCTTTCCCGAACGAATCCTGGGGCAGAGCACCTGGTGGTGGCTTAAGCGTCTTGGACTGCTGGGCGCAAAGCCTGACAGCATCATCGGGAGAAGGATGCGCCGGATCGATCCGTTCCCCAACCGAGGCAACGACGACGCCACGCTGGTTCGAAAGAACGTCGTGTTGATGCCGAGGCTAGTTTCCGTCGACGGCTGCCATGCCGTCTTCGCGGACGGGTCGCGCGAAGCGCCGCAGGCGGTCGTCTGGGCGGCCGGCTACCGGGACGAGTTCGACTGGATAAAAATCGAAGGCGCAGTGGATGCCGAAGGACGGCTCCTGCACCAGGAGGGCGTCTCTCCAGTTCCCGGTCTCTACTTCGTCGGCAGGCCCTGGCAGAGGAACAGAGCCTCCGCTCTCATCGCAGGGGCTGGCGACGACGCCGCCTTCGTCGTCGGCACGCTCATGCACTCTGTGCGTTCTCGATATAAAACCTCAAAGCTTCTTCGTTGATCGGCGCGCTGCGGGTCGAGGTCTCGGCTTTGGGTAGAAGCATGAGGCGTAGCCGATCATCCTGGGCGGATTCCTGTTACAAATCATGTCGCAGATATTTGCTTGGGCCTTCGGTCACCCGCGCAAAACCAGCCTTTTTGCGCAAGTTGGCGTGGTTCCTGGCTCGTTTGGCTTCTGGTGCTCGACGTACTGGTTCTCGTTATCGCCGCCTTGGTCAAATATCCGAGGCGTTGAGAAGCGTCCCGCCTTTCGATTCTATGCGCCGCGCAGCCCTCTCTGGGGATCAGTCCGATTTCCCGGGCTCGTAGTTGCGGCAGGGATAAACCCCCTGCGCCGGTCCAGCCACCAGCTCGTCTGCCAGGCTCAACAATGTTTCCAGATGCGGATCGCTAAGGCGGTAATGGACGAAGCGCCCGCGCTGCTCGCCCGCGACCAGACCGCATTCGTTCAGGCAACGTAGATGGTTCGAGGCGTTGGGCTGCGAAAGACCCGTGCTCGCGACAATCTCCCCGACCGATCGCGGCCCCGCGCGCAGCGCGTCCAGAATCGCCAGCCGCGAAGAATCGCCAAGCCCCCGGAACAGCTTCGCCCGCAACTGGACTACGCGGGTATCGACCCGCAGCATCAATTCAGTTTCGCTCGACATATCAGCCATCAATGATATCATATCTGTCGGAATTAAGGAAGATGATCATGAGCATAGCGCCCTCGGTAGTTAATGCACAGGAAACGGCATGGTACCGCGTCACCGGCATGGACTGCGCGTCCTGCGCTGCCAAGATCGAGAAGGCGGTGCGGTCGGCCGGCGTGGAGAATGTAAAGGTTTCGACCGCGACCCAGATCATGACGCTGCACGTCAA
Source organism: Pseudorhizobium flavum (assembly GCF_902502825.2). The sequence continues at coordinate 100,466 of NZ_LR723672.1, forward strand.
CGATCCTGCCGCGCGGCTGCCGGAAGTCGAACGCACCGTTTCCGGCATCGGCTATCAGCTCGATCGTCTGGATGGCCCCAACACGCAAACCGAAGGCGACATAGACGATCTACCGAAGGACGTTTCCCACATCACGCCGGCCTACAAACGGGCGCTTTGGATCGTGATCGTGCTCAATGTCGGCTACGGCCTGATCGAAATGGTCGGCGGCTTCATATCGGGATCGCAGGCGCTCAAGGCAGATGCGCTAGATTTCCTCGGCGACGGGCTGATTACCTTCCTCGGCATTCTCGCCATCGGCTGGAGTCTGCTCTGGCGCGCGCGTTCGGCCCTCATTCAGGGGCTGTTCCTGGGCGTGCTCGGATTGGGGGTTCTCGGCAGTACGGCATACCGCGTGCTGGTGGAAAACCAGCCAGAAGCCGGATTGATGGGCCTGTTCGGGATCATCGCACTGGCGGTAAATGTGGGGGCAGCGCTCGCGCTGATCCCGCACCGGACGGGCGACGCCAACGTGCGGGCAGTCTGGCTGTTTTCGCGCAATGATGCGATCGGCAACGCGGCCGTCGTCGTGGCGGCGGGCCTAGTCGCATGGACCGGAACGGCTTGGCCTGACCTGGTTGTGGCGGCAGTGATCGCCGGTCTGTTCCTGCAATCCTCATGGGTGATCGTGCGCGATGCGCGCGCCGATCTGCGCGAGACGGCGTAGGTGGGCCGCGGCGTCGGCATAGGCTGCGCCCTGGCGGCGTTCTCTCTCGATCAGGGCACCAAGGCGCTTGCCCTTGGCACGCCCGCCCTGGCGCACGGCGTTGAAGTCATCCCCGTCTTAAACCTTGTGCTCGTGCGCAATCACGGCGTCAGCTTCGGGATGCTCGGCGGCGTCGTGCCGTGGTGGGGGCTGATCCTGCTCAGCCTCGCCATCGTGGCCGCACTTGTCGTCTGGCTATGGCGGTCGGAAACCCGGCAGGCCAGCGTGGCTCTTGGACTCGTCATCGGCGGCGCGCTTGGCAACGTCATCGACCGCGCGCGCTTTCAAGCCGTCACCGATTTTCTGGATTTTCATCTGGCCGGCTACCACTGGCCCGCCTTCAATCTTGCCGACGTGGCGGTCGTCTGCGGCGTGGCGTTGCTAATGTTCGATGGCTTTCGCGCCGGAAGGAAGAAGGCATGAGAAAGCCTGAGAGGAAAAAAAACGGCGACGGCCGCGCTGGCCGAGAACCGTCCAGAGTAGCCCCGCAGTGGCGGCGGCCTCAGCCTTCTCCGCTCAGGTTTCGGGGAGGATGAGTGATGTCCCGCATCCCGCGCGACCGGAGTTTCGATAGCACGTTGGCCCTGCTCCTGGACCCTTACGGCTTTATCTCGAAAAGATGCCGCCGATACGGGGCCGATCTCTTTCAAACCCGGCTCCTGCTCCGCCCGACGATCTGCATGACCGGCCCCGAGGCGGCCGAACTGTTCTACCGGCAGGACTTGTTCGCCCGGAGCGGAGCTGCACCGGGCCGGGTTCAGAAAACCCTCTTCGGGCAGGGCGGCGTGCAGGGGCTGGACGGCGAAGCGCATCGGCACCGCAAGCAGATGTTCATGTCGCTTATGACACCGGAGCGCATCGAGGCGCTGAAAGAGCTGACCGCCGAATGGTGGCGCACCTACGCCCAGAAATGGACAACGATGGACCGGGTTATCCTTTACGACGAGGTGCAAGAACTCCTGACGAGAGCTGTTTGCGCATGGGTCGGGGTTCCGCTGCCGGAAGCAGAGGCCGGTCGGCGCGCGGCAGAGTTGACGGCGCTGTTTGATTACGCGGGGTCGGTCGGACCGAAGCACTGGTGGTCGCGCCTATCCCGCAGGCGGTGCGAAAGCTGGATCGAGGGCATTGTTGAGCAGATTCGTGCCGGCGATCTGAGCCCGCCGGAAGGAAGCGCGGCGCGTGTCATCGCCACTTGGCGGGATCAGGACGGCGCTCTTCTCAGCCCGCGTATTGCCGCCGTGGAACTGCTGAACATATTGCGGCCAACCGTAGCCGTGGCGGTTTTCATTGTCTTTGCCGCCCACGCCCTGCATGGGTTCCCGGCCTGCCGCCCGAAACTTCAAACCGGCGACGAATATCCGGAGCTGTTCGTGCAGGAAATCCGGCGGCTCTATCCCTTTTTTCCGGCGGTGATGGCGCGCACGAGGCACAATTTCGAATGGAACGGCTATCGGTTTCCCCGGGGACGGCGCGTGATGCTGGACCTCTACGGCACCAACCGGGACGCGCGGGCATGGGATGCGCCGGAGGAGTTCCGGCCGGACCGATTTCGGAGTTGGGATGGCAGTCCCTTCAACTTCATCCCGCAGGGAGGCGGCGACCATCACATGAATCACCGCTGCCCCGGGGAATGGATGACGATCGAGCTTATGAAACTGTCCTGCCGATTTCTGGCGGCAAGCATCGAATACGACCTGCCGGATCAGGATCTGCGGATCGATATAACGCGACTGCCGGCCATACCGAAGAGCCGCTTCGTAATGAGCAACCTCAGATATGCGATCGGGGGCGCGTCATGATCGCCGTCTGGGCCGGGGTTCTTCTTGCAGCCGTATGGCTCGCGCATTGGGGCGCTGAGCACCTGTCCGATCCGCTCAAGAAGCTGCGCCGGCAATGGGGTTTCTCGGTCGCTGCGGGCGGCTCTTTCGTTGGTCTCGCCGCTGCCTCGCCCGAGATCGGCATTAACACGACAAGCGCTATTCGCGGCGTGAGCGATATAGGCCTTGGCGCGCTGCTCGGTTCCAACGTGCTCGCAATCCCGATGATGGTGGTCGTGGCCTATATGGGGTCGGAACAAGAGCAGTTCAAAATCCTGCGCTAAGGTCGAACGGAGCGGGAACGGCCCACTGGGCGCATCTCGAATAGAGCATCAATGATCGGGCATTCCGGAACCTGGTTGCCGGTGCATTGCGCGGCCATATCCGACATTGCCCGCTCCAGACGTCGTAGATCGGCGATTTTCTGACGGATATCTTTCAGGTGTTCGATGGTGAGGTCATGAACCTCACGGCAGGTGTAGCTATGCCCGTCGACCAGGCGAAGCAGTCCACGCAGTTCGTCGAGGCTGAAGCCGAGCTCACGGCCGCGCCGCACGAAATGCAACCGCCTTGCGTGATCGTTGCCGTAGACGCGATATCCGCCCGCGCTGCGCGCTGGTTTCGGCATGACGCCGATCTTCTCGTAATAGCGAATCGTCTCGATGTTGACGCCGCTGCGTTCGGACAGGACGCCGATCGAAAATTCATCAGCCTGTTTCATCACATAGCTCGCACAACACCGTGAAACTTTCCCGCTTGACCCTGTAGTTACTACAGGCATTAGGGTCACCATAGATCAATTGCGGGAGCATGTGAACGATGATGCAGAACGAAGCGCGGCCACTGGCAGATACGGCCCTGGAGCCCGTCGAAAAGGGTTTTGATCAGGCAGCGCTGCTCTCGGTTGGCGGCATCGTGGCGGCACTGGGCGCGGCAACCTGCTGCGTGGTGCCCTTTGTCTTGTTCTTTGCCGGCATCAGCGGCGCGTGGATCGGCAATCTGACCGCGTTCGAGCCCTATCAGCCCGTGTTCGTCACGATCGCGCTCGCCTGCCTCGGCTACGGCTTCTATCTCGTCTATCGCAAGCCGAGGGCGGCTGAGTGCATCGAGGGCTCCTACTGCGCGCGTCCGTCGTCCCATCGCAACGCCAAGATGGGCCTTTGGATCGCAACGATTCTGATCATCGTCGCCGTGGGCTTTCCCTATGCAGCGCGGTTCTTCCTCACCGCCTAACCTCAAGGAGTTCCTGATGAAAACTTTACACCTTATCGCTCTCACCGCGTCCCTGCTGGCGAGTGGCGCCGCTTTTGCCGCCGAGCAGACCGTCACGCTGAATGTCGCCAATGCCACCTGCGAACTTTGCGGCCCGATCGTGAAGCGGGCGCTCAGCAACGTGTCAGGGGTGCTCGCGGTTGACGTGTCGGAGGCGACAGATGGGGCGATCGCCAAAGTGCGGTTTGACGACGGCAAGACAAATGTCGCTGCGTTGATCACCGCAACCACCAACGCCGGCTATCCCTCCAAGGTTTCGCAGTAGGGAGGCTCAGCATGACGGATGGAAAGTTCATCGGCATGGGCGGTGTCGGGCTTCTCGCCGTCATTTGTTGTGCCGCCCCATTTCTTTTGGTCGCTGCGGGCTCCTTCGGGGTTTCCGCATGGCTCGCTGCAGCCGGCTATGTGCTGATCCCGATCGCACTCGCTGCTATTGGGCTGGCGGCATTTTACCTTTATCGGCGCCGCCGTTCCGGCCCATCGGCTGATGCCGATTGCTGCTCAATCAATGACAAACGACAGGGATAAGTTAGATGTGCGAAGCTTGTGATGCTCCCAGTTCCAGCAAAGGCAACGGCCGTTACGATCTTGTAGTCGTCGGGGCTGGCTCGGCCGGATTCTCTGCCGCGATCACGGCCGCCGAACAAGGCGCGCAAGTGGCCCTTGTCGGGCACGGCACGATTGGCGGCACCTGCGTCAATATCGGTTGTGTGCCCTCGAAAGCCCTGATCCGGGCCACGGAAGCCGTGCGTCACGCCAATGATGCGGAAGCCCGCTTCGATGGCATTGAAAGCGGCGCGCGCGTCGTCGATTGGGCCGCTCAGATTGCCCAGAAAGACGCCCTGGTTGCGGGTCTTCGGCAGGCGAAATACGCTGATCTGCTGCCGGAGTATAACAATGTGGTCTATCGCGAAGGGCAGGCCCGCCTCGTTGACGGCGGCGTCGAGGTCGCGGGCCAGCGCCTCGCCTCCGAACGGATCATCATCGCGACGGGCGCGCGCCCAGGCCTGCCGGGAATTCCGGGGATCGTCGACGTGTCGCCGCTCGACAGCACGACGGCGCTGGCCCTGGCCGAACTGCCGCGCTCGATGATCGTGCTTGGCGGCGGCTATATCGGTGCGGAGCTTGCCCAGACGTTCGCGCGGGCCGGCGTCGCGGTGACGCTCGTATTCCGCAGCCGGCTTCTGCCGGAGGCTGAACCCGAAATCGGATCGGCGCTTGCAACCTACCTGGCCGATGAGGGCATCAGGATCGTCAGCGGGATCGCCTACGAATCCATCCGCAAGACCGATGACGGCGGTGTGGCGCTCACCATCGCGCGGGACGGTCGGCCGGAAATCCTGACGGCCGAACGGATTCTCGTGGCAACGGGACGCCGCCCGAACACCGAAACCCTTGGCTTGGCTGAGGCGGGTATTGCCGCAACGCCGGCCGGCGCCATCATTGTCGATGACCGCATGCGCACCTCAAAGACCGGCGTCTATGCCGCCGGAGACGTGACAGGAAAAGATCAGTTCGTTTACATGGCCGCCTATGGCGCCAAGCTCGCCGCCAAGAACGCGTTGAACGGCGATGGCCTGCGCTATGACAATTCCGCGATGCCTGCTGTCGTGTTCACAGACCCACAGGTGGCGAGCGTCGGCATGACCGAGGCGCAGGCGCGTGTTGCGGGGCATTCGGTTCGCACGTCCGTTCTTTCCCTCGACAATGTCCCGCGGGCGCTGGCGGCACGCGATACACGCGGCCTGATCAAGCTGGTTGCCGACGGGGCAAGCCGGAAGCTCCTGGGCGCGCATATTCTTGCGCCGGAAGGAGCTGACAGCATTCAGACGGCGGCGCTGGCTATCCGCGGCGGCCTGACGATCGACGATCTGTCGGAGGCGATCTTCCCGTACCTGACGACCGTCGAAGGCTTGAAGCTTGCGGCTCAGACCTTCGACAGGGACGTGAAAAAACTATCCTGCTGCGCGGGGTAACGGCGAAAGGGAAACGGGTGCGTGCTCAAGTTGTGGCTTGGACGAAGCGGGCACTTCATCCCTGACGCGCATGATGGTCTGGCGGCTGGTGTCGAATTTTCTGGCGAGAGCGGAAACGCTCATCCCTGTCGCGAGATCCTCGCGCACTTCCTGTTTCTGTTTTTCGCTCAGGGTGGAGGGGCGGCCGAGGGTCTTTCCTTCTGACTTGGCGCGCTTGAGGCCGTGTCGCTTTGCAGTTAATCGGGTTCTTCCTCACTTTGTGTGGTTCATTCGCCGTTAGCGAGGTTTTGGCTATGGGCGGGCATGCGAACGAAATCGAAATGGTCGCCCGGTCCAGGGGTCAAAGTACTGGGTGTCGCGCTCACCGTTGATCACGGTTGGGTTGTTTCCGCAGCTGGATCCAAGATCGGAGTATGCCCCGATTGTGGATGTCGAAGCCGAAGTCGGCATGGCTGGTCCTGCCGCAGCCTCCAGGATCTGCCAGTCCAGGGCAAGCCCGTGACAGTGAAGCTCCTGCTGAGCCGCTGGCGATGTGCACATGGGGAATGCGCACGACGAACGTTCACCGACCGTCTTCCGATGGTAGCTGATCCATACGCGCGTCGGACAAGAAGGGTCGGAGAGATTGTTGGCTTGCTCGGCCATAGCACTGGCGGCCGTCCTGGCGAGCGGTTGATGCAACGGCTCGGCATACCGGTCAGCGACGACACTATCCTGCGGCAACTGAAACGGGATGCTGCAGTTGCCCAACGCAATTCCAAGATACGGGTGGTCGGTATCGATGATTGGAGTTGGCGGCGCGCGACGAGCTATGGGACCATCATGGTCGACCTCGAGCGCCGCTCGGTTATTGACATACTGGATGACCGTAGCGTCGAGAATGCGGCCAAGTGGCTTCGGAGTCATCCTTCCATCGAGATTGTCAGCCGCGACCGCTGCGGCCTGTATGCGCAGGCCACCCGTGAAGGCGCACCGCAGGCCCGGCAGGTCGCCGATCGGTTTCATCTGGTCCAGAACCTTCGTTCGGCCATCGAAGAACAGATGAGCCTTTCCGGGCGTGCCACCGGCAGGGCCATTCTTTCGGAGGACGCAATTGTTGACGCTGCGACACATCGCCGGCGCGCCCGTCTTGCGCATAGGCAATCTCGCCAGGAGATATTCGACATGCTCCATGCCTTGCGCCAGCAAGGGCTGTCCTACAGCGAGATCGCCAGACGGACCGGCTATGAGCGTCGCAGCATAACGAAGTGGCTCAAGTTCGAGGCTCCACAAGACAGGCGACGAGCAGCACTGAACCCCACATCACCATGGTATTTCGAAGCCTTCCTTGCGCAATGCTGGAAGGATGGGAACCGGCGCGGACGGCATCTGTTTCACGACGTCAAGCAGCGCGGCTACACCGGCAGCTTCGCCAATCTGGAGCGGTTGCTCGGAGCTTGGCGGCGGGCCGAAAGGGGACAGGCCGATGATGTACCGCCCGCCGCGTTGAAGTCGGAACCGGTTCGAGATCCCGAAACCGGTCATGCAATCTCTCCGGTGGTTGCCGCGGCGCTATGTATCAAGCCGCGAGGCCTGCTGACGGACCGGCAGGCAAGGAAGGTCGACGCCCTGAAGCAGGGATCTGAGGCGTTTGTCCAGATGCGACGCCTGGCGATGCGCTTCAACGGCATCCTTCGCGGCAAGAGATCGCCACCACTGGATGCATGGATCGACGATGCGATCGACTCCGAGCTCATCCCTATCATGCGGTTCGCTCGCGTCCTTCGCAGGGACATCGATGCCGTCAACAACGCCATCGAGCTGCCCTGGAGCAACGGGCAGGCCGAAGGCCAGATCAACCGCCTCAAGACCCTCAAGCGAGCAATGTACGGTCGGGCAGGCCCTGAATTGCTGAAGGCACGAATGCTGCCGCGGCTCCACACAAAGTGAGGAAGAACCCGATTAACTGCAAAGCGACAAAAGCTCAGGCTTCTTTTCAAGGCTCTTGGCGGAGCTTGCAGAAACAGCCACGCTTACACGCAGTCCTGGGGAGTTGTCAGCCAGTTCAACCTGCGCACCGTGGAGCTCAGCGATCGCCTTCACCATACTGAGCCCTAACCCCGAGCCTACTGTGGTCCTGCTCTTCTCCAGGCGGTAGAAGCGGTCGAGCACCCGCCCCCGTTCTTCCGGCGGTATCCCTGGGCCGTTGTCAGATACGCTAAGGACAACTGCATCCTCCTGTCTTGCAAGGTCAATCAAGATCGAGGAGCCCAAAGGGGTATGACGCATCGAATTGGCCAGAAGGTTTGCCAGAAGCTGCCTGATCAGATCAGGATCGCCATTTATCCAACAGCCAGCCGCTGGTTCTTGCAGCCCCAAGCGGTAACCCTCGTCAGAGGCAATGACGTCGTATGTTTCATAGATATCACGTACCAAAACCTTGAGATCAACCGGCTGAAACTTGGCGGTCCTGCTGCGCGACTCGATTTGCGCGATCCTGAGAACTGCGTCGAAAGTGTCAGCGACAGACCGAAGCTCGGCTAGTCCAGCTTCGATCCCGCCCTTGGCCTCATCGAGAGTATTGGCCCCGAGGGCATCGTCGAGGGTCAGAAATGTCCGGCCTATGGGCGTCTTCAGGTCGTGAGCGATGTCCGTAGAGACCTGTTTTAATGCTTCTACACTCAATTCTAAACGAGAGAGGGCTACGTTGACCTCCGTCGACAAGATGTCGATCTCATCCATACGAGGCGAGACTGGCAATCGTTTTGAGAGTTCGCCGTGTCCGATCTCGTGCGCCGTTCTTGAGAGTGCTGCGATCCTGCTTCGGCTCCGAAAGGTGGATATGGCAGCACCACCGAGCCCTATGGCAAACACTACCGCAGTCGTCCAGCCAAAGCTGATAAGCACGATCCTCGCCAGTTGATCAGTGTCCCCGGAGCTTGCGCCCACCACCAGCTGGTGTCCGCCCAGCTGCCCTCGATAAACCATGTAATGAGATCTACTTTCAGCCTCATCGGAAGGTGTGAGGGTTGAGAAACCTTGGGGAACTGTGCCGATCTCGAAGTTTCCCGCAAGTTTTTCGCCAGCAGGATCCCTTAGGGAGTAGATTGTCTCCTCTCCCCGGATCGCCGGCCCATGGCTTTGCACCATCTCTACAGCTCCGGCGATACCTCGAGCCTCGTAGGCCGTTTCGATCTCCCGGAAACGCTCCATGACATTGTCGTTCAAGCGTTCGTTGAGATACCCCAAAACCATCTGGTAGGCCACCACATTGGCGCTCAGATAGGAGAGTACGAAGAGGCAGGTGTAGATTATAGCGAGCCGCGTCGCTGTACTTTTAAAGAAGCTAGCGGCGCGCATGAACGACGTAGCCAGTGTTGCGGACCGTGTGAAGCAAGGGTGCATCGAAAGGCTTGTCGATCTTTGCCCTTAGTCGACTGATGTGGGTTTCGACGACGGAGCTTTGAGGATCGAAGTTGAAGTTCCACACCCGCTCAAGAAGCATGGTTCGGGTCAGCACCCGGCCCTCATTTCGCATCAGCAGTTCCAGAAGAGTGAATTCCCGAGGCAGCAGCTCAATGTTTTGTCCGGCTCGCTGGGCGCTCCTTTTCACGAGGTTCAGTTCAAGGTCCCCGACCCGAAGCGTCGTCTTTTCGGCCGCAATTGGGGGCCGGCGGACGAGCGCGTTGATGCGGGCGGCGAGCTCTGAGAAAGCGAACGGCTTGATGAGGTAGTCGTCCCCGCCAGCCTCCAGGCCCTCTACACGATCATCGACCCCTCCCATGGAGGTCAAAAACAGGACGGGGGTCTTAACCGAAGCTGCTCTTAGGCTCTTGACGAGGGTAAGGCCGTCCAAGCCCGGGAGCATCCGGTCCACCACCATCACTTCGTAGGAACTATCAAGACCAGCGGAAAGGCCCTCGCGCCCCTCACGTGTCCAATCCACCACGTGGCCCGCGCTGGACAACCCTTTCACGATGAAGACTCCTGTCTTCTCATCATCTTCAATGAGTAGAATTTTCATGTTTGTTGCGCCTCGCGCGACAGGTGACAATCACCCGGCCCATGGTCCCTGAAGCCCGGAAATTCCGGCAATGTTGCGGCGAATGTCTGCTGTCCGTCCAATGGAAAGAAATCTGACAAATTTGTAAAGTTCACGAAAAACCGTTGAGAACGTGGCCGCCTATCTTGTTCTCGCTGCACCACGCAGCCTGAACAAGGAATAGATCATGAAGCTCACCATGGCGGTTGCCTTCATTGCCTTTGCCGCCACCGCTTCGGCGGCCAGTGCTAACAGCGGCATGAACGCGACCTTCAGCCCTCTCGATGGAATCGTTCAGGGCCATGCATCGGCCGGTGACACCGCTACGTCAGTCTCCAACCCGGACGTAACCTTCCGGGTGCTCCCCAGCGGGGCGGTTGAGCGGACGAACGCGAAATACGGTACCGTCTCGATCTCCGATCCCCGGGCACAGTGGGGAAAAAACCGCTCTCGCGACGATCGCTGAGCGATTAGCTACGGCAGGTCTTTGGTCCTTTCCCAGGGAGCGAATGACTGCTTGTCCGCAGATGCGGCGACTTCATCTTCGCACATGCGGCAACTTTGCGCCCGTCATAGGGCTGGCGCTTCTTTCAAACAGACAGGAAAACACATGACAAAGTTCTCTCTCGCCCTCGCCGCAACATTTGCCTCGATCTCATTTGCCACCGTTGCAGTTGCCCAGGAGGGCACCTACTACGAAGGTATCGGATCTCAGTCTCGGAATGGGGCCCAGGAAGGCGCAGCTCGGGATTACGGTCATACCGGCTCCATTGCCCGCGCGCATGACCAAGCCCCGCTTTCGAGCCCGGAACCGACCTTGAACAGCGGGGACTACTACCAGGGCGCTGCACGCCCGCAGTAGCTGGTTTCAGGCGCGGCTCGCAAGGTCGCTCCTCCGGATCGGCACCAGGGCAAGGCTGCGGCGTTGTCCTTGTGCCACACAAACGACGTGAAGCTGGCGTTATGGAAGCCGGTCCATTGACAAGGGTCTCTTCTGGCGATTCTGGGGAAATGAGTGGGATGTCGAGAATCACATCGAGAGCGATGCTGTTGATCGTCAGACTGGTGGTAGTTCTATCACTGGCTGGCTACAGCATTTCCGCTGTCAATGCTGCGATGCACCCCTCATCTTCTTCAGCCTCTGTTTCAATGATCCAGGATGTCCATTCATCACATGGTGCTCACAAGCACCATGTTCTGCTGGAAGATGGACTTCATGCCGATCAAGGTGACGAAGCAAGCAAAGGCAGCTCATCGAAGACCTGTTGCCAGGACTACTGTGGCGTGTTTGCGATCACTTGCGCGATGCCGAAATTTGCCCATCCTCAGGTCGAGTCCATCACGGACTACATGAACGACGTGAGAACATTCGGCGAATCGCCCGCCCTTCATCGCCCGCCTAACATCTGAGATGGAGCTCCCCGCTATGCGGGTATTGCCGTACCTTCACGCGCGCTAACGCTGGGTACCATTGCGACTGCTTTTTCTTGGATTTTCACATGAAGCTTACGTTTCTCGTGGTTGCCTTTCCGCTCTTTGCGAGCGGATGCGCTTCCACTCTGCCCGAAGTCGTAGCATCGGCAGGCTACCCTGATTCCGTGACCGACGTGCGTCCGGTCCGGTATCAGAGCCCTATAGGGGCATACACCCACAGGGTACCCGTAGACCCCAAACCGTGGCGCGGCCTCAACGACGCTCAAGCTCCGAAGGGAGGAGCATAATGCTCGGCCGGAAAATCAAGATACTGTCCACATTGGCGTTGCCGCTGTTTGCTGCAGGTTGCGTATCGACCAGCTACTCTGCCAAAGATGCCGGGTTCCTTAGTGCTTCCCTGAAAGCTGGAGAAGCAACCGGCAAGCAGACGGTGTGGGTCCAGAACCAGCAGCATGCGCAAGTGGTTCGCGACCGCGTCAAGACGCTGATGGCAAAAAAGACGATTGACGTCGAGACCGCAGTTCAGGTTGCACTTCTCAACAACAAGGGTCTGCAAGCCGCCTATTCGGATCTTGGTGACAGTGCTGCTGATGCGTGGCAGACCCAGCTTTCGGTGTTTCCCACGTTCTCAGTCGGCCTTTCCGGTATCGGCACGCCCGGACTGGAAGCCTACAGGGTCCTGGAAGGAGCCATCGCGGCAAACATCCTCGCCCTTGCCACCTACGACAAGAACATCAAACTAGCAGAGACGCGGTTCCGTCAGGCCCAGCTCAACGCGGCCTTAGCCACCATATCGCTTGCGGCAGACACTCGTCGTGCATGGGTCAACGCCGTCGCAGCATGGGAAAATGTGGCCTATCTAAACCGCGCTCGTGCGGCGGCAGAAGCCGCTTCGGATCTCACCCAGAAGCTCGGGGAAGCAGGTTCGATGCCCAAGGGTAATCAGGCCCGAGAGCACGTGTTCTATGCTGAGCTGACGGCTGATGCCGCCAAAGCGAAACTTTCTGCACGGCTGGCGAAGGAAGAACTAATCCGACTGATGGGGCTGTCCGGGACCGATATCGAGTTCCAGATACCCAACCGGCTGCCGTCGCTACCAAAGGCTTTGATAAAGCGTAACGACATTGAAGCTGAAGCTATCCACAAGCGGATGGACCTCCAAGTAGCGCGCCTCGAGCTACAGGCCCTTGCCCAGTCCTACAAGCTAGATGATGCCACCAGGTTTGTGACGGATATCGAGCTGGTTGGGACAGTGGAGAAGGAGCGCGAGCGTGAAGATCATGGAATCGTGTCGGAGGTTTCCAGAACGGCCTCTTTGGAGTTCACGATCCCGATCTTCGATTCGGGCCAAGCACGGCTTCGCAAGGGCGAGCTTGCATACATGCGGGCGGCAAACCAGCTTGCGGAGCTGGCAGTTAACGTCCGCTCCGAAGCGCGCTCCGCCTATCAGGCGTATCGGGCGAACTATGACATTGCGCGCCACTACAGAAACAACGTTCTGCCATTGCGCAACGCCATCGACGAGCAGTCACTCCTGACCTACAACGGCATGCTCACAAGCACTTTCGAGCTGATCTCGGATAGTCGTGACAGCATCAATTCAACCCTCCTCGCAGTCAACGCAAAGAGAGACTTCTGGCTGGCCGAGGCAAACCTTGCACCCGCTCTGTATGGCGGAAGTGCCGGTGCGCCTTCCGGTGAGACCGAGGTCGCCTCGGCGGAAGCGGCCGAAGGCGGCGGGCATTGAAAAGGAAAACATGATGTTTAGCAGAAGACAGTTACTTGGCGCCGGCGCGGCGGGAGCGGCGTTGGTTTCGTCCCAGGCATGGGGACAGACCTCAAACATGGGCCTGCCGGAAGCCGCGCTGATGGATTCGGCAGCGACCCAAACGCCAGTCAGGCCATCCACCGGGCCTGACTATAACCCGGTCGTGACGCTCAACAGCTGGACCCTACCGTTCCGGATGAACAACGGGGTGAAAGAATTTCATCTGGTGGCAGAGCCGGTCGAGCGCGAGATGGCGGAAGGCATGACCGCCTATCTCTGGGGCTACAACGGACAGTCTCCAGGACCGACAATCGAAGCCGTCGAAGGCGACCGCGTGCGGATCTTCGTCACCAACAAGCTGCCAGAGCACACGACCATCCACTGGCACGGTATGATCCTGCCATCGGGCATGGACGGCGTTGGCGGGTTATCTCAGCCGCACATCCCGGTCGGGAAAACGTTTGTCTATGAGTTCGACATCGTGAAGTCTGGCACCTTTATGTACCACCCGCATTCGGACGAAATGGTTCAAATGGCGATGGGCATGATGGGCTTCTTCGTGGTTCACCCCAAGGACCCGAAGTTCATGCCGGTCGATCGCGATTTCGTCTTCCTCCTGAACGCCTTCGACATCGAACCAGGCTCATACGTCCCGCGCATCATGGAGATGACGGACTTTAATCTGTGGGCATGGAACAGTCGCGTGTTCCCCGGCATAGATCCTCTGGTCGTCTCAAAGGACGACAGGGTCCGCGTGCGCGTCGGCAACCTGACGATGACCAACCATCCTATCCACATGCACGGCTATGACTTCGAAGTCACCTGCACGGATGGTGGATGGGTTCGGCCGGAGGCGCGCTGGCCGGAGGTCAGTATCGACATCCCGGTCGGCGCAATGCGGGCCTACGAGTTCGACGCGAAGTATGTCGGCGACTGGGCGATCCACTGCCACAAGTCGCACCACACCATGAACGCCATGGGCCACGATATCCCGACCTTCATCGGCGTCGACAAAAAAGAGGTCGCCAAGAAGATCCGGCAGTTCCGGCCCGAGTACATGCCGATGGGTACCGCAGGCATGGCGGACATGGGTGAAATGTCGATGGAGATCCCGGAGAACACGGTTCCCATGATGAACGGGTGGGGACCGCATGGCCCTATCGAAATGGGTGGCATGTTTTCGGTGGTAAAGGTCCGCGAGGGAATCTCGGCGGGCGATTACAGCGATCCGGGCTGGTACGAAAATCCGCCCGGCACGCAGGCGTGGGAATGGACCGGGAGCTTGCCCGAGCCTGTCAAAGCGAAAGATGCCAAGACACAACTTCCGTCTGGCCATTCCAATCACGGTTAACTTCCTCCCAGAAACGACAAAGGAAACGATTATGAAACGCATTCTAGTTGGTCTGCTACTCTCAACGTTTGCCACCGCTGCTTTTGCATCCGGTTCGCATGAGGGCGGTCATGGCGAAATGGCCGTTGGCGAACCCGGTGAAAAGGCCAAGGCGTCCCAGACCATCCGTGTCACGATGAAGGAAACGGATGACGGCAAGATGATCTTCACACCAAGCACCTTCAAGGTCCGCCAGGGCCAGACCGTTCGCTTCGCGATCAAGAATGCGGGCGAGGTCGATCATGAATTCGTGCTCGACCAGGAAGACAAGATCATGGAGCACAAAGCCGTGATGGAGAAATTCCCGGAAATGGAACACGAGGATCCGAACGCCATTCGCCTCGCGCCCGGAAAATCCGGCGAGATCGTCTGGAAGTTCACCAACGACGGCGTGTTCAAGATCGCCTGCCTCGTTCCCGGTCACTACGATTCCGGCATGCACGGCGACGTCACGGTCGCGAAGAAATAAGGAGCAACAGAAATGACGATGAAAGCTATCACAAGAATCACACTCGCCGGCGCCGTCGCCTTCGCCTTCGGCACCGCCGCCTTCGCGCAGGAATTCACCAGCGGCACGGTCAAGAAGCTGGACGAGAAGGCGAAGAAGGTCACGCTCATCCATGAAGAGCTGAAGAACCTCGAGATGCCGGCCATGACGATGGTATTCCAGGTCGCTGATGACGCGATGCTGGAAAAGCTCAAGGTCGGCGCAAAGGTCCAGTTCGTTGCCGAGCGCGTCAACGGAAAGCTGACTGTCACCCAGGTCAAGTGAAGCACAGGGCCGCGCTGGATGCAGCGCGGCCCCGTTCCTCATGAGACCGGCAGGAGGCAGAAGGTGCGCCAGAGATCCTGCTTCCAATCCCCCGGCTCGGGCGAATCCGACAGCATAAACTCTGATTGGCCGATCATGACGGTCTTCGGCGCGGCGCATCGTACCTTTGCAAGGTGGGCGCTGTGGTCGATGAATCTGATCTGACCCTCGGGTCCGCGCTCCGTGAGCGCGACTTGCACATCGAAATTATATTCCGGGTCAAGAGAGGTTGCCGCGACGGTCACGGACAGGCTGATGGTCGTTTCATCCGCGAAATAAGACGTATGAAACGGCTGATCCTCTTGGGCATTTGACGCCGACACCAGCAAAGCCAGAACGACAAATGCGCATGTTATGCCAGTTCGCATCGCACACCCCTCCCATAGGCGACTTGGCCGCCTCATCCTATCACACCACAACTCCACTCGCAGCCGCCCGATTTCCTCAAACCCGCCTCGACAGGTCTGGCAGGGTATCTCGCCGCCAATGCTCCTCAATTGATGCCGTTCGCCCGCTGAAGCTCGCGCACATAGGCCACGATCGTAGCGACGTCGGCCCTCGTCAGACCCGGCTGAGGAGGCATGTTTCCGAATTTCCAGTGATGCGCGCGCACGCCGTTGGCGACGGCCATTTCAAAGGCGTAGTCTCCGTGGTGAGAAGGTTCGTATATCCGATGGATGAGCGGCGGGCCGGCATCGGTTCCGGCCGCGTTCTTGCCGTGGCACGCTGCACAGACGGCGTTGAAAGCTCGTTCTCCCATCTTTGCGGTGTCGGACAATGACGAAGGCACGACAACCGACAATGCCGTCCCCTGGCCCGATACTCCTCTTCTGGCTTCGTCTTCCGATCCGGTTCGATTCCAAAGCGCAAAGCCCGCAACCGCTGCCGCGGCGACGAGCAGAGCGAAGACGTTTCTCTTGTTCATTTGTGAATCCTTATGTCTTTAGGCCGCCGAACACCCTCTCTGCCGCCATCAACTGCCGAACCCGTCGGCATGAATGTGGTGGTGGGGCGGCGCGCGATGGCGATGTGGGGCCACGAAATTGTTTTCGTGGCCTCCGGCGTGTCAGCCGTTCGAGATGCGGCGTTGGTAGTCTGCCTCTCGCTGCGGCCAGGTACTCTTGATGTAGTCGAGGACAGCCTCGATCTCGGCGGAGGTCAGAGCCTCCCGAAAGCCGGGCATGTCACTCTCGTAGCCACCGCCAACCACCGCGGCGGTCCCATCGGTGATGATTGCGAGGAGCTGCCTGTCCGAATGATGCCAGGTGTGACCGGTCTCGTCATGCGGCGGCGCCGGAAGGCGGCCGCTCGTGCCCGGGCTGCGCCAGTCGGGCTGGCCTTCGAGTTTCGTGCCGTGACAGCTCGCACAGTTCGCTAGATAGACTGCCCGGCCAAGGGCGATGCGATCGCTCGCCTCCTGACCGGACCGTCCCTTTCCGACCAAGATCGCACCGGCCGCCGCCAGGAGAGTTGCGGCGACCGCGATCCAGAGCGGTTTCATGCAGCGATCCTGAACTCGGTCATCATCCCGGTGGCCAGATGCGGCATATGATGGCAATGCAACATCCAGCTCGCGGCCTCGCCGGCATCAAGGGCAACAGTGACCATCGACATCGGCGGTATGTACACGGTATCGCGGCGCGCACCTTCGAAGCGTCGCCTGTTGATGCCAACAACCTGGAATGCATGCCCATGCAGATGCATCGGGTGCCCCATCATCGACATATTGTGGAACATCAGTTCCACCCGATCGCCGCTCGTTGCGGCAACCGGCCGATGCTTGCCCCATGTTGCTCCGTCGATGGTCCAGACATAGGGCTGCATCGAGCCGCCGAGCATGATCATGTGGCTTCGATCCACCGGACGGGCGGCAAGCGTGTCGACAGCGACCAGCCGTGACTCCTGAGACAAGTCCGTGTCGAAGGCCGGGGCGTCATTCGCTGAAAGGGAATCGATCCTGTCGATCGTGGCGCCCGCGGGGGCGAGGATGATGCCGGTCCTTTCACGTTCGCCCTCCCTGAGCGCCAGAATCGGCCATGCGCGGGCCTCATTCGGAAGGTCGATCTCCAGGTCGAGACGCTGCCCCATGGCCAGCCCGAACCGCGAACCCGCGACCGGCTGGACCTCATGCCCGTCGACGGCGACGAGCCGGGCTTGTGCTTCGCCCGTGTCGATCCAGAAAACGGTGGCTGCGGCTGCGTTGATGACACGGAGGCGAACCCGCCCGCCGCGTTCGACCTGAACGACCTCGGGATCGGACAGGGTTCGGTCATTGGCGAGATAGGCATCCCAGTCGTAGTCGTTGAGATCCATCGCCATGTTACCCATATCCATGGCCATCGAGCCCATTCCGCCGGCCCCGCCCTGCTTCATTCCAGGCATGCCGCCATGGTTCATGCCCTGCATCTCGCCTGGCGTGGCGGCAGCGCCATGTCCATCAGCGCTTGAGCTGGTGATCTCTTCCAGCACTTCTTCCGGTGTCTTGAACGCGAAGTCGTGCAGGAACAGGACGACTTCCTGCCGATCGGCGGCTAGGTCTTCTGCCCTCCGGACAATCAGCGGCGCGGCGAGCAATCGCATTTCCTGGATCGGCACATGGCTATGCATCCAGTGTGTTCCGGGCTGGGGCACGAAATCGAAGCTGCGCGTTTCACCGGGCTGAAGAAGCGGCTGCGGCATATCCGGGACGCCGTCCTGAGCGTTCGGGGGAATCTGGCCGTGCCAATGAATGATCGTGGACTCGGCGAGATCGTTGGTCAGATCCACCCGAAATCGCTCGCCCGGATCGAGGAGCAGCCCCTGCCCATTGGGACCAGCGAGCCCGAAAACGGTGGCCGGTCGATTGTCTATATCGAGCGTGCGGCTGGTGGCGGCCAGGCGGATCGCAGCCGCGTCCTGGCCGTAGGCCCTGATGGGGAAATGGGATGCAGCAAGCATGGCTGCGCTGGCGGCGAGGAAGCCGCGTCGTGAAAAGGTCGTCATATTCGTCACCTCGGGACGATCTGTCCCGCCTGAAAGGTCCAATGGATCGCAGCGGGATCAGCCCCGCCGCAGGCTCAGAGGAGGCGCGATATAGGAGGGCGATCGTTCCGGCCGGAAGCTGCCGCGACGAAGACGGCATCGGGCGGGAGGGGATATTTTTGCCGCGAGCTGATTTGCTTTGCCGAAGTACGCACAACCGGAAGCCAGGCCGATATTACGGCGCAGGCGAAGGCGCATAATCCGGCATCTGCTTTGCAGGACTCTCCTTCGCTGCAAGCGGCCATCGAAGAAGAGGCTTGCTCTATGAGTTGCGTCAGCGCGGCGTGTTCCAACATCCCGGACATGCGGGTCTCGTGTGCTTGAACGGCAAAAGAAGCAGCGGCAAGCGAGATGGTTGTAACAATGATAAGCAACGCGCGAAGCATGGGCAAAGAATAGAGCCTCGCCGACCCTTTGTCCATTGATGAAGCCTGCATGCCGGCCGTCCTGCTCATAGGTTTGAGGCTTAGGTCGTGCGGGGCGGCGAAGCGCCGCCCCGACGTTGCGTCACTGCGCCTGATAGGTGACGCCGTTCGGTCCCTTGCCGACAGCATATGTCTTGACCACGGACTGGCTGCCGACGTCGATCTGGGAAACGGTCCCGGCCACGATGTTGGTGACGAAGACAAAGGCTCCGTCGGCAGCGACCGTCACGCCGTGAGCGCCCTTGTCCGTCTGGATGGTCTTTACGACATTCCCGCCTACGACATCGATAACCGAGACCGTCTCATCCGGCTCCGTTTCGGTTCCCTGGTTCGCGACGTAAACCAGCCGGCCATCAGGCGTGGCGTAAACCTGGATGGGCGAACGGCCGACATTGATGCGTGCGATCACCTCGCGCGACTGCGTGTCGATAACGGCGACCTTGTTTTCATCGCGCAGCGAGACATAGACCCGCTTTCCGTCAGGTGTGAAGCCGACCTGGACGGGCGCAACGCCGACCTTGATCCTGGCAACTTCCGAAAGCGCCGTTGTGTCGATAACCGAAACAGTACCGTCCTGGACGTTCGCGACATAGATGGCGCTTCCATCCGGGCTCATCCGAAGGCCGTGGGGGTAGTCGCCGGTGCCGACCGTGGCGACGACCTCGCCCTTGGCAAGATCAACGACCGACAAGCTGTCGTCTTCGGAATTCGAGACGTAGGCGCGATTACCCTGCGCGTCTGCGATCACATGCGCAGGATGCCCACCCACGGGGATCGACGCCTTCACGCCGGAGGAAATATCGGCCGCGTCGAGGACGATCAATTGGCCTGCGACAGCGGCATCACCATGCCCGTCGCCGCCATGGCCTGCCCCATTGGACGCATGAGCGTCTTCAGCTTTGTCGGCGACCGGCAGGCCCACCGCCAGCACCAGATCTTTTCCCGGTACGAACTGCACGTTGTGGGGCGTGATCGGGACCGGAACGATGTCGATCTTTTCCGTGGTAAGGTCGATGCGGCTAACGGTGTTGCCAAATTCATCGGCCGTATAGACGAAGCCGGTTGCAGCAGGCTCCGCTCGGACGGTGGCGGCGAACGGAATAGCAAGCACCAGGGCGGATGCCGTCGCGAAGGCCAGCATGGCCGCACGTCTGCGAATCGCGGTTGCTGTCAGGACTGCCGCGGTGATGGAAATCGAACGGGTCGAGTGGGTCTTTAGCATGGTATTCAGCTCCTCGGCTCGCAGCCTTGCCGGCTCGTCGAGCACATCTTGAGGTGAGTTTGGAAAGATTGGCCCGGCGTGCGGATGCCGAAGACTTCCTCGCGTGCCGCTGCCTACCGATTCGGCAAGGTCCGTGCATGGCCCCTTCTGGCTCGCCGGCTGCCGACGATTAGAGGCTATGTCACGTCGGCGTCACGCAGAACGGCTCGTCTCCTCGGCCGTATCGTTGGGCGGCCTGGGACGCGCACGGTCGGAAGACTACGGCATTGTGCCGGTCCTCGGTTCGGCTGGAGCACACGGACTGAACAGGCCGAAGGTGCTCAGATGATCAAGGTGGATCGCGGAGGTCGCTTCTGACGACGCAACTCCGCGGATGAGGGCACCGGCGATGCAGCCGGCGAGACGGTTTCGCCGTTCAACATGCGCCAGCTCCAGGCCGTGTTTAGCGGAGCGCAGAGGAAGCACCCGAGGCCCGACAGGCAGTGACCGCTGTCGCACGGGTGCTCGAAGCCGCGTTGGGTATCGTTGTCGCAGGGCATGCGCACGAGGAGGTCGGCACAATCCGCAGCTTGAGTCATGAGCGCCGGGATGCCGTCCGTTGAAGCAGCACGCGCTTGATGCCCGCCATCTGTGAGAAACGCCGTAAGCCCAAACGCGATGGCGAGGAAAAGGATAAACCCGCGCCGCAAGGAGGTCGAAAAAAGCGGTTCATTTGATGTGTTCAAGGAAGCGAAATATCTCTGATCTTCGCGATCCTCAAGAACCGGACCTATCGCCATCTCTTTCTTGCCCAAGGGATCGAGCTGGCCGGGGCCCACGCCGGCGCGGTGCCGGGCGGACGCGCTCGCCATCAAGATGATCGCCTATGTGGCCGTCGCGCCCATCGCATCGGCTTTCGCCGAGCGCGTGCCGCAGCGAGCCATGTTGGTGGCGCTCGATCTCGTGCGCGCTTCCGTGTCTGTGTTGCTGCCCCTCGTTACCGAAATCTGGCAGGTCTATGTGCGAATCCTCGTCCTGCAGTCGGCCTCGGCCGCCTTCACGCCGACCTTCCAGGCGACGATCTCCAACATATTGCTGGAAGAAAAGGAGTATACGCGCGCGCTGTCGCTATCCCGGCGGCCTACGATCTGGAAAGCATCGTCAGCCCGATGCTGGCGGCAGCACTTCTCGCC
Organism: Pseudorhizobium flavum; assembly: GCF_902502825.2. Next base: position 121,540 of record NZ_LR723672.1, read on the forward strand.
TTCATCTCCTTCCACAATCTGTTTGCCGGCACGGTGATCGGCCTCCTTATCATCCCTTGATGGAGCGCCTCACGGCGAACCTGACAATGTTGTCGGGTTGTCGGACCCCGCTCGCTCTGCAGTCACTCCGCTCTTCGTCTCGGCTGCCTAGCGAGCAGCGATCATAAAGTAATCTGTTGGCATGTGGCCACCAAGCTGCGTCGTACGGGTCAGAGAGTAACGGGTCGGCTTGTGGCACGATAATGCACGGCTCTTGGATCGCAGCTCCTGCATGAGGCCGCGAGACCGTGCGATAGAACAGAGCCCCACCTGATCGGCATTGTCGGATCGCATCGCTGGCGTGCTTATCCTGTTCGTAGTGGGGCCATGACACTTGATTAGAGTTAAAGACTTATCAGCCGCGCCTGTCCAACATCAGGCGAATTTTGGGAGCTGCCCCGTGCAGGAGGAAAATGCGGAGGATGACCGAAGCTGGAGGCAAGAGAATGGATACGCAACGCTCCGGTAAGTCTGACGATGCCGCGAAACCTCTTGATGCTGCCGTCCAGCGGGCGCTTGTCGAGGCGAGAGAGGAAATGCTGGTCTTCCTCCAGCGCCGCCTGAGGAATCGCGACGATGCGGAGGAGGTGTTGCAGCGCTTCTCCCTTCGGGCGCTGGAGCGCGCATCTCAACTCAGAGATATCCGCACCGTTCGGGGCTGGCTGGGCCGCATCCTCGCCACCACCCTTGTTGACCATCAGCGGAACTTGAGCAGGCGACGGCGTCGGGAAACCGCTGTCGACGACGCCGAGATCGAGAGTGAACCTGTTGACGCCGAGCTCGATGCAGCGGTCTGCAATTGTCTGTATCGTCTGCTTCCAACTTTGAAACCCGAGTATTCGGACATCGTCTGGCGGGCTGATATCCTGGGCGAGCCTCGCGACAGATTGGCAGCAAGCCTTGGCACCTCGCTCAACAATGTCGCGGTGCGACTCCACCGCGGGCGGCAAGCGCTACGCAAGCGTTTGGAAGAGATGTGCCGCACCTGTCCGATCCATGGTTTTCTCGACTGTCATTGCGAGAAAGCCGAGAAGATCCGCAAAGCTCACGAAGATGTATCTCGCTGAGGATACTCGACTGGCTCGATTTCAGAATCGCGCCGTTGCTGGATACGCATTTGCACGGCTGCCGAACCACGCCTGATAGGCGAGCGGCGGAAACTCGATCAGAGCCTTGGTTCGCACTTCGGTTGGAATTTCATCCGGGAGTCCATCGATGAACGCCACCGTGGCGGACAAGACAGCCTGCGGCCGGCGAGTGCTCCTGAAAGAAGTATATGCCGCGCCAAATCCCTTTGGCGAAGCGCTACCCCCAGGGTTGTCGTTCAAGCCAGGCCATTGCGATTTCCGGATCGACGCCTGCGACTTCGATGAGACGATCCGGATCGATTATTCGCAGACGCCGGTAGTGGAACTGGACGATTCCTTCCTTGCGCAGCGCGCTGAGAACACGGTTCACGTGAACGAAGGTCAAGCCGGTGGCGTCGCCGATTTGCTCCTGGGTAAGCGGCAGCACCATTTCCTCGCTGCGATGTCCTGGCCATTGTGCACGGTAACGTGTGAACAATTCAAGGAGCAGATGAGCGACCCGTTCGCGCGCTGAACGCCGACCTATGCTGGTGAGATGATCGAAAGCCAGATTGCAGTCGTGTGCAAGTGAGCGCGCCAGGCGCACGGTAATGTCGGGGTCTGCACGCGAATGCGACGTCAGGACAGGGGTCGGAATGACCGATACCACGACGTCGGTCAGGGCTTGAGCACCGACGGTTGCGGGCGCGCTCCTCGATGAACGGACACCCAGAACCGCGCCAGGCAGGGCGAATTGGACAATCTGCCGTCTGCCGTCCTCCAGCAATGTGTAGATGGCTACCCATCCGTCGAGAAGGTTGAAGATGGCCTTTCCGTCGAATCCTATGCTGAACAAATCCCGGCCGGCTTCGACGCGTCGGTCGCCATTGCGGTAGTTGGGAATCAGTCTGTGTGCGTCGACTGGCAAGGCAACGGTGCGCGCCTCACTGGCATTGTCCTGTTTGTGACGTCCTCGTCGTTTGGTCACCTCGTCGGCCTGCATGGCCGCCTTCTGGAGGGACACGGTAATGGGGAAATTTGGTAAGGGTGGTACATTCCGTGCCTTCTCAGCGGTTTCCCAATGGTCGCAACGGAGCGACCGGGATGTCTCTCCTGATAAAGACGCTTGATGCCAGCTCACATTACACCTCCCGGGCTCCTGGCCCGTTGCGGCGGCCGCGCTTGCGCAGCCAATCAATAGATCATTGATGGACCGAGCCTTCGGCGCGATAAGCGCGAAGCGATCGGCAAGGCACATTATGGTCGTGTTGCCGTTCACGCCGGTCTGACGGGCGTGGCTGACGATCGACCTGAATGGCCTTAGATGAGCTGATATCGGGGGATAGGCGGATCGCGGCCGAGGATGATCGAGCGCAAGCAATCCTGGCGCGAAACCCAAGTGCGCGAAGACGTGGGTAGGAAGCGCGAGAAACCCAGGGACTGTGCTGATAGGGATACAACATAGGGTGCGCATATGGCGCTGCAACAACCTGAACCCGAGACGCAATCGTCGTCGCCCGCCATGGCGACCTTTAGCAATGAGGTAGCCTGATGTCTCTCCGAAACGCTCGGTGTCGATTGACCGACGTGCGCCATCGATGGTTCGGCTTGTGCGAGGACAGCGATCACACTAACAATCAGCAGTGCCAGATACCGAAGCATAAAATCGAATTCTCGGCGGTTCACAGGTCGCGCACCCTCGCTCCGCATGCACCTGGACTGGTTCTCTGCACACGAGACGAGAAAGCTACCTTTGCATCTCACTACATTGTTTGCAAGACCGCTTTGATCCAGATCAACACGCCAACTGGAATCCGTCGCTATAGCGTGCCTCGTTATCCCTACCGCGAATACGTGACGGGCTGGCCGCCCATGCTACCCGCCATGCTTGATCGAGATTAAAGAGCGAGCGGCAAAATGATGCTCCTCTCATCGTCACAGAATCCTCTCGCGGGATGGAAATGTCATCGATAGCCTCTGTACCGGCAGATCGAAAACGCATCATCGGCGTGCTCATCGTGCGCACGCGCAGAAGAACCATGCTCAGCCCCTTCTTCGCGAAATCCGAGGGACTGCTGCTGATCGACCCCGCCACTGGCGCGCGTGATTTTCGGCGGAACCCGCAACGCACCACCGCGGCCACCTACGACCTCATCGTCGGAAGCGGAGCTACTCATCTCGTATGCGGCTTTATCGCGGACTCAGAGCGGAATCGCCTTCGAATGCAGGGTATTGATGTTCGGATCGGATCATGCGCTCGCTCGATCGGTACGTTGGTCCGCGGGTTCGAAGACTTGCCTCCAGCTTAATTTGAGTTTCAGCCTGGCATATTCGCGAGGGCGGCAAGCCAATGGCTAGAACGAAGAGCAACCGACTGGCTTTCGGAAACGAGGCATCGCCTGGTTCGCCGGGAAGCAATCTGAAACTTAACTCACATCAAAGATTCCAGACATCTGTCGCAGCATCATCCGGGGTAAGAAGAGCACCTTCCTGCGGACTGGCCTTAACATTCGACCGGCATCGCGGAGCCATCGGCGTGTTCAAACTGTCGGATGAAGCACCATGGAAACAAACCGAGACCAATTGCATAAAGACGAGAACCCGGGGCGGCGTTTCAGCGCGGCCAACATCGCCCTTTACGGCTTCCTCGCAATCGCGGGATTTTATCTCCTCACGGAACACCGCGCGCACTTGCTCGGCTGGCTGCCCTGGCTGCTGATCCTTGCCTGCCCCCTCCTGCATGTCTTCATGCACGGCAAACATGGCGGACATAGTGGGCATGGCGGCGGCGGCGACCGCTCGTCCGCGCGACAGCAGTCGCCGCATCAGCACTGAATTCCATCTAGGAGCGCGCCATGCAAGACGACATTCCCGCGTACGGCCTGTGGTCCCTCGTCATCCTCAACTCGATCGTCTTCATCTTCTTCGCGTTCAGCTTCTTCAAGCCATCCACGCCGCGGGACTGGCGATCCTTCGGCGCCTTCAGTGCTTTCATCGTGGCGCTGTTCACGGAAATGTACGGTTTCCCCCTGACGATCTACCTGCTCTCCGGCTGGTTGCAGTCCCGCTATCCGGGCGTCAACTGGCTCTCCCACGACGCGGGTCACCTGCTCGAGGAGCTGTTCGGCTGGCGCTCAAATCCCCATTTCGGTCCGTTCCACCTGCTGAGTTTTGTCTTCATCGGCGGCGGCTTTGTCCTCATCTCGGCCGGGTGGAAGATGCTCTACGAAGCGCAACGCAAGCGCACGCTCGCCACCTCGGGGGTGTATTCCTGGGTTCGGCATCCACAATATGTCGGCTTCGTTCTGGTCATGTTCGGCTTCCTGCTGCAGTGGCCAACCCTGCTCACACTTGCGATGTTCCCCGTCCTGGTCTTCATGTATTGGCGCCTTTCCAAACACGAAGAACGCGAGTCGCTTGCCGAATTCGGCGACGCCTATGCGCGCTATATGCGGGAAGTGCCGGCATTCATTCCCCGCCTGTCGGCGCGACGCGCCAAAGCGAGCGGGTGATCAAGATGGCGGGCGACTGTTCGTCTTTCTATCGATCATGGCTTTATCGCTCACCCTTTTCAACCCACGTTAAAGTCTGCGGCGGGATCGCACGCTTTCTAGTCGGGATATACCAACGTTGACTAGAAAGCCCCGTCATGGATACCCTTGTTTTCAAAACCCTTCGTCGCCTCGTCAAAACCGGAACTCTCACGATAACAACCGCCAACGGGGTCACCAGGAGCTTCGGTGACGGGGCCGGTCCGGCGGTGGCAGTGCGGTTCAGAACCGCCGCGGCGCAGCGTCGGGTTCTGCTCGATCCCGAGTTGCGGCTTGGCGAAGCCTTCGTCGACGGCGACCTTATCATCGAACAGGGTACCATCACGGAGGTGCTCGAGCTGCTTCTGTCCCAGGACCAGAACGACGCGGCGACGATCACGACAAAGATACTCTCCCGCTTGCGTTTTGCTCTCCGGCAGCGGGTGCAGAAAAACGGTCGTCAGAAATCCAGGCGAAACGTTGCTCATCACTACGATCTCAGCAGCAAGCTCTACAAACTCTTCCTCGATGAGGACATGCAGTACAGCTGCGCCTATTTCGAAAGAGCAGACATGTCTTTGGATGAGGCGCAGCAGGCCAAGAAGCGCCACATTGCCGCGAAGCTCCTGCCTGGTCGTCATGCGCGCGTGCTCGACATCGGCTGCGGCTGGGGCGGTCTGGCGCTCTACCTGGCTGAGGCTTTCGACGCCCATGTCACCGGGATCACGCTTTCGAGCGAACAACTCGAATTTGCCAGGGGGCGGGCAGCGGCGGCTTCAGATCCGGCGCGTCTGGAATTCCGATCGCAGGACTACAGGGACGTGAACGAACGTTTCGACCGAATCGTGTCAGTGGGTATGTTCGAACATGTCGGCGTCAATCACTACGATGAGTTCTTCCGAAAATGCCGCGATCTGCTCGATGATGAAGGCATTTTCGTGCTGCACTCGATCGGCCGCTCCGATCCGCCGGGTTTCACCAACCCGTGGATCGCCAGATACATTTTCCCGGGCGGATACATACCGGCTCTTTCCGAGGTCCTGCCGGCGATCGAGCGGGCGGGGCTCGTGGTCACCGATGTCGAGATCCTGCGCCTTCACTATGCCGAAACGCTCAGACATTGGCGCGAGCGATTTCTCGCCCGCCGCACTGAGGCGGTCGATCTCTTCGATGAGCGCTTTGCGCGCTTGTGGGAGTATTATCTCGGCGTCTCGGAACTCGCTTTCCGCTATCAGGGGATGATGGTGTTCCAGATCCAGATCGCCAGGCGACAGGACGCCGTCCCGCTGACGCGGGGTTATATCGAGCGGGAAGAGCGTCGCTTGCAGGCGGTCAGTACCACACAGCCGGAATGTGAGTCGGCACAGGAACACTCATGCGTGGCGGTCGGCTGAAAAGCCATTGCCTCGCCGTAAACGGCTGCTTGTGCCCCCTTGATCCAGTTCATCTTTTGTCGCGCGCTTCGCTGATCATAACGCGAGCCAGTCACACACAATGCGAGGAATACGCCGATTGAGCAAAAAGGCCGCTGTCATGGAGAAGATTGCGATCGCGCCGAAATGCCAAAGCAGGACCATCGCGCCGGTGTCCAGGCCATGAAACAGATTGAGCATGGTTGCAGGCAGGGAAAAGGCTGACAGAGCGGCGACCGTGATGGTCGGCCCCCTCCACAGGATCAGGCCGATCCCGCCGAGGCCAAGCATCGCGAAGAAGATCGGAATTCCGACGATCCCGATAACGAGCGGGCATTGTGGACTCGTCTCGAAGGCGAAAGCACGCCAACCCTCCCGGGAGACGTCGAGGGCGATGCTGGTAAATTCCGACACGAGCCAGAGCCCCAGGACGATCAGGGGCAGGAGGAGCCAGGACCGGGATAGCGGTGAGATGCGCACGATCAAAAGCGCCAGCACACCGGTGATAAAGATCATCGCCGAGGTCGCAACTGAGGTGACAAACATACCGTCCGCCAATCGAGTGGCGAGATCGGCACGAAGCGGCCGCGCCAAGAGGAGCGCCGGCACCACGATCGCAAGGATGACGACCACCCAGAGCCGGCGGGTCCGGATTCGGCTTTCAACGTGTCGCGGCCTGATATCCGCCGCAAGCCTGTCGATCAGATCTTCCGTTCGTAGTCGCCGCCGCGTCATCGTCAGTTTCCACTGAAAGCCGCGCCCATCGCCGGCTGATACTCCAGGGCGGGTGGTTCAGATGAAGGGCCGCCGCACGAGGGTTCGATGTGTCATTCGCAGGAGAACGGCAAATTGTTACCTTTGCCACACTTTCCGATCCGAATTCGAACAGATTGAAATGGGCGTTGCTGCAGCAAAGGCCTGACGCCTGTTTGTCGCTTTATTGGACGTGATCACTGGAGAATGTCACCGAGATCGGCCGCGAACGTCCCGGAACAGTGATCTCGACGGCGATGGCGTAGCGATCGTTTCCCGAGAGAGTGACAAAACCACCGTAGGTGATCGTGTTCTCGATTTTCATCGGCTCGAGCTGGATGGTTTGCTGGCCAACGTGACCCAGGCCGCTGATGGTTGCGGACACGCTCGCGTTCTGCACGCGTGCGCCTGTCTGGTCGTCGAAAACGGCGACGACGAGGTGTTGCTGATGCGGCGCGGTTCCAGGCCCGCCGTGCATTGTGCTTTCCGGGTGACCGCTCGGATGACCCCGGACGACAGGAGCCGGGACGATGCCATGGTAAACGGCAAGGCCGCCGGCTTTCTGATAGCCATCGTTTGCCATTGCGGTGCCGATCGCGAGCATCATTGCGATCAGCACACCAGAGCTACGCAGCCATGCCCTTACCGCCATGTGATCTACTCCGACAGCGAACTTCCGTGAGGCTCCGCGACCCTTGCGGGGTTTGATGCCCGTGGTCAGTTCCGCATCTATTCGCCGCGCTGCCGCAGCCACTGACGCATATCATCGATTTCGGTCTGCTGCGCCGTGATAGTCTGCTGCGCCCAGGCTCTGGTCTGCTGGTCGGACCCAAGCTCGAGAACGGCCCGGGCCATATCGATGGCGGCCTGATGATGCGGGATCATCCCTTTGACGAATGCGACATCCGGATCCGTCGACTGCATCGCTTCCATCATCGGTGCGTGCATGCCCATCATGGCGCGCATGTAGGCCTGCGAGGCTTGCGGCAGCGATGCCAGGCAGGCCGACATGTGGTCGCCCATCATGACGTCCATCATCTCCATCATCGGCGCGCATTGTTGCGGCACGCTCAGGGTTGCTGAGGGAGGCTGTTCGCCCCCCGATCGGTTGTCATGGTGCGCATCATTCTGGGCGAATGCCACTGCCGGTGCGAACACCAGCACAAGTGCCAGCATCGTTCTCGTCTTGCACTGCATGTCGAGCCTCCTTGCTGCTGCGATCGGCCGCGCATCTGCATTCCATGCATATGTGTCGACCGGATCCGTTGTGCCGCTGCCGTGTAGATCCACGATTGCGTCCAATCGATATGTGGCTCAGCATAGGCCGATGTGCGGCAGGCGAACTTAACTTCGATCAAGGAATGGTGGGCGCTTCGACCAGAAGATCACCGATATGGTCTTCGAGCGACCGCGTTTGCCTTCTCTGCGCACGACGTGGGTGGCCATCCGCGGATTCCCGACACGCTCAGGTTCAAACACGATCGCCTCCCCAGCTTAGCCAGGGTGACGGTGACAGCACGCAAGAAGGGGGGGTGTACCATGAGCATCGCATCGTCGGCGACCGAAGCAAGGAAATGGCGGTTTCCAACCGCCTACACCATTCTGTTCGGACTTATCGTGCTCGTCGCAGCGCTGACCTGGATCATTCCAGCCGGCCAGTACCAACGAGTGCAAAACCCCGCACTGGACCGCGAAGTTCCAGTTGCCGGTACATATAGCGTGAGCGAGGCGAACCCGCAGGACGTGTTCGACGTCATCATGGCCCCGATCGGCGGGCTCTACGACCCCGTGACCAATGCGGCTAATGCCATCGACGTTGCGCTCTTCGTGCTCATCATCGGCGGGTTCATCGGTGTCGTCGCCTCCACCGGAGCAATCAACTCCGGGATCAGCAGTGCCATGAGGTCACTCAAGGGCCGCGAGAAGTGGATGATCCCGGTGCTGATGGCGCTGTTCGCCTTCGGCGGCACCACGTACGGCATGGCTGAGGAGACGCTTGCCTTCTATGTGCTCCTGATCCCGATCATGATCGCGGCGCGGTACGATGCCGTGACCGCGGTGGCGATCATCCTGCTCGGTGCGGGCGTCGGCGTGTTGGGCTCCACGGTCAACGCCTTTGCCACAGTCATTGCGTCCGACGCTGCGGGTATTCCCTTCACCCAGGGAATCGTGCTGCGCTTCGTCATTTTGGGGCTCTCCTGGCTCGCCTGCGTCATCTATGTCATGCGTTATGCCGAGCGCGTCCGGATCGACCCCAGCCGCTCGCTCGTCTATGATCGCAAGGCGGACAACGAGGCGCATTTTCTTGCCGCACATGGCGGCGAGGCACTTGAATTTACCGGCCTGCACAAGGTCGTGCTTGTGATGTTCGCACTCACCTTCCTGGTCATGATCTGGGGCGTGCTGCGGGCCGGATGGTGGATGGGCCAGATGAGCGGCCTTTTCCTGGCCTCGGCAATCCTCATTGGCCTGATCGCGCGTCCTGGCGAGGAGAAGTTCGTTGACGCCTTCGTCAACGGGGCGCGCGACCTTCTGGGTGTGGCGCTGATCATCGGCCTCGCGCGCGGCATCGTCGTGATCATGGATGCCGGAAAGATAACCGATACGATCCTGCACTGGGCTGAACTCAAGGTTGCGGGACTGGGAGAGGTCGCGTTCATCAACGTGATCTACTGGATCAATGTCCTACTCTCCTTCTTCGTGCCGTCTTCCTCCGGGCTGGCCGTTCTGTCGATGCCGATCATGGCACCCGTCGCGGACTTCGCAGGGGTCGGTCGCAACCTCGTCGTCACCGCCTATCAATCGGCCAACGGCCTGGTGAACCTGATCAACCCGACATTTGCCGTGGTGATGGGCGCGCTCGCCATCGGCCGCGTCCCCTATGAGCGCTGGCTCCGATTCATGGCGCCGCTGCTCCTCATACTCACCGTCATCATCATGGCCAGCCTCAGCGCAGCCGTGCTGCTCGCTGCCTGAAGGAGAACCAGGATGACCATTACCTACGGCGTTCATTCCGAGGTCGGCAAGCTCAGACGCGTTCTGGTCGACCGGCCGGGCGCAGCCCTTACCCGCCTGACCCCTGGCAATTGTCACGAACTGCTCTTCGACGACGTTATCTGGGTCAAGCAAGCCCGTGTCGAGCACATGACGTTCGTCGATGCGATCCGCCATCGCGGCAGCGAGGTCGTCTTCCTGCGCGAGGCGTTGGCGCAGACGATGCAGGACATGGAGGCGCGCCGCTGGTTGTTGGAGCGGCGGGTCAACGTGAACACTGTGGGTGTCGGGCTTGCCGACGATCTCAGCGCCCACCTGATGGAAATCAATTCCGACGATCTGTCGCTCATCCTCATGGGCGGCATGAGCAGGGCGGAACTGCCGGTCGCGCCAACCGGCGTGCTGGCGTCGGTCCTGCGGCCGCAGGATTTCTTGCTTCCCCCGCTCCCGAACCATTTGTTTACGCGCGACACGACGTGCTGGATCTATGGCGGTGTCACGCTCAACCCCATGCGCTGGAATGCCCGCAAGCTCGAGACGGTGAACATTGCCGCCGTCTATCGTTTTCATCCGGACTTTCGCGATGCCGGCTTTCCTGTCTGGTGGGGCGACCCGGATGAGGACTACGGACTGGCTACCGCAGAGGGCGGAGACGTCATGCCGCTTGGAAACGGCCTCGTGCTGATAGGTATGGGAGAGCGCACCACGCCGCAGGCCGTGGGGCAGATCGCGCGCGCCCTGTTCGCCAAAGGGGCCGCCGAGCGCGTCATCGCGTGCAAACTGCCCGTCGAGCGCGCCTCCATGCATCTCGATACCGTGTTTACCTTTTGCGATCGCGACCTGGTGACGTTGTTTTCGGACGTTGTGGACGGCATCACCGCCTACTCGCTGCGGCCGGGTGCGAAGGCCGGGGAAATCGACGTGCGGCAGGAGACGGGCCATCTTACGGAGGTTGTGGCGCGGGCGCTCAGCCTCAAGAAGCTGCGGGTGGTGCAGACTGGCGGTGATGCCTATGTGGCCGAGCGCGAGCAATGGGACGACGGAAACAATGTCGTCGCCCTCGAGCCTGGCGTGGTCGTTGCCTATGACCGCAACACCTATACCAACACGCAACTGCGCAAGGCTGGCGTGGAGGTCATCACGGTGCCCGGCGCCGAGCTCGGCCGCGGCCGAGGCGGCGGCCATTGCATGACTTGTCCGCTGATCCGCGATCCGATCTAGGGAGGAAAGAATGCCCGTCAATCTTGTCGGCCGCAGCGTGCTCAAGCTATTCGATTTTTCACCGGACGAAATCCGTTTTCTGCTGCGGCTCTCCGCATCGCTCAAACAGGCCAAGTATGGCGGTTACGAACAGCAACGGCTCAAAGGAAAGAACATCGCGCTGATCTTCGAGAAGGATTCAACGCGTACCAGGACCGGCTTCGAGGTCGCCGCCTACGATCAGGGTGCGCATGTCACCTATCTCGGCCCGTCAGGAACGCAGATCGGCAAGAAGGAGTCGATGAAGGATACCGCCCGGGTGCTTGGACGCATGTATGATGGTATCGAGTATCGCGGCTTTGGCCAGGTACAGGCCGAGACACTCGCCGCTCATGCCGGCGTGCCTGTCTATAATGGCCTGACGGACGAGTTCCATCCGACGCAGATTCTCGCCGATTTTCTGACCATGCGCGAGTACACGCGCAAGCACCTGTCGCAACTCTCCTTCTGCTTCCTCGGCGATGCCGGCAACAATATGGGCAATTCGCTCCTCACCGGAGCGACGTTGATCGGCATGGACGTGCGGCTTGGTGCGCCGAAGACGTGTTGGCCGGACGAGGCGTTGGTCGATCAATGCCGGGCCGTGGCGGAGAAGACCGGAGCACGGATTACGCTCACGGAGGATCCTCAGGAAGCGTCGAAAGGGTGCGACTTCGTCTATACCGACGTCTGGGTCTCGATGGGCGAACCGGATTCGGTCTGGGACGAGCGCATCAGGCTTTTGACACCCTACCGCGTCACCGCCGATCTGATGCGCGCCACGGGCAATCCCCACGCCAAGTTCATGCACTGTCTTCCGGCCTTTCACAACCGCGAGACCGAGATCGGTGAGAAGATTTATGAGCAATACGGCATCGACTGCATGGAAGTGACGGAAGAAGTCTTCGAGTCGCATGCTTCCATCGTCTTTGACCAGGCGGAAAACCGCATGCATACAATCAAGGCGATTCTCGTCGCCACATTGGGGGTGTGATCGTGCGGGTCGTTGTTGCGCTGGGCGGCAACGCCCTTCTCAAGCGAGGCGAGCCTATGACGGCGGAGGTGCAGCGCGCCAATGTGCGCAAGGCTGCGGCGGCGCTTGCCGACCTTGCCGCGCATCACGACATCGTCGTGGCGCATGGAAGCGGACCGCAGGTCGGTCTGCTTGCCCTTCAGGCGACGGCGTTGAAGGATGTTGCTCCCTACCCGCTCGACGTCATCAGCGCCGAGAGCATCGGAATGATCGGCTATCTGGTCGAGCAGGAACTGGCCAATGCGCTTCCACAAGGCACAAGGCTGGCGACATTGCTGACCCATATCGAGGTTGACCCGGACGATCCCGCGTTCGGCCGGCCGGAAAAGCCTATCGGTCAGATCTACGATTGGCCAGAAGCCGAGAGCGCGCGCGTTGCGCATGGCTGGGCGATGACAGAAGAGGCTCCCGGGCGGTGGCGGCGAGTGGTGCCGTCACCACTGCCGAAACGCATCGTCCAGATGGAGGTAATCCGCCTGCTGGTCGATGCTGGTGTGGTGACGATCTGCGTCGGTGGTGGTGGTATTCCCGTCGTTCGGGACATCTCGGGCGGCATTCAGGGCGTGGAGGCCGTTATCGACAAGGATCGTGCTGCCGGCCTGCTCGCCGCGGACCTCGCCGCCGATGCATTCCTGATGCTGACCGATGTCGATGCCGTCTATCTCGACTGGGGCACGCCACATCAGCGACCGGTTCGAGCGGCGCAACCGGCCGAGTTGGCGGCTTTTGTGTTTCCGCCCGGGTCCATGGGGCCAAAAGTGGAAGCCGCTTGCCAGTTCGCCGGGACACCCGGCCGGATCGCGGGCATCGGACGCCTGGAAGATGCCCGCGCGATTCTGGAGGGCAAAGCCGGCACGATCGTCAAGTCGGCATAGTGGTTGGCCGGCCACTTCCATTGATCTTTACCACGCACGCCGACGCCGTGCGAAGCCAGAACTTGATCTGGATTAAAGATTCGCGCGCGTTTGGCAGCGAGGTTGCACATCTAAACATTGTCTCTTCCAAAGCCTTGATCAGTGCGGCAGAACCCCTGTAGCCCGCTGTGATGGACGTCTGGACGGGCTCATACGGACGAGGAAAAATGAGTTCACCGCACTCCCATCACGATCACCGCAATCATAACCACCATGCGTCCGGCGAAGCAGCGCAGGAAGCCGGGCAAGTCGCTTCCAGCATTGTTGCTGCGGCAGGGTCCAGCCATTCGGATCACGCCGGCCACGACCACGGCGCCATGGTTGCGGACTTTCGCCGCCGGTTTTGGGTGACCCTCGTGCTTACCCCTCCGGTGCTACTGCTCTCTCCGATGATAAGAGACTGGCTCGGACTCTCGGGCGTGCTCTCCTTCCCAGGCGACGGATGGGTCCTGTTCGCATTGTCGACCATCGCCTACTTCTATGGTGGCTGGCCCTTTCTGACCGGTTTCTTCTCCGAGCTGCGCAAGGGGCGGCCCGGCATGATGACGCTCATCGCGCTGGCGATCTCGGCTGCGTACTTTTTCTCCGCCGCTGTCACGTTCGGTTTTCCGGGCGAAGCGTTCTACTGGGAGCTCGTCACCCTCATCGCCATCATGCTGCTCGGTCACTGGATCGAAATGCGTTCCGTGATGGGCGCGTCGCGCGCCCTGGAAGAGCTCGTTCGCCTCTTGCCCGATAGCGCGACCCGCATCGACGACGACGGCAAGATGCACGAGGTACCGATCTCCGCTCTCAAGCCCGGTGATCGCGTCATCGTCCGCCCGGGCGCCAAGGTTCCGGTCGACGGCGAAATCGTCGAGGGCTCGTCCGGCTTCAACGAGGCGATGCTGACGGGCGAATCGCGTCCCGTCACCAAGACGGTCGGCGCAACGGCGATCGGCGGTGCGATCAACGGCGCCAACGCCGTGACCATCAAAGTGACGAAGACAGGCGATGCGACCTATCTCGCCCAGGTCATCGATCTCGTGAAGAAAGCGCAGGCAACGCGTTCGCGGACACAGGATATCGCCAACAGGGCGGCCGCCTGGCTGACCTACATCGCCCTGGTCGTCGGCTTCGGAACGCTGTTCGTCTGGTGGCTTTGGCTTGGCGCGCCGCTTGAGTTCGCACTGGAACGCATGGTCACCGTGATGGTCGTGGCTTGCCCGCATGCCCTTGGGCTTGCCGTGCCGCTGGTGGTCGCCGTCAGCACATCGCTGAGCGCCAGCAATGGTCTTCTGATCCGTGACCGGGCGGCGTTCGAACGTGCCCGCAATCTTCAAGCAGTCGTTTTGGACAAGACCGGCACACTGACCGAGGGGCGCTTCGGCGTCAGCGACGTCGTGCTGCTCGCGGGTGGCGACGAGAACGCCGAGCTTGCCTTTGCCGCGGCAGCTGAGAGTCAGTCCGAGCACCCGATCGCTCACGGCATCGTGGCTGAAGCGAAACGCAGGAATATCAACATTCAGAAAGCCAGCGAGGTGAGCAATATCACGGGCGAAGGCATCGTCGCGAAGGTCGACGGGCAGGACATTCGCATCGTCAGCCCCGGCCATCTTGCACGACAGGGCAAACCCATCACACATGAAAGGCTGAAGCAGCTCGAAGCGCAGGGCAAAACGGTGGTGGCGCTGGTGCGCAACGGCGAAGCGCGTGCGCTCTTCGCGCTCGCCGACATCGTCCGACCGGAATCGAAAGACGCCATCGCGGAACTCACCCAGCTCGGCATCAAATCGGTCATGTTGACGGGCGACGCAAAGGGCGTAGCCGAGAGCGTGTCGAAGGAACTGGGGATCGCCGAGTACTTCGCGGAGGTGCTGCCCGATCAGAAGTCCGACAAGATCAAGGAGCTTCAGGCTCGGGGCCTCTCGGTGGCAATGGTCGGTGACGGCGTCAACGATGCGCCGGCGCTCGTCCAGGCGGATCTCGGCGTGGCCATTGGAGCCGGCACGGATGTGGCCGTGGAGTCGGCGGATGTCGTGCTCGTCAAGAGCGATCCGCGCGATGTCGCGGCGATCCTCGGTCTGTCACGTGCGACCTACCGAAAGATGGTGCAGAACCTCATCTGGGCAACCGGCTACAATACCATAGCCATCCCTATGGCCGCCGGCATCACGTTCGGCACGGGCTTTCTGATGACGCCGGCCATAGCCGCGGTGTTCATGTCAGCCAGCACCATCATCGTTGCCATCAATGCGCAGTTCCTGCGTTTTTACAGGCGCCAAGGCATGAAGGCCGTTTCATGACAAGCGTCCGCTCTTTGAGCTGCTCGCCAGACCAGCCAGGCCTCAGTCTGTTCCTGGCCGTCACCGTTCCTGACGTCTCAAATGGCACGGGGGATCGGATTCTTGTCGACGAGGCTTACCCTCACGTATCCTCACCGTTGACCTCGCCAGCGATGGCTGGTGCAGGGTGGCCTCGAATGCCCGAAGGATTCGGCCAGCTCTTCGTTCCGCCCGATCTGCGGATGTCGACGATGCCCGATCGCTCGGGCTGCGGGTTGGGCAGCAGGTCGCATCGGCATGGATCTGGCTGAACCCACCCGACTGAGCTGGAGCGCGCTCTCAGCGGTCCTCGTCGCGATGTTCGCGATCACCGTCGGCTATGGTGTCGCGTTGCCGATCCTGCCCTTCCTGATCGAGCAGATCGCCGGCAGGAGCACGCCGAAGGCTCTTTCATGGCACACGGGGCTGCTGACGGGCGTCTACATCATTGCGATCTTCGTCGGCGCGCCGGTCTGGGGACGCATTTCCGATCGCTGTGGCCGCAAGCCGATCATCCTGATGGGCCTTCTGGGTTTTGCCGCGACCTCCGGATTGTTCGCCATCACAGCAAGCCTGCCTCTTCTCTATCTCGGCCGCTTTCTTGCCGGGTTCTTCGCCGCCGCCATCACCCCGGTCGCGTATGCGCTGATCGGCGACTATGCCCCGTCGAAAGAATGGCGCGCCCATCGCTTCGCGCTGATCAACATCGCTGGAACCGCCGGCTTCTTCATCGGGCCTTTGCTCGGGGGGCTGGCGGTGCGTGTCGCTGGAAGCCTCTGGACACTCCCTCCCGACAGCTCGCTGGCAATGCCATTGCTAACGGCGACAGGCCTGGCCGTGATCGCGGCCGTGTTGGTGCTTTTCCTCCTTCCCTCCGGAACGCGGCGCGAGAGCGGCGATGCACCAACGGACGCCACACAGCTCGAACGGCGGGCGATGCTGCGGCTTCTGGCGATCGCGCTGGTGACGGCGCTCGCGATCGGCGTTTTCGAAGTCGGACTGGCGCTGCGCGGCAAGGTCCTCGGCCTAGATGCCGCACATATCGGCATCATGTTCGCCGAATGCAGCCTCGTGATGGCGGTCGTCCAGGCCCTGGTGTTCTCGCCTCTCATCAAGCCGGAGCTCACGCGCTGGTTCATCGCGCCTGGTTTGGCGACGCTTGCCATCGGGCTGGTCGTCGTTTCGGTCGTTAGTACCTCGGTCTTGATGTCGGTCGCCGTCGCGCTGGTGGCCGCGAGTGCCGGCATGCTGTCTCCGGTCGCAACCTACTGGGCGTCGTTTGGCATCCCGACCAGCCAGGGAGCGCAACTCGGCCGCATGACCGCCGCCGCGAGTTTTGGTCAGGCCCTTGGATCAGTCGCAGGCGGCGCGCTGTTCAATCTGCCGATCCTGCCCGATGCGAGCTTCGTCCTCGCCGCGCTGCTTGTTCTGGGGACACTGCTGGCCAGTATCCGGCTGCCCCGGCTCCTGATGCCGGAACCGGCAGCGAGCCGATAACTGCCGGAACAGGAATACGCGCAGTTGCGCGTGTCGTGCGATATGCTTAGACGGCGATCGTCACGATTGGCGGGCGAGCATGGCTTTGAAACGATAAAGGGCAATCGCGACGAAGCCCGCGCCAAGGCCCGCCATGATCAGAAGATCGCGCCAGACCACATCGAGACCGGCGCCGCGGTAGAGTACAGCTTGTGCGAAACGCACGAAATGCGTGGACGGCGAAAGGTCCATAATCAGCTGCAGGGCTCGGGGCATGCTCTCGAACGGCGTGAAGGAGCCGGACAGCAGGAACATGAGCACGAAGACCGGGATGGAGAGCAGCGCAAATTGCGGCATGGAGTTCGCGACCGTGGCGAGGAGGATGCCAAGCGACGTCACGGCGAAGAGATAAATGGCCGTTCCGGCAAGAAACAGTTCGATCGAGCCGACGATCTGTGTGCGCAGGACAACCTCGACCACGACGTGAAGCGAGAACGCGGCTGCCAGCAATATGACCAGCCCGTTTGCCCAGATCTTGCCGGCGATGATCTCGCTGGCGCTCACCGGCATAACCAGAAGATGCTCGATTGTTCCATGCTCCCGTTCCCGCATCACCGCGGCACCGACCAGAATGATGGCGAGGATGGTGACATTGTTGATGACGCCCATGCTGGCCGTGAAGCTGATGGCTTCGAGGTTCGGGTTGAACATCGCGCGGATCACCGGCTTGACGGGGGCGAGCGTCTCGACGGGGGCCTGCTTGAGGAAGCGTGTTGTCTCCTGCGCGACGATCTCCTGGATATAGGCGGTGCCGACGCCGGCCTGTGAGATGCTGGTGGCATCGACATTGACCTGAACGGTCGGGTTGCGGCCGGCGAGAAAATCGGCTTCCAGACCATGCGGAATGTCGAGAACGAACGTGAAAGCGCCCTTGTCCATCAAACCGTCGAGGCTCGAGCGGTCGATCTCGACCGCCGGCCGAAAATAGGGAGGCCGCAGCGCGTCCTTGATCCGGCCCGAGAGGGTCGAGCGATCGCCGTCGATGACGGCCACCTTGGCGTCGTCGACGTCAGTTCGCATCGCTGTCGCTTCGGAATAGACAGCGAAGGTGAAGACGTAGCCGATGAGCACCACCATCACGACATCGCGCGACAGACTGGCGAATTCCTTGACGCCGAGACGGAAGGCGTTTTCGATCCAGCGCCGCATCGCTACGCCCCCTGCTTGCGGATCAAGAGCCGCGCCAGCAGCAGGAATCCAAGCGCGAACGCCGCCAGCACCAGAAGCTCGCGGGCGAACGCTGGCGTTTCGAGACCTTTGGCGAACACGCCGAGGCTGATGGTCTGGAACCAAAGCGGCGGGAAGGACAGGCCCATGATGCGGCCCGGCCCCTCGAGCGAGGAGGCCGGGATCAGGAAGCCCGAATAATGCGCTGCGGTCATCGCCGTCATAATGGCGGTGCCGAAGATCGCGGCGACCTGGGTCGAGACGAAGGCGGAAACGAGAAGCCCGAATGCCGTCGCGGCGTAGACATAGACCAGGGCTGCGAGCGAGAGCGCCAGCAGCGAGCCCTTCGGCACGACGCCCAGCACGCCACCGGCGAAAGCCAGCAGGCTGAGATAGCTCAGGACGCCGATCACAACATAAGGGAGCTGCTTGCCGAGTAGATACTCGCCGACCGTCGCCGGCGACGCATAGACATTCGCGATCGACCCCATCTCCTTTTCCCGCACAACCCCGAGGGCGGTCAGCATCGCCGGGAAGATGATCAGCAGCAGCATGATCGATCCCGGCGTGATCGCGAATACGGAACGGAAATCCTGATTGTAACGAAAGCGCGGCTCGACCCGCAGCGTCTCGGCCGGCAGTCCGTTGGCGCCACGAGGGGCGCGCGCCAGCATGCCGGCATAGGTCTGAAGCGTGCCAAGAATGTAGGCGCGCGCGGTCTCGGCGGGGAAGGTATTGCCGCCGTCGAGCCAGAAGCCGACCTCGGGCCGGCGGCCTTGCAAGAGGTCGCGGCCGAAGCGGGGCGGGACGTCGATGGCGAATTTCATCTCGCCGGCGCGCAGGCGCCGGTCGATCTCGACATCGTCGTTCAGACGTGCCTGCTCGACGAAGTACCGCGAGTTCGAGAACTGGTCGAGGAACGCCCGGCTTTCCAGAGATTGGTCGCGGTCGAGCGCCGCGTAGCGCAAACCTTCGATATCAAACGATATCCCGTAGCCGAACGCCGCCATGAGCAGCAGCGGACCGATCAGGGCGAAGGCCAGCCGGATGCGATCCCGGCTGAGCTCGAGCGCCTCCCGGCGTGCAAACGTCCAGATCCGCTTCATCGAAGCAAGGCGCGGCGTTTGCGCCACCTCGGCATTGTTGTTCAGCCTCACTGAGGTCGGCTCGACCACGCCGACCGCTTCATCAGTCACGGACGGCTCGCCGGCACCCGTACCCGCCGCATCTTCCAAACAGGCGACGAAGGCATCCTCGAGGCTTGCGGCCTTACGTGCGGCCTGGAGCTCGCGTGGCGCGCCGACCGCCAGCACGCGGCCCGCATGCATGAGAGAGACGCGGTCGCAGCGCTCGGCCTCGTTCATGAAATGCGTCGAGATGAAGATCGTCACTCCGTCGCGGCGCGACATCTCGAGCAGAAGGCTCCAGAAGCGGTCACGGGCCGCCGGATCGACGCCCGATGTGGGCTCGTCCAGGATCAGGACGTCCGGCCGATGCAGGCACGCCGCCGCCAGCTGAAGGCGCTGGCGCATGCCCAAGGGCAAGGCGTCCGGCAGCATCTCGGCGACATTGCCGAGCTCGAAGCGCGACAAGGCCTCATCGACCCGCTCACCCAGCCCCTTGCCGCCGATGCCGCAGAGTCGACCGTGCAGTTCGAGATTGCCGCGCACGGTCAGCTCTTCGTAAAGCGAAAAAGATTGCGAGACGTAGCCGATTCGCGTCCTCGTCGAGATGTCGCGCGCATCGACCGGCTTGCCCAGGAGCTCGGCATGACCTTCGGTCGCCGGAAGCAGCCCGGTCAACATCTTCATCGTCGTCGTCTTGCCGCAGCCATTGGAGCCGAGGAAGCCGAAGATCTCGCCGCGCTCGATGCGAAAGCTGACATGGTCGACCGCGGTGAAATCGCCAAACCGCATCGTCAGGCCTTCGGCCACGATGGCTGGAGGGCCGCCGTCGGGTTCGAGACGTGGGACGGACGGCGCCGCGCGCACCCCGCGCCGTTCCGGACGCTGTAGCTCGATATAGGCCTGTTCGAGAGTGGTGGCGCCGGTGCGCGCAAGCAGGTCCGTCTGACTTCCTTCAGCGATGATCGCGCCATCGTCGATCGCCACGATTCGATCGAAGGCGCCAGCCTCCTCCATGTAGGCGGTCGCCACGATCACCGTCATGGTCGGCCGCTCGGCCTGGATACGTCCGATCAACGTCCAGAACTGGCGGCGCGACAACGGATCGATCCCGGTCGTCGGTTCGTCCAGAATGAGGAGATCGGGATCATGAACCAGCGCGCAGCACAGCCCGAGCTTCTGCTTCATCCCGCCGGAGAGTTTCCCCGCCGGTCGTTCGGCGAACGGAAACAGCCCCGTGACCCGCATGAGCTCGTCGATCCGTCGACGCCGACCATCGTCCGGCTGGGTGTAGAGCCGGGCGAAAAAGTCGATGTTCTCGTAGACCGACAAGGTCGGATAGAGATTGCGTCCGAGCCCTTGCGGCATATAGGCGATGCGGGGCGCGGCCTCGTTGCGGTGCGCCGCCGAAGCCATGTCGCCGCCCAGCACATTGACCGAACCGCGCTGAATGCGGCGAACCCCCGCGATCAAGCCGAGCAAGGTCGACTTGCCGACCCCATCCGGGCCGACGATGGCGAGCTTGCACCCGGGCAGAACGGTCAGAGCCAGATTGCGAAGAGCGATCACCTTCCCATAGGCATGCTGGACGCCCGACAGGCTGACGGCAGTGGCGGGCTCAGCCTCCATCGGGCAGCCTCGGCGCAAGTTCGGTCGGCCAAAGCGCGTCTGGGGTCACCGGAACATAGGCGTTGCCGGTCATCCCCGCCTTGACATAGCCGCGCTCGGAGGTGACCAGCGCCGGGTCGAGATGCAGCTTGACGCGATACATCAGCTTCTCGCGCTCGTTCGCCGTCTCCACGAATTTCGGTGTGAACTGCGCGTCGGCCGAAACGAACGACACGATCGCCGGCAAGACGTAGCCGCCTGGGCCGTCCAGCACGAGGCGGGCCTGCGAGCCCACCGCCACACGACCGGCAGAGGCCGTCGGAAGATAGATCGTCATATGGGCGTCCGAGAGGTCGAAGACCGTCAATATGCGCCCCCCGGCGCCGACGACCTCGCCGGTTCGGGCGAGACGGTACTCGACGCGGCCGGATACCGGGGCCTTCAACGTCATGTCGGCAATGGCGGCTTCGATCTGGCTGACCTGCGCCTCGGCAACCTCGACCGAGGCCTTGGCGTCCTCAACCGCGGCTTTAGCGGTCTGCAGAGACGCGCTTGAGATGTCGCGTTGCGCCGTGCGGCGATCGAGCTCGGCCTGGGTCGAAGTGTTCGTTCGCATGAGGTTGACGACCCGCTGGAGTTCGATTCGCGCAAGATTGAGTTCAGCCTCGCGCAGGGCAACACTCGCTTGCGCACTGGCGACGCTCTGATGGCTGCGATGGACGGCGGCGCGCGCGGCCGTCAACTGGGCCTGGATCTCGCTCGTATCGAGGCGGGCAAGCACGTCGCCCTTGTTGACGTTCGCGCCCTCGTCGACCAGGACTTCAGCCAGTCGCCCGGCATACTTGCTGGTGATGTCGACCCGCTCGACCTCGATCCTTCCATTCACTCGCGCCAGGCCTGCTGGAACCCGGTTCTGCGTACCGAGCCAATAGACATAGCCGCCGGCCACAGCAGTGCCAACCAACACGGCGATGACGACAACGGATGATCTGCGCACCTTAGATTCCCTTAAACAGCGAGCGCCCGTCGAGCAGGCCTATCCGGCGATTTTCGATCCGCATCATTCGACCAGAGCGAGACCTGGCTTTCGCGGTGCCTCGCGCTCGAGACCCGTGGTCAGCTTGGCGAGCTCGTCGGGGCCGAGCGTCTCGCGCGCAAGAAGCTCGCGCGCACTGGTATCGAGCACGGATCGGTTGCGCTCGAGGATCGCGCGTGCCTTCTGGAAGGCGCTGTCAATCAGGTCTTTCACCATGTGATCGATGGCCTCGGCCGTCTCATCACTATAGGTGCGCGGTCGCCAGGCCGGGGTCTGTCCGACGAGGAAGCTGCCGGTCTCCGGTTCATATGCGACCTGTCCGAGCTCCTTCGACATGCCGAACCGGACCACCATGTTGCGTGCGATGTCCGTCGCCTTGACGAGATCGTCCGCCGCGCCTGTCGAAATCTCGTCGAACACCAGGCTTTCGGCGGCCCGACCGCCAAGCAGCACCGCCATGCGATCCTGCAATTCGGACTGGCTCATGAGGAAGCGATCCTCGGTCGGCCGCTGGAGCGTGTAGCCGAGCGCAGCAATGCCGCGCGGGATGATCGAGACCTTCTGCACCACGTCGGTCTGGGGAAGCGCCATGGCGACGAGCGCATGCCCCATCTCGTGATTGGCGACGATCTGGCGCTCGCGTGGAATGAGAATTCGGCTTTTCTTCTCCAGGCCGGCGACGATACGTTCCACGGCCTGCGTGAAATCGTCGAGCACGGTGGCGCTCGCGCCGCGGCGCGTGGCCACAAGCGCGGCCTCGTTGACCAGATTGGCGAGATCGGCGCCGGTGAAGCCGGGCGTGAGCGCCGCGACCGCCGCGACGTCGAGTTCGGGCGCCACGCTGATCTTCTTCAGATGCACGTTCAGTATGTCGATCCGGCCCTGACGATCGGGGCGGTCGACCAGAACCTGGCGATCGAAGCGACCTGCGCGCAGCAACGCGGGATCGAGAATCTCTGGCCGGTTCGTCGCGGCGAGAACGATAATGCCGACGCTCGGGTCGAAGCCATCCATCTCGGCGAGCAGCTGATTGAGCGTCTGCTCCTTCTCGTCATGTCCACCGCCCGGCATATCGACGCCGCGGGCGCGACCGAGCGCATCGAGTTCGTCGATGAAGACGATGGCCGGGGCCTGCGCGCGCGCCTGCTGGAACAGGTCGCGCACGCGCGAAGCGCCGACACCGACGAACATCTCGACGAATTCGGAACCGGTAATCGAAAAGAAGCGAACCCCCGATTCCCCGGCGACGGCACGCGCGAGGAGCGTCTTGCCGGTTCCGGGCGGACCGACGAGAAGCAGGCCCTTGGGAATGCGCGCGCCGAGCCGGCCATAGGTTGCCGGGTCCTTTAGGAAGCCGACGACTTCGGCGAGCTCCTGCTTGGCTTCATCGACGCCCGCCACATCGGCGAACGTCACCTTCACGGACTTCTCGCCATAGACTTTCGCCCGGCTGCGCCCGATGCTCATCAGGCCGCCATGCTGTCCGGCCATCATCGGCCGCAGCAGGAATATCCAGATCAGCACGAATACCGCAGCCGGCATCAGCCAGGAGAGCAGGTTTTCGAAGAGGCCCGGCGCCGGTTTGCCGGAGAAGGAAATGTTGCGCTTGGTTAGCACGTCGGCGATCTGCGGATCGACGCGAACCGTGGAGAAATGCTGGGGCGCATCCTTCTCGATAGGCGGCTTGTAAGCGCCGGTGATCTCCGTCGGTCCGACCACCAGGTCGGCGACGCCGTCCCTTTCGATCAGCCTCTGGAACTCGCTGTACGGAATGTCCTCGATGTGGCCTTGGCCGACAAGCAGATCCCGGATCAGCAGAACGGCAAAGAAGACCGCAATAAAATACAGGATGTCGAACTTGAAGACCCGCTTCGCGGGCGCCTTGTTCTCATTCTCCATGGGCCGCATTCCCGTACTTCTCTCGCGCGCGACGGCCAATGCGATTTATGTCATCAGCCAGGCGCGTTATGGATCGCCGCGTCTATTGAGCATCAGGATCGACAAGGTTCTCTGCTAAAAGTCACTTGAAGCCTGCTTGGTCGTCAAAATGCGCGCCTGGGAAGGCCGGAACTTTAACTCAGATCAAGATTGCGTCCGGAAAGGTGCTGCCCGGAGCCTTTATGCATCCCTTCGTGCATGACCGGAAATGCCGTTCCCACGCGAGGCCGAGTTGGCACGCAATGGCAAGAACTTAATCTCGATTAAAGAATCGAGCTTCCGTGCGGGCTTTATCTGAGACCTGTCTTCGCCTTTGGGCAAGAAATCATGAGCTGACCGCGCGTCGTGCTGCACGCCGGAACGAGACTGCGAAAGAACGATGATGGCCCCTGCCACAGCCCAGATGACTTCCGTCCCCGTCATCATTGCTCTCCCCGGCAATGAAGCATTTGCGCAAGCACTTGCGAACGCTGGCGCCGGCGAGCTGGGGGCGATCGAGACGCGCAGTTTCCCGGACGGCGAGAGCTATGTCCGCCTCGCGTGCGACGTCGCAGCAAAATCGGTTCTTCTGGTCTCGACGCTCGCTCGCCCCGATGAGGGCTTCCTCCGGCTCGTCTTTCTCGCTGACGCGGCCCGATCGCTCGGCGCCACCGCGGTGACGTTGATCGCTCCATATCTGGCCTATATGCGGCAGGATCGGCGTTTCCGGTCGGGTGAGGCCATCACCTCCCGAACCTTTGCGCGCCTGATCTCGTCCAGCTTCGACCGGCTCGTCACCGTCGATCCGCACCTGCACCGCTATCCGGCGCTGTCCGCGCTCTATGAAATCCCGGCGCTGACGCTGCATGCGGCGCCGCTCCTGGCGGAGTGGATCGCCGCGTCGGTTGCCGATCCGCTGATCATCGGTCCGGACGAGGAAAGCGAGCAATGGGTGTCGGCCATCGCCGCAAAGATCGGCGCGCCGCATGCGGTGCTGCGTAAGATCCGGCATGGCGACCGCGACGTCGAGATCGCGTTTCCCGACCTCTCCTCATCGAGCGGGCTGCAGCCCGTCCTGGTCGACGACATCGCCTCCTCCGGCAATACGCTCATCGAGGCGGCGCGAAAGCTGCCGCCGCTTGGATTCGCACGACCCGACGTCGCTGTCGTGCACGGCATCTTCGCCGGTGATTCCTATACGCGCCTGGCGCCGCTCTGCGGCAGGATCGTCTCCTCCGATTCGGTCAGTCATCCGAGCAACGCGATCGGGCTCGCCCGACTGGTCACGGATGCGCTGGCCATCGCCGACGCTCCCGATCCTGAACTCGTCCGTCATCGACGCCCGCCCGAGCCGCTCGACGACGTCGAACGCGCCGGCATCGATTCCTTTCCCGCCAGCGATCCTCCGTCGTGGACCGGCGGGGTTGAGTGATGCCATCGGCATCGGAAAGCAGACACATCCAGGAAAGGCAGCAGCGCATGGCCGCGACGACGTCCACAGCCTTCGAACACTCCCCAGCATTCGAACATTGGCGTGCCGGCTACGGCCCGATCACGCATAGCGACGAAACCGTCGAGCGCATTCGCGCTCTTGCGCAGTCGCCGAAGCAGAACCCGGACGCGCTTTACCGCCTGCTTGCCGCTGCCGACCGGCTGACCTCCGCCGCGATGTGGACGGTGGTTCACATGACCTATGCCAAGCGCGTCGACCTCTCCGGCGCGTCGCTGCCGCTAGAAGCCTTCAAAGCAACCCCTGAAGGCCATACCGGCGGTTCCCTGAACATGGTGCCGGCCTTTGTCGGCTACCTTGCCGCGAACACGCTCTCGGCCACCACCCGCTCCTGGGTGATGGGACAGGGCCATTGCGTCGCGGCGATCGAGGCGCTCAACGCGCTGACCGGCGACGTTTCGGATGCGCAGAAAGGGCGCTATGACCGGAGCGAGAAAGGGTTGTCCCGGCTCGCCGCCGACTTCTATTCCTATGCTATCAATGCCGAGGGCCGTCCGGCGGTGCCGATCGGCAGCCATGCCGGACCGAACACGGCCGGCGCCATTTCCGAGGGCGGATATCTCGGCTTCGCCGAGGTCCAGTACGTCCATGCCCCGCTACCCGGAGAGAGCCTGGTCGCTTTCGTGAGCGATGGCGCCTTCGAGGAGCAGCGCGGCTCAGACTGGACGGCGCGCTGGTGGCGAGCTGAGGATAGCGGTCTCGTCGTGCCGATCATGATCCTTAACGGCCGACGCATCGAGGAGCGGGCGCAGATTGCGCAGCAGGGCGGCGCCGATTGGCTCGCTGATCATCTCAGGCTCAACGGATTCGATCCGTTCGAGATCGACGGTCGCGATCCCGCGGCCTTCGTCTGGGCGATCCTGACGGCCGAGGAGCGCCTTGGCCGTTTTGCGGGCGATCCCGCCCGCGTCTATCCCGCTCCCATTCCCTACGCCATTGCCAATACCGTGAAAGGCTTCGGCTTTCCAGGCGCTGGCACGAACGCCGCGCACAATCTCCCGCTTGCCGGAAATCCGTCCCGCGACGAGGCCGCGCGAACTGCGTTCAACGAAGCGGCGCGGGTTCTGTTCGTCCCGCAGGAGGAGATCGCCGAGGCCGTTTCAGCAATTGCGGTTCACCAGGAGCAGAAGCGTCCCCCGGAGAGCCGGCATCCGCTGGCGTCGCGCCGGCCGTCTGCGCCGAGCCTGCCGCAGCCGCAATGGACCGACAAAAGCGCGCCGGCCGATTGCGCCATGCATGCGCTCGACCGCTGGTTCGTGAGCCTTGTCAACGCAAATCCGTCGCACAGGGTGCGCGTCGGCAATCCGGACGAACTGCGCTCCAACCACATGGGTGCCACCCTTGACCGCCTCCGCCACCGCGTCAATACGCCCGAAGCCGGCGTCGCCGATGCCGTTGATGGCGCCGTGATCACCGCACTCAACGAGGAAGCGGTCGCCGCCGCGGCCCTTGCGAACAAAGGCGGGATCAACCTCATCGTCAGCTACGAAGCCTTCGCGATGAAGATGCTCGGTGGCCTGCGTCAGGAGATCATCTTCGCGCGCCACCAAAGCACGGTGGGCCAGAGCCCGGGCTGGATTTCCGTGCCGCTCGTAGTTACCTCGCATACCTGGGAGAATTCCAAGAACGAGCAGTCGCATCAGGACCCGACCGTCGGCGAGGCGCTGCTCGGCGAGATGTCGGACACCGCGCGTGTGCTGTTTCCGGTAGACGCCAACAGCGCCGTCGCCACCATGGCCTCGGTATTCGAAGGGCGCGGCCAGGTCGCCTGCGTGATCGTCTCCAAGCGCGACATGCCGCACCGCTTCGACGGGGCGGCCGCCGTCCGTTTTGTCGCCGACGGCGCTGCCCATATCGACGGACAGGTTGACGGCGCCGAGTTGCAGATCGTTGCGATCGGCGCCTACCAGCTCGAAGAGGCGCTCAAGGCGGCGCACCGCCTGAAAGAGCATGGACGGCGGGTGGTGGTGACGGCGATCAGCGAGCCCGGTCGCTTCCGCATTCCCCGCGATCCGATCGAGGCGCGTTTTGTGGCGTCCGACGAGGAGCTCGTGCGCCTCTTCCCGGTCGATGTCCCGCGCCTGATCGTCTCGCACACGCGGCCCGAGCCGATGCTCGGCCTGCTGCGACGGCTCGACAGCGGTCCGAAACACACTGTGGCCCGCGGCTATATCAGCCGGGGCGGCACGCTGGATGCCGCGGGCCTGCTGTTCGCCAATCGTTGCAGTTGGGCGCATCTGATCGATGCCGCCGCACCTTTGGCCGGATGGTCGCGCAACGAATTCCTGACAGTCGCCCAACGCAATGCCATCGATGGGAAAGGCTCGCCCGCCGATCTCACCACTCCTACCAAATGAAGGACGCCATGCTGACACTTACTTCCCTTGGCGGCGCAGGCACCGTCACCGGCTCGAAACATCTGCTCACCAACGGCGACAAACGCATCCTGATCGACTGCGGTCTGTTTCAGGGCCTCAAGAACCTGCGCGAGCTGAACTGGGAACCGCTGCCGATCGACCCTTCGAGCATCGACGCCGTTATCCTGACGCACGCCCATCTTGACCATTCGGGCTACCTTCCCAAGCTTGTGCGCGACGGCTTCAAGGGAAAGATCTATGCGACGGCGGCAACGCGCGAGGTTGCAGAGCTCATCCTCAAGGACAGCGGCCACCTGCAGGAGAAGGACGCCGAATACGCCAACCGGAAGGGCTTCTCGAAACACAAGCCGGCGCTCGCGCTCTACGGCATCCGGGATGCCGAGCGCAGCCTCGAGTTCTTCTCGCCCGTGCCCTTCGACAAACCGGTCAAGCTCCCCTTCGGCGCGACGTTGACCTTCCGGCATGCCGGGCACATCCTGGGTGCCGCCACCGCCGAGATCGAATGGGGCGGACGCCGTGTCGCCTTCTCCGGCGATCTCGGCCGCTATGACGATCCGGTTCTTCCCGATCCGGCCCCTGTACCGGAGGCGGACTATGTGTTGATCGAATCGACCTACGGCAACCGCATGCACGATCCTGCCGATCCGACCGAAGCGCTCGGCGCCGTCGTCGAGCGAACAGTCGCGCGCGGCGGGACGGTCGTCGTTCCCGCCTTCGCCGTGGGTCGCGCGCAATCGCTCCTTTACCATCTCTGGAAGCTCAAAAGGACTGGGCGCCTGGCGAAGGTGCCTGTCTATCTCGACAGCCCGATGGCAATCGACGCCACCGACCTCCTCCACGCCCACCGTGGGGACCACCGCCTGACCCCGGAGCAATGTAGGGAGGTCTGCGCGATTGCGACCTACACCCGCGACGTCGACGGCTCGAAGGGCATCACGGCAAGCCCGTATCCCAAGGTGGTTATCTCGGCGAGTGGCATGGCCACCGGCGGGCGCGTGCTTCATCATCTGAAGGCGTTCGCGCCGCATGCACGCAATACGATCCTGTTCTCCGGTTTCCAGGCGGCCGGCACCCGCGGTCGTGCCATGCTGCAAGGCGCGCAGGAGACCAAGATCCATGGTAAATGGATTCCCGTTCGCGCCGCGGTCGAGGAACTGTCAATGCTGTCGGCGCATGCTGATTCCAGCGAGCTGATGCGGTGGTTGTCGGGCTTCCGCCGACCGCCGTCCCGGGTCTTCATCGTGCACGGCGAAGACGAAGGCTCCAAAGCGCTGCGCGTTCGCATTGACCGGGAGCTCGGATGGGATGCCGTCGTTCCCCGCCAGAACCAGAAGTTCGATCTATGACGTTCGCCGACACGACAATTCCCGCTCAACCGACCCTGCGGGCGAGGCGCATCCGCCTGCACACGCAGCATCAGGCCGTCGTCGTCATGCGCACTGATTGCCACGTCTGCCGGTCGGAGGGTTTGTCGGCGCGCTCACAAGTCCTTGTCTCCAACGGCAGCGGCGAGGTTCAGGCGACGCTGTTCCAGGTCGACGGTGATGGTCTAATCGCCCTCGACGAAGTCGGCCTCTCCGAAACCGCCTGGGAGCGGCTTGGCCTTGCCGACGGTGACGCGGTCAGGGTCAGCCATGCACCCGCGATCGACTCGCTGGCGAGCGTGCGTCAGCGCATCTACGGCAATCGGCTCGATTCGCGCGCCTTCGCAGAAATCCTGCGCGACGTGGTCGCCGGGCGTTACACGGAAGTCCACCTAGCCGCTTTCCTCACGGCCAGCGCCGCCCTCCCCCTCGACGAGAACGAAACTACCGACCTGACCGGCGCCATGGTGGACGTCGGCGAGCGGATGCGCTGGGACGCGCCAATCGTGGTCGACAAGCATTGCGTCGGCGGCCTTCCCGGCAACAGGACAACCCCGATCGTGGTCGCGATCGTCGCCGCGAACGGCTTGCTCATGCCCAAGACCTCGTCACGCGCCATCACCTCTCCGGCCGGCACCGCCGACACGATGGAAACACTGGCGCCGGTGGAGCTCGACATCGCGACATTGAGGCGTGTCGTCGAACGCGAAGGCGGCTGCATCGCCTGGGGCGGCGCTGTGCATCTGAGCCCCGCCGACGACATTTTCGTCCGCGTCGAGCGCGAGCTCGACGTCGACACCGAAGGCCAGCTGGTCGCCTCCGTGCTGTCCAAAAAGATAGCGGCGGGGTCTACCCACGTCGTGATCGACATTCCCGTCGGGCCGACCGCCAAGGTGCGCGGTGAGAACGCGGCCGCTCAGCTCGGCCTGCGTCTCAACGCTGTTGCCTCACGGTTCGGGCTCGCCACGACTTGCATCCAGACGGACGGCTCGCAGCCCGTCGGTCGCGGCATCGGGCCGGCACTAGAAGCGCTGGACGTGCTCGCCGTATTGCAGAATGCAGCGGACGCCCCTGACGACCTGCGCCGCCGGGCGGCGACGCTGGCCGGTGCCGCACTCGAGATCGGCGGCAAGGCCGAACGGGGAGAAGGCGTCGTCCGCGCGCTCGAAACGCTCTCAAGCGGAAGGGCTTGGTCGAAGTTCGAGGCGATCTGCCAGGCGCAGGGCGGCCTTCGTGTGCCGCCGAAGGCGGCCTACGCCCATCCGTTGACGGCACCGCACGCCGGCCGGGTGGTCCATATCAACAACCGCAAACTCTCGCGGCTTGCCAAGCTCGCTGGCGCACCCGAATCGAAGGCGGCGGGCGTTCACATGGAGGTTCGGCTCGGCGACGACATCGATCGGGGCCAGCCGCTGCTTCATGTCCATGCCGAGACGACGGGCGAGCTGGCCTATGCGCTCGACTATGCCGCGCGCGCAGGCGACATCGTCGAGGTCGAGGCTTGAGATGGCGCTGCCCGGGAGGACGCCACCGGGGGAGTCCGCCCGACGAATTCCCGCTCGCCCATCGTCTGATGCATTGGACCGTGCTTGTCCTCTGCCTCGTACAGGTACCGACGGCCTGGGCCATCCAGCGCACGCATATGGCGCACCTGTTCATGAAACCGCGCCCCTTCGACCTGTTCCTGCATCAGGTCCATGCCTGGAGCGGCTGGGCAATCCTTGGTCTTGTACTGGCGCAACTGGTCATGCGCCTTGCCTATGGCAGACCGCCGCCTGCCCGAGGCATGTCGGTCGTCGAGCGCATCATTGCCGCCGTTATGCATGTCGCGCTCTACGCCGTCTTGATCGCGCTGCCGGTCACCGGCACGATCGCCATGTATGTCACGTTCCGGATTGCGCCGGTTCACAGCCTGCTGAGCTGGACGTTGCTCGTTCTTGTCCTCCTTCATGCCGCAGCGGCGCTCTGGCATCATTTCTGGCGCCGCGACGACGTCCTTTGGCGCATGATCCGGAAGCCGCGATGATGCCGACTTCGTTTCATGGCCGTCAGCCCGCGGGAAGCTGACAGTGGACCCGTTGATCGCCAGGTTGGGCTTGGCGCTCGCCATTGGCCTGCTGGTAGGTCTCGAGCGTGGCTGGCGCGAGCGCGACGCCCCGGATGGCGCGAGAACGGCCGGTATCCGCACCTATGCCATTACCGGTCTTCTTGGCGGCCTGTTCGCCGCGCTCGCCAAGAGCGTCGCGGCACCATCGGTGCTGATCGCAGGGCTTCTGGCCTTCACCGCGGTCTTTGCCTGGTACAAGAGCCGCGAAGCCATTCAGGATGCGGATTTCAGCGTGACCGGTGTTGTCGCGGCCCTGGGCGTGTTCGTGCTCGGAGCACTGGCGGTTGCGGGGGATCACCGCGCCGCTGCCGCCGGAGGCACCGCACTTGCCGTCCTCCTCGCCAGTCGCGATCTGCTGCATGGTCTTCTCAGGCGCCTCTCCTGGATCGAGTTGCGCGCCGCGCTGGTGCTGGCGGTGATGACGGCGATCATCCTGCCGCTCCTCCCTGCGCAGGCGATCGATCCGTGGGGCGGCTTCAATCCGCAACAGATCTGGCTCTTCACAGTGCTGACGGCTGCAATCTCGTTCCTCGGCTATATTGCCGTCCGCCTGTTCGGAACCACACGTGGAGTGCTGGTGGGCGGATTGGCGGGGGCAGTGGTATCATCGACGGCGGTGACGCTGGCGCTCGCGCGTACGGCAACCGCAGGCGGCAATCCTTGGCCGCTGGCCGGAGCCGCCACGCTCGCCGCCGCCGTCTCGGTGCTCCGTGTTGCCGGCATCGTCGCGATCGTCTCACCATCAGTGCTCGGCGTCGCAGGACTTGCCATTCTTGCCGCGGTTCTGACTTTCGTGATGTGCGGCGGGGTGTTTCTGTCGCGCGGTGCAGTTCCAACCGACGCTGGACAAATGCCACGCAACCCCTTCGAATTGTGGGCACTGCTGGCCTTTGCGATCCTCTTTGCTGTGGTTTCGACCATAAGTGCTGCAGTTTCGGTCGGGAACACTGGTGGCATGGTGGTCACGTCGGCGATCACCGGCACCTTCGATATCGACGTTGCCGTGCTGAGCGCATTGCGGCTCCTTGGTGTCTCGGCAGACAGAGAGACTGTGGGGCACGCCGTGCTGCTCGCCCTGACAACGAACGCGGCTGGACGGTTGGTTGTCGCGGCCGGGACGGGGCCGGTGCGTTTTTGGCTCCCGATCGCGGTCGCCACCATTACGGCAGTCGGCTTGGGCTTCCTCGTCTTCGCGACACTTCCGCATTTCGACTGGCCTGGTACGCCGTCGTGATTGGTCTCATCATGACGACAACACTATCTGGCTGGAACGGCTTTGCAGCATCGGATTGGCATTGATCCCGATCAAACAGGAAAACTTCCTGATGCGCTAGAGTTGAATCGAGGTGATTTGAGGTGGCTCTGGTGGCGAACGATTGAGAACGGCTGTCGTGGCCGCGTTGGTATTCGCCTTTCTGACGGCGTCCTTGACGACTGCCCACACCTTGCCGTGTCCAGACCCGGCCAATACTCAAACCGTTTCGGCAAGCGCCAACGTGGACGGCGTTCTCGTGCATGCAGGTTATCATGGTAGCGGCAAGAGGACCGACAGAAGCCTCGATCAGTGCTGCCAAAAATACTGCCTCAAGTGCTTCAGCCTTGTGCCGCCTGCCGCCCTCTTCGATGGTGCCCCCGTGGTGAGGGATCATGCATTGCCGATCGAGACCCAATCGGCCGGCATTTCTGTCCATCCTTCCCACGGGCCTCCCCGAAGCTGATCTGACCGAAACGACCCGATCGCGCATTGCGTCGCCGACCAGCGTCCGAAAGACGCACCGATCAGCTTGCCTGCCGATGCAGGCCACATCAGGAGTGAACCATGAACAGACGTCGTTTTCTCACAACGATCATGACCGGGACCGCCGCCGTCGGCGCGGCTTCCGTCATCCGCCCCTTCGGCGCCCTGCCTCAGGCCTCGGCCGCCGCGCCACCGCTCAGGCTCGGAATTGCCAGCCGCACGATCGAGGTCAACGGCAAGGCAGCACGCGTGTTCGGATTGATGCAGCCTGACGGCAAGCAAGGGATCCAACTGGACGCTGGATCGAGTTTCGATGTCGAGCTTGCAAACGTGATCGATGAACCGACCATGATCCACTGGCACGGCCTGACGCCGCCCTGGAAGATGGACGGCGTGCCGGACAATCCGATGGCCCTAATCAAGGCAGGCGAGGTCGTGCGCTATACCTTCCCTGTCGGTGCCGGCGGCACGCACTGGATGCACGCGCACACGCTTCAGGAGCAGAACCTGCTTGCCGCGCCACTTGTCGTCCGCACCGCGGCCGACAGGGAACGGGATGAACAGAACGTCGTCATCCTCCTGCACGACTTTTCCTTTACGCCGGCCGAGGAACTGCTGGCCAGGCTCAAGAGCGGACAAGCCCACGACGCCCGGTCGAGTGTACCTGCGACAGGGCAAGGGAAAATGGCCGGAATGCCGATGATGGATCATTCCGCCATGGGGCACGGCAATATGGAGATGGATGGCATGAACAAGGGCGGCATGCCCGGAATGGACATGGGCACAATGGGGGCCATGGACCTCAACGACATCGATTATGATGCCTACCTGGCCAACGATCGAACGCTCGACGATCCCGAAGTCGTGCAAGTGGAAAAAGGCGGCCGCGTCCGCCTGCGCATTATCAATGGCGCGACTGCCACAGCCTTCACCATCGACACCGGCGTCGTGCAGGGAACGCTCGTTGCTGTCGACGGCCAGGAGGTCGAACCGGTCGACGGCAAAACATTGCCGATCAGCATGGGTCAACGCCTCGATATCCGCTTGGAACTGCCTCAAGGAGCCGGAACCTATCCTGTTCTGGCCCTGCGGGAAGGGGCAATGGAACGCACGGGCGTGATCCTCGCCACAGCCGGAGCCCCCATCCAGCGTATCGCTTCCATTGCCGAGGCCGACGGTCCGATCGTGGGCAATTCCCTCGAGCAGCGCCTGCGGGCCGTAAGGCCGCTGGCCGTTCGTCCGGCAGACAGACGTTTCGAGATCGCCCTGACCGGCCAGATGCAAAGCTATGTATGGGGCATGGACGGCGCCTCGGATATGCGCACGCGTCAAGGGGAGCGGATAGAGATCACGATGCGCAACGCATCCATGATGGCGCATCCGATGCACCTGCACGGTCATCATTTCCAGGTAATCAACGTGAACGGCACCGCAATCTCCGGGGCCGTGCGCGATACGGCGCTAGTGCCACCCGGCGAAACCCTGACCTTCGTCTTCGATGCCAGCAATCCGGGCAAGTGGCCGCTGCACTGCCATCACCTCTACCACATGGCGACCGGCATGATGGCCTACGTCACCTATGAGGATCTTGGCTAGAACCTGTCGTTGCCTGGTGCCGGAATCCGAGCCGGCACCACGACGACTGTGCATCCTTAACCTCGATCAAAGATGCAGCCGCCGAGCGCTGGCATACAAAATGGTGCTCTTTCCTCTTAAGGCGGCGGGAAGCGGCGCGATCGAACTTTCGTTTCTAAGGATTTCTGGAATGACACAGCACAGTTCCATCCGGGTTGCCGTGAACGGCTATGGCGTAATCGGCAAGCGGGTGGCCGACGCCGTGCGTCTTCAGGCTGATATGGAACTCGTCGGTGTCTGCGACATCGCGAGCGACTGGCGCCTGCGCCCGCTTGAAGAGAAGGCGATTCCGCTCTACGCGGCGTCCGATGAGACGGCTGGCCCGATGAGGGCATCCGGCTTGTCGGTCGCCGGTACGCTCGATGCGCTGCTCCAGACCGCGGACATCGTCGTCGACTGCACACCCAAGCGCGTCGCCGCAACCAACGTCGAGCGGTACCGGGCCCGCGGCATCAAGTTCATCGTCCATGGCGGCGAGAAACACGCCGTGACCGGACACTCTTTCGTCGCAGAAAGCTCCTTTGCGAGCGCGATCGGCCGCCAGTCGACGCGCGTTGTGTCCTGCAACACGACCTCCATCGTTCGCACGCTTTCCGTCTTGAAGCGGGCCGGCCTGCTCAAACGCGCGCGCGGCACGCTGCTGAGGCGCGCCACCGATCCGTGGGAAAGCCATGAAGGCGGGATCATGAACACGCTCGTGCCCGAGCCCGAGATCCCGAGTCATCAGGGACCAGACGCCCAGAGCGTCGACCCCGACCTCGACGTGGTGACCATGGCCGTCAAGGTTCCCGAGACGCTGGCGCATCTCCATTATTGGTCCGTCCAGATGACCCGGGCGGCCGAGAAGGAGGAGGTGCTCGGGGCTTTCGGCGCTTCGTCGCGGATCGCGCTGATCCGAACCACGGACGGGCTCACCGCGATCAATACCGTGAAGGAGCTGATGGCCGACCTCGGCCGGCCGCACGACAATCTCTACGAGGTGGCGCTCTGGGAAGACATGCTGCGCACGGAAGGCGACGAGCTGTTCTACGCCTACATGGTCGA
The DNA here is from genome assembly GCF_902502825.2 of Pseudorhizobium flavum. Next base: position 156,988 of record NZ_LR723672.1, read on the forward strand.
CAACCAGGCGATCGTCATTCCCGAGACGATCGATGCCATCCGCGCCTTGACCGGCCTCGCATCGGGTGCCGACTCTTCAATCGCGCTGACGAACGCGTCGCTCGGCATCCGGCAGCGGTTGTTCTAACGCGATGCGCGGCGGCCGCCTATAACCGGGGTAAAGCGCGTGAGCTCGCGGTTGTTCAGGATCGTCGCCGCCGCAGTCTCATTGACTCTGCTCTATCTAGCCGAGCGGCGCCGCGGCGTCGCCGCCGATGCCTCGGCCCTGCCAGTTCGCCTACGCCAGACGCTCGATGAGCTCGGCGGAACCTTCATCAAGATCGGTCAGGCCCTCAGCATGCGGCCCGACCTGTTCCCGGAGGACTATCTCAGGCAACTGCGCGACCTGCGCGAGCGTGCCCGGCCATTTTCCTCGACAGAGGCCAGGGCGGAACTTGAGCGCGCCTTGCGCCGGCCGGTCGAACAGGTGTTCCAGACATTCGACAGCGAACCTTTCGCAGCCGCTTCGATCGCCCAGGTCCATCGCGCCACCCTGCCCGACGGCCAGGAGGTGATCGTCAAGATAAGGCGCCCGCACATGCGGGAGCGGATCGACAGCGACATGCGGATACTCGTTGCCGTTGCCCGGATCGCCGGCGCGGCGATCCCGAGCTTCCGCCGCCTGCAGCCCGAGCGCCTCGCCCGCGAAATGTGGGCCAATCTCCGGCGCGAGACTGACCTTCTCCAGGAAGCGCGAAACATTCGACGATTTTCTGATGCCTACAGGCAGCGCACCGACGTCTACGTGCCGGAAGCATTCGAAACGCTATCAAGCGAAGCAATCCTCGTCCAGGTCATGAGCCATGGCCGATCGATCGAGGATTCGGCCATATCGCAGGACGGTTCGCGGATCGCGGGCGTCCTGGTCGATTTCTATCTTGAGCAACTGCTGACGACCGGTCTGTTTCATGGCGATCCGCATCCCGGCAATCTCTTCGTTATGGAGGACGGCCGGATCTGCTTTCACGATTTCGGGCTCGTGGGCCATCTTGACCACACGACACGGCGCAATCTCGGGATCTTTCTCCAGGCGTTCGTTCACCAGGACGCCGGATGGATGCTCGACGCGGCCATCGCTCTTTCGCTGATCGACCGGCAGGCGGAACGCACGGCATTCGTGCAGGGTATCGAAGAAATCCTCAGCGACTATTCCTCGCTGCCGCTGAAGGACTGGTCTATCGCCGATGCTTTCCTCAGGGTGATGCGGCTCGGTGACGGCGCCCACGTCGTCGTTCCCTATAACCTCATGATTTTCGTCAGGGCGCTTTTTCTGATTGAGGGCTGCCTGCGCCGGCTCGATCCCAACTTCAATGTGCTGGCTACGATCATTGCCAAAGGCGAGGCCGCGTTGGCGCACACGCTGGGCGGCAGGCCTGACCCGGCAGCCATGGCGCGTCTCAAAACCGAGCTGGCGCTCTCCGCAGAGGACCTGCCCTCGCTGTTGGCCTCCTGGCTTCATCGCGCCCATCAGGACGGCGGAGACCTAGCCCTTGGTGTGCGTGTCCATCAATCGGACGAAACCGAGCGGCGGCTCGACCGCCGGGCGGCTCTCGCGGCGCTGGCGCTTCTGTCGGCTGGAATGCTGGTCACGTCCGCGCTGTTGGCGCAAGCGCATATTGGACCTGAGGTGATAGGGCTGCCCGTCACGGCCCTGATCGGATTTATCGTGGCGATCTGGATCTGCATGCGCGTCCTGCGGTGGATTAACATACTGTGGCGACGATGAGCGCTGCGGCGGTGCGGGCGCACCTGCACCGCCGCGCGCAGCGGACGGGCGGAGATCACAGGACCGTGGAAGCCGAAGATCCTGGGATCGAACGAACGCTGCTACTCCACTCCTCAACCTTCGCGGAAAACATAGGCACACGGGACGACGGCGATGGCGCTTATTGAGAACGAAGCCTGGGCGATCGCCTACTTGGTAGTGGAATGGACAATCCGCATTGTCATGGTTTTTGTCGTGCCCTTTCGACGTTCGCCCGACGCCGCGCGCAGCTGGCTGCTGCTAATATTTTTCCTGCCCCTTCCTGCACTTGCGGTCTATCTTGTTATCGGCAGACCGACCTATCCCCGCTGGCGCAGGGAACGCTTCGCCAGATTGCCGGAGGTCCTGGTCGCGGCATCGAAAGAGATTGCCCATTCTCACTTCTGCCGCCGTCCCGACTTGCCAGGCTCGCTGGCGGGACCGGCGCTCCTGATTGAAACCCTCGGCCAGTTCCCCGCGCTTTCTGGCAACAACGTCGAACTTCTTTCCAATTATGAGGGTGTTATCGACCGCATGGTCGTCGACATCGATCATGCGGAACGAACTGTCCATCTCCTGTTCTACATATTCGCAGACGACCGGACGGGTCTGCGCGTAATAGAAGCATTGGAACGGGCGGTCCTGCGAGGTGTCACATGCAGGGTACTGATTGATGCCATCGGGTCCCGGCAATGGCGGCACCAGGTGACGAGGCTGCTAACCCGAGCAGGTGTGGACGTTCAATTCGCTCTGAAGGTGGGGATCTTTCGGCACAGATCGGCGCGTGCCGACCTGCGTAATCACCGTAAGGTTGCCGTCATAGACAGCCGCATCGGCTATATCGGCTCCCAGAACATAACAAACGCCCTATCTGCCTCCAACATCGCAAACGAGGAGTTGGTCGCACGAGTTGTCGGCCCGATCACGACAGAGCTGCAAGCCGTCTTTGTCGCCGACTGGTTCATGGAAACGGAGGAGGAACTGGCGGTATCCGCCCTTTTTCCACACCATCATCCCGATGCCGGGGCCGTTGCACAGGTCCTTCCAAGCGGTCCTGACTACCCGAACGCAGGGATTGGCAATGTAATTGCGGCTCTGGTTCACGGCGCAAGCAAGCGTGTCGTGATCACGACGCCCTACTTCGTCCCGGACGAACCTCTCCTTCAAGCACTCAAAACCGCCGTGCTGCGTGGGGTGGAGGTGCGTTTGCTGGTCTCGCGTCTCACGGATCACATCCTGGTGAAATTGGCGCAGCAATCCTACTACTCCGAACTCCTCCAGGCCGGTGTCCAAGTGCATCTCTATGAGGAGGTCTTTCTGCACGCCAAGCATATGATGTTTGATGATGAGATCTCGCTGCTGGGTTCCAGCAATGTCGACATCCGCTCTTTTGTCCTCAACGCCGAGGTAAGCCTTATCGTTTTTGACAAGGGTGTCACGGAACAGTTGCGCCGTGAGCAAGTGCGCTGCTTCGACAACACCGCGACGCTCACGCTCGACGGTTGGGAAAAACGTCCAATGATCCACAAGATTGGCGAGAACCTGGCGCGGCTGGCGAGCCCTCTCCTGTGAACAGCATCAGCGGCTTCCAAATGGAGCAATCGAACGCAACGCGATGGCCCACTTCGGCTGCGGGTGCATATGGGCGTATTCGTCGTGCGGATCTTGCTCTACGCTCGCACTTGGCACGGCAAACGCCGGCAATGCGACCGTACAGCGATCACGCCAGTGCGGGCCTGGCTCGTCTGCGCCACATCAGCGCCAGGAGATAGAGGGAGATCACCGCACCGCCGAAGCAGAACACCGAGATATAGGCGTAGGAGAAGAACGCATAGGTGATGACGAGGACGCCGGCGACGAGCAGGCCGAAAATCTTGATCTCCCAGCCTCGCACCAGCAGGAAGGGCACGATGACGACAGCGACGTAGATCGCGTAGGTCACGGTCCGGGAGACGAGCCCGTCGAGCAGATTGATGTCCTGATAGCGAACTGCCCAACGCAGGAAGGTCGTTGCCAGCCAGCCGTCATGGACAAAGTACGGAATGAACTGCAGGCCGCCCAGCATCGCGCCCGCGATGACGAACAAAAGGATGAGGTTCCGGCGCCCACCGCCCTCCAGGAAGTAGGCCGACAGAGGTACCCAGATCGGCCAGGCAATCCAGGTGAAGAACATGTAGAGCAAGGAATACTGGCCGACGCGATGCGTGTTGCCTGCGTGGCCCTCGATCCAGATCAAACCCTCCACCAGTTGCTGCAGACCGAACAGAAGCGGAAGGGTTGCGATCATCAGATAGCGGCGATCTGCCCGCCAGGCCGACGCGCCCGCCACCGCGCCGCCCGGGATGAGGACGGCGGCGGCACCCAGACTGACCTCCGCGGAAAGGCACATCTCAGGCTACCCCTACCAGATTGACCGGGCGACCGGCCGCAAAGCCTTCGATGTTGGCAAGGGTGGTGTCGATGATACGTCGCAGCGCCGCGTCGGTGTTGTAGGCGTTGTGCGGCGTGACCAGAACGTTCGGAAAGCGCAGCAGCACGTGGTTGGCGACAAGCGCCTTGAGATCGACCGTATCGACCGCCATGTTCTGGCGGAAGATCTCGGCCTCCTCACGGATCAGCGGCTCCTGCGGCAGCACGTCGAGACCGGCCGCGCGCAACTTGCCGCTTGCCAGCGCCCGCACCAGCGCCTCCGTGTCGACCACATTGCCGCGAGCGGTATTGATGAGGATGGCGCCGTCCTTCATAACGTCGAACTGCCGTTCGCCGATCATCCCGACGGTGTCCGGTGATGATGGTACATGCAACGTCACCACATCGGCCTGCGCCAGGACCTCGTCGAGCGCGCCATAGGTGAAGCCCAGCCGTGTCGCGGCGGCAGCGTCCTCGACCTGATCGAAGGCGAGGACCTTCATGCCGAAGCCATGCGCGATCTCGATCGTGCGGCGGCCGATGCGCCCTGTTCCAACAACCGCAATGACCTTGTCCCGCAACTCAAGACCACGCATGCCGGCCATCGAGAAACCGCCGCGGCGGGTCAGCGCGACACTCTCGACGATGTTGCGCGCAAGCGCCAGCAGCAGCGCGAAGGCGTGCTCGGCGACCGTCGCATCCCCGTAATCCGGCACATTGGCAACGGCGATACTTCGCTCTCGACAGGCGGTCAGGTCGATATGATCGTATCCCGCCGAACGGGTCGCGATGAGTTTCAGATCGGGCAATCGATCGATGATGCCGGAATCAAGGCGGGACGCCACGAAAGGGCTGATCACCTCCGCGTCCTCGAATTCGCCGACCGTGGTGATATTCAGCGGAGCCGTCGTGCAGCGGACGTCGTGCCGGCGCATCAGTTTTGCGCAGGCTTTCTTCTCCCAATCCTCCGCTTCGAACAGAACAACCCTCATCGAGGCTCCTTCTCCACTGTCAAATCATCCTTAAACCCCGATCCCACGACACTGTCGACCACCATCCGCACGACGTCGATTTCCTCCTGCGAGCGCATGGTCCCTGCGACGTGCACCCGACCCGCGGCGACATGGAGTTCCGGCTGTCGGCGCAGCACGGCGCCCGCCTCCTCGAGGCGGGCGCGCAGAGCCCGCGAGACCGCCGCATCGCCCCTGATCTCCGCATCCGGTCCGCCCGCCGAAATGACCTTGAGCAGGTCCGCCCTGCTGACGATGCCCACCAGCCGCGCGTCGCGCAGCACCGGCAGACGCTTGATCCGGTTGAGGCCGAGCAGCATCGCCACTTGCGACAGCGGGGCATCCTCGTCGATGGACAAAACCGGGGCCGACATCAGCGCACCGACCTTCCAGCTGCGGCTCTTGACGTAGGCCCGCGCACGCTCTTGCACTCCGCCGTCACCGAGAGGTGTGCCGAGCTCGGAGCGCCGCAGCAGGTCGCCTTCCGTGACCATGCCGATCAAGGCTTGTGCGTCGTCGAGCACCGGCAGGCCGCTGACATGTTCGGTGAGCATGATCTGCGCGGCGTGCCAGACGCTGTGCTCCGGGCTGATGGTGGCCAATCGCGTCGACATCACATCTTGCACACGCATCCTCGTCCCTCGTCAACGCAAATAGGCTTCGGTGACGTAGCGGCGCATCATCCGATGAGAATTGAAGGACGACCCGATCTTGCTGATGGCTTGCTTCATCATCCAGATCCAGCGTCCCCGGTCACCGTGATAGAGGGGAAGCACCACAGCCCGCAGCTTGTCATAGAGCGCTCCCGCATCGCTCGCCTCGGCACCATTGCTGGGGATCGACCAGCCCGTCACACTCTCGACACAGCCCTCGATCCACCAACCATCGAGGACGCTCAGGTTGAGCGCGCCGTTGAGGGCGGCCTTCATGCCGCTCGTGCCGGATGCTTCGAGCGGCGGCAGCGGCGTGTTCAACCAGACATCGCAACCGGCGACCAACGCGGCGGCAACGTCGAGATTGTACCCAGGCATGAATACCGCCGGGATCGTGCCTTCAAGTGCATCGATATGCGCCCCCAGCGCGCGTATCGCTTCCTGCCCGCCGCCATCGTTCGGATGCGCAAGGCCGGCCAGGACGATCTGGAAAGGTTGAGCGTTCGCGATCTCGCGCAAGCGCTCCATGTCGGAGAAGATGAGCTCGGGCCGCTTATAGGCGGTCATGCGCCGCGCATATCCGATCAGCGGCAGGTCGGGACGCAATTGCCTCCCCGTCGCCTGCGCGATCCGTGCCAGCAGATCATGCTTTGCGTCCCCGTGTGCCGACCACAAGGCGTTGTCGCCGATCTGATCGGCGAAGGCGAGGACCTCGGGCTCGTGCGCCCAGTTTGAGAATTGCTGCTCGAACAGTCTGGCAATGGCGCCATGCGTCCATCGATGGACATGAACGCCATTGGTGATCGAGGCGATCGTATAGCCTGGGAAGAGTTTGCGCGTCGTCTCCGCGTGCCGGCGGGCGACACCGTTGACATAGCCGCTGAGATTCAGCGCCAGATGCGTCATATTGAGCTGATCGGCGCCGGCGAGGTGCGCCAGGATATCGCGTTCAATGTAGTCGCCGAGCACGCGCTCAACGAGGTCATAGTCGAATTTGTCGAACCCGGCTTCCACAGGCGTGTGCGTCGTGAACACGCAGCGCTTGCGAACCGCCGAGACGTCGTAGCTGTCGATCGGATCGGACGCGTGAACGCCGTCTGGCCGCCGCGTTCCTTTTAGAAGGGGCAGGGTTAGCAGCGCTGCATGGCCTTCGTTGAGGTGATATTTCTCGATGCGGAAGCCGAGCGCACGCAGCACGCTCTGGCCGCCGACGCCGAGCACGATCTCCTGCTTCAGCCGATAGGCCTGGTCCCCACCATAAAGCGCATCGGTGATCCGGCGATCCTCCACGGCGTTCTCCGCGAGATCCGTGTCGAGCAGCAGCACCGGGATGACATGCCCCAGCTGGCATTCCAGCGCATAGAGCCAGGGGCGCACCCACACCGCACGTCCCTCGATTGACACAGCTACCATCTGCGGCAAGGCGGTCGCAAAGTCTTGGGGCGACCACGGATCAGCATGGCTGACCTGCGCATGACTGTTGTCGATCTCCTGCCGCGCATAACCCTGGCGGCTCACGAGCGTAACGAACACCATTGGTAGATCGAGATCAGCCGCCGAGCGCGCCGAGTCCCCGGCGAGCACACCCAGCCCGCCGCTGTAAGTATGCATCTCGGCGCGAAGCGCGATCTCCATCGAGAAATACGCAAAGCGCGTCCGCTGAACAGCCCGATCCAGAAAATCCAAGAGTACCCTCCCGGTGTGAGGAAGCCCGCTTGTCGGCGTCACTCGCGCGATCGACGGATTATTTCTTCTTCTTGGCAGAATCTGCGACCTCATCCGTCGCTTCGGGCTCGGCGCCCTCCCCCACGATCTCGGCTTCGGCGCGCAGCCAGTGCTCTAGGTCGTGACCTTTCGGACAACCCTCACGCACCCAGATTTCATAAGCTCGCAGCTCGATCTTGGGTCGAACAACGTCCTTCTCCAGAGTGGCCTGCGCTTCTGACATGATAGTGCTCCTTCTTCGATGTCGGACCTCTTTTTGCGCCTGGCAGTGTGAGCCCGAGTTGGACAGCAATCGTTGATGGAGGTTAAAGATGACGTACTGGCCCCCAACTCCTTAACTCCAATGCTGTGTTATTCACTGAAGGTATGAAATTAGGCTTGGACATCGGGAGCGCCATGCATAGAGCAGCTAGAAGATGATGATTAGTGTAACCGGCACGACGATCTTGATGCGTGCTTCGGCACGTTGCAGATATTCGAACTGGCCGTTCCACCCGATGGTGTAGCCGGGCGGCAGTGTCACCTGCTCCGCAACAGCCCTTCGGGCATCGGCGACATAGCCGCCGAGATCACGGCCTCTGACGTCGACGCAGACATAGTTCGCAAGCTGGCCGTTCTCGGTGCTGATCGAGGTGGCACCGCGCCTGAGCTCGACCTTGCTCCGAACTGTGTCGATCGGGAGCGACATGTCCGTTCCCGATCAAAGCGGTGATGGCGTAGCTCCTCTGGCCACCGAAGCCCTCCACATTGATGGGCGAGAAGTCGAACCGGACCCGTCCAGGCTGGCCTTTTGGCGAACCGCGCAGGGTAGCCTCGTCGTTCCCGACACCTTAATCGAGATTAAAGACTCCGCCAGACGGGCATTGCTATCTCAACAACAGTTGCCTCGCGGTCGGCTTACGGGCGGTGGCGCAAACCATGCACCTACCGAGCCCACGCGCGATACTGGAGGAGCAATATGACCAGAACTCAGATAGGCAAACGCGGTAACGCTCGCCGTTCAAAGCTTACAGCGAGCAGCGCCGCCCTCTACGGCTTTCGCGCTATCGCCGCCTTTTACCTGATCACGGAGCGTCGTGCTCACACTCTGGGCTGGTTGCCTTGGCTTCTCATTTTGAGTTGTCCGGTACTCCATATCTTTATGCATCGGAAGCATGGCGCACATGGACATAATCATCACGAAAGGCGTGCCGACCAAGACAGCCCCTGGCCTCCAATGGATCAGCTTCAGGTAGCGAGAGCGAAGCATGACCAACGGCACTTCGAATCGCGACATGCCAGATCCGAAACCCGTTACTCGCTGCGCGGCTCGTCGCTGCACGGATACGAGCGAACGAGGGGCGAGGGTGATGGACGCGGGTATCGGACAGCTTGGACCCGAACAGTGGCGCGAGCCGTTGGATTTGGCATCTCCTGAATTTAACGGCCTAGCGCCTCGTAGGAGGCTGCTGTCATGGCTAGGCGACCACCTGCAATAGAGCTGCGTCACCTTAACACCTTCGTGGTCGTGGCCGAGCATGGCAGCTTCCGCAAAGCCGGGGCGGCCATCGGGCTATCGCAATCAGCGGTCAGTCGATGTATTGCTGACCTTGAGGATCAAATCGGCGCCTCGCTGTTTCACCGGCACACCTGGGGGATTTCGCTGACCCATGCAGGGCAACGGTTCCTTGGGCGGGCAAGACAAATTCTCAGAAACGTCGACGACGGAGCCGAAGATATTGCTGCCATAGGGCGTTCTGAAGACGGCTTCGTGAGGATCGGAATATTCTCATCGATTGCCTCGGGGTTTCTTGCAGAACTATTGCGTGCATATCATCGCGCGCATCCGAGGGTTCAGGTTGAACTCATTGATGGCAATCATTCAGAGCATGTGGCGGCGATCCGCCAGTTTTCTCTTGACGTCGCCTTCCTTACCGGCACCCGCCTCTGGCCTGATTGCGACACCTCGTATTTTTGGTCTGAGCGCGTCTTTGCGGTTCTACCGGAAGATCATTCGTTAGCCGGGCGCGACGAGGTCGATTGGACCGACCTTGTTGACGAAACTTTCGTCGTGAACGACGTGGCCCCCGGCCAAGAAATTCACGACTACCTGGTTCAGCGCTTGGCTGGTCTGGGTCAGCACCCTGAGATCACCGTCCATTTTGTCGGACGAGAGAACCTGCTCCCACTCGTGGCTCTGGGCCGCGGATTGACGGTCGTTAGCGAGGCGATGACTGCGGCTCAGTTCCCGGCGTGTGCTATCGGGCGATTCTCGGGGAAATCTTGCCATTTAGCGCCGTATGGTCTCCACGTAATGACAACCCGGCCTTCCGAAGGTTGCTTAGCATGGCGCGTTCTATGGCAACGTCGTGGTCTCCGGGCTCGACAGGGTCAAACGCGCAATAGCGCGCCCTCTCCTGAGCCTGTGTAAGATGCAGGGATTGGTCGGGCGGCTCAAGAAGCCGCCCGACCGGCGTTATTTGCCACGATCGGCGAGCCACTTCTTCATCATGGCGATCTCGCCTTCCTGGGCTTTGATCACGTCTTCTGCGAGCTTGCGGACCTCAGGGGCGCGACCGTACTCGAGAACGACCTTTGCCATGTCGATAGCGCCCTGATGATGGGGAACCATGCCGCGCATGAAGTCGACATCGGCATCGCCTGAATAGTCCATCAGCATGTTCTTCTGCATGCTTTCCATGACGGCCAGGTAAGCCTTGGTCGAGGGTTCGTCCGCGGCGGACATGTCCATGCCCTGCATGTTCATGCCGGGCATATTGTGCCCCTGCATAGCGCCATTGTTGTCCATCTGGGTTTGAGCGAGTGCCAGGCCCACGCTGATGGCGATTGCGCCACCTATGAAAATCGGGGTTAGCCTGTTCATCGTTTCATCCTCATCAGGTTGCGACCGCAGGATAGCCGGCTTCTTCCAGAACGCGCTCGATATCGGCGACGGTTGCCGCCGTCTCGACCTTGACCGTGCGAGCGGCGGGGTCCGGCTTGACCGTAGCGTTCGGGTCGACGGACTGGATCGCCTTTGTCACCGACCTTGCGCAGCCCCCGCAGGTCATGTTTTCGATCTTGAGCAGCATGAGAAATCTCCTTTGTTCGGCTCTCATGCTGAACAAGATGGTCCTTCCAACGATGGTAAGGTCAAGGGGCACATGCTAGGATTTTTTCTATTGACCTTCCTATCGTTGGAAGCCTGATCCTCCTCCAGAATTTGATTCTTCGAATAAGAAAGGAAGAGGCGATGAATGCACCCGTCCGCACCAATGAGATGTCTGAAGCTGTATCGCTGCCGATAGAGGGCATGACCTGCGCGTCGTGCGTTGGCCGAGTCGAACGAGCCCTGAAGGCTGTTCCCGGTGTCGAGGCCGCATCGGTCAATCTGGCTACGGAACGCGCGAATGTCACCACCAGATCAGATGTTGACAAGGCAATTCTGATCGAGGCGATCGAGAAGGTTGGCTATTCGGTGCCGTCCCAGGCCGCAGGGCCGACCGGCCTCGTAGAGCTGTCGATCCAAGGCATGACATGCGCGTCGTGTGTCGGGCGGGTCGAGCGCGCCTTGAAAGCTGTTTCAGGGGTTACCGAGGCAGCGGTCAATCTGGCCACGGAACGGGCCACGGTGCGCGGCGGCGCCAACATGGCTGAGTTGATCGCCGCCATCGCAGATGCCGGCTACGAGGCCGAGGTGGTGCGTGCAAATGCCGGCCCTGACCACGAGGATGCAAATGCCGAGCAAGCGGAGAGAAAGGAAGCGGAGCGGCGCGAGCTGGCCCGTGATTTCACGATGGCTGCGGTGCTTACAGCTCCAGTCTTTCTCATGGAAATGGGATCCCATGTCATCCCAGGCGGTCATGCATTGATCGAATCGACAATCGGCATGCAGTGGAGCTGGTACATCCAGTTCGTGCTGACGACCCTCGTGCTCTTCGTTCCGGGCATTCGCTTCTATGACAAGGGAATTCCAGCCCTCTGGCGGATGGCGCCCGACATGAATTCACTGGTGGCGGTCGGTTCGCTTGCTGCCTACGGCTACTCCTTGGTTGCAACCTTCGCACCGGGCTTCCTCCCGCCTGGAACGATCAACGTTTATTTCGAAGCTGCGGCAGTCATAGTCACTCTCATCCTGCTTGGCCGCTTGCTGGAAGCCCGTGCCAAAGGGCGCACGTCCGAGGCGATCAAGCGGCTGGTCGGCCTTCAGGCAAAGACTGCGCGGGTTCGCAGGGATGGCAAGACGGTCGACTTGCCGATCGGTTCGGTGACTTCCGACGACATCGTTGAGGTTCGCCCCGGCGAACGCATTCCCGTCGATGGTGAAGTGGTCGAAGGTGATAGCTATGTCGATGAGTCGATGATTACCGGAGAACCTGTTCCGGTCTCGAAGGCGATCGGTAGCGTGGTCGTGGGCGGCACTGTCAACCAGAAGGGCGCCTTCGCTTTCCGGGCGACGGCGGTCGGCGGGGATACGGTTCTGTCGCAGATCATCCGTATGGTGGAGGAGGCACAGGGTTCCAAACTTCCCATCCAGGCGCTGGTCGACAAGGTAACCATGTGGTTTGTGCCAGCGGTCTTTGTGGTAGCGGCGTTCACTTTTGCTTCCTGGCTGTATTTCGGGCCGTCGCCCGCCCTCACCTTCGCGCTGGTCAACGCTGTCGCCGTCCTGATCATCGCCTGCCCCTGCGCCATGGGTCTGGCTACGCCGACGTCCATTATGGTCGGCACAGGCCGCGGTGCGGAGCTGGGGGTCCTCTTTCGCAAAGGCGAGGCGCTCCAGTTGCTGAAAGACGCCAGTGTGGTCGCCGTGGACAAGACGGGTACGCTAACCGAAGGAAAGCCGGCCTTGACCGATCTGGAACTTGCCGCAGGCTTCGACCGACCCGAGGTTCTGGGTACGGTGGCTGCTGTCGAGGCGAAATCGGAACATCCAATCGCGCGGGCGATCGTGGATGCGGCCGCTGCGGAAGGCGTTCGGATGCCGGCGGTGTCTGACTTTGAATCGGTAACAGGCTTCGGTGTGAAAGCTTTGGTCGAGGGTCGGCGCGTCGAAATCGGCGCTGATCGATACATGGTCGAGCTCGGTCATGACGTTGCGCAGTTTAGCGAGACGGCCGAACGTCTCGGTAACGAGGGTAAGTCGCCGCTCTATGCTGCGATAGAGGGAAAGATCGCGGCGATCATCGCAGTGGCCGACCCGATCAAGGAGACCACGCCCGCCGCAATCAAGGCGTTGCACGGTCTTGGCCTGAAGGTTGCGATGATCACCGGGGACAACATGCGCACCGCCAAGGCCATCGCCGCTCAACTCGGGATCGATGACGTGGCGGCGGAGGTGTTGCCGGACGGCAAGGTTGATGCGGTTCGCCGTCTCAAGGAACAATATGGCAAGGTGGCCTTCGTCGGCGACGGAATCAACGACGCCCCGGCCTTGGCGGAGGCGGATGTAGGTCTCGCCATTGGGACGGGTACGGACATAGCAATCGAAGCCGCCGACGTCGTACTGATGTCAGGCAGCCTGCAAGGCGTGCCCAACGCGATAGCGTTGTCGAAGGCGACAATCGGCAACATTCGACAGAACCTATTCTGGGCATTCGCTTACAATACGGCGCTCATCCCTGTGGCGGCGGGCGCGCTTTTCCCCGGATTCGGTATCCTTCTCTCGCCCGTGTTCGCGGCGGGCGCGATGGCCTTGTCGAGTGTGTTCGTGCTGGGCAATGCCCTGCGGCTTCGTCGCTTTCGGGCTGCTCATTAATAAAGGGTGACGCCGCCTGCCAAGGACGGTGTCCACTACGAAGGGAAATCGCTCATGAACATTGGACAAGCATCCAGAGCATCCGGCGTTTCGGCCAAGATGATCCGCTACTACGAGCAGACCGGCTTGATACCACGGGCAGATCGTACAGGGTCCGGCTATCGGGACTACTCAGATACAGACGTGCATATGCTGCGTTTCATCCGTCGCGCACGCGACCTTGGCTTCTCCGTCGCTGAGATCAACGGACTTCTGGAACTGTGGCGGGACGAGTCGCGCCAGAGTGCGGAGGTCAAGCGGTTGGCCGAGGGTCATATCGCGGAACTTGAGAGAAAGATCCAAGCCTTGCAGGAAATGGCACAAACACTGAAGATGTTGGTTAACGCCTGCCGTGGCGACCATCGCCCTCACTGTCCAATTCTTATGCGCCTGGTGTCGCTTTGCAGTTAATCGGGTTCTTCCTCACTTTGTGTGGAGCCGCGGCAGCATTCGTGCCTTCAGCAATTCAGGGCCTGCCCGACCGTACATTGCTCGCTTGAGGGTCTTGAGGCGGTTGATCTGGCCTTCGGCCTGCCCGTTGCTCCAGGGCAGCTCGATGGCGTTGTTGACGGCATCGATGTCCCTGCGAAGGACGCGAGCGAACCGCATGATAGGGATGAGCTCGGAGTCGATCGCATCGTCGATCCATGCATCCAGTGGTGGCGATCTCTTGCCGCGAAGGATGCCGTTGAAGCGCATCGCCAGGCGTCGCATCTGGACAAACGCCTCAGATCCCTGCTTCAGGGCGTCGACCTTCCTTGCCTGCCGGTCCGTCAGCAGGCCTCGCGGCTTGATACATAGCGCCGCGGCAACCACCGGAGAGATTGCATGACCGGTTTCGGGATCTCGAACCGGTTCCGACTTCAACGCGGCGGGCGGTACATCATCGGCCTGTCCCCTTTCGGCCCGCCGCCAAGCTCCGAGCAACCGCTCCAGATTGGCGAAGCTGCCGGTGTAGCCGCGCTGCTTGACGTCGTGAAACAGATGCCGTCCGCGCCGGTTCCCATCCTTCCAGCATTGCGCAAGGAAGGCTTCGAAATACCATGGTGATGTGGGGTTCAGTGCTGCTCGTCGCCTGTCTTGTGGAGCCTCGAACTTGAGCCACTTCGTTATGCTGCGACGCTCATAGCCGGTCCGTCTGGCGATCTCGCTGTAGGACAGCCCTTGCTGGCGCAAGGCATGGAGCATGTCGAATATCTCCTGGCGAGATTGCCTATGCGCAAGACGGGCGCGCCGGCGATGTGTCGCAGCGTCAACAATTGCGTCCTCCGAAAGAATGGCCCTGCCGGTGGCACGCCCGGAAAGGCTCATCTGTTCTTCGATGGCCGAACGAAGGTTCTGGACCAGATGAAACCGATCGGCGACCTGCCGGGCCTGCGGTGCGCCTTCACGGGTGGCCTGCGCATACAGGCCGCAGCGGTCGCGGCTGACAATCTCGATGGAAGGATGACTCCGAAGCCACTTGGCCGCATTCTCGACGCTACGGTCATCCAGTATGTCAATAACCGAGCGGCGCTCGAGGTCGACCATGATGGTCCCATAGCTCGTCGCGCGCCGCCAACTCCAATCATCGATACCGACCACCCGTGTCTTGGAATTGCGTTGGGCAACTGCAGCATCCCGTTTCAGTTGCCGCAGGATAGTGTCGTCGCTGACCGGTATGCCGAGCCGTTGCATCAACCGCTCGCCAGGACGGCCGCCAGTGCTATGGCCGAGCAAGCCAACAATCTCTCCGACCCTTCTTGTCCGACGCGCGTATGGATCAGCTACCATCGGAAGACGGTCGGTGAACGTTCGTCGTGCGCATTCCCCATGTGCACATCGCCAGCGGCTCAGCAGGAGCTTCACTGTCACGGGCTTGCCCTGGACTGGCAGATCCTGGAGGCTGCGGCAGGACCAGCCATGCCGACTTCGGCTTCGACATCCACAATCGGGGCATACTCCGATCTTGGATCCAGCTGCGGAAACAACCCAACCGTGATCAACGGTGAGCGCGACACCCAGTACTTTGACCCCTGGACCGGGCGACCATTTCGATTTCGTTCGCATGCCCGCCCATAGCCAAAACCTCGCTAACGGCGAATGAACCACACAAAGTGAGGAAGAACCCGTTTATCTGCCAAGCGACAAGAGCGGCAGCGCGGGCTTGTGCTTCGAGAAGCCGTGGCGGTTCGCGTACTCGGCATCCTTTTCCTGAAGAAATCCGCTGTCCCGGAGAAGTATGCCGCAGAGTTCCATCGTCGCGTGCGAGGTGTAGATCTTCCCGGCAAAGCCGTCACGCGCCAGCGCCGGGAGATAGCCAGAGTGGTCGAGATGAGCATGTGTGAGGCAGACCGCGTCGATGGTGCTGGGCTCCACAGGGAACGGAGCCCAGTTGCGGAGTCGCAGCTGCTTCAGCCCCTGAAAGAGCCCGCAATCGAAGAGTATCCTCTTGCCGCCCTTTTCCAGCAGGAAACGCGATCCGGTGACGGTGCCGGCGGCGCCCAGGAATGAAATCGATACGCTCATCATCGCTCCAGTTCTGTATCAGCTACGCGGGTGCTATCGCGGCGGCGCAGGCGGCCGCCGCGATAGCGCTGGTCACATCATTCCCATCGGCATCAGCAGGTCATCGGCCGCCTTCTTCTGGGTTTCGTCCAGCGAGGCGTAGAAAGGCTCGATCGTCGCCTTGAGGCGGCGCAGTCCATCAAGGCGCGCCGAAAGCGCGCTCTCCCTGTCCGCGACCCGCTGTGGCAAGGTCTTTGAACCGTCGCCCTGCATCATTCCGTCCGTTCCGGCCATCATGTTCTTGGATGCGTCGGCTTGGGCGCGCAGGGCCTCGGCGACAGGCTCCCAGAGCTTCTCCTGGGCCTCGGTGACCTTCAGCTCGGTGCGCAGGAAGGCGATCCGTCCCTCCACGCGATCAGGCGACATCATGTGCCGCATCGAACCGCCCGCGGCCATTCCGTTGGCCGACATCATGCTCCGCATCATCCCGGCATGGCTGCCCATCATCTGCTTCATCATCTCCATCATGTCACCGCCCATCATACCTCCCCCCATCATGGGGGATCCCGCGTCAGGCGCGGGTGCGGCGGAGGTTGCCGGGGCGGCAGGTTGGGCGGCGGCTTCTGGAGCGGAACCCGCAGCCGGAGCCTCGGTGGTGGCCGGGTGATGGGCTTCCTCGGCAAAGGCCGGGGCGGCAGCAAGCAGCAGAGCTGCGGCGAAAGCGGTTCTGGAAATCGTCTTCATGTCTGTGCTCCTTCGGTGAGGGAATTCCCGGGCGGCGCCGCCGCCCGGGCATGCTTCATCGTGCCTGGAAGGTGATACCGTTGGGGCCCTCGCCCACCTCATGGGTGCGGACGACGGACTGGCTGGCGACGGAAATCTCGGAAACGGTGCCGTCCAGGATATTTGTGACGAAGACATAGGCGCCATCGTCGCTGACGGTGACGCCATGCGCTCCCTTTCCAGTCGTGATGGTCTTCACCACGGCGCCGCTCGCCACATCTATGACCGAAACCGTCTCGTCCGGCTCCACTTCAGTGCCTTGGTTGGCCACGTATACGAAGCGGCTGTCAGGGGTTGCATGCATCTGGATAGGAGAACGTCCAACGTCGACGCGTGCGATAACCTGCCGGGAGGCGGTATCGATGACGGCAACCTTGTTCTCGTCCCTCAGGGAAACATAGACCTGCGTACCGTCCGGCGTGAAGCCGACCTGGACCGGGGCCTTGCCGACCTCGATCCTGTCTGTCTCCTCAAGCGAGGCTGCGTCGATCACGGAGACAGTGCCGCCTTCGACATTGGCCACGTAGATAGACTTGCCGTCAGGGCTCATTCGCAGCCCATGCGGGTAATCGCCCGTGGCTATCGTCGCCACGGCCTCGCCCGTACCAAGATCAATAACGGAAACGGTGTCGTCGCCGGAATTGGAAGCGAACGCGCGGCTGCCGTCCAGATCGGCAATGACATGTGCCGGATGGCGTCCGACCGGCACCGACAACACCGGAGCCGATGGGAAGTTCACCGTATCCATAACGATCAGTGTGCCGCCAGCCTCGTCGCCGCCATCATGAGCGACATCGCCGCCGTGGCCGCCATCTTCCGCGGCCTCCCCGTTGTGATCGCCGTCGCCTTCTGCTTCTGCCGTTGCCTCACCGCCGTGATCGTCGCTGCCGCCACCATGTCCGGGGGCTCCCGAATCAGACAGAGGCGTTCCGACGGCAAGAAGGCGATTCTTGCCCGGGACGAACTGGACATTGTGAGGCGTAACACCAACCGGGGCAATTTCCACTTTGCCGGTTTCCAGCTCAATACGGCTCACGGAGTTGCCATATTCATCCGCGGTGTAGACGAACCCGGATTGCGCAGACTGGGCGCTTACGGGAGGCGCAAACGACACCGCAAATGCGAGGATCGACGCGCCAAGGCCGAACATGGCCGCGCGCCTGGTAGCGGTCATTGAAAGTTGCGGAAGTGAGACGGCGACAGCTGCCGTGTTCTTGGAATGCTTCTTCATATCTTCTTCTCCTGCTGTTCAGCTGACATACTCGACGACGATCATCATGCCCGTGGCCATGTGATATAGTTGGTGACAGTGGAAGGCCCATGTCCCGGGATTCGACGCGTCGAACGCGACGGTCACTTCCGCCTGCGGCGGAAGCCACACCGTGTCGCGGCGAGCGCCCCCGATGCGGCGGCCGTTGACCGCCACTACCTGGAAATGGTGGCCATGCAGGTGCATTGGGTGGGCCATCATGCTGGCGTTGCGCATGACCAGTTCGACGCGTTCGCCCTCCCGGATCTGGAGCGCCTGGTGCTCGCCCCAAGCCTTTCCGTTGATGGTCCAGACGTAACCCTCCATGTTGCCTCCGAGCAGCACCGGATGGTTGCGATCTGCCCGCCTGTCCGGCAGCGGCGCCGCCGCACGTAGACCCGCCTCGAAGGAAAGGTCGAGCGGCGCTGCAGCTGCCTCTCCAGTGGGAGCGACCCGCCTCACGGCAGCCTGTCTCGTGGCAAGGAGGAACCCGGTCTGCTGGACCGCTCCTTCCCGGAGCGCGAGAACAGGCCAGGCGCCTTCCTCCTTCGGAACGCGCAGCCGGATGTCGAGCCGCTGCCCCATCCCGAGAGGAAAACGGCTGCCACGGACCGGAGCGACGGCGTTCCCGTCCACGGCGATTGCTTCGCCTCCCAGGCTTCCCGTGTCGATCCAGAACGCCGTGGCGGTGGCCCCGTTTATGAGGCGGAGCCGCACTGAGCCGTTCGCCTCCACCCGGAACACTTCGGGGTCGTCGAGCGTGCGGTCGTTGGCGAGATAAGCGTCGTATTCGATATCGTTGATGTCCATGGCCATACCGCCGGACCCGTGGCCGCCACTGCTCGCCCCATGCCCGCCATTTGCTCCCATCCCGGACATGTCATGGCCCGGCATGGGAGCGCTGGTTCCCGTGAGTCCGGCAAGCAGTTCCTCGGGCGCCTTGAAGCTGAAGTCGTGCAGCAGCACGACGATCTCCTGTTCGTCGAGGCCTGCTTCCTCCGGATCGGACACGATCAGCGGCGCGGCGAGCAGTTGCTGCTCCTGGAGGGTGTGCGCATGCATCCAGTGCGTGCCGGGCGTGTCCAGCGGGAAAGCGTAGTCGAAGCCCTCGCCCGGCTTCAACAGCGGCTGTGGGAGGTCAGGCACTCCGTCCTGCCCGAAAGGTGGGATCAGCCCGTGCCAGTGGATCAGGGTCGGCGCGTCCAGTGCATTTTCAAGACGGACCTGAAAATCCTGACCTGCAGTCAGAGAGAGCCCCTGGGCTCCACCGGGCTGGACCAGTCCGAGGACAGTCGCGGCGCGCCCGCCGATATCAAGGATGCGCGTCTCTGCACGAAGCAGTGACCGGCTTCCGGCCGCTGAGGCGCTTGAAACAATCAGGGGAGGTACAGCGCTTGCGAGTCCGCAAGCCGCTGCGGATGCCAGAAACTGGCGTCTGGAAATGGGGTTCATCGTTGCAACTTCTCATGTTCGTGACTCCGGCCGTCAGGCCGTTCGGGGGGAGCGCACGAACCGGTCGGCCGCGTGCGCTCAGGCGGTCGCGAGAAGCTTCGGAGGTCGCAACAGGAAGTGAACCTCGCCGGGCGATGAGACCGAAGAGTGGGCAGCGGGCGCAGGCCTGCTCAGATGAACGTCTGCGAGTCCTTCAAGAGGCACCGGAACGCAGGCGCCGCATCCGGACACGGAAACACAGCAACTATCCCCGCCACTGGCGCGACTTTCGTCATCACATGGAGCGTCATGGTTGCTGTGGATGGTTCCAGCATGGGGGCCAGCATGCACGGCGACAAGATGGGTCTCCTGAAGCGGCGCAGCACCCGCATGGCCGCCGCCAAAAAAAGGCGCAGAAGCAGCAACGAGCAAAGCGACGCACAGGACAAGCCAGCGGCGCGCACCATACGTCACTATCCCGGCGTGTTTGCCGGATCTTGTTGACAGGGGGGAACCCGGACTCAACGGCTCTGGTCCTTCCTTAATTGGACACCTGGGGTGACTCTTCAGACCGAGCGTACCACCGGCCAGACATTGGACTTTGTCCCAGATCAAACTTGGCTCTGTTGGCGACTAATTAAGCGAGTGGGCTATCAAGCGCCTATCAAAAACGGCGAGCTCAAGTAACTGCGCATGAACGCAACCAACGTGGCATGGAAGTGGGCGACCGCCTCAAGGTTGGAATCTCCAGCTCAGGGCAGAGCCCTCCTGCGACAGGTGGAGCGCAACGAGCCGACGAGGTCGCGGCTGGTTGGAATAGGATATGCGGTCCTGGAGCGGGAAACCGCGAATGTGCAAAGGCAAGACCGAAAAGGGCGGCCGTGCGGCCGCCCCCTTCGCACTCATTGGTCCAGCTCCGTTATTCGCGGTTGCCCAGGAACTGCAGCAGGAACATGAACAGGTTGATGAAGTCGAGATAAAGCGTCAGCGCGCCCATGATTGCCTTGCGTCCGGCCACCAGCACATCGTCGCCTTCCCAATACATCTCCTTGATCTTCTGCGTGTCGTAAGCGGTCAGTCCCGCGAAGATCAGCACGCCGATCGCCGAGATGGCGAACTGCATGGCCGAGGACTGCAGGAAGATGTTCACCACCATGGCGATGATGAGACCGATCAGGCCCATGAACAGGAAGGAGCCCATTCCGGTCAGGTCGCGCTTGGTGGTGTAGCCCCAGAGCGACAGCGCGCCGAACGAGGCGGCCGTGATGAAGAACACGCGCACGATGCTCTCGCCGGTGAAGACGAGGAAGATGGACGCGAGCGACAGGCCCATAAGCCCAGCGAACGCCCAGAAGGTCATCTGCGCCGCCGAGACGCTCATCTTGTGGACGCGGGCGCTCAGGAAGAACACGAAGCCGAGCGGGGCGAGCATGATCACCCAGCGCAGCGGGCTTGCGAAGATCAGCTGCCCGAAAGCGGTCAGCTGTCCATCGGACACTGCCATCTGCGCGGTGGCGAAAGCGGCCAGGCCGGTGATCGCGAGGCCCAGCGCCATCAGGTTGTAGACCCTGATCATATATGCGCGCAGGCCCTCGTCGATTGCGGCGTCGGTGCGCACCCCCGGTGCGACGCGCGTCTGATAATTGCGAAGGGGTTCAGCCATTGCTCTCTCTCTTGATTCTGTCCCGGCGAGTCTCTGGCCGTCATTGGACATTATATGATTATCCCTCGGATAGCGATAAAGCGCTGACCGTCCAATAGTTGCGTTGAAGGCGCGGCAGATTGACACCCCAGCTGCGCCAAGCCCACTCTTAGCGTGCTTGGCCGCGCTCAGACCTGTCGCCGGAACCTGATCATATACGACGGTCAGAAGCTATGTCGCAAGAATCCGACGAGAGCCAGATCATTGCTGCGTTGCTGATCAGAGCTCTCCAGATCGCGATATCCACCCCATGGAGCCGACAAGAGAGCCACAACGTCCAAGCGTAAGCAAGTATGCAAATAAGGCAAGCAGTGGCAGATCGTCGAAACTCGGGCGCCGACGCTGTGCTGCATCAGCAGTGATCCTGCAACATAAAGACCGAGTGGCTCTGCTGCGAGCGCCAGCCGATTACGCCGCGATCTGCGCTTATCAAGGCTTTCTAGCTGGGGAATGTGAAGACTGAATATCCGCGCGCAAAATTCGCCAACGGACCGGTACAAAGGCTGCAGGCGGATGCTTCACGATGGCATGTGATGAGGTACAGAGAAGTGGGTCGAGTTCGGAGTTTGTTAGGGTCTCTTGTCCTTCAACGGACCTGCCGTTAAGCCGCACGAACAGAAGTAGCAGTGGCGGGAAAACTTGGTGCGCTCTGTGGAAGCTCTCCACGACGTGCGTTCCCCGCCTCCGGCGAGTACGGCGGACGGGCCCGACACCATTGTGGACCACCGGCATCCGCTGCACCGCTGATGTTGAATTGCATTGGAGTTCCCATGTGCCTGTCCGCGAATATCAGCTTTGCTGCCGCCGCTGTTCTTCTGCCAGCGGGGGGGCTAAGTACCTATCGCGCCTACAGAGTTGATCCGCGATACCTCGGCTTGGCTATGCTGCCCGCCCTCTTTGGCGTTCAGCAGCTTTTGGAGGGACTTGTCTGGACCGCCGGTGCAGCAGGCGAAACCCATGAGATCGTTCAATACTCGCTGGCCTACATGTTCTTCGCCTGGCTGGTCTGGCCAGTGTGGGTACCCATTTCGACCTATTTTCTCGAAAGCGGCCGCCGCCGCGCCTTGTACCTTGCTTTTGCGGTTGCTGGTGGGATGATCGGTGCATTACAGTACGTCCCCTACTTTGCGCACGACGGCTGGCTCGTAACGACGTTTCTGGAGAATGCAATCCGATACGAAGGCACCGAGCTGTTGGATTTGGTGACATCGCGAGAAGTAACCTATAGCATTTATCTTTCGGCTATCATTGCGCCGCTTTTGCTTTCAAGCGATCCAGAGGTTAAGGTTTTCGGCCTCCTGGTCGCCGGTGTTCTTGGCGTGACGTATGCCTTCTTCGCGTTCGCCTACATTTCAGTTTTTTGTTTTGGGGGTGCCGTCATGTCTATTTACCTGGTATTCATGATATTCCGAAAACCAACGGCTGGTATCCCAGAACCGTCGGCAGCGCGTTGAGTGATCGCGGATGCGGCGCGAACGTCAGGTGGGAAACATCGAATCCAAGGTGGGCGGGCATAGGGGAAGTCCGGCGGTGGCGCCGGCCCGATGTCGGGTTGGTGCAGTCATCCACGACGGCGCGACGTGCGAAGCGCACTTGGTTGTAAAGCTGCCCAGCCGCAGGTGATTGAAACGGAGCTCGCAGCCATCCGTTCGTGCGATCGCCATCTCCTCGAGAAGCAGCATCGTAAGTGAAGAACTATCGTCGTTTGGCTGAACGAGCACCTGCACACTTGGCTAGCGGCTTACTGAGGGTCTGCGGCGGTTCGCCTCGTGTCCGCCGGCACCGAGGCGGCGGCTTGGCAATCCTGTAATGACAGCGCAGACCAGCTTGCATGGTGCCGGTGATATTGTGGATGTCCATGGCTTCCGGGCTCCATCTCACCAGATAATTCCTCATACTCAGGACAGCCGCCAACTTCAGCAGCTGATAGGGCTCGAACTAACCTGGCATTTCGGGAGTTCCGAGGATCAGAAGCTTTAGCTGGAGCTTTTGGTAGCGCTGGTTCAAGGAGAACGACGCTGATCCGATCCAGGGGTGCAGATTTGACCCACGTCAAGGTTTCCCGAGGCAGACTGTGGCTAAGGACGGCTCTCTGACCGTTACATGTCGCTTGGTCCAGGCTCCGCCTTCGCTAAGGAAATAAGCATGAATTCACAAAACGATTGCCAAACCGGAGACGGTGCAGAAACGTTGCTCGTGTTGCAGCAGCGGAACGCTCAGCCGCAGCGGGAACGAACGCGTCCTGCAAAGCCAACTGATAGTGAGACTAACGCGACGCTGTTGCAGTCGCAACGGCAGGATGAGGTCACCCTCCATGTTCGCCAACACCAGTTCCCGGCTGCAGTCGGCTGGCACTTGGCTCGCGAACAGATTGAGCCCTCTCGTGTCGCCCGAGCTAGCCAATTTTTGCGTGGCACGGCCACCGATACCGTGAGACCGCTCTCATTTGAAAGGATCGAAACGTGCGAACCACCACTGTCAACGTAGGCGGCATTGCCAATGTGCTTGATCCGCTGGCGGTTGAAAAGCAGCTCAGGAAGCTTGCGGGCGTTACCCGGGCCGAAGTCAACTTCGCTTCAGGCACGGCGACGGTGAGCTATGACGAGACGCTGGCGAACGTCGAAACTATCCGCACGAGGATTGAGGAATGCGGCTTCCATTGCCGCGGCGAGGTGGTGCCGCGCCATGTCTGCGAGCCGGATTCGGTCATCGCCGAACCTGGCAATCCCAAGGCGCCGGCAGCGCGGCATGCGCAGCAGAAGTCGCATTTGCCAGAAGGCGGCGGCGATCGGAATGGTCAAGCCACGCATCTCGGGCACGACCCTCGCGCATCAAGCAAATCTGGTACGGATGCGATGGCTCATGAGATGGGGCATGGGCCGGGCGGCGACATGCAGGCGATGGTCCGCGATATCCGCAATCGATTCTGGATTGCGCTCGCCTTCACGGTGCCAATCTTCATCTACTCGCCGATGGGCGGGATGTTCACACCGCCAGCGCCGCCCTTTGGCCTGGATCTCGAGCTGTGGCTGTTCTTCCTCGGAAGTGCTGCGGTCCTCTATCCGAGCTGGCCCTTCTTCATTGCCGCGTGGCGTGCGCTCCGTAACGGCGTGCTCAACATGGCCGTCCTCGTCGTGCTCTCCGTCGGCACAGGGTACGTCTTTAGTGTGGGCTCGACCTTCTTCTTTCCCGGTGTGCAGTTTTACGAAGCGGTAGCGGTGCTGCTGGTTTTCATTCTGCTCGGTCATTGGCTGGAGATGCGCGCCCGCGCCGGCGCATCGGCAGCAATCCGGGCGCTTCTGGATCTTGCTCCGCCCATGGCAACTGTCGTGAGGGACGGGCGCGAGACCGAAATTCCGACCGCGGAGGTCCAGGTCGACGAAACCATCATCATTCGACCCGGCAACAAGATCCCGGTCGACGGGGAGATCATCGAGGGTGGTTCGCTGGTCGACGAGTCCATGCTGACCGGCGAATCCATGCCTGTTGAAAAGACGCCGGGCGATCAGGTTATTGGCGCCACTATCAACAAGAGCGGCAGCTTCAAATACCGCGCGACCAAGGTGGGAGCGGATACGGCGCTCGCCCAGATCGTCAAACTGGTGCAGGAGGCACAGAATTCCAAAGCTCCCGCCCAGCTGCTCGCCGACCGTGCATCCCAGTGGCTGGTCCTGATTGCGATCGTGATCGGGCTCGCCACTTTCATCGTGTGGTTCTGGTGGATCGGCGAGCCCCTGCTCTTTGCGCTCACCCTGACCATCACCGTGTTCGTCATTGCCTGCCCGGACGCGCTTGGCCTTGCGACGCCGATGGCCGTAATGGTTGGCACCGGTCTGGGCGCCATGAACGGCATCCTGTTCAAGAATGCCGGGGCGCTGGAAGATGCCACGAAGCTCGACGTAATCGTCTTCGACAAGACCGGCACCCTCACGATGGGTCAGCCCAAGGTGGTTGAGGTCGTCTCGGCGCACGGGCGGACGACGGACGAGGTCCTGGCGGTGGCGGCCGCAGTGGAAAAGGGTTCCGACCACCCGCTCGCCCTGGCAATCCTCGAACGCCATGGCGAACGGCCCACCGAGCCAGTCGGCGGCTTCCTCAACATCGAAGGCAAGGGCGCGCGGGCAGAGGTTGGCGGCCGCACAGTATTCATCGGCAATCGCCGGCTTATGGACGAAGAGCGCATCGATCTGGCGGGCTTGGCAGCCGAGGCGGACCGGCTGAAGGGCGCGGGCCGCACAGTTGTCCATGTCGCTGAAAACGGCGTTCCCGCCGGTCTGATCGCGATCGCGGATGCTCCGCGTCCTTCGGCGTCGAGAACGCTCAAGGCCTTGCGTGAGCGCGGCGTTCAGGTCGCGATGCTGACTGGCGATAATGCCGGCACGGCAAAGCGTATTGCAGAGGAGCTAGGCGGGATCGACATCGTGCTTGCCGACGTGCTGCCGGGCCAGAAAGCCGACAAGATCAAGGAGCTGCAGGCACAGGGCAAACGGGTCGGCATGGTCGGAGACGGCGTCAACGATGCTCCGGCGCTGACGCAGGCCGATGTCGGTTTTGCAATCGGCGCCGGCACCGACGTGGCCATGGAAAGCGCTGACGTCGTACTGATGAAGAGCGACCCCTATGACGTCGTTGGCGCAATCGAGCTCTCGCGCGCGACGCTGCGCAAAATGCATCAGAACCTGTTCTGGGCTGTCGCCTACAACGTCGTAGCCTTTCCGATGGCCGCCGGCGTCTTCTATCCATTCGTGATCAGCCCCGAGGTCGCGGCGCTGGCCATGTCGGGGAGCTCGGCGCTCGTCGCGGTCAACGCGCTGCTCCTGAAGCGAACGCGGCTTGAAGGAATAGGCGGGGCTGGCGCGGCACGAGCGGTGCCGATCGTCAACCGCCAGCCGGAGAAGAGGACCGCATGAGCGAAGCCCGCGAGATCGGGCTGAGCCGCTATACCACGGCGGTTCTTCTATTCGCCGTGTTTGCCGGGACGGCCGGATACGGCGTGGCTTTGCCGGTCCTGCCGCGCGTCGTCGAGAACTTGTCACCGGCCGCGAGTGTTGGCTGGCACACCGGAATCCTCACGGCCGTCTATGCGGGTGCACCGCTCCTGGTCGCGCCGCTCTGGGGTATGCTGTCGGACCGCCATGGCAGACGACCGATCCTCCTGATTGGCCTCGGCGGCTTCGGGGTGACGCTGACGCTCTCCGCTCTCGCGCCGTCCCTGGCGTGGCTCTATGGCGTGCGCTTGCTGAACGGTGTCTTTGCCGCTGCCGTGTTGCCTGCGGCCCAAGCCCTCATAGCGGACCTGGCCGTCTCTGACGGCTGGCGGGCTAGACGCTTCGCCTGGGTCGGGATGGCGAGCATTGGTGGGTTGTTTGTCGGACCCATGCTGGGCGGCATCATCCTGGAGGCTGGTGCGGCAGGTCCAGTATATCTCACTGCGGAGCAACTTCTGGGGCTGCCATTCTTGCTTATGGCGGGGGTTGCATTTGCGGGCGCCGGCGCCGTGCTCACCCTCGATGACAATTCCGGTTCGCTCGCAGAGCGGAATCGGCCACGACAGAACGCCGTGAACCGCACCACAAGCAAGCAGCTGTTCCTGCTTGCGGGAGTCGTCGCCACCGGCATCGCTGCGTTCGAGGTAGGTCTAGCGCTCCGCGGTCAAGCCCTTGGGATGACGCCAGTCCAGATCGGACTCATGTTCGGGGAGTGTAGTCTGGTCATGTTCGCGGTGCAGGCGGTCATTTTCTCCCCTGTCATAGCGCCTTCCAGAACCTCGAAGCTGATCTCTCCTTCCTTGGTAATCATGGCCGGTAGCCTGCTGCTCGTCCCTTTTGCCGAAAGCTTCGTCGCCCAGCTGCTTATTATCGGCGCAGTCGCGGCAAGCGCCGGCGTGTTGACGCCGGTCCTGACCTATTGGATCTCTCTAGGGGCCGGCGCAGCGCAGGGAGCGGAGCTTGGCCGACAAGCAGCGGCAATGAGCTTCGGACAGGCGCTCGGTTCGGCAGGCGGAGGAGCCCTGTTCGGCCTCGAGGGCGGCGCGGTATTGGGCTTCTGGCTTCCCGCGGGGTTGGTCCTGATCGCCTCAGCAGGAACGGTGAGGCTGTCGCGGCTGCTTGCGCCTGATACGCAGTAGCCGCGCAGGCTCGAGATGGTTGCGACGAGCCTCCCGCTGTTAACTGATAGCAAGTTTCGAGCCATTATCGCGGATTTGATGCAGCGCAAAGCAGCCGTGCTTGCAAGCGGTAGTGTCGGACGAACAGTAGGTTGAACCCTAGTCCGGAAAGGACCCTGACATGGCACGCGGCGCCTCTCAAGACAACGGGCGGAAGGGCTTTTTTTCGTCCCGCGCTAATATCGTGCTGGCCGCCTTCCTGGCGATAGCCGCCATCTTTTTGATCGCCGAGCACCGCGCTCACGTACTCGGATTCCTTCCCTTTCTGTTGATCCTGGCGTGTCCTCTGCTGCACGTCTTCATGCATGGCGGTCATGGTGGCCATGGTGGCAACGCCGACAATTCAGGCGAAACCTCCGGTGATGATCGCGGATCACAGGCCCACAGGCACTGAACCGGAGCGAGACCGACATGACTGAGAATGTGCCCGCCTACGGGCTATGGCTTCTTGTGACTTTCAACTCGGCGATCTTCATCATGTTCGCCTTCAGCTTCTTCAAGCCGCGCACGGCGCGCGACTGGCGCTCATTTGGCGCATTCAGCGCCTTTCTCGTTGCGCTGTTCACTGAGATGTACGGATTTCCGCTGACCATCTACCTGCTCTCGGGCTGGCTCCAGAGCCGCTATCCAGGTGTGGACTGGTTCTCCCATGATGCTGGCCACCTCCTCGAGATGCTGTTCGGCTGGGAAGCCAACCCACATTTCGGGCCATTTCATATACTGAGCTTCGCCTTTATCGGCGGCGGCTTTGTACTGATCTCGGCAGCGTGGAAAATCCTCTATGACGCGCAGCGACGGGGGGCGCTCGCAACCAGCGGTCCCTACGCGTATGTCAGGCACCCGCAATATGTTGGCTTTGTTCTTGTCCTGTTCGGATTCCTGCTGCAATGGCCCACCCTGCTGACGCTCCTGATGTTCCCGATTCTGGTGCTCATGTACGTCCGGCTCGCGCGCTCCGAGGAGCGTGAGGCCCTGACGGAGTTCGGAGAGACATATCGCGCTTACATGCGCGAAGTTCCGGCATTCATTCCCAAGCTCGGGGGAGCATCGACCGAGGCCTCCGGTGGCGCTGGGCGACGATGAGGTAAGGCGAGTTGCAGACGAAAGCTCAAGAAGCCGGCTGCTGGCGGGTGAAAGTACGGGTTGTGAGGACAGCGCCTCGTCCGAAGAGCGGATTGCCTGGCTTGAGATCCTGTTCGAACTTTCCCCGGCGGCATGAATGCCGTTTGAGTTGCTGGTCGGGAAAAGGGCAGAGGTAAATCGCTTGGGGGGCGCAGCCGGCGTGACTGCGGGAGCTTCGTCTCCACTACGAAGAGACCTTCATACGCGAGCCGCAATTCGCATTGCGGACGCCCCCTGCGCAAGAAGGAAACAGCGGATGAAAGTGGCCGTCTTCGGAACCGAGGAATGGGAGCATCAGGCGTGCCTGCGGCTCCAGCCGGCGCATGAGATCGTCTGTACGCGGGAGCCACTCAATAGAGATACTGTTGGCGAGTGCCTAAACGCAGAGGTCATCAGTCCGTTCGTGAACTCGAGTCTCGATCGGGAAGTACTCAGGCATTTTTCTGAGCTGAAGCTGATCGCGACGCGCTCCACAGGTTACGACCACATCGACCTCTCCTATTGCAGGTCGCGCGGCATCATAGTCTGCAACGTTCCAGACTACGGAGCTTCGACGGTTGCCGGATCGTGTCCCGCCGAGTGGTGTAGCTGGGTGATAGCGAAGCCGCTCGCGAGTGCACCCTCCAAGGTGCTGTAGGGAGCGGGCGGCGTAGCGGTGGTCACCAGTGTTTTCCGGTAGGGTCGGGTTGCTTATGACCAACCTGAGGGACACCACCGATGACCGACGACATGATGAACCTGCGCTCACTCGTTGAGAAGAGCGCCGACGCCGATTTGCTGCGCGAGATGATCGGCTTCGCTGCCGAGAAGCTGATGGCGCTGGAGGTCAGCACGAAGACTGGCGCGGGCTATGGCGAGAAGAATAGCTTCCGACTGGCCCAGCGCAACGGCTATCGCGACCGGGACTGGGAGACACGGGCGGGCACCGTTGAGCTGCGCATTCCGAAGCTTCGCACAGGCAGCTATTTCCCGAGCTTTCTCGAACCACGCCGCATGGCAGAGAAGGCCCTGACGGCAGTTATCCAAGAGGCCTATATCCAAGGCGTCTCGACCCGATCCGTCGATGACCTCGTTAAGGCCATGGGCATGTCGGGCATCTCCAAGAGCCAGGTATCCCGGCTCTGCGAGGAGATCGACGAGAAGGTGAAGGCCTTCCTCGACAGGCCCATCGAAGGGGAATGGCCCTACCTTTGGATCGATGCGACCTACCTCAAGGTCCGGCGCGGCGGGCGCATCGTCTCCGTCGCCGTCATCATCGCCGTCGGCGTCAACACCGACGGTCGACGCGAGGTGCTCGGTATGGAGATCGGCACATCCGAGGCCGAGGCGATCTGGACAGAGTTCCTGCGTAAGCTGACAAGGCGGGGTCTGTGTGGCGTCAAGCTCGTCGTCTCCGATGCCCATGAGGGCATCAAAGCCGCAGTATCGAAGGTGCTCTCCGCCACCTGGCAGCGATGCCGTGTCCACTTCATGCGCAATGCTTTGGCCCATGCCGGGAAGAGCGGACGCCGTGTTGTCTCTGCCTTCATCGCCACGGCCTTTGCCCAAGACACGTCAGAGGCTGCAAGTACCCAATGGCGCAACGTCGCCGACCAGATCAGGCCGAAGGTGCCCAAACTCGCCAGTCTCATGGACAGTGCCGAGCAAGACGTGCTCGCCTACATGACCTTTCCCAAGCAGCATTGGGCCAAACTCCACTCGACAAACCCGATTGAGCGATTGAACGGTGAGATCAAGCGACGCACAGAGGTCGTCGGCATCTTCCCAAACGACGACGCCATCGTGCGCCTAGTCGGTGCGCTGCTGCTCGAACAGAACGACGAATGGGCCGTCCAGCGGTCCCGCTACATGACACTTGAGACAATCGCCACGATGAGCGATGATCCGCTCATCAGCCTGCCAGCCGCAAGCTGATCCATTCCCGGCTCTGTCCGGAAGCACGGCGACCGCCAAAGCTACACCACGCCGGGGGACACGATCGGTTGCCGAGCATGCATTCGTTCTGTTGCTGGCGATCAGCCGTAGAATCGGATCCCACACAAACCGGGCAGGACATCGGTCGGCCTGCCGTAGCCCCGCCGATTATCAGTCCGCCACCGTAAACAATGCCGACTGATGCTCAACGAGCCGCTGTCGACAGACACCCCCGCCTCTACATTCAAATCACGAGCACGGGGGCGAAACCGCCGCCCGGCGTCCTGAAATTCGTCGTCTGCCCTTGATACAGACGTGCAGCTACGAGCAGGACACGACCATCATAGGTATATAGCCGCACATCCATCTTGCGAGACGCGGCTGAGCCGTCAATCTCTATCATGCGCTGCCCCGGCGCTGCAAAAGCCTGGGCCACGTAGCCGCCTCCAGCGATCTCAGCCCAGACCCGTTTCGTCAGCTTGTCGCCGCGGTAGACCGCCTTGCTGCCATGGCCCGAGAGAGGCTTGAAAAAATACCTGTTGCGGGACTGCCAAAGCGCCTCCGCATTGTCTGAGGTGACCAAAAAAGTGCGCGGAACGCCTGCGAGCCGCGAGCGCATGTCTGCAGCAAGGCCAAGGGCTTCCAGCGCAGCCGGATCGGACAGCAGCGTCAGATTACGCTTGGCCGCGAAGAGCGCGTGGTTGTGCGGATTGGGCGTGACCACTACGGCGTGGTCCCGATACGCCGCTCTGAGCGCTGCATGGTCCAGCCGTTCGAGCGGGAAATCAACGAGGCGGTTGTAGACGAGGTCTATTTCTTCTCCGTCGAGCCGCATCCTTCCACTTTCATATTGAATTTCGGTGGGGTCACCAATCACGGCGTCGATGCCGTGCTTCAGCAATATCTGTCTCGCCAACACGAATTCGGGGTAGAGGTATTGCTCATCAGGCTGATCGTCGATAATCGCGATCCGTCGCGGCAAGCCGGTACCCCGCTGTCGCCGCCATTCATCCTTGAACATCGCAATGACGCGGGTTTCGAAGTCTTCATCGCGGGTCGTGATCAACCCCTTCTCGGCGCAGCAGGCTTTTTGAGCCTGTGCGAGCAGCGCGTTGAGAAACGCGCCGCCCGCGTTTGTGTTTACTTCGATAAGCCTGGCGCCAGTCTCGTCGAGATGGAAATCGTAGCCCATCAGAGCGCCAACCGGACCGAAGTCCAGGTGCGCGATTTCTGGAGCCCAGGAGAGGACGGCTGCGAGATAGCCGGGCAACTTCGTCGCAGCCTCGATCGCATCGACGATCCCCTGCATCTCCTCTACGGCGGAGCCTGAAAGGAAAACCGGAACGTTGGAGAAAAGATATGGCCTCGACTTGATGAAAGCTTCGCTGAAAGCGGTATCGCCGGCCTCGCGATCCAACGCCGCCCACAGTGCTGCCCGGTCGAGGGTGATGCAGAAGCAATTCCGGTTAAGCCGAGCTGTCACGCCTGCATTCTTGGTCACATTCATCTCGTCTTCCCCACACCTGGTCGCATTCCCTAAGGGAGGAGACCCGCAGGTCGCGCCCTATAATCCGGCTTCCGCTTCAAACTCGTCGCCCTAAAGTTCCACAGCCTTGCTCTGGCGCCGCGATCAGCCTCATCGACGGCGGGGCCTTATCCATTGCACTCTTTTCCTCAATACATACCTGCGGCGGCTAGGCCGAGCCACGGCGCTGCTGGAGTGACGCATCGCGCAACCCAGCTCATGTCAGCTCAACCCGGACAGTCCCGTGCACCAACGCGAGAACGGGTCGGCTGATGCTCCCGTGCGCATTGCTCTTTCCTGAGGCTGCATGCCGGTGCTCTCACCGAAGGTAGGCCTCGCTGGCGTAACGCCTCATCATACGCTGACTGGTAAATTGCGACCCAACTTTGCTGATCGACTCCTTCATCATCCAGATCCACTGCGGCCGGTTGCGGGCATAGAGCGGCAGGATTTTGTTCTCAAGCTGCTCGTAGAGCGCATCCGCGTGGCGGTCCGGCTGGTCGCCGTCAGCGCCTATCGCCCAGCCTGTCACACCCTCGATCCAGGCCTCGACCCACCAGCCGTCCAGAACGCTGAGGTTGAGAACGCCGTTCAAAGCGGCCTTCATACCGGATGTGCCTGACGCCTCGAGCGGCGGGACCGGCGTGTTAAGCCAAACATCAACACCACAGATCAGGTGCCGGGCAAGCGCGAAGTCATAGTTTGGCAGGAACACGCCTGCCACGGACCCAGCCAGCTGGGCCAGATGTCGATGGATCTGCTCGATCGCGGTCTTTCCGCCGCCATCCTGCGGATGCGCCTTGCCGGCGAGGATAATCTGGAAGGGTTTGTCCTCCGCCATCGTCCGCAGCCGGTCCAGGTCGCTGAACAGAAGTTCGGGGCGTTTATAGCCGGTCATCCTGCGGGCAAAGCCGATGATCGGGAGATCGCGATCGAGCGAGACGCCGGTGCGATCGTTCACCACTTGCAACAGTTCACCCTTGGCGCGGGTGTGAGCGGCCCAGATTTCGGCGTCCGACAGCTGATCGGCCCGCGCCAGGATTTCCGGCTCATGGCCCCAGTTAGGCGCGATACCCTGGAAGAGTTCGGCGAAGGCCAGATGGGTCCAGGTTGGAACGTGGACGCCGTTCGTCACGGCGCGAATGCGGTAGCCCGGAAACATCCGGGAGGTCGTCTCGGCATGGCGTCGGGCGACCCCATTGACATAGCCGCTGAGGTTGAGGGCGAGGCGCGTCATGTTGAGACGCTCCGTCCCTGCAAAAAGCTTCAGCGTCTCAGTTTCGATGAAGTCGCCCAGGAGCCGCTCAGACAGAGCGTACTCGAACTGATCGTGACCAGCCTCCACAGGTGTGTGTGTAGTGAACACGCACTGGTCTCTGACCGGATCGGGGTCATAGAGCTTCGCGCTTCCTGGGTATCCGGACGCCCGCCGATGCTGGCGAAGGAGCGAAACCGTGAGCAGCGCCGCATGACCTTCGTTCAGGTGGAAAGTCGAAATCCGGAACCCGAGAGCTTGAAGCACCCGCTCGCCGCCGATGCCCAACACGATTTCCTGCATCAGCCGATGGACCTGGTCGCCGCCGTAGAGCCGCGCCGTGATGCTGCGATCGCGAGCCTCGTTCCCCGCAACGTCGGTGTCCAGGAGGATGACGGGTATCCGGTGCTCGGTCGGGCAGGTCAGAACGTAGAGCCAAGGGCGGATCCAGACCCGCCGGCCTTCGATCTGGACGGCGGCCATCGCCGGAAGTGGCACTGCATGCTTCTCGGGGTTCCACGGGTCGGGATGATCGACCTGGCGTCCCTTTCCATCTATCTCCTGACGCAGATAGCCCTCGCGGCTGGCCAAGGTTACGAACACCATCGGCAGCTCGAGATCGGCGCTGGAGCGCGCCGTATCGCCCGCCAGAATTCCGAGGCCGCCGGAATAGGTGTGGATCTCCGGTCGGAGCGCGATTTCCATGGAGAAATAGGCGATGCGCGTATCAGCGATGAAGGGATCGATCGTCGTGGCGTGACTTTCTCCAATGCTGTTCGCCATCAGACGAACGCCTGTCCGATGCCCAACGCGGAATTGGTCTTCGCAATCGACGCCTGCGCACTTTCGGCACGTCCGGTCAGCGCCCGGATCGCATCGATCGTTTCGGGGATCACGATCGCCTGGTTGTCAACCATATAGGCGTAGAAGCATTCATTCCCCTGGACTTTAAGCATGTCCTCCCACAGAGCGACCTCGTACAGATTGTCATGCGGCCGGCCAAGATCGGCCATCAGCTCCTTGACGGTATTGATCGCCGTGAGGCCATCCCCAATCCGGATCAGCGAGATTCGCGAGGACGAGCGGAAAGCGTCCAGGACCTCCTCCTTTGTTGCCTCGCGCTTGAGCTCCACCGACCAGTAGTGCAGGTGGGCGATGGTCTCAGGGACCTTCACCGCCATGGTGACGACATCGAGATCCGGATCGACACTCTGCGCGTCCGGTCCCTGATGGCTCGGGATTTCGGCTTCGGGCACCAGCGTATTCATGATGCCGCCTTCGTGGCTTTCCCACGGGTCGGTAGCGCGCCGCAACAGCGTTCCGCGGGCCCGTTTGAGGAGGCCGGCGCCCTTCAGAGCGGTCAGGGTGCGCACTATGGAGGTGGTGTTACAGGAGACGACCCGCGTCGAGGCCCGATCGCGGGCGCTGTCGAACGAGGCCTCGGCAACGAACGAATGGCCCGTCACCGCGTGCTTCTCGCCACCTTGAACGATGAACTTGATGTTGCGCCGCCGATACTCCTCGACGTTCTTCGCAGCCATGCGCTTGGGCGTGCAGTCCACGACCACATCCGTTTCGTCCATAAGGTCCTGCAATGTGCCGCTGATATCCAGGCCAGCCTTTTTCATCCCATCGGCGTGTTCCGTGGTGGCACCGAACAGGCGAAAGCCCTTACGGGTGGCCATGCGCGGCCGCCAGTCCGTGCCTATATCCGCCACGCCGGCAAGCTCCATGTCATCCTGCTGTGTGACGGCTTGGGCCACGCGCTTGCCGATTACGCCGTAGCCGTTCACGGCGATTCGGATCTTTGCATTCATCGGGCCTTCCTTCTCATCCTGGTTTTTTGCTTGATGCCATTTCGAACACCCTCTCTCCGGGAGGCGATCGGATTGGGTTGTCTTTTCCTTGCTTTCCGGTGCAGGCCGACTACCCGATCGACGCCCGCAGATCATTGTCCAGCGGCGAACGGTTCGCCGTCCAGGCGGGTTCCGGGGGGCGTCTCCTATGAAGCTGTTCTCCTACATTTGAGAGCATCGAACAAGACAAGGCCACCTTCGTTCAGGCGGCCAAGGAGGAGTCGCCACTCTGTCGCACGGCGTTATTACGATGCAATCGGTTCGAAAATGTCCGGCGCCTCCTCGCCTTCGACGTCGAGCCAGCCTGCGAGACCGCGCTCAACCCTCGACAGCGAGTGGTCTACGAGAACGTATCTTCCGGGTACCTCGAGCTTGAGCTCCACAATGGCGGAGCCACCGGCAGGAACAACGACCGTCTGGACATCCGTCTGCGGCGGCTTCGTCACGCTTCCATTGAGATAGACCCTGTCGAAAATCTCGCCGATCACGTGGAATGATGATACGTGATTGGGACCGCCGTTGCCGAAGAAGATCCGGACTGTTTCGCCGACATTCGCTTTCATCGGGTAGTGGTCCGTCAACGCACTCACATGACCGTTGAGCACGAAATATTCCGGCCGCTCGTTGAGCAGTTTGTCGTAATCCTCGTTGAGCAGCCCCTCTGACCCGAAAGGCTCAGTGGTGTAGATCTCTCCCTGCATGACATAGAATTCCCGATCAACCGGCGGGAGGCCACCTTCGGGTTCGACCAGAATCATCCCATACATGCCGTTTGCGACGTGCATGGCCACGGGCGGAACGGCGCAGTGATAGACGTAAAGTCCCGGGTTCAGAGCCTTGAAGCGGAAGGCCTTTGCTTCTCCGGGCGCGCAACTGGTCAGTTCCGCTCCCCCACCAGGTCCCGTGGCTGCGTGGAAATCGACATTGTGCATCAGCCAGCTGTCTTCCCGGTTCTTGAGAAAGACTTCAACCGTATCTCCAACCCGCACCCGCACGAGCGGGCCGGGCACCGTGCCGTTGAAAGTCCAGAAGCGGAAGCTGGCGCGTTCGTCGAGCCGCGCTTCCTTTTCAACGGTTTCCAAATCGACGCGGACGATCTCGGCTTCTTGGCGTGCTATCGAAGGCGGGACCACAGAGGGATCATGGGCCACATCGTCGGCAACAACACTGGGCAACGAATATAGCCGCTGGCTGAGGCTACCAACGCGGTTCGCGTGGCGAGCTCCATGCTCGGCTACACGGACCGTGCCACCAGCGTTCTGCGCCGAAGCTTCCTGCGAAACAGCGAGAGAACCAAGTGTCAGGCCTACCGATCCGGCAAGAAGCGACCGCCGGGAAATTGCCGGGACACCCTCTATTCCCTCCTCCGACCTGACTTCCCGCGTCGCCGGAGGAGCCACCGCGTCACCGTCGGGCAGTTCCCAAGAGGCATCTCGTTCGGATCTGTTCATTGTCGTCCTCGGTCCTTGTTGCGCCTTCCACTGACCACCCGGTGAGACTGGGTGAAACCACGTCTGGTCTCTCGAAGGTGGAAAGTCGCTTGTATCTAATTGGCGGGCGCGGTGGCGCCATTTCCAACCTGGGCGATTAGTTCAGCCATGCGCGACTTGGCTTTGCCGGGCAGTTTTGCCGTCTCCGCGGAATCAAGGTTTTCGGTGCTATCACCGACCTGGATGATGCCGACCATGCCGAGGGCGAAATGCGGCAAGCACTTGTAGCCGTAGATGCCCTCTACATCGAAGGTCACTGTGATCTCCTCATTGATCTTCCCCTTCCACGTTTCGGCGCCTTCTGGAATCATTCCGAGGATCGGCTCCGAGTTGTGGCCTTTGTCGGTCGCCACAAACTTCACGGAATCGCCTGGTGCAATCTTCAGGTATGCCGGGACGAATTGCATGGGACGCCCTTCAGGGTCCTTATTGACCATCTGCACCTCATGTGTCTGGGCGCCTCCCGAGGATTGACCCGAGTCACTCTCCTGGGCGCTCGCCCGACGGCCGCCGCCGATCGCCGCCGCTACCGTCAGACCCGCGCTCCCAGCGAGCAGACTGCGACGTGATATCAACCGAGAGGACACTCCAGAGCCGCCAAAACTTTTCTTTCCAGACATTTTCAACCCTTTGTTCGAACGCGCCCCTTCCGCAATGACGAGCGTCTTGCATAGGGATCCGAGCCAAACAGCGTTGCGGCTGCGACGCTGCACACGCCCAAGAACATAGGGCTTAACTTCCGCTGTCAAGGCTGACAAGATGATGTGCTGTCGCATCTGCAGATTGGCAGGCAACATGGCGAGTGTGTGGTGCCGAGCGGCAGATATATGCGCATTGTGCAATTTCCGAAGGCAGACGCACGACGATACGAGATCGACCAGCGGGCAACCCGAGCCTAGCACAACGAATTGAGGTCCCGCGTGCCGCTTACGACCAACAGCTTGCTAACCCGGTTAGTGGAGCGTAGCCTTTGATAGGGACATGGTGGTAGGGTCCAGTTCATCGATATCCGACACACATGACGTACTCCCGCAGGAGCACTTCCTCTTGCTCCACTTCCTGCATCAGTGCCTGCAGCGCATCGCGAGCGTTGAGGATGCCGATCGGACGGGAAGCATCATCTGTTATGGGAACATTCTTCAACTGCCGTTCCTTCATCACGGCCCAAATATCGTGCAGCCAGTCGTTTTGCCGGCAGGAGGTCACATCCCGGGTCATGACGGACGAAATTCCTGTGGTGCAACTGGCTCCGAGGCATTGGCTGATCTGAGCAACGACATCTGATTTCGTCACCACACCCGTCAGCAGCCCATCGGCGCCGCATACGACTACCAGATCGGATCTGCCATCGCGAAGAAGTCTCGCAGCCTCGATGAGCGGGGCGTCCTGCCTCACCGTTAAAAGCCTCTCCCGGGCCACAGGTGTGATTTTCTCAACGAGCATGGATCCGTCCTCTCTCAGGCATTCGCCACCAGATGGCACTCGGTTCGCTGATGCGCAGACACGTCCTGCCAAATCGTACGAGTAGGTTCAGCCGGCGAATGGGATGCGCAACGTGGCGACGATGCCAGCTACCGCCAACGCGAAGCAGCCCAGCCGCGTTGCGATGATCGCCGCGAACTTCGCGCCGGAATGCACATAGTCTTCGATGATGACCTGGAGGCCAAGAGCCGTATGATGGAAGAGCGCGATCAACAGGAGTATCATGCAGATCGTTGCGAAGGGCGTCTTTAGCCAAGCGACAAAAGCGGCATGGTCGCTGCCTGTGAGCGCGATCACAGAGGCCGCAAACCAGATCGTCAGAGGTATCAGCGCGATCGCCGATAGTCGCTCAGCCCACCACTCCCCCGCGCCCTTTCTGGACGATCCAAGCGCGAGCGCGTGGTTTAGCGGCGTGGGCGTCGGAACTTTGCGCATCTACCCTACTCCCATCCAAATGCTGACACCCCAGGTCAGCGCAGTGAGCAGGATGCTGGCGACGACTACCGCCCATCCCGAGGCATAGATGGAGCGGAGTTCGAATCCGTGGCCGGTGTCCCAGATGAGGTGCCGGATGCCTCCGCAGAGATGCATGAAGAACGAGAATGTAAATCCAAGCATCAGGATCTGCCCGAACAATGACCCGATCGATCGCTGCACCGTTGAAAACGGTTGGGGTCCTGAGGCCGCGGCAATCAGCCATACGACCATGAGTACCGCGAACGCGCTCAGGATGACGCCTGTAATCCTGTTAGCGATGGACAGGACCGAGGTCAGCTGCGGTCGGTATATCTGGATGTTGGGCGAAAGCGGACGCCCTCGTGCTCCTGGCGACGACATTCCTAGCTCGCCGGTTCGATTATCATTTTCTTGATCTCGGCGATCGCCTTGCCGGGGTTCCACCCTTAGGGCAAGTCCGGGTGCAGTTCAAAATCGTATGGCAGCGATAGAGCCGGAAGGGATCTTCGAGGTCGTCGAGGCGCTGGCCAGTGGCCTCGTCCCGCGTGTCGGCAAGCCAGCGATAGGCTTGGAGCAGAGCGGCCGGACCAAGGAAACGGTCGCCATTCCACCAGTGGCTCGGACAGCCGGAAGTGCAGCAGAAGCACAAAATGCACTCATAGTAGCCGTCCAGTTCCGATCTCTCCTCCGGTGACTGGAGTCGCTCGTTTTCCGGTGCGGGCGTCTTGGAATGCAGCCAAGGCTCCATAGCGGCGTATTGAGCAAAGACATGCGTCAGATCGGGGACCAGATCCTTAACGATCCTCATGTTGCTCAAAGGGTAGATGCGCCCTGCCTCATCCGTCTCGGCAATCTCTCGGGTGCAGGCCCAGCCAATTCGTCCCGTCGATGTTCATGGCGCAGGAGCCACAGACGCCCTCGCGGCAGGAGCGGCGGAAGGTCAGCGTCGGATCGACCTTGTTCTTGATCCAGATGAGCGCGTCCAGAACCATCGGGCCGCAATCGTCGAGATCGACCTCGAAAATGTCCAGCGTCGGATTGTCGCCGCTATCGGGATCATAGCGGTAGATCGTGAACGCCTTGGTGCGGGAAGCGCCAGCGGGAGCCTTCCACACCTGCCCTTCCTCTATCCTTGAGTCCGGAGCGACTCCGAAATTCCTCGGCAGCGGAAAACGCTTAAGAATGGTCGCGCTGGGAAGCTGATCCGACGAGTCGATGATCAGAGGGAGCCGCTTCTCCTTCCCCATCATTCGCCGAGCCTCCGCGAACTGTCCCCAAGCGGCCGCTCGCCGAAATCGACGGCGGACTGCTGGATGATGGTTCCCCTTTCAGTGACGATGACCCGGAGCCGCCGGTTACGGAAAAAGAAGGTAAGCCGGGAATGTCCGGCATCATCCCCTTCGCCAGCTTCGTGCCTGCAGGTTATCCTGCCGTCACGGATGAGCGGCTGCACGAGCGAGGCTCCGATTCAGGTCCCATGGCGATGATCGCGGCATCAACCTGTACCGCACCGTCCTCAAATTCGATGGCCGACATGATAAACTCGACGCCGCGGGCGCCCGGTTCGTGTATCGCTGCTGGACCATGGCTGGTATTATGGCTCTGTAGCTGCCTGTTGGAACCCCCGTAGCCGAAAAAACTGGTGCCCCGCTTCGAAGGAACCTCCTGCTGCCGGTCCGGTCGCCATCAGCCTTCAACAAAGATCCTAAGAAATAGAGCGGTGACTCGCAGGACCCTCAGCTGCGTTCAGCTGCCGCACTACCAAGCTATTGACTCAGCCTAATTCTAGCCCTAGACTCTGTCAGTTGGGTAAGTTCCTTACGAACCGCACATCTGGCGTCCGCAACCAGGAACTTGCAGCGTCAAGGGAGTGTGTCTTGCCAGATACCACGACAAGCGAACCGACGCGACGCGATTTCCTCTATGTCGCGACCGGTATGGCTGGCGTTGTCGGCCTTGCGGGCGTAGCCTGGCCATTCATCGATCAAATGCGTCCTGATGCCTCGACCCGCGCCCTTTCCACGATCGAGATTGACATCTCCTCTGTGGAACCAGGAATGTCTCTCACCGCCAAGTGGAGAGGCCGCCCCATATTCGTTCGCAACCGAACGCCAGAAGAAGTCCAGGCCGCTCAGGCTGTCGAACTCCAGGAACTCAAGGACCCGGTAGCCCGAAATGCGAATCTTCTCGGTGAGCAGCCCGCGACGGATCTCGCCCGGTCGGCGGGCGAGGGACGGGAAAACTGGATCGTGATGATTGGCGTCTGCACCCATCTCGGTTGTGTGCCACTGGGTGAGGCTGGCGACTTCGGGGGGTGGTTTTGCCCCTGCCACGGCTCCCATTATGATACAGCGGGCCGGATTCGTAAGGGACCCGCGCCCGAGAACCTTGCAATCCCGACTTTTGAGTTTACGTCTGAGACAATCGTCCGTATCGGCTAGCTACCAAAAGCCGCTGTGCGGGAGGCTCCGGCGCTCGCTCGTGTCGTGGCCGTGATGGCGCTCGCTGCGATTGCACTCCCGACCAGCAAGATGGGCCCTCCCCGAAAAACAATCGCAACAGGCAAAACTGCATCATGCTTCCGAGGGATCAACCTGTAGGTCTCTGAACCGCTCCATGCGGCGAGAGCGGTAGGTTGCGCAACCGCAAGGGGCGGCGGGGCAGGGCCACTCGGGAATCCTTTTGCTTGCGGCCGTCGGGGGACCTGAAGTAGGCACCCGCTACCACCACCTGCTCGACGCGCAGGTGGTGGCAGCCCGGGCGGCACGCTTGGCCGTGTCGCTCGTATTGTCGTTCGTTCTGCCGGGATCCCGGACACGCTCACGGCCAGGGAGCCATCGCAGGATTCGCCGCCGGGCTGGTCCCCTGTCCTTTGACCCTTTTCGTCATGACCTTCGCGATCTCGCGCGGAGCGCCGGAGGCGGCATGGCTTTCGCTGCGGTGATGATGATCGGCGTGGCGCTGATTCTCGTCGCGGTGACATGGAATGCGATAGTCATATGATTTGCGCTCATGGGCTTGAGGATCATCCAGATGGCCATTCCGACCATCATTAGGTTCTCGGTGATAGTCCATATTGAATCGCAGCTCGCCGCGAAGGCCACCGAGCCGCAATGGCAGAAGCTGTTCGAGGCCAACCCGTTCATCCTGGACATGGCATTCAACGTGCCGGTGCTTTTGCTGCAGGGGCAGGCCCATGTCGGCGGCAAGATCCTGGACGGGTCAGGCGAGAAGATCGCCGATTTCCTGTTCACCAACCAGCTGACCGACAGTATTGCCATTCTGGAGATCAAAACGCCGGCATGGAGCTGGTCAGCAAGAAGCAATACCGCGGCCGAGTCTTGGCGCCCTCCCCCGAGCTGGTCGGCGCGGTCGTGCAGACCCTGGACCAGATCGATAAACTGCGCAGCGATATCTACCGGATTAAGGCGCTTAACCCCCAGCAAAAGCTGGAGGCCTACGGCATCAAAGGCGTGGTGCTGGCGGGTATGATCCCGGATACCGAGCGGAAGCGTTCCTTCGAGCTGTACCGCAACAGCTTGTCCGGTCTGTCTATCATCACGTTTGACGAGCTGCTAGCGAAGCTGAAATCCTGCGCGAGCTCCTGTCGGCGAAGCCTGCATAGCGGCATGGCGCGGGACCTCTGGAACGCCATAAAAGGGAACCCCAGCGCAACGCGCAGCTATTCGGTCGTCTCGTCTCCGACGTCCTCTTGGCCGGCGGCAAAGTCGGGCATGATGTGACCGCCAAGCAACTTCTCCTTCGACAGCAGTCCGGCATCTTCAAGCGCTTCGAAGTCAGGCAAATCCCGTAGCGTATTGAAGCCGAAGTGAGACAAGAACGCCTTCGTCGTCACATAGGTGTAGGGCGCGCCTGGCTGCGGCGAGCGCGGCCCAGACGCGATCAGATCCTGCGAGCGCAGAATCCCGATCAGATCGCGCGACACCTCCTTGCCGAAGAAAGTCGAGAGCTCGCCGCGGGTGATCGGCTGAAAGTAGGCAATGCACATCAGCACGAGCGCTTCCGACTGCGGCAGCGATCGTGCACTCTCTGCCTGACCCGTGGCGGTGCGAATGACGTCACCAAAGGCCTTTTTAGTCCGGTGCTGCCAGCCGCCGGCGACTGAGACCAGCTCGTAGGGTCGGCCGGCGAGTTCGGCGCGGACGTCATCGATGATCAGCTCGATGTTGCAGCTCTTGCCGACGACGCGCGCCAGCGTCTCGCGGATCACCGGCTCGGCTGAGGCAAAGATCACCGCTTCGACGCGGCCCATCCATTCGCGCCAACGCAGCTCCGGTGGCAGGTGCTCGAGCTCGGTGTCGAGCAGCGCCGGCTGTTCATTTTTTTGCCCCTTGCGTGCGGTGGATCCGACCATCGTTACAGTCCAAACAGTCGGAACGAGGACCGACCCGACAGCTCCCGCACCGCCTCGAATGTTTGTAGCCGCTCGAACAGGCGGCGCGCCCCAAACCGCGACAGGGTTTTGGTGGTCAGCGAGCCAGGCACGGCATCGTCATCGAGCAGTTTCTTGATCGCGTCCCCTGCTCCTTTGGCCCGCAGTTTTGGCATCACTGCCGCGAGCCGCTCGGCGCGCCGCGACAGATCTATGGCCAATCCAAAAGCGTCGGCGGCGCCCTGCGCCAGCGCCAGGCACACCGCCCTTTCAAATTCTTTTTGCTCTCCCGGCCGAATCCGCTTGGCACGACCGTCACGGGCTCGGAAAACCGGAGCAAACGCCTGCGCCATCAGCAGCGGCACCGGCCGCCCCCAGCGCAGCTTTTGCGCCAGCACCAGATCGGCGCACCACCAGGCCAGCAGTTCAGCGCCAGGGTGTTCCGCAACAATCCGGCTGGCGATCGCGGCGGCAGCAAACGGTGCCGGCCGGCCGGAGTGGCCCAGCTCGTCGATCGCCCCCGGGAGATTGGCAAAACCGTCGTCCCAGCGCAGACCGAGCAGCGCGACCACGTCGGCCAGTCTT
Organism: Pseudorhizobium flavum; assembly: GCF_902502825.2. Next base: position 200,240 of record NZ_LR723672.1, read on the forward strand.
GCGGCGTCGATTCCTGACGGCCGTGCCGCCAGCTGCCGCCATGCGCCAAAAATGCTGCCGGCGGGGCCGGGATCGCCGTCGGCAGAACGCAGATACCAGGCATCGCGCAACGCGGCCTCATCCTCGGAACGGCCGGCGAGCCGAACGGCCGCGGCGGCGCATTTCAGGGCGAGCCGCTGGCGCCAGGCACCGGTCCAGGCCGCTTCGGAGCGGACCAAATTGTCGAGTGCATTCAGGGCCGCACCGGCGAAAAACGCCGCATCGGCTTCGCGGTCGACCGGCCCATCCGGCAAGGCCCAGCCTGGCACGCGCGGTAGCGGCGGCGAGACAGTGGGCGATGGATCGGCACGAATCATGCGATGGATGATAAATCGACAGTGCGCTTTACACCATCATTGCCGCACAAAAACGCACCACCCGTCGCGCGTGAGAGCGGCGGTGCAAAAGTCGGCCACGGTAGCGGCGGCATAATGCTGCCGCGGGCGGAGTAAAATCCGGCCACCTATTTCCTTTCTGCAATGAGCGCAGGAGGGACAGGGGATCTACACCGTGGAACTTTATTTAAGGGTTCGTCTGGCTGTTTCCGAAGGGATGACGCAGCGTCAGGCGGCGAAGCATTTCAACATCTCGCGCGACAGCGTTGCGAAGATGTTGTCGTATTCGACACCACCCGGCTATCAGCGGCGGTCACCGATCCGGCGGCCTAAGCTGGATGCGTTTGTGTCGACGATCGACCAGTGGCTCGATGCGGACATGCAGATGCCGCGCAAGCAGCGCCATACCGCCAAGCGTGTGTTCGATCGGCTGCGTGACGAGTGTGGCTTCACCGGCGGCTATACGATCATCAAGGATTACATGCGCGAGCGGGATCAGCGCCGCCAGGAAGTCTTCGTGCCGCTGTCGCATCCGCCGGGCCATGCGCAGGCCGATTTCGGTGAAGCGATGGTGGTGATCGGCGGCGTCGAGCAGAAGGCCCGCTTCTTCGTGCTCGATCTGCCGCATAGCGACGGCTGCTATGTGCGCGCCTATCCGGCTGCGGTGGCCGAGGCTTGGGTCGATGGCCACATACATGCATTCGCGTTCTTTGGGGCCGTCCCTCAATCGATCGTCTATGACAATGATCGCTGCCTTGTGGCGAAGATCCTGCCCGACGGCACGCGTAAGCGGGCAACGTTGTTCAGCGGCTTCCTGTCCCACTATCTGATCCGGGATCGCTATGGCCGTCCTGGGAAAGGCAACGACAAGGGGAATGTCGAGGGTCTTGTCGGCTATGCCCGGCGCAACTTCATGGTGCCAATCCCGCAGTTTCCAACATGGGATGCGTTTAACGCCTTCCTGGAAGAACAGTGCCGCAAGCGCCAGAGCGACAAGCTGCGCGGCGCGAGCGAGACGATCGGAGAACGATTGCAGCGGGATCTGGCGGCCATGCGTCCTTTGCCGGCGTCGCCCTTCGACGCCTGCGACCAGGCGAGTGCTATTGTGACGGCTCAGTCACTGGTGCGCTACAAGACCAACGACTACTCCGTGCCGGTCGCATACGGCCATCAGGACGTCTGGGTCAGAGGCTATGTCGACAAAGTGGTGATCGGCTGCCGCGGCGAGATCATTGCCCGCCATCCCCGAAGCTGGGAGCGCGAAGACGTCATCTTCGACCCGGTCCATTACCTGCCGCTGATCGAGCAGAAGATCAATGCGCTGGATCAGGCAGCGCCACTCCAAGGCTGGGACCTGCCGGAGGAGTTCGCCACGCTACGCCGGCTGATGGAAGGCCGCATGGCAAAGCATGGCCGGCGGGAGTACGTGCAGGTTCTGCGCCTGCTGGAAAGCTTCGACCTTGCGGACCTGCATGCGGCCGTGAAGCAGGCCATTCAGCTCGGCGCGATCGGCTTTGATGCAGTGAAGCATCTGATCCTGTGCCGGGTGGAGCGTCGGCCGCCGAGACTGGACCTGTCCATTTACCCCTACCTGCCACGGGCGACGGTCGAGAAGACCTCGGCAAAGGCGTACATGCGCCTTCTGTCGTGTGATGCGGGAGAAGCGGCATGAGTATTGAAGCACCAGAGATCCTTCTCGCGCACTATCTCAAGGTCCTGAAGCTGCCGACCTTCCAGCGCGAGTACCAGAAGCTGGCCCGGCTATGCGCCACCGAGGGCGTCGATCATGTCGGATACCTATTCCGACTTGGTGAGCGGGAGATGATCGAACGCGATCGCCGCAAGGTCGAGCGCCGCATCAAGGCGGCGAAATTCCCCATCGTCAAAAGCCTCGACAGCTTCGACTTCGCCGCCATCCCCAAGCTCAACAAGATGCAGGTGCTGGAACTGGCACGATGCGAATGGATCGAGCGGAGGGAGAATGTCATTGCGCTCGGTCCCAGCGGCACGGGCAAAACACATGTCGCGCTCGGCCTTGGCTTGGCAGCTTGCCAGAAGGGCCTGTCCGTGGGCTTCACCACGGCGGCCGCGCTGGTCAGCGAGATGATGGAGGCGCGTGATGAGCGGCGTCTTCTCCGATTCCAGAAGCAGATGGCCGCCTACAAGCTGCTGATCATCGATGAACTGGGCTTCGTGCCGCTGTCCAAGACCGGCGCCGAATTGCTGTTCGAGCTGATCTCGCAACGCTACGAGCGCGGCGCCACTGTGATCACCAGCAATCTTCCGTTTGATGAATGGACGGAAACCATGGGATCCGAACGTTTGACCGGCGCACTGCTCGATCGCATCACCCACCACGTCAACATCCTCGAGATGAACGGCGACAGCTATCGTCTCGCTCAAAGCCGCGCCCGAAAGGCCGGTTGAAACGCTCCTGAAAAAATGCCGCGCCGGCCTGAGACCCCCGCTCGGGCTACGCCCTCCCGGCGGTCTCAGGCCGGCGCCATAGTGGCCGACTTTTGCTCCGCCACGTGGCCGGCTTTTACTCCGCCGTTGACAGCCTCATTCTGGCGGTCACGAGCCGAGATCGGCAGTCCCAAGCGGCGGCTCTCGGCAATCGCTTCGCGGCCGATCTGCTTCAGGGCTTCCTTGTTCTCGTCAAACTTCTTCAAGAGCATTTGTGGTCTCCTAAGGAAAGATTATAGCGCAGAGCAACCCTGTCGGCAAATCAGGGCGTTGCTATTTGAAGGGACGCACATAAAGAGGACAAATCAGGCGCGCCAGATGAAGGCGCCAGGCGACGCGCTCGGAAGTTGGAGATCTGCTCTTTGCGCGTGCAGGACGAGGATGGTACCCTTTTGAATCCGCTGCACCGAAAAGGGTGATCACGCCATGACAGACGAAGTTGTCGACCTTTCGAAAACGCTGGTTTGGACTGTTGGAATGATCACCCAAGCCGGTCCTGATGAACGTGAGAGAGTAGCTAATGCTTATCGCGAAGCGCGGGACCTGGTTGCGCAGATCCCCAAAACCGACGAAGGCGCACGGCCTCGTATTGTCGCTTGCTTCCATCGCTCGGATAAATACCGCGCTGTCGAAGATATAGCCTGCGTTGGCTGGATCCTGACGGCGATCGAGGAACGCGTCAATGAAGGCGACCTTCCCGATTGGCGAAAGCTTCGCAAGGTCGTGAAGAACGCGGTGAAGCTCCTGTCGGACCCTGCCCCGACGCTTCACTGAATTTAGTCAGGTCCGGCACACATCCGATGGCTAGACATTGCTTTTGGCCTGGTGATGCGGAACGGTTTTGGCGGGGGAAGTCGTCCCGGCTTCCGCTCCGCGGCGCTATGATAAGCCTCCTGCGGCTTCCCTTCTTCCGTCAAAACCGTGTCGAGAATTCCCGCTTTCCCGCCCCTGAAGCAGGGGCGGCGCTATGCTAAGAGCTCCAATGTTCTTCATTGTCCTTCTCGGATCTCGGACTGGCGCCGATCGATCCGAGCGATGTCCTCGCCAGAAGGGCCGGAAAAGGACGCCGCATGAGCGCCGCTGATCGCCAAAGCGGCCGGCGCGCGGCGGAAACCAAAGCCAACCCGCTGAGTAACATGGCGCGGCTTTCGCCGCGCCATTCGCTTACTGCCTTCTGATCGTCCTTGGCTCCATGGCGATCACCAGGCCATGCACCATCTTCAAGATCGTGTCGTCGAGCTTTTCGAGGTGGTCGACCGTTTCTCCCATCAGCTTGTTTTTCACGGTTTCCCCTGACTTGTCTTTGGAACGAGAGGGCCGTTCGTTGACGAAGGGATCGAAGAACTCTTCCGGGGTGATATCCAGGACCTCGAAAACGTGGATCAGCCGTCCGACGGTCATTGAGGAGGAGCCGTTTTCGTAGCGGGCGTAGGTTGCCTCCTTTACGCCCAGCAGGGTCGCGACTTCGGCTTGCGCAATCTGTCGGTCGGTTCGCAGGGCACGCAGCCTCTGAGCGACAAGCAGATGTGGAGCAAAGAGCTATGCTGCCGAGCGCACTCCGGTATCCATTAGCGGTGGCTCGGGTATTTGACCACCTTTCACGATGACAGTATCCGGCGTGACTAAGCAGGTTTACATTTGTAAAGTTTTTGGTCGGCAGGTTCGGCCGGGTTCCGGCACCTATGCAAAGATATGACTACGGTTGGCGGGTGACGCGTAACGTGGCATCCGTAGGGACTTTTCGGTGAAGCAGGCCTTGTCACCGTATAAGCGATAGTTGCTTGGCCAGAGCGAATGAACGGCCTTCCCGCTTTGGTAGGGCCTTCCTCCCCCCAAACACAAGTTGTTATCGTACCGCGAAGGATGGGATCCAAGACTCACAAGTTTGAGCCGCCCGAGAGGTTTTGGAGAGCGTGTGTTTTTCAGGCTGCTGGTATCCTTCGCGTACCTACATATTCACGTCGATGTTGCAGCGGCTGGCAACGAGCTAGCTTCTAAGCGAAAACCGCCTATTAAGGGCTGCACGATTTTATGCAATTTGAGTAATCCGAGGTGGCGATGACGCAAGTCTTGAGGACAAGGTTCATCTGACCACCGGACGGGGTCGGCCGTGCGATGTCGGATTTTGAGCGTGCTGACGAGAAATCGTTCAAGCCACCATCCGCACAGCCCGCCCCCGGCAAAGCGATCAAAGGGCAGGTTCTCGACCAAAACAGTTGAGTAGCGAGCCCCGTGACCGAAAAGGGCATTGTGGCCGTAGATCGTGCTGACCTTCCCGCGCGAATGCCTCCTGACGACGAGGAGGTGAAGTTCACCGCTCGATCTGATTTCAAGACTCTGGGGCGGCCGGAACAGGTCGAAGATGGCCAATCGCAGCCAGGTCAGCAAAAGGCCCAAGAGCCTCCGTCGCAGCACATCAACGCCGAGCTTACGGCTATCGAAGCGCAGCAGCTCGCTGATCGCCAGCGAAACCGCGACCAAGACGACCGAGAGCGCTGATCTGCGGCCCTGTCGCTGCAGTGAGGGCCTGTGTCATTGGCCGGGGTGCCGGAGCTCTGCGCCCTCCCCTGTCCGTTCGATGATTTGACGGACAAACTATGATAGCCCCTCCCCCATTCAACCGCTTGCGCGGTCCTACACTCCGTTGCGGCCCTACGGGTGCATGGGGTCGTTTCGCTATCTTCGGATCTTTGCCGTCAACCAACGAACAGGAGACGGCGATGCAGAGCGTAAAAGACACCTACCAGCGGATCACCGACACCATCATTCAGCAGCTCGAGGCCGGCACCAAGCCTTGGATCCGGCCATGGCGCGGAAACCGCCGCAGGTCGGCTACGCCGCTCCGCGCCTCCGGCGAAGCCTATCGCGGCATCAACGTGGTCATGCTGTGGCTCTCCGGGCAACTCGCCGGCTACGACGAAAACACATGGATGACTTACCGGCAGGCTCAGGAGCTTGGTGCTCAGGTCCGCAAGGGCGAACAAGGAACCCTCGTCGTCAAGTACGGCACCTTCACGCCGAAGGAGCAGGAGGCGGACGATCGTGCAATCCCCTATCTCAAGGGCTACACCGTCTTCAACGTCGAGCAGATCGACAACCTGCCTGACCACTTCAAGAGCCCGGCCGAGGCGGCGCCGATCGAGCCGGTTCCGGTTATCGACCATGTCGAAACCTTCATTCGGGCCACAGGCGCAAAGATAGCCTACGGCGGAAAGCAAGCCTGCTATCGGCCTGGCCTCGATGACATCCAAATGCCGGAGCGCGGTCGGTTCCTCAGCGAGGTTCATCTTTATAGCACGATTTTTCACGAGCTCGGGCACTGGAGCGGCGCAAAATCACGCCTTGATCGTGACCTTAGCGGGCGGTTCGGGAGCGAGACCTACGCAATGGAGGAGCTTATTGCCGAAATCTCAGCCGCGTTCGTCTGCGCCGATCTTGGCATTGAGCATGATCCGCGAGACAACGCCGCGACTTACGTTGAAAACTGGCTCAAGGTGCTGAAGCAGGATTCACGTGCAGTCATCACTGCCGCCGCGAAGGCTCAGGCAGTCGCTGACTATCTGCGAACTCTGAATCTCTCGAATTCAACGGATTGCCATCCGAGAAGTTAGTCGTATCTTCCGTTGCTGTGATTGCGGCGAGTTCGATGCCCTAGCTCGCCGCTGCAGACTGATTCTAGTTAGTTGGGGCAATCAGATCCAAGAGCGCGTTTTATTATGTCTGCTGATTGTCAGCTGACAATTATATCAAGCCATTGATTTTAATCATATCTTTCTGTTGGTCTAAGAGGTTAATTTCCGTTAACCAAAAATTGCTTGACGGATAGGCGCGCCATGAGATCATTTCCGCAAATTGCAACGAATTATCGGGTTTACCGTGA
>NZ_LR723673.1 GCF_902502825.2 Pseudorhizobium flavum
CGCGCTGATACTTATTATGAGCGACCAGAGAAAGACGCTTCCCGTCGCTCTGGAATCGTTGCTCGGCGCCCATGATTTGCGGTGGGGTGAAGTCTTGGCCGGCGCCTCGCTGATAGCTCTACCTTTGTTCTTAATATTCATCTTCTGCTATCGGTATTTCGTCGCCGGGTTGTCGGCGGGTGCGGTGAAGGGATGATCCCGTCAAGTAAAGGCGGAAGATCGGCCGCCTTTTTGACTTGCGTTTGAAAAACATCACCGACCGGAGAAGGTCCATGTCGAGTTACGACTATATTATCATTGGTGCAGGTTCCGCCGGGTGTGTTTTAGCCACCCGCCTGAGTGAAGACGCCAATGTGAGCGTTTTGCTGATCGAGGCGGGCGGAGGGAAGTCGCTGTTTGTCGATATGCCCGCCGGAATCAGGATCCTCTATACGAGCGATCGGTACAACTGGCGCTTTTGGACTGAGCCGCAGCGACATCTTGACAATCGCCGGATCTATATTCCCAGGGGGAGGGTTATTGGAGGGTCGTCATCAATCAATTCGATGATCGCGATCCGCTGCAACCCTTGGGACTACGATTCATGGGCGTCTCGGGGCATGCCTAAGTGGAGCTTTTCCGCAATGCTCCCCTATTTGCGCAGGATTGAGGATGCTAGCCTGGTTGTTCAGCCTGATAATGGAACGCGCGGGCACAGCGGACCCATCAAGCTTTCCTTCGGGCCACGGCGCTCGACCACGCAGGCGTTTGTCGACAGTCTCGTCGCTGCAGGTTTGCCTGAGAACAATGGATTCAACGGGTCGTCGCAGATAGGCGCGGGCTTCTACGAACTTACGATAGCACATGGAAAGCGGTCCGGCGCATTCAAGTACTTAGAACGCGCCAAGGGACGCCCAAACCTCACCATCCTGCCAAATTGTCATGTTCGTCGCATCAACGTTGAAGGAGGTTCTGCCAGTGGCGTGATCGTGGTTCAGAATGGCCGCGAGAGGACAATCAACTGTGATCGAGAAGTTCTGCTGACGGCAGGCGCAATCGGTTCGCCGCAGCTTTTGATGTTGTCGGGTATCGGGCCTGCTGATCATATGCGGTCTCTCGGCATTAAACCGGTTCACCACCTCCCGGGTGTGGGAGAGAATCTTCAGGACCATCTCGACTGCGCGGTTCGCTTCGAGGCATCGCAGCCGACGACGTTGACCCCCTATATGGGCCTCCTGAAAGGCGGGATGGCCGGTGCTCGATACATTCTCAAAGGCGATGGGCCGGCCGCTTCACAGGCCGTGGAGGCGGGGGCGTTTTGGGGCCCCGACCGATCGTCGCCGTTGCCGGAGTGGCAGGCGCACTTTGCTAACGTTCTCCGCAATCCGCCGCCCGGCGAGCGTATCGCTCACGGCTTCGCTGTTCGCGTATGTCAGCTCAGGCCACAAAGTCGCGGTACGGTGAGATTGCGAAGCGGGGACCCCGCCATTCCACCAGCAATCGACCCGCGTCTTGGGTCCGAGCATGCGGACCTCGCGAGTCTGAGAGATGGCGTGCGCGATATGTGCGATATGATGATGTGCGGACCACTCAAGAACTTCGTAAAACGCCCGATCGATGCGGAAGCCTTTGGCAATCTCTCCTCGCTGGAGACTTTCGTGCGAGCGCGGGCCGAGACGGTATATCATCCCGTTGGGACCTGTCGCATGGGTGCTGATGATGCATCGGTCGTGGACCCGAGCATGAAAGTCCGCGGTCTTGATGGTCTGCGGGTCGTCGACGGTTCGGTGATGCCAACGCTTCTAAGCGGCAATACAAACCTGCCCATTATGGCGATGGCCGAGAAAATCGCTGACGAACTTATTCACGGTGAAAGCTTTTCGCCTGAGTACCCGATCGCTGGGCAGATGCTTGCGCATGACGCGCATGGGCGCCGCCCGCCCTCCTCCTGAAAGCCTCCGTTTACCGTCCGCGGAACGCTGTAACGGTGCGAAAGCGCCCAAACCGTTTTCGTAGCTTTTGAACTCGCAGGGTACGATGGCTGATTTTGATGTTGATCTGGCAGTAATTGGTGGTGGTTCAGGCGGGGTCCGCGCGGCGCGGGTTGCTGCTAGCTATGGGGCCAAGGTCATTGTTGCTGAAGGAGATCGGGTTGGCGGGACCTGCGTCATCCGTGGCTGCGTGCCCAAAAAGCTTATGGTTTATGCTTCAGATTTCCAGAAAGAGATCGGGAACGCGGCGGGCTTCGGATGGTCGATTCCCCCAGCGAAATTCGATTGGGGAGTATTGACGGGAAATAGAGACAGGGAAGTCTCCCGTCTCGAAGCCGCATATACGTCGGCGATTGAAAAGTCGGGAGCGCGCCTGGTAAAAGAGCGCGCGACGTTTCAGGATGCGCGCACCTTGCGTCTTTCCAATGGGGAAACTGTGCGCGCTCGTAATATATTGATTGCCACAGGCAGCACGCCCAACCATGGGGAAGTTTTACCAGGCCTCGAGCATGTCATCTCCTCAGATAAGGTCTTTGAGCTTCGTGAATTGCCGAGACGGATCATAATTCAAGGAGGAGGCTACATCGCGGTTGAGTTCGCATGCATATTTGCCGGTCTCGGTTCGAAAGTGACTTTGGTTTGTCGGAGCGACAACATCCTGCGCGGTTTCGATCAAGACATAAGGACACATGTTCGGGATGCTCTGGAGCAGCAGGAGATTAGGATTGTCACTGACTGCCGGATCAAAAGAGTCGACAGGATGGACGAAAGCAGTGGCGTATTGAAAGCTAGTCTTTCAAACGCTGAACAGCTCGTCGCCGACCAAGTCATGTTTGCGATCGGACGAAAGCCCAACACTCAAGGCCTAAATCTCCAGAAATCTGGCGTTGCGCTAAGTGCTGACAGCGGCGGCGTCGCGGTCAACGAGAACTCGCAGACCAATGTGCCCCATATCTATGCGGTCGGCGACGTGACAAATCGCGTCAACCTTACCCCTGTAGCCGTGCGCGAAGCGCAGGCCTTTGCAGATTCGGTATTTGGCAAGCGTCCCACGCAGGTCGACTATACGGATATCCCGACTGCGGTTTTCTCGCGTCCGGAAGTCGGATCAGTTGGACTATCGGAGGCACAAGCCTGTGCCCGGTTTGAAAGGGTGGACATCTACAAAACGGATTTCCGGCCGATGAAGGTTGCCCTCTCCCACAGCTCCGAACGAATGATGATGAAACTCGTCGTGGATGCCGATTCCGGGAGGGTCGTCGGCTGCCATATTGTCGGATCTGGCGCTGCGGAGATCATCCAGGCAGTTGCGATTGCGATAAGAATGAAAGCCGTAAAGGAGGACTTCGATGCAACGATGGCTCTTCATCCAACTGCGGCGGAAGAACTTGTCACGATGCGGACGGCCACCAGGCGCTGCGTTCGTTAACGCATTTTGTAGCAAATCGGATTCCTCTGGCGTTACCTAAATGCGGCTGAGCAGACACGATCTCCATCAGGGCAACGACTATGTAACGATCGCATGAATAGGCCGAATACATGAACGCACCCGCCGAACGCGATATGTCTTAAAACGCTTGCGCCTGCGGGGCCATCTATACATGAAGCTCTCGATGAAGCCGTTCTGCATCGGCTTGCCCGGAGCGATGTAGTGCCATTCGACGATTCGACGCGGTTCTGATCCGCCCAGGCGAGGATGGCGTTCAAGGTGAGCTCGCTGCCATAGCTGACGATCATCCTCGGCCGGCCGCGTTCGGCGACGAGCCTGTCCAACTCGCGGGCAACCCGCATGCCGGACAACCACGTATCGACCGGTAGCGCCAGGCATTCCCTCGTGCAGTCTGCAGTCGTCGACGACGGCGAGGATACGGAAGCGGCGGCGGTAGTGTCCAGAACCTTTCGCACTTTTTCTTAAGCGACGGCTCCGTGGGTTGAGGTCTGCTCCGCGTAGAGCGGATCCATGTTCATATATTTGCGCGTCGACCACTGACTGCCGGCAATATGCCTCAGCCGGGCGGCCGCCAGGTTCAGGCAGCTCTGCCCGTCCGGGAATGCCCCCACGACGCGGGTGCGCCGTCGGATTTCTTTCATGATCCGCTTCAGCGGATTGTTGGTCCTGATCTTGAGCCAATGGCTGTCGGGGAAGGTAGAAAGTCAGGGGCTCATCGATATGCGCCTCCATCAACTCGGCCGCTTTCCCGAGCTTTTGCCGGCGTAGGTCCTCGATGATCATGGCAGCCTTCTCCTGCGCTGCTTCTCGGCTTTCCTGGGCATGGATCGCCTTGAGCATATGGCTGATTTCACGCACCTTGGTCTTTGACACGTGGCTGAACACGTTCCGGTAAAATGCACCATGCAGCGCTGCCAGCGCGCCTCGGACAGATAGTCGGCGACGCTTTCCACTAGGCCGCGGCAAGCGTCCGAGATGATCAGTTGCACGCCGCTCAAGCCGCGGTCGGTGGCGCAAGACGCCGACCAGCCGGACTTGTCCTCCTTGGCGCCTTCGCAGATGCCGGTAACCCTCGGAATTGACGGCGCTGGCCACCGGCAGCGAGACGTTGCGCACCTCGCCCGCCCAGGTCCGCTTCATCACGATGCCGTCGAGATAGAGATAGGGGTGATCGCCCTCGATCGGCGCGGTTTCGCCATTCCTCGATCTTCTCGACCCGCGTGCCTCACAGCGCCTCGGTGATGTCCTCCACGCGCCGCACCGAGACACCGGCCAGATACATCTCGATCAGCTGCCTCTTCGAGATATTGATAGACGAGCTCTTCGAGCGAGTACCTGCAGTGCTCTACGATCTCGATCGTCCGCGCCCAAGCTTCCGTGTAAAGGGGGGAAAGAGCCGCGCCATTTCTTCCGGCGGCTTCAGATAACGGTCGGCGTGCCGCTCGCGCTCAAAGCCGACATCGCTGAATGCGCTGCTCGACGCGGAGGCGGACCGCTTGTGTGGCGCAGGGCGCTATGAACGCAATGAAGGCAGCCAGGACACGCGGGCCGGCAGCTACGAGCGGGCACTGCACAGGCTGGCGAGGTGACGCTGAAGGTGCCGAAGCTGCGCCGCCAGATTTTCGAGACGGCCATCATCGAGCCGCCTCTCGACCGAACTCTCACTCCGTCGATAGCGCCTCCTCGACCGTCCCGCGCACCATCGCGGCAAGGTGATCCTTGATTTGCGCTTCGTCGATCCGGATCACCTCACCCACGCCCGCATCCTTTTCGTAATCCATCCTTGCGCTCCTTCCGTCACTGTAGAAGAAGCCGTCAAATCTGAAAGTGCGAAAGATTCTTCACGTTATCGCATCGGCCGTCGGTAAGCTGGTCCGACACGAAGTCCAGCTCTCGTCGGGGCGCAGCGGCACCAGCATCGGCGCCCTGCTGCTGATCGCCCGCTTGCGGTCGCCACGCCTGCGCCACCGGTGAACTTCTCCTATCCGTAGAGCCGGAACAATTTCTTGCGGTTCACGACGAGCCCTTACCGCCTCAGCATCACGAGGAGTCGCTGTAACCGAACCCTCCTGCGCTATCGCCTTCATCCTCCCGCGAACGTCGCGGTCGTCGGGACGGCTGGTCTGTAGCGAACCGTCATGCGGCGGCAGCCGATGTCTTTACACGCCCGCCGTTCGCTCATCCCGAAGGCAAGTTCTGTTTGGAAGCCCGTCACTTTCAGCCCGTGGAGGGCTGTCCAATACCGGCCAAGGCGCGATCAACGTGTGCTACTGCCGAAAGGACCGTGCCGACCAGATACATCAAGGATAGCGATGGCGCAGTTCAGGGCGCGATCTACTCCAAAACCCATTGACTGCCAGAACTGGATATGCCAATTTGGTCGAACCAGATCGCGATGTTTCCCGAACGTATGCGCACCTGGATGGTTGGACGTTGAAAATCTCGAAGGAGGAAGCGCCGTGGCGAAGGAAAAGAGCGGCTACTATGGCACGCGTAGGAAATTCTGGACGTGGGGATATGAAGGGGAAGACAATTCCCAGGACGAAATCCGTATCATGCGAGAACGCGTGGAGCAGCGGCTCGGAATTAAGGATATCAAAGTTCTGTCAGACCCGACTCTCGATGAGATTGAACTTTACCCGTCGCGCATAAAGATCCCACGTACTCTGGAGGATTTCTGTACCTCTGAAAAATGGGACAGAATTGTTCATACGTACGGTAAGGGTTTCAAGGACATGACCCTTATCTACAGGCGCGATTTCAAAAAGGCCCCGGACGTCGTGGCCTATCCGCGCGACGAAGAAGACATCGCCGCCATCTTCGACTGGTGTGGGGAAAATGGCTATGCATGCATACCGTATGGCGGTGGTTCGAGCGTCACCGGCGGCTTCTGGGGCCCCGAGCGCGACGCCTTTCCCGGCGTCGTCGTCATCGACCTGGGCAACCTCAACCAGATTCTCGAAATCGACCCCGTGTCACGCTGCGCGAGGATACAGGCAGGCATTCTCGGGCCGGCTCTGGAAGAACAACTGAAGCCGCACGGTCTCACCCTGCGCCATATTCCCCAATCGTGGGAGTTCTCGTCGCTGGGCGGCTGGATCGCAACCCGCTCGTCCGGCCATTATGCGACCCATCTCACGCATATCGACGACATGGTGGAAAGCCTACGGGTGGTCACGCCAGCGGGAACGATCCAGAACCGCCGGCTGCCAGGCTCCGGTGCGGGACCCAATCCGGATCGCCTGTTCATCGGGTCGGAAGGCACGATGGGCATCATCACGGATGCGTGGATGCGTCTTCAGGGACGTGTGAAATTCCGTGCGAATGCCTCCATCTCCTTCAAGACGTTCTATGAGGGTGCCAAGGCCGTCCGTCAGATCACCCAAGCGGGACTGTTCCCGGCGAACTGCCGCTATCTGGACGAGCAGGACGCCAAATTCTACGGCGCCGGGGACGGCACCGATTCGGTCTTGCTGCTGGGCTTCGAATCCGCTGACCATCCGGTGGACGCATGGCTCGAGCGTGGTCTCGAAATCTGCAAGGACTTCGGTGGCGTCGTGAAGCAGCGCGCGGGAACTGCGGACAACGCGCTGGAGACCAGCCGCAGCGGGCCGCAAGGTAACTGGCGGCATCAGTTCAGATACTTGCCCCGGCTGATGCATACGCGCGCAGCGATGGGAATCGTCAGCTTCACGTTCGAAACCGCCTACACTTGGGATCGGTTCGAAGAAGTTGACACCGAGATCATGCGTCGCGTGAGGGCGGCCCAGAAGGAGCACCTTGGTGGCGGTATTGTCTGCCGCAGGTTTTCCTTCCTGTATCCGGACGGTCCCGCTCCGTACTATTCGATCATGGCTCCTTCGACACATGACAACAGCCTTGAAGCCTATTCGATGCTCCACGATGTGGCGTCGAATGCGCTAATTGAGCTCGGCGCAACCATCACGCACCATCATGCCGTAGGCAAGTCGTTCCGTCCTTGGTACGACAAGGAGGTCGATCCATTGTTCCGCCGTGTGCTGGCGGCTGCGAAAACCGAACTCGACCCAAATTGGATGTTGAACCCTGGCCTGCTTGTTGACAAGCCGGCAGGATTGAAGATCGTCGGATAGGGATTCTTCAGCGATGATTGATCTATACTTCTGGCCAACCCCCAACGGGTATAAAGCCGCTATAATGCTTGCAGAGTTGGACTTGGAGTACCGTGTAATTCCGGTTGATATAACGGCAGGAGAGCAGTTTAATCCGGACTTCCTGAAGATCAATCCAAACAACAAGGTGCCGGCCATCGTGGATCACGATGGCCCGCACAACAAACCTTATGCGGTTTTTGAATCCGCGGTTGTACTGATCTATCTTGCGGAAAAATCAGGAAAATTCCTTTCTCAGGATCCTGAAAAACGCTATGAAACGCTAAAGTGGCTTGTCTTCCAGAATTCGACAATGGGTCCAATGCTGGGCCAAGCACACCACTTCATGGTGTATGCGGATGAGAAGATAGATTACGCCATTGAACGTTACGACCGGGAAGTTGGTCGAATATACAACATTCTCGAAAAACGCCTTGGCCAACATGAATATCTTGCCGGCGAGTATTCGATCGCTGATATCAGCACCTTCCCTTGGGTTCGCACCCGAAAATTGCATCGACGCGACTTGTCGGAGTACCCGAACATTGATCGATGGTACCAAGCGATCAAAGACCGTCCGGGGGTTCGGGCGGGCATAGATACGTTGTCCGACAGCAAACGATGGGAAGCTAAGCCGGGCACCGAGGCTTGGAAGAACATGTTCGGAAAGAACGGAAGCTCGTAACAATCACACAAATCCTCCCAGGCGTCAGGCGCGGCGATCTGTTCGTCGCGCCTGCGCCGCGTAGCGGCACTTGAGGCAGCGGTTCTCCCTGCGGGGCTAGAGCACGTGCTGCGATCGATGAATCGATTGTGAAGTGACGACGCAGGCCGAAGCTGATTCAACATCCACAGCGAAGAGGTGGATGATGGGCCAGGCACTGAGCGACGATCTTCGAATACGGGTTTTGAAAGCGTCTGCAGCGGGCATGTCAGCTCGACAGGCTGCAGCCCGGTTCGGAGTTGGGATCTCGACAGCGATCCGCTGGATCGCGAGAGCGAAAGAGGGCGAGCTGACCCCTCGGCCGCAGGGCTGGAGGCGGCCATCGGCGGTAGACGCACACGAGGAATTTGTTGTCGCCCTGATCGAAGAGCGGAAGGACGTGACGCTCGATGAAATGGTCCAGCGCTTGTCCGTCGAACGGCAGGTGAAGATCAGCCGTAGCGCACTTGGCTTCTGGCTTCGAGGCCGAGGATGGACCTTTAAAAAAAGACCGCACACGCACTGGAGCAAGACCGGCCGGATGTCCTGAAGCGCCGGCGCGTCTGGTTTGATGGTCAGCTCGATCTCGATCCGGAGAAGCTGATCTTCATCGATGAAACCGGCCTTTCCACGAAGATGGCACGTCTGCGCGGGCGTGCACTGCGAGGCGAACGTTGCCGGGCCGGCGTACCGCACGGGCACTGGAAGACAACGACCTTCACCGGCGCCTTGCGCCTAACCGGAATGACCGCACCGTTTGTCTACGACGGCGCGATGAACGGCAACGTCTTCCTGGCCTATGTCGAACAGGTACTTCTGCCGACCCTTCAGGCCGGGGACGTCGTAGTCATGGACAACTTGCCAGCACACAAGACATCCGGTGTGCGGGATGCCATCGAGCGCGCCGGGGCCAAGCTTATGTTCCTCCCGCCCTATAGCCCAGACTTCAATCCCATCGAGAATGCATTCTCGAAACTGAAAGCCATGCTGCGAGGCCGCGCGGAGCGAAAGATCGATGCCCTGTGGGACGCAGTCGGCGCCTTGATACCCCGCTTCACTCCTGACGAGTGTGCCAACTACTTCAGGGCTGCCGGGTATGACCCGGATTGAACAGGATCTGCTCTAGCTCAGGATCTTGAACAATTCTGAGCGACCGTAAAGCCGTTTGAAGTCACCTACTATATCGGGCCACGAATCCGGCTGATGGATTGATTATCTACTTGACAGCCGAGGAATTGGATGACCAAATTGGATATACCAATAGCCGCGCTGAAACTATCAGGATCTGGGGAAATTGAGATGGATTTTTCGGCCGAACTGCCTCGTCGCATTCATATGATCTTGGAGGAAGGCGCGACGTTCGGTGAGTCCCGCGTCGCCTTTACAGACGAAAACGGGATTGATTGGTCCTACCGCCGGCTGATTGACACTGTCGAAGCTGTCTCTAGTGAACTGCGGGAACTAGGGATTCGGCCGGGTGATCGGATGATGATCGTTTGCGAAAACTCGATCGGGGCTATCGTTCTAATGTACGCTGCTAGCCGGTTGGATGCATGGGCGGTGCTAGCGAACGCCCGGCTCAGCAACCATGAACTTGCTCTTATAGAAGAGGATTGCCAGCCGCGGCGTATATTTCGCACCCATCCCAACGTGTCTGCAACAGATGCGGGTGACGATAATGCTGATGTGCGGCTCTTCACTGGCATTGGCGCCGTGACGATCGGTCCGTTAAATGAGAACAGCGCGCCGGAAGAAGTACACGAAGGATCCGCAGAGCAAGTCGCCGTTCTAGTCTACACTACTGGAACCACGGGGCGCCCCAAGGGGGTTATGCTGAGCCATCGCAATCTGACTTTCGTCTCAAGCAGGGGAAGACGAACGCAAACTCTTTCTCGCGACGATGTCGCCTTGTGTGTCATGCCGATATCTCATTCGTACGGGCTCGTGTTGATGCAAGGCATGTTGTACGCCGGCGCGCGCATGAAAATTATGCCGCGATTTTCATTACAAGAAGCGCTGGATGCTGTTCGCAGCGGAGAGCTGACGATTTTCAACGCCGTTCCTGCCATGCTGACCCGGGTGGTGGCACATGTCGAACAGACTGGGGAAAAGCTCACGCCTAACAACCTCCGGTACGCCTACACGGGCACCGCGCCGCTCGATCTGTCTTTGCGTAGGAATGTCGAACGGCTGTTCGGCGTAGTTCTGCAAAACGGATACGGATTGACGGAAACATCGCCGACGATCAGCCGGTCGCGTTATTCGATGGGTAGCGACGAGGTCAACATTGGTCCACCGATACAAGGGGTTGAGATCAGGATCGTCGGACCTGACGGTCTGGATGTCCCAGAGGGCCAGCCGGGAGAATTGCTAGTTAGAGGTCCCAATGTGATGTTGGGATACTATCGCCAACCGAAAGCGACCGCCGAAGTTATTGACGAGGACGGCTATCTTCATACTGGCGATATCGTCAGCCGCAACGATCGGGGCGAATTAGTCATTCAAGGTCGATCGAAGGAATTGATCATTCGCTCTGGCTTCAATGTCTATCCTCCGGAAGTCGAAGCCGCCCTAAATGCGCATCCCAGCATTCTTAACTCCGCCGTGGTCGGTCGTCCTGTTGAGGGAAATGAGGAAATTATAGCCTTCGTGGAAATGTTGCCTGAAAGGCGTTGCGAGACGGATGACATTAAGTCCTTTCTGAAAAGCCGTCTTGCCCAGTACAAGTTGCCGCAGCAGATTATTGTTATGCAAAATTTGCCGATCGCTCCGAATGGAAAGATAAAGAAGAACGACTTGAAAAAATACTTGGATAATTTGAGCGATCCGATGGTCACGTGCTTCCGAGAACGCTCTGGGTCATGAGTCCGGAGCCTCCCCGACATGGTCCGCAATCCCGTAAAATCGATATGGAGAACCCGCCCCGCCATGACCACCTTGCATGCTAACCTGATTGATGGAGCTTGGGTCGAAGGCGAAGCCGCGCCCAACATTAACCCCTCCAACACCAACGACATCGTCGGCACCTATGCGCGCGCTACGCGAGCAGACGCCCAAGCTGCGATCGCCGCCGCCAAGCGTACATTCCCGAAATGGTCGCGCACGAGCCCCTTGGAGCGCCACGCCGTTTTGCGCAAGGCGGCCGACGAAATTCTGGCCCGCAAGGACGAACTCGGTCGACTTTTGTCGCGCGAGGAAGGCAAATCACTGGCCGAGGGGGTCGGCGAAACGATTCGTGCGGCCCAAGTCTTCGATTTCTTCGCGGGCGAAACGCTCCGGCTGGCCGGCGAAACGTTGCCCTCTGTGCGTCCGGGCGTCGGAGTGGACGTGACGCGTGAGCCGGTCGGCGTAATCGCCATCATCACGCCGTGGAACTTCCCAATCGCCATTCCGGCGTGGAAAATCGCGCCGGCGCTCTGCTACGGCAACACCGTAGTATTCAAGCCGGCTGATCTCACTCCCGGCTGCGCTTGGGAGATCGTTGATATTCTGCACCGCGCAGGCCTGCCAAAGGGTGTACTCAATCTCGTAATGGGCCGTGGTTCAGTCGTCGGCCAGACGATGCTCGATAGCCCCGACATAGATGCTATAAGCTTCACCGGCTCGCTGGAGATCGGTCGGCGCGTGGCGGCTTCCTGCGTCGAATATGGCAGGAAGTTCCAACTCGAGATGGGCGGCAAGAATCCGCTGGTCGTGCTCGATGATGCGGACCTCGATGTGGCGGTCGACTGCGCCGTCAACGGTGCATTCTTCTTGACTGGCCAGCGCTGCACGGCTTCCTCACGGCTGATCGTCACCGAAAACATTCACGATCGCTTCGTCTCGGCAGTCACCGAAAAGCTTAAGAGCCTCGTCATCGACGACGCGCTCAAGGCGGGGACGCAGATCGGTCCGGTAGTGGACGAGAATCAACTCAGCCAGGACGAGAAGTATATCGCCATTGGCCGTGAGGAGGGCGCTAAGCTGGTGTGTGGTGGCGAAAGGCTGAACCGTGAGACGCCCGGCTTCTACTTGCAGCCCGCCCTGTTCACTGAGGCGACCAACAATATGCGCATCAGCCGCGAAGAGATTTTCGGTCCCGTCGCGGCGGTAATTCGCGTCAAGGATTATGAAGAGGCGCTGGAGACCGCAAACGACACGCCATTCGGCCTATCCTCAGGGATCTGCACCGCCAGCCTGAAACACGCGACGCACTATAAGCGCAATGCCGAGGCCGGCATGATATTTGTCAATCTGCCCACTGGCGGCGTCGACTTTCATGTACCGTTCGGCGGTCGCAAGGGATCGAGCTTCGGGCCCCGCGAGCAGGGCCGTTACGCCGCGGAGTTCTACACGACAGTGAAAACGGCCTACACGCTGGCCTGAAACAGCCTGATGCCGGTCCGCCTACCAGCCCCGGGGGTCCCAATGGCGCGCCGGCTTCGTCCATGCCGGCGACCGCGGCAAGAACGATCCCTCCGGGGCTGTGAGCGTGTGAGCTCGCTCTATGTAGTGGCACCATGCCTCGTTCGACCCGTGCGAGTGACTAGTAATACGTGCTCACACTGGTGTCGCTTGGCAGTTAAAAGGGGTCTTCCTCACTTCGTGTGGTGGCGATTTTGGTCGAGTGGCAGCATGCGTGCCCTGAGCAGCTCCGGGCCAGCTCTGCCATACATCGCACGCTTGATTGTGTTCAGGCGGTTGATTTGGCCCCCCGCCTGGCCGTTGCTCCACGACAGTTCGATGGGGTTGTAGACAGCGTCAAGATCGCGCTGCAGGACGCGTGCGAACCGCTCAATAGCGACCAAACCCGAGTTAACGGCATCGCCAATCCAGCTGTCGCGCTTGCTCGGATCGCGGCTGCGAAAGATTCCGCGGAAGCGCAGAGCAAGGCTGCGCATGGAAGCGAACTTATTTTTTGACGCCGAATAGCGAGATCGCAACACTGGCGTCGGGGCAAAGAAACCCGCTGACGTTACCTGCAGTGTCGTCGTGGTGTTACACTACTGAGGGGTGCGGCTATCTTTGAGCCAATCGGACGCGTCTGGCGTCAGCCCACCGCTCCACCGAACATGGCGACCCGCCGCATAGAGTCCGAACGAACTCAATATCAGGCAGGCACGCCTTCAGAGGCCAGGAGAGCGGTTGGGGCATGTAGCCGCGGACTCGCTTTTTGGCGAGCCAAGAAAAGGAAGTGTTGATCGCTTGGAGGTCATCCGTAAACAAATCGATACGCTCCTGGCCGCGAGTACCGATGCGACCCCAGCGACGAACCAGCGCGGAGCCGCCGAACAGATCCGGTTCGATCGACATGGCGTAAAAACGTGCCATGTTTTTAGTGGTGTCGATTCGCTGAACATACAGGCGGAACCGGTGCTGGGTCATGCCCCCAAGATTCGTCGCGCGAGGTTCAGCTGTCCAACAACATGTACGAATCTTTGATCGCCAACCATGAATTTGATGCGACGCTCGAGGCCGGCTGCACTCCGCTGCACGAATCCCTTCTTGCGCAGCGCGTTGCGGCGTGCGTGATGCCGCTTCGTCGCGTTGGGCGAACTTATTGGGCCTGCAAAGACGACCCGAGTAGAAGAGTTCCGGCTCACTCCCGTTTTCCACTCCGCCCAAAGGGGCGGAGCGAAGCAGGCGGAGGCCTGAACGCGCCTTCACATTGCGCCGAAGAGAAGGTCGGAGCCTGTGGTAAACGGGAGTGGGGCGGCTGCCGCTTTCACCGCTACCCGCCCTGACTTGCAAAGGAGGACTGCGCCGCCTAGCGGCCTTCGCTCGTGCTGGTGGCGACAGCGTCGGCCGCTGGTTCGCCTGGGGTCATGCGTCTCAGAAGCCGGATCAGATCGCGCATGGTGTCTTGAGGCAATTGTTCGATGAGCTTCATCAATGTCAGGCGGTCTTCTGCTTCTTCTTCCGTCGTGCCCCACAAGTGCGGCGCTATGTCGAAAATCACATCGAGAGGCATAAAGCCCATGATCTCACAGAGATGTATCAGGCGCGGGATCGACAACCGAGCTTCTGAGCCTCGCTCGTACCTTCCGTAGACCGATACGGAGAGTCCTAGCAAATGCGCTAAATCGGCGCGGGAGATGCCCTTGGCTTCGCGCGTTTTCTTAAGCCAAGCTGAGATCTTTTCGTCCATCTCCTTTGCGGTAAGGGTGCCGTCGAAACCCGGCTGGCGGAAGACCGGTCTGTCAAATTCCGGATCGGTTATTTCGACCAAACCCCGTGCGCTCATCAAACTCATTGCATCAGTCAAAGACCTTACCCCGTTTTTGATTCCGCCCCTCAGCGATTACTATGCACCGAAATGAAGCACTTTGGAGCACGCCCCTCCGAAGATTCACAGCACATTCCATACTTTTTTAGGGGAAAGTTCGCTCGCGGGCTCCTTTTGAGGCGGTGAAACAAAATGCTTCAGGACGCGCCCCAGCATTCGGGAAACAAGTTCGGCTCTGAAGACGGCGAAACAGCCGAGAACAGCCTTAGCGATTCTTTGCCGCTATTATCTTCCAATCGCCGCCTTCCTCTTGAAAAAACGCTTCAATTTGCGTTTCGCCGTCGATCCACTTGAGCTGCGCGGAAAGCTCGCAAGCGATCTCCTGATCTGCAATTTGCATGCAACGCTTGACGCTGACGGTGGATCCGTTGCCATGCCTATTTAGGTCCCATTTGGACATTGCGAATAGGTGGGCCTTGGCTTGATCGTCTGTCGGCCACGTACCCTTTCGGGTACGGCTGTCGCTTCATTCATTTGAGGCAAAATGCTCCCGGCAATGTTCCCCATCCCGACCGTCGGACGGCTGAGATAAGGAGCAACATACACGCCAAGGACGCAACCAACGTCCACGCCAAGAAAAAAGCCGCGACCTAACATCGATCAGTAGCCGTTATCTTTGAGGAACTGATCGATCGCGGCCTTCATGATGACTGTCATTTTGACGTCGTTCTCGAGGGCGGCCTTTTGCAGCCGCGTCTTCGTGTCGTAATCCAGCGGGCAGTTGACGTAGTGCTTGGACTCTCGATCGCGTGCCCTTTTCAGGTCGCGCAACCGAATTCTCGAATCTTCGCGCTGCAATGCTCTCGTGGTGGCGCGTTCGCGCCGCGCTACTTCTGTCGGGGCGATCAGACGGTTGACGGGTTTCTCAGCCTGAGGCCCGGGAGGTGCAGGCCCGTGAGGCTGATTTGCATTCCTCTGTCCCGTCGGCAGCTCAGCCGGTTTGGTCCCTGTGTCTGCCTGCGTCGCGGATTGCTCCACTGAACGGCTGCGACGGGGCGCGACTGCAAAGTCGGAAACTGTCGTTTGACCCTTAGCCATTCGCTGTCACCTCTTTCTTGCCTGCCAAAAGCGCATCGATCTCCCGAACCAGGCTCATCACTTCCGCCCTCGCTTTTTTCACCGGCTCTGTCAGATCGAGCATTTGCACGGTGCCATAGCCGTTTCGAATTTCGCGGTAGCAATTTCGCTCCATAAGCTCCGTTTGGAGCAGGTAGGAGTCGTAGCCCCCTTCCTGCAGGTTCTGAACGAACGGCCTGATCAGGCGATAAGCCTCCAGCAGTTTCGCCGGCATGGTGATCCTGGTGACGAGGTTGGCGTGAGGAATTTCCCGCCCTACCTTGTCGGAAATATCGGCCGTGTCGGCCGCCGCCTGTCCTGCCGCCTTGATCTCGTCCTGGTTCGGCTGAATCGGCGTCAGCACAATATCGGAACCGGCGATGATGGTGTCCCTTAGAACGGTATCCTGTCCGGGCGAGTCCATCAACACGACATCGAAGTTATTCGCCTCGCTCTCCAGCAGATGCTGAACGGTCGTCTGGCGGGCGGCGGTCATGAGCTCAATGTTGTCAGGCAGGTTGTCCTTTGCTTCACAGCGCTTCCACCATTCCTGCAGATTTTGGCGTCCGTCAGCGTCGATAAGAAGGACACGCTTTCCTTGAAGCGCGTATTCCCCGGCTATCAAGATTACTGCTGTTGTCTTCCCAGCTCCACCTTTGCCGGTCACGGCAGAAATAAACTGTGGCAAGCGTCGCATCTCCCTTTGCTGGCTCAAGTCATTCCGCAGTTCGCCGTGTACTTGCACGAACTCTCCACGTCGCGCTCGCACACGATACGAACGATTGCTCAAGGACGAGAAATCATCACACTACCAGACCGTGCGGTCAATCGAGCCAAACTAAACCAAGCCTATATGATGTGAACAATTTTTCCCACGAGGTGAAACCATTTCGCTACAAACACATGATGTGCAAAATTCGTGCTTTTAACTCGTGTGAAATATCAACACGACGTTGGCATGTGACTGCCGGCTGCCTCATTCGGCGGCGTGCGGTGCAGCATCAACATCCACCGCCGCATTAGTGAACCCCGGAGCCGCGTAAGGCCGGTTTTGACGCTCGCACGGAAGCGTCAAGGGCGAAGAGCGGAGCGTCCCTTGCGGCTGAGTACGAGAGGCAGACAAAGGCCTTCAAAAAGCGGATCTCGGAGGTGAACCCTGGTGAGCGTTCCCTCGTTCTGTGACCGGGGTGAAGGCCCGGTCCGCAAAGCAGAGGCCGAGCGGAGCGAGGGGCAGCTCGAAGTTGTTTCGTTGAACCCCTTACTATTTGGAGGGGCAGGATACGGAAAAATGTGCTACGCCCTTTTCCTACAATCGAGGGACGAACCCTCGATCATCTGACGCAAGCGCCAGTAGGGGGCCAACGCCCATATGGATGACGTGAAATTCAATGCTCCTCTGGAGCTGGCGAAGAAGGATCGCACTGTTCATGTTCGCGTGTCGGGTGACGAACATGCGGCGATCGAGAAGGCCGCCGAGCATGCCGGCATGACGGTGTCCAGCTTTTTCCGGTCGCTGCTTCTGGAGGGGGCGGGGGTTCGGCCGATGTTGACCGGCGAAGACCGCCTAATCATGGCGGCTCTGCTCGAAGACATGAGGATGATCGGGATCAATCTGAACCAGGTTGCGAGGGCGCTCAACAGCGGACGGGGTGTCCACCCAAGCGAGTTGGACATCAACCTTGAGAACGTGCAGCGGGTTCAAGCGGCCGTGATGAGCGAGTTACGTGCTCTGACGCGGCGAGCTGGTTATCAGCGTCGAGGGGAGAAGTAACCTTTGGAAATCTTCTTCGGCGCATTCACCAGCGAATGGGAGCAGCGGCGCGCAGCGCTGCTGCACGAAATGTCGTCTGGCGGGCGGGGCGCTTCGGCTGAAGAAGAGATGCGAAAGCGCCTGAAGCAGTTGGCTCAACTCGGCGCTGCAGGTGGCGGCGGAGGATCAAGCGGGGCTTCCGGTGCTCGTGGATCCGCATCGAAGGGCAGGGGGGCTCATCGAGCGCAGGTAACGTCGGCGACAACGGTTGCCCGACCCATGGAGGCGCGGCTAGCGGCCGTCGCAAAGGGAAGCCAGCCAGCAGTCGTCAAAATGGCGTCTTATGGCGGCGGTGCTCGGGTCGGGGCGATGCTGAATTATGTGTCGCGTGGCGGCGAGCTGAAGGTGGAGAATGAAAGCGGCAGGATTCTCGAGGGGCGAGAGGAATTGGCGCGCATCCGTGGCGATTGGGACCATCTTTTCCAGAACCGCGCGGAAAGCCGCGACATTGGGAGTTTTTCCGTCGAAATCGCGGCGTCCGGCTTTGCATCGGACGAGGCATTGCACGAGCAGGTAAGGAGCACCCTGACGAGCGGCTTTGGCGACCGGCGCTATGCCTATGCGATCGCGAAAAATGAGGGCGGCTCCGTGACCGTTCAGGGGCTTGTCGTATTGCGAAGCGGGCAGGGGGAGCGGCTGACGGGCGACGCGAAGGCGGCCGGCATCATCCAAGGCCGATATGATATCAGCTCTGCCGCGGGCGAGGCTGCGGCGAAGTTCTCCTTTCATGGCTACGGAAATGGCGTCGAGTTCGGCGCCAGCCGCTTGCGCGGCCTCGTCGATCGGCATGACGTCGTTCGCGACGATCGCGGCCGGCCGATAGGGAATGAGAAGGTCGCAGGCGAGCTGGTACAGAAGGAATGGCGCAGCGAGCTCCACAGTCGCAGGAGCCGTGACGTGATGCACGTCATTATGTCGGCTCGGGCCGGAACCGATGTTGCCGCATTCGAAGGCGCGGTGCGCGACTTCCTGGCGCATCAATTTGCCGGGCATCGATATGTCTTCGCAATGCACGATCCGGCGAGCGATCCGAAAGAGGCAGGGGAGGGAGGTAAGCGTCCGCATGTGCATGCTCATGCCATCGTGGCAATGAAATCGGATTCCGGTGATCGCATCGAGACGACGCCTGCCGTATTTCGGGAATGGCGATCCGTCATGGCAGAGAAGGCGCGGGATCACGGCATTGAGATGGAAATGACCGACCGGCGCGAGTTTGCCAGCCCGCCGGCATTCACGCGCACCCAGGTACGACCGGTGAGCCGCGAAGGCCGCACAGAGCATGTCGGGACCAGCGAGGCTGCGCAGGCGAGATATGACGCCAAGCGTAGCGGCCGACGCACGGTCGCGAAAAGCGACCGGAGTCGACAGTACATCATAAAGGCGCAGGAATCGTGGCTGAAAGTCGCCCTGGCGGGTGGTGATCGTCAGGTCGTGGCCTATGCCGCACAGCATCGAGAGTACTTGGGATCAGGGTTTTCGACACCACAAACGGAAACGAGCGGAACTGTCATTCCAGCGGATTTTGGACCGAACTTCCGCATCAATTTGGCTACATTGCAGGAGATGGTTTTGGAGGGTCAGGAATTGCGCGAAATGTCACGAGCACAGTTTGAGACTTACGAGAAGAAGGTCGAGACGGCCTTGTTCAAGTTGGAGCGATCGGTCTCGGCAGACGATCGGGCAGACTTTGACGAGATAGCCGGCTTGGCCCGAGATTTCGTCAATCAAAAGCGTGAGCTGGTGGACCTCTACGAACAGCGCAAAGAGGCGTTGGCGGAGCAGGGTGGCGAATCGCTTCGCAGCGAGCCGCGTGATCCGGCCAACGACGAGTGGGACGCTGCAGTCGCCAAGCACGGCGAGGCTGTTGTTGAGGCCGGCAACGAGGCCATGATCGAAATCGAGCACTACCGAGAGGGACTTTATCGGATCGAGGCCGGCGAGTTTTCGGCCGACCGCAAAGATGGGATGCAAGCCGGCCTTCAGCAGGCGTTGGAAAAGGCCGCACAGTTGGCTGTCGAAGGAAACAGCTACCTCAGAGACGTTGCCGAGCAGGACCAGGATTTGCGACAGGCCATCGATCGCGCGGAAAAGCAAGCCGAGGGGCAGGACCGACAGGAAGATGGGCGCGCAGACGTCATTAAGGCAGTGCAGACGATCATAGCCGAGCGGATTGATCGCCTGAACGAGCGTTTGAGCGACATTGCAGAGGACAGCTATGCGACCCGAAACGACGTATCTGCCGAACGGCAATTCCTCGCGGATATGAACGGGCAACTCGACAAGCTTGGACCGGGGGATGTTCTCGATCTCTCGCGGACGGAAACCGACTACCGCTATGATGAAGAGGAAGCCGCATCCGCTCGGGAGAGTGGCGTCGATTACGTTCCATCGATCGAGAGGGATCGGCAAGAGCACGAAAGTCATATCGACAGTGTTGCTCCGCAGTTGGAGCAACTGAGAGCTCATGGCGTCACGATCGACACGGACTTTAAGATTGCAGCGCCGCCGTCTCAAAGGGATTTCAACGCCTATATGAACGAGCTGGCGCAAGAGTTTGCGGAAGCAGAGACCGACCTCGACGAAGTAAAGGGGAAGGCGCCGGCGAACGTCGATGCGGCTGCCGAGCAGGGACGCGAAGCTCGCGATGAGCCGGATCGGCGGTCGATCGACAACGACACGCGCGAAACTCACGAGTTGGCGTCCACCGTCGATGCTACAAATCGCCTACAAGATCGTCTAAATAGGGACAAGGAAGCCGCTCAGCGCAGTGGAGAAACGACACGGACAGACCCCGCCCAACAGCATATTCCTCGTCTCGAGGAGCTGGAGCGGGAACAGATGCAACAGAGGGAACGCGACCGAGACGACCGGGACCGTTAAGAGGCAATGCTCAACGATAACCGTCAACAATACGTCATCCAGACCGACTCCACCAAAGAGGATGGCCTGGGGAAGGTGATTGCCTTCATCTTCGTCGCCAGCATGTTTCTAGCCTTCGTCCAGGAAGTCCTTGAATCGGTCATGGCCTGGTATCGTGACACGATGGTCTGGCTAAATGAGACCGCGACCTACGTCGCTGGGTTCTGGCCCTTCTAAAGCTCACTTTTCGAGATCGGCGCCATCGACCTGCCCGAGAGTTGGCACCACTATGAACAGGAGCCTTCCGGAGGCGGAAAACCAATCCTCTTCCGATTTTCTGGCTCGACCTCAGTCTTGCCCGTTCGCGGCTTGGACTTGGGATGGAAGAATTCCTTCACCGGATTCCAGCTTGACGGAAGCGATCAGTCGCGGCGCGAAGGGTCGCAGGGGGAACCCCTTTACAGGCTGTGCGGCAGGCGCCAAATTGCCGGCACAACCGCAGACTGTGTCCGGACCGAGGGCTTCGCATGATGGGGTCAGAACAAGAGCAGTCCGAAATCGTACGCTAAGGCCGAACGGAGCGTGAACAATGCCGTAGCTCAGATTTTGGGCACTCGATCTCTGTGGATTGCCATCGACATGCGCCAGTTGTGATTTCTCTGTCCAGCCCGACTCGACAACGCTCAGCGCAGATCGGTCATGGATGGAGTCGGGCAATGGCAAAGCGCAAGCTTCTCAAAGATCAAGACCGACGGAAGCTTGTCGACATACCAGTCGACGAGGACAGCCTAATCCGACACTATTCGTTGTCACTGGCGGATCGCCTGGAGATCGAACTGCGGAGACGTAGTCACAACCGGCTCGGCTTTGCCATCCAGCTATGTCTGATGCGATACCCGGGTCGAGTGCTGGGGGCAGAAGAAGCTCCGCCTCCCGCCATGCTAAGACATGTTGCTGATCAGATCGGCGCCGACCCGGAATCATTTGCCCTCTATGCACGCCGGGAAGAAACTAGGCGCGATCACACGGCGCGCTTGATGGTGTATCTGGAAACGAGAAGCGCGATTGCGCAAGATCGCCGAGCCGCGCTGTTGGCGGCAATTCATGCGGCGACCATGTCCGACGACGGTGCTGCGATAGCCAGTTCGGCTGTCGCCGCGTTTCGCGAACGCGGAGCTCTTCTGCCGGCGATCGACACGATCGAACGCATTGGCCTTGCCGGCCGGGCCATAGCCCGTCGCCGGGCAGAAAAAACTCTGATTGAAGACATCCCACTCGATAGGCTCCAATCACTGGATAGGCTGTTAGAGGTTGACCCGTCGATCGGCAAGACGCGCTTCCACTGGCTGCGCTCGGCGCCAGAAGCGCCGGCTGCGTCGAACCTCGTCGGGCTGACCGAGCGAATAGCTTTTCTGCGGCGGCTGGAGATCCATCCGGAACTGCAGGCGCGCATATCGGCGGGACGGTGGGACCAGATGATCCGGGAGGGTAACGCAACCCCGGCCTGGCTTGCCAACGACTTCAATGCCAGCCGTCGCCACGCTCTGATCGTGGCTCAAGTCATCAGGCTTTGCCACAAGCTCACGGACGAGGCGGTGACGATGTTCATCAAGCTCATGGGTAAGTTGTTCTCGCAAGCCAACAACCGAAAGAAGCAGCGACAGATGGATTGCAGAGCGAACACCGCCAAAGCGCTACGCATGTTCCTCGATACGATCTCGGCGCTGCAGTCCGCCAACGACCATGGTCGGAATGCATTGGATGTTCTCGACCAAAGAGTCGGCTGGGACCGACTGCTTCGGATAAAGCCTGAGCTGGAGTCGATGGTCGACGACAACGAGGCGCCGCCGTTGACCGTAGCAGCCGAGCAATATGCGACCGTCCACAAATACGCTGGTGCGTTCCTTCAGGCCTTCACGTTCCGCTCGGCGCATCGCCACGACGCGCTGCTGGCGGCAATTGCGCTACTGAAACGGCTTTATGCAGAGAAGCGGCGGACACTCCCGGATCGCGTGCCGATCACCCACCTCAGCCAAACTGATCGACGGCTTATCTTCGAACAGGGTAAACCCGATCGCCGTCTCTACGAGATCGCCACGCTCGCGGCTTTGAGAGACCGGCTTAGATCTGCGGAGATCTGGGTCGATGGCAGCCGATCTTTCCGGCCCATTGATGAGCATCTGATGCCGCAGTCGACATTCATCTCGATGAAGGACGCCGATCGTCTCGGTTTGGGGGTCCAGAGCGACGGCGCGCAGTGGCTTGCCGAAGCGCGTCAGATGCTCGACTTCAACCTGACGCGTCTGGCGCACAGAGCACGATCTGGAAAGCTCGAGGGAGTTCGTCTAGAGGCAGGAACCTTGATCGTCACACCAACCGCCAGCGAAGTCCCTGCAGCCGCTGAGGAACTGAATGCCGAGATCAGCGACATGTATCCCTTGGTGGAGGTTCCCGACTTGCTGAGGGAGGTGCATGAATGGACCGGCTTTGCAGATTCATTCACGCATGTTCGCACCGGCGACGTCCCGAAAAATGTCTCTGCCATGCTGGCGGGCGTCCTGGCGGATGCGACTAATCTCGGGCCGAAGCGAATGGCTGGCGCATCCAAGGGGATCAGCGCTCATCAGATTGGGTGGATGCGCACATTCCATGCTCGATCCGAGACATATCGTGCTGCGCAAGCATCTATTACCGATGCACACACCTGCCATCCTCATTCCCGCCTTTGGGGCAACGGCACGACATCTTCGTCGGATGGCCAATTCTTCCGAGTGAGCGACCGAGCCGCAAAGCGTGGCGACATCAATTTGCATTACGGCGGTGAACCCGGATCGAAATTCTATAGCCATCTGTCTGATCAGTACGGCTACTTCAGCATTCTGCCCATCAGTCCGACCGAGAGCGAGGCGGCCTATGTGCTCGATGGGCTCTTCGATCAAGACACGATCCTCGACATACAGGAGCACTTTACCGACACGGGCGGTGCCAGTGATCATATCTTCGGGCTGTTCGCCTTGATCGGAAAGCGGTTCTCACCGCGACTGCGCAATCTCAAAGACCGGAAGTTCCACACGTTCGACAAGGGCGACGCTTATCCGGCGCTGTCGAACCACATCGGGGTGCCGATCAATGCCAATCTAATCCTCGATCATTGGGACGATCTGCTCCATCTTGC
Source organism: Pseudorhizobium flavum (assembly GCF_902502825.2). The sequence goes on from NZ_LR723673.1 coordinate 23,419, forward strand.
GGCGTCGATCACGACGCGGTCCGTGGTCCCGTCTACGATACTCAAGAAACTGTCCGCATCTCCAAGGCAAAGCCATCTGGCGAGGGCGCTCCGCGAACTCGGTCGTATCGAGAGGTCGCTCTTCATGATCGAATGGTACTCAAGTCCGGCGCTACGGCGGAGATGCCAAGCGGGTCTCAACAAAGGTGAGGCCGCCCATAAGCTCAAACGCGCTGTCTTCTTCCACGAGCGAGGCGAGATTCGCGACAGGTCGTTCGAGAGCCAAGCGTTTCGCGCCTCGGGTCTCAACCTCGTCGTCAGTGCGATCGTCCATTGGAATACCGTCTATCTCGACCGTGCAATCACACAGCTGAAGCGAGCGGGTCGAGACATTCCTGATACTCTGTCGAAGCACATCTCGCCGCTTAGTTGGGAACACATCAACCTTACCGGCATCTACACCTGGGACGCGGAACATCAGATGCCCGAAGGCTTCCGGTCGCTCAGACTTCCGGCTAGGCTAAGGGACGCTGCGTAAGTTCTCATTCCGTTCGCTCTTAGCGTACGATTTCGCACTGCTCTTGTTCTGGCCCCGCTTTGGCGACCCCACGGAGGCGATGGCCGAAATCTCCGCGAAGAACCATGCCAATGCCATGGCAAATCCGCTGGCGCAGTTGCACAAGCCCTTGCCGGTCGAGTTCTGCCGCGTCGTATCGGAAAAGAACCCGATGATTGCCGCTCCCCTGAAGGTCACGGATTGCTCGCTGGTGTCGGACGGCGCAGCGGCCATCGTTCTGGTGTCGGATCGGCGCGCCGCCTCCGCCAGGCGCGCAGTCCGCATCGCCGCGATGGAACAGGTCAACGACCTCTTGCCCATGGACGGGCGCGATCTTTCCTTCATGGAAGGGCCGCGCCGGGCCATTTCCGCGGCGATGAGAAGCGCGGGTTGCAGCCTCGATACCATCGATTTCGCCGAGGTCCACGACTGCTTCACCATCGCCGAACTGATGATCTACGAGGCCATGGGGCTTGCCGGCCCCGGCGAGGGCGCCACGCTGCTGGCCGACGGCACCGTGCGGCGGGGCGGTGCCCTGCCGGTCAATCTGTCCGGCGGGCTGAAGGCTAAGGGGCACCCGGTCGGGGCGACCGGTGTTTCCATGCATGTGATGGCCGCGCGCCAGCTTGACGGCGATGCAGGCGAGATGCAGGTGGATGGCGCAAGGCGCGGCCTGGTCTTCAACATGGGCGGCGCAGCGGTCGCGAATTATTGCAGCATCCTCGAAGGCAACGCATCATGAATCTCGCGCTCTGGCTTGAAAGCACCGCGCGGGTCAACGGCGCTGCGCCCGCACTCCACAAGGGCATGGAACTTGTCGCAGATTACAGCGACTTCCGGACACGCGCGGCAGCTCTCGGCCGGGCGCTAGGCGGTCGGGGTGTCGCACCGGGAGACCGGGTCGCGCTCTTCATGAAAAACTGCCCGGACTATCTCGTGGCCCTCTACGGCATCTGGTATGCGGGTGCCGCAGCAGTGCCGATCAATGCCAAGCTGCACCCCAAGGAAGCTGCCTGGATCATCGACAACAGCGGTGCAAGGATCGTTTTTGTCACGCCCGATCTGGGGCCGGCATTGGGCGCGGTGACCGATATCTCGCTGATCGATGTCGCTGGTGGCGGATTTGCCGATATGATCGGGGGCGATGGCGAGCCGCCGGTTTCGCGGGACCAGCATGACCTTGCGTGGCTCTTCTACACGTCCGGCACGACAGGACGTCCCAAGGGCGCCTGCATCACCCATGGCATGCTGATGGCAACGTCGCTGTGCTATCCGGTTGATGTCGATCCGGTCCAACCCGAGGATGCCGCCTATTATGCGGCGCCGATGAGCCATGGGGCCGGGCTCTATGCACCGATCCATGTGCGCATGGGCGCGCGCCATATCTGCCCGGCATCGGGTGGATTCGATGCCGCGGAACTCCTCGAAACGGCGGCCCAGCAGGGGCCGCTGTCGATGTTCATGGCGCCGACCATGGTCCGTCGACTGGTGGACGCCGCAAGGACGTCGGGCTCCGCCGGCGATGGCATCAAGACGATCGTGTACGGCGGCGGGCCCATGTATCGGGCCGATATCGAGGAAGCCGTCAGTCTGCTCGGGGATCGGTTCGTGCAGATCTATGGCCAGGGCGAATGCCCGATGGCCATCACCGCGCTATCGCGCAGCGAAGTGAGCGACCGCGTCAACCCGCGCTGGCGCGAGCGACTCGCTTCGGTCGGCCGCGCTCAATCCGCCGTAGAGGTGAGGATCGGCGACAATGTCGGACGTCATTTGCCGACCGGTGAGATCGGCGAGATCATGGTGCGCGGCGCCCCGGTCATGGCAGGTTACTGGCAGAACGCCGAGGCCAACGCAAAAACGGTCCGGGACGGGTGGCTGATGACCGGAGATGTCGGATCGCTGGATGCCGACGGTTACCTGACACTCCAGGATCGTACCAAGGACGTGATCATTTCAGGCGGCACGAATATCTATCCCCGCGAGATCGAAGAGGTTCTGCTGACGCATCCGGCGGTGCGCGAATGTTCGGTGGTCGGCCGCCCCTCGCCCGAGTGGGGAGAAGAGGTCATCGCATTCGTCGTGCTCGCTGAGGCAGGCGCCACCGTATCCGGCGAACTTGACGCGCTTTGCCTCAATGAAATCGCCCGGTTCAAGCGGCCGAAGGAATACCGTTTCATCGCCGAATTGCCGAAGAACAACTATGGCAAGGTGCTGAAGACCGCGCTCCGGGAGATGCTGCAGGCAGAGGCGCGCGGCTGAGGGACGCCGCTTCGCGGGAGAGCCCGTCGCCCAGTTCGCAAGATCAGCAACTCCAGATAGAATTTCTGATATCGAATTTCCCCGATTCCTCTTGTTGTTGGTCCTGAGAATGACCATTGTGGGGATGATTCGCGTTCCTGCGGTCCTTCGAGGGGGTGTTATTTACTTGCTGCGTCAGTCCGCGCCCCGAGCAGGCGGCGCCTGAGAACCATAGGCATCCCCGCCGTTACCGCCAGGTTGATCGTGTCCCGCCGAGTGGTGTAGCTGGGTGATAGCGAAGCCGCTCGCGAGTGCACCCTCCAAGGTGCTGTAGGGAGCGGGCGGCGTAGCGGTGGTCACCAGTGTTTTCCGGTAGGGTCGGGTTGCTTATGACCAACCTGAGGGACACCACCGATGACCGACGACATGATGAACCTGCGCTCACTCGTTGAGAAGAGCGCCGACGCCGATTTGCTGCGCGAGATGATCGGCTTCGCTGCCGAGAAGCTGATGGCGCTGGAGGTCAGCACGAAGACTGGCGCGGGCTATGGCGAGAAGAATAGCTTCCGACTGGCCCAGCGCAACGGCTATCGCGACCGGGACTGGGAGACACGGGCGGGCACCGTTGAGCTGCGCATTCCGAAGCTTCGCACAGGCAGCTATTTCCCGAGCTTTCTCGAACCACGCCGCATGGCAGAGAAGGCCCTGACGGCAGTTATCCAAGAGGCCTATATCCAAGGCGTCTCGACCCGATCCGTCGATGACCTCGTTAAGGCCATGGGCATGTCGGGCATCTCCAAGAGCCAGGTATCCCGGCTCTGCGAGGAGATCGACGAGAAGGTGAAGGCCTTCCTCGACAGGCCCATCGAAGGGGAATGGCCCTACCTTTGGATCGATGCGACCTACCTCAAGGTCCGGCGCGGCGGGCGCATCGTCTCCGTCGCCGTCATCATCGCCGTCGGCGTCAACACCGACGGTCGACGCGAGGTGCTCGGTATGGAGATCGGCACATCCGAGGCCGAGGCGATCTGGACAGAGTTCCTGCGTAAGCTGACAAGGCGGGGTCTGTGTGGCGTCAAGCTCGTCGTCTCCGATGCCCATGAGGGCATCAAAGCCGCAGTATCGAAGGTGCTCTCCGCCACCTGGCAGCGATGCCGTGTCCACTTCATGCGCAATGCTTTGGCCCATGCCGGGAAGAGCGGACGCCGTGTTGTCTCTGCCTTCATCGCCACGGCCTTTGCCCAAGACACGTCAGAGGCTGCAAGTACCCAATGGCGCAACGTCGCCGACCAGATCAGGCCGAAGGTGCCCAAACTCGCCAGTCTCATGGACAGTGCCGAGCAAGACGTGCTCGCCTACATGACCTTTCCCAAGCAGCATTGGGCCAAACTCCACTCGACAAACCCGATTGAGCGATTGAACGGTGAGATCAAGCGACGCACAGAGGTCGTCGGCATCTTCCCAAACGACGACGCCATCGTGCGCCTAGTCGGTGCGCTGCTGCTCGAACAGAACGACGAATGGGCCGTCCAGCGGTCCCGCTACATGACACTTGAGACAATCGCCACGATGAGCGATGATCCGCTCATCAGCCTGCCAGCCGCAAGCTGATCCATTCCCGGCTCTGTCCGGAAGCACGGCGACCGCCAAAGCTACACCACGCCGGGGGACACGATCGCCAGGTTTTGGCGAGAGGATCCGGTCGCATGTGCCGCCGCGGGTGTGAAGCGTCTGCAAAAGCCACTGTGAATTCCCTCACTTGCTGAAACGCAACTCACGGCGGTAAGTTGTTTCAGCCCCGGCCATCTGTGAATGCTTGTCGATACTGCAGCCGTGGCCAACCCATGTCATGCAGCAACGCTCGAGGGTTCGGGATGGAAGCTTATCAGGAACACCTGGCACAAGGGATCGGGACGCGATTCGAGCAGCAGGCTGCCCGGCTCTGCCGAGAGCCGGGCATGCTTCGTCTGGCGCATGGGCTCGCGTCGCATTTCGTTCACTTCCAGGAGGGATCCGCCCCCCGCTGTCAGGGCTTTGCACCACGCTTTTTTCAAGCGCATCGCAAAGCCGGCATGCTTCATCGTCGGAAAGATCGCGAGCGCCGAACGCTGTGCGAATGCGGCGCGTCTCATTTGTCCGTAAGGGCTGGCGGCGAGCCGACACTGACAGAATACCCGGCAGCTCACCACTTACCGCTCCAAGCCCCGATCTGGCTCCCGCGACCGACCGCGCTCCATGTCGAGTTTCTGCTGCTGCGCCCGCTCAAGTGCATAATCGCGCTGGATCACCGTCTCCCGCGTCCTGTGCGTGATCCGGGCCACGTCCCTGATCCGATCGGCATTCACCGCAACTTCGGGAAGCTGTGAGCGGGTACGGGCCAGTTCCCGATCGACATCGCGATGATCGCTTGAGCCGAACCGGCTTTGCATGGCTTTTGTGACTTGTCTCGATCGGCCGGGCGATTGCCATTCGATTTGCTGAGGACGCCTCATCGAGAGCCTGCCGGCCTTCGGTGGTTTTTTCGAGCTGATCGACAAAGCCGGCGCGTGATCTGGCATCCTTCATCTGGTCGAGCTGCTGCAACAGCGTTTCGCTGCGTGGCGTGAGACCGGGAACCTCGACGCGATCACGCTTTTTTCGCAACCACTGCTCGGATTCCTTTTCCTCGGCAAAGCGCCGCGTCCAGGTCTTGCCCGCTGCGTCGAGATGCGAACCCATTGCCTCGGCTCGCTTCAGGGCGTTCTTGCGCTCGGAATTGGCCCCGACAGGCCGGACTTGCCGCGCAGTTCTCCGAACTGTTCGGGCTGGCGCGCAAGGGCGGGGTCAGAACAAGAGCAGTTCAAAATCTTGCGCTAAGGCCGAACGGATCACGAACGGTTGTCGCGAACGCGCATGATGGTCTGCCGGCTGGTCGCAAACTTCTTGGCGATGGCTGAAACGCTCATCCCTGTCGCGAGATCGTCACGCACATCCTGCTTCTGTCTTTCACTGAGCGTCGAGGGCCGGCCGAGGGCCTTTCCTTCCGACTTGGCGCGCTTGAGGCCGTGTCCGCTCGATCAGCAAATCCCGCTCGAACTGCGCGACGGCATTGAGCACGTTCATGGTCATCGTGCCGGCCGAGCTGGTGAGATCAGCGCCGCCAAGCGCAAGGCAATAGACGCGCACGCCTATTTCGGCCAGCGTCTTCACCGTCATGCTGACGTCGATCGCGTCGCGTCCGAGGCGGTCGAGTTTCGTGACAATAAGGATGTCCCCGGCCTCCAGCTTGTGCATGAGTCGGGAAAACCCTCGACGCTGCACGATGGCGGTGCTGCCGGAAACCGTCTCGGTGACGATCCGGCGCGGCTCGACCTGGAAGCCCGCCGCCTCGATTTCCTGAAGCTGGTTCTCGGTGGTCTGCCCTGTCGTGGAAACGCGGACATAGGCGAAGGTGCGCGGCATCAATTTCGTCCGAATAGGCTGTCCGCAATATCTCGCCCGTTCGAAAGACCGTCAAGGTAATTTGTGGACAGTGTGTTTCACCCCTGTACGGAACCGAACCTTTCCGGACAGAGGCAAGGTCATTGGCTCGAACTAGGTGGAGTAGCAAATGGCCAAGCGGACACTTCTCAAAATTCAAGATCGGCAGGCGCTTTTCGACATCCCGACTGACGAGGACAGTCTGATCCGTCATTATTACCTGTCGCCAGCCGACCGGCTCGAAATTGAGGTTCGCAGACGCGAACATAATCGGCTGGGCTTTGCGATACAGCTCTGCCTGATGCGTCATCCGGGCCGTGCGCTCATGGCCAACGAAACTCCGCCCAGAGCGATGCTCAACTATGTTGCCGAGCAGATCGGCGCCGACCCAGCTTCATTTGATCTGTATGCTGGCCGGGAGGAGACGCGCAGCAACCACGTCGCTCATCTGCTCGGCTATCTCGGAATGAGGAACGCAACCGCCCAGGATCGTCGTGTTGCGCTGGTGTCGGCAATCGAAACGGCCTTCACGACCGACAAGGGGTTGTGGATGACCTCGCCTACGTCACCAAGGACCAGGCGGAAACAAGCGTGCTCTTCGAGCTGATCTCGGCACGATACGAGCACAGGTCGATCTTGATCACTGCCAACCAGCCGTTTGGGGAGTGGAACCGGGTCTTCCCCGATCCTGCCATGACACTCGCTGCAGTCGACCGGCTTGTGCACCATGCTACTATCTTCGAGATGAACGTCGAAAGCTATCGCCGCAGAACTGCGCTTGAAGAAAAACGCCAGCGGGGCCGACCAGCCTCGTTTGCGACAATCAGGGCCTCAACGTTGTCTGTCGCGGAGCGGCAATCAGAAAATGACGAAGATCTTGTCAGCGGCAATCAGCATGATAACTTGATCCCGACCGCGACCTAAGAATCTCATCCAGATTGTCGCCCGCGTCTCATCCTGATCGCCGCGCTATAGGGGTCCTTCCACCTGGTCTCCGGTCGTTCAACGAACGGCCGGTATTCTGTCTGTGTCTTGATGACCGCGTGAGCGACGCGTGCCATTTTGGCGGTCAGAGCTGTCATCGCCTTACGTCTGCGATCTGCATCATTGGCGTTGCCAGCCATGTATCTCCCAAGTTTGTCGCGGAAGCTGTTATCACGTTGGCGGGATGCGACCTGGGCAGCCATCCAGAAAGTTCGGCGGAGACGAGCGTTTCCGTACTTTGATAGCTTTGTTCGGCCCCGGAAGGTGCCCGACTGGGAGGTCGCAAGATCGAGACCGCAGAACTTCAGAAATTGGCGATGGTGCCGGAAGCGACGCAGGTCGCCGGCCTCCGCCAAGATCGTCAAAGCATTGATCGGTCCTATCCCGGGGATCTTGCACAGGAGCTGATAATCCTGATGGTCTGCCAGCAGCGACTGCGCAATTTGCTCGATGCGGTTGCGTTCACGGATCAGGCTTCGACCTTGGCCAATGATCATGCGGAACATGCTGATAGCGACAGCGTCTTCGGCTATGGGCAGCGCTACAGATGAGCAAGCTGTCTCATAGATGTCATTGATTAATCGTGCTTTTGAGACTTTGCGGCCAACGAGCGCCCATGCTTCCGCAACAAAGGCCTCCCGTCCGAGTGAGGTGATGCTGGTAGGTGTCGGGAACCGTTCGATGAGCGCCAGAAACCAGTCCGACCGACTATTGCCAGCGAAGTGGGCGATCTCGGGAAAATAGAGTGGCAGGTAGTGGTTCAGAATACGGTGCCACGTCTGCGTCTTGGCTTTGGAGATGACTTCGTGCGTCTTCGACAGTTCCTGCAAATCGTTGATGCCGGCTTCAAGCGGATCGACATACACCTGGGTGGCACCGATCCGCAGCATGTGCAGGATAACCTGTGCATCCTTCGGATCGTTCTTGTCCCAGCCGTTATGCAGGGCCTCTCGCGTTCTGGCCAATGCAACTGAAGAGATCAGTCGCAACTGGAAACCTGCCAGAAGCAGCTTATACGCCAGTGTACGATGATAGTTGCCGGTGGCTTCGAAACCGATGACGACTGGGATCGTGTCCCCCGGCGTGGTGTAGCTTTGGCGGTCGCCGTGCTTCCGGACAGAGCCGGGAATGGATCAGCTTGCGGCTGGCAGGCTGATGAGCGGATCATCGCTCATCGTGGCGATTGTCTCAAGTGTCATGTAGCGGGACCGCTGGACGGCCCATTCGTCGTTCTGTTCGAGCAGCAGCGCACCGACTAGGCGCACGATGGCGTCGTCGTTTGGGAAGATGCCGACGACCTCTGTGCGTCGCTTGATCTCACCGTTCAATCGCTCAATCGGGTTTGTCGAGTGGAGTTTGGCCCAATGCTGCTTGGGAAAGGTCATGTAGGCGAGCACGTCTTGCTCGGCACTGTCCATGAGACTGGCGAGTTTGGGCACCTTCGGCCTGATCTGGTCGGCGACGTTGCGCCATTGGGTACTTGCAGCCTCTGACGTGTCTTGGGCAAAGGCCGTGGCGATGAAGGCAGAGACAACACGGCGTCCGCTCTTCCCGGCATGGGCCAAAGCATTGCGCATGAAGTGGACACGGCATCGCTGCCAGGTGGCGGAGAGCACCTTCGATACTGCGGCTTTGATGCCCTCATGGGCATCGGAGACGACGAGCTTGACGCCACACAGACCCCGCCTTGTCAGCTTACGCAGGAACTCTGTCCAGATCGCCTCGGCCTCGGATGTGCCGATCTCCATACCGAGCACCTCGCGTCGACCGTCGGTGTTGACGCCGACGGCGATGATGACGGCGACGGAGACGATGCGCCCGCCGCGCCGGACCTTGAGGTAGGTCGCATCGATCCAAAGGTAGGGCCATTCCCCTTCGATGGGCCTGTCGAGGAAGGCCTTCACCTTCTCGTCGATCTCCTCGCAGAGCCGGGATACCTGGCTCTTGGAGATGCCCGACATGCCCATGGCCTTAACGAGGTCATCGACGGATCGGGTCGAGACGCCTTGGATATAGGCCTCTTGGATAACTGCCGTCAGGGCCTTCTCTGCCATGCGGCGTGGTTCGAGAAAGCTCGGGAAATAGCTGCCTGTGCGAAGCTTCGGAATGCGCAGCTCAACGGTGCCCGCCCGTGTCTCCCAGTCCCGGTCGCGATAGCCGTTGCGCTGGGCCAGTCGGAAGCTATTCTTCTCGCCATAGCCCGCGCCAGTCTTCGTGCTGACCTCCAGCGCCATCAGCTTTTCGGCAGCGAAGCCGATCATCTCGCGCAGCAAATCGGCGTCGGCGCTCTTCTCAACGAGTGAGCGCAGGTTCATCATGTCGTCGGTCATCGGTGGTGTCCCTCAGGTTGGTCATAAGCAACCCGACCCTACCGGAAAACACTGGTGACCACCGCTACGCCGCCCGCTCCCTACAGCACCTTGGAGGGTGCACTCGCGAGCGGCTTCGCTATCACCCAGCTACACCACTCGGCGGGACACGATCACGACTGGCCGTGCCATGGAAGTGAGTTCCTCGACCAAGCGATCATAGTCATCCTTGGTCGCTATCACCGTCATACGACGGCGCCGGCCACCTTCGGGCCGCTCGATAAGGACCTCCTGACGGTGCTTCGACATATCGATCGCTACCAGCACGGCGTTTGTGGGAGTAGAAAGATATTTGGTCATGGCTTGTCGCCTCCAAAGTGTTGCCTCGACAACTTCACTTTAGAGACCTGTCGACCGGCCATGACCACCGCCAACGGCGCACTGCGCTACGCACGGCTTCGCGCGCCGCCGGCTATGTCAGAGCAAGATTCCCGATGTGCTACGGTCCGGAGTTCATCGCCAAGGCCGTGCGGGAGTGGATTGCCGCGGTCGGTGCGAAGACCGCATTCATCGAACCAGGAAGCCCATGGGAGAACGGCTACTGCGAGAGCTTCAACTCGAAGCTTCGCGACGAACTGCTCAACGGTGAAATCTTCTATAGCCTCGCCGAGGCAAAGGTCATCATCGAGGCTTGGCGACGCTACTACAACACCGAGCGGCCGCACTCATCGCTCAGATATAAACCGCCGGCACCGCAGGCTATCATCTGGCCTGCGCCGCCGCCCGGATCGACACCGCCATCTGCCCAGGCCATGGCCGAAAAGCCGATCATACATTAAGACTGAAACCGGACCACCTTATGGGTTCAGGCCAGCGAAGGCAACCCCAAGCGAAACGGTTACCGTACCCAAATCAAGGCGGGTGCGAGTATTTCTGAACTTTCGTCTTGCGATTGTGGCGCAAAGCTTGCGACAGAAGACCATCACTTCGTCGCGCGACCACCCCTTCAAGATGATCCCAAATTCCTCACCGCCGGTTCGAGCAACAAAAGTGGTTTTCGGGGCCGCCGCACGGAGGATGCGTCCGACAGTGACCAAAACCTGGTCTCCTATCGCATGGCCGTAGCTGTCATTGACCTTCTTGAAGTGGTCGACATCTGCCATGACCAATGCAGTAAGAGGAAGAGCTGCAGTCCGCCCATAGACGTCCGCCAGCTCCTCATCAAAAGCTCGGCGATTGGCAAGCCCGGTAAGGGAGTCGGTGTTGGCGGCCTTCTTGTATTTCTCGAGCTGCTCATAGACCTCGACCAGTTCTGCTGAGGTGCGGTCGGCATACCGGACAGTGGTCTTGCCTTGCGAGATTGTCTCGCCGGTAGCCGTGCTGAGTGCACCGACCACGCCCTTCACCATTGCGGCGGTCTGCACACTAACGTCAGCGAGGCGGCTTGACGCCTCGCCCAAAAGAGCATTGTAGCTTTCGAGAACAACGTGTTGCCGTTGCATCTGCGAGATCACATCGCTCAGCTGGTCCGACAACCGCTCATTTACTTCTCGAAAGAATTGAACGGTTCCTAGCCCCATCTCCGTCGCAGCCAGTTCATCCAGCTCCGTCTGCGTCGGATCAGACCCCATCATGGCAAGTTTTTCTGCCAGGGCCGATTTGGATCCCACATAGGCTTCATAGAATAGATGATAATTGCGCGGTATGGGCGCAACACCGACCGACCGCATTGCTTTGATTACTATGGCGGCGGCATCGAATGCGTTGCGGTTCTCGATGTTCATTGTCATTCTTCGATAGCTAAATGAGACTTCTCATATATTTTACGGAAGAACGTTAAGAACTTGTGCGGCTTTTTACATCTCTGCAGGCGTAGCAGGGAAGCTATAGTGGATAAGCATCATCGCCCACAGGTTGATCATTCTGGTCTTACGCCTGTAATCCTTTGTCTTCGGAAGCCGCTTGTTCGCGACTCGGAACCCGTATCCCGACCTGCATACCGCTGTCCCAAACCCACGGCTGAAACGAAAAGGGTCGGTGTCGATCCCAATCACGGCCCGGCTCCGGCCCCAGATTTTCGCGTCATCTTTCGAAATCATCGTGGCAATGATGATTAAAGACCCCCCGGAGCGAAAACGTGTCTCGGGTTCGGATCACATTCGCGGCATGGGTCTGGCTACAGGAAATATGTCATGGCGGAACCCTTGCTTGCCGCTGCTCGCTCTCTGTGACCGTTCAACGCCCAGTGATCCTGGCAGTCGAATGCCCAACGGTCGATGCTGATGACGAAAAACATGTTGACCTGTCTTCAATGAAGTCGCATTTATGCCTATCTAATTCGTTCGAACGAACGTGTATAGGTGGTCAAACCTGGAGCGATGCGGATGACAGCGAATTCAGCCACAGTCCGTCGACATGAGGCGAGAAGCGCAAAGACACGTGCTCGGCTCATTGAGGCGGCAATCAGCGTTATCGGTGCTGTGGGGTACGAGGGCGCAAGCACGCGCGCCCTGGCGAAAGCTGCGAACACGACGATGTCGGCCATTCCCTATCATTTCGGAGGGAAGAAGGAGCTCTATCTCGCAGCGGCGCAGACAATCGCCGATTACGCTTCCAGCCGCTTCGGAGAAGCAGCCGCTATCTTGGAGACTGAAGAACCTGCCGCAAGGGTGGTGCGCTTCGAAGAAACTCTTACTCATCTTCTGAACATGATCTTGGAAGATGCTGAATCCTCCTCGTGGACCTCGTTCGTTGCGCGGTGCTCCTATGAAAACGACGAGGCGTTCGCCTTGATCTACAACCAGGCGATTGCGCCCTTGCTGGAGCGGTTGACACGGGCGGCAAGTGACTTCTCCGAACGCTCCTCTGACGATGAGGCGCTGCGGCTTCGGGTCAGTGCGATCGTGACTGCCATCGTCAGTTTCAGGTTCGTACGTGGCATCACGCTGCGTTGGATGGATTGGCAGCAGATTGAACCCCACTACGTAAGCCACTTTGAGGAAATGGTACGCGATCTCTGCCGCAGTAACTTTCTCGCTCATGATTTTCCAGCGGCATCACGGCCATAGAATTTCCCGCCTCAACAGGGCTTCTTCCTTGGACACAAACGGAACGTTCGATGACCGCCCGACCCTTTCCCCGGGCCGCCGCCAAGGCGAACGCCGACTCGATGACATGGACACGACCACTTCGCAGTTCGAGAAGACATGGGGAAGGCTGAATGCAATGGCCGCGAGTGGTGCCCGTGCCGCGCTTCCCCCGGCGCAGGGTTTACCGCGCCAGGTCAGGAACCCGAACGATCATGCGCCCAAAGTGGCGTCGATGCAGCCCGAATACTGGATATACAGTATCAGAGATGCTGGGCCTTTATGGAGCCTGACAATGCTAAAAAAATGGACCCAGCTTGCGATGCGATTTGCAGTGCCAGCCATCATTCTCGGAGGGCTTCTCGGCGGGCCGTTGGTTATCCTCATTTTACAACACATGGGGCAATGATACATTCGATGCAGCAGGCCGGTCCTTCCTGCCGATCATTAAGGTCCATTTTTCCATCCCTTCGCATTTCTGCCTAGCTGGCGGACGAGAAGACCGTGTTTGCCAAACGGGGCCACTGCCGACGAACCGATGCTGGTGCGCTTCAGCCAGCGGATCCCGTTCGACCACGATTTTCTAATGCCGCAGATAGTGGCCACAATTGCGACAGCAGCGGCTCAGGGTCGGGAGGGGCGAGCAGACACATCTGCGGATCCTCCTCCCATTAGAATGAACCGTCCGTGGCCATGGCACAAGCAGCGTTTACAGCCTGTCTTGAGCCGAGTTTTGAAGTTAGGGTACATCTGGGGGACGTGTTGAAGGTGCAACGTCCGCGAACCGCCATGTCTGACGGCCATGGCACAAGCCTCTTTCGTGATATAGCTCATTGGCTCCGGCCGATCAGACAGTGAGGAATTTGGAGTGCGAACACTGAAGATAAGGACCATTGCCTGTGTGATAACGACCTTGATCATTTCAGGGACCGTGGCAGTCTCTCAGGAAACACCAGCTTCTCTTGTCGAGCTTCCACCGCAAGGAGGTGTGAAGCTTTCACAACTGTTGGCGGAACTCGAGGGACGCGCAGGATTTTACGCGATTAAGAGCATTTCCTACTCCCGCGGGGAATACGAGGTCGTGTACTACATGCAGGATGGAGCCGAAGTAAGGTTAAATCTAGATGCCAAGTCTGGCGACGTTCGGCCACCGAAGAGCGGCCTGTTTGGAAGGTGACAAGAGGGGGCTAAAATGCTCGTGAAACAAACGCATTCGCTAACGCGCCAATTCAGGCTGGACGACTCGACGTTGAGCCGCCAGAGAAACCGAGACATATGATTTCGACCAAACTCTCGGCCGCTGACTATCGGCGGCTCGTGACCATGCTCCGGCTGCTTGGACAGGCGGGGCTTAAACCAACCCTGGTTCGCCTCGGGCTGATCCGCACCCGGAACGTAGAGCCTTTAAGCGCCGAGGCCGAAGCAGAGGCTTTAGTCAGCGCACTGGAGCGGCTGGGACCGACTTTCGTAAAGCTGGGGCAAATCATGGGGACGCGAGCGGATCTGCTTCCTCCTGAGTTAACGGAACGTTTGAGCCGGCTGCACGATGCCGTCGCTCCGGTGCCGTTCGAGGAAGTGCGGTCCCAGCTGGTTGATGATCTGGGCGATGATCCCGCAGAGGCGTTCGCCGAATTTTCGGCCACGCCCATAGCTGCCGGGTCCATTGCTCAGGTCTACGAAGCTCGTCTTACCACAGGCGAGCCTGTCGTCGTGAAGGTACGGCGGCCGGGCATAGAGGAGGTCATCCGTGCAGACCTGCGCCTGCTCTCGGCCGCCGCGCGGGTGATCGAACGGCGGGTTCCATCGCTTAGGCGACATCAGCCCACACGCGTGGTCGAGCAGTTGGCGCACGCGCTTCTGGAGGAAATTGACTTCAGGATTGAGGCCCGCAACCAGGAGGACGTCCGCCAGCGCACTACAGTTTTTGTGGTGCCGCGCGTCTACCGGCAGTTCAGCACCGACAGGACCCTCGTAAGCGATCGCATCCTGGGCAGGAGCCCCAACCAGGCATTTAGACTCGCGGAGCCGGCGCTGGCCGGAACCCTGGCCCCGGAAGCGGCCCGAGGATTGCTGGGCCTGATGCTGCTAGACGGCGTGTTTCATGCCGATCCTCACCCTGGGAATGTGCTCGTCACACCTGAGGGTCGGCTTGCCTTGCTTGACTTCGGGTCTGTCGGCCGCCTATCCGCAAAGCGTCGCGAGCAGGTGCTCGTCGTGCTCGGGTCCTTGGTGGATGCTGATGTGGGCGCCGTGAGCGACATCCTGATGGACTGGGCTAGCCGGTCAGGCCCGCCTCCGCCAGGGCTCGAGCCGGCCGTCGATGGGTTTTTTACGCGCTACGGTGCCCAATCGGGCCGCGACGTCCGCCTCGCGGAGGCGGTCACAGAATTCATCTCGATTGCCCGGCAAAACGAACTTGCGCTCCCGCCCGATCTCCTTCTCTTAATGCGGGCGCTTGGAATTTCGGAGGGCCTGGCCAGAACACTGGACCCTGACCTGGACGTAGTGGAGGCGATCACACCAGTCGTCCTAGACGCCTTCGCGCAGCGCTTCAGCTTCAAGGCCTTGGCGACGCGCGGTTTCCGTATCTTAAAGGAGCTCGATCAAGTTGCCACGATCGCGCCCGAGGCTCTGCGCAGAGGCGTGGCTCGGCTGAGGCGCGAAGGGCTGGTCGTTGAGGTCTCAATCCCCGACCTGAAGGCTGTCAGCGATGCGGTGCGCCGCGCAGGCGATACTTTGGCCAGTGCCGTGGTTGCGGCAGCTTTGATCCTATCCGGTGCTCTTTATTCGAGTGCGTCGGGTGGGGACCCGGCGCAATCCTTGTTTTCCCTAGTGGCGCTCGGCCTAGGCGTGGGTATCTGGCTGGTCTTTGTGGTGAGGCGTCGCGACTGAAGGACCTGGACCGACAGGGACCCGGCGCGCCTTTCCGTGGACCCACGCAGCTTTCGGGAGATCCACGGTCAAAAGACCGTCCTGAAGGTTCGCTGTGACACGCTCGGGCTCCACGGCTTCCGGCAGCGGCACGAGCTGATCGACGCCGCCTCCCATCCGGCCTTCGATCGCAAGCTCCTGCGCCCTCAGTCGAACCGAAAGCGAAGTGGCATCCAGCAATAGCTCATCAAGGCCACGACCCGGCACTTCGAATACTACGGTTACCTTCTCAAAGGTTTCCGAAACAGAGAAATTAGCGGTCGCCTCGTCGCTGAGATCGGGGCTGCGGTTTGGCCGCCGCCACATCCTGCTGAGCCCGCGAGACAGGATACCCTCATATCCGAGGCGTGCGGTCATAGCCGTGTTTCCAAGCCTAATCTGAATGTCGCCTATCATCTTTTTACCTCCATTTCTCGCGAAGATGCTACTGGCAGGTGGCGGAATAAAGGCAACGGATGTTCGCGATTGGCCGCTTCGGCCGGCTGCACATCATCAGCGGTGGGCTGTTGGCCGAGGCAGCTCGTGATGACCTGCGGGGACAGACAGTCAGGTGCCAGAGCATCTCAGCGTGTGTCATGCTGCGTCTCCTGCTTCGCTGCGGAAGCCATCTACCCCAACGTTAGCCAAGGCAAGCCACCAGAAGCGGACGCAAACAAGCGCTGGCGAGACCCTTCTACGACCCTAAGGCGAGGAGGAGGGCTTTCACCGCGAGACGTTCCAGCGAGTTCCTGAGGTTCCGTCGCCGGTCGCCCATTCCATCGTCACTGCTGAAGCAGGGGTCGGCGTAGAAACTACCTAGGCGGCGGCTTCTCGGGCGCCCCTTTCTGGTCCCTAGCCCTAAGCGGCTAGCGGGTTGGCCAACTGTCGGCGAATATTCGGGACCTGAATGGATGGATCAGCGGCTGGCATTATTCATTTTCCTGCGATTACGTTTGATAGAACATCAAAGGGGCTAGATACGGTCGTGCCGACGGCCCTAAACACGAAAGCGCCTGCACGCCGAAAGCCGGAGGGTTGCCCGTTTACCCCCAACTGCCGGTAGCTTGCTGCCAGGTTTGGGAAACGACTATGGTTCATCGGGCCGGAAGACGGCAGTTCGGAAATGTCGACGATCGTTATATTATATTCGCGGGCTGCCTCTGCTATTTTCGGATCCTTTACGTCGAGCGATCCGACACGACGGTCGCCCGAGAGGAGGCCGGAAATTTGTAGCGCCCGGTCGTCGCTTGAGACAAGAACAGCCATCGGCGTCCGCAGCCTCCCGATGGTCTCCACGTTCTTTCGGAAGACGTCTACATCGATGTCTGGCGCAGCTAGCATCACTGTAAGGCGATCCAGTACCTTGCCCTGGTCCGTGAGCCGGAGCTGACGCAAGGCCTCCATCGTCAGCCATCCTCCCATGCTATGGCCGAACACGATTACGTTGGAAAAGCGCTGGGTCGCCAGATCGCGGAGCAACAACGAAAGAGCATCACGCGAATATGTCGCAGCCTCCTTGTCGGCCAGATAACCGGTGACTGTGGCACTCGAGGGCCAGGAAAAGAGAACGGGAGCCCCATTAAATTGAGCATCGGCTGACATCTGCGCGAGGCGGAAAAGCGACTCCTGGAACGAGTAGTTGAAACCATGTACGAACACACCAGCTTCTTTACGTCCGTGCGCGGCAACCTGAGCGAGAAATGACTGGCGCTGAAGCTCCCTCTTCCCGACAACGACAAAGCTGCTTCGCACGTCAGGCTTCGGGCCCGGATACTCAATGTTTCCAGTTTTATGTTCGGGGGGAATGGATATAGTGTATTCAAGAAAACGCGTCTGGGGGGCCTTGCCGTCGCTATAGCCAAGCCCTTTCAAGTCAGGCGAGCGAGTTGTCGCAACGTAGATGGACACCGTTCGTGCAGTAGGGTGTGCGGGTTCTACCTGTCGCAAAACAGCAGCGGTGGGACGAGTGGCACAAGCCGAAGTCGCCAGCACCATTACAAGCCAAGCCGCGACCGATAGGGCAGCCTTCCATGTTGCGGGGTCGTAGATACACGATCTAACGGTCATTCGAATTTTTTCGAGCACTCCAAAGGTCGTTGCGCGGCGGTGACTGGCCGCTCCTCGCAGCGAGGTTTAGCTGTTTATCAGCAAAGGCAAAGCTAAGACTATTATTCTTGTCTACGGGGGGTGCAGCGTCAGAACGCTGCCCTGGATAGAGCAATTTTTGAACGCTGGTGATCATCCAGAGGGTACCAGCCAGCCTGCGTCGTCCATTGCCGCCTCGGCCGCCTCGGCTTCCGGCACGTCTCCCCTCCAGCGAGAGGCATCAAGTCGCCGCCCCGTTACCCCCTCCGAGGCCTCGGAGGCGAGCCAGAGAAGCGGCGGGACGATGATCGAGGGATCAAGCAGACCATCTCGATCCTTCTGCGGGAGTCCCTCCGGAATCATGCCCGTCAAGGTTGCACCACCCGGAAGCAGAGCGTTCACCGTTACGCCTGTGCCATCGAGATCCTGCGCCCAAATGATGGTTTCCGACTCCAGCGCCGCCTTGGAGGGACCATAAGGTGAGAAGCCCGCCCGCCGCATGGTGCTTTGGTTCATGCTGATGTTGACGATCCGACCGTAGCCCGCAGAGATCATCGCTGGCACCGCCGCCCGCGCCATCAGGAACGGACCGTTCACGTTGGTATCGATGACCATGCGCCAGACGTTCGGGTCTGTTTCCCAGAACCTGCTCGGGTTCGTAAGGAACTGCGGATTGACATACTTCATGCCACGACCGGCGTTGTTGATAAGCATGTCGAGCCTGCCGAACCGGTCAAGCGCCGTTGCGACGACGCGGGCGCAGTCTTCCTCCCGCGCGACATCGGCGGTCACGGGAACGGCGCGGCCGTTCCCGCTCTCGACGGCGACCGCTTCGACCTCTGCGGCCTCGCGCGCTGCGGTTGCCAATACGCGAGCCCCCGCCGCCGCAAGGCCGAGTACCATGGCCCGACCGAGGCCACGCCCGCCTCCAGTGACGATGGCTACCTTGCCCTCAAGCCGGCCGCCGCTCATCGGTTCAGCGCCTGCATCTGAGGTGCGGCATATCGCGTTCCCGCAGCGGCGCCGGCCGGCAATATCCGGTCGATCCGCGTGAGATCCTCGGCCGTCATTCGAACGTCGACCGCTGCAACGTTTTCCTCAAGCCGCGCGCGCTTCTTGGTTCCCGGGATCGGCACGATATCCTCGCCTTGTGCAAGTAGCCACGCGAGCGCCAGCTGAGCAGAGGTGCAACCCTTCTCGCGAGCCATCACCTCGATCTCGCCCACCAAATTTAGGTTCTTTTGGAAGTTCTCGCCCTGGAAGCGTGGCGCGTTGCGGCGGTAGTCATCCTCTCCCAGGTCCTCAATGCGGCGAATGTTTCCCGTGAGAAAGCCGCGCCCGAGGGGGCTGTATGCGACGTAGCCGATGCCCAGCTTGCGCACCGTCGGGAGGACTTCCTCCTCACACTCTCGGCTCCAGAGCGAGTACTCGGTCTGAAGGACCGTGATGGGATGTACGGCATGGGCACGGCGGATTGTCTCGGGCGCAGCCTCCGACAGCCCGAGGTAGCGCACTTTCCCGGCCTTCACAAGTTCCGCCATGGCGCCGACCGTCTCCTCGATTGGCGTATTAGGGTCAACCCGGTGCTGGTAATATAGGTCGATGTGGTCCACCCCGAGGCGCTTTAGCGATGCCTCGCAGGCCTGGTGCACATAGTCCGCGTCGCCGCGAATCCCATGATACTCGCCGTTCTCGCCGCGGACATTGCCGAACTTGGTCGCAAGCACAACTTGGTCGCGGCGGTCGGCGATGGCCTTTCCGACGAGCACTTCATTAATGAAGGGGCCATACATGTCGGCGGTGTCAAGCAACGAGAGCCCAAGCTCGAGCGCTCGGTGTATCGTTGCTACTGCCTCGGTATCATCTCGGCCGCTATAGAACTCTGACATTCCCATGCACCCGAGGCCGAGCGCTGAAACCTCAAGTCCTGCCGAACCAAGCCTGCGAGTTTTCATCTATTGTCCTAACGCTTCTTGCCGTTGTTGAGGCTACAATGCCGGCGACCTACCGGGTTCCGCTCCTGGCCAGCACGCCACCTGCAGCATCCAAAACGATGACCAAGTGGTGATTTGAAAGCTTTGAAAGGCAGGCCCAACCGCTGCAGGCGGCACCCTCGTCGCTCTCTACACCTGATAATCCGGCACCATGGAGCAAGTGCCACCAGGGGGCAACTGCCGCATAGTGCTATAATAATCTCGCTGGCACCATAGACGCCAGAGGAAAGTTTTCTAGATTGTTGGGTGGGACAATCCATATGGGATGGCCACCATGATTGGGGAAAGGCGGGAGTTGATCCGCCGACGCGCCCAGCAGATTTGGGAGAGCGAAGGCCAGCCAGAGGGCGCCGAACTTCGCCATTCAAAAAAGCCTCTGACGAAAGAGGCAGGTATGACAGCTGCGAAAGTCCGAATCACCCGGGCCAACAGGAAAAGTGGGACGATGTAAATTGCGTTAAGGACGCGGCCGGCTGCGGCGATGCCCTCTAGTGGCTGCGAAAGCAGCCGGTAAGGGCAAAGGGGGAACAATCTTGCATCAGTTCCCGAAATAGATAAACACCGGGGAAGGATGGCACAATCCAACAAAAAGACCAAGGGGCCATGACGGGCGTGCAAAATCTAGATCGAGCCATCCAAGTGGCCCTTGAGGCACATCAAGGACAGACGGACATGATTGGCCCTCCATACTTCGAACATTGTCAGCGCGTAGCGCTGCTTGTTGTCGGGGATGATGGGCACACAGTCGCATATCTCCATGACGTGGCTGAAAGGGGAGGGGATGGACGCTTGACCGGTTGAAAGAAGAAGGATTTCCGCCCGCCATCGTTGCCGCTGTGGATTGTTTGACAAGACGGCAAGATGAGTCGAGCGAGGAAGCCGTAAAGCGAGCGGCGACCAATCCCCTGGCTCTTTCGGTGAAACAGGCGGACGTCGAAGATAATCTATGGCAAGCTGATCAATCTGGTGGGAATACACAAGAGCACAAGCGCGATCTCGCTGTTCTTCGAAAGGCGACTGGCCAGTTGTAAAACCGGCTGTCAAATGTAAGGCAGCAACATCGTGTGGGTTCAGGTCGTCCGCTCGTGCGGTCACTGCATTGCGAGGCGGAGATACGCACGCTGTCGAAAGATGCAGCCTATCTTTGAGGAGCCTTTCGGGCGGCTACCTCTAAAACCTATAGCTGACGAGGATGCCCGCGCGTGACAGGCCGTTATTGGGGCCGTCGCAAAGCTCCGCATGCGAAGAATGCTCGATCTGAGTAATGACGCTCCAGCTCTCGGTTAGATTGTATCCAGCGGCAGCGTACTCATGGAAGAGGGCACGGCAACCGAGGTTAGGGCTGTCGCCGCCGTCGGATGCATCCAAATCACCATCATGAAGGGTGCCGCCGAAGCCGAGTTCCAGGAAGAAACGATCTGTGACATCGGCGGTCCAGGAGAAGCCAGCATAAATCTGATTGGCTTCGCCGGCAGTCGAAAGGCTTGTACCTATGTGAACCCGCGGCCGGATCAGTTTTTCCAGTCCCTGCGCCTGTCTATGCCCCCAAGGATCAAAAAGAACAAGCCCCGTGGCGAAGGCGCCATGTTCGTCCTCGATGGAGACCAGAGTACCGAACCGCGCCTCGTCAAGGATTCCTATAGACTGGTCGAATCCGCGCTCAGTGACAGCGGAGACGCTCGCCAAGTCGGCAGCCTGGCCGGTGGCGGCCAATAGGACGGAGAAAAGCAAACCTGTCGTGAGAATTGTCTTCATTGCCTTTCGGCTCCTGCAGCACCTGGGGACCTAGCGGGCACCGCCCGATTCGTCAAATCTACTGCGGAACATACGGGCAGGTCGCTGAATCCGCAACAGTAACCGGCTTCCGGTGCGGTTGTGACTTTGCCGCTTGGCTCGGCCTCGTTCCACGACAATTCTCTCCTGGCGTAAAAGAAAGGCTTGACCGGGTGTCGAAGGCTCGTCAGCCCGACATCCCATGCTCCTAATCATCCGGGCAGTGACGCGCCGGAGTGGTGCGCATCAAAAACTACCCGTACAAGGATCGTGGCTTTCGCGGATGCTCGCGAAGAAGCCGCGCATGCTGGTGGCGATCGCACTGGCGAACAAGATGATATGCACCATGCTGACGAAGCAGAAAGTTATCGAGACCCAGCTCTGGGCAATGGCGGCGTGAAAGGAAACTGCCACGGATTAGCGGGGACTCGCAAAGAGATGCGAGAAGTCGATGCCCTGAATGGGCGCATGATCCAACCGATCGGGAACGGGAAAACCGGTCTGGCACTTTAAGCGGGTCTTCCTCGCTTTGGGTGGTTAACAGATCGTTAACAAGGTACTTCGCTATTGGCGGGCATGAGAACAAAATAGAAATGGTCGCCCGGTCCGGGCATCAAGGTGCAAAGCATCGCAACCAAGGGCGACGGTGACCGGACTGTGTCGGCTTGCGGACCATCCTCGGGCATTTGCCCAGATTGCCGGAGACAGAGCAGAAGTCGGCACGGCTGGTCGTACCGCAGTCTCCAGGACCTGCCGATCCAGGGCAATGAAGTGACGGTAAGGCTTCGGTTGAGCCGCTGGCGTTGCATATATCGGCAGTGCTAACGACAAACATTCTCGGACCCAATCCCGGATATTGCCTCGCCCTACGCCCGCAGGACAGCGAGGGTCACAAAGATAGTGGCCCTGCTGGATCACGGCACAGGCGGACGCCCGGGAGAGCGCTTGATGAACCAGCTCGGGATGCCGGTCAGCGACGACACCCCGAGATCGATGCGGACTTTACGCGCAGGCTGCTCGTGAAGGTGCCCCGCAAGCGTCCCAGGTGGCTGACCGCTTTCATCTCTTCCAGAACCCGCGTCTTGCGATCGAGGAACAGATGAGCCTCTCCGGCCGAGCTACAGGCAGGGCACTGCTGCCAGGCGAGGACAGTGAGTTGCATCATGATCATGCTTCTCATGGGCAGGTGTCGCTTGGCACTTCTGTGGTTGCCGCCCGTTTGGCAAGAAGTTTCTGACCTTCTTTGACGTGTGATCGAGTGCGGTCTTCTGTCAGGCCTTTCGTTGCGGCGCTTGCAAAGGCCGCCGGCCGGTATGGTGATCTGCGGAGCGGGTCCAAATCTTAACCGCGAGCTTCAGGCTCAAAGTGCCAAACTGGTTTTCCCGTTCCCGATCGGTTCGATCATGCGCCCATTCAGGTCGTCGACTTCTCACACCTCTTTCGAGTCCCGGCTATCCCCGGCAGTTTCCTTTCACGCCGCCATTGCCAGAGCTGGGTCTCGATAATCTTCCTGCTTCGTCAGCATGGCCCATATTGTTCGAGCCATCTTGTTCGCCAGTGCGATCGCCACCAGCATGCGCGGCTTCTTCGCGAGCATCCGCGAAAGCCATGAGCCTTGTACGGGTGGTTTTCGACCCGCCCAACTCAGGCGCGCCATTGCCCCGATGATCAGGAGCCTGCGGATGTCGGCCTGACCTGCCTTGAGACCGGTAATTTCTCTGGGGTCGGACACGGGTTGTTAGGTCAGTGCAGTCCATCAGCATCGCTTTGTTCGGAGAGGCAGCGATGGCGGTGGAATGGACGATCACGATCGAGGGGAAGAACGAGTTCGGCGACGTTTGCAGGAAGGCCGTTCGTATCGACAAGAGTTGGGAACGTCTGTTTGACGGCGGCATTGGTTTGTCGATTGAGGATGGCAAAACGATCATGACGGCGCTGCAAAGCGCAGTCGTAGCCCATGAGGCAGAGACCTACTCCCTCTTTCGTCGTGTCTGCCCGGATTGCCAAACATTTCGGCCGGTTAAGGACTACACATCACGCCGGATCCGAACCGTCTTCGGCACAGTGGAGGTCCGTAATCCTCGCTGGTTGCTGTGCCGGGATTGCTATCCGGGCATGGACGGCGCCTTTGCGCCGCTAAAAGAAATCTGCCCCGATCGAGCGACGCCCGAACTGTTGGAGCTGAGCGCCCGTCTGGGAAGCATGATGCCCTACCGGCAGGCAGCCAAGGTGCTGGCCGAGTTCCTGCCGATTGAACCCACCGAGACGTACGCGACCGTGCGCAAGCGGACCATCAGGATCGGCGAACGGCTCGACGACCAAATTGCCCGGGAAACATGGAAGGCGAGAGCTCAAGCGGATGATCGCAGCCAGCTTGAGCTGCAGCTCCCGGGCGATCGCTGCAAGGAATTCGTCATCAGCATCGATACCGCTTATGTTCGCAGCGCGGACCCAAATGCAGCGCGAAGCTTCGAGCTCGTCGTTGCCCGATGCGGCCGCGGAGGACGAGGCGATCCAGGTGGCCGCTATTTCGTCACCGGTAGCACCGCTCAGCAAGCAATTCGCGACCGCGCCCTCCACACGCTTGAAGGAGTCGGATATCGCGGCTATGGCGATGTGACGGTGATTTCGGACGGCGCAGAAGTTCTCAAGCGAGTGCCCCGCGCCATGCCGAAGCCGACAACCCACATCATCGACTGGTTCCACATCGCCATGAAGATCCAGCCCATGCAGCAGATTGCCAATCACATCGCGCGATCGCAGCCCAGTCCCATTGAAGCGCTTCCAACCATAGACAGAGACATCAGAGCAGTAAAATGGCGTTTGTGGCACGGCCGCGTGGATCGTGCGATCGGGGACCTGGAGCGGCTCTTGACGAACCTGCAGGGATCAACGCAGATAAACGAGTTCTCGATCGCACGGCTGCACAGCCTCGGCTTGCAACTCCTGACCTATATCCGCTCGAACCGTGGTGCGATTGTCGACTATGGAAAGCGCCACAGAGCTGGGCTCCGTGTTGCTACGACCCTCGCTGAGTCGGCCGTGAATTCTCTCGTCGGGAAGCGGATGGTGAAAAAGCAGCAGATGCGGTGGTCGCTCCACGGTGCGAATATGCTCATGCAGGTTCGAACTGCGGAGGCAAATGGCGAACTCCGTAATCGATTGCGGGCACCTTTCCGACAGCCTGAAGTAAACGTACCACCGCTATTCAAACCACAACCGCCCCTACTGCACGCCGCCTAACCCCAGAAAAATTACCGGTCTCGTCGACAATCCGGGCCAGTCTCTCGACCGCAAGGCCGCGACAGCGCAGATGTCGGCCTTCGATTGAGGCCGACCTGGCGGGGCTTCGGCTCCGCCTTTATCGTATCCAGGAAGAAGCCGTCTCCTCAAGGGGCGGCTTTCCGTGTTTCTACAACGCGGCGAAGTCGCATCAGGAGAGGTGAGACAGAGAAAGAAACCGGGGGGGCGAGAGACAGGCGCCATGGCGGCCCGTCCCTTCTGTCGGTCCTGCAGGAGCCGACGGCAGGCGCAACGGCTACGCCGTCCTTCGCTTCGTTCCGGCCGTTCCGGTGCGCATGCCGCCTGACCGCTCCTGCCTTCGGCCCTCCACGACGGGCCGCGATGGGCGCGGCCGCACACGGAGGTCAGAAGAATGAGCAGGAAATCAGAAAGCGCGCGGATTGACATCTATGCGCGGATTACGGAGCGCATTGTCGCCGATCTGGAGAAGGGGGTGCGCCCGTGGGTGCAGCCCTGGAGTGCCGGCAACATGTCCGGCCGGATAACCCGGCCGCTGCGCCATAACGGCCAGCCATATACCGGGCTGAATGTCCTCCTGCTCTGGTCGGAGAGCATCGCGCGCGGTTTTGCATCGGCCACATGGATGACGCTTCGGCAGGGGAACGAACTCGGCGCCCATGTGCGCAAGGGTGAGAGCGGCGCAACCGTCGTCTACGCCAGCCGCTTCACGAAGACAGAGAAGGATGCGGGCGGCGGTGAAGTCGAGCGCGACATTTCGTTCCTCAAGGCGTACACGGTGTTCAATTGCGATCAAATCGAGGGGCTTCCGGATCACTACTATCGTCGCCCGGAACCGGTCGCAGAGCCGCTCGAGCGCATCGAGTACGCGGACCGCTTCTTCGCCAATACCGGCGCGGTGATCCGGCATGGTGGGTCACAGGCCTTCTATCAGCCATCCAGCGATAGCATTCAGATGCCGGGTTTCGAGACGTTCCGGGATGCCGAGAGTTATTACGCCGTCCTCGGACATGAGGTCACCCACTGGGTTGGCGCAAGCCACCGACTGAACCGAGATTTGAGTCGCTATCACAAGGATCGCACGGATCGCGCGCGCGAAGAGCTTTGTGCCGATATAGGGGCATGTTTCCTCTGCGCCGATCTCGGAATCGTCCCGGAACTGGAGCCGCGGCCCGATCATGCGAGCTACGTGGCCTCATGGTTGAAGCTGCTCGAAGGTGACCGCCGGGCAATCTTCCAGGCGGCCGCACATGCCCAACGCGCTGTCGCCTATCTCCACGATCTCCAACCGAAGGCTGAGACGGAGCGGGAGGCCGCCTGATGTTGTCCGCTCGAACATCGAAGGGGAGGGCGAGACGCCTTCCCCGGTCGGCGGTGCGACCTTCGTGTCCCCCGTTGGAGGAATCTTGCAGATACGGGCGAGGCGATCTACATTATTTCCTGAATCTATCTACATGGAGTGACCCATGCCGATCAACGTCAACAATCCTGAAGCGGACGCGCTCACGCGTAAGTTCGCGCATATGGCCGGCGTCAGCATTACCGATGCGATCGTGATTGCCATGAAAGAGGCGATCGAACGCCGCCGTCACGAGGAGACGCCGCTGCAAACCGCCGCTCGGCTCCGTGAACAGTACGGTATCAAACTCAATGCCGCTGCGAAACAGCCGCTTCCGCGCGAAGCCTATGACGAACTGTGGGAAAGCTGATGTTCGTCGATGCCTGCGCCATCATCGCGCTCCTTTCCGACGAACCGGAAGCGGCGCGCGTCTCCAATGCGATCGCGTCTGCGAAGGCCGCCTTCACCTCCCCGGTCGCCGTGCTTGAGGCTGTGCTCGGCCTTGCCCGCCCCGACAAGTTCGGCCTCACCGTGGCGGAGGTAGAACCGATCGTCATCGAGTTCCTCGATGAGCGCGGGATCGAAATCCGCGATCTTCCACCTGCGACCGCGACGACCCGGATCGCTCTCTCCGCCGCGCATCGTTATCGCGCGGGCCGCCGGGGCCTCAATCTCGGTGACTGCCTGCATTACGCATGCGCCAAATATTACAACGTGCCCATTCTGGCGACGGCAGATGAGTTCAGACAGACAGACATCGAAACCGTGCCCTGATGCGGCCAGCCACGACGGCTGGTTCCGGGCGAAGGTGCAGGAGGCCCTGGAAGATTCCCGGGCTGACAATCCCAACGAGAGGGCCGAAGCTCATTTCGCCGAGCGACGTCTAACGGCGCGGTGCAGTGTCGGCGATCGTCACGTGTAGGCCCTTCTGATCGGGCGGGCGCAGTCGGCAGACACGCGGAACGAGCCCCGCCGCGCGACGGCGGATCAGGTGTGGTCGATATAGGCATGCCGCGAGCCTGTCGGTTTCGAAGCGCTCCCATTCCTTCCTCTCGACCGCCCTCCAGGGAGGTGCCGTGAAACCCGGGTTGCCGCTTGTCCGAGGATACGCGCGCGATGGAAGAGCCGCCATGGAATCCGCCCCGGCCAGCGCGTTCGCCGTTGACGTGATGCGGATGGGCGTCGGTGAGGGATCGACGGATAAGGTGGGTCGTGCAGACCTGAGCCGTCGTGAGAGCGGTGCCATCACCGCGGTCGCCGTCGGGGATCGCCGATGAACTCCGGGCCTTGATCGGTGTTCCTTGCTCGATTGAAGCGGGGCGCACCCGCGCAGACCTCGATGGATTTGGTGTGACCGAAGGACGACTTCGTCTCGATCGCCATCCCGCAACGGCCATCCGCAACTTTCTTCCCCTGCTAACAGGTTCGCATTCCTCGCGATACAAGAAAGCTGCTCCCGGCCGCCCTCCACTTCGTTTCGGCCCAGAGGGTGCAGTGTCGATCGCCCCCGGTCCTTACACCGCCATCGAGGCCGCGACAGGCGCGGCCCGAACAAACCGGAAAGGAACACGACAATGGCAGTCATCGGCGAATTCACCACCAACGGCAACAACTCGATCATCGGCAACGTCCGCACGCTCACGGTCAGCATGAAGGCCCGCCTGAACCCCATCGAGCGCGTCTCGCGCGACGCCCCGGACTTCCGCATCACCGCCGGCAACGGCGTCGAGGTCGGCGCGGGCTGGAAGGCGGTCTCCAACGACGGCGAGGAATATATCTCGGTCAAGCTGGACGACCCGAGCTTCAACGCCCCGATCACCGCGGCGCTTTGGCCGAGCGAGAAGGAAGGGGAATACGCCCTCATCTGGAACCGCCCGAAGCGGGAAGCCTGATCCGAACCCGAGGACCTCCGCCGGCAGGCGGGGCTCTTCCTCTCCCGGATGAGGAAGCCGGTCGCGGGCATCGAGCCCGCTTCCGGCTTTTCGGGTGCCAACCGGGAGCGTGTGGTCTGCTCAGATGCACCTATCATGCCGGGGATCGGCACAGCGTCGAAGGACGAGCGGTACCCCCAATTTCGCATTGTCGGCTTTGCCGCCATTACGAAATCGGCTCCCCCACTCGCCGCCTCTGGCGGTCGCGAAGCGATCCTTGACTCTGTCCCGTCTCCCCGACCGCGGACGTCGTCTTTCACAAACGTCAAGGAGACGACGATGACGATTTCCCACGAGCAACAAGTCGAAGAGCTTCGGGCCGAGCTTAGGGTGGTTCTGGACGCGAACGAGCGCCGCCAGATTGCCGCGGAGCTGGAGATGGCGCTGGCCGAGATTGCCGTCATCGAGGCCGAGCAGGACGGCCGCATCAGCGGGGAGCCTCCTTTCTAGGGCCCTCCATAGGGCTGCCGATCAGCAGCCCACTCGCCTCAGTTGTTCAGTGCGTCCTTGACCGCCTTGCCCGGCGTGAAGGTCAGCTTCTTCGAAGCGGCGATTTTGATCGTCGCACCGGTTGCGGGATTGCGGCCCTCGCGCTCCGGCGTGTCTTTGATCTTGAACTTGCCGAAGGATGGGATGGATGTTTCCGCGCCGCTCTTTGCGGCCTCTGCGATCTGGCTGAATACGCTTTCGACGATGGCCTTGGCCTGCGCCTTGGTCAGGTTCTGTTCGGATGCGATCTTGTCGGCGATCTCGTTGGTCGTGGTCATGAAGGACAGTCTCCTCTGCTCGTGGATGTCCTTCAGCTATGACGATGAAGGTGTGGCGCCGATAGAGGTCCGAATGCTGGAAGTGTTGCCAGATGCGAGAAAACCACAGGAAACAGCAGGCTCGGGATGTTGAAGGTGTGTCATTCGGCGCAGCGAACGTTGCGATAACCCCGCTTTCGTTTCGTACGTTCGAGGCGCGACAGCGCTGTATCCGCATCCTCTTGAGAGTCGAAGGTTTCCATCATCGTCTGGCCGTTAGATCCGATCCGGCCCCAGTTGCGGATGACGGAGGCGCCGCCAAACAGGGTCGGCTGGATCGCGAGCGTATAGAAGCGACGCATGTTCTGGGCCGCGTCGATGCGGTGAAGATGCACCTGGCCTGTCCCCTCGTTTTCCATGATTGGATTTTCGCTTCGTTTTGAGGCAGCGTCCAACGACTTCCATGAATCGATCCCGCGTGATTGATTCATCGCGCTGATGGTTTTCCCTTCCGGGGGGAACAGGGGAGAGCGAGACGGCTTTGCCGCACGGCTCTATGCGCTGGAGCGCACCGAACCCGCCAAGCGGTTTCGTCCCATGCGGGTTGCGATCCTCTCGCGGACGGGCTGGTTCGCCGGCAGCAGATCGCACTCGTGCGGGGGCGGCTCTCATCCACTCTTCTCCCCTTCCCGATGAAACCTGTTCTGCCCGACGCAGGTCATCATGTCGTCACGCCGGAACCAGATGGCGCGACCGCATCTGAGCGGCGGATTGCCTGATGTGAAGACGATCTGTTCGTCGCTGCGCATGCGCAGCACTTCGTGCGGCATGATCAGTGGCCGACGGCTGAGCTGCTTTGATCGCGATCGTGACGAGCCCTTCATGCCCGTCGAGCGGTTTGTCTGTTCGACCTCGACCGTGGTGTCGCCGCAGCGCTTCGAGATGTAGTCGGCCGTATCCGGGTCATTGATCGCCGCGAACGAGATCCACGATGCGGACTCGAACCATTTGCTTGTCGCGTCACGGCCGCCATAGGCTTCGCGCATTTGGCCGATCGACTGGAAGATCATGGTGAGCGTGATGCCGTATTTCCGGCCGGCGTCGCGAGCGGTTTCAAGGATGCGCAGATAGCCGAGGCGCGCGACCTCGTCGAGCAGGAACAACGTGCGCCCCTTGACCTTGCCATTGCGATTGTAGATCGCGTTCAGCAGCGAGCCGATGACAACGCGCGCCAGACCAGGATGGGCTTCCAGCACCTTGAGATTGAGCGCGATGAACAGGTCCGCACTGCCTTCCGCAAGATTGTCGGTCGAGAAACTGTCGCCAGACACGAGGGCCGCATAGTTCGGGTAGGACAGCCAGTGCGTTTCCTTCACGGCATTGGCGTAGACGCCGGAAAAGGTCTCCGGCGTCATGTTGACGAAGACGGCAACATTCTCCTTCACGAAGTCGGACTCGGACTGTTCGTAGATCCGCGTCAGGCGTTCTCGCAGCTTCGGCTCCGGTTCGGAGAGATTGGCTCGAACGCGGCGCAAGGTCTGGTCTTTCTCGTCCGTATGCCCGGACAGGCAGACGTCGGCGATCAACGCGGTCAGGAGCTGCATGGCGGATGCGCGGAAGAAGTCGTCGCGGGCTGACGCAGTGCGCGCATTATCGGTCATGATCCACGTCGCCACCGCGACGATATCCTCTTCCTTCGTGTTGCCGTGGCGGCCGATCCAGTCGAGCGCGTTGAAACCGATCGCGGGCGTGGCGGGATCGAGCACGATCACGTTTCGGCCGGCCTTGCGCCGATGATCGATGACCATCGGCGCGACCTCGCTCGAAGGGTCGAGCACGACGAGGCCGCCGCCCCATTTAAGGGCAGTCGGGATTGTCACCGAGGTCGTCTTGAAGCCACCCGAACCGGCGAAGATGATACCATGCGACGAACCGAACGAACCGTCGAAGCACAACAACGGAGACCTGCCGCCGGCGCCCCAGCTCCTCGCCTCACTAGCGCGAAACGTCACACCCGCCACGCTGTCCTTGTCGACGCGGTAGCGTTCACCGATCACGATGCCGCCGGCATCGGGAAAGAGCTTGACGGCGTCGGCCATCTTCATCCAGTCGGCCTCGCCGTGCACGGCCCGCTTCCCCGCGATCCGCCGCGGCGCTGCTTTCGCAAAGGCCGCGTTCCCCCTGGTCGCGACGCGCAATGCGAAGATCCCGCTGAAGACGGCGGCGAACGCGCCGAGCATGGCCGACGGATCGGTATAGGCGAACACCGACTGGCCTTGAGGCACCCGATCAGCAAGAGCATGCAACCGCCACCCTTCGCGTGTGATCGCCGCGATGCAGACGACGGAAGCGCCTGCCAGTACGCTCAAACCGGCCGTCTTGATGTTTGCCGCGCCCGCCGTCGCGAACAGAAAGATGAGGCCGACCGCGGCCGCGGCCGCGTAGGGCAGGGTGAGACCGATAAGTCCGAGCATGAGTTTCGCCTGGGCCGACGTTCCAAACCCCGAGAGCCAGGTCTCAATGCCCGACATCGCCAACATGGCGGCGATCATCAATGCCGCTGGCAGGATTGTGAGAAGGAGTCTATTCATTGTCGCGACCAAATGCCTCCGCGCCGACTGCGGTCAGGCGCGAGCGCTCGGCTTCGTCTCCGCGGATCCGCGCGGCGGCGTCGATCAGCAGCCCGAGCAGCAGCGCCCGTTTTTCGTAGCGCAGGCCGGCCTTCACGATCAGGCCACCCAGCTCGATTTTTTCGCGCGTGTCCTTCTTCCTCGCGTCGCTTGATGTCGTCCGCCGCATCCGCTCAAGCCTCGCCAGTGCCGCCCGAATTCGCGCCAGGCGCGACCGCCGCGGACGTGTCGCCGCCGGTACTGCCGTCAGCGGCATTCTTCTTTCCGGTCGTAGCCCCCTTGCCTCCGCGAAACCGCCCGGCGATGTCCTCGAACGCCGCCTGAAGTGCGGCTTCGTCGATCTCGATTTCGCCGAGACCCGCCTTCAGCGCGATCCTGCCGATGCGCTCGGCCTCGCGCGTCTCGGCTGCTTTGAGCTGATCCTGGAGCCTGGCGATTTCTTCCCTGATCTTCGATGACGGCTTCTTCATTCCGGTGGCACTCCCTGGCTATCTTGGCGTTGCATTCGCGATGCCAAAACTCCTCCGGATGCCCTTGGAAGGAAATGTGCAGATTTGCACGTCGGCAAGGCCGACACTTTGGAGGATGATCCCGGCCGTTCCGAAGGAGCGGCTCCAAGGGCGCAATTATACGTCGCTTACGCGACGCCTTGCGTTGACGCCTGAACGGCCTGGCCAGCTCCCGACGAACGAGGTTCGAACCAGGAGCTTTTGTCGCTGTGGCCATTACCCATTTCTCCGTCAGCATCGTCAGCCGCGGCGACGGCCGCAGTGCCGTGCTGTCGGCGGCCTACCGGCACTGCGCCAGGATGGAATACGAGCGCGAGGCCCGCACCATCGACTACACCCGGAAAGAGGGGCTCCTGCACGAGGAATTCCTGCTTCCGGCCGATGCGCCGAAATGTGCGCGGATGCTGATAGCCGATCGCTCGATTGCCGGTGCTTCGGAAACCTTCTGGAACAAGGTCGAGGCCTACGAGAAACGCTCCGATGCCCAGCTCGCCAAAGACCTGACCATTGCCCTGCCGCTGGAACTGACACCCGAGCAGAACATCGCACTGGTGCGGGATTTCGTGGAGCGGCACATCCTGTCGAAGGGCATGGTCGCGGACTGGGTCTATCACGACAATCCCGGCAATCCCCACATCCACCTGATGACGACCCTGCGTCCGCTGACC
Organism: Pseudorhizobium flavum; assembly: GCF_902502825.2. The sequence continues at coordinate 55,876 of NZ_LR723673.1, forward strand.
GAGGACGGCTTCGGCGCGAAGAAGGTCGCGGTAACAGGCGAAGACGGACAGCCATTGCGAAACAAGGCGGGCAAGATCGTCTACGAGCTATGGGCCGGCGGGACGGATGACTTCAATGCCTTTCGTGACGCCTGGTTCGAGCGTCTCAACCATCACCTGGCGCTGAACGGGATCTCGCTGCGCGTCGATGGTCGATCTTACGAGAAGCAGGGCATCGATCTGGAGGCGACCATCCATCTCGGCGTCGGGGCAAAGGCGATCGAGCGGAAGGCGGAGAAGCAGGGCGTTCGGCCGGAGCTGGAACGGCTCGAGCTGAATGAGAAACGCCGCAGCGAGAATGCGCGTCGTATTCTTCGCAAGCCCGGGATTGTGGTCGACCTGATCACGCGGGAGAAGAGCGTCTTCGATGAACGCGATGTCGCGAAAGTTCTGCATCGTTATATCGATGACCCGGCTGTTTTCCAGCAGCTGATGTTAAGTATCATCCTGAATCCCAAAGTTCTCCGCCTCCAGCGCGACACGATCGACTTCGCCACCGGCGCGAAGGTGCCGGCGCGCTATTCGACACGGGAGATGATCCGGCTCGAAGCGACGATGGCGCGGCAGGCGATGTGGCTGTCGGGCCGTGAAACCCATGACGTCGATGACAAGGTGCTGGCGGCGACCTTCGCGCGACATGCGCGCCTGTCCGACGAGCAGAAGACGGCGATCGAACGGATTGCCGGTTCCGCGCGGATAGCAGCCGTGGTCGGCCGCGCCGGCGCAGGCAAGACCACGATGATGAAGGCTGCGCGCGAGGCCTGGGAGCTCGCCGGATATCGCGTGGTCGGTGGCGCCCTTGCCGGCAAGGCGGCCGAGGGACTGGAGAAGGAGGCGGGCATCGTCTCCCGCACACTCGCTTCCTGGGAGCTGCGCTGGCAACAGGGCCGTGACACGCTCGACGCCAGGACCGTGTTTGTCATGGACGAGGCCGGCATGGTCGCCTCGAAACAGATGGCGGGCTTTGTCGATGGTGTTGTCCGGGCCGGCGCGAAGATCGTGCTGGTCGGCGATCCCGAGCAGCTTCAGCCGATCGAGGCGGGCGCTGCCTTCCGCGCCATCGTCGATCGTATCGGCTATGCCGAGCTCGAGACGATCTACCGCCAGCGCGAAGAGTGGATGCGGCATGCCTCGCTCGATCTCGCGCGCGGCAATGTGGAAAAGGCGCTGACCGCCTACAACGCCAATGCCAGGATCACCGGCGAACGGCTGAAGGCCGAGGCCGTTGAGAGTTTGATCGCCGACTGGAACCGCGACTACGATCCGAAGAAGACCATGCTGATGCTCGCGCATCTGCGCCGTGACGTTCGCATGCTGAACGTGATGGCGCGCGAAAAGCTGGTCGAGCGCGGTATCGTTGGAGAAGGCCACGTCTTCAGAACCGCCGACGGCACCCGCCAGTTCGACGCCGGCGACCAGATCGTCTTCCTGAAGAACGAGGGTTCGCTCGGCGTCAAGAATGGCATGATCGGACATGTCGTCGAAGCCGCGTCGAACCGGATTGTCGCGGTGGTGGGTGAGGGCGATCAGCGCCGGCAAGTGACGGTCGAGAGCCGCTTCTACAACAATCTCGATTACGGTTATGCCACTACGATCCACAAGAGCCAGGGCGCCACCGTCGACCGGGTGAAAGTGCTGGCTTCCCTGTCTCTGGATCGTCATCTCACCTATGTGGCGATGACGCGCCACCGGGAGGACCTTCAGGTCTATTTCGGGCGCCGCTCCTTCGAGATGAATGGTGGGCTGGCCAAGGTTCTCTCCCGGAAAAATGCCAAGGAGACGACGCTCGACTACGAGCGCGGCACGCTCTACCGCGAGGCGCTTCGCTTCGCCGAAAACCGTGGGCTGCATATCATGCAGGTGGCGCGGACGCTGCTGCGCGACCGGCTCGACTGGACGCTGCGCCAGAAAAGCAAGCTCACCGATCTCACCAACCGCCTTCGCCAGCTCGGTGAACGTTTCGGCCTGCGGCAATCCCCGCCAACACAATCAGCCAAGGAGTCGAAACCCATGGTCGCCGGCATCACCCGGTTCGAGAATTCCGTTGCAGACACGGTTGAGCAAAAACTCGACGCCGATCTGGCGCTGAAGAAGCAATGGGAGGAGGTCTCGATCCGCTTCCGCTATGTCTTCGCTGATCCCGAGACGGCGTTTCGGGCGATGAACTTTGATGCCGTGTTGGCCGACAGGGACTTGGGCCGACAGGTGCTGCAGAAGCTTGAGACCGAGCCGGTGTCGATCGGGCCGCTCAAGGGCAAGACCGGCATTCTTGCCAGCAAGACGGATCGCGAGGCGCGCCGCATCGCCGAGGTCAATGTGCCCGCATTGAAACGCGACCTGGAACGCTATCTGCAGATGCGCGAGAGCGCGGTGCAACGGCATGAAGCCGAAGAGAACACGCTGCGCCAGCGTGTCTCGATCGACATACCGGCGCTGTCTCCGGCCGCGCGCGCCGTGCTCGAGCGCGTGCGCGACGCGATCGACAGGAACGATCTGGAGGCCGCACTTGCATATGCGCTGAGCAATCGCGAGACGAAGCTGGAGATTGACGAGTTCAACAAGGCGGTGACTGAGCGGTTCGGTGAACGCACCCTGCTGACCAATGCCGCACGTGAGCCATCCGGAAAACTATTCGACAAGCTCTCCGAAGGCCTCCAGCCACAGGAGAAGGAGCGGCTGGCAGAAGCCTGGCCGGTGATGCGCACGGCCCAGCAGCTCGCCGCCCATGAGCGCACGAGCGAAACCCTTCGCCAGGTCGAGGAATTGCGACTCTCGCAGCGCCAAGCCCCGGTGATGAAGCAATGAGGCGACGCGGCACGATCATGCTGTTGAGCGTGTCAATGGTGGCTACCGCTTGCCTCATCACGGCTGCGGTCGTCGGTGGCTATCGGCTGAACCTGACGCCGAGCGAGCCGCTCGGGCTCTGGCGCGTCGAGAAACTCAATCGTCCGGTCGAGGCAGGAGATCTCGTCTTCATCTGCTCGCCCCCGACTGCGCCGTTCGAGGAAGCGCGACTGCGAGGATATCTCCGGCGGGGCTTGTGCGCCGGTGGGTTTGCGCCGCTGATCAAGACGGTCGCGGCGCTTCCCGGGCAGCATGTCGAAATTACCGATCACGTCGTGATCGACGGCCGTTCCCTTGCCGCATCCGTCGTCCGGAAGACGGACGGGGAGGGCAGGCCGGTGACACAATATCCAGGTGGCATCGTGCCGCCAAGACATCTTTATCTCCACTCCTCATTCGCGAGCTCCTATGATTCCCGATACTTCGGGCCGGTCCCCGACAACGGCCTTCTCGGCCTTGCCCGGCCGGTCATCACCTTCGATCCGTGATCATATTTCGGATCGTTGGCGATCCGCCTTGCTCATCGTCGCATCCGTCTTTTGCGGCTCACTCGGCTGGAGCGGCAATGTGCTCGCCCTTCCGGTTGTGATGATCTTCCCCGCGCTTTGGGCGATGTCGCCATCGCGCAGGGTCGCGGCGCTCGTGTCGGCCGCCTATTTTCTGGCCGCCTCGCGCGGTCTGCCGCAGGGCGTCGCGAACTTCTTTTCAGCCGATCTTTGGCCGGGCTTCCTGCTCTGGTTCGCGGCCTCGGCCTCCTTCGTCGCCGTGCATGCGGTCGCGTGGACAACGCATCCGGGAATAGGGAGGGCGGTGCGCTATCTGGTGGCTGCGGCGCTGACGGGGCTGCCGCCCTTCGGCATCACCGGCTGGGCACACCCGTTGACTGCGGCAGGCGTCGTATTTCCCGGCTGGGGATGGTGGGGATTGCTCGCGACTGCCGCCGGCCTGCTCGTCATGGTGACGAGATATTGGCCGGCTGCCGCCATTGGCCTCGGAGGCTTCTGGCTCTGGTCCGCCGCAACGTGGACGGAGCCGAACTTACCGGAGCGATGGAGAGGCGTCGATCTTGAATACGGCCAGACGCTCGGTCGCGATGGGTCGCTCGAGTATCACCGTGACCTGATCGCAACGGTGCGCAATGCGGCAGGCGAGGGAGTCCGCGTCGTCGTCCTTCCCGAAAGCACGCTCGGTTTCTGGACGCCGACGGTCGCTCGCCTCTGGCAGGAGGGACTGAACGAGCTTGAGGTTACCGTCGTCGCAGGCGCCACCGTCATCAAGGGGCAAGGCTATGACAACGTCATGGTGGTGGTTGGTTCCGGCGCCGCTGGCATCCTCTATAAGGAGCGCATGCCGGTTCCGGTTTCCATGTGGCAGCCATGGTTGCGTTGGACAGGCGAGGGCGGCGGCGCCCAAGAGCACCTGTTTGCGAACCCGGTCGTGGAGGTTGGGACAACGAGGATCGCGCCGCTCATCTGCTACGAGCAACTCATCCTCTGGCCAGTCCTGCAGTCGATGCTGCATTCCCCTGGCGTCATCGTCGCAACGGGTAACGGCTGGTGGACCGAAGGCACCTCGATCGTTGCGATCCAGAAGGCAAGCGTCACCGCTTGGGCGAAGCTGTTTCAGCTGCCCGTCGTCATGGCCTTCAACACATAACGGAGATCGTAAGATGGTCGATGCCGCCCTCATCCAGCAATGCGCCGATCCCGGCCTAAAACCCGCGATCGTCGAATTGTTCATCGCCCGTGCAGGATCACAGGATCCGCTCGCCGTTACAGTAAGATCCGGAAACCGCGTGGTGCTTGTCCCGAAGCCCGGCACGCCGGACGAGGCAATGGAGCTGATCCGTCAGAATCTCGGCCGCAATGTCGTTCGAGTCGGCATCACGCAGTACCCGGCCGGTCTCGGCGTCATGGAAGCGGGTGAACTGAGGGCCGATCTGATCGATCCTTGCGAAAATACCCGTATGGGCACAGCGCTCTTCGCCAAGGTTTATCGTATCGTTACCAAATGGTACGGCGATCCCACCGGGAGTGAGGCTCTTCCCGAGGTTCTCGATGATGCGATCATCGCTTGGCAGACGGGGTATTTCGAGGGAACGGCGGTGTTTCGGGCGCCGGATCCTGGTGAAGTGGAGGTGCCGGAACCCGATAAGCAGGAGCCTGCGAGCGACGCTATCGAGCAGTCAGCAGATACTGCCGGGTTGGGCGTGAGCGATCGTGTCAAGGATGAGCCTCGCGGCGACGATCCAAATAAGGCCGGTATCCGTGTTGATCTGTCTGGAATTGGTGCTGAATGACCTTGATGCTCGCGACGTTCGCCGCGCGACTTACTTGATCATGTGCATGTTTGCACTGGCGAATTCAGCTTCCGCCCTCTATAAGGGCGAATAGGGCAGTACGCGCTGCCTCGGGGTGTGGAAACCTCTGCTAGCAGTTGATGTCGGCTGTTTCGACATCAGAATCCTCTGACCATTTTGGCCGGGGGCCTGTGACGTATGTCCAGGTGCTCCGGTACTAAAGGTCGCAGGACTGTCTAGCACAGTTTCCAACCCCCGGCTTGGGATCAGGGATTAACGTTTGCGGGGGCGCACCGCGGACAAGCCGGAGACTGGATCGAATGACACCGGACGCGCTACCATCGGAAGATAAGCTCGAAATGCGTCCCGTGTACGGGCTGACGCAGCGTCTGTCCAAGGCTGATGTTGAAAGCTTGACGGTAGATGCTATTCGAACCCATCGGCGCCTGGTCGACGAGGCCGACCGGCTCTTCCAGGCACTGCCCGAGAACTACAAATCCGGTAAGGCGACCGGCGGTAGTCAACATCTCAGTTACATCCAGGCCTGCATGGAGATGCACGCGCAGATGTATGTAGTGAACACGCTGGTCACCATTCTTGGCTATATCCCGAAAGTGTCGGTGAACTGAGGCTCAGATCAGCTTTCTGCGAATGGCGATAGCGGTCAGATGGGTCAGCGTGTGCACGTCGAAGCGTTTTTTGGTTTCGGCGATCTTGACGCGCACGCTGTTGTATTTGACGCCCTCAAGGTCCGCTGCTTCCTCCATCGTTTTGCCGACAGCGATCCAGCTAAGATAGGCGGCCCCTTTGGGATCGAGACCAATTGGCTCTTCGACACTCGGGGTTGGATCAGCGAGATTGATGCGGGCATGAAGCTGCGCGACCGCGGATGCAGCCTCGACAGGGTCGATCTCGCGGTCAATGTCGATTGCAGGCTTCTCCGAGGCAAGCGTGAACATCGCTATGGAACCGTGTGCGGCCTTGATGGGCACCGTGACGCCGGAACGAATTCCGAAATCGGCCGCATGTGCAAAGAACGAGCGTTCCGCTGTCGTTAGCCGTGGGTGGTCCTGTTTACCGCTCCAGGTGAAGGCTCGTTTCAAGGACTTGGCGCGTCGAATGACGGGGTCGATCGCAAGATAGCCTCGTTCGAAATAGCCAGATTGCCACTCTTGACGATAGTTCGAGATTGCGAGCGAACGCCCTGGCTGGATGTTCAGATAGGCATAGCCTGCAAAACCGATCTGTTCGGTAAAGATTGCCAGCGCGTCCTTCAAGATGCTTTCGTCGCCAGGAATGGAGGCAAGGTCAGTCAGCTTGGTCAGCCAGTGTCGCATTCGGATCGATCGTGTCCCGCCGAGTGGTGTAGCTGGGTGATAGCGAAGCCGCTCGCGAGTGCACCCTCCAAGGTGCTGTAGGGAGCGGGCGGCGTAGCGGTGGTCACCAGTGTTTTCCGGTAGGGTCGGGTTGCTTATGACCAACCTGAGGGACACCACCGATGACCGACGACATGATGAACCTGCGCTCACTCGTTGAGAAGAGCGCCGACGCCGATTTGCTGCGCGAGATGATCGGCTTCGCTGCCGAAAAGCTGATGGCGCTGGAGGTCAGCACGAAGACTGGCGCGGGCTATGGCGAGAAGAATAGCTTCCGACTGGCCCAGCGCAACGGCTATCGCGACCGGGACTGGGAGACACGGGCGGGCACCGTTGAGCTGCGCATTCCGAAGCTTCGCACAGGCAGCTATTTCCCGAGCTTTCTCGAACCACGCCGCATGGCAGAGAAGGCCCTGACGGCAGTTATCCAAGAGGCCTATATCCAAGGCGTCTCGACCCGATCCGTCGATGACCTCGTTAAGGCCATGGGCATGTCGGGCATCTCCAAGAGCCAGGTATCCCGGCTCTGCGAGGAGATCGACGAGAAGGTGAAGGCCTTCCTCGACAGGCCCATCGAAGGGGAATGGCCCTACCTTTGGATCGATGCGACCTACCTCAAGGTCCGGCGCGGCGGGCGCATCGTCTCCGTCGCCGTCATCATCGCCGTCGGCGTCAACACCGACGGTCGACGCGAGGTGCTCGGTATGGAGATCGGCACATCCGAGGCCGAGGCGATCTGGACAGAGTTCCTGCGTAAGCTGACAAGGCGGGGTCTGTGTGGCGTCAAGCTCGTCGTCTCCGATGCCCATGAGGGCATCAAAGCCGCAGTATCGAAGGTGCTCTCCGCCACCTGGCAGCGATGCCGTGTCCACTTCATGCGCAATGCTTTGGCCCATGCCGGGAAGAGCGGACGCCGTGTTGTCTCTGCCTTCATCGCCACGGCCTTTGCCCAAGACACGTCAGAGGCTGCAAGTACCCAATGGCGCAACGTCGCCGACCAGATCAGGCCGAAGGTGCCCAAACTCGCCAGTCTCATGGACAGTGCCGAGCAAGACGTGCTCGCCTACATGACCTTTCCCAAGCAGCATTGGGCCAAACTCCACTCGACAAACCCGATTGAGCGATTGAACGGTGAGATCAAGCGACGCACAGAGGTCGTCGGCATCTTCCCAAACGACGACGCCATCGTGCGCCTAGTCGGTGCGCTGCTGCTCGAACAGAACGACGAATGGGCCGTCCAGCGGTCCCGCTACATGACACTTGAGACAATCGCCACGATGAGCGATGATCCGCTCATCAGCCTGCCAGCCGCAAGCTGATCCATTCCCGGCTCTGTCCGGAAGCACGGCGACCGCCAAAGCTACACCACGCCGGGGGACACGATCTTCGGATCTCCTTGTAGATCATCAGGTGGAACAGATCATATGATCCCTTTATGACTCGATGAACTGCAATACGACCTTTGTCAAAGCTGGTTAGAGGCGCGTGCCAGCCAGCCAGTTAGAAATGCGACACTCGGCATCTCGTCTGGCTCTGACGATCAGCCCCCGATCCGACCGGCTGGGCCGGGTTGCAAGGAAGGAGCGGGGGCGGGTGAGGGACACCTTCCTGCTTTAGCTTTCTCAGTAGCAATTGTTCCGTCGCCGCCTGATACTCTTTTGCACCTGCGTGGGGCAGGTAGGGGTCAAAGCCACACGATGCTTCCGGAAATCAAATTGCAGCGTGAAGTCGATGTCGCCGCGCTGTCACCACTTCTTCGAGGTATGCTTCTTTCCGTTGCCTATGCTGACGGTGAGGGTGGCATCGGATTAACAGCCACCGGCGCCATGAACCGCAAGTTCGTGCATTGGGCCGCTGTGCACTTTCTCTGGCCAGGGTTCACAGCTGAGGATCTCTACAGCATGAACAAGGTGCTCAATGAGCGCGACATGCCACCGCTCTGGGTCGTGCGCGACATGACCCGTCATCTGAAGCTTCTTCGCCGGAAAAAGGATGTGCTGCTGCCAACCAGACGCGGCCGGGAGTTCCTGGTGAACCCGCAAGGCTTCTTCGATCTCGTCGCCACGGATTATCTCTATTCCTATGTCCACGCCACGGAGCGCAAAGAGGAGGTCCAAGCGCGGTTACGCTGGTGGCGCATGTTCCTCAACCTTCTCAATATCAAGGCCAGAGAAGGGTGCACGCCATTGGAGCTTGTGAAGATCCTCCACCCAGACTTCGAGCCCCTATCTGAGACCGAAATGACACTGGAAGCCTGGGAGCTAAAATCCGATCTCCAATATGGTGTCCTGCGGCGCCTGTGCTGGCTGGGCCTGCTTTATGAGGCACGAGAAAGGCTCACGCTTCTTCAAGACGGAGCCTTCCACAAGACGCCGCTTTGGTCCGCCTGCCTGCAGCTGGAATCAGATACGCAAAGCGACATCGGCGTGCACTGACAATCTTATTCCGCCGCTGGTTGCCTCAATAACGCTTTCTCTCGCCGTGCAATCACCGCCGGATCGTTCATGTAATCTGTCCTCGGCTTACGGCCACGCTTCTGATAGCCGTTCGCCGTGCTGCCGTCGCGAATGCCGAACATATGATCCGTCTGCCCGGTGCGGCGAGGGCCGCTTTTGCTCCGTTGCTGTTCTCGTCCAGCCTGCATCTCGGCGACGATCGACAGCATGTCGTCCAGACGCTTGTTCTCGACGACTTCCGGGCGATGGACCGACCGCAGCTTGTCAAAGGTTCTGTAGGGTAGGGCAAAACTCTCGTGCATGATCTCGAGGCGACCGTCCGGATAATCGCAAACAATCACCTTTTGGCCGGCCAGAGGCCTGGAAACGTCGGTCGGATCGAGAATGAACAGCACCTTGTCGTAGCGCAGCGTCAAAGCCTGCGACAGCGTGCGAACTTCCTTGCGGCACATGACGCCATCAAGGTTCTCGTGACCGGCCAACTGCCGGTGCATGTCCTTCGGATTGCGCGGTTCCTTGCCGAAACGCGCGTTGAAATCTAAAATGAACTCAGGCGCATACGCGTTGGCTTCCTCGATCGTGTCGATGCCGCGAAGCCGCATCTCCTTGACCAGCCGATCCTGCAATGTCTGGTTGGCACGTTCCACACGGCCCTTGGCCTGCGGGGTGTTGGCACAGATGATGTCGATGTTCAGCTCATAAAGCGCCCGGCCGAATTGTGTCAGGCCGCTCGTCCGGTCCTTCTGCGACGCATGGGTCGAACGAAAGACGCCGTGCTTGTCGCTGTAGAAGGCCAGTGGTTTGCCCCATTGCTGCAGATATGCCTTGGTCGCGCGCAGATAGTCGAATGTGTTCTCCGATCCGGCAAACCGTAGATGCAGCAGCTTGCCGGTCGCGTCATCGATATAGACGAGTAGGGCGCATTTGGGCCCACGGTTCTCGAACCACCAGTGATGCGAGCCATCGATCTGCACCAGTTCGCCAAAGCAATCACGTCGGCCGCGTGGCTGGAAAACCCGTTTCTTGCGTTCTCTACGTGAGACCCAGATACCAGCCTCGGTCATCCATTGCCGCAGCGTCTCCTTAGCCACAGAGATCCGGTGCAGCTCGATCAGCTTCTCACGCGCCAGCGTCGGACCGAAATCCAGATAGCGTTCGCGGATCAGATCCAGCGCCGCATTGCGAAACTCCTCGCTGTGGCGCCGATTGCTCGGCCGTGATCGCTTCTTGGAAACAAGGCCAGCCGGACCATCCCGGTCATAGGCCTGTAGCAGCCGATGGACCTGGCTTCGACTTAGGCCGAGCCGTTCGGCAGCCTCGACGACGCTCAGGCGTTCGTCACGGATCTTCTGGATGATGTCGAGGCGATGCAACTCTTTCTGCGACATGGTGATCATAAAGGACATGACGACTCCGACCGCTCATGGTCTCAACCAGGCTGAAGATCGTCATCCTTGCTCCCAACGTTAGCTTTGACCAGTGCGTCGAGAGGCGAGACTGTCGCATCTCTAACTGGCCCAACTGTCGCATTACTAAATAGCCCTTACAACCTTAGGTTGCATAACTTAGTTTATGGAACTCAGACCGGCATAGAAGACTAGCTTTGCAATATTCTGCTCGTCCTCGTCGACGATCCGTCCTCTTTGCAAGCTAGTCCAAAAAGCAGCCCAAATTGGACACTTAGTCGGCCTCAATCCATGCTTGCCGAAAATCTTGGCGTGCGCTTATCGAAAAACGCATTCAAGCCCTCCGTAAAATCAGGCGTCTTCGCGGCCTTGGCTTGGAGCTCGCGCTCAAGGTCGAGCTGGTTAGCCAGATCGTTCGTTGCAGATGCGGCGAGCGCCTGCTTCAACAGGCCAAACGTCTCCGTGGGCTGTGCTGCCAGGTAGCGGGCAAGCGTTTCGGCTTCCATCATGAGATCGGCATCCGGAACGGCTCGCCAAATCATTCCCCAGTTTTCCGCCTGCTGTGCGTCGACTGGCTGGGCGAGCAGAGCAAGAGCGCGGGCCCGTGCATCGCCTATGAGACGCGGAAGGAGCCAGGTGCCACCGCAATCGGGGATCAGTCCGATCTTGGCGAAGGCCTGGGTGAACTTTGCGGAGTACGCGGCCAGCACGATATCGCCGGCGAGTGCCACATTCGCCCCACCCCCTGCCGCAACGCCGTTGACGGCGCAGAGGACCGGCTTCGGCATCGAGCGCAGGAGCAGAACCAACGGGTTGTAGAGCCGTTCCATGATGTCGGCGAGGTCGAGCGTCGGCCCGTCGGGTCCCGGCACGCAGTCGGTAAGGTCTTGGCCGGCGCAGAAGGCGCGTCCCGCGCCCGTGATCAGCACAGCGCGGCATGAGGAGTCGGCCGCCAACTCGCCAAGCAGACCGGTCAATTGCTTCAGCATCGGCTCGTTTAGGGCGTTCAGCCTGTCCGGCCGGTTGAGCGTCACCTGGCTCCAGCCCTCATGTGTCGTCAGAATAACCAGATCTTCCATCGTAACCTCCAATAATCGATCGTACTGTGTGGTCGCGGTCCCCGAATTGTTCGGACGCGACGTCGTTACATGCTCATGTAGACTGGCCCCTCCGCTCCCTGCGGGGGGACCCAGTCGATGTTCTGGTTGGGATCCTTGATGTCGCAGGTCTTGCAGTGGACGCAGTTCTGCGCATTGATGACAAGGCGTACGTCTTTCGCCTCCGGACTGGCGGCGACGTTGCCGTCGACGTCGACCCATTCATAGACGCCAGCCGGGCAGTATCGGGTCGACGGTCCTGCGAAAACGTCGTGTTCGGATCGCACCTGCAACTCCATATCCTTGACCTGCAGATGGACCGGTTGGTCCTCCTCATGATTGGTTGAGGACATGAAGACTGAGGACAGACGGTCGAAGGTCAGCAGGCCATCCGGCTTTGGGTATGCGATCGTGCAATGCTCAGAGGCAGGATCGAGCGACTGCGCGTCAGTCTTCCGATGCTTGAGGGTGCCAAAGGGCGAGAAGCCGAACAGGGTGTTCAGCCACATGTCGAGCCCGCCCAGGCCGATACCGATCAGGGTGCCGAAGCGCGACCATAACGGCTTGACGTTGCGAACTTTCCGAAGCTCCTTGCCAATCTCGCTTTTCCGCCAGGCCGCATCAAAAGCATCGAGTTCGTCATTGGCGCGGCCGGTCGCGATTGCCGCGGCGACGTGGTTGGCGGCGAGGATACCCGACAGTACCGCGTTGTGACTGCCCTTGATACGTGGGAGGTTGACGAAGCCGGCCGCACAGCCAATCAGGAGGCCGCCTGGGAACGAAGTCTTCGGCACGGACTGCCAGCCGCCCTCGGTAATCGCGCGTGCGCCGTAGCCGATGCGGGTCGCTTCTTCAAAGGTGTGACGGATCGCGGGATGGGTCTTGAAGCGCTGGAACTCTTCGAAGGGGGATAGCCAAGGATTCCTATAGTCCAGGTGAACGACGAAGCCCACGGCGACCAGGTTGTCCTCAAGATGGTAGAGGAAGGAACCGCCTCCGGTTTTCATATCGAGGGGCCAACCGAAGGAATGCTGCACGAGGCCTTGGCTGTGACGCTCCGGTCGGACCTCCCAGAGCTCCTTGAGGCCGATGCCGAATTTCTGGGGCTCGCGGCCTTCCGACAGCTTGTGCCTAGCAATGAGCTGCTTGGTGAGCGACCCGCGTGCACCTTCGCCAATCAGCACGTACTTGCCCAACAACGCCATGCCGGCCGAAAAACCCGCGCGTGGCCTTCCGTCGCGGCCTACTCCCATGTCGCCGGTGATGACCCCGATGACGGCGCCTTCGTCGTTGAAGATGAGACTGGTTGCGGCGAAGCCTGGATAGATCTCGACGCCAAGCGCTTCGGCTTTTTCGGCAAGCCAGCGGCAAACGATTCCAAGTGAGACGATGTAGTTGCCGTGGTTGTTCATTAGCGGCGGCATCAGGAAATTGGGCAGACGAACCGAGCCTGCCGGCCCCAACACAAGGAAATGGTCGGCCGTCACCTCGGTCTTGAAGGGATGGCCCTCCTCATTGCGCCAGCCCGGCAGCAGGCGATCGATGCCGATCGGATCAACAACGGCACCCGAGAGAATATGAGCGCCGACTTCCGCACCTTTTTCCAGGACGACGACGGAAAGGTCCGGATTGACCTGCTTCAGCCGGATCGCTGCCGAAAGGCCCGCCGGTCCAGCGCCGACGATGACGACGTCGAACTCCATCGATTCCCGACCGGGAAGTTCTTCTCCGCTCATATGACTCAGATAGCCTTTTCGAGTTGCGGGAGGATTTCGAAGAGGTCGGCGACGAGGCCGTAGTCGGCAACCTGGAAGATTGGCGCCTCCTCGTCCTTGTTGATGGCGACGATGACCTTGCTGTCCTTCATGCCGGCGAGGTGCTGGATGGCACCGGAGATACCGCAGGCGATGTAGAGGTCGGGGGCGACCACCTTGCCGGTCTGGCCAACCTGCCAGTCGTTCGGCGCGTAGCCCGCATCGACTGCCGCACGCGAAGCGCCGACTGCGGCACCCAGCTTGTCGGCAAGCGGAAGGATCACTTCGTTGAACTTGTCGGCGGAGCCGAGGGCGCGGCCACCCGAAACAATGATCTTCGCGGAGGTCAGTTCCGGACGTTCAGAGGACGCGATGGCATCGGAGACGAAGCTGGAAAGGCCGGGATTGGCCGCTGCCGAAACCGTCTCGACCGAAGCCGAACCGCCTTCTCCTACAGCCGAGAAGGCTGCGGTTCGCACGGTGATGACCTTCTTGGCATCGGTCGACTGCACCGTCTGGATGGCATTGCCCGCATAGATCGGCCGCTTGAAGGCGTCGGCAGAGACCACTTCGATGATCTCGGAAACCTGCATGACGTCCAGCAGTGCTGCTACCCGTGGCATGACGTTCTTCGCGGACGCTGTCGCCGGAGCGATGATGGTGTCGTAGCTGCCCGCCAGCGACACGATCAGGTCGGCGAGCGGCTCGGCGAGACTGTTGGCAAGGTCTCCGCTGTCGGCGAGAAGGACTTTCGAGACGCCGTCGAGCTTGGCGGCCGCATCGGCGGCAGCCTGTGCGCCGGAGCCGGCGACGAGGACGTGGATGTCTCCACCGATCGACTTCGCGGCCGTCAGCGCCTTGGCGGTCTGATCGGAAACGCTGCTGTTGTCGTGTTCTGCCAGAAGAAGAATGGCCATATCTTTGTCTCCCTGTTCTTCCGACTTAAAGCACGCCGGCTTCGGTCTTGAGCTTCTCGACGAGCTCGGCAACGGTCTTCACCTTGATCCCGGCCTTGCGGCCGCCCGGCTCCTCGGTCTTCAGCACCTTGAGGCGCTGCGCCGTGTCGACGCCAAAGTCGGAAGGCGTCTTCTTGTCTAGCGGCTTTTTCTTTGCCTTCATGATGTTCGGGAGCGAGGCGTAACGCGGCTCGTTGAGGCGAAGGTCGGTCGTCACAACGGCAGGAAGCTTCAGCTCCACCGTCTGCAGGCCGCCGTCGACTTCGCGGGTGACGGCAACCTTGCCGTCGGAGGGTGCGACCTTCGAGGCGAAGGTACCCTGACCCCAACCGAGCAGCGCGGCGAGCATCTGGCCGGTCTGGTTCGAGTCGTCGTCGATCGCCTGCTTGCCGACGATGACGAGGCCCGGCGCTTCCGCCTCGGCCACACCCTTCAACAGCTTGGCGACGGCCAGCGGCTCGATCGTCTCGTCGGTCTCGATCAGGATGGCGCGGTCCGCGCCCATGGCAAGCGCCGTGCGCAGCGTCTCTTCCGCCTTGGCAGGGCCGATCGAAACGACCACGACCTCTTCCGCCTTGCCCGCTTCCTTCAGACGCAGCGCCTCTTCGACGGCAATCTCGTCGAAGGGGTTCATCGACATCTTAACGTTCGCCAACTCGACACCCGTACCATCGGCCTTTACGCGGATTTTCACGTTGTAGTCGACCACGCGTTTGACAGCGACGATCACTTTCATCGTCTCTTCCTTCCTGTTTTCAACACCAGGACCATCGACCCCGGTGATTGTCGATCATGCACGCGGCGCCGGCAGGCGCTCGCGTGACAAAAGTTTGCTGAGGGTGCCGACGATCCCCTCGCGGAACATCAGGACGCAGACGATGAAGGTCGCGCCTTGGATGGCCATCACCCAGGATCCGCTTTCCGCCAGATAGGTCTGCATCGCGACGATGATGAACGCGCCGACGACGGGACCGAACGTGGTGCCAAGTCCACCGATCAGCGTCATCAGCACGACCTCGCCGGACATCGTCCAATGGACGTCGGTAAGCGAGGCGAGCTGGAAGACGAGCGCCTTGGTTGCGCCAGCAAGGCCGGCGATTGCCGCCGAGATCACGAAGGCGAGGAGCTTGTAGCCATTGGCGTCGTAACCGAGCGAGATCGCGCGGTTCTCGTTGTCGCGGATGGCACGCAGGGTCTGGCCGAAGGGGGATTCGACGGTGCGATGCAGGATTGCGAAGCCGATCAGGAAGACCGTGACGACGAACGCGTACATGGCGAGCGTGTTGTTGAGGTCGATGATGCCGAAGAGGTGGCCACGCGGAATCCCCTGCATGCCGTTCTCGCCGCCGGTGATGGGCGCCTGTACCGTGAAGAAATAGACCATCTGCGCAAGCGCAAGCGTCACCATGGCGAAGTAGATACCGTGACGGCGGATCGCCAGCGCGCCGAAGACGAAGCCGAGAAGTGCGGCGGCCGTCGTTCCGAACAGGATACTAAGCTCCGGCGTCAGGCCGAGATCGCGAGCGGCGTAGCCGCACATATAGGCGGCCGACCCAAAGAAGGCGGCATGGCCGAAGGACAAGAGCCCTCCATGGCCGATCAGGAGGTTGAAGGCGCAGGCAAAGAGCGCGAAGCAGAGCGCCTTCATCAGAAAGATCGGATAGACGACGAAGGGCGCCGCGACCAGCAGGATGGCCGCGAGCGCGACAATCACGATCCGTCCAGTCAGCTCCTTACCGGCCTGTGCCCTCATCTCTATTGTATTGGCGGTATTCATGTTGCCCTCCCGAACAGACCAGCGGGCTTTACGACCAGCACAATGGCCATGACGACGAAAATAACGGTATTGGAAGCCTCCGGGTAAAAGACCTTGGTCAGCCCCTCGATCAGGCCGAGCCCGAAGCCGGAGACGATAGCCCCGAGAATCGAGCCCATGCCGCCGATGACGACAACCGCGAAGACGATGATGATAATGTTGGAGCCCATGACGGGGCTGACCTGATAGATGGGCGCGGCCATGACGCCAGCCAGCGCCGCAAGCGCCACACCGAAAGCGAAAGTGAGCGTTATCATAAGCGGCACATTGATGCCGAAGGCCTGCACGAGTTTCGGGTTTTCGGTTGCCGCGCGCAGATAGGAGCCAAGCCGGGTCTTTTCGATCAGGAACCAGGTCGCGATGCAGATGACGAGCGATGCGACCAGCACCCAGGCCCGGTAGCTCGGCAGGAAAACGAAACCGAGGTCCTGGACACCCTGAAGCTGAGGCGGGATCGGATAGGCCAGTCCCGAGACCCCGTGCTGATTCCGGACGATGCCCTCGATCAGAAGGGCCGTGCCAAAGGTCAGGAGCAGGCCGTAAATGTGGTCGAGCTTGTAGATGCGCCGGAGCATGTATTGCTCCATGACCACCGCGAGCACACCAACGATGAATGGCGCGAGGATGAGTGCACCCCAGTAGTTGACGCCCAGATAGTTGAGCAGCAGCCAGGCGGCAAAGGCGCCGAGCATGTAGAGTGCGCCGTGCGCGAAATTGATGATGTGGAGCAGGCCGAAGATAATGGCCAGGCCGAGGCTCAGAAGCGCGTAGAACGAGCCGTTGATGAGGCCTATCAGGACTTGCCCGAGGAGCGCCTGCAAGGGAATGCCAAGGATGGTCGTCATGAGCGCCTCCTAAACGCCGAGAAATGAGTGGAGGCGTTCAGAGACGCCAGGAGCGCCGAGTTCGTCTCGGGCAACCATGTCGACCACGCGGCCGTTCTCGATGACGTAGTGGCGGTCGGCGATGCGGCTGGCGAAGGGGAAATTCTGTTCCACCAGCAGGATCGTGAACCCGCGCTCCTTGAGAAGCCCGATCGCGATGCCGATCTGTTCGATGATCACCGGGGCCAGCCCCTCGGTTACTTCATCGAGAAGGAGGAAGTCGGCGCCTGTGCGCAGGATCCGCGCCATGGCGAGCATCTGCTGCTCACCGCCCGAAAGCTTCGTGCCCTGGCTGTCGGCCCGCTCCTTTAGATTGGGAAAGAGAGCGTAGATCTCCTCGACGCTCATGCCGCCCGGCTTGATCTGAGGCGGTAGGAGGAGGTTTTCGGTGACGTCGAGACTGGAAAAGATGCCCCGCTCTTCGGGTACATAGCCAATGCCGTAGCGGGCGATTTTGTGTGGCGGCAGCCGGGACAAATCGGCGCCGTCGAGGCGGACTTCGCCGCGACGCTCGATAAGTCCCATGACGGCGCGCAGCGTCGAGGTCTTGCCCGCGCCATTGCGGCCGAGCAGTGTAACGAGCTCCCCGCGCTCAACATGGAGGTCGATGCCATGCAGCACGTGGCTGTCGCCGTAGAAGGCGTTGAGCCCCTCGACGCGCAGGCGCTTTTCACGATGAGGTTCAAGCATGGACGCCTCCGATATAGGCTTCGCGCACGGCGGGGTTGCTTGAAACCGAAGCGTAATCACCCTCCGCAAGGACGCTACCACGGGTCAGCACGGTGATGGTGTCGGACAGGTCGGAAACGACGTCGAGATTGTGCTCGACCATCAGGACGGTGCGGTCTTGCGCGACGCGCCGCACGAGCTCGGCGACACGGCCGATATCCTCGTGCCCAAGCCCCGCCATGGGCTCGTCGAGGAGCAGAAGCTCCGGATCGAGCGCGAGCGTGGTCGCAAGTTCAAGTACCCGCTTGCGTCCGTAGGAAAGGTCTCCGGCGAGCGCATCCCGATGGGTTTCGAGGCCGACCCATTCGATGAGTTCATCCGCACGGGCGTGGAGTGGATAGAGCGAGCTCTTCGGCTTCCAGAAATGGAACGACGTGCTGAGCTTTCGCTGCAGCGCGACGCGTACATTCTCGATGACGGTCAGATGCGCGAAGATCGACGAGATCTGGAAGGATCGCACCATGCCGAGCCGTGCCGTTGCCGCGGGACCGGTCCGGGTGACATCCTGCCCGTTGAAGACGATCGTGCCGGCCGTCGGCCTCAGGAACTTGGTGAGAAGATTGAAGCAGGTCGTTTTGCCCGCTCCATTCGGGCCGATCAGCGCATGGATGGTGTGCCGCTTGACGTTGAGATCGACATTTCGCACGGCAACGAAGCCGCGGAACTCCATCGTCAGCCCGCGGGTCTCAAGTATGTTGTCTTTCGCATCCGGTTCAGCACCGGCTTGGTTCCTCTCCATGGACCTCCCCCAGGATTGTTGTTTCTTCAGTTTGGCCGGCTAACTCGGGAGACGACGCATCATGCGCTCCGCTCCTCGAGGAAGTTCGGCTTGCGTTTTTCGAGAAATGCCCGGATGCCTTCGCGGCTCTCGCCTGATCTCGATGCGGCGACGACCGAGCGCGCTTCACGCTCCAGCTGCTGTTCGAGAGGAGAGTTGAAGCTTTCGACGAGGAGCTGACGGGTCAGCCCGATGGCTCCGACAGGCGCTTCGGACAGGGCTTCGGCGTAGCGCTGTCGCTCACTCGCGAGCTCGTCATCCTCGACCGCACGGGTAATCAATCCGATCTGCTCCGCCTCGAGCGCGGGCACCCTGCGATTGGTCAGGAGCAGTTCCTGCGCCCGGCGAATTCCGATGAGGCGCGGCAGATGCCAGGAGGTGCCCACATCCGGGCTCAGTCCAACGCCAACATAACCGGCAGAAAAGTGTGCAGATTTGGCGGCGATGACGATGTCACCGGCCATTGCGAGGCTCAGCCCGGCGCCTGCAGCCGGTCCGTTGACCACGACGAGCAGAGGCTTTGTCATCCGCATGAACCGCGTGACCGACATGTGAAGGAGGCCGGCAAGCTCGCTGAAGAAAGATGGTATCGACGAACCGGAATCCGCGAAGGCCGCGATGTCGCCGCCGGCGCAGAACAGGCGTCCGGTTGCGGTGAGGACCACGCAGCGGACAGTCTCGTCCTGATCGCATCGGATCGCGGCCTCGAGCAGAGCGAGCGCCAGCGGCCGATCGAGCGCGTTCCCGGACTCGGGACGGTTCAGCGTCAAGGTGGCGACAGGGCCTTCGATCGATAAGGTCAGCGGTTCGGTCATGGTCCTCCTCGTCCTTTCCTCCGGTCACACGCGCTCAATGATGGTCGCGATACCCTGTCCGACGCCTATGCACATGGTGCAGAGCGCGTAGCGGCCGCCCGACTCCTCCAACTGATGGAGCGCGGTCGTCAGGAGCCGGGCTCCGGACATGCCGAGAGGATGGCCAAGCGCGATGGCACCGCCATTCGGATTGACGTGCTCCGCATCCTCGGGAATTCCAAGGTCGCGGAGCACGGCGATCGCCTGGGAGGCAAAGGCTTCGTTCAGTTCGATGACATCCATGTCGGCGAGGGTCAGACCTGCCAGCGACAAGACCTTGCGGGTGGCAGGTGCGGGTCCCATGCCCATGATGCGTGGCGGGACGCCGGCAGTTGCCATGGCGACGATGCGAGCGCGTGGCGTCAGCCCGTGCCTGCTCGCCGCGGCTTCTGAAGCAAGCAGTAGGGCACAAGCACCGTCGTTGACACCGGAGGCATTGCCGGCCGTGACCGTCCCGTCCGGACGCACGACGCCTTTGAGTTTTGACAACTGCTCCAGGGTGGTTTCGGGCCGTGGATGCTCGTCGGTGTCGACGCGCTTGGGGTCGCCCTTCCGCTGCGCAATCGTGACCGGAACGATCTCGCGGGCAAAGCGGCCGGACGCAATCGCCCTGCCGGCGCGGTCCTGGCTGCGCAGCGCGAACGCATCCTGATCGGCACGAGAAATCTGGAAATCCTGCGCGACGTTCTCGGCCGTCTCCGGCATGGAGTCGACTCCGTGCAGCGTCTTCATCTGGGGGTTGACAAAACGCCAGCCGATCGTGGTGTCCTCGATCTTTGCAGCGCGCGAAAACGCGCTATCAGCCTTGCCCATGACAAAGGGAGCGCGCGACATGCTCTCGACGCCGCCGGCGATCATGAGCCCGGTCTCGCCCGCCTTGATGGCGCGTGCTGCGCTGCCCACGGCATCCATGCCCGATCCACAAAGCCGGTTGACGGTGGAGCCGGGAACCTCGACCGGCAACTTCGCCAGTAGAGCGGCCATGCGCGCGACGTTGCGATTGTCCTCGCCGGCCTGATTGGCGCAGCCGAGGATGACGTCATCGATCGCCTCCCAATCGGCGGAAGCATTGCGTGCGATCAGTTCCGCGATCGGGATTGCTGCCAGATCGTCGGCGCGAACGGCAGAGAGGGCGCCGGCATAGCGACCGACAGGCGTACGGATGGCATCGCAGATATAGGCTTCCGTCATATGGCAATCGGGCCGTGGCATGGCCCCTCCTCAGCGGCCTCTAAGGGCCGGATTCAAGTTTCCGACGCGGTTGCGTCCCGGTTTGTCGAAATTAACCGCCGCGCCTCGACGCGCCGGCGCAGCAGTCGCGAGGCGCGATAACGATCGTCGCCGTACGTTTTGTGCAGGTGGTCGAGCACAGCCAGGATGCGCGGCAGGCCGGCATCGTCGGTCCAGGCGAGCGGACCACGCGGGTAATTCACGCCCAGCGTCATGGCGCGGTCGATATCCGACGGCGACGCAACGCCCTGGAGCACCGCATCCGCCGCCTCGTTGGCAAGCATCGCAAGCGTCCTCAGCACGACCAGACCCGGCGCGTCGTCGACAACGGAGACGGCCTTGCCGAGCGAACGGAAGAGCCCGGCGGCCGCGGCTGCGGCGCCTTCCTGTCCCTGGTCGGGGGTGGCGATGGCGATGCGGGAGGCGGTCTTGTAGTCGAGGGCGAGATCAAAGAGGACGAGATCGGACGGCTCGCCCATCCTGACGCGCGATGTCGCGGTGCGGCCGTCGGTCAGCGCCAGCGTTGCGCCGTAGATCCGGATATGGCCGCCGCCCTCCTCGCGTGTGACCTGCACTCCGGTTGCCTTCAAGGCATGAACGAGCGGCTCTGCGGGACCGACATCGCCTTCGACGACCACGAGATCGGGATCGGTCCCAGGCTCAAGCGTCGCAGGGGCCGGTTTTGCGGCATCCGGACGATAGTCGTAGAAACCGCGGCCGGTCTTGCGGCCGAGCCAGCCGGCGGCGACCAGCTCCTGCTGGGTCAGCGAGGGACGGAAGCGCGGATCGCCGAAATAGGCGTCGAAGACCGATCGGGTGACCGCGTAGTTCACGTCGTGGCCGATCAGGTCCATGAGCTCGAACGGACCCATGCGGAAGCCGCCCGCCTCGCGCATGACGGCGTCGATGGTGGCGACATCGGCGGCGCCCTCTTCGAGCAGGCGCAGGGCCTCGGCATAGAAGGGACGCGCCACACGATTGACGATGAAGCCGGGTGTCGAAGTGGCGCGGACCGGTTCCTTCTTCCACGCGAGCGCCGTGTCGAACAGGGTGTCAAGGACGGGTTTGCTCGAGGCGAGGCCGGAGACGATCTCGACCAGCTTCATGACCGGCGCGGGATTGAAGAAATGCAGGCCCGCGACCCGTTCCGGCCGCTTCAGTCCCGCCGCGATCGCCGTGACCGACAGGGACGACGTGTTGGTGGCGAGGATCGCATCCTGCGCAACGACGTCTTCGAGCGCAGAAAATACCTGTCGCTTGACGTCGAGATTTTCCACGATGGCCTCGATGACGAGCCGAGCGTCCTTCAAGTCGGCAAGTGTGACTGCCACCACGAGCCGCTCCGCGACGGCATCGCGTTCAGCGGCGGTCAGCTTGCCCTTCTCCACCAGCCGATCGAGCCCGGCGAGCACACCTGCCCTGCCCTTTTCGGCCGCCCCTTCCTTCGCGTCGAACAGGAGCACCGGGTGTCCGGCCTGGGCCACGACCTGGGCGATGCCCGCCCCCATTGCGCCGGCGCCGATCACCGCGACGGTGTCTGTCATGGGAAGAGCGGTCATTCTGGCCTCCTCCCGATCGCGACGGAAGCACGGCCGCCGGTCTTGCCGGCGGCGACGAAGTTGAGAGCCTCCGGGATGGCTTCGAAGGAAAACGAGCGGGCGATCCGCGGCTTCAGCAATCCCTGGCGCCAGAGATCGAACAGCTCTGCCTGTGCCGCCTTGAGGCGGTCGGGCGCGCGACGGCGATACTGGCTGAGATCCAGACCGACGATACCGATGTTCTTGAGCAGCAGGTAGTTGACCTTCACCGTCGGGATGTCGCCCGCCGCGAAGCCGATCACCACCAACCGTCCGCACCAGGCCGTTGCCCGAAGCGCTGCCGTGAGGAACTCGCCACCGATCGGGTCGAGAACGACATCGGCGCCCTGACCATTGGTTGCCTCGAGCACTTGCGATCGGACAGCCTCCTTCAGGTCAGCCCCCGAAAGATCGATCGCGGCGTCCGCGCCGGCCTCGAGGATTGCCTGCCTGTCGGCATCGGTCCGGAAGGTTCCGAGAACTTTTGTGGCGCCCATCGCCCGGGCAATCTGCAGAGCGGCAAGACCGACCGCGCCCCCTGCCCCTCCGACGAGCACCGTCTCGCCGCGCTTGAACTGACCGCGCTCGACCAGCGCGAAATAGGCCGTGAGATAGGCGCCACACAGCAAGGCAGCCTGATCAAGCGGTACGTCGTCGGGCACGGGATAGAATTCGCCGACCTTTGCGATGGCTTGTTCGGCAAAGGCACCGTTCAGCACATAGGCGGCCACACGATCACCGACCGAGGTGCCGGTCACACCCTCGCCGGCTGCGCGGACAGTGCCGGAAAACTCCATTCCAGGTGCAAAGGGTACAGGCGGAATGTTCTGATAGCGGCCGGAGACGACGAGCGTATCGACGAAGCCGACGCCGGCAGTATCAACGTCTATCACCACTTCATCGCTCGCCGGCACAAGGTCCGGGAGCTCATCGATCGTCATGTTTTCGGGAGAACCGGGCTCACGGACGTGAAAACTACGCATGGGCATACCTCGCGGCGGCTTCGCCGAGACGCGGTGCCGAGAAGCACTCGGGTCTCGTCCGGAAGATCGGGGCGATCGGAACAGGTAGGGCCGGCAGTTTGACCTCGCCGGCCTCGAGTTTGTCGCTGAACAGGCCGCGCTCCGTGACATGATGGTCGGCGACGGCTTCCTCGAGCGTGGAAACGATCGAGCAACAGACATCAAGCTCGTCGAAGAGAGACCGCCATTCGGCCGCCGTTTTCCTGCCGATGCGTTCCGCTATGGCCGCGATCGTTTCTGTCGCTGGGGCGCTGGCCTCTCGCAAGGACGCCGGCAAGCCGATGATCTCGACAAACTCCGACCAGAACTTGTCCTCGATCGGTGCTGCTGCGAGGAAACGGTCATCGGCCGTGCGAAAAATCTGGTAGCGCTGCGAGCCGCCGGTGGTCAGGTCGGCCCCCGCAATTGGCCAGCCGCGACCGGAGAAGCCGGCGCTCAGTCCCCAGGACAGATAGCCGAACAGGTTGTCGGTCATGGCAACATCGATATGCGAGCCATGGCCACTCACGTCGCGCTGGCGCAGAGCCAGCAGGAGGTTGATCACGGCCGGCAGGGCGCCGCCGGCGATGTCTCCGGCAAGGAAGGACGGCAGGACCGGAGCGCCGTCACGTTCGGCCGACATTCCGAGCAGACCCGCCTCCGCCTGGAAGTTGAGATCGTGGCCGGCCTTGCCTGCTTTCGGACCGGTCTGCCCCCAGCCGGTGATCGAACAATAGACCAGTCGCGGATTGCGCTTCGCCATCGCCTCGTAGCCGAGACCGAGGCGGTCCATGACGCCAGGCCGGAACTGCTCGATGACGACGTCGGCCTTTTCGATCAGCGGCCAGAGGGTTTCGAGTGCCTCGGACGTCTTCAGGTCGAGGGCGATCGACTGCTTACCGCGGTTCAGCATGGCGAACAGCAAGCTTTCGCCAGCGACGACTGGCTCGTAGGCGCGCATCGCATCGCCGCCATCCGGACGTTCGATCTTGATGACGTTCGCGCCTGCCTCGACCAGCATCAGGCTGGCGAGCGGCCCCGGCAGCAGCGTCGAGAAGTCAATAACGAGAAGATCTTTCAATGGAGACATTTACTACCCTCGGCGTTGCCCGCTCACACGTCGGCAAATTTCGGTGAGCGCTTCTCGATAAAGGCGGTGATGCCCTCCTGTGCGTCCTCCGACTGGAAGGCCAGCGTCGAGATCTCGGCCTCGATCTTCAGACCTTCATGCAAGGGCGTGGAAAGCGCCCGTTTGACAGCCTCTCGGGCGTAGCCGAGCGCCACCAGGCTGAAGCCGGAGAATTCGCGTGCGAAGGCGAAGGCGTCGGCGAGGCGGTTTTCCTCGCTGACCGTGCGATGGACGAGACCGATTGCCTGCGCTTCCTCGGCGCGCACGGTCCGGCCGGTCATGATCATCTCGAGGGCCCTCGCCTCGCCGACGATGCGCGGCAGACGCTGCGTGCCGCCGTAACCGGGCATCAGGCCAAGCTTGATTTCCGGAAGCGCGACCGCCGCGCGCGGCGTCGCCAGGCGGAATGTCGAGGCCAGCGCCAGCTCAAGGCCGCCGCCAAAGGCGTAGCCGTTGATCAGCGCGACTGACGGGACACGAAGCGTGTCGAGCTTGGCAAAGGTCGACTGACCGCGCTCGGCCTTGAGCTTCTTCGAGATGAGGTCGATGCCGACCATTTCCTTGACATCGGCGCCAGCGCAGAACGCTTTCTCGCCCGCGCCGGTGATGATGAGCGCCCGCACGTCCATCGCGCTAGCCTGGTCGATCGCCTCCGAAATCTCGCCGATCGTCTCGGCGTTGAGGGCATTCAGCGCCTCGGGACGATTGAGCGTCAGAACGGCGAATTCTTCCTGTTGCTGGAGTTCAACGGCCATCGGGACCTCCCATGCTCGTGTTGTTATGAGGCGGCCTTAATGAGCTCGCGCGCGATGACGATCTGCTGGATCTGCGTGGTGCCTTCGAAGATTCGGAACAGGCGAACGTCGCGATAGAAGCGCTCGACCGGGTATTCCGCCATGTAGCCGGCGCCGCCGAAGATCTGCACGGCACGATCGGCAACGCGCCAGACCATCTCGGATGCGAACATCTTCGCGCAGGCCGCGACCTTGGTGGTGTTTTCGCCGCGGTCGCGACGAGCGGCTGCGTCCAGGATCATGCAGCGTGCCGCGTAGGTGTCGGCCTCGCTGTCTGCGAGCATCGCTTGAACCAGTTGGAACTCGGCGATCGGCTGACCGAACTGCTTGCGGTCCTTGGCGTAGGCGACGGATTCCTGGATCAGGCGATCGGCGATGCCGACGCATAGCGCGGCGATATGCAGGCGGCCCTTGTCGAGCACCTTCATGGCCGTGCGAAAGCCGTTGCCTTCCTGATTGCCGAGCAGCGCGGATGCCGGCACGCGGCAATCCTCGAAGATGACATCGCAGGTGAGAGCCCCGCGCTGGCCCATCTTCTTGTCCGGGTGCCCGAGCTTGATGCCGGGGGTTCCGGCCTCGACCAGGAAGCAGGAGATCGAATCCGCTTTCCTCTCGGGAGCGGTGCGGGCCATGACGCTGAACAAGCCTGCGCTCGGCGCATTGGTGATGTAGCGCTTGGTCCCGTTGAGGATGTAGTGGTCGCCATCCTTTCGCGCCGAAGTCCGCAGCGCCATCGCATCCGAACCGGCATCCGGTTCGGTCAGCGCGAAGGAGCCGATCACATCGCCTGACGCGAGCGCCGGAAGATATTTCTCTTTTTGCTCCTGCGTTCCGGCGATGACGATCGACTGCGATCCGATACCGATATTGGTGCCGGCAACGGAGCGGAAGGCCGGTGAGGCGCGGCCGAGTTCGAACACGACGCGGACCTCTTCTTCCATTGATAGCCCCAGCCCGCCGAAATCCTCGGCGATGGAAAGGCCGAACAGGCCGAGATCCTTCATCTCGCGGACGACGTCGTCGGGGATCGCATTGGTCTCAACGACCTCGACCTCGCGCGGAATGAGCCGCTCCGTCACAAAACGGTTGACGGTTTCAAGGAGCAGATTGAACGTGTCGGTATCCAGGGCCACCTTGTGCCCTCCCTTCAGTAAAGAATTCGAACTAACGCGCGACGAGATCGCGACTGATGACTTGCCTTTGAATCTGATTGGTGCCTTCCCAGATCTGCGTGACCTTGGCCTCGCGCATCAGGCGTTCGACACGATTGCCGCGCACATATCCGTGGCCGCCAAAGACCTGCACCGCGTCGGTCGTCATTCGCATGGCAAGGTCCGACGCCTTGACCTTGATGGTGGAAGCCTCGACGCTGATGTCGTCGACACCGCCGTCGACTAGGCGGCCGACGTGATCGAGAAGCACGCGAGCAGCAAGAAGCTCGATGGCGAGATCGGCGAGCATGAAGGCGATGGCCTGATGCCCGATGATCTTCTTGCCGCCCTGCTGGCGCTCATTGGCATAGGCGACGGCGTCGTTGAACGCCGCCGACGCAATGCCCAGCGCCTGGGCGGCGACGCTCGGCCGGGACTTGTTCAAGACGTTCAGCATGATCTTCATGCCGTCACCGGGGTTGCCGAGAAGATTGCTGCGGGGGATACGGCAATTGTTGAAGGCCAGTTCGGCCGTCGACGAAGCATTCGCGCCCATCTTCGCTTCAAGGCGCACGACTTCGAAACCGGGCGTGCCTTTTTCCACGATGACAGCGGAGACGGCCTTGGAGGAATCCTCCAGTTCGCTCCACTTGCCGAACAGCAGGAGGACGTCGGCAACGTCGCCGGTGGTGATGAAGATCTTGCCGCCATTGATGACGATCTCGTCGCCGTCGGGCGTGAACTTCGTACGGATGCTCGATCCGTCCGAGCCGGCATGGGGCTCGGTGATTGCCATGGCGCCCAGTCCACCATCGACGATCACCGGCAGCAGCCGTTGTTTTTGTTCCTCGGTGCCGAAGGCGAGTATCGGCTTGACCACCGCACCTGTGGTGCCGAAGATGATGCCGGTTGATGCGCAGGCCTCCGAGATGATGCGGACGATCTCAAGGAAGCAGCGATAGCTGACCGGCGAGCCTCCATATTCTTCCGGAACGAAGATGCCGTTCAGGCCGATATCCCTGAAGGCGTTGAAATTTTCCCATGGGAAGGCCTTGCGCGCGTCGAGATCGTCTGCGTTCATCGCGATGAGGTCCACGGCAAGCCGCTTCACCTGCTCGATGGTCATTTCTTCTTCGGCAGACCAGTTGCGGGTCTGCTCAAAATGCTCGAACAGTTTCATAGGAACCATATCCATTCACATATTTGCCGATGTGGTGGCTCACGGCCCGCTAGAAGATGCGGGCCGTGGCAGGGCCGCGTGTCAGCGCAGTAAGGGGCATTCGCTTTCGGCCACCGGCCGGAACGCCTGGTCGGCGGGAATGGTGGCCAGCTGCTTGTAGAGGTCCCACGGCCCGGACGATTCCGCGGGCTTCTTGACCTCGAACAGGAACATGTCGTGCAGTTTGCGGCCGTCCTTTCGGATGCTGCCCTTACCGAATGCTTCGTCCTCGGTCGGAAGCTCCTCCATTTTCGCGACGACCGCCTTGCCGTCCGTCTTCTGCCCCGCGGCAGCCACTGCCTTGAGGTAATGAAGCGCCGCCGAATAAGCTCCGGCATGGACCTGGCTCGGCATCTTTCCACCATGCCGCTCCGCAAACCGCTTGGAGAAGGTGCGCGTGCTGTCGTTCAGGTCCCAATAGAAGGCCTCGGTCACGACGAGGCCCTGGGCCGCCTGGATACCGAGACTGTGAACATCGGTGATGAACACGAGAAGGCCGGCGAGGCGGAGACCGCTTGCCGTCAGTCCGAACTCGGCAGCCTGCTTGACAGCATTGATCGTGTCTGCGCCGGCATTGGCCAGCCCGACGACATTAGCGCCAGAAGACTGTGCCTGTAGCAGGAAGGACGAAAAGTCCGGCGTGTTGATCGGATGCCTGACGTTTCCGAGCACCTTGCCGCCGGCCATTTCGACGAAGCGCGAGGTGTCTCGCTCCATGGCGTGGCCGAAAGCGTAGTCGGCGGTCACGAAAAACCACTTGTCGCCGCCAGCACGGGCAAGCGCGTCGCCCGTGCCTTTGCTCAGCGCATAGGTGTCATAGGTCCACTGAACCGTGTTGGCCGAGCACGACTTGTTGGTGATATCGGAGCTTGCCGGACCCGATGCGAGAAAAACCTTGTTGCTATCGGCAGCGAGCTTGCTGACCGCCAGGGCAACAGCGGAACTCGCGACATCGACGACGGCATCGACGCCGTCCTGATCGAACCACTTGCGCGCCACGGCCGAGCCGACGTCCGGCTTGTTCTGGTGATCCGCCGAAATGACTTCGATCTTGAAATCGGGATGTGTTTTCTGGAATTCCTCAACGGCCATCTGGGTGGCGATCACCGAACCTTTTCCCGACAGGTCGGCATAGGGGCCGCTCAAATCGGTGAGCACCCCGAGTTTGATGGTGGTTTCCGCCAAGGCTGGCCCGTGAAACGACACGAGCGCGCAGGCAAGCAGCAGGCCTTTCAGTTTCATTCTCATCTCCTCCCTGAGAAAGCGGCCACACGGGCACTGAAGACACCGTAGCGAATCGGCTGCATCAATGTCAATACGTTGATCTATATTTTTAGAGCTCACAATTGTCCGTTGTGTGTCGCACGAAATAAAATGGAGGAATTACCAACAAATTCAGTGCATTGTGATCGACATTTTTCGGCTTCGCTCATCGATCGACGGCATAGTCAAATCAATGTGCGCAAAGAGATTGACATAGTTCTCTTTCCCATCTAGGTCTTTAATCACGATGGCTTCCCGATAAGAGGGAAGCGTTGGTTTGGGAGGAGCAAATTCGATGAGCGAGGGATACACCGCTCTGCTTGAGCCTATTCGCGTCGGCGACGTGACATTGGCCAACCGCGTTGTGATGGGATCTATGCATACGGGTCTCGAATGCCACCCGGAACGATTTGATGAACTTGGCCGGTTCTATGCGGAGCGCGCCAAAGGTGGCGTCGGACTCATCGTCACCGGAGGGTTTGCCCCGACGTTCGCCGGTCGCATGAAAGACGAGCCGGGGACTTTCGAGTTTCCCGAGCAGGTCGCGGCCCATCGCAAGGTCGCCGACGCGGTTCACGCCGCAGGCGGACGGATCCTGCTGCAGATCCTGCATGCCGGCCGTTATGGCTATCATTCGGCGATCGTCGCCCCGTCAGCGATCAAATCGCCGATCAATCGCGACAGCCCGCGCGAACTTCCTGTCTCCGAAGTCGAGGACACGATCGCCGCCTACGCCAATACGGCTCGGCTCGCGATCGAGGCCGGTTACGATGGCGTGGAGGTGATGGGCTCCGAGGGCTACCTGATCAGTCAGTTTCTGGCGACGCGGACGAACCAGCGTGAAGACGAATGGGGCGGATCGTTGGAAAACCGGGCCCGCTTTCCCCTCGCGGTCGTTCGCGCTGTCCGGGCCGCAATCGGTTCCAATGCGATCCTCTCCTACCGCATCTCCGCACTTGAGCTCATCGAAGGCGGCCTGACCGATGACGAGACGACCTGGCTCGCGCAGCAAGTCGAACGGGCTGGCGCTGACTGTCTGTCAACGGGCATCGGCTGGCACGAATCCACCGTGCCGACGATTGCCGGGACCGTCCCGCATGCCGCTTTCGCGGAGGCAACGCGACGGATCAAGGCGGCGGTATCGATACCGGTCACGGCGAGCAACCGGATAAACCTTCCCGAGGACGCCGAGCGCCTCATCGCCGATGGCTCGGCCGACCTGATTTCGATGGCACGCCCGTTTCTCGCTGACGCGGCCTTCGTCAACAAGGTCAGGCAAGGTCATCCCGAACTGATCAACATCTGCATCGCCTGCAACCAGGCCTGTCTCGACCATTACTTCACCGATCAGGTGATCAGTTGCCTAGTCAACCCGCGGGCCGCACGCGAGGCAGAGTTCTCCGATCTGCCGGCGGATCGCTCGAAACGCATCGCGGTCGTGGGCGCTGGCGTCGCCGGCATTTCCGCGGCTCTCGAGGCCGGACGGCGGGGCCACGACGTAACGCTCTACGAGGCGGGAGCCGAGGTCGGCGGGCAGTTCACGCTCGCTGCACGCGTTCCCGGCAAGGAGGATTACGGACGCGCCATCGAGGGCTTCAGGCGCCAGCTCGACGATGCCGGCGTCCACGTCCGGACCGGACAGCGTGTCGGCATCGACATGCTCGGCCGCGAGAACTTCGACGATGTCGTGGTCTCGACAGGGGTCACGCCACGGCTGGTCGATATTCCCGGCGCCGACGATCCGCGCGTCGTTGGCTATACCAGCATTCTCGACGGGTCGGTGAAAGCCGGTGAGCGGGTCGTCGTCATCGGTGCCGGAGGTATCGGGCACGATGTCGCGCTGTTTGCGGCACTTGGCGACGATCACGAGCCGCAATCGATTGGCGAATTCGAAGAGCGCTGGGGCGTCAATGGCAGGCCACAACCGCATCCGTCCAAGCGCATCGTCACAATGGTCAAGCGCTCACCGGGTTCCTTCGGCCGTACGCTCGGCAAGAGCACGGGCTGGATCCTTCGTAAGGAACTGAAGGACCTTGGCGTGCGCCAGATCGGCGAGGCCCGGTATCTGAAGATCGACGCAGAAGGCCTGCATATCGAGGTGGCTGGCCAGATCGAAGTATTGCCGGCCGACACGATCGTCGTCTGCGCGGGACAGGAATCGGTACGCGGTCTTGCCGACGAACTCAAGGCGCGCGGCCAATCGGTTCACATCATCGGCGGGGCGAAACTCGCAGGCGAACTCGACGCCAAGCGCGCGATCTACGAGGGCGCGGTGATCGGCAACAGCATCTGAGCGGACGGTTGGAGACTCGCGACGTCGGCTGTCGGCCCCAAGAGGCGGCGGCCCATCAAGCAACACGGTGAAGCGGTCAGGAGGAATACGTGACACTCAATCTCGACGCAGATTTTCTACAGAGAAGGCCGGCCAACTTCAGGCCTCTCACACCGCTGAGCTTCCTGCTACGCGCGGCGGATGTGTTCCCGGACCGCGTGGCGATTATTCACGGGAAGGAACGCCACACCTGGCGTCAGTATGCCCATCGCTGCAAACAGCTCGCATCGGCGCTGATGCGGACCGGTATCCGCAAGGGCGATGCGGTTGCAATCCTGTCGCCCAACACGCCGGCGATGCTGGAAGCGCATTTCGGGGTACCGATGTCCGGCGGCCTTCTCAACACGCTCAATATCCGGCTTGATGCGGAGGCCATCGCCTTCATCCTCGAGCACTGCGAGGCCAAGGTTTTCCTGGTCGACAAACAGTTCAGTAGCGTGGCGCAGGATGCGCTGGCACTGATGCAGAGCAAGCCGGTCGTGGTCGATATCGAGGACTCGCTCGCCGAAGGCGGCGAGCGCATCGGCTACTACACCTATGAGGAGTTTCTGAAGCGCGGTCATGCCGAGGATCCGGTCTACTGGCCGGAGGACGAATTCGAGGCGCTGGCGCTCAACTACACTTCGGGCACCACCGGAAATCCCAAGGGCGTGCTCTACCATCACCGCGGCGCCTACCTGATTTCGCTCGGGCAGCTCCTTCACCACAAGATGGATGCAGACTCGGTCTATCTCTGGACCCTGCCGATGTTCCATTGCAACGGCTGGTGCTTTTCCTGGGCGATCGCGGCGGTCGGAGGCACCCATGTCTGCCTGCGCAAGGTCGTTCCGGAGGATATCTTCGCAGCGATCGAAACGCATAACGTCACGCATCTGTGCGGTGCGCCGACCGTTCTCGGCATGCTGATCGACAGCGGCAAGGCCGCCGGCCGGAAGCTCTATCGTCCGGTCTCGGTCATGACAGCCGGCGCTGCTCCGCCCGCTGCGGTTTTGAAAGAGACCGAGGCGCTCGGCTTCATCGTCCGCCACGTCTATGGCTCGACCGAACTGCACAGCGTCACAACGCTTTGTGACTGGCATCGCGAATGGGATACGCTCGATCCGGAGGCGCGGTCGAAGAAGATGGCCCGTCAGGGCGTGCGCACCGCCGTCACCGACGCAATGATGGTCGCAGATCCGATCACGCTCGAGCCGGTCCCCCACAATGGACTGGCGATCGGCGAGATCCTGTTTCGCGGCAGCTTCGGCATGAAGGGCTACCTCAAGAACCCGGAGGCGACCGAAGAAGCATTCAAGGGCGGCTGGTATCACACCGGTGACCTCGCCGTCGTCCACGACGACGGCTACATCGAGATCAAGGACCGCACGAAGGACATCATCATCTCGGGCGGCGAGAACATCTCGTCAATCGAGATCGAAGATGTCCTCTTCAAACACCCGGCCGTTTCATACGCAGCCGTGGTCGCCATGCACAGCGACCGGTGGGGCGAGCGCCCCTGCGCCTTCGTGGAACTCAAACCTGGAACCTCAAACCAGATCACGGAAAAGGAACTGCTCGACTTTTGTCGCGCGCGCCTCGCCAAATACAAGGTGCCGGACCGCGTGATCTTCGGGCCGATCGAAAGAACGGCCACCGGGAAGGTGCAGAAGTTCAGACTGCGCCACCTCGTTCAGGAAACAGAAAAGAGCGCCTGACGCTCGAAACATGGAGTAGACAATGAAAGGTCTGAAGGAGCGCGTCGTGCTCGTGACCGGCGCCGCCGGTGGTATCGGCCGGGCGATATGCAACCGGTTCGTCGAAGAAGGCGTCAAGCTCGTAGCGGCCGACCTCAACGACGCGTCTCTGTGCGAATTCGTCGGCGAACTTCGTGGCCGCGGCGGCGATGTCCTGCCGCTGGCGTTCGACATCACCAGCTATGAGGATGTCGTTTCGGCGATCGGTAAGGCAGTCGACCATTTCGGCAAGATCGACATTCTGGTCAACAACGCCGGCTGGGACATCGCCAAGCCTTTTCTCGATACCGAACCGGAGCTCTGGGACAAGATCATTGCGATCAATCTGCGTGGTCCGCTCAATCTGCACAAGGCGGTCCTGCCGCATCTGATCGCAGCCGGCGGCGGCAAGGTCATCAACATCGCGTCTGATGCTGGTCGGGTGGGCTCCTCGGGCGAGTCGGTCTATTCGGCTTGCAAGGGTGGCCTGATCGCCTTTTCGAAGACGGTGGCGCGCGAGTGCGCCCGCGACAATATCCGCGTCAATGTGGTGTGCCCCGGCCCCACCGATACCGCCCTGCTCCGCTCCTTCGTCGGTGAAGGTGAATATGGGCAGAAGATCTACGACAAGCTTCAGAAGGCGATCCCGCTGAAGCGCCTCGGCCAGCCGGACGATATTCCCGGCATGATCGCGTTCTTTGCGAGCAGCGACGCGGATTTCATCACGGGCCAGGTGATCAGCGTGTCAGGCGGCCTGACGATGCACGGCTAAGGAGCAAGACATGGACTATCAGGATATTATCTACGAGGTTCGCGAACAGGCCGCCTGGATCACTATCAACCGGCCGGAGAAATACAACGCCTTCCGCGGCCAGACCTGCGAGGAATTGATCCACGCCATCAACAAGGCAGGATGGGACAAGGCGATCGCCGCGATCGTACTGACCGGCACCGGGCCGAAAGCATTCTGCACCGGCGGCGACCAATCGGCCCATGACGGAGCCTATGACGGCCGCGGCACCATTGGCCTTCCGGTCGAGGAACTGCAGAGCCTGATCCGGGATGTTCCCAAGCCGGTGATCGCGCGCGTCAATGGTTTTGCCATTGGCGGCGGGAACGTGCTTGTGACCTGCTGCGATCTCGCCATCGCCTCATCCAACGCCGTCTTCGGTCAGGTCGGTCCGAAAGTCGGCTCGGTCGATCCGGGCTTCGGAACCGCTCTGCTCGCACGCGTGGTCGGAGAAAAGAAGGCGCGCGAGATCTGGATGCTGTGCCGGCGGTATCCGGCCGACCAGGCCCTGCAGATGGGCTTGATCAACGCCGTGGTGGCGCCCGAGGAACTGGACGCCGAAGTCGATCGCTGGTGTGCGGAAATCGCTGCGCTGAGCCCGACGGCGATCGCGATCGCGAAGAAGTCGTTCAATCTTGACTCTGAATCGATCCGGGGCATCTCCGGCATCGGCATGCAGGCGCTCAGCCTCTTCTACCAGACCGAGGAGTCGAAGGAGGGTGTGAAGGCCTTCCTCGAAAAGCGTCCTCCGAAGTTCCGCTGAGGCGGCCTGACGCTGACCCGGCGAACGAAAAGGGAGGGCCGGCATGCAGACGATCGAGGTCGGTAACGCCCTGATCGAATATGCCTGGTTCCCGCAGGCACCAGGAGAATACGATCGGCACCGAAGGGCTCCGATCGTTTTCCTGCATCATGGCTTCGGGTGCGTTGCCGACTGGAAAGGCTTTCCGGAGAGGGTGGCCATGGCCACCGGTCACCCGGCGCTCGTCTATTCACGCCGTGGCTGCGGGTTTTCATCGGCCCTGCCCAGGCCGCGAGACACACGGTACTTGCACGAAGAGGCCCGTGAATTCCTGCCGATGCTGCTCGACGCGCTCGGCATCGGTCCGTGCCACCTGTACGGCCACAGCGATGGCGCGTCGATCGCCCTTCTCTTCGCGTCGGCATTTCCCGACCGCGTTCTTCCGTCGGTCGTGGAGGCGCCGCATGTGTTTGCAGAGAGACTGACCCTGGATGGGGTCGCCGCATTGTCGGAACGGTACGAGACAGATCCCACCTTGCGCGAGAAGCTTGCCAAATATCATCGAGACCCGACCGGAGCATTCCTGGCATGGTCACAAACTTGGTTGCTGCCTGAGTTTCGCGATTGGACAATCGTCAGCGAACTCGACAAACTGCGACTGCCGCTGCTTGTGATTCAGGGATCTGCTGATCCGTTCGGAACGATGGAGCATGCTCGTTTGATCGAGGTGCATGCAGGAAGGTTACCGTCGGTGCTCGAGCTCCCCGCGAGTGGCCATAATCCTCACGTAGACTGCGCAGAGGCTGTTGTGGCTGCGGCAGCCGCGTTTGTGCGCTATGTGAGAAATGTTGCGGAAGACAGAAGGGCGGATGAACTATAAAAAATTTAGCACATTTTGTGCACGTTCGACCGCGACCATGATAGATGATGAGAGCTAAAATCAGTAATGGCCGGGAAAATAGAGCCGGCATCGGCTCGTCGAGTGCTAGATTTTGACGGGGTATCGAGAATCGAAATGGTTGAAATGCAACGCAATACCATGTCACGCCGTCGTCGCCAGTTGGAGGAGTCTTCCGACCCGATCGATGGCATCGCTGCGGAACGGTCCCTGGCGCGCAACGCTGGTAACGATCAACTCAACAACCGTATGTTCTTCCGCCTTTTCCAGCTCGGAAACGAACTGCAACGGCAGGCCGTCCAGCAACTCGGCATCACGACCGTTCAATGGGCAGTTCTCGGTGCGCTTTCCCAAGGAAAGTTTGCGGCCGGGATCCCGTTCGGTCTACTCGGCGATTATCTTGTCGTCACCCGGCAGAATCTCGACGGCGTGATCAAGCGTCTCGAGCGTGACGGGTTGGTGCGGCGCGTCACAGGCAACGGCGACAAGCGCGCCCGCCTCGTCCAGTTGACACCGC
The DNA here is from genome assembly GCF_902502825.2 of Pseudorhizobium flavum. The sequence goes on from NZ_LR723673.1 coordinate 91,519, forward strand.
GCGGCGGGATCTATTGGAAAGAGACGATGGAACGTATTCACCAGTTTTACGATCAAGCGACAGCCCACTTTTCCTTCGATGACCGCGTTGCGCTCGTGCACTATCTGAACGCTCTGCAGAAGGACCTCGCCACGGTCGAACTTCCGAAGTCTGGTCTGCCGAAGCGGCATGCCCCGTGAACGCTGCCGAGGGCCAGGACGTCAGCTCTTCGAGCGGTAGACTTCTTCTTCGCTGGGAAAACTGCGATCACGGACAGCGGTCGTGTAAGAACCGATCGCATCATCGGCTGCCTTCCCGAGTTCGCTGACCTGCGAACGAAGCGGGGAACGCGCTCGGTTAGCCCAAGCATGTCCTCAAGAACTAATACCTGCCGGTCGCATTTCGATGGGGCGCCGATCCCGATGGTTGGAACTGAAAGCGAAGCGGTGATCTTTTCGGCAAGTGAATAAACCGTTCCCTCAAGTAAGACGGCGAACGCCCCGGCATCAGCCACAGCGGCCGCATCTGCCTCAATTCCTGGCCAGTCGCTCTTGTTGCGCCCCTGAACCTTGAAGCGCCGAGGGTCATTACAGATTGTGGTGTGAGGCCAACATGGGCCATGACCGGGATACCCCGGGTGGTCCGGAAATCGACGGTCTCCGCCAGCCTTATGCCACCCTCAAGTTTGACCGCTCCGCAGCCGGTTTCCTGGAAAACCCGAGAAGCACTGTCGAAAGCACGGGTATGGCCGGCTTCGTATGAACCACGGGTACCCGTTTTGAGCCGCGCATGGCGGGTTTACCGTGAAGGATCATCAGGTCCAGCGTCGCGCCTAGCGTCGAGGTCAGGCCGTGCTCGACGCTAGGCGAGATTGTCACCCACGAGAATCACGTCGGCATGCTGATCGACCAAGTGGGCGGTCAGGGCGCTATATGCCGTCAGCCCGACGAGTGGCTCGGCGCCCTTGCGTGCACGGACTTCAGGCGCGGTTATTCTCTTATCTGTGCTACGCACGCTCATTCAGCCCTCTCAGTCAGGCCACACAGACGATCCAGGGTGGGTCATATTTTACGACCGCAGGCCCAAATTCATTTCGGGCGGACTGTACATCGAGCGACAGGCAATTGCGCTTCAAGATCGAAAACATCTCATGGGACGAAATGATCGCGAGCTACGGCGGCCAAGAGCATGCACCTCCCACCCCGCATCTGCGAGTGTTGTGGCGATCACGCGCCGAGGAGCACGCGTTGCCCCCTTAACGAGTGCTTCGTCATCACACGATCTCCATAAGGCAATTAAAGAATGTCCATGGGAAACCATCACCCAGAAATCAAGAAATTGACACTCTTCGGCAAGTTCTGCTTGTCGCAGTCATTCCGATTGTGACTAGACGCAATACTCGTGCATTGGGCTGGTGAACTCAGCCAAGAAGCGCACCCCTTCGACCGGAATATCTCGCCCATTGATAGGCGTCGAACATCTGAGCCGCAGAGAAATGGATACCAACTCCCCGTTGCCATATACCTTGCCCTATCTGAACCTAGTTTCTGTAAGTCCCCGGGAAAATGATGTCCTGATCAACTAGGACGTTGAACTTGTACCCGGGCCTGATTTCCAGCGTCGGCTGGACGTTGAGATTTCGGCTGACCGTCTGTTCCGCGACCCTTCCGAAGCTCTCCGCGAAGTTCCGCCTCGCCGCATCGGATGCCGTATCCTGCGTGGCCAGCGTCGAACTTTCGGGTATGGACGCGTCGATCCCCGTTCCAATCAGCGCGATCAGCGCCGCCGAGCCGAATGTTCTCCAATAGTGGTTGTTCACCTTGTCGTGGAAGCCACCGTACCCTTGCGCATCGGTTCCCGCCATGCCGCCGATCTGCAGCGTGGAGCCGTTAGGGAAGATAATGTCCGTCCAGACGACAAGAACGCGGCTCTGACCGAACGACACCTTGCTGTCGTAGCGCCCGAAGAGCTTCGTCCCCTGCGGAATGAGGAGGCGATGCCCTGTTGCAGCGTCATAGACGTTCTGGCTGACCTGCGCGGTGATGCGACCGGGCAGGTCCGAATTGATGCCGGTGATCAACGTCGCCGGAATGACTGAGCCGCGTTTGAGTTCATACGGCGACTGCTGCGGTACGACACGATTGGGCAGGTAGCCGAGGTCCTTGAGATCGGCGTTGAAGAAGTCCTCCTTGGAGGACTGTCCGTTCGGATCGACATTCTGCCCGCCGAGACCAGCCCGCAACGCGGCGGCATAAAGATCAGAGGTGGCGCCGGCGGTTATCGATGATGGAGTGTTTGTGGTCGATCTTGCCGCGGTGGTCTCGTCTGCCCTCGCCTCCAGCTTGCTGCGGTCGATGGCGAGTGGTGCGTCATAGGCCGCGTCATTCGCCTGCAGCCGGGCCATCCGCTGGCGATGCCGCTCACGCAGATATTGCTCCCGCTGCTCCCGCTCGAGACGGGCAAGCCAGACCGCTTCGTTTTCCAACTCCCGCCCGTGCTGCTGTTCCTGGTTTTGTCCCGGCTGCGGCGTGAAGGGATTGCTTGACTTTTCCTCGGCCTGTTTTGTCTCGACAGGTGTCGGCTGGAACGTCGTCTGTTGCAGCGGCTCGCCGATGATCCCATCGGTTACGCCGCGCTTGATCTGGTCCGCGAAGGTTGAAGCCGGATTACCCGAACTCGTTTCCGGAACGCTGTCCTTTCCGAAATAGAGTCCACGGGAGGAAAGCCCATAGAAAATAACGCCAAGGAAGGCGATGACCAAGACGACCACCACGATAATCGGCAGGCGGTTGATCCGCTTGATGCCGGATTCAGCTTCGGTATTCGCACCGCCACCGAGTTTGAGGGATTGGACCATGATGCCCTCCCTCAGCCGCGCCGCATCAGCGAGAGCGCGCTCGTCGGCGTCGCCCCACTTGAGGTGACGGTGTAGGCTCGGCCGAGTTCGACGCTATCGGTCGAAAGGCGTGCCAGCACCTGCCCGTCGAATGGCACGATCACATAGGCGAGCGGGATGATCTTCGTGCCGCTGTCCGTCTTCTGGTCGGTGACAACGGCATAACCCCAGCCTTTCAGCGCCGCCTCCAGCGCCTGCCCAAAGGGCGAGGCGTCCGGTTTGAGGGCAATGGTCGCCTTGCCCGGCCCGATCTGTTCGGCAAGGCGGCTGACCATATCGCCGGCAATGGCGCTTGCCGCCGGACCGGAGATTTCCGTCGGTGCGGTGCTGGCGACGAGACCGTCAGTCCCCATCGACTGGCATCCGGAGAGGAGGATGGCGAGGGCGCAGGCTGCGGCAAGGGCTCGGATGGGGTGCAGGGGGAGATAGCGCGGAAAGGCTCGCATCACCGCCCTCCCCTTCTGATCGTCACCTTTTCCTGCCGCCAGCCGACGCCTGAGACGAGGACCGCGCGATCGATGTGATAATCGACCACCATTATGTCGCCCTTCATCCGATAGTTGACGATCCGGTTCTGTCCGCCGGACGTCACGAACAGCACCGGCGCATCCTGACCGGAAATAGAGCGCGGAAACTGGATGTAGGTTTTCAGGCCGTCGGAATAGACCCGCGTCGGCCGCCAGCCGGCTCTGCCGGACACTGAATAGGAGAAGTTCAACTGCTCGGCTGGCACGCCGGCTCCGGGGATCGTGCTTGCCTCAAGCCGGGCATTGATGTCGGCGAGTTTAGCCGAGACGTCCTCCGGATATTCGAACCCAACGCGGGCCATATATTGCGTGGAATGCGACTTGAGCTGGATATGATAGGTCCGCCGCGACGTCGTCACCACCATCGACGTGACGAGGCCCGGCTCCGACGGCTTGACGATCAGGTGGATCGCCTGGCCGCCCGCCGCCCCTGATGTGGCCGGTTCGACCTTCCACCGCACGGTGTCGCCGACGAGCACGTCGCGAACGACCTCGCCACCCTGAAGCTCGATGTCGCAGACCTGCAGCGGTGAGCAGACGACCGACGGCTGCACCTCGCCAAAAAGAAAAATCACCTTGCCGTCGGCTCCCTTGGTCACGAGACCGCGCGATCCGCGCCACTGGCCGGAGATGCCCATGCCCTTTGCCTCATTGGCGGTGACACCGTCGGCCGCAACGGCATCGAGAGGTGCAAGGACCGAGAACGCCAGCGCCGCTGATATGATGGCGCCCGCAGTCAGCATGGCCGAATAGTTCTCAAGTCGGATATTCATGTTCGGGGCCATGCCTTTCAAAGCTGCGCTGTCCAGTCGAAGTCGCGAAGATAGAGACCGATCGGGTTGAGACGGATGACGCCCTCGTCCTGCGGCGGTGTGAGTGTCACGGTGGCGATGCCGCGAAAACGGCGGACGGCGGTCTCCTTGCCGCGGCGGTCGCGTTCGAACTCGGTCCAGTCGATCTGATACGACTGGTTCGACAGTGCGACGATGTTGTTGACCTCGACCGCGACCGTGGCGGTCTTCGCCTTCTCGAACGGAGAGCTCGAGCGGAACCATGCGTTGACCTTCTCGGTCGCCGGGTCCGAGGTCCTGAGCAGCGCATAGGTCCGATCGATATATTGCTTCTGGACGACCGCATCCGGCGTCACGCTCCGGAAATTGGAGACGAAGCTGCCGAGCGTTGCGCGCACGACACGCGGATCGGCATATTCGATCTGCTGCGGGAAGCCGGCATTGGAGGCCGTGCCGAGCTTGTCGACCTCGACGATATAGGGAACGAGCTTCACCTGCGTGCTCTGGTAAAGCGCATAGCCAAAGCCGATCACCGCCATCACCATGCCGGTGACGCCGACGATACGCCAGGCTGCGGCTGCCTTCACATAGGAGCCATAGCGCTCGTTCCATTCGTTGCGCGCCGCGAGATAGGGATTGACGACAGGGAGATTATTTGGCGGATTTCGTCCGGCCATGGGGGATCAGCCTCCAGCTATTTGTCCTCGTTGATGGGTGGGGGCGGAGGCGGCGGTGTTGGTCGGCCCGACTGACGCGTCTGGTCGAGCTTGGCGTTGGCAAGGCCAAGCAGCGATCCGGCATAGGCGCCGGGTGAGGCGATCGCCTTCTCCTTGGCTGCCGATCCGGCAGCCCATCCAGCACTTCCAATGCCGGACGCCATGCCGCGAAGTGCCGCTCCCGCCATCGAAGAGCCCCCTGCCCGCGCCGAGCTTGCCGTCTGCGCCCCTTTCGTTGCAGCACTTGCGCCGAGGAAAGCCCCGCCGGCTGCAAAGGTCGCGGCCTGGCCGCCATGGCGGATCGCTTCCATGCCGCCGGCGATGGAGGCGCCCTGGACCACGCCCTGCAGGATGGGCGGGACATACATGGCGATGACGAAGACCACGACCGAGATGCCGGCGATCGCAAGTGTGGTGATGAACTGCTCGGATGTGGCCGTTGGTGCCTCGGCAAGCCCCAACAGGATGTCGGAGCCGATCTTGGCGATCATCACCAGCGCCATCAGCTTCATGCCGACCGAGAAGGCGTAGACCAGATATTTGACCGCGAAATCCTTGGTGAAGGACGAGCCGCCGAGACCGAGCATGATCATGCCGGCGAGCAGGCCAACATACATCTCGACCATGACGGCGACGAAAATCGCGGCAACCAGCGAGAAGCAGACGACGACCACCACCATGGCGAAGACCGCGGCGATCGCCAGCGCATTGTCTTCCCAAAGCCCGAACTTCGCCTGTTCGGACATCTTGGTCGCGACTCGGATGCCCGCGTCGAAAATGTTTGCCGGTGAGGCCGAGCCGCCGCCGGCGCCGATCTGATAGAGGCTGTCGACAACAGCCTTGGCGAAGGACGGTCCCTGGTCGAGGATGAAGGCGAAGAGGCCGATGAACATGATGCGCCGAACGAGTTCGGCGAACCAGCTGTCGAGCGAGGCGGCGTTGATCGCCAGCCAGACGGCAGCAATCCCGACCTCGATGCCGGCAAGGATCCAGAACAGCGAACGCGCCGCGTTCATCACCGTCGTCTCCCAGCCTTTGGCGGCCGTGACGACGGAGTTTTCCAGTGTGGTCAGGACGGAACCCTGTTGGGCAAGTGCCGGTGTCGTCACCAACAGGATGAGGCCGATCGAAATGAACACGAGCTCCAGCTTCCGGGAGGGGCGGACGATCACCATCGTGGCTTCATCTCCTGCCCGCTACGGATGTCGCGATCCGGATCGCCGCTGAAGAATTTTTCCCGGTGTTCTCGGCGCTCGGATTCGGAGACAGGTCGCGTAGCGGCCGCGCCCGATCCGGACACGGGGGCCGGACGCGATTGGACCACGTTCCAGGTGACGATGCCGGCTGCGAACGCGACGATCCCCGCCAATACCAGGATGACCGCCAGACGCGGGCTCACCAGCGTGGCTCCATTGTCTGGCCACCACGGATGTCGCGCTCGGTTGCGCTGAAGAACTGCTCGCGACGCGCCTGCGCCAAGTCCTTTTGCGCCTGCTCGGACTGGAACCACGTTCCCATCATGGTCATCTGCTGAGAGACGAGACCGCGCAGCTTCTGCATCTGCGCGACCTGCTGTGCGGCGATCTGATGCCCGACCTGCAGCGCCTTCATCTGTCCGTCCGCCGATTCCGACATCGAGCGGAGCGACGACATCGTGCTGTCTTCACTGGAAAACTGGTCGGCCGTCAGGTTCGCCGCCTTCAGTGTTCCGGCGATCGTGTCGCGATTGGTGTCCGACCAGTTCTGGTAGGTCGTGGAGAAGCTCGCTCCATCAGGCAGATTGCTCTTCATCTCGGCAAAGCTCTGGAAACGCTGCTTCAGCACATCGTCGATATTACCCATCGAGAATGCTACGCCTTGTCCTTGGGCGACGACGTTTTGCAGGCTCTTCAGGTCGCTTTCGACCTGCCCCCAGATGTGGTTCGGGAGCTGCGCCGTGTTCTGCAGGAGATTGTTGTAGATGTTGAGCTGGTTCTGGATCTGCTCGGCAAGCTGGGAGATCTGAGTGATCTGGTTGTTCACCTGCTCAGCCGATTTGCCGACCAGCGAGACGAGCTCGGCATTGTTGGCGAGCTGCGTCCATTCCGTGGCCTGCCCGGTGACGCCGCCGGCATAGGCAGGAACTGATAGAGTGGAAGAGAGTATGACCGTCGTGGCGACTGCGGCGTGCAGCATCCTATTCGGCCGGGAAGAGTGTATCGGCATGAGCGATCCCCCTTTGCTGGAGCCAGTGGAGAGGCCAACCGGCCCCGTGTTCGGAATGCAGGGCGCGAATGCGCTTCAGATCTTCCTTGCCGGATGCGCCAACGAAGGAGAGTGCGACGGGACCGAGCGCCATGTCGAACAGTCGACGTCCCTCAGGCGAGACGACGTAGTATTCGCGCTTGGGGAGTGCCGTCGCGACGATCTCGATCTGCCGCTCGTTGAAGCCGATGCGTTCATAGAACTCACGGGTGCCAGGCTCCCGCGCCGCGCCATTCGGCAGGCAGATTTTTGTCGGGCAGGATTCCTTCAACACATCGATGATGCCGGAGCGTTCCGCATCCGAGATCGACTGGGTTGCAAGCACCACGGCGCAATTGGCCTTGCGCAACACCTTCAGCCACTCGCGGATCTTGTCGCGGAAGACGGGATGGCCGAGCATCAGCCAGGCCTCGTCGAGGATGATCAGGCTGGGGGCGCCGGTCAGCCGTTTCTCGATGCGGCGGAACAGGTAGGTGAGGACGGGCACGAGATTGCGTTCGCCCATGTTCATCAGTTCCTCGATCTCGAAGCACTGGAAGGCGCCCAGCGCGAGGCCGTCCTCCTCGGCATCAAGCAACTGCCCCATCGGGCCGTCGACCGTGTAGTGGTGCAGCGCTTCCTTGATCTCGCGCATCTGAACACCGGACACGAAGTCAGAGAGGGAGCGGCCGCGCGATTCCGCCATCAGCTCGATCTGCCGGGAGATGGCGTTACGATAGTCGGGTGTGATCGTCACACCCTGCAGCGCGACCAGCGTCTCGATCCACTCCGTCGCCCATGCGCGGTCGCCATCGGTCGAAAGCTCGGCAAGCGGGCAGAAAGCCAGCGCCTTCACTTCGCCTTCTGCCGAAGGACCGATATCGCCGCCGATTTGGTAGTGATCGCCATTGAGTCCGAGCGTCAGCGGCAGCATCGAGCTACCCTTGTCGAAGGCGAAGACCTGCGCGCTGGCGTAGCGCCGGAACTGCGCGGCGATCAGTGCCAGCAGGGTCGACTTACCCGAACCGGTCGGCCCGAAAATCAAGGTATGCCCGACATCGTCGACATGCAGGTTCAAGCGGAACGGCGTCGAGCCGCTGGCAACCTGCATCAGTGGCGGTGAGCCGGGCGGATAGAACGGGCAAGGCGCCGTAGGACTTCCCGACCAGATGCTATTAAGCGGGATAAGATCGGCGAGATTGCGCGTATTGATCAGCGGCTCGCGGATGTTGGCATAGGAAACACCCGGCAGGCTGCCGAGGAAGGCGTCCGTCGCATTGAGCGTTTCGATCCGTGCGCCAAAACCTTCCGCCTGGATCAGCCGACGGACTGCCTCGCAATTCTCCTGCAGGCGGGCCTGGTTCTCATCGAAGATGACGATGACAGGCGTATAGTAGCCACAGGCGACAAGTTGCGATGACGCCTCGGCGATCGCATCCTCGGTTTCGGCAACCATCATCATGGCGTCCTGATCGACCGAACGGGATTGGGTCTGGAAGAGCTGATCGAAGAAGGGCCTGACTTTCTGCTGCCATTTCTTGCGGGTGCGCTCGAGTCTTGCCCTCGCCTCCTCGGCATCGAGGAATACGAAACGCGATGACCAGCGATAGGTGAGCGGCATCAGGTCGAGGCTGTTCAGGATACCAGGCCAGCTTTCCGCCGGCAGGCCGTCGATCGCCACGACGCCGAGAAAGCGGTTCTCGACCAGCGGCGTCAACCCGTGCTGCAACTCGGCCGTCACCAGCCAGTCGAGATACATCGGGATCTCGGGCAGGCGAACCGGATGGTTCTCGCCGGTGATGCAGAAGCGGATGAACTGGAACAGTTCGTCATAGCGGGCGACCCGGAAACCGCCGCGCTCTTGCGTCTCCCTTGTCATCATCCGGCGGATCGAGACGACGTTGGCGAGATATTGCTCGACCTCCCGGATCGAGGTCAGAAACGTCTCCAATGTCTTGTCGGCATAGGTGGCGGAGCGGCTGGCTGGATCCGAATAGATATAGCGGGTCAGCCCCGAGCGCCGCGGCTCCGGCGGCCGCCAGGTCAGGATCAGTGCGTGCCGGCTCTCGAAATGCCCCCTCTCCTTCTGGAAATGCGCTCGCCGTTCGGCGTCGATCGCCCGCGTGACCGGATCGGGGAAGTGGCAATCATCCTCGGCCGGATAATCGCCGGTTAGAACCCGGACGGCCTCGACCTGGATCATCCATCCGGAGCCGAGCCGGGAAAGGATCGCGTTGATCTGCCGCGACACCTCGTTGCGCTCGGCGTCGGTCGAGCTCTCGCTGTCCGGCCCGGCGAAATACCAGCCGGCCATCAGAGAGCCGTCCTTGAGCAGGATCACGCCGTTGTCGACCAGTCCGGCATAGGGCACCAGATCGGCAAACGACGGTCCCGGATGGCGGAAAGATTTGAGGGCCACCATCGCGATTCCTCAGAACCTGCGCCACGGCGACGACGTCGCGCGATAGAATGTCTTGTAAGAGATGTGCCGGATATAGACCCTCCGCATGAGAGGATCGGCCTTTGCCATCATGCGCAGCGCCGCGACAGCGACCAGCCAGATCGCGATGCCGAAGAGCGCCGCGTACCAGGTCAGCACGACGAAGATCAGGATGACGGCCGCGAGCGCGGTCAACAACACGAGCTCGCGATCGGCGCCCACCAGCAGGTTCGGGCGCGACAGCGCCCTGTGCACACGCGAGCGGGCAAGGCTGGAGCCGGCCTCAGCCATGAGCCCCCTCCCCTTCCGTGCGAAGCGTTGCCATCGGATCGGTGACGTGAGGCGCCGATCGCGCTTCAGCCTCGCCGATACTGGCACCGGTCGCGCCAAAGAGGGCGACGATCTGGGTGGCGCCGAGAAGAACACCGCCGACGAGGGCGACGTAGCAAAGCCTTCTCGCGAAATCATTGAGCTCGCCGCCGAATATGAGCATGGCGCCGGCGATTGCCACAGCTGCCAGAGCGATGAAGCCGGCGACGGGCCCGGTGATGGACTGCTGGATTTGCTGTAGCGGTCCTTCCCATGGAAGGCCACCGCCGCCCGAAGAGGCCAGGGCCGGCTCTGCCAAGCCGAGAGAGATGGCGGCGAGGCCCAAGCAGGCGAGCGTAATCTTGGTCTTATGCGACATGGCTGTCCTCATCGATCTGGGCGTAATGTTCGGTTCGGTAGCGGGCATTGCCGAAACCCTCGACATGGATCACTTCGCGGACCCGCCGCCCCTTGCCCGTGCGTTCGATGGAGACGACGAGGTCGACCGCCTCGCCGATCACTTCCTGCATCGGCTGCTGGCTGGCTTCAGCCGTCAGTTGCTCCAGCCGGCGCAAGGCCGACATCGCCGTATTGGAGTGGATGGTGGTGACGCCGCCCGGATGGCCGGTGTTCCATGCCTTGAGCAGTGTCAGTGCGGCGCCGTCGCGGACCTCGCCGACGATGATGCGGTCCGGTCTGAGACGCATTGTGCTCTTCAGGAGCCGAGCCATATCGACCGTGTCGGTGGTATGCAGGCACACGGCGTTTTCCGCCGCGCACTGGATTTCGGCGGTGTCTTCCAGAATGACCATACGATCCTCCGGCGCCGTTGCGACGATCTCGGCGATGACGGCATTTGCAAGCGTCGTCTTGCCGGATCCGGTTCCGCCGGAAATGACGATGTTCATGCGCGACGCGATCGCGCTTCGCAGCACAGAGGCCTGTGCCTCCGTCATGACTTTCGACTTGACGTAGTCATCGAGCGGGATGAGGCGTGACGCGCGACGACGGATTGTGAAGGCAGGCGCCGATACCACCGGCGGCAGCAAGCCTTCGAACCGATGCCCGCCGATCGGCAGTTCGCCGGAAATGATCGGTTGCTCGTCGTCAGCTTCCGACTGCAGCGCATGGGCGACGCTGCCGATGACGACTTCGGCGGTGGCAGGACTCATCGCGCCGGCCGGGGCAACGCCATGCCCCAGCCGTTCGATGAACAACCTTCCGTCGGGATTGAGCATGATCTCGACGACTGTCGCGTCGTCGAGTGCGACGCAGAGCTGGTCGCCGAGCGCGTCCTGGAGTTTGCGGACGAGACGGGGATGGGAACGGAGCTGGGTCACGCCGCGCTCCTCAAAGGACCAGCGCCATCGCGCTCGATGATCGAGCGGTAACTTGGCGGACACACCTGTTCGAAGCTGGCGCGATTGGCTGGCAGGCTGCCCGCGACGGCGACGGTGTTCCCGATCGCAACCGGATTGCCGAGGCGGTGCATTGGCCAGCCTGCACGCTTCAGGATACGTTCAAAACGAAGATCGGTCGCGGTGACGATCTCCTTGTATCCGTTGGCCATCGACCATTCGATGATACCGGCGAACATGGTGAGCGTGACCTGATGGAGGGTCCCTCCCCTCCCCGCAGCCAGCGACGTGTCGACGCAAAAGCGTGAGCTCTCGACCTTCGCTGTACGGGCATCGAGCGCGCCGCGCTCCAGCAGTTGCGGGAATGTCTGCTCCAGCATCGTCGGGCCGAATGCGGGCAGCAGGCGTGCACAGCCGACCACCTTCTGCTCGGCCGAGATCGCAAGGATGTAGGTTGGGCGGAGATCATCGTACTGATCCCGCTCTCCCTGTTCGGTGACGGTGATCTCCCATTCCAGGCGGTCGCCAAACACCGCGGCCCTTAACTGGTGCATCTGGTTCAGATAGTGGTGGTTACTCGCGTAGTGGTCGGCCGAGACGCTCAGAATCTGCATAGTGATCTCCGCATGAACTGGTCAGGCGGAGGGAAATCATCTCGCGATGCGTGTGGCTATGTGCAGATTTGCACCCGGTGATTCTACCGAATCGGCGCTATAGCTGTCGAAAGCCGGCCGAAAGCCGGGTTCTAAAATGTTGATAAGAGGTGCAGATCTGCATTTCGCTGTCAGTGGTGCCGGCGGACAAAGCTGGGCTAACATGCGGAAGTCTTTGGATGAATCGATATTCTGTCAGCCACTCCTGCAGTTCCGTTAACTACTTGTTAACTTTAAATCTCTTGCGACGATCCCGGAACTGCAGGATAGTTTCGCAAATGATGGCGTTCGAGCCATTTTTTCGAAACTGACGACCTCCGGGAAATAGTTCGCAAAATGAGCAATTTGCTGCCCAACAGATTTGATATTGAGATTGCCGAGCAAGGGGCAAAGATCTCAAGCGCGTTGCATATGTTGCGCAGCCAGCAGTACCCGCCTGATGCTCGCAAGGGATTACGCAAGTTTCAGCTTGCTGAAGTTGCAGACTTCATGGGTGTCACCCAGACGCACCTGAGGCAACTCCATTCTGACGGTAAAGGACCGGAAATCGAGTCCATCGGTGGACGCCGATATTATACGGCTGACCAGATGCTCGAGCTTCGGGATTATCTCGAGGCCAACAAGAAGTCAGACAAGAGATACTACGTGCCTAGGCGGAAGGAAGGAGAGCCGATGCAGGTTGTATCGGTCGTCAACTTCAAGGGCGGAAGCGGCAAGACAACCACTGCCGCGCACCTTGCGCAATATCTCGCCCTCACCGGCCATCGTGTGCTGGCGATCGACCTTGACCCGCAGGCTTCACTGACTTCGCTTTTCGGGATCCAGCCGGAGCTTGATGATACTGCCTCTCTTTATGAGGCTCTTCGATTTGACGATGAGCGGAAGTCAATCGCTGACGTCATCCAGCCGACCAACATTCCTGGACTGGATGTCGTGCCCGCTAACCTGGTTCTGCAGGAATACGAATATGACGTGCCACTGGCGATTTCCTCCAAGAAGGGGGAGGATGGCCGACTCTTCTATATGCGGATCGCCAGCGCTCTGAAGCAGGTGGATGACAAGTACGATGTGGTCGTCATCGATTGCCCTCCTCAACTTGGCTATTTGACGATTACCGCCCTCATGGCTTCTACCGGGATCCTTATCACCATTCATCCTCAGATGCTGGACATCATGTCGATGAGCCAGTTTCTCATGATGCTCGGGGGGATCATGGGGCCGGTAGCGGAGGCCGGGGCCGAAATGCGTGTTCAATGGTTCAGGTATCTTATCACCCGCTTTGAGCCCACGGATATCCCGCAGGCCCAGATGGTTGGATTCATGCAGTCGATGTTCGCGCAGCAGATGCTGAGGAACCACGTGCTCAAATCAACGGCCATTTCCGACGCGTCCATCAAGAAGCAAACCCTGTACGAGGTTGAGCGAGGTGAATTTGTCCGGGCAACCTATGACAGGGCCATGGAGAGCTTGAATTCTACTAACGCCGAGATCGTGGAGCTCATCCATGGGGTTTGGGGGAGAAAATGAGCAACTTGTCAGCCGTTTTTTTCGCCAATTGTCCTAGCTTTGCCAGTCCCTTACCGGCGTTGACGCAAGATTTGGAGTGCGCCCATGTCCCGTAAAAATCCGTTCGCCAATCTGGATATGGACGCGATCTCGGCGAGCCAGACGCCGACAAAACCCGGTTACGGCATGACAGGGGCCGCCAAGACGGTCGTTCGATCCATTGAAGATATGGCCGAGAACACCAAGAAGCTCATGGAAGGTGAGGTGATCGTGGATCTCGATCCGCGATTGATTGACGTGTCCTTCGTGGCAGACCGCCTTTCAGACGACGGAGAAGAGTTTCAGGAACTGCTTCAGGCAATCAGGGAATCGGGACAGACGACGCCTATCCTTGTCCGCCCGAGTTCCGCCGATGCCAAGCGATACATGGTCGTGTTCGGTCACCGTCGTCTTAGGGTGGCTCGCGAACTCGGCGTTCCGGTCAAGGCGATCGTAAAGAAGCTCGACGATATCACCTCCGCGATCGTGCAGGGACAGGAAAACGCAGCCCGTTCAAACCTGTCTTTCATTGAACGCGCCTACTTCGCTCAGAATCTGATCGCGTCGGGAATGAACAAGGAAACGGTTCGTTCGTCGCTCGCCATCGATGAGGCGATGCTGTCGAAGATGCTTGCTGTCGTCGAGGCAGTGCCAGCGCCAGTCATTCAGGCCTTGGGTGCATCGAAGAAAATTGGGCGTGACCGGTGGCTCAGCCTCCGGCAGTTGCTACTTGCCCCTGCCCTCTCCAGGGTCGCTGTTGAGCATGCAGCGTCGACCGACTTTCTGAAGCTTCCTGAAGCCGATCGGTTTGATGAACTTCATGACTATGTGAAGCGATACAAGGCCAAATCGACTGCGAAGAAGCCCAAAGCCGACACCGCCGCAAATGACTGGGTCTCGTCTGATCGCTCGCTGAGTTTCGCGATGACCGCCAAAGCGAAGAAGGTTGCCATCGAGCTCACGAATGTAGAAGCCAAGCCTTTCAGCGAATGGCTGGCTTCTCGCATGGATCGCTTGTACGAGGAGTACAAGGGGTCGCAAAACGAAACCAACGGAGACTAAACCGCAAAAGAAAAAGGCCCCCAAACGGCGAACCGTGGAAGCCTCTCTCGTCATCTCTAGCAGGATCGAGAATCGCATTTCCCGGAATCACAGTCAAGAGTCTTGGCGCCATTTTGGTGAGCGGATTTCCTTTGCCTGAAGAAAGGTGAGAGAAAAATGCAAACGGGAGATGTGACGACGCCCTTTGGGCGGCGGTCGATGTCGCTTGCCCTGGTCAAAAGACAGATGGCGATCAAGGATCCGGATCACAACACGCGGATTGAAAAGTGGAAAGTGTTTCGCGATGTCTGCGAGGCGCGAGAACGCCTTGGAGTTCAGGATCGGGCCTTGGCCGTTCTCGATGCTCTCCTGACGTTTTACCCGCACGGGGAGCTCGATTCGAGCAGCGGGCTTGTCGTTTTCCCCTCCAATGCGCAGCTATCCGTTCGCGCTCATGGAATCACGGAAAGCACACTCAGGCGGCAACTCGCGGCACTCGTCGAGGCCGGGCTCATCTTGCGCCGCGATAGCCCCAACGGGAAGCGGTACGCACATCGCAGTCGTGATGGTGAAGTAGAGCAGGCCTATGGCTTCGATCTGACTCCTCTTCTGGCTCGCGCCCATGAGCTTGCGCAAATCGCACAGGATGTCGTTGCGGAGCGAACACGGTTCCGTCGGACAAAAGAAGCTCTTACGATCTGCCGGCGAGACGTGCGCAAGCTCATCTCAGCTGCGGTGGAGGAGGGCGCGCCCGGCAACTGGGGGCAGGTAGAAGCGGTCTATGTCGACATTCTTGCGCGCCTGCCACGCTATCCGGAGAGGGGACAGCTCGAACTCGCACTTGATGAAATGCAATTGCTTAGGGCAGAGATCCTCAACACCCTGGAAAACCAGCTAAAACCTGAGAATATGCACGGCAATGCCGTCCAGAATGACCGGCATATACAGAATTCAAATACCGAATCTATCTATGAATTTGAACCTAGCTCTGGACAAGAGCAGGGCGGAAACCCGGAGGATGATCGTCAGGCCAAGAGCGAAGCGAACGGGGGAGCGAAGGTCAAGCCAGAGCAAATAAAGGCCTTCCCACTTGGGATGGTACTTCGGGCCTGCCCGCAGATTTCCGACTATGGTCCCGGCGGACGTTTAGAAAACTGGCGCGAGCTCATGAAGGCCGCCGTCGTGGTGCGCTCGATGCTGGGCGTGAGCCCCTCGGCCTACGAGGAGGCGTGCAACGCGATGGGGCCGGAAAATGCCGCGGTGGCTATGGCCTGCATTCTTGAACGATCAAACTTTATAACATCTGCTGGCGGCTATCTTCGAGATCTCACCAGGCGCTCCGAGCGTGGGGAGTTTTCGCTTGGGCCGATGCTGATGGCTCTCATGAAAGCGAATGACCCGGGAAATCGAAGGACTGCTTGACGGCAGTGAGGCGAGACGGGTGAAGGAAATCGCCCACGGGCTCTCTGGGGACACGCGACTTGTCAGCCGTTTTTTTCCATGGTTTTGTCAAACGATACAGTGAGTTACCACTGTTGAACGCCAGATTTTCGAGGGAAGGGGAGAATGATGAGAGAACGTGACGAGCATACCAGTCCATCGGAACGTTCGTCATCTACAGCCCCGGCGACGGTAGAGGATGAGAGGTGGGGTAAAGCTGCGGGGGCGATTGAGACCGCAGTGGAGAATGCTGTGGCGCAAGGCCGCCGCAGGCGCGCGAAGATTGAGCGAGAGAGGGCCAAAGCGCACGCCAATGCCGCCGATTATGAGCCGGGTATTGTGACCTTCATCGACGTTCTCGGCTTCCGTGCGATGCTCACCAATCGATCGGCCGGTGACATTCATAACATCATCCTTTCACTGCGAGAGTTTACCACGCCTGAGGCCGAGCATTTTCATCGGATGAAGGAGGTTCGTCTCTCCAGCCGATCATTCGTTGAGTCGGTTTCGGATGCTGTAGTGCGCGTTAGAGTCTTTAACACGCAGCACTCTGACGGAGCTTTTTTTCACGAGCTGCTTGATCTGCTCCATATACAAATCCAATGCATAAACCACGGAGTACTAATCAGAGCCGGGCTGGCAATAGGGAATGTTCATGTCGGCCTGAACGGAAGTGGCCCTGTATTTGGTCCTGCAATGGTTCGCGCATATGACATTGAAAGTGGGGAGGCGATCTATCCTCGCATCGTCGTAGACGACGCGGCTTACGAACAGTTCCTTTCCGACGCTCGTCTTCACAACGAGGACCACGAACTGGAGGAAGAGGTCGAGTATGTGAATCGACTTTTGCGCACTGGGGAGGATGGGACACGCTTTGTCGACTATCTCGGAGCGAGCGAGGATGAGCATGATGCATTTGAGGACTACATTGGGTTCTTGGGGAGGCATGCTGCGCTAATTCGGCAGAACCTAGCAGAGATCAGCAAGTCTACGATCAGACGGAAGTATTTTTGGCTCGGAAGGTATCATAACAGCGTCGTCTCCCAAATACGTTTGCGGTTTGAAGCTGGCGAGCTGTCAGCGCGGAACTTCCTGGCACTGACAGGGAGAGAGGCGGCTGACGTCCTCGACGAACTCATTGTGAATTTCTAAGTGGGCAAATGGCAGGCGGCTGTTGAGGCGTGCCATAATGGTCGCCTGATGTTGAGGACGAAATAGTCGCAAGAACTCTGTTTGAGCACAGCGGGTTATGCTTCTTCCTTTCTGCTATATGGCCTGGGTGAAGAACGATGCGGGACGTGATCCCGGCAACCCGCCTGCTGCCAGAGACCAGGCCTGCAGATAGGCAAAGTCGGAGGTGAAGGCGCGTGAGATGTATTCAGTTATGCCCTCCATGACCACGTGGAGCAGTGTCTCGGCATTCTGGTCGTTTAACATTTAGGCCAGCTCGTCTTGATCTGAGTACTCAGCAGCACTGAGGTGCATCGTGTAGAGCTTATTGGCTCGGCGATCGACGGCAGTGTTTGTACCCGTTGGCAAAACCTCCGGATCGACGTTTTGAAGACCGAGCGGCCCTGGTTTTCGAGATTATTTCTCATTTCCGACGAAATACCTTAACCCTTGACCCATAACATCATGCCCGTTGGATCGGGCTTCACGCCGCGCCACATCCGTAAATGCCACAACCCGGGGCCCCTGTTGCCAAACGACATGCAGTCCTTCATCGATGAGTTTCTCGGAGTTCAGCGACGCGATCTCAAGGACGAGGTTACGAACGGCGAGGACAGGGTCGCGTTCATTCCGAAATTGACAGGCCCGATCAGCGCTACCGATCTGTGCCGGATCTTTGTCGCGGAGGTCGTGAAGGCAGGTTACCGGGCTCTCCAAATGCCAGGATTTCCGGCGGAAGAAGTACTTGTCCTTGTTGACAAAAAGGGTCGTCTCTCGATTTGGGCAAACCGCGATCTTCGTCAAGAAACGTGTCGGGGCGCCTTCATTGCATTCATGAACCTCTGCTCTTCGCGGCCGCCTGTCGCAAATGTCGATGGCCGGTATCATGTGGACCATGCCTTCAACAAGGCAAGGGTTACCAATCCATTCGACGACGCTGAAGCCGAGGCCCCAGTCGTTGACGCCACCATTCTGTCGTCCGGCTACCTGCGACTTTTTCTGATCAACGGATATGTGAATTACAAGTATGGTTTCGGCATAGAGGCGCGACGCAGTCGAGAGGGCCGCCAAGCCGGCGGTTTCCGTATTGCATCATGGATGGTGCTGTTGAAGGTTTCCGAGTTTTTGCCCCCGGGTCCTGAAATGGACTTCAATGTCGCGGTCGACCATCTGATTCAGACATATGGGGAGTTCAATCTGGAACGACCGGCACTCCTAGAGTCAGTGAAGAGAGAAATGAGACAGGGCGAAAGCCGACACTTGGCCCTGAATGAGTGGTACGCCACGCCACAAACTGAGGAAGACGCATATCTCTATCTCAATACCCACAAGTTCTCGCGGTCGCGCTTTGCGCGCTTGATCCGCGCGTGGTTTGATTGGACCATCTACAGGGTCCTGACAGACGGGGAGGAGGAGTTGGCGCTGCGCATAGAGCGCAGCGACTGTTTTTACCTTCTTGCGAGTCCATATCGCGTCGTCTGGAACCCTGAAATCGTGCAGCAAAGTGATGAGAATCAATTCAGGGCGTCAGAGACGAATGACCTCTATGAGGACGTGATGCCCTACATTAATCTGATTAGATACGGTCGAGACGACGTATGCCGTAAGATTCGACCATCTGGTGGATGGGAGAATCGGGTTATCGCGATTTTGCATGGGCACGACCAGCGCGTGGGCTAACCCCGGGCGCGATCAGCAAGGCCTGCCAGATGAGTTGGTGTTTGATCGTTGCTGACAAGAGAGGGGAGGGGGCTGTCGCCCAACACCTCTGGCGCGGAAACATCATGCCCAGCCGCCGTGCTGAGAGACGGCGCTGAGGTCCGTTCCTCGTGATTTTCGTTGTTTTGGTCGATGTTTTGGCCCATCTCATCTAAAGGACAAAGACTTCCGATAATGCAATATTATCAGCTGTTTAGTGGTACTCCCTTTCAATCACGCCGATCCGGATCAAAGCAATCTAGCCGCCCGACCACTCCGACGTGCTGCGTTGTTATAGTAGCTTGAGGCTTGTTGCACTGAGCGATGGCGCGACTGTTCCATGGCCTCTGGCAGCGGAACCCCCCTATTCGCAGCCTCGGTTAGATATCCCGATCGGAGTCCGTGTGCCGAAAACTCCCCCGGATCCAACCCAGCCATCTCCACCCGCTGCTTGACGATCTGGTTGACCGCACTCGGCTCTAGTGCCCGCTTCGAAACATTGCCCCAACGATCGATCTTCCGAAAAATGCTCCCGCGTCCAATTTTCGCCGCAGCCATCCATACGTTCAACGCATCCACCGGCCGACCAGTCAGGTAGACGACCTCATCGTGTTTGGAGTCAGACGTTTTGGTGCGACCCAGATGAATGGCGAGTGACGGTAGGGGAGGGCCGCCCTCGACAGTGATTGGCGGCTCAACCGTGAGCTGCTCCCTGCGCAGCCCGGCAATCTCGCTGCGACGGCGGCCGCCAGACGCAAACGCCACCATCAGGATGGCCCGGTCGCGGATATCCCGCAGACTGTCCGTGCTGCACGTGGCGAGCAGCTTGGCCAGGACGTCGCCAGTCACCGCCTTGGCGCTCTTGCGTTTCCGTGGCCGCGGTGTGGCGCGGACGGCGAGGCGTATCGCCGATTTCAGGGAGGGCGCGGAGAACACGCCGGTAAGCCCGCGCCATTTCGTCAGCGTCGACCAACTGGCAAGCCGCCGGCGCACCGTATCGGGCGCATGTGGCCCGGACGAACGAAGAAAGCGTTGATCGCGCAGGCTCTGCTCGACAGTAGCCGGCATTCCGTGGTGGGGATCAATGTCACGCTGGTCGGGCTGCCACAAATGGTGGGCGACAAATTTCAGCAACAGAGCTTCAGGCGCCGGCCAGGGCAGGGAGGAGCCGGTGGCAGCCAACGACCAGGCCTGCAGATAGGCAAGGTCGGAGGTGAGTGCGCGCAGCCTGTTTTCGCCCATGCCTTCGTTGACCAGATGGCGCAGCGTTTCAATGTCCTGGTCGGTGAGCAGTTCGGCAAGCTCATCGCGCCGGTCGATCGGCAGCACGCTGGCAATGGTATCGAGCCCTTCGGCACGGCGATCGACTGCGGTCGTGGAAATGGACGGTTTGGCCAAAAGAACGAGACTCCGGATCGGCGGCTTTTAACGGCCGAGCGGCCGTGGATTTACCGGATTCTTTCTGATTTGCGACTCGAGATCAATCACCTCCGATAAGCATTACTTATCGGCGGCCAGGCGTGGCCTGGAGCATTCTATCCAGTGGCGAACCCGAACCCCGAACTAGCTTTCGCTTAGCGAATCATTTACCATAAGATCAATGGCTTACAATCTATCCAAATTGCCCATCCCAACCCTGCTGAAACCCGTCGCCGACGCGGGCAGCGCCTTCGCCCGCCTCGACGAACGCATCGCCCGCTCGCCGGTCGGAGGCGGCTTCCTCGAGCGCACCCAATATGCCGACGCCTGCGCCTCGCTGTGGATCGATGGCGAACTCGTCCACCTCGAAGACCTCGTCCTCCACGACAGCCTTCGCGATATCCGCACCCCCACCCACGAACTCACCATCGCCCGCGACGTGCTGCGCACCCGTCGACGCATCGTGTCACAGCCGCCCGCCTGGGCACTCTCAGAAGACGGCCTGCGCAGCCTCCGCCAGACCCGGCCCGGGCAGGCGTGGCCTGCTGCATCTTTGGGAGATGGGGGCGCCGGTGTGGCCGACGAAGCCGCGACGGGTGAGGTTGCCGACGGGCCAGGGCTCGCTGAAGGGGACGGGGAGGCTGGTGAGGATATCCTGGATGCCGAGCTCGCCGCCATCGATGCACTGTTGGCCCGTTCGGAAGCGGTGATCGAACAGGCCAGGAAGCCGGGCCCCGCGAAAAGCGCTCCCGGTCCCGCTCCCGGCCGGGAGCGGGACCCGTTGGTCTATGATCTTGATTGGGATGAGGATGCGCGGCTGGAGGAATGGCGCGCCATGCTGCGCGGGGCACAAGAATTTCCGGCGGTGCTGCAGGCGATCATTGCGCTCGACGCCTGGAACGAGATTGCCGTCCTGCAGCACGCCGGCTGGATGGGCCGGCTGCTGGCCGCATCCATCCTGCGCCACGGTGGTGTCACATCAGGTGGTCACCTCGCGGCCATCAATCTCGGCCTGAAAACCATCCCGGTTGATCGCCGCCGCCATCGCCACCGCGAAACCCGGCTGCTGGCCATCGCCCAGGGTTTTATCGCGGCCGCCGAGATCGGTCTCAAGGAGCATGACCGGCTGGCGCTGGCGCGGCAGATGATGGAACGCAAGCTGGCTGGAAGACGAACCTCGTCAAAGCTGCCGGAGCTGGTCGAGCTGGTGATGGCAAAACCGCTGGTGTCGGCGGGGATGGTGGCAAAAACGCTCGAGGTGACGCCGCAAGGAGCGCGGCGGATCGTGTTGGAGCTCGGCTTGAGGGAGATGACGGGGAGGGGGAGGTTTCGGGCGTGGGGGATTTTGTAGGGCACTCTGGCCATTGCCGCTTGACCGAAGCCCGTCAGACGTTTCCGGCCATTGCTATCCGTTGGTGAAAATGGAGCGATCGTGCGACCGTAGCGTTGCACCATACAGTTTACATCACATATATCTGTTCATCTCCTGGGTGTCTCTGCTAGCCGCCCTCTCATCAAAACGAAGGATGGTATTTTGCCACCGCCGCGGCCATTCACCTATCTTGATGGTCGGCAACGATGGCCGGCCGAGCAAGGCTATTTTCTTTTCGTGAGCCGTGAGCGCTTTCAGGCGCTGGAAGATGGCCGTCGGGTAACCGATTTTTGCAGCCAGAGCATTGGCGAACTATCTGCCGGAGCCAAGCGCAAGCCCATGATATGCTTTTCGGGTTCCAGGAAGGGCGGAATTACACACATTGCCCGAGCCGAGGTGAGATACGGCGCGGAATCCGGTCGCGATAGATTGGATATGTGGAACCACAAAGAGCTTCCACACGCGCTGCGCGTTTCGGCTATCAAAAAGGAGTTGACCGGACCTCAGGCCTGGCGCGCGCGCAAGGCTCTCGACGGAGGTCCGTGTTCTCCGGCCGCCTTTAAGGCGATGATGAACGCGCTGAAGAAGGCCGACCCGAAAATTTTTAATATTGCCAACAAGCTTATCGATCGGCGACCGCCTCCATCAGACCCGGATCCTACCGCCGCCAAGCAAAATTGGGCCTATCAACGTGACGCGGTCACGACTGCCCTAGAGATTGCGCGTCTTCCGAGGGAGCTGTTTCGCTCACCGGCACAGCTGGCCGAAGGCAAAAAAACCCCGAAATCGGTGTTCGAAAACGACAAGGAAATGAAGAGTATCGAAGATATTCTTGTCCTGCGGGACGCAACGATCAGGGATCCAGACTGGCAGTTTGTCATTGAGCATCGCTATCCCGCCAAGACCTTCGAGAACGGTGCGACGAAGCTCACCGTTGTGCTCGCCAATAAGCTGGAGCTCGAAAAGCAGCTCGGTGTTGATCTGATTTACGTCAATGAAACCCTCAACGCCGTCGTCTTCGTCCAATACAAGACCTGAATGTTCATCGCCGCTTGACGACGCCATTGCGCTTCGGCGTCGCTCTGCAGCATCGCCCAGCCAGCGGATGCCTCGATGCAATAGGCAAGGATGATCGCAAGCGTAGAAAGATGGCAGTCTTTCCAAACAGGGACTGATGCCAGCTAAGCTGAGCGGGAGGAGCAGCCTCGTCTTCCATCTCCTCTTGGCGCTCGAAAACTCTCATCCGTCACCCCCTGACATGACACAGGGCTTATCAAGATGCTCTTAATGTTCAGTTTCAGGACCTTAAAATATTGTCCGGAAAACAGCCAATTCTGGCAAGCTGCGTTAAGTCTAAAATCGAAAACTGCCGGATCGTGCCAAAGAATATCTGCCGGTCAGGCGATACGTCAGAAACGATGCGTATCTTAACGGCATTGGTTAGGCCCAATGAGCGGCGCGAGACGAACAACACCTTCCGGAGATGTCGTTACGTGGGGTCAGAACAAGAGCAGTCCGAAATCGTACGCTAAGGCCGAACGGAGCGTGAACAATGCCGTAGCTCAGATTTTGGGCACTCGATCTCTGTGGATTGCCATCGACATGCGCCAGTTGTGATTTCTCTGTCCAGCCCGACTCGACAACGCTCAGCGCAGATCGGTCATGGATGGAGTCGGGCAATGGCAAAGCGCAAGCTTCTCAAAGATCAAGACCGACGGAAGCTTGTCGACATACCAGTCGACGAGGACAGCCTAATCCGACACTATTCGTTGTCACTGGCGGATCGCCTGGAGATCGAACTGCGGAGACGTAGTCACAACCGGCTCGGCTTTGCCATCCAGCTATGTCTGATGCGATACCCGGGTCGAGTGCTGGGGGCAGAAGAAGCTCCGCCTCCCGCCATGCTAAGACATGTTGCTGATCAGATCGGCGCCGACCCGGAATCATTTGCCCTCTATGCACGCCGGGAAGAAACTAGGCGCGATCACACGGCGCGCTTGATGGTGTATCTGGAAACGAGAAGCGCGATTGCGCAAGATCGCCGAGCCGCGCTGTTGGCGGCAATTCATGCGGCGACCATGTCCGACGACGGTGCTGCGATAGCCAGTTCGGCTGTCGCCGCGTTTCGCGAACGCGGAGCTCTTCTGCCGGCGATCGACACGATCGAACGCATTGGCCTTGCCGGCCGGGCCATAGCCCGTCGCCGGGCAGAAAAAACTCTGATTGAAGACATCCCACTCGATAGGCTCCAATCACTGGATAGGCTGTTAGAGGTTGACCCGTCGATCGGCAAGACGCGCTTCCACTGGCTGCGCTCGGCGCCAGAAGCGCCGGCTGCGTCGAACCTCGTCGGGCTGACCGAGCGAATAGCTTTTCTGCGGCGGCTGGAGATCCATCCGGAACTGCAGGCGCGCATATCGGCGGGACGGTGGGACCAGATGATCCGGGAGGGTAACGCAACCCCGGCCTGGCTTGCCAACGACTTCAATGCCAGCCGTCGCCACGCTCTGATCGTGGCTCAAGTCATCAGGCTTTGCCACAAGCTCACGGACGAGGCGGTGACGATGTTCATCAAGCTCATGGGTAAGTTGTTCTCGCAAGCCAACAACCGAAAGAAGCAGCGACAGATGGATTGCAGAGCGAACACCGCCAAAGCGCTACGCATGTTCCTCGATACGATCTCGGCGCTGCAGTCCGCCAACGACCATGGTCGGAATGCATTGGATGTTCTCGACCAAAGAGTCGGCTGGGACCGACTGCTTCGGATAAAGCCTGAGCTGGAGTCGATGGTCGACGACAACGAGGCGCCGCCGTTGACCGTAGCAGCCGAGCAATATGCGACCGTCCACAAATACGCTGGTGCGTTCCTTCAGGCCTTCACGTTCCGCTCGGCGCATCGCCACGACGCGCTGCTGGCGGCAATTGCGCTACTGAAACGGCTTTATGCAGAGAAGCGGCGGACACTCCCGGATCGCGTGCCGATCACCCACCTCAGCCAAACTGATCGACGGCTTATCTTCGAACAGGGTAAACCCGATCGCCGTCTCTACGAGATCGCCACGCTCGCGGCTTTGAGAGACCGGCTTAGATCTGCGGAGATCTGGGTCGATGGCAGCCGATCTTTCCGGCCCATTGATGAGCATCTGATGCCGCAGTCGACATTCATCTCGATGAAGGACGCCGATCGTCTCGGTTTGGGGGTCCAGAGCGACGGCGCGCAGTGGCTTGCCGAAGCGCGTCAGATGCTCGACTTCAACCTGACGCGTCTGGCGCACAGAGCACGATCTGGAAAGCTCGAGGGAGTTCGTCTAGAGGCAGGAACCTTGATCGTCACACCAACCGCCAGCGAAGTCCCTGCAGCCGCTGAGGAACTGAATGCCGAGATCAGCGACATGTATCCCTTGGTGGAGGTTCCCGACTTGCTGAGGGAGGTGCATGAATGGACCGGCTTTGCAGATTCATTCACGCATGTTCGCACCGGCGACGTCCCGAAAAATGTCTCTGCCATGCTGGCGGGCGTCCTGGCGGATGCGACTAATCTCGGGCCGAAGCGAATGGCTGGCGCATCCAAGGGGATCAGCGCTCATCAGATTGGGTGGATGCGCACATTCCATGCTCGATCCGAGACATATCGTGCTGCGCAAGCATCTATTACCGATGCACACACCTGCCATCCTCATTCCCGCCTTTGGGGCAACGGCACGACATCTTCGTCGGATGGCCAATTCTTCCGAGTGAGCGACCGAGCCGCAAAGCGTGGCGACATCAATTTGCATTACGGCGGTGAACCCGGATCGAAATTCTATAGCCATCTGTCTGATCAGTACGGCTACTTCAGCATTCTGCCCATCAGTCCGACCGAGAGCGAGGCGGCCTATGTGCTCGATGGGCTCTTCGATCAAGACACGATCCTCGACATACAGGAGCACTTTACCGACACGGGCGGTGCCAGTGATCATATCTTCGGGCTGTTCGCCTTGATCGGAAAGCGGTTCTCACCGCGACTGCGCAATCTCAAAGACCGGAAGTTCCACACGTTCGACAAGGGCGACGCTTATCCGGCGCTGTCGAACCACATCGGGGTGCCGATCAATGCCAATCTAATCCTCGATCATTGGGACGATCTGCTCCATCTTGCGGCGTCGATCACGACGCGGTCCGTGGTCCCGTCTACGATACTCAAGAAACTGTCCGCATCTCCAAGGCAAAGCCATCTGGCGAGGGCGCTCCGCGAACTCGGTCGTATCGAGAGGTCGCTCTTCATGATCGAATGGTACTCAAGTCCGGCGCTACGGCGGAGATGCCAAGCGGGTCTCAACAAAGGTGAGGCCGCCCATAAGCTCAAACGCGCTGTCTTCTTCCACGAGCGAGGCGAGATTCGCGACTACGTGAGGACTTCTCCCCTTCAGAGCAGGGCGCCGTTCAGCAGGTTCGCCGATGAATAACTGACCACCGCACACCTCAACTGCTTGCCGCGAGGATGGCTTCGCTGCGGATCTCCTCCGTCAACTGCAGTCGCAGGCGCGAAAATTCCGGACTTGCCTTGACGGTGTAGTGGCGAGGATGCGGGATATCCACCGGGGTGATCGACTTGATCCTGCCGGGGCGTGCCGTCATCGTCACCACGCGAGAGGCCATGAATACGGCTTCCTCGATATCGTGAGTAACAAAGATCACCGTCTTCTGCTCGCGCTCCCAGATGCCGAGGAGGAGCTCCTGCATTAAGCCACGTGTCTGGTTGTCGAGCGCCCCGAACGGTTCGTCGAGCAGCAGGATCTTCGGCTCGTTTGCCAGCGCGCGGGCGATGGCAGTGCGCTGCTGCATGCCGCCCGAGAGCTGCTTCGGCCAGTGATCCTCGAAGCCGCGCAGGCCAACCTTGTCGATGTAGCTGTCAACGATTTCTTTCGAAGATGAAGCGGGAAGACCGCGCTCGCGCAGTCCAAAGGCGACATTCTCGCGCACGGTGAGCCATGGGAAGAGAGTATAGGACTGGAAGACCATACCTCGGTCCGCGCCCGGGCCCTTGATCTCGTTGCCCTCGAGAATGACCTTGCCGGTGGTCGGCTGGTCGAGCCCGGCGATGATGCGCAGCAGGGTGGACTTGCCGCAGCCGGATGGACCAAGGACGGTTACGAAGTCATTTTTGGCAATCTCCAGATCCGTTGGCTGTAGCGCCTGCACCGGCTTCCCGCCACGCACACCTGGGAAGGTGCGGCTTACGCCCTGGACGATGAGTTCACTCATGCCAGCCTCCAGGCGAACAGGTGACGGTTCGCCGTCTTGAACGCGAAGTCGGAGATCAGGCCGATGATGCCGATGACGATGATGCCGAAGATGATCTGGCCGGTGGCCATCAGTGCCTGGCTGTTGATGATCATGTAGCCGATGCCGGATGAAGCGCCGATCAGTTCGGCAACGATGACATATGTCCAGGCCCAGCCGAGCACGAGACGCAGCGTCTCGGCGATATCGGGAGCATTGGCCGGGATGAGTACGCGCCGTACGATGCCACGGTCGCGGGCGCCGAGGGTGTAGGCGGCCTCGACCAAATCCGGGCGGGTGGCAGCCACGGACACGGCGACCATCAAGATGATCTGGAAGACCGAGCCGATGAAGATCACCAGCAGCTTCTGCATTTCGCCGATGCCTGCCCAAAGGATGAGAAGCGGTACGAAAGCCGAGGCAGGCAGATAGCGTGAGAAGGAGACGAAGGGTTCAAGCAGTGCCTCCACCGGTTTGTAGGCCCCCATGGCGATGCCGACGGGGACTGCTACGATTGCCGAGAGGACGAATCCTCCAACCACGCGCCAGACCGTCATGCCGATGTCTCCCAGGAAGCCCTGCTCGGTCAGCAAGTAAATCCCGTCTTTGACCATGGTGATCGGGTCGGCGAGGAAGGTCGGGGAAACGAAGCCGCCAAGCGTGGCGACGCCCCAGCCGGCGAAGAACAGCACGAAGAAGAGTATGCCGAGCAGGACGCGAGCCTGCGGGCTGATCGGTTGAAGTGGGCGCATGTTGCCTCGGCAGTCGGCGACCGGCGGAGTCTCCCCGCCGGTCGTGCGACCTTACTGAATGAACGACGTGTCGACGATGGTGGAAAGCTCAGGCTTGGTCTTGATGACGCCGATTTCCATCAAGAGGTCCGCAGCCTTTTGCGAGAAGGTCATGAACTCGCCTTCGAAAAAGGTCTTGTTGGCGGCCTGATCCTGCCATTCCAGGTACTGCGCCGACTGGCCAAAGGCTTCAGCCGACTGCTTCACGTCGGCGCCCATGATGCCGTAGCTCTTTTCCTGGTCGGCCTTGATCATCTCGAGCGCTTCGAAATAGCTCTTGGCCAGTGCCTTCGCGGCATCCGGGTTGTCCTTGAGGAACTCGGGCGTGCAGCCGAAGGTGTCCATGACGGCCGGATAATCCAACGTCGTCGCAAGGATCTTGCCCTGGTCCGGGGCAGCGCGGACCGTCGAAAGATAGGGCTCGTAGGTCATCGCAGCATCGTTTTGACCTGCGACGAAGGCTTGCGCTGCCGGGCCGGGCTCGAGGTTTACGACGTTCACGTCCTTCATTGTCAACCCGTTTTCCTTCAGCATGTAGGCGAGCAGGAAGTATGGCGAGGTGCCCGGTGCGGAGGCGGCGACCGTCTTTCCCTTCAAGTCGGCAAAGCTCTCGACGTCGTTGCGTACCGCCATGCCGTCGGCGCCGTGGGACTTGTCGAGCTGAAAGATCTGTGTCGCCGGCACGCCGTTGGCGTTCCAGACAATCCAGGTTTCGACGGTTGTGGCAGCGCACTGGATGTCGCCGGAGGCAAGGGCGAGATGGCGGCTCGCCTGCGGGATCTTCTTGATCTCAACGTTAAGCCCGTTCTTCTCGAAGATACCGGCGTCCTTCGCCAGCGTCAGAGGCGCAAAGCCCGTCCAGCCGGACATGCCGATGGTAACGGAAGTTTCCGCCTTCGCAGCGGTTGATCCCAGCAGAGCCGCAAGCGCGGCGGCGATGACGCAGCAGTTGTTCATGGTGGCAGTTCCCCAGTTTGATTTATAATGAGGCAGCTTCGTATGCTGCCTCTTGGACAGGCATACTATCTACGCTGTGGTTATTTTGTCTAGACAAGATGTCTTTGGCTGGCACTATCGTAACCGCAAGAACAGCACCTTCGCCAGTCATCGATATCGCCTCTCCCGCTTCAACGACCATGACATCCTGCGACTGTAGCATCTCATCCCGGCAGGCGCCTCTCACTCTGACTTCGGTGCCGAGACAGAAAATAAATCGGGTGTGACCCGAGCCATCCAGAGAGAGCGGCAGCTCGAGTCTTTCGACTTGGTGAGCGGCGTTATCGCGCCTGGTCATAACGTTGAAATCGACGATTGTCCCATGGGTCAGCCGTGCATACGTCGCTACGTCCGCCGGAAAGCGATAGGGAAGGGACGACGTGTCAAGGACAGCTGGTTCGCAGCCGTCTACGGACAGCTCCAATCCGTCGCCCTCGACGATGCTCAATGTCCGCTCGATCCCGGGGAAGATCGAGAACAGCCCATCTTCCGCAACCTTTGCCATGCTGATGCGCCAGTCGAAGTCATCCACAGAGGCATCTGCCGGGAAGACGGCAATCTCCACCGTCTCGCCGCGTCCGTTCTTCCAGGGCATGCGCTTGTGATCGCCAGCGCGCAGGACCTTCATGGCTCAGTTCCCGAGAATGCCGGGCAGCCGCAACCCGTTGTCACGGGCGCAATCAATGGCGAGGTCATAGCCGGCATCCGCATGGCGCATCACGCCAGTGGCTGGGTCGTTCCACAGCACCCGTTGCAGTCGGCGGTCGGCATCTTCGGAGCCGTCGCAGCAGATGACCATGCCGGAGTGTTGGGAATATCCCATGCCCACGCCGCCGCCGTGATGCAGCGAAACCCAGGTGGCGCCGGACGCAGTGTTCAGCAGGGCGTTGAGTAGCGGCCAGTCGGAAACGGCGTCCGACCCGTCCTTCATCGCCTCCGTCTCACGATTGGGCGAGGCGACGGAGCCCGAATCGAGATGATCGCGGCCGATGACGATCGGGGCCGAGAGCTCGCCGTTCCTCACCATTTCGTTGAATGCGAGGCCGAGCTTGTGGCGGTCGCCCAAGCCCACCCAGCAGATGCGTGCCGGCAGACCCTGGAAGGCGATGCGCTCCTTCGCCATGTCGAGCCAATTATGAAGGTGCTTGTTGTCCGGCAGCAGCTCCTTCACCTTGGCGTCTGTCTTGTAGATGTCCTCTGGATCACCGGAAAGGGCAGCCCAGCGGAAGGGGCCGACGCCGCGGCAGAATAGCGGGCGTATATAGGCCGGCACGAAGCCGGGGAAGGCGAAGGCATTTTCCAGGCCCTCGTCCTTCGCGACCTGGCGGATGTTGTTGCCGTAGTCTAGCGTCGGCACACCGGCATTCCAGAACGCGACCATGGCCTCGACGTGCGCCTTCATCGAGGCGCGAGCGGCGATTTCGACCGACGTTGGATCACTCTCCCGTTTGGCCTTGGCTTCCTCGACAGTCCAGCCGATCGGCAGGTAGCCGTTGCGCGGATCATGAGCCGAGGTCTGATCGGTGACAATGTCGGGACGCGGGCCGCCTGCCTGCATGCGACGGACGAGTTCGGGAAAAATCTCGGCCGCATTGCCGAGCAGACCGACGGATTTGGCTTCGCCCTTTGCCGTCCATTCGCCAATCATGGCGAGCGCCTCATCGAGCGTCTTTGCCTTGGCATCGACGTAGCGGGTGCGCAGGCGAAAATCGATCCGGCTCTCGTCGCATTCAACGGCCAGGCAGCAGGCGTCGGCCATGACGGCGGCCAGCGGCTGCGCGCCCCCCATGCCGCCAAGGCCACCGGTCAGGATCCACTTGCCCTTCAGGTCTCCGTTGTAGTGCTGGCGGCCAGCCTCCACGAAGGTCTCGTAGGTGCCCTGTACGATGCCTTGCGTGCCGATATAGATCCACGAGCCGGCGGTCATCTGGCCGTACATGGCCAGACCCTTCTTATCCAGCTCGTTGAAATGATCCCAGGTCGCCCAGTGCGGCACCAGGTTGGAATTGGCGATCAGGACGCGCGGTGCGTCCTTATGGGTGCGGAACACGCCAACCGGCTTGCCCGACTGGACGAGCAGCGTCTCTTCCTCGCTCAGCGTCTTTAAGGTCGCAGCGATGCGGTCAAAATCGTCCCAGGTGCGGGCGGCCCGGCCGATTCCGCCGTAAACCACCAGCTCATGAGGATTTTCGGCGACATCCGGGTCAAGATTGTTCATCAGCATGCGCAGCGGCGCTTCGGTCATCCAGCTCCTGGCATTGAGTTGCGGACCACGCGGAGCGCGGACGTCTCGGATGTTGTGGCGCGGATTTGTCATCTCTCGTTTCCCATTGCCTTCAGTTCGTAAGCCACCGTCTCCAGACGCTCCAGGATCGCCTTCAGATGAGGCCTGAGCTTCTCCGCCTTTTCCGGGTCGTATGCGAAGGGCACGGCTTCGGCTGCCAGATGCGTCGACTGGGCAAGCTCCATCTGGATTGCGTGAATTCCCTCGGCCGGCTTTCCGTAATGTCGGGTCGTCCATCCGCCCGTGAACCGCCCGTTGACGATGCTCGTATAACCGGCTGCATAGCCAGCGACCTCGGCGGTGACCCGTTCGAACTCAAGGGCACAGGAGGCGCCGGAATTCGATCCGATGTTGAAATCCGGGAGGGTCCCTTCGAACAGGAAGGGGATGTGAGATCGGATGGAATGGCAGTCATAGAGGACCGCGAGGCCATGGATCGCCTTGACGCGCTCGATTTCTGCAGACAGCGCCGTGTGATAGCGGCTGTGAAAGGCGTCCAGGCGGGCCGCGATATCGGTGTGGGTCGGCTCTGCTCCCTCCTTCCAGATCGATTTCCCGTCGAAATCGGTCTTAGGGATGAGGCCTGTCGTGTTTTGCCCGGGATAGAGACTGTTTCCGTCGGGATCGCGATTGGCGTCGATGACATAGCGATGGAAGGTAGCGCGCACCGTCGTCGCATCCTGGAGAAGGCCTGCATATAGGTCATGGATATGCCAGTCGGTGTCTGCCAGCAGGCGACCATTGTCGTTCAGCCTGTCCCATACCTCGGCAGGAAGGTCCGTTCCGGTGTGCGGGAAGGCAAGAATGACGGGTGAGTTGCCCTTCTGGATTTTAAAGACAGTCATCGGCTGGCCTCCAGCCTGGGCAGGATCCCATCCGCCACGGCGGCGACCAGCGCGCCGGACGCCACCAGTTCACTCGCCTTGGCGAGATCGGTTGCCATGTAGCGATCGTCGTCCAGAGCCGGGACGGAAGCGCGTAGCACAGCGGCCGCTTTCTCCAGCTCCTGACCAGTCCTAAGCGGCCCGCGCAGTTCAACCCCTTGAACCGCAGCCAGTGCCTCGATGCCGAGGATGCCGAAGAGGTTCTCCGTCATGGCGAGCAGGCGCCTGGCACCGTGGCACGCCATGGAAACGTGGTCTTCCTGATTGGCCGAGGTCGGGGTCGAGTCGACGGAGGCAGGGTGGGACATCTGCTTGTTTTCACTCATCAGGGCCGCAGACGTCACTTCCGCGATCATCAGCCCGGAATTGAGGCCCGGTTTCTTCGAAAGAAATGCAGGCAAGCCGTAAGAGAGTGCCGGATCGACCAGCAACGCGATACGCCTCTGCGCGATCGCCCCGACCTCGCAGACCGCCAGCGCAATCTGGTCTGCGGCAAAGGCCACCGGCTCAGCATGGAAATTGCCGCCGGACAGCACCTGGTTGTCGGACAGCACGAGCGGGTTGTCCGTCACAGCATTCGCCTCGATCTCCAGTGTCCGCCCAACCTGACGCAGAAGATCGAGGCAGGCGCCGTCGACCTGAGGCTGGCAACGGATGCAGTAGGGGTCCTGGACGCGCTCGTCGCCGTCGATGTGGCTTGCCCGGATCTCCGAGCCCTCTAGCAACCGCCGCAGGGCAGCTCCGGCATCGATTTGCCCCTGATGTCCGCGCAGCGCATGGATCTCGGGGTGGAAAGGCGCTGACGATCCCATGGCCGCGTCGGTGGACATGGCGCCCGTGACGAGTGCCGTCTGTGCCGCACGGTGGGCACGGAAGAGACCGGCAAGCGCCAGCGCCGTCGAAACCTGGGTTCCGTTGATCAGCGCAAGCCCTTCCTTCGCAGCGAGCTCGATGGGCTGAAGGCGCGCCTGCGCCAATGCCGCGGCGCCGGGCAGGACCCTCCCGTCGCAGATGGCTTCGCCTTCCCCCATTATCACGGCAGCCAGATGAGCAAGCGGTGCGAGATCGCCGGACGCTCCAACCGAGCCTTTTTCCGGGATGACGGGAATGACGCCTTTGTCGAGCATGTTTTCGAGAAGGCGCACGAGCTCCAGCCGCACGCCGGACGCGCCGCGGCCAAGTGAGATCAGCTTCAGCGCCATGATCAGGCGGACGATGTTTTCCGGCAGCGGGCTTCCCAGCCCACAGCAGTGCGACAGGATGAGGTTTCTTTGCAGTTTTGCCACATCAGCGCTGTCGATCTTGATCGAGGCGAGCTTTCCGAAGCCCGTGTTGATCCCGTAGACCGGCGCGTTACTCGCGGCGATCTCGGCAATGCGGTGCGCACTCTTCTCTATCCTTGCGTCAAAGGAGCGATCTAGCGCTGCCGCACCCTTGCTCCAGTAGATTTCTGCAAGCTCAGTAAGGGTGACGTGGCCAGGGTGAAGCTTGGTTGTCATGCGACCACCTCCGATCCCTTAAACACCCGCGCGTGAAGCGGGTTGAACCCCATTCGGTAGACCAGCTCAGCCGGTCGCTCGATGTCCCAGATCGCGAAATCCGCGGACTTGCCAACCTCAATCGTGCCGGTCTTCGAAAGCAGGCCCAGCGCGCGCGCGGCTTCTCGCGTCACCCCGGCGATGCATTCGTCCACCGTGAGCCGGAACAGCGTCGCTGCCATGTTCATGGCAAGAAGCAGCGAGGTGAGGGGGGACGTCCCGGGATTGCAGTCGGTGGCAACGGCGATCGCCACTGCGGCCTCACGCAGCGCCGCAACAGGCGGCTTCTGTGTTTCCTTGATGGCGTAGAATGCGCCCGGCAGAAGCACAGCCACCGTCCCCGCCTTCGCCATCGCGGCCACTCCGTCCCCGTCGAGATATTCGAGATGATCCGCGGAAAGCGCTCCATAGGAGGCCGCCATCGCGGCACCTCCGAGGTTCGACAGCTGCTCTGCATGAAGCTTGACAGGCAGTTTTAGCGTTCTGGCCTTGTCGAAGACCAGACGCATTTCGTCGACAGAGAAGGCAATGCCTTCGCAGAACCCGTCCACGGCATCGATCAGCCCTTCCGCATGCCCCTGTTCCATGCCGGGCAGAACAACTTCGCGGATATAGTCCTCGTTGCGGCCCTTATAGGCGGCGGGCGTGGCGTGGGCTGCCAGATAGGACGTAGCGACTCGCATGGGGCGCTGTTTTTCCAGTGCCCGCGCCGCCCGCAGCATGTTGAGCTCGCCGTCGATGTTGAGCCCGTAGCCGGATTTGATTTCCAATGTTCCCACGCCCTCTCGGAGAAGCGTATCCACACGGGGAAGGCTTGCCTCCACCAGTTCGGGTACGGAGAGTGCATTGGTCGCGGCTACGGAGGAAACGATCCCGCCGCCCGCGCGCGCGATCTCCTCATAGGTCGCGCCGTTCAGCCGCATCTCAAACTCCATCGCCCGATCGCCGCCGAACACCAGGTGCGTGTGGCAGTCGATGAAGGCTGGCGTTACCCAGCGGCCTTCAAGGTTTCGGTGTTCGGCATCGCCCGCGGCCTCCGGTAAGTCATCAGCGCGGCCGATCCAGCTGATGCGACCGTCCTCGCACAGGATCGCGGCATCTTCCATGACGCCGCAGCCCGGCTCCTGCGGTGCAAGGGTGGCTAGGCGGGCATGCGTCCACAGCGTTCGGTGGTGGTTCATGCGGCCTCCGAATTCACTTGAGTTCACGGCCATTCTTGCGCGACCTTCCCATTGTTCTCTTTAATGTATATACATAGGCCGGACTTTGGCAAGCGTTGGATCGTCAACATCGACGGGACGGCGGACGGTACAGGCGGAGGGCATCGTGACGGCGATCCATGCAAAGCAGGCGCTTCTTCCCGGTGGGTGGGCACGAGACGTGCGGATCGAGCTGGCGGAGGGCAAGATTTGCGGGATCGAGCGTGAAGCCGAAGCACAGCCGGCGGACGAGCGGCAAGACGCGGTCGTGCCGGCAATCGGCAACCTCCACAGCCACGCCTTCCAGCGCGCAATGGCCGGTCTGGCTGAGATCCGCGGTCCTGGCGACGACAGCTTCTGGAGCTGGCGCACGACCATGTACAAATTTGCGCTGAGTATGACGCCAGATCAGGTCGAGGCGGTCGCTGCACAGCTTTATATGGAAATGCTGGAGGCCGGCTTCGCGCGCGTGGGCGAGTTCCATTATCTGCACAACAACGCTGACGGTGGGCACTACGACGACATCGCAGAAATGGCTGGTCGTATAGCCGCAGCTTCGGAGGAGGCGGGTATCGGCCTGACGCTCCTTCCGGTGTTTTACGCCCATTCCGGCTTCGGCGGTCAGTCGCCCCTCGAAGGTCAGCGGCGCTTCATCCACTCGCTCGAGAGCTTCGGGCGATTGATGCGAAGGTGTGAAGCGATTACCGCCTCGCTTCCGGGCGCCACGCTGGGCGTGGCACCCCATAGCCTGCGTGCCGTGAGCGAGGAGGAACTGAGCGAACTGGTTGCCCTGGCCAAATCGCGGCCCATCCACATCCACATTGCCGAACAGACCAAGGAAGTCGAAGACTGCATCGCCTGGTCGGGTGCCAGGCCGGTGGAGTGGCTGCTCGATCACGCTGAGGTGGACGATCGCTGGTGCCTCATCCACGCGACGCATATGACCGACGCCGAGACGCAGCGCATGGCGCAAAGCGGGGCAGTTGCTGGCCTTTGCCCAATCACCGAGGCGAACCTGGGCGACGGTGTCTTCAATGCGCCGATCTTCTTGGAAGAGAAGGGGCGCTTCGGCGTTGGCTCCGACTCCAACATCCTCATCTCTCTGCCGGAAGAACTGCGGACGCTGGAATATTCGCAGCGCCTGTCGCGCCGCGCGCGCAATGTGATTGCCGATCCCGGAGGCTCGACCGGGCGGAGGCTGTTCGAGGAGACCAGCCGCGGGGCCGGGCAGGCGCTTCAGTCACGCAGCGAGATCGAGGTCGGTGCCAGCGCCGAGATGATCGCGCTCGACCTGCGTGGAGTACCTCACCTCCAGCAGGACCGCCTGCTCGATCACTGGATCTTTGCCGGGGGTGTCGCGGTCGACACGGTCTGGGCAGCAGGCAGAAAGCGCGTTGAGGGTGGACGGCATGTCAAGCGGGATGCGATCTCCCGTCGGTTCAACCAGGTGATGAAAGAGCTTGCCCGCGCATGAGGCTGGAACGTAAGGAAGTTTTTTCGGACCAGAGCGTCGCCGGGTTACATCTTCCAGACGACGGAGAGGAAGACGACATATCGTGGCGGACATCGGCGGCAGGACCCAGACGCTCCACCAGCGCATACTAGATGACATTGAGGGTAATATCGTCTCGGGGCAGTGGCCACCCGGCCACCGCATCCCCTTCGAGGTCGATCTGGCGGCCCAGTACGGATGTTCACGCATGACCGTGAACAAGGTGATGACGCAGCTGGCAAAGTCGGGCCTGATCGAACGGCGCAAGAAGTCAGGCAGTTTCGTCACGCGGCCGCAGGCCCAGTCAGCGGTTCTGGAGATCGCCGATATTGAGCAGGAGGTGAGGTCGCTGAACCTGCGCTACGCCTTCAGGCTTGAACGCCGGCAGGTGAGGAGCGCAACGCAAGCGGACCTGCGTGCTCTGGAAACGAAGCAGGCGGAAGATGTACTGGCGGTCGCTTGCATCCATTTCGCCGGGGAGCGGCCTTTCTGTGTCGAGGACCGCATCATCAACCTGGCTGCGGTTCCCGGCGCTGCGGCAGAAGACTTCTCTAAGACGCCGCCGGGACGTTGGCTTTTGGGCGAGATTCCCTGGAGCGCTGCAGAGCACCGCATCCAAGCGACTGCAGCAACGGCCGAGATGGCCGCGATGCTCGGTGTCGCCAAGGGATGTCCCTGCCTTCTGATCGAGCGGCGGACCTGGAGCGATGCAGGAACGATCACCTATGTCCGCCTGACGTATCCCGGCGAAACACATTCCCTCGTTGCTCGGTTCACTCCCGCGTCACGGTGAATATGGCAAAGCTGGGATGCGTTGAAGCGAGGAGGAGGGGGGAGCCGGTGGCTGGCCTGACTCAGACGTAGCTGTCGAACACCTCCTTAACGGCATCCAGCCATTGCTGGAGAAGACCGGGATCGTTCCAGACCATCCAAATCCCCATCGCCAGAGCGACCAGCAAAGCGGCACCGATCAGCTTTCGGACGACGAAGAACACGAGCCAGAGCACCAAGACGGAAACCACGCCCGATATTATGA
Organism: Pseudorhizobium flavum; assembly: GCF_902502825.2. The sequence goes on from NZ_LR723673.1 coordinate 128,578, forward strand.
GTGAGTAGAGGCTGTCCGGCATCGTCGTCTCCTGATCATCTGCTTTGCTCCTACACCCTTCCGCCGCGTTAGAGGGTTTTTTGATGTCCGGCAGCTGGTGATCGGAAGCGGGCGGGCCGTTAGCGGTCGCTGTGAAAAGCTGCAGAGCATGCAGTTTTCTTCTGAAGGCTAGACTCCAGCCTGTGGGCGTTGCCGATGTCCACGACAGGCTTCGGCGGCCTCTCTTGTTCGCGAGCTCAGATCGAAGGACGCGGGGCATCTTCCAAAATGGAATACCTGGTGGAATTCTTTTCATTTTGCTGGGCCGCTTACCGGAGCGACTATGACGAACGGAATGCGGAGAGATGTCATGAACCAGAGCAAGGCCCTGTGGGGTGGTCGTTTCCGGGCGCAGCCTGACCCCGCGCTGACCCGATATTCTCGCTCAGATGCGAGCCACCTTCGCCTTGTCGCTTTCGACGTGGCGGGATCGCGCGCCCATGCCCGCGAGTTGGTACGGGCAGGTATTCTCACAGATGAGGAGTGCTTCAATATCCTCACGACACTCGACGCGATTGCAGCGGAGTCGGCAAGTGGGGAGATCGAACCAGCCGCCAGCGACGAAGACATCCATACCTTTATTGAACGCCACTTGATCGAGCGCCTTGGCGACCTGGGAGGTAAACTTCGTGCGGGCCGCTCGCGCAATGATCAGGCCGCCAACGACCTCAAGCTATATCTGCGGGAGGAGGCGAAAGCTGTTTCGCAGGAGCTTTTCGCGCTGATCGACGCCCTGATCGATCAGGCATCGTCGCACCTGAACAGCCCGGCTCCGGGTTTCACTCATCTTCAGGCCGCGCAACCAATTGTCTTCGGACATCAGTTGATGGCGCATGCCCAGGCCTTCTCCCGCAATATCGATCGACTGAGGGATTGGCATCGCCGCAGTGCTCGCTCCCCACTTGGAGCTGCGGCGCTGGCCGGAAGTGCAATCGCGCGTCACCCGCAAGAAACGGCGCGGGAGCTCGGATATGACGGCTCCTTTGAAAACTCGATCGATGCGGTGGGAAGCCGTGACCACGTTGCCGAATTCCTCTTCGTCACGGCGATGATCGGTGTCGACCTGTCGCGGTTGTCGGAAGAGATCATCCTGTGGTGCTCGCAGTCATTCGCATGGGCGAAGCTGGATGACGCCTTCTCGACGGGCTCGTCGATCATGCCGCAAAAGAAGAACCCCGACATTGCAGAGCTGACCAGGGGGCGTAGCGCGAGGTTGATCGGCTGCCTTTCCAGCATCATGGCCACCCTCAAAGGCCTCCCCTTCGCTTACAATCGTGATCTGATCGAAGACAAGAAGGCCGCATTCGAGGCCGTGGACACCCTGCACATGGCACTCCCTGCCATGAGTGGGCTTGTCAGGACGCTGAAATTCGACGTCGACCGGATGCGATCCGCGGCGACCCAGGGCTTCACGCTGGCGACAGAAATGGCAGACTGGCTGGCCTTGCGTGGCATCCCCTTCTCCCACGCCCATGAGATCACTGGGAGAGCTGTCCGCTATTGCGAGGATCACGGCGTTACGCTGGAAGATCTCACGCCTGACATGCTGGCTGCGATTGATCCGGCGTTGGAGCGATCGATCATGGAGCATCTGTCACTGGACGCCGCGCTTGCCGCGCGCTCGGCCCATGGCGGCACGAGCCCGGCGGCTGTCGAACGACAGATTGGTCGCCTGAGCCTCACACTGGCACCGCTTCGCGATTGGGCAGAGGAGGAGACTCTATGACACCTGCCGCCGGCTCCAATGGCCTTGCCCCTGCGCCAATACGGGATCCGACCACCTACACGATAAAGCCGCGCCGTCACTACGGGCGCTGGTTGGCAACTACCCTGATACTTTTGGCCCTTGCCGGTATCGTCAGAGCCTTCGCGCTTGGCCAGATCGAATGGGCGGTCGTTGCGCAGTTCCTGACCGCACCAGCGATCCTCTTTGGCTTGGTCAACACCATCATCATGGCGATTGCCGCCATGGCGCTCGGCATCACCCTCGGCGTCCTCTTCGCCGTGATGGTCATGTCACCAAACCCGGTTCTGCATTACTCCGCCAAGGGCTATATCTGGTTCTTCCGCGGCACGCCGCTGATCCTCCAACTCCTGCTCTGGTTCAACCTGGCGCTGGTGTTCCCCACGCTCGGGATTCCGGGTCTCTTCGAGTTTCGCACGGTCGATGTCATCACCCCCTTCATGGCAACGCTCCTGGGGCTGGGGATAAACCAGGGAGCCTACACGGCTGAAGTCGTCCGCGCTGGTATCCTGTCGGTGGACCAGGGCCAGACTGAGGCGGCCCAGTCAATCGGCATGGCACGTCCGACAATCATGCGCCGCATCGTCTTGCCGCAGGCCATGCGTGTCATCATCCCGCCAGTCGGCAATGAGTTCATCAGCATGGTCAAGCTGACGTCGCTGGCGTCGGTCATCCAGTTCTCCGAGATCTTGCGCAACGCGCAGACGATCTACTTCGCCAACGGCCGCGTCATCGAGCTCCTGATCGTTGCAGCCATCTGGTACATTGCCGTGGTGTCGGTGATGTCGATTGGACAACACTTCCTGGAGCGCCGCTTCTCGCGCGGACAGGCCAACAGGGGGCGCGGGCAATGAGCTTTAACCCAAAGCAATCTGCGCCAACGCTGCTTTGTGCGCGCCAGATCACGAAAACCTTCGGAAGTTTGACGGCACTTGATGCGGTTGATCTCGATGTCACGCGCGGCGAGGTCCTCTGCATCATCGGCCCTTCGGGCTCGGGCAAGTCGACCTTGCTGCGTTGCCTGAACCAGATCGAGCGCTTCGACCGCGGCGCGATTTGGTTAGACGAGGAGATGATCGGCTATCGCCAGGAGGGTGATACGCTCTACGAACTGGACGATCGCGCGGTTGCGCGCCAGCGTCTCGCTTGCGGCATGGTCTTTCAGCGATTCAACCTGTTCAGCCACATGACCGCATTACAGAACGTTATGGAAGGGCCTGTCACCGTCCTGAAGCGGCCCCGGCAAGAGGTGCGCAAGGAGGCTTTGGCGCTGCTGGCCAGGGTCGGGCTGTCAGACAAGCACGATGCCTATCCTGCTCAGCTTTCGGGTGGGCAGCAGCAGCGCGTGGCGATTGCCCGCGCGCTTGCCATGAAGCCGAAGCTGATGCTGTTCGACGAGCCGACCTCAGCGCTTGATCCCGAACTTGTGGGCGAGGTGCTGACAGTCATGCGCGACCTTGCCGCCAGTGGCATGACCATGATCGTCGTGACTCACGAGCTTGGCTTTGCGCGCGAAGTGGCCGATCGCGTTATCTTCATGGACGGCGGCCGCATCGTCGAGACTGGCGCCCCGGACCAAGTGCTGGGCGAGCCATCGCAACAGCGAACAAAAGACTTCATCGCGGCCGTGCTGTCGTAAGGCAGCATGGCCTATAACAAGAGAGGAACTGAGAATGTCATTGAGAACACTTCTGATCGCCGGCACTGTGCTCGCGGCGACGGCCACCTTCGCAGGCGCCCAGGAATTGCCGCAGCGCATAAAAGACGCCGGCACCATTGTTGCGGCGACCAACCCGAACTACGCGCCGATCGTCTATAAAGATCCTGCGACGAACACCCTCCAGGGCCTCGATATCGCGCTTGGCGAAGCCATCGCAGAAGAACTCGGCGTCAAGATCGAGTGGCAAGAAACCGAGTTCGTTCAGATGTTGCCCTCCCTGCAGACGGGCCGCGTCGACATGGCGATGGCTGGAATGTCGGACCTTCCGTCGCGCCGCGACACCGTCGACTTCGTCGACTACATGGTCTCTGGCGCCCAATTTTATACGTTGAAGGCGCTGTCGGAAAACATCGCCAGCACCGAAGACCTTTGCGGCAAGCGCGTCGGCGCGTCGCGCAACACCAACTGGCCCAAGCAGATCGGTGATTGGAGCAAGCAAAATTGCGAGGCGAAGGGGCTAGAGCCGGTTGAGGTCATCGGCACCGAGGGATCGGTCGATGCGCGCACGCAGTTGAAGAGCCAGCGCCTGGACGCTGCAGTGCAGGGTAGCGAAACGCTGCCTTACTTCCAGAAGCTCGAGCCGGATACGTATGTGCTGCTCGGAGAACCCTTCACCCGTTCTCTCGCCGGCATTCCCTTTTTGAAAACGGATGAGGGAACGCAGATCCGCGAGGCAGTACAGGGTGCGCTTGAAAGACTGAAGGAGAGCGGTCGCTACTCAGAGATCTTCGCTGAATATGGGCTGACCGGAAACGAGATTGACGCAATCGCTCTCAACCAGGGAGAATAGGCCGGTGTGGACCACAGCAGCCGGGGCGAATTCCCGTTGATGTGGCCGATCCCGTTAGTCCTGCCGTGCAATCTCTTCCATCAACCAGTCATAGAATAGGTTGAGTGCACGGCGGGGCGTTCTATCGACGGGCCGGGTAAACCAGTAACAATTGGGACTCTTGAAGCCGAGCCCGTCGGGGTTGGTCAGCGCACCTGAAGCGAGCTCCTGTACGATCAACCCCCTTGGGATGAGTGCTAGTCCTTGCCCTGCAATCGCAGCGCGGATGACAAGCGTGTAAAAGCCGAAGCGGATATAGTGTCGAGGCTCGGGAGCGTCGACTGGAAGGGCCAAGGCTTTGCGCAAGTTTTGCCAGCAGTTTGGCGTTTGCGGATGCTCCAGAAGCGTAAAGCGATCGATGTCGGCCAAAGCCTGCAGACCACCTGCTCTCTTGATGCAGTCGGGCGCCCCGACGAGAGCAATGTCACGACCGAAGAGGTAGTCGGCCTGTTGCCCGCGCCATGGCGGAGCGCCGTAACGGAATGCTGCATCGGGCTCGGCTTGGCCGGGGGTCTCGAAACTGGTGAACTGAACATCCACGTGTGGGTAGCGTTCAGCAAATCCCCCAAATCGGGGCAGCAGCCACCGGTCTCCAAGTATCGGCAAAGTATGGAGACGCAAGACGTCTGGATCGCTTGAAAGGCGCGCCACGCGAAGGGCGGCATCCTCAAGCGCCTTCAGGGCAATCTTGGCCTGCTCGACATAGACCTTCCCGGCGTCGCTCAGTTCCAGACCCGATGCATGACGTGCAAAGAGCTTATGTCCGACCGAGCTCTCAAGCTTTGCCAGCTGCTTGCTGACCGCACTTTGGGAGAGATTAACCGCGTCGGCCGCTGCGACCGTAGAGCCTCGTTCGGCGAGTGCGATCAGCACCCTCAGTCCTGCCGTCGACGGTATTCGAGAGTTCACGTCTGCCTGCTTTCAGTTGGTCCATTCATCGGTCTGCCTGGTCTTCGCCTTTCAGCACTTCGGTAATAAGCAGACGTTGATCGGTGACGGTGGGCTACACCTGATGTATATCCCGTTGACATATCCCAGCAAGAGGACTAGGTAAGCGATGTCGTTGTTGGTATGCTATCGGAGTTACCCAGATGGAGCAGGGGGCAGTATTTCAGAGCAACCGAAGCCAGGCAATCCGTCTGCCAAAGGCGGTCGCTTTGCCTGATGATGTGAAACGTGTCGATATCGTTGCGGTGGGACGCACACGCATCATCGCACCTGCTGGCGAAGTTTGGGACAGCTGGTTCGAAGGAGCTGCGGCGACAGCTGACTTCATGAGTGAACGTGATCAGCCTGCTTCGCAGAAACGCGAGGCATTGTAGTGCTCAAGTACATGCTGGACACCAACATCTGCATTTTTACGATTAAGAATCGACCGGAGCAGGTGCGCGAGGCGTTCAATCGCTTCCATGATCAGCTGTGCATCAGCTCGGTTAGCTTTATGGAGCTGATTTACGGCGCGGAGAAGTCAGCCAGCCCTGAAAAGAACTTTCCCGTTGTAGAGGGCTTCGCGGCGCGTCTCGAGGTGTTGGCCTACGATGAACCGGCTGCGAGCCATACGGGGCAATTACGAGCCGAACTGGCGCGCAATGGAACTCCTATAGGTCCATATGATGCGCTGATTGCCGGACACGCTCGCTCACGCGGACTGATCATGGTCACCAATAATCGCCGAGAATTTGATCGCGTACCCGGTTTACGGGTGGAAGATTGGACTAGATAACCTTAAAAGCTTGATCGCAGCACCGACCACCGGAAGCCAAGGATAACGAGCTTTTGTCATCTCAGCTACTGGGTCGCAGCTCGGTTGCTGAAACATTGCAGCTTCGATAGGCAGCGGACCCTGCCTTCCCCCCAGCATTTGAGCTCAGAACCAGTCTCCATCACCTGTTGTCTCGCCAGGGACCAGTTGCGATACAAATGTCGTTTGGGTGATGTAGTTGAGGACGAAACCAGAAGCTGAATGCAAAGCTATAAAAATGCGCCTGGGATCGTGATCACAACTGAGCCTGCTCGACCCGATAAGATCCGGCTGCCTCCGAGCCACCTCTTAGGAGTCTCGGCGTAGAAAAGACGCCGTGGAGTATCCCCTCCGCCTCAGCAGCTTCTTCACGAAGACGGTTGCGCCAACGCTCTGTCTGCACCATCGCCACCCCCAGTGCCACCGGTGAAAACCCGCAGGATGACAGAAGGCGGAGCCCCGCCACCATAGAAGCACCGCTGGAAATGACATCGTCAATGAGTGTCAATCGGCGTCGTAACGGGACCCCTTATCGGCTCACAAGGTGGGGGCGCGTGACGTTCGAGCAGCGTCTGAAAGGCTGCTGTCGTTTGGCAGTTAACCGGGTTCTTCCTCACTTTGTGTGGTTCATTCGCCGTTAGCGAGGTTTTGGCTATGGGCGGGCATGCGAACGAAATCGAAATGGTCGCCCGGTCCAGGGGTCAAAGTACTGGGTGTCGCGCTCACCGTTGATCACGGTTGGGTTGTTTCCGCAGCTGGATCCAAGATCGGAGTATGCCCCGATTGTGGATGTCGAAGCCGAAGTCGGCATGGCTGGTCCTGCCGCAGCCTCCAGGATCTGCCAGTCCAGGGCAAGCCCGTGACAGTGAAGCTCCTGCTGAGCCGCTGGCGATGTGCACATGGGGAATGCGCACGACGAACGTTCACCGACCGTCTTCCGATGGTAGCTGATCCATACGCGCGTCGGACAAGAAGGGTCGGAGAGATTGTTGGCTTGCTCGGCCATAGCACTGGCGGCCGTCCTGGCGAGCGGTTGATGCAACGGCTCGGCATACCGGTCAGCGACGACACTATCCTGCGGCAACTGAAACGGGATGCTGCAGTTGCCCAACGCAATTCCAAGATACGGGTGGTCGGTATCGATGATTGGAGTTGGCGGCGCGCGACGAGCTATGGGACCATCATGGTCGACCTCGAGCGCCGCTCGGTTATTGACATACTGGATGACCGTAGCGTCGAGAATGCGGCCAAGTGGCTTCGGAGTCATCCTTCCATCGAGATTGTCAGCCGCGACCGCTGCGGCCTGTATGCGCAGGCCACCCGTGAAGGCGCACCGCAGGCCCGGCAGGTCGCCGATCGGTTTCATCTGGTCCAGAACCTTCGTTCGGCCATCGAAGAACAGATGAGCCTTTCCGGGCGTGCCACCGGCAGGGCCATTCTTTCGGAGGACGCAATTGTTGACGCTGCGACACATCGCCGGCGCGCCCGTCTTGCGCATAGGCAATCTCGCCAGGAGATATTCGACATGCTCCATGCCTTGCGCCAGCAAGGGCTGTCCTACAGCGAGATCGCCAGACGGACCGGCTATGAGCGTCGCAGCATAACGAAGTGGCTCAAGTTCGAGGCTCCACAAGACAGGCGACGAGCAGCACTGAACCCCACATCACCATGGTATTTCGAAGCCTTCCTTGCGCAATGCTGGAAGGATGGGAACCGGCGCGGACGGCATCTGTTTCACGACGTCAAGCAGCGCGGCTACACCGGCAGCTTCGCCAATCTGGAGCGGTTGCTCGGAGCTTGGCGGCGGGCCGAAAGGGGACAGGCCGATGATGTACCGCCCGCCGCGTTGAAGTCGGAACCGGTTCGAGATCCCGAAACCGGTCATGCAATCTCTCCGGTGGTTGCCGCGGCGCTATGTATCAAGCCGCGAGGCCTGCTGACGGACCGGCAGGCAAGGAAGGTCGACGCCCTGAAGCAGGGATCTGAGGCGTTTGTCGAGATGCGACGCCTGGCGATGCGCTTCAACGGCATCCTTCGCGGCAAGAGATCGCCACCACTGGATGCATGGATCGACGATGCGATCGACTCCGAGCTCATCCCTATCATGCGGTTCGCTCGCGTCCTTCGCAGGGACATCGATGCCGTCAACAACGCCATCGAGCTGCCCTGGAGCAACGGGCAGGCCGAAGGCCAGATCAACCGCCTCAAGACCCTCAAGCGAGCAATGTACGGTCGGGCAGGCCCTGAATTGCTGAAGGCACGAATGCTGCCGCGGCTCCACACAAAGTGAGGAAGAACCCTTAATCGTCAGAATGCAGGTGGTCCGGCGAGTTGTGGCAATTAATCTGAGAATCTTTTGGACGGGTCTTGGCGCTTAACGGCTGCTGACACGGAGCAACCCTTTGTAAGATCTCCTAATGCTGATGCACTCAGCCAAAACCGCCATTATAGTCATCGCGGCGTTCTCGGATAAGTGCCAAATTCTCAGTGCGATTCTCAGTTTGTTGGGTCTTCCTCACTTTGCGTGTTCACTTGCCGTTAGACATGCTGCCGCTATGAGCGGGCATGCAAGCGAAAACGAAAACGAAATGGTCGCCCGGCCCAGGGGTCAAAGTTTTGGGTATCTCGCTCCCTGACGATGACAGCTGGGTTGTTTCCACCGCCGGACCAGCTTTCGGCATTTGCCCTAACCGGGCCGCGATGCTGTCCCGATATGCGATCCGGAGACCGGCCATGTGATCTCGCCGGTAGGCGCAGCTGCCCTCTTGCATGAAGCCGCGAAGCATGCTGACGATCAGCCAGGCGAGAAGGGTCGATGTTTTGAATCAGGGCTCGCCTGAGTTCGTTTTGATGCGCAGCCTTGGCATGCGCTTCTGCGGAATCTTTGCAGCCGCGATCCGGACAGGCTCGACAGCTGGATTGACGATGCCGTTAACTCGCGTTTGGTCGCAATTGAGCGGTTCGCACGCGTCTTGCACCGCGATCTTGACGCCGTCTACAACGCCATTGAGCTGCCCTGGAGCAACGGCCAAGCGGAAGGCCAAATCATCCGCCTGAAGGCAATCAAGCGTGCAATGTATGGCTGAGCTGGCCTGGAGCTGCTCAGGGCACGCGTGCTGCCGCCTGACCAAAATCGCCACCCACAAAGTGGGGAAGAACCCTTTCAATTGCTAAGTGACACTAGGTTCGTTGCGTTCCAAGCTGGCCTTTCCACGACCCCCGACGTAGACTCGGAATCGGAGTTACCAATTTGGTAGACCGATTTGGGTTTCACTGGTACTTTGGCCTTGAGCTGCCAAGTGATCCGCGTGTATCGAGATGGACCTGATTGGAATGAACGAACGGCTGGAAAAAGACCAAAATATGCTTGAAAAGATTGAAGGCGATAGAATTGCCGGTGTCCCGAACGTTGTAGGGAGAATACTCTCGTTCATCGATGAGCGTCGCTATCAGCCGAGCGAACGGTTGCCTTCGGAACGTGATTTTGCCGACAGGTTTAATGTCAGTCGCGGGGCCGTTCGCGAGGCTTTGGCTGCTCTAGAGTCAATGCGCGTGATTGAGCGGAGGCCTAACTCCGGAATTTATCTTAGAAATTCTGATGAAAGCAGCATTGAGGCCCTCGTTCTTCGTGCTTCTTCTGGCCTACCGTTCCAGCCTGAAGAGACCGCGGACGTGTTTGAAGTGCGAAGTATTCTGGAATTGCAGAGCGTCCGTATTTCCTGCGACCGAAGGCGAGATCAGGACATCGATCATCTGAAGAAAATACTTCGCAAAACTAAGCTTGCAATTGATAGTAAAAAAACAATTGAAGATGAGGATACAGCGTTTCATCTTGGTATCATATCCGCAACTCACAATACAATACTGCTTCGCACGGTGAAGTTATTTTACGAATTTTCAAAACAGCGCCGTATAATATACTTTTCAGACTACGCGCGTGGCAAGAAGGCTTATGAAGACCATTGCGAGATACTTGAAGCCATCGAGGGCCGTCACACCGACTTGGCGGTGGGATTGATGGACCGACACTTGTCCCGAGCTCTGGCCACATGGCAGACTCTCCTCGCGACGCCGGAACCAGCTGCTAAATAGTGCGATTTCGAATGGCCTACCTCTGGATCGGGCGGGAATTGCGAAAGGACGAAAACGAGTAACACCGAGGGCCGCCGTTGGGTCGGCCCGGTCTGTTCGTCCTTTCGGCCTTGTTGCGTGACAGATTCCGAATCAGGTTATGTCAGCCCATTGAACGCGTAGCGCAAGAGCGAAGACGTAGTTGAGCAAGGTCGTGCTCGTGCTGGTCTGCGGTTGGCTTCTCTTTCAGGTCTTCAATCTCGGCACGCCGTCTATTCGCGGTTCAACCCGACATGCGCCCGCGGGTGAACAGATCGCCACGACCGACTGGCTGCCGAGCAGCTCGGGCGCCTACAGGTAGTGCCGGTATCGGACCAGAGCTGGAACTACCGACCGGATTAAAGCAGCCCGATTTTGGTCGGTCCCAGCGAGCACTTGCCTGTTCGCCAAGATTAGCGCCTTCTTACTTCTGCCATCACTTCGCCTCCCTTACTGCGCGGATCGTCTAATGATTGACGGGGTCAGCGCCTCCTTTGCCGCCGGAAGCGTGCAAAGCCTGCATCATAAACTCCAGCCACCATCAAGGCTTCGGCCGCACGGATGCCCGCCGGGCCAGCGCGGCGCCGATCACGCCGCCATCAGATGTTTGTCGATGTCGATGACACGCCGGCGGTGTCGATTGGGAGGATGGTCATGCGTCTTTCTCGTCACCCCGCGAAGCAAGGAGCACAAGGCGCGGTCAGCCCGCCGGCCATGACGACTTGAGGCCAGTCGGCTGGAAAAGTTCATCGGCAGAACCGCTTTTAGCCACATTTCCGGACGCAAAGCCGTTTCACGCTTTTGCTGGAAATGCTTTAGCCCTTGTCCGCGACCAGGCCCACCTGCTCGACAGCGTGCGCAGCACAGATTTCGTCGTTGGCCGATGCATCACCGGAGATGCCAACAGCTCCGAGGGTCTCACCCGCCTCCCCGCGTATCAGGACACCACCGGGAACCGGCACGATCTTACCGCCGGAAACGCCGGACAGGGCCTGTACGAAATGAATGCGCTCGGCAGCGGCCGAGTTCAGCCAGCGGGAGCCCGAGCCGACCGCCAGGGCGCCATAGGCTTTGCCAAAGGCGATCTCGAAGCGCAGCATGGAAGAACCATCCTGCTTCTGGAACGCGATGAGGTGACCGCCTGCATCGAGCACCGCGACCGAAAGCGGCTTCAGATTGAGCTCCCGCCCTCGATCCAACGCGGATTCGATAATGCGGTTGGCGACATGCAGCGTGATGGCTTTCATTGTTTTATCCTGTTCCGAGATCGCCTGCCCCTTTGGCCTTCAGCTCCAGCCGGCGCGCATGCAGAACCGGCTCGGTATGCCGCTCCGTTGAGCGCGGCCCTTGATGACCAGATCGACTGCCGCGAGGAGGGCGATGGACTGGTCGAAATCCGGTGCCATCGGGCGGCGGTTCAGTCGCAGTCGTTCTGGCGATCCACGACGCCGGCCGTGCGCTTCGGCATCTCCGTCACCTGCGCTTCGCTGACGATGCCGTCGCAGCCAGTTCGCCATATGCTGCGCGAGATGCACAGCGTCGCGCGGTCCTCCATCAGGCCGAATTTGTTGATGTCGGGCACCTTGGAGCAGCCGACGCCCTGGTCGACCCAGCGCACGACATAGCCGAGAATGCCCTGCGCGTTGTTGTCGAGTTCGCGCTGGATGTCCTCCGGCGACCAGTTGCGCCGGGTGGCAACCGGGATCGACAGGATGTCGTCCAGCTTCGCCTTCTAGCGCGACTTCAGCACTTTCGGCGCTTTCACGTCGACCTTGTGATAGTGCGTGGCGTGCAGCGTGGCGGCGGTGGGCGACGGAACCCAGGCGGTGTTCGCGCCAGCCTTCGGATGACCGATCTTCTGCTCCAGCATGGCGGCCGTCAGGTCCGGCATGGCCCATATGCCCTTGCGCATGGCCCCGCAGGCCGCATTCCGGCCCGGTATCGGCGTTCCACGCCTCATAGGCTTCGGCGCGAGATCGTGGACGAGCTTGCCGAAGCCGGCCCAGAAATCCGCGGGTTTGACGCCGGTGCCGCATTGCGCGCTTGTTGACGAAATGGTAGAGCCTGCGATCGACCTGCAACGCGCCGTTTGAGTAGAGCCTGCGACCGACCTGCAGCCCGCCGACTTCGATCCGATCCTTCATGTCAAAGCTCCGTTATTGCGCCCCGACAGGCGCGTATCTCTTCGCGGGGGTTATGGCATCCCAGCCCTATAAGGGCTTGGGCCCGCCGGTCGCCCAATCTAGAAGCTCGGCGATATGAACGACTGGAATGTCCGTTCCCGATCCGATCTGCATCATGCAACCGATGTTTCCGGCGCCAATAACCTGCGGCGCGGTCGCCTCCAATGTCGTGATCTTGCGCGACTTGAGTTGGGACGAAATCTCGGGCTGCATCAGATTATAGATGCCGGCGGAGCCGCAACAGATGTGACCATCGCGCGGCTCCACCACTTGGAAACCTGCTGCTTTCAACAGATCCTTGGGCGCGGCTCGGATCTGTTGCCCATGCTGAAGCGAGCATGCGGCGTGATAGGCTACCCGGAGGGGCTCGGCATGGGCCGGTTCCCTGAGGCCGATAGAGTTCATTACTTCGCTGATGTCCTTTGCCAGAGCCGAAACGCGCGCGGCGTCTGCCGCCAGCGGATCGTCGCGGAACATGTGGCCATAGTCCTTCACGGTCGTTCCGCAGCCGGACGTGTTGATGACGACGGCGTCGAGGCCGTCGCCATCCAGTTCGGCGACGAGCGCCCGGATGTTTGCGGCCGCCATGCGGTGGCTCTCATCGGTCTTGCCCATATGGTGCGTGAGCGCACCGCAGCAACCCAGCCCTTTGGGAATGACGACCTCGCAACCGTGTCGTTGCAACAGCCTGATCGTGGCGTCGTTGATGTCGGTGTTCAGGACGCGCTGTGCGCAGCCGGTCAACAGGGCGACGCGCTTCTGCCTGCCGGTCTCGGCGGCGAAGGTCTGGGGGCGGTCGTTGAAACTGGGTGAGGGGATTTGGGCCGGCACCATGTCAAGCATCGCCCTTAGGCGGGCGTCCGGCAGCAGCCTTCGAAACGGCTTCGCAAGCTTCCCGCCGATCAATGCGAGACGGAACCGACCGGGATAAGGTAGGATTTTCCCCAGAATCCAACGTAGCGCGCGGTCGTCCCACCGGCGCTTGTAGTTTTTCTCGATGTATTCCCGTGCGTGATCGACGAGATGCATATAGTGCACACCAGAAGGGCAAGTGGTCATGCAACTCAGGCAACTAAGGCAGCGGTCGATATGCTTCACCGTTTGCCTGTCCGGGACCTTGCCGTTTTCCATCATATCCTTGATCAGGTAAATGCGTCCGCGCGGGCTGTCGAGTTCATCGCCAAGAACCTTGTAGGTAGGGCATGTGGCCGTGCAAAAACCGCAGTGAACGCACGATCTGAGAATTTCGTTCGAGCGCCTGGTCGTCGCGTCGGTCAACTGTTCTGCCGTGAAGTTCGTCTGCATCTCAGCGTCCCATCCGGCCCGGGTTGAAAATCCCGGCGGGATCAAAAACGTTGCGAAGCGACGCTGCCAGGGCCGCCGCGCCCGGGGCTTCGTTTATGAACGCGGGACCCGTACTGCCGGGGCCGGGACGCGCGAGCGTCACCACCCCTTCCGGAACTGCGGCGCGCACGGCGGCGCAATCCGCGTTCCCGCAATACCAGATCAGCGCCGCGCCCCAATCGAGCGAGCTCTCGCCTCCCAGACGTTCGAGGGCTTCCATCGTGGCGGGTGCTTCGGTAGGCTTGACTAGGATGCGCCAGACGGCATCGGAGCGGTCGGCAAAGTGGCGAACGTCCCTCAGGTTTCGCCACAAATGGCGGCTTTTCCCATCCTCAAGCGTGTCGATATCCCGGCCGCGGAACAGGGCTTGCAGCCGCTCGCACCGGTACTCGACCTGACGAGACAGTCCTTCGATGCGCAGCCATGCCGTTCTGTCGAAGAATGCGGCGCCGGAAACTTCGAAAGGCGTCGCCAGCGCCGTCGAGAATATGGCGACGGCCTCGCGTGATGACAGCCCGCCGAAGACCAGAGTCTTCTGGGCCTCGGCCGAAGGAAGCGTTTTCAGGGCCACCTCCGTTAGGATGCCAAGCGTCCCATGCGAGCCACAGAGCAATTTCCCGAGGTCCATCCCGGTAACGTTCTTCATCACCCGTCCGCCATTCCTGATGATCCGGCCTTGCCCGTCGACGAACCGGACGCCGAGCAGGTGATCGCGGCATGCGCCGGCTTGAATGCGTCTTGGCCCGGAGAGGTTGGCGCCGACCATGCCGCCGATGGTCGGCGTGCCGTCTGTCGCAAGCAGCACGCGATAATCCATCGGCTCGAAGGCTAGCGACTGGCCCTCGGTCGCCAGCAGCCGCTCGATCTCACCGACCGACGCGCCCGTACGTACGATCAGGGTCAGTGCGCCCGGCTCGTAGGCGACGATCCCGCCAATCTCGCGTGTCGTCAGAACCGAATCTGCCGCAACGGAGGCGCGGCTCTGGGTGCCACCTCCGCAAATATGGAGTTTCCGCTTCTGCCGGAAGCTGTCCGCGACGAGTGCCGCCAGCTCGGCTTCGCTCCCTGGAACCGCCGCATCGGCGCCCCGGCTTTCCGTCCCCTCCGTCATACCCTTTTCGCCGCCTCCCGATGAGGCTGGCTGATCTCGAGAGGGAAGACCTTCGCCGGATTCAGCAGCCAATGAGGATCGAGCGCCCCCTTGATCTCCATCTGGATCGCCATGTCGTCCGGCGCATATTGCTTCGTCATAAGGTCGCGTTTTTCGATCCCCACGCCGTGTTCGCCAGTGAGGCAGCCGCCCATGTCCACGCACAAGCGAAGAATGTCGCTTCCGAAGGATTCGGCTCGCTCGAGGTCGCCGGGCTTGTTGGCGTCGAACAAGATCAGGGGGTGCATGTTTCCGTCGCCGGCATGAAAGACATTGGCGACCTCAAGCCCGTGTTCCTTTGAGAGCTCGCCGATCCGTTTCAGGGTGTGGGGCAGCTTCGAAACCGGCACCGTGCCGTCGAGGCACAGATAGTCGCCTAAGCGGCCCATCGCCCCGAAGGCCGATTTGCGGCCCTTCCATATCGCCAGCGACTCGTCGGCGTTGCGGCTGCTGCGGAATTCGGCGGGGTTCAGTTCCGATGAGATTGCCTTGATGCGCTCGATCTGATCGGCGATTTCGTCTTCCGAGCCCTCGACCTCGACGATCAGGACGGCGGCGCAATCGGGATAGCCCACTTTTGCAAAGGCCTCGACCGCACGCAGGCAGACATCGTCCATGTACTCGATCGCCACCGGCAGGAGGCCGGAGCGAATGATGCGGGCCACGCATTCGCCCGCCGTTTCGGCGCTGTCAAAGCCAATCAGCATCGGCCGTGCGCCCTCGGGGCGCGGCAGGATGCGCAACGTCGCTTCGGTCACGATCGCGAGTTGCCCTTCGGAGCCGCAGATAAGCCCCAGGATGTCCAGACCCGCCATGCCGAGATGGGGACCGCCAAGCTGGACGATCTCTCCGGTGGCAAGCACCATGCGGACGCCGAGAAGGTTGTTCGTGGTGACGCCGTATTTCAGGCAGTGGGCGCCGCCGGAATTCATCCCGATATTCCCGGCGATCGTGCACGCAAGCTGCGACGACGGGTCCGGTGCGTAGAAAAACCCTTCCGCCTCCAGCTCCGCGCTGACGGAAAGGTTGGTGACGCCCGTCTGAACCCTGATGAAACGGTTTGCGGTATCTATCTCGAGAACGGCCCGCAGCCGCATGGTGCCGATGACCACGCTATCGGCAGTCGGAAGCGCTCCGCCTGCCAGCGACGTGCCGGCACCGCGCGGGATAACCGGAACACGCAGATCGTGGCAAATCTTCATCGCCGCCGCCACCTGCTCGGTAGTGCACGGTAGAACCACGGCGAGCGGCGGACATCGGTAGGCGGTCAGCGCGTCGCACTCATATGCGCGGGTTTCCTCGGGGTCCGAGACGATCGCATCCGCGGGAAGGACGGCCCTCAACGCCGCGACGATTTCGGGCTTGCGGGCGATGATCGCAGCGTCGGGAGCGGGCATGGCAATTCTGGACATTGGCTCAAACCTGTCTGATCGAAAGCATCGAAGAACGAGACGCTCCTTCGCACCCGCCTTCATCGAGGCACAAAAGATGCGCAGGCTCGCGATGAGGCGACCTATGAGCATCGCAGCTGTTTACCGGGCTCCACGCGGGAGATCCGCTGGGCGAAGGAGAAGCGCGATATCTCGCTGCGGCGGCTCGCCAGCGATAGTCTTGGCACGTCGAACGCCTGACAACCGCAACCGAGGGCGCGCGCAGCCCGCCCTGTGTCATCCGCAATAGATAATCTTGTCCTTCTCAAGCCGCGATATTTCATCATCGCCGATGTCGAGGATTGAATTGAGGATGTGCTTCGTATGCTCCCCAAGCATCGGGGGACTGATGGAATACTCGATTTCCGTTTGCGAGAATTTGATCGGATTGGCCACGAGCGGCACCGTCTTGCCCGTGGTGTGGGGAAGGTTGATCTGCAATTGGCGATGGATGACCTGCGGATGCGCGAATGCCTGGTCGAGCCGGTTGATCGACGCGCATGGTACGCCGATGGGTTCGAGAAGGGCGATCCAGTACTCCGTCGTTTCCTGGGTAAGATGCTCGGTCAGGATCGAGACCAGAGCGTCGCGGTTCGCCAGGCGATCCGTGTTGGTGGTGAAACGGGGGTCATCGCAGAGGACTTGCAGCCCGGACGCCATGCAGAATTTCCTGAACTGCTGGTCGTTCCCCACCGCGAGGACGAATGACCCGTTGCTCGACCTGAACACCTGATAGGGCACGATGTTCGGATGAGCATTTCCATATCGCCGCGGCGGTTTCCCGGTGGTCAGGTAGTTCAGATTCTGGTTCGCCAGAGCGGCAAGCTGGACATCGAGAAGCGCCATGTCGATATGCTGGCCCTCGCCCGTCCGCTCGCGATGCAGTAAGGCCGACAGCACGCCCGTTGCGCTGTACATTCCGGTGAGGAGATCGGAAATTGGGACGCCGACCTTCTGGGGCCCGCCGCCGGGTTTGTCGTCGGCCTCGCCCGTGATGCTCATCAGCCCGGATATGGCTTGGATGGCCATGTCGTATCCGGCCACGGTCTTCATCGGGCCGGTCTGGCCGTATCCCGTGATGGAGCAGTACACTATGTCCGGCTTGATGAGGCGGAGCGTTTCAAAATCCAGCCCATACCGCTTCATGTCGCCGACCTTGTAGTTCTCGATAAGAACGTCGGCCTTCTTGACCAGAGATCGAACGATGTCAGCGCCGGCTTGCGTGGCGATGTCTACGCAAATCGAATGCTTACCGCGATTGGCGCTGAGGAAATAGGCGCTCTCGGTCGTTCCATCCAGATGCGGTGGGCCCCAGTGGCGGGTGTCGTCGCCGGTAAAGGGGCGTTCGATCTTCCAGACCGTCGCCCCTAGATCGGCTAAAAGCTGCCCGAGCCACGGGCCCGCTAGAATCCTCGATAGATCAAGAACTTGGTATCCACTCAACGGTCCGGCCATCTCAACCACTCACATTGCGATTAACGTGCCTCTCTATGGAAGCTATGGCGAAACCGTAACTGGACATACCAGATTGGTCAATCCAATAATTTTTGCCCCGCGTCCTGTGGGTGCTATAAAAAATCTATCAAGGGGGACATTGACGAAGCAGCGGGGTTGGTCTATCCAATTTGGTCTACAAGTAGGTCATCGGGAGGGATGGCCTGCGAAGCCCACAACAGGGCATCACGTTTAGGGAGGTTACGCTGCATGGCGCGAATATCGCTCCAAAATGTCTCCAAGTCGTTTGGTGGCGACCAGGGCCCATGGGCCGTCAAGGATTTCTGCCTGGAGATAGAGGATGGCGAGCTCATTGTTTTTGTCGGACCTTCCGGATGCGGAAAATCGACGACACTGCGGATGATCGCCGGCCTCGACGACACCACTTCAGGCGCTATCATAATCGGCGGGAGGGATGTCACCGGACTGCCTCCGAAAGATCGCAACGTCGCGATGGTCTTTCAGAACTATGCGCTATATCCCCAGAAGTCGGTCTACGACAACATGGCATTCGGCCTACGGGTGCGCGGTGAAGCGAAGCAGGAGATTGACCGGCGGGTGAGGGCCGCGGCGGCCAGCCTAGATCTCGAAGCCCTGCTCGACCGCAAGCCGCGACAGCTCTCGGGCGGTCAGATGCAGCGTGTCGCCCTTGGGCGTGCGCTCGTGCGGGACCCCGATGTTTTCCTTCTGGACGAACCGCTGTCCAATCTCGACGCGAAACTGCGCGTGAAGATGCGCGAAGAAATCACGACGCTCCATGCCCGGCTCCGGGCGACGATGATCTTCGTGACACATGACCAAGTCGAAGCAATGACGCTCGGGGACCGCATCGTGATCATGCGCGATGGCGTGATCCAGCAGGCTGGGAGACCTCTCGAACTCTATGACCGTCCCGCAAACACGTTCGTCGCTGGGTTTATTGGTTCGCCCGAAATGAACCTGATCGACGGGCATTTGGTCGACGCTAGCGGACGGCTCGAAGTGCGATCCGGAGACCTATCGGTAGGCATACCAGATAAAACCTTCGCCAAGTACGGACAAAGCGTGACGCTTGGAATCCGGCCCGAGCACCTCGTCATCTCCAACGATTCCCCGCTTGAGATGAGCGTAAGCTTGGTCGAGCAGATCGGAGCGCAGACTTATCTCATGGGCACGCTGGCCGGCCATAAGATGCGTGCCGTCGTCGAGCGCCGCGACGAAATCCGCGCCGGTGACAGAATCCCGATCGCCCTCCCGAGTGAGCGGCTTCACCTGTTCGAGTCCGCGAGCGGTGCGTCGCTCCGGATAGCGGAAACGGGTGGCAAAATCAGAGCGAAGGAAAGTGCGTGATCCACCCCTGCGAGATCGCCGGGTCAGATTGAGATACTGCGCCCCTGGACCGTGGGTCGCGGAATTCGACTTCAACGGATGCTCTGTATCGCGTGCTGACGAAAGCATCTCTGGATGCGCCATAAAGGAAGAAATTCACCACTATACTCGATACGGGCGAATTAATTCTTGTCAATTTGGCTTGAACTGACGTCTTAACATGGGAGGAGCATGAAATGAGCATCTACATTCCAGGTCACAAAAGAATGGCGGCGGGCCTGTCGGGCATGACCCGCCGTAACTTTCTAGGAACAGCGGCCGTCGTCGGAGCGAGCGTGGCGGCGCCCGCCGTGCGAGCCCAGTCCGGCGTCACGCTTCGTTTTCTCAACCAAGAAACTTCGGTCGCCAGTCAGGCTGCCCTTAAAAAGGCGTGCGACGAATACGAAAGCAAATTCGGCGTCAGAATAATTGTAGATTCGACTCCCATCAGCGGTACGACGCAAAAAGCGATGGCGGCGATCAATGCTGGCCAGTCATACGATATTTATACTGCCGGCTTCATTGCGGGTATTTTGCAGTTCGTTCAGGCGGGCGTTCTTCTGCCGGTCACCGACCTGGTAAAAAAGTACGACTGGGGCAAAGGCGCTGCCTGGGAGTATGAGGGTGAGAACTGGTACTATCCGTTCGATTACAATCTGGTCGTAAATTACTACAGGAAAGACCTCTACGCCCAGAAGGGTCTGAAGGTCCCGGAGACGTCGGGCGATTTCTTGAAGAACTGCGAGGCGCTTACCGTCAATAATAGTGGAAATGTTGATGTTGGCGGCTGCGTCATACCGCTGGCAAGCGACTCCGCGACGAATTGGGCGAGCTTTGGAAATATGTTCGCGGAAGGCACACAGCTTTTTGACAAAGACTGGAATGTCGTTCTCGACCAAGGCGAGAATCTCGATCGTGCCACGCGCTTTTTGGATCTTTATGGCGAGCTGTATAAGACCATGCCGCCCGGCATGAACGCCGTCGGCTACGCTCAACTAATGAGTCTCTTCACCACCGGAAAGGCTGCTCACACGCTCTATTCAGGCCGCCTGGTCGAATCCCTCGAGGCAACAAATCCTGCGCTGGCAGATCAGTACGGCATCTTTGCCTCGCCCAGCAGCAGCGGTCAGAAGGCGCTTTCCTATGCCTTTGACGGCTTCTGCGTCTTCAAGACGAAGCAGAGCGAGGAGGCAGTCAAATTCCTACAGTGGTTCGCTGACGAGCACTACGTGGATTGGTTGCTTTCCGCATGGATGAACAACCATCCGTCTCGCTTGGATATCTACGAAAATGAGCGGTGGAAGAGCCATCCCATGATCAAGAAGCATTGGGAAACGATGATGCAGATGAAGTCCTTCATCGAGGGGGACGGCGTTACCATCACGGCGATTGACACCAGCGGCCCTTCCATCGACATGCGTGCTTGTAACGTGTTCAACGCAAATGTCATGCCGGAGATGCTCCAGCAGAAAGTCCTCGGCAACACCTCGTCTGCTGATTGCGTCGCCGCGGCCGCGCAACGCATTCGCTCCCTCATCTAATTGCAGATCGGGGTGGTCTCTGCCGCCCCGATCGTTCGTCCAAAGGATGATTCTTATGGTTCAGGACCGGCGAATTGTTACGTTGTTTATAGGCAGTATATCACTGCTTGCAATTATTATTGGCGCCCCGTTAATTTACGCGGTTATGCTATCATTCTATTCGGCAAGTTCGTTTATCGGCGAACCTCAGTGGGCCGGCCTGAGCAACTACAGCAAGGTATTGCGAGATCCTCTTTTCTGGAATTCGTTGACGAACGGCCTCACAATCGCGATTACGTCAATTGTCCTGCAGGTTGTTCTGGGCGTCGGCATAGCGATGGTGCTTAACAAGCGCTTTCTTGGCCAGACGGTTGTACGCGCGATCGCCATTCTTCCGTACTTCCTGCCGACCGTTGTCGCCTGCCTGGTAGCCCAATGGATTCTCGAGCCAAATTACGGATTGCTCAAGAGCGCTCTCGCATCCATCGGTGTCGGAATGCTCGATTGGAGTTCTCATGCCTTCACGGCCAAAGGCACAATCGTCCTCGTTAGCGTGTGGTTGTGGACACCTTTTGTCGTAACCTGTGTTCTTGCCGGTTTGCAGACGATCCCAACGCAACTTTATGAAGCCGCGCGCGTCGATGGCGCGGGAGCCTGGCGGCAATTCTGGCACATCACGATACCGGGCTTACGCTCGGTTCTGATCGTGGTCATCCTTCTGCGCGGCATCTGGATGTTCAACAAGTTCGATGTGATATGGCTTTTGACGAAAGGCGGGCCGCTGAACCAGACAGAGACCTTGCCTACCTTGGCCTATAGGAAGTCGTTTCTGGAGTACAATCTGGGCGGGGGCGCCGCTGTGGCAACGATCTCCTTCCTTATTCTCTCAGGCGTCATTCTCATCTATCTGCGCCTATTCCCCATCGACGATGCAAAGCAAGGGAGATAACAATGAATAGCCATGTAGAGCGATTGCCCATTGATTCCCGCCCGCAGATACCAGAGCGCGAGCCGATTCGTCCGAAATCGTCGCTGCAACACGGGAGCAGGGTTCAGGACAGCACCTTCTGGAGACTATTTAAAAGGCTGTCAGGAAAAGTTGCACTCTATGTAACAGTACTCGTTATCTGCCTGTATTCGTTCTTTCCGATATACTGGATGATAATTTCAAGCCTGAGGCCTTCGGAACGACTTTTCCTCGACACATCTCTGGTATTCTGGCCACCGGACCTGACGTCATACATTTCCCTATTCCGGCAGACGAACTATGTCGTCAATTTTCTGAATAGCGCTCTAATGGCGGTTGCGACGATTACCGTCTCCCTCATGCTGTCGGCATTTGTCGCTTATGGCGCCACCCGGCTGCGTTTTCGGGGCAAGACTATGCTCGTGGCATCGATGCTTTTTGCCTACATGTTCCCACCCCTCATGCTGGCGATCCCGATGGCGGCAACTTTCCGCACAATCGGCCTCACCGACACACTGTGGGGGCTGTTGATCGCACATCTTGCAATTTCACTGCCGCTAGCGGTCTGGTTGCTCTGGGGGTTCTTTAAGTCAATGCCGTTCGACCTTGAGGAGGCCGCGATGGTTGACGGCTGCTCTCAATTCGAAGCGTTCATCAAGGTCGTCTTGCCGCTGTCCGCTCCCGGGCTCATCACTGTCGCCATCTTCTCCTTCCTCCTTTCTTGGGCCGACTATGTGTT
>NZ_LR723674.1 GCF_902502825.2 Pseudorhizobium flavum
CAAGGCGGAGCACACCGCGCCCATCGTGGGAGATGTCAATTCAACGACGACGCAATCCTCTCCTCCCATTAACCTCAGGATCGAGTCTAAGCTATAATCCAGCACATCCTGACGGAGCACGACGAAGATGAAGCGAGCCGAGGGATCGCGCCGGCGGATACTGCCGACCACGAGAGCGATCATCGGGATGCCGTCGACCTCGATCAAAGGCTTTGGGAAGTGATACTCCTCCTTCGGAAAGAGATCATCTTTCGATGCGATCGGTATGAGGTATCTCATCAGTGGATGGCCTCTATTGTTGTGATTTCCTGGCTAATTCGCTGGTAGTTCACGTCGTTGATCGAACCGACGACCATGACATGGGCGCCAGATGCCCGAGCTGCTTGAATGCCGTGGTCATTGTCTTCCAAGATCAAGCATTCATGAGGTGCGAGTTTCAGTCGCTCCATTGCCGTGAGGTAAATTTCAGGGTCGGGCTTGGCCTTGACCACGTCCTGGTTCGACAGAAGAAAGTCCATGTATTTCAGAAGGTTGGAATGGTGCATCATCGCTTCAACCGAGGAGCGAACGGAGTTGGAGCAGACCACGAGACGCTTTCCCTCCCGGTGGAGTCGGCCAAGTGCATACTCATGATGAAACACAGGGCGGCATTTTTCCACAATGACCCGGTAGGTCATCTGTTGCTTCAATGTGTTCAAGAATTCATGCAACTTTGGGGAAAGGCCGTGAGTGCGCGATAGTATTTCGAGCTTCTTTCGGGTCGGAAGGCCGTCATAGACCGCAAGATGTTCAGTCCGCGTAATCGTTAGGCCAAAAACTGCGAGTGCATCGTTTAGAGTTTCATAATGCCATTCCTTGGCATCTATGAGCACGCCATCCATGTCGAATAGAACTGCCTTGATCATGGGCCCTTAAGTCTCCTGTGCATTGCACTATTTCCAAAAATCCGCAGCTCTGTCTGGAAAATCTGTACAGATTGCGAGGTCGACGCTCTTTAGATCGCGCCACATTTCCCAAGCGGCCCTATATTCGCGCCCGTGTAATTCCGGGGAAACAAGCGCGACCTTCTTGCCTGCAGCGAGATGCTGCTCGACAATTTCGGGAGTGATCCAATCGCTTTCGAACGCGTCTAACCAAACTCCATCCGCTTTGTCATAAAATGACGGAACCGGTTCGAGCTCGGAATGGCGCGTATAGGTTATGAAACCTTCTTTGAGATAGCCTAGGGCATCTGGAACGGACATATCGAAGCAGAAGAGCGCGGGAGGTGAGGCGGGGGCAAGCGCCGCTCGAATACTCCTTTGGAGGCCATCCGCCTTGATGTTCAAAGCAACGGTGCCGGCTCGCTCGTAGGAGTGGTGCAGTAGCATGAAGTCGTTAAAGTCCAAGCTATTGTCACCTACCGGCATGTCGTGTGCGATTCTTAGAATTCCGTTCTGGTCGCGGACATCTGTCTCAACGCCAAATCCACTTTCGAAAGCACGACGAAAGGCCGCCTCCGTATTCTTCTCCACCGGATCCAGCCACCAGCCGCGATGCGCCAAAATTTCCATGGTTCCAACCGCTAACGACGTGAAGTTCTTTGTCCTCTTTGAGGGACGTTAGTGGGTGGAACTTGTACGAGACTGGATCTCGAACTGCGGACTGGTGACGCCGACGTTCCTGAAGTAGGGCAGTCACAGGTGACTGATTAAAATGAACCGGATGCTCAACGTATTCAGATTGGGGAGCTGAGAAAGCTTTTCATAGGCAGATTGTCGGCTTTGCCGTCTAGATAAAGTCGTGCGGTATCAAGCGCTTCACGGATTGTCACGTCCATGTCGAGATAGCGATAGGTGCCAAGCCGCCCAACGAAGGTGACATCTCGTTCCTGTTGTGCGAGTGCCACGTAATCGGCAAGTTGAGCTTTCTCTTTCACAAGACGGATTGGATAATAGGGGATGTCGTTGGGCTCGCAGGCGCGCGAATACTCGCGGTAGCAGACAGACCCTGAATGTTCTTCCCACGGAGAAAAGTGCTTGTGCTCGGTGATACGAGTGAAAGGAACGTCGACTTCACCGAAGTTCATTACCGCGCAGCCTTGGTAATCGCCGTCATAAGTAAAGCGCTCGAAGTCCAACGTCCGGTACCCGAGTCTGCCTAGTTCGTAGTCAAAATATCCGTCGAGCGGGCCGGAATAAAAGACATGGCCGTAGCCTGCGCCGTCACAGCGCTTGAACTTCGTGTTCAGCGTCACCGTTATCGCTGGATGATCCAGGATACGCTCGATCATGTCGGAGTAACCCGATTCGGGCATGCCCTGATATTTATGAAAGAAGTAGTTGTCGTCGTAGTTGAAACGGACGGGCAACCGCTTGAGGATCGAGGCGGGTAGTTCCGTCGGTGAACAGCCCCATTGCTTTTGCGTGTACCCTTTGAAGAAGGCTTCATAGAGGTCGCGGCCGACGAAACGAAGAGCCTGTTCCTCGAATGTCTGCGGATCGGTGATGGTCTCGTCAGCCTGTTCCTCGAGGAAGGCCCGCGCCTCATCCGGCCGAAAGGTCTTGCCAAAGAACTGGTTGATCGTGTGCAGGTTGACTGGCAGCGAGTAGACTTGGCCACCGCTCGTCGTCTTCACCCGGTTCTTGTAAGGCAAGAAGCTCGTGAAGCCGTTCACATAGTCCCACACCTCAGCATCATCTGTATGAAAGATGTGCGGACCGTAGACATGGACCATCACCCCTGTCGCTTCGTCGCGTACCGTATGACAGTTGCCGCCTATATGGTCGCGGGAGTCAACAATATCGACCTGATAGCCCTTTAATGCCAGTTCTCTACCGATGACAGCGCCGGAAAGCCCTGCACCGACGATAAGAATTCTCTTGTCTACGCTCATGTCGCCCACCCTTTGACTATGCCCGCCAGCTCAGCTGGCCACGCGCAGCAGGGGCTCTTCTGCTTCTGGAGAGAGCCGCGACTGCATCAGGCGTTCATATGCATTGATCAGGGCTGTCGGATCCCATCCACGTTCTTGCGGGCCAAAACTTAGATGGCTGACGGTGAAATTGGAGTAGATAGCCGAAGGCCGACCCAGGAAAGTTGGTATGCCGACAGAAAGGGCATATTCATCATCACACTGCGGTAGAGCCATATGACGAAGATCGCGACCAAGCCAGGTGATGAAGTTGATAGACTGGCGCTCAGTCCAGTCGACTACGGACTGGGACAGGGGTAGGGTCTGGCCGTCTTGACCCAGGAAATATGCGTGCAGCTTTGCTGCACGCTCAGCGCTTTCCCAAAGGGTGCCGCCAAAGCCACCAGGTGGATGCTCGAAGTCACCAACAACCGTTGGAATTGAGCCAGCCGCCTGCTGCAGATATGCGCAGACCCCATTATTGATGACATTGGCCGAGACAATGAAATAGTGGGGATTGGTGCGGCGGAATTGTATGAATTCGTCGAGCTTGTCGAGCTCGATGTAGACGATGTCATCGTCGCATTTCAAGAAAACAGCCTCGTCAAATTTTTCTACGCGTGTCGCATAGTAGTCATAAGCTTGATAGTAAGGCATTTGCTCATTCGGATTGCCGATATAGCGGCGCGTACGTGCCTCCACGTCACAGAGCTCAAGGTCTGCACCCCAGCCGCCGCGGATATGCACAGTTGCGCCAGCAGTAAGGTCAAGCTCAGGCCAGACACCAAGTGTTACGTCATTGACCCTTAGAGTGGGCACGCCGGCAGGATCAATCGAAAACGTGACATCATTCGGTCGACCGGACGAAAGAAGGCTTGGCGTAGGCTTGCTCCAAAGGGTGGCGTCTTCACTGCGATCGAAGTGGCCCATCTGGTCGCGGCTAATCTTCCGTAAAGCACTATGGGTATTATTCCACCCACCCGCCACGATCTCGTAACATTCCTGCGGCCTGTCGTGGGGTGTTACTGCAACATGCAGGTCGTGGCGAATACGTGCAGTGGTCCGGAAGGAGCTCGTAGCCGATACGGTTCCGGCTTCTTGATAAGGTACCTTGGAGCCCATATAGCGAACCGGGCCAAATTCCTGCGTCACCCAGGCGTGGTCACCGGCTGAGCGAGTAAAATCCCAGACATGCCACTCGTCAATGATCCCCAGATCAAGCGCACGACGAATGTATCGTGTGAGGATTTCCATCCTTGTCTGCCGTCCAGCAAAAGTCACCAGGATAACTGGGGTCATGCAATCCTCGTTTCACAAGAGTTGATTTTCTGCTTGAGAGTCAGCCGACGAGTTACTCGGCAGCTCCCGTCCAAAGGCGAGCGTCAGGCATTAATGGCGCGTACTCGTGGAGCAGCTTGAGTTGCTTGAGATAACGCTGCCGGTAGGCATGTTCGCTCTCGAATTCGACATTGGCCACGGCAAGTTCAGCGCCAATCTCATAATAGACATCCAAATTGCGTAGGTCCGGTACCGGCGTTTCCCCACGCTCGGCGTCCCCCTGCATTTGCCAGAACAGCTCTTCAAGGCGCCGCACAAGGCCGTCCATGTCGCGGAGCGGGCAGCTGTCGCGTTGGCTCTGCAAAGATTCTCGAACGGCGATGAGGCGGGCCGGATTCTTGGCGTACATAACAGCCTTGCGCACATAGTCGTCAGGACCATCACAGATCATTTCGGGGATGCCAGCCGCAGCAACAATGCTGGCACAGAAGCGCGACGCAAAGCTCTTCCCGGGCACAGTCAGGACCGGAAGGCCCTGCGTAATCGCATCAGCGGCTGTCGAATGAGCCCCATACGGAAAAGTATCGAGGAAGAGATCAGCAAGACCAAGCCGCGCGAGGTGGTCCGGGTTTTGAACCTTGCCCGCGAAAATCAGGCGATCGGGTGAAACACCGGCCTGCTGAGCCATCTGCTTGACCCGCTCATTGACGCTGTCGTCCCCGACGAGCAGCCAGAGCACACTGCCTGGTGTTGACAGCAGGATCGCCATCCACCGGGCGAAGCAGGATGCAGAGATCTTCTGCATGCCGTTGAAGCTGGCAAAGACGAAAGCATTCTCGGGGAGACCCACCGAAGCCCGTGTCGGGCGCGGATTTACCGCCCGCTTTCGGTCCACCGGCTGATTGCAGGGAATGCGCAGGACTTTCTCGGTGTAGTACAGCTCGTTTTCCGGTGGGACGATGAACTCATCCGCGATCATGTACTGGTGGTAGGGACTTGCCATAGAACCGGGGTAACCACAGAAATTCACGATGACAGGTGCCGGCTGATGGGCGAAGATCTTGGTGCGGGCATGTTTCGTATAGCCGTTGACGTCCACGAGAATATCGATTTCGTCTACGACGATCTGACGGGCAGCCTCTAGATCACTTAAGGAGGTAATATCGCGCCAGTGATCAACGGCCTTCTTGATGCGGGCCTGGGTCTGATCCAGCGGAGCTGGTTCGCCGCAGTAGTAGGCAAAAACCTCGACGTCGGATTTGTCGTGGAGTTCGAGCACTTCGCTAAGAGCAAAACCAACCGCATGCTGACGCAGGTCGGAGGAAACGTAGCCGACGCGCAGGCGGGCACCCGTTCCAGTCTTCTTGCGCACAGGCTTTCGAGTAAAATTACTTAGATCGGGTCTGCCGACGGTTGTACGGCAATAACGATAAGCTTTGGCGAGCTGGAAGAGCGGGTCATCGGCGTAGCAGGCAGCCGTCATGGACGACATCGCATCCATAAATTGTCTGGCCGTAATGTTGAGAGAAGGCGTGATGACCGGCCACTTGACCTGGCGCATACGAAGCGACGTCCAGTGCTGGGCAGCCTCAGTACGGTGCGGTTGAAGTTCCATCGCCTGCCAGAGTGCTGCTTCGGCTTCCTCGAGCTTCCCGGCACCTTCAAGCACCCGACCTATGTGCTGAAGTACGAGATGGCGGTGGTTGATGCGATCAGGCGTGATGTCGTTGGTTGCGTCAACATAGCTGCGCCACTGCAAGACGGCTTGGCCAATAAGCCCACAGTCTTCAAGGGTTCTGCCGAGATTGACGTGAGCCTGACCAAAATCCGGGTTTAGCTTGAGTGCGGCGCGCAAAGCATTCAGGGCGCCTGCAATATCCCCGGCTTTTGAGAGGGAAACGGCGTAATTAAAATAAGCCAGGTGCAGGAGGGGGTTAGCGTCATTAAAGGCGATCCACGTCTTGTAGAGTTCGACTGCCTGTGCTGCCTGGCCGGCCGCCGTTTGTTCCTCGGCTATCTGAAAGAGCTCAGAAAGCGAAAGCTGCTGCGTGCGGGCGGAGACGATGGGAGTGCTGACGGTCATGGCATCCTGCGCAAGGTAGCCTTTTCGGCTGACGTTTGAACGACTCGGGTGAGAGTACTTCTGCCTTGCTAATGCAGTTGACTTGCGTCGGGCTGATCGTTGTGGATTGAGCTGACATCGAGCAACAAAAAAGCGGCGCGGGGGAGCCGCGCCGCCTCATTTCATGATCCGACGTGGGTTAAACGTCGTTGTATGCTGCGATAACCGCTTCTACCTGGGCACTGGTGAGCGCCGCAATCTGCTGGCTTGTCAAGGCCTGAGCCTGCTCTGAAGTCAGCGCCGCGATATCATCCGTAGACAGACCAGGCAGGGCCTTCACGTTGATGGCTGCGATTTCATCAGTTGTGAAGGTCGCGATCTCGCTGGAGTCCATTGCCTCAAGGGCGGCGGAGCTGAGCGCGGCGATCTGCACGGACGAAAGGGCCTCGACCTGATCGGACGTGAGCGTGGCTACCTGATCAGTGCTCAACGCGGCGATCTGAGTGGACGTCAGAGCTCCGATCTGATCACTCTCGAGGGAGGCAATGGCAGCCGTCGTCAGGGATCCGATCTGCTTGGCTGTCAGGGCGGCGACCTGTCCGCTCGTTAGACCGTCAACCTGGTCTGACGAGAGCGTTGCAATTTGTGCCGTGGTCAGCAGAGTGAGCTGGCTGGTGCTAAGGGCGCCAATCTGATCACTGGACAAGAAGGACACGGTGTCGCTCGAGAGGCCAGCTATGACCTTTGTGCTGATGGCCGCGATCTCTTCAGACGAGAATGTAGCAATCTCGTCTGAGGTCATAGTGCCAAGGGCTGCAGCACTAAGAGCTGCGACCTGGGAGCTGGTGAGCGCGTCGACTTGATCAGAAGTCAAGCTGGCGACCTGGTCCGTCGTGAGCGAGGCGACCTGTCTTGACGTCAGAGCTTCTATCTGAGTGCTTTCCAGTGATGCTACGGCGTCAGTGGAAAGTGCTGCAACCTGGCCGGGAGTCAGGGCTGCAACCTGATCGCTTGTCAAGCCGTCCACCTGAGCAGAGGTCAGCGTTGCAACCTGAGCAGTGGTGAGAGCGGCAACCTGAGAAGTACTCAGGGCAGCGATTTTATCGCTATCAAGGTTGGCGATTGTTGCCGATGACAGCGCCGCGAGCACCTTGGTGCTGATAGCTGCAACTTCGTCGGAAGAGAATGTAGCGATCTCGTCCGAAGCCATTGTGCCAAGCGCCGCGGCGGAGAGGGCTGCAATCTGTGAGCTAGAGAGTGCCTCGACCTGGTCGGAGTTCAAGCTTGCGACCTGGTCAGTTGTCAACGCTGCGATCTGCTTGGACGAAAGAGCCCCGATCTGATCGCTGTCCAGAGATGCAAGAGCATCGGTGGTCAGTGCGGCAACCTGTTTGGCTGTCAGAGCCACAATATTGGCACTGGTGAGTCCGTCAACCTGAGCGGAAGTCAGCGTTGCAACCTGAGCAGTGGTGAGGGCGGCAACCTGCTTGCTGCTGAGGGCAGCGATTTTGTCGCTATCAAGGTTGGCGATTGTTGCCGATGACAGCGCCGCGAGCACCTTGGTGCTGATAGCTGCAACTTCGTCGGAAGAGAATGTAGCGATCTCGTCCGAAGCCATTGTGCCAAGCGCCGCGGCGGAGAGGGCTGCAATCTGTGAGCTAGAGAGTGCCTCGACCTGGTCGGAGTTCAAGCTTGCGACCTGGTCAGTTGTCAACGCTGCGATCTGCTTGGACGAAAGAGCCCCGATCTGATCGCTGTCCAGAGATGCAAGAGCATCGGTGGTCAGTGCGGCAACCTGTTTGGCTGTCAGAGCCACAATATTGGCACTGGTGAGTCCGTCAACCTGAGCGGAAGTCAGCGTTGCAACCTGAGCAGTGGTGAGGGCGGCAACCTGCTTGCTGCTGAGGGCAGCGATTTTGTCGCTGTCAAGATTGGCAATTGTTGCCGATGACAGCGCTGCGAGTACCTTGGTGTTGATAGCTGCAATTTCGTCCGTAGAGAATGTAGCGATCTCGTCCGAAGTCATCGTATCAAGAGCAATGGCGCCCAAGGCTGCAATTTGTGTCGAGGTCAAAGCCTGGACCTGATCGGAGGTAAATGCGTCAACCTGGGCCGTTGTGAGCGCCGCGACCTGCCTGGATGTCAAAGCTGTAATCTGATCGCTTTCGAGCGAGGACACCGCTTCTGTTGACAGAGCCGCGACCTGTTTGACGGTGAATGCCGAAACCTGGGTGCTTGTTAGACCATCGATTTGTTCTGACGTGAGCACAGCAACCTGAGCAGTCGTCAGCGCAGCGATCTGCCTTGAACTGAGGGCGCCGAGCTGAGCGCTGTCGAAGTTTGCAATCGTGTCTGTGGAGAGGGCAGCGAGTACCTTGGTGCTGATGGCGGCGACTTCATCGGTAGAGAAGGTTGCCAGTTCGTCCGAGGTCATTGTGCCAAGGGCTGCAGCCGAAAGGGCCGCAATCTGGGTGCTTGACAGGGCTGTGACTTGATCGGAGTCCAGTGTAGCGACCTGGTCGGTGGTCAGTGCAGCAATCTGTTTTGCGTTGAGTGCGGCGATCTGCGTGCTATCAAGCGAGGTGATTGCAGCGGTTGTCAAAGCCGCGACCTGTTTGACGGTGAATGCCGAAACCTGGGTGCTTGTCAGACCATCGATTTGTTCTGACGTGAGCACAGCAACCTGAGCAGTCGTCAGCGCAGCGATCTGCCTTGAACTGAGGGCGCCGAGTTGATCGCTGCTGAAGTTGGCGATAGCGTCCGTGGAGAGGGCAGCGAGTACCTTGGTGTTGATGGCGGCGACTTCATCGGTAGAGAAGGTTGCCAGTTCGTCCGAGGTCATTGTGCCAAGGGCTGCAGCCGAAAGGGCCGCAATCTGGGTGCTTGACAGGGCTGTGACTTGATCGGAGTCCAGTGTAGCGACCTGGTCGGTGGTCAGTGCAGCAATCTGTTTTGCGTTGAGTGCGGCGATCTGCGTGCTATCAAGCGAGGTGATTGCAGCGGTTGTCAAAGCCGCGACCTGTTTGACGGTGAATGCCGAAACCTGGGTGCTTGTCAGACCATCGATTTGTTCTGACGTGAGCACAGCAACCTGAGCAGTCGTCAGCGCAGCGATCTGCCTTGAACTGAGGGCGCCGAGTTGATCGCTGCTGAAGTTGGCGATAGCGTCCGTGGAGAGGGCAGCGAGTACCTTGGTGTTGATGGCGGCGACTTCATCGGTAGAGAAGGTTGCCAGTTCGTCCGAGGTCATTGTGCCAAGGGCTGCAGCCGAAAGGGCCGCAATCTGCTTGGAGGTTAGAGCTTCGACCTGCTCCGAGTTTAGCTGGCCAACCTGAGCAGTGCTGAGCGCGTTCATCTGAGTAGAAGTCAGGCCGGCAATGTTGGTTGAGCTCAGACTTTCCATCTGAGAAAGCGTGAGCCCGGTGATGGCAGCGGCCGTGACAGCACTCAATTGCGTGGAGGAAAACGCAGCAAGATCTTCCGTCTCGAACGCAGCTATCTGCGCCGAACTCAGCGCCTTGATCTGCGTGCTGGTCAATGCCGCAACATCGGTTGTCGAAAGATTGGCGATCGCGGTCGACGAAAGCGATTTGATCTGATTGACCGAAAGAGATGTGACAATTGAAGTCATGAACGCGCCCTTAGTGGTTGACTGTCCACAAACGTCGTGTCCCTGCCAGTCGCTCTCGCAAATTCCCGCATGGGATATTCACGGAAGACTCAGCATGTCCTGCGCTTGCTGCAGCGATGGACGTCCATCGGGCCAGCTCAGAAAGCAAGCATCCTATTGGACGATGAAATGTTGAGATTGAGACATGACTCGAACGAGCCAGCGCATCGGAAGGGCATCATGCGCCCGGCGCTCAAGTGCGCCGATCCTTTGCCAGGTGCAGAAGCGCCGATCGACTCGTAACACCCGCTTATGGATACTATAAGTTGGATATTAACAGGAGTTTAATAGCGCTCGCCCCGGCGAGGAATGATCGTAGACGCAGGTGGCCAGCGTATTCAGCACGGGCTGCAAGTTTGGAACAAGCTTCTCTCCGTAGAAGCAGAAAGTAACGAGGGGAGCCTCAACCAAGCGTCGCACCTAAACGTTTGATGAGTCTGAGCGGTTCCTGGCCTAGATCGAGGCGGTCTGATGAAAATCGAGAATCTACGGCTCCACAACGATCCGCCGACCCCTAAGGGATTCAAACGGCACTGCACCTTCAGCGTTCAGGTTAACTCGGACATCAGGCTCTATGAAATGCAGCTGCTACAGGCGCCAGATGGTCGCTATTTAGTAGTTCCCCCAAAGCATCCAAATGGCGCTCCTATGTGTAGCCTGTCGCCTGAGCTGCGCGACGAAATTGCCAAACTAGCCAGCAGGGAGCTCATCAGTTCATACGCGAAGCAAGCGGGAGACTGGTTCAATACCAACTACCTGAATCACCAAAAGGCCCGCTGAAAAGCGGGCCTTCTGGTCTCTTAAGATCGAAGCTCTTAACGGAAGAGCTGCAGGATAAGGTCGGTGTTCGAGTTGGCAATCGACAGCGACTGAACAGCAAGCTGCTGCTGCGTCTGGAGAGCCTTCAAGCGGGTAGACTCTTCGTTCATATCGGCGTCCACCAGCGAGCCTACACCGCGGTCAATCGCGTCGGTGATGGAGCTGATGAAATCCTTCTGAAGATCGATTCGCGTCGTAGCAGCACCGAATGTTGCACCCTGGGTCGTAAGGTCAGCCATTGCGGTATCAATGGTGGCCAAATAGCCCGAGATTTCAGCGGCGTCTGCTGCAGCAGAGACATCGATCGTGGTTACGGTCCCTACGATAGCGGCAACGTTGCCGTTAGCGGAGGCTTCGAGGTTCACGTTGATGGTGGTCAGCGTGCTACCGTTCGCACCGGAGAGGACCTCAGCCTCAGTGATTGCAGTGCCGTTATTGTCGCCCGTAAGCCAGTTCACCTTGTTGAAAGCCGCGCCGTTAACGGTGGAATCAATCTGGCTGAAAAGCTCGGTTAGTTCCGTTTGGATCTTCGCCTTGTCAGTGGTGCTTTCACCGGCGGCCACGACGCGATCGCGGACCTTGGACATGAGTTCGACAAGTGATTCTACAGCCGTGTTTGCGATATCGGCCAAAGACGAGCCCATACCGAGAGCTTCGCCAACAACGCTCAACGAAGAGCTTTCAGCCTTCATGGTCGTCGCAATCGACCAGTAGGCTGCGTTGTCAGAAGCTTGCTCAACTTTGAGGCCCGAGGAAATGCGGTTCTGCGTGGTAGACATGTCGCGGCTGATCGAGCGCAACGTGTCGAGAGCGGCCATAGAGCCTGCATTGGTGAGAACGCTAGCCATTCGTTGAATTCCTTTTTGGAGATTTGATGCGTTTTTGAATTCATTCCGGGCAGCCCGGAGAAGGCGTTGGCATCATGCCCACCGAAGGGATCGGCTACGCTTGCTGAAGCCAATCTAGGGGGCATTCGTTATGAAAAGGTTACCAGACTAGGCGGTAGCTCCAAAACGTGCGTCCATCTGGAACGTGTGATCGGTGAAGTGTCGCTAAATGGCCTCCGCACTCTCTACGCGCACAAGCTCCTAAGGCATAAAAAAAGCCCCGGCGGGGCCAGGGCTTCGTACTCAGAGGGTATGATTGACTTTAGAGGCTAGCTTCGAAAGAGCTGTAGGATCATCTCCGGTCCGGTATTGGCGATCTGTAGCGACTGGACCGCGAGCTGTTGTTGGGTCTGAAGAGCCTTGATCTTGCTGGACTCCTCGTTCAGGTCAGCGTCAACGAGAGCGCCGATGCCGCGATCGATTGCGTCGGTGAGGGCATGGATGAAGTCTTGCTGCGTGTCGATGCGAGTCGATGCTGCACCGAATCTCGCACCCAACTCTGTCAGCCCTTTTATCGCAGCGTCTACCGCCTCCAGCGCAGTGGCAACCTCAGCATCAGTGGCAACACTCAAGCCACTGCCAGGCGTACCATCTCCCGCAACTGTCTCAACAATTGCCGCAATGTTATCGCCGCTCGCTTCGAGAGGTACCGTAATGAAATCAAGGATGGTAGCACCGCTGCTGTCCTTGCTCAGACCGGAGAGTATTGTCGTTTCTCCGGTGGCAGTCAGCCAGTTCATGCCGTTGAAGGTGGCTGCCGCCGTTGTCTGGCCCATTTGTGCGTAAAGCTCATCCAGCTCCGTCTGAAGCTTAGCACGATCTGTGGTTTGTTCGCCCGCAGCGACAACTCGGTCCCGTACTTGTGACATCAGTTCAACGATGGACTGGACAGCGGTATTAGATATCTCCGCGAGTGACGCGCCCATTCCGAGTGCTTCGCCGACAACTGTCAGCGAGGAGCTCTCAGATCGCATCGTCGTCGCGATAGACCAGTACGCTGCGTTGTCAGCCGCGGATCCAACTTTGAGGCCGCTGGAGATTCGATCTTGCGTTGTTGACATCGCGCGATCGATGGAACGCAACGTCTGAAGAGCAGCCATTGCCGCAGTATTAGTCAGAATGCTCGCCATTCCTGAGCCCTTGGAAAGAATTTGGGGATCATCCCGGCTAGCCGGTGAAACAGGTGGCATCATGCCCGCCAAGGCCTCTTTGACTCACACCTCAGGAATCAAAGACTCGGCCGTCAATAAATTATTAACCAAGTTGTGCTGCGACGCTAGCGCCAAATCGCTTCGGGGGACCTCGGTCACATCTGATTATGAGGACTGTGGCACAATGGCCATAATAACAGACGGGGCGATCACAATGGGGATCCTGAAGCCGTCATCGCTTTTAAGGAATGGCTGAGAAGGCAGTAGATATCTGTGCAGTGTGACGCAGCAGTTCAGATTTGCCCCGCCACCATAACCGCCGCCAGGAATAGTGCGGCCATTCCTGTAGCATACATTATCCAATCAATCATGTCATGCATGGGAAGCGGCCTTGTTGTCCGGACGGCTTCCATCTCGCGTATCAAGGCATAGCGGTCAAAGGGTTTTTAGGCGCCCTGCATGAATCTGTTGAAGACTGTGTCCGAACGGCCGCTCGCGAGGCGGCCCATTCGGGAATGGTACCGTCAGTCTCCTCATTATGATTGATCTCCGAAGAGAGCGAGGGAGTGCCGCTCCTTAGGTGCATGTTTAGCCCTCCAGCGTCTCCCGCCAGCCTCGCACAAGGCCCCGCCCCTAAAAAGTCGCTACCAACGCGAGGGAAATGTGGATGAGCATCTTCGGCACCATGAGAACTGCAGTGTCCGGCATGAACGGGCAGGCAAACCGTTTGGGCACCGTGGGCGACAACATCGCCAATGCCAACACGGTCGGATATAAAGGCGCGTCCACCAGCTTTACGTCACTTATTTTGCCCTCGTCTGAGGGAAGCTATAATTCAGGCGGTGTGGAGACCAAAGTTCGCTACTCCATCTCACAGGAAGGCGGATATTCAGCCACAACCTCCCTGACAGACCTATCCATCAAGGGGAATGGCTTCTTTATCGTTAAAGCGGAGGGTGGGTCACCCGTCCTGACCCGTGCGGGCAATTTTGTGCCTGATGGGGACGGAAACCTGGTGAATGCAGCCGGGTTTGCCTTGATGGGCTACTCCTACAATGCCGGTGCTCCGGCGGTCGTTGTAAACGGATTTGACGGTCTTGTTCCTGTTAATGTCAAGCAACAGGGACTAAGTGCGCAAGCTTCCACGAGCGGCTATTTCCAAGGGAATATCAACGCGGGTGCCCCAGTTGTCGCTGCGGCTGATCTACCGAGCGCAAATGCTGACCCAGGAGCCGATAACACGTTCAAGACCTCTATGGTCGGATACGATACTCTCGGAAACGTTGTTCAATACGACTACTATTTCACGAAGACTGCAGAGGGAGATCCCTCAGTTCCTACGGAATCAGAATGGGAAGTGGCCATCTACCGAAATGCCGATGCGGCGACAGGCGGTACGAGCTCGTTCCCCTATACAAGTGGGCCGATTGCCACTGGCACTTTGATGTTCGATTCGTATGGTAAGCTGACGGAAAGCGGAACAGTTACGCCCACCATCACCCTGGATATGGATGATCCAGTCACAGGACAGACCATTGAAATGGACTTTGGTGGCCTCATCCAGCTCGGAGCACAAAGTTCTGGTGAAGGCAAACTCGATGGACTTGCTGCCAGCGAGCTGAAAGGTGTGAACATTGACAAGGATGGGACCGTCTATGCTCAATATGCAGACGGAAGCCTGAAGCCTCTCTATCGTATCCCTTTGGCGACAGTTGCAAGCCCAGATCTCCTGACGCCAGGAAGCGGAAACGTTTATACTGCAAACACCGAGTCTGGAGTGACTGTAACAGGTTTCGCCCAAACCAACGGGCTCGGCTACATCCAGTCTGGATCCCTGGAAAGCTCCAACGTCGATATTGCTGAAGAGCTGACCGAAATGATCGAGGCACAGCGGGTCTATACCGCCAATTCCAAGGTCTTCCAGACGGGATCTGACCTAATGGAAGTCCTCGTAAACCTGAAGCGGTAAGTAAT
The DNA here is from genome assembly GCF_902502825.2 of Pseudorhizobium flavum. The sequence continues at coordinate 14,735 of NZ_LR723674.1, forward strand.
AGGGCCCTCTAGAGCGTCCGGGAACGGAGAAGTCTATGTTGTCTGCATGTGACCTTGCCTTGCTTGATCCGGCACTGCACGATCATTATGTCCAACATCGGCTGTCTCCCGACCCCCAGCTTTCCGGTCACGGGGGAGGGGTGTGGGAGCGCTCTGGCCCGGGGCCCATTGCCTTTATTGGCAACACCTGGACCAACGGTGTCACGCTTGCCCCTGAATTTAAGGTGGCGGGAACAACCCGCCTGGTGGCATTGAGCTATGCATGGGACCCAGCGCGCCTGGATGCATGGGCACCACAATGCCAGGTTCGCCTCATCGTTACAGATGCCGTCAACCTGAAATCCTACCTGCTCGATGTAACATCTGCACCTTCTGGTGCAGTTATCGTGCCGGCGGAGGCAGACCTATCTGCGAACTGCAGTGTCGTGTTTCAGCTCAAAGCTGGATCGCGCACAGGCCCCCTGAAGAAGCCCCCGTATATCGAAAATTATGCCGTAACCGGCCGATACCGTTTGCTCGACTGAGCTATGAATGCCCCCCGCGTTGCCCGAACGGCTTCTAGGGCTTGGTCACGGCCGGTGCGGCCTGGATGGCGGATGGATGCAGATCGACATCTGCCTGAAGGAAGGCAGTCGTCGGATCAGGAGATCAGTGTCGGCGAGTTCGGCTAGCGTGAAAGAAACCATTCACGCTCCGATCCCTTCGCAATCAGCGTAATAGGGCGTAAGTCCTGGATGAGCGCGCACTGTTGGATGGCAGAGACCCACCGGAAATGGGGTCGCACCGGTGGGTCTCTGACTGTGGTCGCCGCTGAGGAAGCGGCGCCTGGTAACTATCCCATGATATCGATTGCCAATCCGTTAAATTGTGGGCACCGCAAAGCGGACCAGGGAGACGGCTCATCCATAGGATCTACAACGAAATCCATCCACTTGCGCGCTCAAGATGGCTTCCCGCGGCAGTTTCTCAAGCTAGATCAAAAAACTAGCCGAGGCGTGCGTAGCAAGCTTGTGGAGGTATAGGCGATCTGTTCACTACCGCCGGGTGCGCAGCAGGGCCAAGGCGGTTAGTGTATCCGCACTAATCTCCCCTGGTGCCTGAAATGCCATCAGAACGGGATCAGGAGCGCCATTCTCCATCTCATAGAACGCTAGGAACCTGCTGATCAGCTTTTCAACTTTTTCTGGATCCTTCAGATCAGCTAAGTCAAGGTTCTTCTTGATGACGTTTGCCTGCATGTCGATGTTGCCGTTGGCAATTTCGTCAGGGAGACCAAACATGGTGCGAACCACCTTGGCAATGGCCGTGTCGGATAGGATCTCGTAAACATTCTTGATAGTCGGCGCCATTCGCTGAAAATAGAGCGCTAGACGGGCACCCTCGTTCTCCTCACCAACCTGCTCTTCCAAGGTCTGCCTGAGGTACATGTCCTGGGTGCTCATCAGGGTGCGCCGTGTCTGGACGCTAGCTGCACTCTCGGAGATCTTCCCATCCGGGCCAAAGTTGAACGAGGCGACCAGCAACCGGAAGCCTTGATCCTCCAGCTGGTTCACAAAGCTCTTGGGATCGTTAAGGTCGGATTTGAACATCTTTTCAAGGTCAGAGAGTTTGACCTTGGCGGGGTCTATTCCTTCTGCAGTGAGCATGAAGCTCACGAGACGCTTGTTGGACAGCAGTTCCGAGACCGATGAAATACGCTCAATTTGCTCGCGATAGTATTTGGTTTCGTCCTCAGCCTTCGTTTTGGCTGCCGCGTTCGTGTCTGACTTTGTCTTCTCAGCAAGGTATGCCTTTGACAGACGGGTGATCTCGCTTTCCGGCTGAGCCAGAAGCGGCGTACCGATTGTTCCGTCTGTGTTGAAGTTAAACGCCTTTGCCAACCTCAAGAAGCGATCATCCTTGAGACTATTCACAAAGCTCCTGCGATCGTTGATATCGCTGGTCAGGATCTTTCTCAGATCGAGTAGAGAGAGCTCGTTTGGCCCAATATCGAAAGCCTGTAATGCAAAAGAACGGACCGCGGTCGAGCCGGCGGAAGCCGATAGAAAGTCGCTGAGATTGCTAACCAGCCCCACATACTTCTTGTACTGATTGACAGTCTTCTCGTCAGCCGCCTCATACTCGTCATCATAGCGCTCGAAATAGGCGCTCATCATTGTGTTTTGCTGTTCTGCCGACATAGCGGAAATTCCATCGGCGAGAGTGCCATCCGCGCTAAAGTTGAAGGCTCTTGCAAGCGCAACAAAACCTGGGGCTTCAGCATGAATGGGACTGTCTGGATCTGACGGATCCTGCGTAAGCGCCCATTCAAGCTTGCCGGTAGTGGTGGTGTATTTCGGCAAGCCAAACGCGACGATCAGCATGTCCTTTAGGCGGCTATCGGCCGTGAGGTCGCCAACGGATTGGACCTCGTCGATCTTGCTGGTGAAGTAGCCGTAGTTGAGGGTCGCACCTGTCTCATCTAGCCGGCCGCTAGATGAGACGAAACGCTCAGCGACGAACAGGATCTGATCATTGTTTTGTGCGGGCACACCGTCAATCGGTGTTCCATCAGGATTGAAGGAGAAAGCCGAGGCAAGTTTAAAGTAGTTTTCTGCCTGCCCAATAAATTTCTGATAGCTGGTAATCAGATAGTCGATCTGTTCCTTGCGCGTCGAGGATAGCCCCGGTTGCTGACGTTCAAGAACGAGATCATCGATCTTGAGCTGCCATTCTTCAAGTTTCGGCCCGTAGGTCGCATTCACATGGCTAGCGGGATCGGCCGGATCGCTCGCGATGATCTTCTTTAGCTGTTCTTCGTTGGTGATAGCGCCGTCAATTGCAAACGCAGAATAGATGTAATCTCGAAGGGCTGTGTCGCGGAAAATATCGTCGACGTTGGAGATCGTGACCGCCTCAGAGATGTAATAGTCCGTCTCTGCCTTCTGTTGCTTTTCGTGATTGGTGATCTGGCTGTAGTAGGCTGCGACCAATGCATCCTGCTGCGCCTCACTTTGCAGTGCGGGGGAAGCGGACCTGTTCCCGAAATCGAATGCGGCGGCTAGCGTTAGGTAGCGAGTGTCCGTGAGCCGGTTTGCCAGGCTCTTGGGATCATTCAGGTCACTCTCGAGCACTTGCCTTATGAACGCTTTGGCGTAGGCCATTTCCTCGAGGCCGTGAGCTTTGACTACGTAATTATAAAGACGATAGTCGTTCATCAGGTCGTCGACAGAACGAACCTTGCCGATGTTCTCTTTGTAATAGGCCGCCTCTCTGGCAACCATGGAGTCGCTGGCAACACGCTTCAGGCTTGCTTGCAGGTCTCGTGTCTGAAGAGAGTAGCTCGTGTACGCCGACAGCATTCTTCTGACACCCCATCTGGTTTGAGTCGGTTCTGACAGTATGCAATGCAGTTTATGAAGATTAGCTTGTTTCAAGCTGGATCAGCTTATCGACCTAAAGCCACCGGCGGCTCTAGGGTGCAAAGGGATTTGGCAGAAAACGGCTGAGAATAGGGTCCGCGAAAACCCGTGTTAATGTTCTTCTGGGGCTAATGCGGCCTTGATGGTTTGGAAACTCTGCCACACTCATCAATCAGATGGTCTATGATGAAGAGAACATGAGCCAAAACAGTCTCCCTGTCCACATGATCGGCTATAACTGAACCTGCGACCAAATCAGTAGCGTATTGAATTTCTGCGGGAATTCCGGTTACGGACTTGCCATTGGGATCCAAAACACCGGCTCGTGGCCAAGCACGCATCTGTGAGGGCTTTAACTTCCTACCCTGAAAGCAAAGGCGGTCGATGAAATCTGCTGCGTAAGCGAGAGCCTGTTCTTGCTGGTTTGGTGTCGCCGCCTCCAAGGCAGCCTTCAACTCGGTCTCCAGATGAGGGTCCCACTTTGATTTCATTTGCATTTGCGGAGCCGTATTCGAACAGGTTCGACGGAAGAGAACACGTAAATATGGGAAAATCTAGCCAGGGAGATCCAAGGGCGACCTTTGTGGGAGAGGGAAGGTGTGTTGGTAGCAATGTAACCCCTAAGCGGGCCGGACACGCTGCGCTGTCTCTGTCGAGTTCGGCGAGAACATCGGATTTGCCTGCTGGCAATTGAGCACATCGATAACCGTCACTCGATGCCGAGCAGCCGGTTGACAGGCCGGTTGTTCGCGAGGGTTATCCCCCTGATAGCGCCCCACATTGCCGCGAGTACCACTATGACCAAGACTGGGATGTAGAGGGCTTGCACCTCAGTTAATAGCGGGACACGCCGCATAAGCGGCTCGACAGCAATAAGTACAAGTAGATGGGTCAGGTAGATAAAGAAAGAACTTCGCCCCAAGGTAACGAGTGCCTGAGGTGGAGAAAATGACGTAGATGACAAGCGGAGGACTAGCATGGCGACGACGAACGAACAGAGGAGGCTCGTCGCTTTGAGCTGTGAGGAAGCCAATGACGGTTTGTCGTACCAGAGACCGAAGGCTTCAAGGACAGCCGACAGCAGCGCGAGCAACGCAACGGCGATGAGATGATTGATCTTTATCCGCTGGAGCCGGTGAGGCAGGTCGTATTTAGCGACGACAAATCCGAAGTGATAAAACGGATACCAAACAAAGAACGGCAGCGCGCTGTACGGAAAGGTGCCAAATTTTCCAAAGGTTGTGGTCGCCTGCGCTGCATAAGTGAAACTCAACCCCGCGCCAATGAGCACTAGCATAATGACGCCGTGCAGGCGCAGCGACTTTATCCTATTTAGCATGGGCGTAAGCGCGGTCATCTGGACGAGCACGACTACGTAGTAGCCTATGAATACGCCTGTGCCTGTCAGGACGTGCTGTGCAAGGGCCGGATGGATAAGATCGCCGGGCGCGAAAATCAGAAGGTAGACCGCAGTCCAGAACAGATAAGTTGGCAGGATCCTAAAAGCTCGGAGCCTCCAAAAGCCGACCGGGTCATTGAGCGACCTTGAGTTCGCAAAATATCCCGCGAGCAGGAAGAAGGTCGGCACAGCAAAATTGACCATCTCTCGCAGTACGAGCACAAAATCGTAGTTCCATCCATCGAGAGATAGACCAAAATTGGCTGCGTGAGTTGTCACGACGGCTACGATGGCCAACCCTCTCACAGCATCCCAATACCTATTTCTCTCCAAGGAAGATTGCACTCAACACCTTCACCGCCTCGTTCTGGTAAACTGACAGGCAAGGGTGGCTGAAACAATACCCCCACCTTCGGATCGACTGGTGTGGGCATTTCGCGCCTCTCTTGAAGAGTGATGCCACACATTGACTGTTCATGCCTACGGGCGTTGATTTCTTGGCGCGCCGTGCGCTCCAGCATGCTGCCCCACTTGCTTCCTTTGTTCAGCCGGATGCGATTGCTGACTGCTCAGCGTGCTTTGGAGCTGAAGGATTGCTGGGTTTTGGTCATCTCCGCGATTTTGCGAAGAGCTGCTTCGGAGGCTCGCCGTTCCTTCGACTGGCCATTGTCGGATTCGGGCAATGTCTTCGCGACCTCGTCGGCGTTGATCCAGATGCGTCGGAAAAAGATCTGCGTGGCTTTGTCATCAAGCGCAAGATCTCTGGCGGCACGGTCAGTCGCAACGGCCGCCAGGCGCGCGACAGCCTGCTCGGCCTCTCGAAGACCTGCCAGAAGCTCGGCCTGTCGTTCTGGCACTATCTCGGTGACCGGCTGGGGATCTGCACGTCGCAGGCAGCCATTCCCCCACTGGCCACCATGATCGTTGCCAGGTCCTGAGCGCATCACCGACGGTCTGGCTTTGGGAAGGATACGACCTTGCTGTCCTCGGACTGGATCTGACCTGCGGTGTCGAGCACGTGTGTGCCGGTGGGTTTCAGCAGCGTCGGCGATACATTCCATTGCCGCTCATCATCGGCATGCACCGTCACCGTCTTCTTGTTGCGGCGGATGACGACACCACGGACTTGGATACCGCCAGGGCCTTCGAACTCCACGCCGCTTCCAACCCTGATCTCCTGAAGGGCTGCAGCGGTCCGCTGATGGTGCAAAAACTGTAGGCGTTCGACGATGCGGGCATTGAGTTCGATGAGGGTTGCCTCGTCAAGGCTGTCGATATCGATCTGCTGCATGGGCTTGCGCCCTCCTCTCCTAATCCTGATCAGCTCCACCATGCCAACGGCCGCACCAGCAGGCGACGACCGGCCATGTTCCAGGCACTGCCACCGGATCTGCCCCGCTTACCTTTCAGCAGGGTTGATATGGGCAATTTCGCGAGATCGTAAGCCATTGTTTTTATGGTAAACGATCTCTTAAACGAAAGCTATAGGGTCACTGCGGTTCCACACATGACATACAAGAGCCCCCGGTGGCTCACCGGTGATAAGTAATGCTTATCGGAAGTAAGCCATCTTCGGTCTTTTCCTTGCTATCCCACCCCCCGATTGCTATCTTTTACGCCTAGAAACACGATGAGGCTGCCATGTCTGAACCCCAACTTTCCATTCGAAGCACCAAAGCTCGAGATCTGGCGCATGCTCTGTCCCGGCGGACAGGACAGCCCATCAACAGACTGGTGGAGCAGGCACTGGAGCACTATGATCAGGAACTGCGCCAAAAGCAGGCAAAAACACCGGCGGATGCCCTTTGGGAACTGATGGCGGAAGGCCGTCGCTCCGTCCCGCCGGGCACGACATCCGCTCATGACGACCTCTATGACGAAAATGGCCTGCCTAAGTGATCGCGCTTGATACGTCTGCGGTCGTGGCCACCGCACTAGGTGAGCCCGAAGCCGAGCTGTTTCACACCCTCGTCAGTCGCGAAGAAATCCTCGTCGGTTGGCCCACACTACTCGAGATCCGAATGGTGCTGACAGGAAAAAGATTTGCAGGAGCTGCGGCCGTCATCTCTCAGCTGACCGCCCTGCCTAACGTCAATACCGTCGCGTTCGGGGAGCGTCATTACCATGCGGCGGAGGTGGCCTTTGAGCGGTTTGGGAAGGGTCGCCATCCAGCCCGCCTGAATATGGGCGACTGCTTTTCTTACGCGGTATCCGCCGTCGCAAAGGCGCCCCTGCTGTTCAAGGGGCGGGATTTCTCAGAAACGGATCTGAAACTGCACCCAGCATCATCAACCTGGTGACCCAATCAAGCGACTAAGCCCGCGGCCTCGCAATGAAGAGCTGTTCTCAGCTAAAGCTCTTAACGACCCGTCATCCTCGTCGCGAGGAGAGGAAACTCGGGTTAGCTGCTTAAAAATCGGACATGGATCGACCTGCGACCAGGATGTGGAGACACTTGCCACCTCGTCAACAACGGAGGCCAAGAACACGCTCACGATCTACGTCTTGAACCTGTCGGCGGATTGGATGAAGATGAACACCCCATTCGTCAGCTCATAGCGATCGATAATGTTGGATAGATTATTTCAACGTTTCGAAGGGAAGTTCACCCGCTCCGGCGAGGACGAGTGCTGGGAATGGAAGGCTGCCAAGAAGCATTCCGGACACGGCGTCATGCGGTGGCTCGACGGCAAAAACATTCTTTCTAACCGTGCCTCCCATATCTTTTACATCGGCCCTATACCTGAAGGACACATCGTCCGTCACCGATGCGGCAACCCCGGCTGCGTAAATCCAAAGCATCTCCTGCTTGGAACGCAAGAAGATAAGCTTCAGGATGCTCGAGACCGGGACAGGTTCGCAAGGGGAGAGCAGCACCCGAGCGCCCACCTCACCGAAGAGGATATCAGGGCCATCCTCGCGTCCGATGAGCATCGGGACATTCTCGCAAAGCGTTATCGTGTGACGAGCCGCTACATAAGCATGATCCAGCGCGGCGTGCGTTGGTCTCATATCGTGGTGGACCACCTGCCAGAGAAAGTGCGGGTCAGACGCCAGCTTGCGGGATCAGGCCAGGGACACCACAAGACACACCTGACGCCGGATGACGTCCGGGCGATCCGCAAGGACGACAGAGTGCAGTCGAAGATCGCTGCTGACTTCAATATCACCCGGCAAGCGGTCTCCAATATCAAGCTGCGGAAGCATTGGAGAGACGTCCCAGACGACTAAGCCATAAACTGCCCCCCGTACCGGACAGTCGGCATAAGCAGAAAGGCCCAAGCACAGGCTTGAGTATAGGCTTATCTCTAACGAATACCAACACATTGAATTGCTGACGGGTGAGTCCGCCGCAGGCGGTGGACAACTGAGCAGAAGCTGACACTCATCCGGCCCTCTGGGATGAGCCGTGGTCTTCTAAGCTACACCATGTCCTGGGACACCACCTAATCCACCATTCTGATTGACGGAAAATCAACAGCCATCGTGCGACAATCGCGGTGCCAGAAACCTCAATCTGGCAGTGGTCCGGGAAGGTCTGCACCCGCATGCAGATCTTCCCACCATGCTTTCACCCCGGCGCAAGCCTCCAGGTTCGGGCAATGAAGAAACGGCTATCACCTCATATATTTAAAGGCTTCCACCGAGGTCATGCATGACAGATTCGCCTTTCTCCGACGACATCGAAATGACTGCCTGGGTGATTGCCGCCCGTCACATGACTGCCGGCCAGAAAGACGTCACGAAGATGATCGCTGACGCCATCCGGCAGGAGCGAGCGCGGTGTGCGGGCCTAATGCGATCTGCATTGAACTCGGACGAAGACCATCTCTCCGGGGGCGCCTGATAGCCTCAGGCTAATTGCCGATTGGCTCCGGCTTGCCTTCCGGCTCTGGTGAGCTATCGTCCTCTCCAGACGCTTCGTAAGCATCCGGCGTAGGCCGCGGATGGGCCGGCTTCCGGTCAGTGGCGGTTGTTCTGGCTTTTGGCGTAACCAACTTTTCCAAGGGTTCGGCGGCGCGCGATCTTAGCTATCCGATCATTGATCGTATCGACACCAATATTGTCCGGCTCGAAGCGACCTCCGTACCAGGCCACGACTTCGCGGTGTTGTGCATGTCGAGGCTTTGCCATTGCGTTCAGGAACTCCTCGAAGCCGGACAATCCGCCGACATCTTCCGGCGGCGCGCGCCGTTCGCCGTCGACGAAGCGCGGATATTCGACTGCCGGATCGGCGTCCGTGACGGCCTCAACAGTGATTGAATGCCGCCAGTCGTCGCCGAAGTCATAGGTATAGTTGAAGGTTGTGATGCCGCGATCCACCAGAGCGCCTATACGAACATTGCGGGCGGCATAGGTCTCACGGCCGAAGTCCCATTCAGGATCGGGAACTGCGTAGCGCTTGCCGCCGACATTGAACTCGAAGAGGTGATAGTCCTGGAATGGCATGACGGCCTGGATGATGTCGTGCAGCCCTTTCAGGCTGGTGGTGATCGGGACCTCTACCCTGCGCCAGATGGCTGGGTCGATATGATCGAGCTTGACGATAATCCGGGCGATGCGTTCGCTGGAGGTCATGATGCCAATGCCATAGGTGCTTGCGCTGATGTCCAGTGCCACGGAAGCAGTTGCTCCAGCCTGCTGACAGGAGTGTCGGCGATACGAGCGAGAACGTCAGCGAGCCAGGCCTGCGGGTCGATGTCATTGAGCTTGGCGGTCATGATCAGCGTGGCCATGAAGGCTGCACGATCAGCCCCACGATCCGATCCGGCAAAGAGCCATGACTTCCTGCCCAGTGCAAAGCCTCTAAGCGCTCGTTCGGCGGCGTTGTTTGTGAGGCAGACACGGCCATCGTCGAGGAATGACGTAAAGCCATCCCAGCGCTTCAGCATATATTCGATTGCCTCAGCGACGGGAGAACTGCGTGACAGCTTCGTCCGTTCGGTCTGGAGCCAGTCGTGCAGTTCTTCAACGAGAGGCAGGCTGTTCTTACATCGGTGCTCCAGTCGCTGTTGGGCGGCAAGACCGTTGATCTCCCGCTCGAAGTCGAACAGGGCATCGATCCGCTTGACGGCCTCCAACGCCATGGGTGAGATCGGCGCGGCTTTGCTTCCACGTTTGGCGTTCGTGGCAATGTCGGCCAGCACGAAGAACTTGCGGCGTGAATGTGCCCAGCAGAGTGCTTGGCGCAGCGGTGCGGGATCGCGATCTACTTTGTAAAGCGGGTTATAGCCGCCATAGGCATCGGCCTGCAGAATACCGGTGAAGGTCTTCAGGTGGCGCTCGGGATGCTCCTGTCGCCGGTCTCGCGATGCGTAGAACAGTGCCGCAGGCGGTGACAGCCCGCCGAACGGTCGATCATCCCGAACATACGTCCAGATGCGGCCCGTATCGGTCTTTCCCTTCGCCAGGATCGGCACGGTCGTGTCGTCGCCATGCAGCCGCTCGGCGGCCAGGACATGAGCCTCGATCAACGAATGGATTGGCTTGAGGGCTGCGGCACACGCGCCGACCTGGTCGGCCAGCGTCGACAGGCTGAGGTCGATCCCCTCTCGGGCATAGCGTTCGCTTTGGCGATTGAGCGGCTGATGCTGGGCGAACTTCTCGAACAGGATCATCGCCAGAAGGTTTGGTCCGGCAAAACCGCGCGGCGTCACATGGAAGGGTGCTGGCGGTTGGGTGATCTTCTCGCATTCGCGGCAGGAGAACTTCTCCCGCACGGTCTGAATGACCTTCCACTGACGAGGGATGACCTCCAGTGTCTCTGTGATATCCTCACCGAGCTTCGACAGCTTGGCAGAGCCGCAGCAGGAGCAGTTTGTCGGAGCAGCAATGACGACACGTTCGCGCGGGAGATGCTCGGGAAACGGCTTGCGTGATGGTCGCTTGCGCTCGAAGGCGCTGACGGTCGAGGCATTGGCTGCGATCTCCGCCGCCAATTCATCTTCGCCAGCATCAGCCTCCAGCTCCTCGAGCTGCAGTTCCATCTGTTCGAGAAGCCGCGCTTTGCGCTCGGAGCGACTGCCATAAAGCTCCCGGCGGACTTTCTCGATCTCCAGCTTCAACCGCGCGATCAGCGCCTCGGAATGCGACACGAGCGCCTTCGCGCTGGCGGCCTCTGCCTTGGCGGTCGCTGCCTCGGCCTCGGCCGTAATGCGTCGGGCACGCTCCGCCGCCAAGGCCGCAAGTGCGCTGGCAAGGTCGTCAGGAAGCTGTTCAGCCGCATCGTTCATGGGCTGATGGAATCATATTCGCCCCTGCCATTCCAGCGTTTTTGCTCATCCGACTGATGTTGGTCGCCAGGTCTTTTGCGGCATCCGCCAGTCGATACCCTCCAGCAGATAACCGAGCTGTCCAGGCGTAATTACCACCGTACCATCGGCCACCGACGGCCATACAAAGCGTCCCCGCTCCAGCTTCTTCGTGAACAAGCAAGCTCCCTGGCTATCGTGCCAAATGACCTTGATCAGACCGCCGCCACGCCCGCGGAACACGAACAGGTGCCCGCACATCGGATCGCGCTTCAGTGTCTCTTGCACCATCAGCGACAGACCGGGAAAGCCCTTGCGCATGTCCGTATAGCCGGTCGCCAACCAGACCTTCACACCACCAGGAACAGGGATCATCGCCGACCCAGCACACAGTCGAGAATGCGACCGAGCGCCTCCGTGTCGATGTCGCTGTCCACGCGGACACGACGACCACGGCCTAGCTCAATCGTCACATCGCTGCGCTTCCGGCGAGGTGGTGGCGGAACCGGCGTTTCCGGGGCAGCGGATTGGGCTGCCGGCGCGGTCTCCGACACGATCAAGGGCACCAACGTGCTCGATACCTGCATCGACGGCTCCTCGATCCGGCACAGTTCCTTGCGCCAACGAAAGAGCTGGCTGACATGGATACCGGCTGCGCGGGCTACCTCCGAGATCACAGCGCCAGGTTCAAAGCAGGCAGCAACGAGCCGCTCCTTCTCCTCGCGAGACCAGCGGCGACGGCGCTCGACAGACGTGATCACTTCAATCGGATGCTTCGTCATACGACTACTCCTAGTGCTACCACTAGGACTTCCGATGTTCGCATCAACCTCGCAAGGCGGCCCTCACCGGGCGCTTGCGACGCTTCGGCCGTGACCACGGATGGACTGGCACTGGAGGGAGCGTGTGAGGAGGTCGGTGGCTCAAGCCCCGGCCTTTTCTGTGACAATGTCGCCTTCAGAGTTGAGGTGAAGATCGTCGCTTAAGCGTTCCAGTATCGCCTTCTTTGCTACTGCTGATCTGACAGCAGAGAGTTGTGGTGTGACCATCGGGTAAAGGACTGAGAGCCCCCATCGCCTCCTGTACTCCTCCGCAGTCAAGTTGTGATGATCGCGAATGTGACGTTTAAGCAGTTGCACTCTGCGACCACACTCAAAGCAGGCAATACCTTCGCGTGTAACATCTTTCAGCGAGACGGAAGGTCGAGGAGACTTCGCTTTTGGTGTAGCCAACGAGAGAGAAGCTATCGTGGAATATACGATCTCCACGACGCGCGGCAGTTCCGAGATCGAGACGTGATTATAGCGTAAGTAAGCCTCTACAATTCTCGCGCCCCGCCGCAGGTCATCGTCCCCGGGTCTTCCTTCCCGCACCTATTTCTCCTCCTTGTGAGCACCCATATACGCAACTCCATACTACGGGCGAGCCTTCGTGGTCGAGTGCCAGAGCTATTGAGACACGACAGAGATCGATCGAGCCTCGCTTGACCGTGTGTCGCCTCTAATTGGCCGGGATCAGTCCGGGTTTTTTGGCAGCCTCATCCCGCCAGCGGCCTCCGCTCCCCCCGTGATAGGCCGAGGAGCGTTCAGATCGGCTGCAACATCGTCCAGCATAACGTATCAGAAGATCGCAAAGTAAGTATAATTCTGCAAGAACATAGACATGCATTTACTGGCTATATAGAATGCGACACATGCCCGACGATGTGCGCATATCCGGACCCGTGATGCTTGTTCTGAGCGCCTTAGGAGCGACCCGAAATGGCATTTGCGGCAATGAAATCCTGCTTACGACCGGACTGGACTCGGGTTCATTGGACCCGGTCCTTACTCAACTTGAGCGAGATGGCTGGGTTGAAAGCGACTGGGAAGATATTGATCCGTCTGAACTGGAACGGCCAAAGCGACGACTTTACGCGTTAAGTGATTTAGGCCGCTCGAAGACAGAACAATTACTAGCAAACCTTTTTCAATTCGCGGGGTAGACCGTATGACATGGTTTAATATGGCCATTTCGATTGCAATCCTCTGCGCGACAGTGACGCTACTGGTCGTGGCCTTGATACGCGGCGGTGCCAAGAAGGAGGGGCTCAGCCAGAAATTTCTTGATGATGAGCAGGCAAAGGCCCTTCGGGAGTGGGACGAGGCTCGCTAGAGCAGATTTGATTTGGTCTGGGTCATATCCCGCCGCCTCGAAGTAGTGCCGGCGTTCCTGGGGGGTGAAGGCGGGGAGGCAATCGGCGACCGCTGTCCAAAGATCTTCAATGGTTCTGGCGGCGGCTTTTCTAAGCAGGGCCTTCAGCTTCGAAAGCCATCTCGATGGGGTTGAAGTCGGGCAAGTATGGCGGGAGGAACAGCAGCCGTGCTCCAACCTTCTCGATAGCCTCGCGCACACCGCTGATCTTGTGAGCAGGCAGGTTATCCATAAAAGATGCTCTAACCGCCGCTATGATTGACGCTTGCAGAGCATGGTTGCATGGCGTGATGAGGCGGACAACGTAAGTCGACGCCTCTGTTTCTGATCTACAATGCGGTTGCGATGCCTGTAAGTCTTATTGGCAAACGGGGTCACGCATGGAGAGTGATCGGAATGTCGCCGATTTGCCAGCAGAATTAAGTGCCGCGGCGAGCTGTCTTAACCTTTAGCATTTACGGTTCATAAGAATTTCAACTGACAAGGATACACAAACTACTAAAGTGGCTGGCTCATGAGTTTCTTATAGTACTGGAGTTTTGCGAATGTCGATAAAGCTGATGCGGCGCCTTCTCGACCTCACAATCAACCCCTTCCTTGTCGCAGCCACCGGCATCGGCGCCATTGCCTTCCTGCTCGTGACAGAGGACGATTTCGCCTCAGCCGCCTTCGCTGTGACCGCGGTCGCAGTGGTGATCGGCGTGCTCCTTCTAGCATCTCGGCGGCCAGCTTTTTCAGTCTATTCGGCGATCACCCTGACCCTGCTCGTTGTAGCGCCATCCGTCGTCAAGGCGCGACTTACCGGCGCGAGCCTGCACGCTCTGGATCTTGCTCATCTCGCGGACCCCAAAGTCTCGAGCTTCCTGGTCACCGGCTATGCCTCTTACGTCCTGCCGATCCTGGCGGTATTGGTGATGGCGATCCTGTTTCTGGTCATGGTCTATCGGTATGAGACGCCGCGTCAAGTCGGGCTCGTGCGTCGCGCGACGCTAGTCGTTTTGCCGGCCCTGCTACTGCCCGTCGCCTTACCGCAATGGGCAAGCGGCGATGACTACCAGTTCGCCGGCAAACACGCCTCCGCGTTCACGGCCTCGCTGCGCGAACTGCCGCATCTGTGGGACGAGCATCCTCTCATGGTCCGTTTGGCGAAGACACCTCCACAGCCGGTCTACGAACTTCCGTTGACCTGCACCGGCGCCGCCGTGATGCCGGATATCGTGCTGGTACATGCCGAATCGCAGCTGCCCCCGGGCGATGTGCCGTCTTGGGGTACCGACATGCTATCGGACAGCTTCAAGTCCGGCGACGATAAGCTCCGCCGTTTCGGAGTCGAGACCTATGGCGGAAGTTCCTGGGTGACGGTATCGAGCGTTATGTCCGGCCTGTCCGGCGCCGACTTCGACTGGATGCGTCAATTCATCAGCGCTTCGATGACGGGAAAGGTCGACGATGCGGTACCTGCCGTACTCGCCAGCTGCGGCTACGACACCGCCGGTGTCCTCACCTTCGGCTACGACCAGTTCGACCTTGGTCCCTTCCTGGCGTCGACGGGTATTGCGAAAGTGTCCGGCGCCGAGGAGACCGGCATTCCAGTGCACGGCGAGCGTGACATCCGCTACTATGATGCGGCACTCGATGCCCTCCACAGCGGACGCAACGGCGGCCGGCCGCAGTTCGTCTATGTCGAGACCATGTTCACGCATTCTCCCTATGACGCGCGCCAGGAGGCGCATGCTGTTTTCGACGGAGAACCATTCCATTCGGACCCGGAGACGGCAGAATACCTGCGCCGTCTCGTTATCGCGCGCCAGGATATTGAGGCGCTGCGCGAGCAGCTGGAGCGTAATCCCGGACCACGTGGCACCATCCTCGTCGAATATGGCGATCACCGGCCGCTGGTGGCCCCGGCGGCTCCCAGCAAGGACGGCAAGGGTGGTCTGGCTGACTGGCGCTCGAAGGACTACGAGACCTATTTTGCGGTTCACGCCTACGGCCCGGCCGCGTTGCCGGCAATTCCAGATCACGCGCGCCTAGACGCTACCTATCTGGGTTACTGGATCGTCGAGGCAGCAGGCGCAGCAACAGGCGGCGTCGTCTCCGACATGGAGGCACTGCGCCGCCATTGCGACGGGCTCTTCCACACCTGCTCGGATCGAGCCGCCGTCGATCGCGTCCTGCGTCGGCGTCTGGACGCGGACAATGTACGGTTCGACCCGCTAATGAATCCCTCGTCCTGAGCATGCCAACCGAAAACAGTCACCGGATTAGGGACGACGACATACGATCAAGCAAACCATCGGCGTGTCCGCGGATCCCAGGGATCACAACACGCCTGTGAAGGACAATCACGCCGCCATTCGAGAGTATTTTAATATGCAACAGCCGACGGACCGAACCTTTCGCCTACCGCCTCGGCGCACTGGTCTGGCGCATGCGTTCGACGCCGCTCGTTATTCTCTCAATGGCATGAGGCGGTTGTTCGCGGAGAGTGCTTTCCGGCAGGAGCTGCTCGCTGCGCTCGGCGTATTCGGACTGTTCGCACTGGCAGCTCTTCCCGCCCACGCCTTTCTCATACAGTTCGTGCTGTTTTGCCTGCTTTTCGCGGTCGAGGCGCTCAATACCGCGATCGAAGTGATCGTCGACCGCGTCAGTCCAGAATATTCGAGCTTCGCCAAGGACGGCAAGGATCTCGGTTCGGTCGCCGTGTTCGCGCTACTGGTCGCCAATGGCGCCACGGCGGCTTGGTTCCTCTCGTCGGCATTCTGACAACTGCGAGGGGGAGATGGTTTAATGCATGCTTGCGAGCCAAAATCATAACGCTCGCTGAGGCAGGTGGATCCGGCGGCGGAAATATGAATATTTCCGAAGTGATTCCGACTCCTTCGGACCATTGCCGTGACGGCTAGACTTAGACTGGGGCCGCTCCTGCCGCGGTTTGCTTGGCGATACCTGCCGCCCCTGGCGGTTATTTGCACGAGAACATGATCGCCTTGCAGGTTTCAAAGGTATATCACCCGAGGTCATCGGCAAGCGAGCCGGGGAAGCTCCTCTGTGATCGAAACAGCAGTGAGCCTACCACGCACGCGAGCTTGTTACGCGCAGATTCCTCTTCGGTTGCACTGTATCCGTCGGGAAGCACGGATTGGAAAAAGCGCTTGCCGAGGAAACATAAGGAGAAGGCGCAAATATTTTTTACTTGATGCCAGACATCGAGTAGAGCGCTACTGATTTTTAATTAATTAGAGCCATTTTGCCGTTCAATCGGAATTAATATCTTTAGCCTTACCTGTTTTGTATGGGTGTTTTTTAGAGGCGAGATCATGCCTTCTACTGACAATCAACACCCCATTCGCGTTCTATTCCTGCAAACTCAAGCGGAGTTAGCAGGGGCACAGGAGATATCTCGGATACTGGCGGAGCAGTTGTCGGAGATCTCGCTCAACGGGAAGCTCATATTCGAGACGCACCATGTCTTCCTCTACAGGAAAACTAGTGGCTGCGACCATTTTCAAAATGTGCATTTCGCGGCGCTTGAACGCCCGTCAAGTTTACACTCTGGCCTTGAATTAATTAAGACCCTCGCGAAGATAATGCGAGAGGTTCGGCCCGATGTGCTGCTGACGTTTCAGCATTATGGCAATATAGTTGGAGCACCGCTTGGGAGAATTTTTGGGGTCCCCCAGATTATTGCAAACCATGTTTCCGCCCCTCTCACGATAAAGGGTCCTGTGCGCCTACTTGATCGCTTACTCGGCCTCTTTGGTGCATATGATGTCATTACTGTGAACTCCGCCGCAACGTGGAACGATTACAAAACTTATCCGATGCGTTACCGGCGCCGCCTGATCCACGTGCCTCACGGTTTCACACCACGGTCGGGGACACTGTCCAAGAAGGAGGCAAAAAGAGCTCTTGGTGTAACAGAATTTGGTCCTTTGATTGGAACGGTAGCCAGGCTTCATCCGCTGAAGCAGATTGATCTGGCGATCCGCACCCTGCCCATCCTCGCAAATGTCAATTTAGTGGTTGCCGGGCAAGGACCCGACGCCGAGCGACTGTCGCGGGTTGCTGAGGATTTAGGTGTGCGAGATCGTGTGCATTTTGTCGGAGAGATTGCGCCTGAGGAAATCGGGACCTTCCTTGCCGCGTTAGATCTTTTCGTCTTTCCCAGTGCCGCAGAGACCTTCGGTCTCGCAGCTGTTGAAGCCGCTCAAGCCGGCATACCCGTTGTGGCAAATGATCTTGCAGTCTTGCGGGAAGTGCTTGAGTGGGATCAACATCCTTGCGCATTATTCGTAGACACGGCCGACACTGCTTCCTTTGCTCAAGCAATCAATGAACTGTTGTCGGATCAACAGCTGCGAGATGAGCTCGCGCGTCGGGGGAGACAGCTTTCGGAGCGCTATTCTGTAGATACGATGGTGAAGGGTTACCTTAGGCTAATCCTTGGGGCTCATTCCCTCAAAAAACGATTGAACCCTGACGAACTGAAGCAGCATGAGTTGTGGCATGAATAGGGGGCACCCGCTTTCGATCTTGATGATCGCAGATGTCGGTTCTCTCTCTGCCTTTGTGCCGGCCCTTGCTTCTGCGTTTACACGAGAGCTTAGGGCTCATGTTCGACTTCAACTGCAGTCGTCTCCGGCTGATGCTGCCCAAACCGCATTGGCGACGCTGCTTTCGCTGGAGAAGATGCTCTTACGCCGCAATCGGCCATGCTGGGCGGACAGGATTGCTCCCTCTTCCCTCAGAGAGTGGACTTCTCATAAGGCCGATGTTCCTATCTCTCTCATCGTAGATTTGACTAGCAAGCATCAGGATCACGATCTTCCTGTGCTTCGCCCCGTATTCAACGGGGGCTTTGGTGAAGAGGCCTTAGCCTCCAGCGTCTTTTTCTCCGGTACGCCAAAGATCGAGATTACGCTTCGGCGGACAGCGTCGAATTTGCCCGTGGTTCTGTGCGAAGGGACAGCGTCGCTGGAGGCTGCCACGGGCGTCGGTGGCGCGATGGAGGCGGTGTGGTCCCGCGCAGCCATGCTCATGGTTCAGGCAATCAGAAATAGGTTGAGTGTTGATCGGCACGAGCCCCTCCACACAGCTGGATCTAGTCCAGCGCCTTTGTCTATGCCTGCGGTCCTTCGCTACAGCATATCGGCAGTTGCTAAAGCTGCGGCGCAAGCAGCCTATACTCTTTGCTGCCACCGAGGTCACTGGCGCATCGGTTGGCGCTTCGCGGATACGTCTAATGATGTGTGGTCTCACCGGAGCCTTGCAGGGGTACGCTGGAACGTTCTGCAGGACCCGATTGATCATTTCTACGCGGATCCTTTTCCAGTCTTCTGGCACGGCAAAGACTATATCTTCTTCGAAGACCTCGACCACAAGACTGGCAAAGGTATCATTTCGGTAGTTGAGTTCGATTCTAGTGGCCGCCCTGGCACCGCCGTGCCTGTTCTAGAAGAGCCTTGGCACCTTTCCTATCCTTTCATGATCGAGGCGGAGGGCGAGCTGTGGATGATCCCTGAAGCATCCCAAAGTGGCCAAGTCACAGTTTATCGAGCTGCTAACTTCCCCTGGTCTTGGGAGCCTCATGCTGTACTGGTCTCCGGGACGGAGGCAGCAGACGCCACAATTGCCAACTATGGTGGCCGCCTATGGATGTTCGCAGTCGTCCGAAACGGGTTCGGGGGCTATTCTGATGCACTCTCCCTTTGGTCAGCCGATCAGCTACTTGGTGACTGGCACCCCCATGAAATGAACCCCGTTCTGATAGACGATCGTTTGGCCCGCCCGGCCGGAGCCATGGTGGTCCGGGACGGGCATCTGATGCGCCCTGTACAGGATTGTCGCAATGGTTATGGCGCTGCCTTGAGCCTCGCCCGGGTGACAATGTTGAATGATTCAAGTTTCAAACAGGTAGTCGAGACAGTTTTGGTACCCGGTACCAAAGCTTGGCCAGGTCACAAGGTGCACACGTTGAATAGTAGCGGCCGTTTGGAAGCCATAGACGGAGGTGTATTACGCCCCAGATTTCCGATAGCTACCGAAGTGGCCAAATACATCTACCGTCCACAGGGCTAAGGGGATTGCATGACGCCGGTCACCCCGTGAACTGCCCCCGCGCAAGTAGGGTCTACAATCTGCGCCGATTGACACACGTAACTCAGTTGCTGAACTGCTGAATTCAAGTATCAAGTCACTACGGGAGATTAGTGCAGGCGTGGGGCGAGCTGACGCAACATATTCTTGAGCGGCTTAACGCGATGATAAACGGTCGCAATCGCTGCTCCTTTAAGGGTATTGGCGCTGGTGAAATTGCACATAGGGATCTGAACCGCGCGGAAATCACTTTTATAGCCGGTATCTCCAATACCCATATCCAACATTGTTTGTCCCTCGTTGAATTGAGCTTGCATGGCATAGTAGTAAATCTGATTGCCAACAGAATATTTGCTGTACCGATCACGATCCGCACCGAGCTGAACAGCATGGAAGTGACGACCACCCATTAGGCCAAACAAAAAGCTAACAGGTTGGCCGTCAATGTAGCCTACATAGAGACCGGCCTCCCCAGAGCCGGCGCTTGCTATCGCGTACTCCAAGTAAAAGTCATAATAGAGAGGATCCTCAATCAGATCGCCCTCGAAGCGGCCCTCACGTACCCGTTTCAGAAAGGCGAACGCATCTCGAATACCCGTTTCATCTCGGACGCGTCGATGCTCATAGGGGCCGAACTGCTGTTCAACCTGTCGGTACTGACGGGGCAACCGGTTGCTAATGGATTTGGCCAAGGTGCGACGCCAAGCATCGAGATCGGAGCCAAAGTCACAACGATAGGCGGCGTGCTCGCTAATTGACATCATCCCTTTTGGGAAAAGTCGACGCACATCAAAGCTATCGGCCCGCACCTTTCGGAACATTACCAGGTCAGCCTCACCCACTAGCTCTGCAATACGTTTGAGATTCTCGGGATTCCTGGCGAGTCTGTCCAATACAGCGTTATTGGCAACTACCGCGTTATAATCGCAGAGCCCAAAGTCGGCAGGCAAAATCATGGCAACGCCACGAACTCTTTGAATCACTAATGGCATAACCGCCACGAGTTGCCCACCGCCCACTCGTCTAGCCGTGATGGTGTATTGCTTAGCTGAAAGGCGAGGTGCCAGCTTCTGATTGAGCATCCCCATCCAAAGCGGAGCTTGAAAAGCAGTGGCGTTAGAGTGCGAATATAGCTCATGGTACTCAGGAGAGAGAAAATCGAATTCCGGCTCCACTTCAAGCTTCAGCTCTAGAATATCGGTCTGGCAATTAAGCATCAGCATCGGGATACTCGCAAAAAATTTAGTGTCAGTTGGGCGTGGGCCGGCATAAGGCGAATGGAAACAGTACTGGCCGTGGTAAAATCCGCCAGAACATCAAAGGGATTCGCCTCCTCAAGAAAATTCTACGGCAGCCCTGCCCACAAGTGAAGGTTTGCCCATTTAAATGGTTAACTCCATCATTGCTCATTTATACCCGCCCTTCTTGCGAAGCAGATGGCGCGACGTGAAGTTTTTCCTCTAGAAAAAGTGGCCGAATAACTAGGTTGCTCTTATTCTAGTGAAAGTGATTATAAAAAATAAGCGGCGATTAAATATGTTCTCGTGGATGTGCGCGCGTATACATACGCACAATATTATTATCAGCTTAGGAATGAGAGCCCATAGCCAAGCTCTTCTCACGGAGAGAGAACCACGAGTGACACAAATTGGTAAGTTTATCACGAGAGGGTGAATGCACTGCGGCAGAAGGGACATCAGAAACATGCTTGAGGTTGTGGATACTCAGGAAAGGCTGGAGGAGATCAGGTTTGCGTGGGACGCTCTTGTTAAGCGAAGCTATTCATCGCTGCTCGATCACAACTGGATAGCTTCTAGCGCGAAGGCATTCTCAGCTATCGCCACACCGGCAATCTATCTTCTCTGGCAGGGTGACCAGATTCGTGCTGCAGCACCGCTTGGGCTTTTCCGTGAAGGGCTGAACTACCGTCTACGCTTTATTGGCTACCTGCTGCGTGAGCCCAACGGCCTTCTCTTCAGCGACGAGGGTGCGCTTCAGGAGCTTGTTACCCATCTTTTTAATCAAGGGCGCCCCCTTGCTTTGGCGAGGCTACCATCCGGTGCGGCTGAGGAGAAGGTGTTACGAGCGACCTGTCCGCGCAGCTCGTTGATGATACGAGCTAAGGGTGGGTTCACTCATACCGCTCGTCTACCGAGCAGTGTTGACGCACTGGAAACGGAAATGTCTGCAAACGTGCGTAGCACTTTACGGCGTAAGCTCAAACGGGCCCGGAAACTGGGTGAGGTAACGTTTACGGTACAGAGCCCTGATGCTGAAAACGTTGGGGGGCTTATCGACGAGCTGATCCGCATTGAAGGGGGTGGCTGGAAAGGTCGTAGAGGAACCGCAATCGCCTGCGACGCTACGCTAAGAGTTTTCTACCATGAGTTTAGTGCGCGCGCCGCAGCCAATGGCCGGCTTCGCATTTATCGTATGGCGATCGACGGTGCTACAATTGCTATACGACTGGGAGTGGTTGCGGACAACGCCCTGTACGAGTTGAAGATTGCTTTTGACGAGCAATTCCGAGAATTGTCTCCGGGCCTTCTCCTTACCCATGAAACGCTTAAGCTTGAAATCGCTGAGGGGCTTACCCGCCATGAGTTTCTTGGCATGGCAGAAGATTGGCAGAAGCACTGGCCGCTGGAACGTAAAGAGCAAGCTTCGTTTCGAAGCTATCCCCTTGACATGAGAGGGGCTATGGCCATCGGACATGATGTTTATGACAAGGTGCGTAGGCGATACTCAGCAGCCGTTACTACAGCTATAGACAGGAATTGAACCGCTGGCGGTTTTGACTGCCGTCCGGCTGCGACGAGAACGACCTAAGGAGCGGGCTCTTGGTCAACTTGGGCGTCCACAGCGCAGCGATCCAAGACCGCGACGGTTGACCTGCCGCAGAGGTCTTCAAGTCCATGGTGAAGCGATGGCCGTGTCTGCGCAGATGGCGGCTATACTGGCTCGAAGCTTAAGGTGCTGAAAAGGACAGGACGGTCTGCGCTGGAGATAGTCAAGCGAACGGACAAGGCAAAGAGCTTTGAAGTGCTGCCGCGCAGATGGGTTGAGAAGAGGACTTTCGCGTGGCTTAGGCGATTCAGGCCTTTCGTTATCGAGAATAGCGTAGCAGGGCATAGACCGCCAAAGGATTGGTTATAAGGTATCGCAGGGTCAGGCGCCTCGGCTCGTTAACCATTCTATAGACCCACTCCAGGCCAATGCGCTGCATCCATTCCGGTGCTCTGGGATTTTTCCCGGAAAGGAAGTCAAAAAGGCCTCCTGAGGTCTTCACCAGACCAATACCTTGGAGGCTGTTAAGGTGGCGCCTTAAGAACAGCTGCTCGAGCGGGAAGCCAAGTCCGATCCACAAGATATCCGGTCGAGCGGCACGGATCTCCGCAACCACTTCCACTTCCTCTTCCTGGTTAAAGTATCCATTCCGACGCCCGGCAAACGTGAGATTTGGGTACAATCGGCGCATGGTGGCGACCGCTGCAGCGTTGACTGCTTCACTGCCTCCGAGAAAATAAAAGCTCACAGAGGTCTCTTGTGCCCTTTGTGCAACCGCATGAACAAGATCCGTGGTCGCGACCCGCTCAGGGAGCGGCAGGTTGCAAAATAGCTTGGAGTAGTGGACCATAGGCATTCCGTCTGCATGGATCTGATCTGCCTCCAAAATCAAATTGCTGCAAGCCGGATTACGTATACACAGCGCCAGAACCTGGCCGTTTGCTGATGTCGAGTAAAAGGGCCGGATGTTCTTTCCACGTGCCCAAACCGCCTGCGTGATGAACCCATCTGCTGTTTCATCGATGGTCGTTTTAACTATCGGCAGGCCTCCGACGACCGATCGTGGCCAGAGGTTCATTGGAGATGGAACACCGCCGTCGGAGCGCCATGTCTGTTGCAATGA
Organism: Pseudorhizobium flavum; assembly: GCF_902502825.2. Next base: position 37,988 of record NZ_LR723674.1, read on the forward strand.
CAGTTTATTCACAATCTCACGCAGCCCTTTACGTTTTAGAGCTGGTTTTAAAGCAGATATGACTGCGTCCAAAGTATATTCAAATTAGTTAGTTAACGCTCGGAACTTCCTCGCATGGCTTGGCGAACCGAACTCGTTAACTTTCTGCCCCAAAAGGCAGACACCGATTGGGTGTTAAAATGGTGTCATTGCGGTTCAGGAGAATTCGTTCAAGCGTGGCGCTCGTCCCAAGGTCTATCCCCAACTCTATCAGCTACACCCGGATGCGGTGATTGTGGCAAGAGAGATAAGAGCGAACCGGGCATCTTTTTTTGGGCGGGCGGTGGTTCAGGCTCTCGTGGCTCTGCATATGCAGGTACAGGCTTGGTAGGCGCGTAGATATCAGCTGCAATCCCAAAGGCGAGAACGCCCAGTGCGCCAAGAGTAAAGCCGACAGTGAAGCCAAACAAAGTAGCTTGAGGCAGGCTGGGAGGCCAGCTTCTGTTGCTTGGTGCAATTGGTGCCGAAATCACTCGAATATTTGTGGTGTCCACCTGCTGGCGCTCGGCTGTCAGACGCGCACGAGCGAGAAAAGCTTCATAGACTGCACTTCGGGCCGAAGCCTCCCTAGTCAATTCGCGTAGCTTAATCTGCGCATCATTGCCGGTGAAGACATCTGTAGATACTTCCTTTACTTCCTTCTCAAGGGCTTCAACAATCGCTCTTGATTGGATATACTCGTTTTCAGCTGCTCTGGTTAGCCGCCCAAGTTCCGCGTCAATCTCTGACCGTAATGAATTCAATGCCTCTTGCATTGAGATCCGGCGCGGATGACGTGGCCCGTAGATGTTTGTAAATTCATCAGATTGCCGTCTTAGCATCGCGTATTGTGTGCGTAGCGCCGAAAGGGTGGCAGATTGCATAGCATGGGAATCGTTCCCGCCGGCGAGCATCTGATTATACCGGGATTGGGCGGCAATAAGGTGCTGGCGCGCTTCACGAAGCTGAGTATCAACCTGCGACATTGATCGGGTGCTTGCCAGTTCACCCTGGCTGGAGCGGAGATCGTTCTCCCGGCGGAATTTCTCTACCGCCTCCTCCGCCTCACTCACCCGTAGCTTCAATTCGGTCAAGCGCGCTATAAGTGAGGACGTCATTCGTCCGGCCCCGTCTGAATCAGCCGCGGTCAGTTCAGCCTTGAATTCTTCAATAAGCGCTTCAGATATTCGGATGGATTTGCTTGCATCACTTGACCATACAGAAATGATGAGCACGAAAGATGTTTGATCTCGTCGCGCGCTTACGCGCCTCTGTAGCGCTTCAAGCGCTATAATGGCGGGATCTATTGAAGGCGGCTCCTCGGAACGGAAGGGGAGGAGCTGAAACCCAGGGGCGGGTACAAATTCTCTGTCATCTGTGAGATCAAGTCGGTCAATTACGCGAGCAAGAACATTTCGTGACAAAAGCGTCTGAAGCTTGCTATCTGCGTTCAGAAGCAGCGCCTCTCGCTGGTCGGCACGCTCGTACAAATCGTCGCTGACAATTTGAAGCCCTGCCGGATCGATAAGCACCTCACTGGTGACGGTGTAGCGGGGAGGGGTAATGACGTTAAAAATTACCCCTAGGAACATGCCTCCCAATGCACAGGCAAGGATCCACCGAAACTTTGTGCGCAGCCAATAATAAAGACGCCGCAGATCGATCTGCAGATAATTACTCAATCCCTGTTCGGGCAACGTGGGTATTTGTCTGGTAGCTTCAGCCGGCACGTTAACCTTGACCCTTACAGCGTTCAGATAAGAGGCCAACTTATTCACTGTTGCTTAAGGGATCGTAAGCAGGTGGTTAACACTTTGTTAGACAACATGGTTAATGATCGTAGCGATCTGACATTAACTGCTGTTGACGCGGCTGAGGGCGCGCCGTGTCCTGCAGGATCATTACGGCCTTGCCATGCGTTTGCGGCTTATTGCGCTGACCTTCTACCTGTTGGTTCTTTTGTCTATTTGGTCTCCGACCGAAGAGCTTCCGTCTTGGATAGAGTTTGCACGTTATGTTATTTTCCTGCTCCTGTCAGGAACTATCATCATCTCAACGTTCTCTCTGACGGGGATGCGGACGCCGAAAGGCATCGAGGCCGAACTGGTCGCTCTCTTCGTTATTTATTTTGGGATTTCGGCTTTTTGGGGCGCACAGCATCCGGACAGCTATATCAAAAGCCTATTGCTACTCAATGCTGGGTTAACCTCAGTGGCTATTGCAGTTGCATTGCCTTTGGAACAAACCCTCCGCATCATATTCTTGGGGTTGGTAACCCTTATGATTCTTTCGCTGATTACAATTGTCTTTTTTCCAGGGACAGGAATTGAGAACAGTTGGAAGCATGCAGGAAAGTGGAGAGGCATTGTCGGGCAAAAAAATGGCTTTGGTACGCTGGCGGCCTTTTCCTTCGTCGCGGCGGTTGCCTTGCCACTTAAACACCGGACAAGTCCAAGCCACCAGTGGCTGTCCTTGGTGGGCAGGATTGGCTTCGCCCTGCTAAGCCTCATATCGCTTTATATGGCAGGGTCGCGGGGAAGTCTGCTGATCTCAGCGATCGGTATAATCTCACTCCTGATTTCCCAAATGCCCAAGATTGTACAGCGAGCGGCACTGGTCGGAGCTGTGGTTATTACCCTTCCCCTTTTCAATATTGTTTTGTCAACCATTGAAGTGGACGCAGATAAAGTCGGTGTTGCAGGCGTAGTGGTGGATACGGACAGTCGAATAAAACTCTGGCGTTTTGGGTTCGAGCAGATGGCTGAACGGGAGCTATTCGGTGTGGGGCTAGCCAGCTTCTGGACTGAAGAACGTAAGACCCAATTCAGCGATGCTAATGGCTGGGTACTTGATAACTTCCATAACGGTTATATCACAGTTCTCGTTGAGACGGGCGTAATTGGCCTATTGCTTTACTTGTTCGCGTTTGGCGCACTCTACCTGCTTTTGATCGTCTCGATAGGCGCGATCCGCGACAGATATCTTGCTTTGGTCTTCGCCTACACCAACATGTTCACCGTCATCAATTTAGTAGAGAATGAAATCGGCCGCTCAACGTCTCTTTTAATCTTTATCTTTCTGATCATCGCCTTCTCTTTGAGAGAACATGTCAGACAACAGTTAGCTGCGCGCACCTCTTTGACGGTCCTTACGCCGCATCATTAACATGAAGCCCTTCGAACCATCTCTAAGTGGAAAGCTGTCGCGGCTACCTCTGGCTAGTTTTCGACCAAAGTTGATAAAGGGTCTCTCGATCAGGCGGTTAAGGAAGACTCCTAAAGCGAGGCTGAAGGAGTAACTAAGCGCAAAAGAGAGGGCCCAGTTCGGGTCGTCCGTAAAACGGCTGAGAATGAGGACAACAACATTGATTACAAGTACATGGGTCAGGTAAACGGCATACGTCAGGCGACCCGCTCGCACAAAGGGATTAAACTCTAAGACTGCTTTGATCCTCGTCGTGCCTCCGCTGAGCCAAATCGATCCGATGAAGAGGGCAGCGCTCATCGATATAGCGATGTTCCACAAGAATGGGTGAGGCTGTATAAGTGAAAGAAGGTAAGCACCAAGTACGAGAGCAAGCGTAACAGGTTGCGTTGCGCTTCCCTTTAATGATTGCCGACAGGCGGGACTCCTCCATGCCATGAAGGCGGCCATCGCTCCGAAGCCTAATCCAGCATAACCTCGAAGGAGAAGCCCCCAGGCGAAAGCGGGCACCATTAGTAGGCATATTGACAGAAAAAGAAACGGAATGGCCAGGCGTTTTCCTAGTATGAGCAGTGGGAGTAGAAGCGGCCATAAAACGTAGAACTTTTCTTCAATGCCCAACGTCCACGAGTGCCCGAACAACAACCCATCTTGATGGTTCATGTATTCACCGTTGAAGGTTGAAAAATACACAAACCCGGATAAGAAATTGTCCACTTCAGCTGTGTTGCCAAGGACCACAGATAACGTAACAGCAGCTGCTCCGTATAGCGAAATCGTCAAAGCATAAAGAGGAATGATCCTAAAGAAGCGCCTTACGTAAAAGGCTCGGAGGTCAAGGCGACCGTGCTCATTCCATTCGTCGAGAAGAAGAGTTGTTATCAACCAGCCGCTGAGAGCAAAGAAGACGTCAACTCCGACAGAGCCATTTATGAACCACGGGGTGTCTTTCACATGGGCGGCAACTGTAAATACAACACAAACAGCCCTGATACCGTCGAGGGCGGGGTGGTACGACGCAGATTGCTTCATTCTGTAACCCTCTTGTGCTCCTGTACCACCGTTTTTGGGAGCTGGATCCAACCGGTCTGTTATGTTTCGCAAGAAGGCGGCGTCGTTCCTCATGGGGACACAACCCGGATCCTCCTATGCACACTTCTGCCGCACCCTTTTGCCAATGCCTGGCTAAGCCCGTTCTAAATTGGACAAGCCCCGCGTTAGCCTTAGGAAGCTTAGGTTCAGCCCTGTAGTTTGATAAGCGATACGATACAGAGCTGCTGCTGTCAGAACATGTGTAACCGCTGTCACAGCAACGGCACCCATGACGCCCAAGTCAGGTGTGAGGATGAGAATTCCAATGATCCGGACCGTTGCTGACACAGCGATTGTCGCAAGATAGCTTCCCTCGAAGCCCATGAGCATGAGAATTGATCCCGTGGGACGGGCCATCGCGAGAGCCGCTGTCGCGATGCAAAGAACAAGAAGCTCTGGATAAAAGGAAATGTATGTCTCATTGATCATGAGGAGAATAAAGTAGCCAACCAGAGCAACAGCTAGAAGTCCGATGACTACAAAGGCCAACGTAATCTTAGCTACAATGTCCAGATGCCCCTCCAATTTCTCAGGGTGCGTATCGTGATACAGCCGCGAAAAATGCTGGGTCGTGAAAAGGTTGATAGCATCCGCAGCCGCTGCAAATAAATTGGCGATGCGCGCAATTACAAAATAAGCGCCAGCAATGGTAGGACTGACCAATAGGCCCAGGACTAAGACGTCAGCATATTGATTCACGGCCTCAACCGAGCTGGCCCCGAACAGTCTGGCCGACCGTTTAAGCCATTCCCTGGTCTCGATACGAGGCGTGGTCTTTTTCCACTCTGACAGGCGCTGTCGTATGACGGATCGGGCGATAATTAGATGCGTGAGTAGTGCACAGAAAGTACCAGCGGCGAGAAAGCTGAAAATGCCGATGAGGGACGGCTGCCAATGCCATGCCAGGGAAGCGGCTAAGTAAAGGACAGCAGGCGCTATTTGTAGGACATTTCCCACACCATCCCCCGCCGTTACTCCAACGGCCGTCCTCACAAAGTGGCTGGTTACCTGCAGCCCTGAGGCTAAGATAACGAACGTCGTAACTAAAATAGCTTCTCGAGTGCCGTATGCTGCACTTGCCCAGGGCAGGAAGAGGATGCCAACCGCACAGCTTGCCGTGAGCACGAGAAGTCCGCTAAAATGTAAAGCTCCCTTCGCACCAGCAGTATCATGGGCGCTTCTGAACTCATTCCAAGCTCTTATGACGAAGAGTTCTTGTCCGGCAGTGCCAATGATTAACAGCAATCCGCCAGCAGAGAAAAGCACCGAATAATGGCCAAAATCGGTGCTTCCTAATCCGCGTGCTGCAAGTGCAACCAGCGTAAAGTTCAGCACCATAATGACAGACTTGATTGCAATCACGTTCGCTACGCTTCGTAGCTGAGGCCTATGCAACAGATCCCTCAGACGCCACCGCATAAACGTGGAGCAATGGCCCTCTTTACGAGGTGCTGATATATGTCCGGGCATCGGCCTCCTCTTATGTAAAGTTGATCTTATCCTGAAATAGCAGCTATTTCTCTCGTGGGATGTTACTCCATTGCACTGGACACAACACTAAAGCACGGATTTTTATTGAGAATATGCTTAACGTGCTGGGACAGTGGGTGGAGTTCCATAACCTATATTAGGCAACTTCCGGTTGTAAGGGGGTACATTCTATTTCCAAGTGCGACATGCCAAAAATTTCAATGGCTTCGTTTTTGGAGATTTTAGCTTCTCCACCCTCCATGCTTGGCTGAATAATTCACCTGGTTAGCGAGGACCAATCCGATAGCAGGGTCGCTGACCTCCCTTGCTGACGCCGTCGTCCCAATTTTAACGGATCGGCGACCCATCCACGTAATGATCATCGGGTGTCGCTTTTCAACGGCGCTACAGTAGAGACCCGCCGGCGACCCCATTTCCGGGGGGTCTTTGCTATCTAGGAACCGGGGACTGCACCAATAAGCTCGCCGGAATGCAGCGGCGCTATTCAAACCGGATATAATCCATGCTGTTCTCCGCGCTCAGGAGGGCTGGAGCAGGCGTCGCGGGGCCAAAGTGATCTCCTGTTTTTTTGGATAATCAGCCCCGCGCAAGCCTTGCGGAGCAATGAGAGACTGCTAATTTACCGCCGCTGTTGGCGTGGCTCGGATCATGAGGATCAGGCAATGCAGTATGATTGGTCAGGTGTGAGAACACGCCGGATTGCACGGGCAAAGATGGCGGCCTGCGTTATCATCACGATGGTCGCCGTTTCGGCTCCGATCCTTGCCCTGAAGGAGGGATCTCTGAGTGTTCCCTGGCTCATGTCGGCTCGAGGATGACGGAAAGGATACGGATGCTCCGATGCACCGTTCTCCTGTGTAAGCTCGCCCATCTCAACGTGCAGTGTTTGACATCGATGGTTAGACTCCGCGGCTCCGCCTTCGCTTCTTCACCGAAACGCCCGTCGCCCTCTTAAGGAGCTGTTCCTTCCACTGTTTGATCTGGTTGGGTTCGTCACGCTGGTACTTTGCCGCTTATCACCGCTTTTCCCCACGCATAGATCCGGAACTCCATTCCTGAGGGATTAAAGGTTGCGGACCAAGGCATGGTAAATAGCTCAGCCGGAGCCGGGCTGATCAGCTGTTCTGTGGAAGTTGTTGGGCTGTCCGAGTGTCATGTTCGAATACTGCGATGGCTTTGTCGATGGTGGCGATGGCTTCATCATTCGTGAACGACGACGAGCCAATATGAGCCGCCGCGGCCGATCGAATTGCCTGAAAATAGGAATAAAGTTCCTTCTCTTTAACGTCGTCGGGCGCCCCGTGTAACATTCGGCGGATAAGGCACTGGATGGCTCGCTCGCTTATGAGCTGGCGAGCCAGGAGCTCAGTGTATGCCTTGCCCAAGGCGTCCAATGCTTTCTCATTGATATCGTTCAATGGCGATCATTCCCTTCTGTAGGCGCAAGGTCTCGCCTGCCGCGGCCCTTGCCTCGGCAGGCTACAACATGCTCCCCACAGAAAACAGTACCTGCCAACAGTGTGCCGACACACCCCCTTCCCCGTCCGCTCTCTAACCTGTTCTCTTTGGACACGCGTGCACCCGGCCAAGAGGCAGGCACTATCGTGGCGCGCCGCGGCGTTCAGTCGAGGCGTCTCCAGACCACCTCAACACGGCCCTCACCGATTGTCGTCATCGGGTTGGTATAACGCCAGGTGTCGCCTTCCACCGTCGATTCCCGCCGCTGCTTCTCGCCTTCCCAGTTGGGGAAGGTGCTCACCTCAACGTTGAAGGTGACCGTCTTGGCCTCTTCATCGACGTCGTAGGTGCCGTACAGCGCGTTCGAGCCCTTTCCGATTGCAGAGTATTCCTCTGCCGTGCCCTGCATGCGGTTGTTACCTGCATAGAGCGGCAGGCTGGAGCAGGTGATGAAGTTCACGAACCGGCCGTTCGGATCCATGATCTGGATGCCGCGCGGGTTTTCGCCGAAAAGCTCCACCTTCTTGTCCGGCTGATGCACGGTGAGCGAGACCAGCGACCAAGTCCCGACCACCTGTTCTCGTAGTGTCTTGCCATCGCCCGCCTGGGCAGCCTGACTTGCGGCGATCAGAGCCATCGCCGATGCGGCGAATACGGTGCTTCTGCGTTCCATCGGTTGTTCCTCCTATGACGTACCGAATGCATCGTCAGCCTGCGCCCGGCCTGGCCCGGTGGCATGTATCCGCGCTGCAATTTCGCTTCAACACGGCTATAATTTCGGCCGCAAACGATCACGGAGGCGCAATGACCACGCCGAAACGCTACCGCTTCGGGTCATTCGTTCTGGATCTGGAGCGAATGGCGCTCATCGATGACGGCACTCAGATCGAACTTCGGCCCAAGGCGTTCGACACTCTACGGGTGCTGGTCGAACGCGCTGGGTGCCTCGTCACCAAAGACGAACTGGTCGCGGCGGTCTGGCCAGACGTGATCGTTAACGACGACGCGCTCGCGCAGTGCGTCCGCGACGTCCGCAAAGCCCTGCGTGATACAGAGCAGCGCATCATCGAAACCGTGCCGCGGCGCGGGTATCTTTTTGCCGCCAAGATCGAAGACGGATCGGGAAGTTCTGACCCGCAAAGTGCCCCTATCACGACCGGCGATCATCGCCGCCTGACTTTCGTGGCAGCCCTTACAGCGGTCGTCGCGCTGCTCGTCACGCTAGGTTGGTACGGGTTCGCCCGCAAAGCAGAGACCACCATTGCTCAAGACCGCCGGCCGTCGATCGCAGTGCTGCCATTTCGCGCCAGCACGGAGAGCGACGCGGATGCCTGGCTTGGCGAAGGGGTTGCCGACGATATCATCATGGCTCTGTCGCGCTTCCGTGACATCGCCGTCATCTCCCGCAATTCGAGCTTCCGGTTCAACGACGGCGAGGACCTCGCAACCATCCGCGATCGGGTGAAGGCCGACTTCCTGCTCCAAGGCAGCCTGCGGCGAACGGGCGACAAACTGCGCCTGGCAGTGCAATTGGTCGATCTTGAAACCGGGGTGAATCGGTGGGCCGAAAGATTCGACCGCCCGTGGAGCCACGTGTTTGACATCCAGGAAGCGGTCGCGAGGGACGTCGCGGCACAACTGGCAACGCAGGCTCGCGACGCCGCCGTGGTGCGATCGCAGGGAATGCCGCCTGCGGTGCTGGATGCATACGATCTCGTCCTGCGCGGCCGCAAAGCATATCTGAGCTTCAGCCGCCCTGGCGCGTTGGAAGGCCTTGACCTGGTGCGCCGCGCAGTTGCTGTTGATCCCAGCTACGCGGTTGCCTGGGAGTTGCTTGCACAGCTCCTGATCCAGTTCTTTATCCAGCCATATGACGAGCGTCAGGGAGATCCTGTCGTGATGGCGGAAGCCAGGGCGGCGCTCACAAAGGCCGTCCAGCTCGATCCTTACTACTCCACGGCACGCGCAGGGCTGGGAGCTATCATCGCTCGCGAGGGCGATTTCGACACAAGCCTCAAGGAACTGCGCGAGGCTCTCCGGCTCAATCCCAACGACGCCTCGACGCTGAAGGTCCATGCCGACATACTGTCGCGTGCCGGCCACCACGAGGAGTCTCTGACAACGTGGAACGAGGTGGCGCGGCTAGATCCCGTCGGGACACCTCTGGACGCGGCGCTCAAGTCGCGCGCGGAGTTCTTCATGGGATACAACGAAGCCGCCCTCGCCTCCGCGCGAAGATGCGCAGCGCTGGCACCGAGGCTACAGCCATGTCTGCTCTACCTGACTATTGCCGCGTCGGCGGCGGGGCAGCCGGAAGAGGCAAAGGCCGCAGCACAGCGCCTCTTGGAGCTCAATCCGGACATCTCGATCGCACGGCACTTCGCCATCATTCCATTTCGCAATCCAACGGACGTCGAGAAGATGGCATCCTACCTACGCGCTGCCGGCCTGCCAGAGTAGCCCGTGCCAGTATATGCATCTCGCGCAGGTGGTACTGCGCCGGGTGCGCAAAGAAGCGCGGCTATGATCGGTCTTGCTCCGTAGCGGGTACCGGATGCCTGCCAATGTTCCATTGAGGTCCGCCCGCTCATACTTTAGAATCACCCGGTGACCGGTGAGATAAGCTAGGCCCATTTCGTCCAATTCGGATCGATTGCTATCCATGATGAAGACATCCATCGATCACGTGCCACTACGCAAGCAGCGGGAGCTTGAGAAGGTCCTGGAGATCCTGCATGAGGAGTTCGAGGATGCGCTGAAGGAAGGCACAGCCGAGTTCAAGAAGCGCGGCCGCATCCTGAAGATCATCCTGTTTGGCTCCTATGCCAAGGGTGGGTGGGTCGACGAGCCCTTCACGATGAAGGGCTACCGGTCCGACTTCGATCTTCTCATCATCGTCAACAACCGCAAGCTCTGCGACTTCGCGGAATACTGGCACAAGGCCGCAGACCGGCTGAACCGGGACAAGTCAATCGAGACGCCGGTCAGCTTCATCGTGCACTCACGCCGCGAAGTGAATACCTACCTCAAGGAAGGTCAGTACTTCTTCTCCGACATCCGCAAGGAAGGCATTGTTCTCTATGAGTGTCCGTCGTCGAATGATTTGAAACTTTTTGGGCGTGGGAAGATTGGAGTTTCCGGCTCGGTTTTCGGGTTGATTTAAGCCGCTTTGGCCTGGTGGTTCAAGCGGCGTTGTCTGATGGTGTCGCGTTTGATCCTTTCGCGTTCGAGGAGGATTGTTTGGCCGCGCCCGAAGTAGACGTCGGCCGGGGTGAGATTTTCGAGGCTCTCGTGGTATCGGCGATGATTGTAATGCTCCACGAAGGCCGCGATCTGCGCTTCGAGGTCTTCCTGGAAGAAGTAGTTTTCCAGCAGAATGCGGCTCTTCAACGTCTGGTGCCAGCGCTCGATCTTGCCCTGCGTTTGGGGGTGGCCGGGAGCCCCGTGAACCTGATCGATCTTGTATTTGTCCAGCCATTCGCCGAGATCTGAGGCGACGTAACACGGGCCGTTATCCGACAGCAGGCGCGGCCGGTGTTCGACCTTGACCTTGTCGCAGCCTGAGGCGGCCAGCGCCAGGTCGAGCGTGTCGGTGACATCCTCGACCTTCATGCTGGTGCACAGCTTCCAGGCGATGATGTAGCGGGAATAATCGTCGAGGATGGTCGACAGATAGAACCATCCCCAGCCGATGACCTTCAAGTAGGTGAAGTCAGTTTGCCACATCTCGTTCGGGCGCGTGGTCTTGTCCTTGAATTCGTCATTGGCCTTGATGACGATATAGGCTGGCGAGGTGATTAGGTCATGGGCCTTGAGCAGGCGGTAGACCGAAGCCTCTGAGACGAAATAGCTTTCCATGTCGGTGAACTTCACCGCCAGCTCGCGTGGCGACAGATCGGCATGATCGAGCGCGAGTGTGATGATGCGATCCCTGATATCGTCGGGGATACGGTTCCACACCCGTGACGGCGCGGATGTCCGGTCTTCCAGCCCCTCAACACCGTGGGTCTGGAAGCGATCATACCAGCGATAGAAGGTTGGTCTTGGAATGCCGAGCTTGTCGAGGGTTTGCCTGGCTGGCAGATGAGACCCCTCGACAAGCCGGATGATCTCGAGTTTTTCGGTGGCGGGATATCTCATTCTTCGTCGCCCCCATCCGCGATCATGCTTTTTTTAAGCAGGCGGTTTTCCAGGGTGAGGTCGGCCAGCGCCTCTTTCAGGTCGCGGCTTTCACGGCGTAGCGCCTTGACCTCATCGCTGGTGGCCGAGCGGGCAGTGTCACCGGCTAGCCGCTTCTTGCCCGCTTCGAGGAATTCCTTCGACCAGCTATAATACAGGCTCTCGGCGATCCCTTCGCGGCGGCAGATCGCGGCAATGCTGTCTTCACCGCGAAGGCCTTCCAGCACGATGCGGATTTTCTCCTCCGACGAATGGTGCTTGCGCGTGGCGCGACGGATATCCTTGATCGTCTTCTCGGCCGACGATGTCTGCGGCCCGGTTTTCTGTCTCATCTTCGCTTCCTTTGAATGAGCTACGATGAGCCGAAAATCCTCTCTTCTCAATTAAACCAGTTCTGTCTCATAGGCGTTGATGGCGGACACTCTATGAGCTCGATGATGAGCCGCTGGCGGAGCCGGAAGTGGTGGATAACCGAGATAGGACGCGGCTTGCGAGCGACCATTTCCATAGCCGCTTCGCTGCGTCTGTCGGGTTTCTGGATACATCACGCTACTCTACCACCCGCGGACGCCTGACCGAGGCGGCGTTCCTTCTCCACCAATCCTTGGAGCAATCATATTCCTGCGTCTTGCTGACGTTGATGAACTATGCTCCACCATCTCACAACATCAAGTTCCTTCGCTCTCTCGCCGAGGAACAGGACAGGCGTCTGGCAGAGGCGTTCCCACGTGACCAGCATCGCGAACGGGCTTGGTTTAACACGCTGAATGAAGCCTATGTGAAGGCACGGTATTCGAAGCACTTCGAGATCAGCGAGGAAGCGCTAACCTGGCTTGGCGAGCGCACCGCTTTGCTTCATCAACTGGTGAAAGATGTTTGCGAAGAGCATCTGGCTCGGCTGGAGAAGAGGGCAGCCTGACACGAAGTGACCTACAGACACCACTTCGGAAACTTTTGCGCTATCCCGACTTGCCGGTCCGACTGGGCCGGCGCCGCCTCTCTCGGCTGTGGGTTGGTGGAGCTGCGGCTCCTCTAGGCTTCAGTAGTCGGGGAGACGGGGGCGATGTCGCTCAATCGATGTCTTCAGTCGGCGGCTGAGAGGAATAGTCCTCAACCTCATCTTTTGGGCGAGCCTTGTTGAGGTGCTCGACATACTGTCGAGCCCGCTCGTGGGTAATACCATACATGATGCGGTTCTCGCTGGACGGCGGCAGATTAGTGTCGAAGACCGTCCAGGTTCCGTTTTCTTCCTGCCGCATTGTGTAACGATCGTCTGGCATAAACTCTTTCTCCGGGCATGGAAGAATGCGATGTGGCCAAGCTTGTTCCCGCAGGTCCACAGCGCTGGTCGGCCAGCACTGGTCTCGTCGGTGCGGGATTAACCCAGGGTCCGGTAGAGCTTCGCGTAGGATTGGGCCATTTTCTGCGCGGTAAACACCGTTTCATAGCGATGCCGTGCCGCTTCACCAAATCGATCAGCTTCAGCCTGATTGGTCCAAAGTCGTTGCATCGCCTGACCGAGCCCCTCCGGGTCTGCCGGAGGGACCGTTAAGCCGGTCACCCCATTAAGATTAACGAAACTCGTCCCCGTGCCGATCTCGCATGAGACCATCGGTTTGCCGGCCATCGCCGCCTCAACGAGAGACAAGCCGAAAGCCTCCGACCGCAAATGGGACGGAAAAACCAAGGCCCGGCAAAGCGAAAGAAGGGCCGTCTTGTCCTGGTCGGGAAGAGCACCGAGCAGGTGAATGTTTGACAGCTTTTCCCGCTCTACCTGTTTCTTAAGCTCGTGCTCCAAACCACCGCCACCCACAATGACGACAGGAAGATGGGTCTTGGATGCTGCCTCAATGAGAAACTGGATCCCCTTGTAATAACGAAGCACCCCAACAAACAGGAAAAAGCTTCCCGGAAATCGGTTGCGCCAGTGGGCAAGGCGCTCCGGATCTGATTGCGGATACTCTGTCTCATCAAGGCCAATCGGAATGACATCTACCTTGTTCTGATAGCGCGACAGGACGGGGCTAGAGGCGAGATAATTCGGCGAGGTAGCAACGATGCGATCCGACCGGCGCAAGAAGTGATGCATCAAAGGGCTGTAGAGACGCAACAGCAGTTTCTGTTTCACGATATCGGAGTGATAGGTCACAACAACGGGCTTGCGAGCTGGCGTCACCAGGTCCACCAGATCCATGAATGGCCACGGAAAGTGGAAATGCACCACATCAGCCTGATGACTGAGTTCGCGGAACTTCTGAAATGCGGCGAGCGATAGGCCGGTGGAAGCAATGTCGAGATCCTGCTTCACCTGGATGATACGGTGACCATCAAACTCGAATGGCTCTGCTGCTGGCTTGGGGCTCAGTGACAGGATCTGAGCTTCTATTCCAAGAGAACGGCAGCCTTTGGCAATTGCGTGGATCGTGCGCTCCACTCCTCCGAACGTGTCTGGCCAGTAGGTTTTGAAGAAATGCAGAACACGCAAGAGGTCTACCCGCAACTAACGGCACCAAATCTATCTAATATGAGAAAGAGGATTTAAAATCAATTACTTGTCGCGTCCAGATTAACCAAAATGCGTGTTAATATTTGATTAATAAGGCCATTTGAGCTTTTTTCCGATCTTCAAAAGGTCAGCGGTCAAATGATCAACCTGCAAAAGATCTATCTCGCATTTTTTGGGCGCCCAGCGGATCCTGAAGGACTGCGTTATTGGGATCAACAGCTCAAGAGCGGTGTCCCCATGGCTGAAGTCGCTGAGATAATCTCGCAAGGAACGGAGTTCGAGGAGCGGTTTTCAGGTCTCTCTTACACAAGCGTCCTTGAGAAAATGGTTCAGAGCCTCTTTGGGCGCAGCATGGAGGAAGAGCTTTTGCTTGCCTATCAAGCTAGACTGGCTGAAGGCCAGGCCACGATCGCAACAGTGATCGCCGAAATCCTGTCCAGTGCTGAAGGACGCGATCTCTCCATGCTGAATGAGAAGGTCGCGGCGGCTAATCTTTATACGAGTTCTCTCGAAGAGGTCCTGGAGGTCCAGGCCTATCGGGGAGAAGACGCCGCTGATGTTGCTCGCCTCTTTCTCCGGTCGGTCACAGACACCCATCCCGCAACACCCGAAGCAGTCGCCCGGGCGATACAAGGCCTTCTCAATTCCGGCGGGGGTGCGCAGTCACCGGCTCCCAATGGAGCCGAAGTCAATGGTGTACAGCACTGGCTCAATGCCGCCATCACACCGCATCGGGAGGTCGACGGTGAGAAGGTTCTCCTGATCGGATCAGGATCTGCGGAAGGGTTTACGGTGGCAAAAGGTAGTGCGTCGCAACTAGAGCTCGGACTGAGTGTACGTGACGAATTGGGCAATCCACTGCTGAGCCAGGGCTATGTGAAAGGCCACATTGCAGGATTCGAGGAGATTTCATCCCCAAGTCACATCCTGGTCTCCATAGCCTCGTTGGGACAACAGGAGCTTGAAGAGTTTTCATTCAAGCTGAGCATCGATACGGATCCGACCGATGGGGTCTCATGGAAGCATTATTATCTCGAGGGGGAGCCCGACCATGGCTACGCCTGGTCTCTAGACCACAACAATGACGGGAAACCCAATGGGGATGATGACTTAATTCATGAAACTTTGGCCATCGTGGGGGAGCAGGGGCATTTCATGATCTTGGATAGGCTCCCCCTCCCAGCGGAGGAAGGGATCTTCGATATTCGCCTTGATGCCCTTGAAGGTGGTTTCCTGGTTGTCGAGGCTGCTGTTCGCGTTCACCTCATTGGCCATTCCGAGCCGCTAGAGTGGTGATGGATAGCCCCAATCTCATTGACTGCTGTTGTTGAGGTCTGCCCTTGCCTGATCGAGAGTCCGCGCAAGGGTCTGTGATAAAGAGACATTCGGCGCCCAGTGGAGTGCCTCTCGGGCTTTTGCGTTGTTTCCCGACATGATTGGAATGGTGTTTGGGAGGTAGCGATCCGGATCGACCTCTACCGTGATTGGAACGGTCGCCATGTCCGTGAGCATGGTCAGCAGCGTTGAAATTGCGACTGGTGAGCCGGTTGACAGATTAAGGGTCAGCCCATCCATCAGCTCATCGCAATCGGCAGCCATGAGATAAGCGTCAACGACATCTTGAACATCGAGAAAATCTCGCTTTGCTTCAAGGTTCCCCACCTTGAGAACGGGCTCCTGCAAACCCGCTTCTATGCGAGCGATCTGCGTGGCAAAGGCGGGCACAACATAGGTCGGCGATTGACCGGCCCCGGTATGGTTGAACGGCCGAAAAATCGTCGCACGCAGCCCATCCTTGGCCATTTGGCGCAGCATGATATCGGACGCAGCCTTTGTTGCTCCGTAAGCAGACCAAGGCTGTAGCACGGCGTTTTCTGAAAGCGGCGTACTGCTCTCATTGAATGTTGCGCCATATGCCTCGGAGCTGCCCGCAAAAATGAAACGTGCTTCTGGCGCGTGACGAAGGACGGATTGGGCAAGGTGGAAGGTACCCATGACATTGACCTGCCACGCTGTCGCGGGTTCTTCTTTTGCCTGACGAGGTGCCGCGACAGCGGCAAGATGGATAAGCGCATCGGGTTTGGCATGAGCTATGGCCCGCTCAAGCGCTGGTGGATCCCGCAGATCAGGGCTTTTGCCGGTTTCGGGATCGGCAAAGTCGATGAGATCAAACGTATCGCTCCAGGCATCCGAAGCCGCTTTGGAAAGCGCGGTCCCAACAAAACCGCCCTTCCCTGTGACAACCAGACGCCGCTTCGACACGATCAGATCTCCATGCTGTGAGCCGGTCAACAGGGCTCGCCAGGGCTAAAGCAGGGATATAGGTCAGTGTTTACGGTAACGAGCCAGATCAGCGTCAACCATCTCGCGGATAAGATCCTCCATGGTGACACTCGTTTCCCAGCCAAGCTTAGACTTGGCCTTGCTGGGGTCGCCAAGAAGGATTTCGACCTCCGCAGGCCTGAAAAGCGCCTCATCGATGACAAGGTGGTCCTCGATGTTGAGCCCGACATGGGAAAAGGCAATCTCGCACATAGTGCGGACCGTGGAGGTTCTTCCGGTCGCAACGACATAATCGTCCGGCGTGTCCTGCTGCAGCATCAACCACATGGCGCGAACATAATCTTTCGCATGACCCCAATCGCGCTGAGCACTCGTATTGCCAAGCCGAAGCTCTTTGGCAAGGCCAAGCTTGATACGAGCAACGCTGTCGCTGACCTTGCGCGTCACAAACTCAATCCCCCGCAGCGGAGATTCATGATTGAACAAAATGCCGCTTGAGGCATGGAGGCCAAAGCTTTCACGGTAATTGACAGTGATCCAGTGCCCATAGAGCTTGGCAACCGCGTAAGGAGAGCGGGGATAAAATGGGGTGGTTTCCGATTGGACCGGCTGCTGGACCAGCCCATACATTTCCGATGAAGAAGCCTGATAGAAGCGCGTGTCTGGCTTCACCAAGCGTATGGCTTCAAGAACGTTGGTGACGCCCAGGGCCGTCACCTGGCCTGTCAGCAATGGCTGCTGCCAGGAGGAGGCGACAAAGGACTGCGCAGCCAGGTTGTAGAGTTCGTCCGGCTTTACGGCGGTGACCGTTCGGATCAGGCCCGACAGGTCGAGCAGGTTGCCATCGACAATTCGGACGTCCTTCTCGATTCCGAGCCAGCGCAAGCGGCTGAGGTTGACGTCAGAGCTGCTGGAGCGACGCGCCAGGCCATGGACTTCATAGCCCTTCGACAAAAGAAGCTGCGCGAGATAAGCGCCGTCCTGGCCGGTGATGCCGGTGATCAAAGCCGTTTTCGACAAATTCAACTCCTGAGCGTGCCGCCTTAACTTTGCCCCAGTAATGAGTGCAGAGCCTGCCAAGGCAAGTTAAACCTTTTGCGAGGCTCTACAGAAAGCGGCCGGCCCGATCAAGGATGAAGCCATGGGCGCGACCTTGGCGACTTCAGTCGTGGCGATCGGCGTTGACTACAGCCCTGGGGGTGCCGTTGCGCAAAAGCGGCAATACATTTATGAGGCGTTAGCAGTCAGCGGCTATCTTAACCGCAGTAGAAAATAAAGAGCTAGCAGAGGTCTCGGGCCCTTAGTAGGTCAAAAATTCCGTGCTAAACTCTTTTGAGGTCAACACAATCTGGTCTCCTGGACCGCAGCCCACCGGGCATCCGTGAGAGAATGGTCGAATGAAGATTGAGAATCCCTTTCAGCTTGCTCTGAAAACCTATCGTTCGGTTCTCTTTTCCACAATCGTTTTTAGTGTCGTCATCAATGCCTTGATGTTTGTAGGCCCGCTTTACATGCTGCAGGTCTACGACCGCGTGCTGCACAGCCGAAGCGAAATGACCTTGATAATGTTGACCCTCATCGCAGTGGCGATGTTGATGGTCTACGGCCTCCTGGAATGGCTTCGATCGCGGGTTCTGGTGAGAGCGGGGCTGCGCTTCGACCAGATGATTTCCAACGGCGTCTTCACCCGCGTTGTTACCAGCACACTTAAGCAGCCCCAGGCACGGGCAGAGTTTGCCCTGTCTGACATCGATCGCTTGCGGGAGTTTTTCACCGGCTCCGGGCTGATCGCGATCTGCGACGTCCCCTGGGTTCCTATCTTTCTTTTTGTCTGCTTCCTGTTCCATCCCCTCATCGGTTGGGTTGCGACCTGCGGCGCGTTGATCATCTTCGCGCTTGCCATCGCCAACGAGTTCATGACCAAGAAACCCTTGGCGGAAGCGGCTGGGCATGGGCAGGCCGCTCAGCACTTTTCAAACTCAACGCTACAAAATGTTGAAGTCATCCGTGCCCTCGGCATGGAGAAAAGCTTGCGCGGGCGCTGGAGCGCGATGCATCGCAGCATGCTGGAGAAGCAGGCAAACGCCAGCGATCGCGCCGGTGGTCTCTTGTCCACGTCCAAGTTCGTGCGCATGGCGCTTCAAACCCTCATCTTGGGCGCAGGCGCCTATCTTGCTATTGCGGGTGAAATCTCCCCCGGCGCCATGATTGCGGCTTCGATCATGATGGGTCGTGCACTCGCCCCGGTCGATCAGGTCGTGGGCCAATGGAAGCAGTTTGTGGGCGCGCGGATGGCCTATCGCCGCCTTAGTGAGATCTTCCGGCAACTTCCAGAAGAAGGCGAACGTACCGCTTTGCCTGCGCCTACCGGCAACCTGACCGTTGAGCAGCTTATCGTAGCTCCTCCAGGCTCCCGCACCCCGCTCATTCAAGGGGTCAGCTTCGCCGTCAAGCCAGGAGAGGCCATTGCAGTTGTCGGCCCAAGCGGTGCTGGCAAATCCAGCCTCGTGCGTGCCCTTGTCGGGGTATGGCAGCCGCTTTCCGGCGCAATTCGTCTTGATGGGGCAGAACTGCAGCATTGGGATCAGGATGACCTAGGCAGGCATCTGGGATACCTGCCTCAAAGCGTGGAGCTTTTTGCGGGCACGATTGCAGAAAACATCGCCCGCTTCCAAGAAGGTGTTGATGCCGAAGAGGTCATCAATGCTGCGAAACTTGCGCGTGCCCACCAGATGATCCAGAATCTACCTGACGGCTACGATACCCAGATCGGCGTCGGTGGCCGGCAGATTTCTGGCGGTCAAAGACAGCGCGTTGGCCTTGCACGAGCAATTTT
The DNA here is from genome assembly GCF_902502825.2 of Pseudorhizobium flavum. The sequence continues at coordinate 57,055 of NZ_LR723674.1, forward strand.
CGGCAGCCCTGCCCTGATCATCCTCGATGAGCCAAACTCCAATCTGGATAGCGAAGGCGAGGAAGCGCTGGCGCAAGCAATCGCGGAACTGAAAGCCCAGGGCAAGGCAATCATTGTTGTCAGCCACAAGATGAGCCTGGTTGCTTTGGCGGACAAGACTCTTGTTCTGGCGGAAGGACGCATGCGCGCCTTTGGTCCGACCCGCGATGTCCTGCAACCAAAGCCGGCGGTTGCACCAGCGCCCGCACAGGCACAAAATAACCGTAGTATCGCCTGATTACAGGACGATACGCAGCGCAAGAATTCGAGGCTCACAGATGACGGAAGCAAAGAAGAACAAGAATTTTTCGCCAGCTCCTTACATTACAGCAGGCTATGTGGTTGTTTTTCTAGGCGTAGGAGTCTTCGGAACTTGGGCGGCCACAGCTCCCTTGGCAAGCGGCGTTGTTGCACCGGGAACCTTGTCGGTAGAAACCAACCGGAAAACCATACAACACCTCGAAGGCGGTATCATCTCGGAGATCCTCGCCAAGGAAGGAGAGATTGTCGAAGTCGGTGACTTGCTTGTGAAGCTTGATCCCACTCAGGCGTACGGCAATTTCACCGTTTTGCAGACACGGGTGACCCTGCTCGAAGCGACCCAGGCACGTCTGCTCGCAGAAAGCGTCGATGCAGCTGAAATCGAATGGCCGGCCGGCTTATCCTTGGATAGTAACGACCCATCTGTGCAAGCGGCTGTGAAACTACAGCAGAGGCTGTTTAAAGATCGCAAGCTGACAAAAGACGGCCAAGTTGGCATCATGAAGACGCGCATCGAGCAGCTCAACGAGGCCGTGAAGGGCCTGCAGCAGCAGCTCAGCTCCGTCGATAAGCAGATCGCTTCGATGCAGAGCGAAATCGATCGCCTGACAAGTGGGCAGAAGAAAGGGGTGATTGGCGAAAACCAGCTGTCACAGATCAACCGTGCTTTGCTCCAGCTGCAAGGCGAGCACGGCGAAATCACTGCAGAGATCGCAAAGCTGCGTCAGACCATTTCTGAGACCGAGCTGCAGATCGTACAGATCCGCCAGGAGTTCATCGAGCGCGCAGGCAGTGAACTGCGTGACATTCGCGACCAATTGGCCGAGGTGACGGAACGCAGGAACGTCGCAAGGGACGTCTTGAACCGCACTGAAGTGCGGGCACCGGTGCGCGGTATGGTCCAAAACATCCAGATCCACACGACGAATGGGGTTATTCGTCCCGCCGAGCCCATCCTCGATATCATTCCGCTTGATGACGATTTGATCGTGAGCGCCAAGATCCGGCCGATCGACATCGACAGTGTTCACGTCGATAGCGAGGCAGAAGTTCGCTTCTCGGCCTTCTCCAGCCGCACCACTCCCGCCATTTTTGGAAAACTTACCGTCCTTTCAAAGGATGTGATCTTGCCGCAGCAACAGGGTCAGGAGCCTTACTATCTTGCCCGTATCGAGGTGGCGGATCAAAATGTCCCTGCCGAAATCCGCGGCAGACTTCTCCCGGGTATGCCTGCTGATGTGATCGTTGCCACAGGTGAACGAACTTTTGCCGACTATATGATCCGGCCGCTCACTGACGCCTTCCACAAGAGCATGCGCGAGAAGTAGAGGCAAAATATCGATTTGCGCTGAGGGTTCTCCGTGCAAATCAACGCGGTTCAGTGCCGAAAACGCCGCCTTATCCTCTCTCCAGGCCGACGCTCGTCTGGACGTTGAAAGCAAGCCCGCTATGTCAGGGCATGCTTTGTAGAATCGAGGGAGACCCGCCATGGCTATCGTAGAAGCTTACAGCTCCACAAATCTCGTGGATCCGAACTCCTGGTTCGGGGATATCGTGCGCGCCACGTCCACGGAGATCGTCATCAGTGATGGCTATCGAACCGCTGTCTACGAAGGATACGGATTTTCCTACATCGGTTATGAGGTGGTGGGCGGAACCCTGACCGGCTATCGCGACTATTACCAAGGCACGCTCATGAACGAAGCCTATAATTTCGCTCTGCCTGCAGCTGCCGTCTCCGACTATATCGATCAGAACAATCTCCAGGGTCTCTTCAGAACCGCGCTCAATTATGATGACGTGATCTATGGGTCCGTCTATGACGACGACCTTGCCGGCTATGACGGCTACGATGTCATCTACACAGGTGGTGGCGACGACTTCGTTTCAGGCGGATATGGAATTGATACAGTCGTTTTGCGGGGCTATGGAAATGACTACCGGCTTGGAACCAGCGGCAGTGACATCCTCATCGATCGGACCGACGGTACTTCCTATAATACTTTGAACTCCGTCGAGCGGATCCGTTTCGACAACGGCACGCTTGCCGTCGATGTTGCTGAAGGGCAAAACGCTGGTCAAGCCTACCGCATCTATCAGGCGGCGTTCGACAGGACGCCCGATGCAGGCGGCCTGCGATACTGGATCGACGAGCTGGATGACGGAGCTGATCTGATCGACGTCGCATCGGGCTTCGTCGGTTCCGCTGAATTCCGTTCAGTCTATGGATACAATCCTACGGATTATGAGTTCGTGGATCGGCTCTACTACAATGTTCTGGGGCGTCAGGGGGAAGACCGCGGCGTCGACTATTGGCTGGATACTCTGGAAGACGGAGCAAGTCGCGCCTATGTCTTGGCGATGTTTGCCGAGAGCCCAGAAAACATCGTCGGCACCACGCCGGAGCTTAGCTCGGGCATCTGGCTTGGCTAGAGCGGGTCTACCTCGCTCGGGGCTCCGCAGGACTTGGTGCATTCCTGCGCGTCGACGAGCGTGACGATCTGGCCGACCGTATTCCATAAGCCCTCGACCGTTCTCTCGCTTTTTGGCGCAAGACTGCCTTGAGCTTTTCGACCTCTCTCAATGGGATTGAAGTCTGGGCTGTAGGGAGGAAGGTATCAAACCGGCATCCCCCACCTTCGATTGCGTGACGCACTCCTTGCCGAGTTGTTCAGATGTGTCGCTTCGGCCATGATGCCTCAGGCTTGGCCGTCACCGACGAGCCCGGCGAAGACGCGTAATCGGTTCCAGCGAATGAAGCATTTGTAGAGCGTCTTGTGCGGCCCTAACGTCCGGCGCCTTCCACCGCAAGTCGTGCTGATCAGGTCGACGCTCTCGCATTCACCCGCCGGTCATCCACCCACGAAGCCTCATGCAATAGCAGGGAATGCGGCGCCAACTGGCGCTCGCTCGGTAGAACCAATGACGGCCGCTGCCAAGCACGCAGGCGAGGCTAGACTTCCCTTGGGGAGGCAACGCCTTGCATCTTTGGATTGCATCTGCCTAAATCTGATAGGAGGGGCAACATGTGGGCTTCAGCAAGTATTACCGATGTCAGTGAAGAAGTGTCTTCCGTCATCACTGATGCAGCGATCGGCCGCCGTTGCTGGTCCGATCTATGCAAATTGTTCACCCAAGCCTTTCCCGGGTCCTATGCCGCGCTCCTGAACCAGAACTTCGTTCGGCCGGAGGTGAATTTTGCGGTCTCAGACGGGCTGGAAGAAGAGCATATAAACTCGTTTCTGGGGCACTACTCTCTCGTTAACCCGTGGCAGCGGTTCTGGCAGCACGCAAGTAATGGCGCCATTCTTGTCGCTGAACGCGACGATCCGGCCCGGCAGTATCGAGGCAGCGAGTTCTATGAGGACTGGATGAAAGCCGTTGGAGACTTCGATGCTGCGGTCGGCCTCCGGCTTCAGGTCGAGGATGACCAGATCATCTATCTGCCGGTCCATTTTTCGGAAAAGCTGTCTCCAGCTTACGAGCCCAGGCTGGAAGCAGTGATGCGCAATACCCGTCGCTCGCTGACCAATGCCCTGCAACTGGCATCCTATGTCCAGGATACCGCGCAAAAGGTTTCGGCGGAGGCTGCGCTGGCAGGCCTCGATCACCACATTGTCTTCGTAGTTGACGAGAACCTGAAGCTTCATGAGGCAAATCAGAGGGCCGTCGACGCGTTCAGCTGTCGGTTTCCCGTTACCTGCCGCAACGGAATGATAAGATTTGCGGTTCCATCCGTCACATCGCAGGTCCTTCAGCGCCTTCGCAGCAAACAGCGAGATCTTGTCGGTAAGCTGCTAATGACAGCCGGTGTTGACAAGTGGGTCGTGGGACTCAACAGCCTTCCAAGACTGTGTCCAGAAGGGCCGATCCTAAGCCGGCCCCAGTTTCTTATTCAGATCCACAAGCTGAGTTCATCGCTTGAGAGGATCGATGAGGACCTTCTCGTAGCTGGATTTGGACTAACCCCTTCGGAGCTGCGCCTATGTCGAGCTTTGGCTGCTGGTGTGCTGCTCGCAGATGCCGCTCCCCTTGTCCAGATAAGTTATGAAAACGCACGCCAGAAGCTGAAGTCGATCTTCAAGAAGCTGAGCGTTTCGAGCCAGGCGGATCTGAAAATGGTCTTGCGCTCCATGGTGTAGGGCGCCTTCAGAATTGCTTATACTCCTCTTCGTCCAGTGCCAGAGTCCACACGGGGGGCAATGACACTGGACGTCCATGAGACTTGCTGAGTGGCGAAAGGGCCGGCCATACGACCGGCTCCAGTCTCTGCCCGAACGGAGCCGGGCTTATGTGCCGGTCTTAGGCAACAGCGAAATTGTCAGCGAAGGCACCGGCAACCCCGATCAGCAGCGTCGCAGTTCCATCCGCTATGACAACTTGTGCGTCGAGAGATGCATCAAGCCCACTGAACGTGACGTCGAAACTAGACCCGACACTTAAACCCTGTGCGGCATCCAACAAGATGACCTCCGCGCCTGCTGCCAGGCCATGGCCGGCGAGCATGTCAATATTGATTTCTCCATCCAGGAAGACCTGTCCTGAGATCGTCAATGCTGCTGACCCCGCGGCCCCCGCGATGTCGAAATCCAGGACGCCATCCGCCGACTGCCTGAAGTCCCCTTCCAGACCATTGCTGGAGCTTGTCGCTTGGACAGAGAAAAGACCACGATTTCCGACGTCGCCGCGTAAGCTCGCACCTTGCGAGACGAGGAGTTCGCCGCTCTCGCGAATGCTGATGTCCTCCTCACCGTCGAAAAGCGTGTCCTCTGTTCTCAACGAGCCCGAGTTGGAGACGACCACGCGGCCTTGGCCGTTCTCGTGACCGATCCGCAGATAGTCGCCGCTTCCAAACAAGGAGCCATTGCCGTCCACCAGCAGAGTGCCGTTAGCTTCGTCGCGACCGATATCGATCGTACCGGTGGCGCTGTTTTGGAATGCGCCTCCATTGGTAACTTCAAACGTGCCGACTGACCCTGCGCCACGGCCAATTCCACTAAAGCTTGCGCCAGAGGCGCCATCTGGATTGACGGTGTCGGGATCATCACCCGTTACCGTGAATGTGGAGCCGATACCATCTACCCTGATCGTGCCCTGGCCTCCGTCGCGACCGACGCGGAAGCCGGGGGAGAAGCTCCCCTCACCGTCAATGATCACATCGCCGCCATTCGTAACCAGCATCTCGGACGCACCAGTCGTCGATGCGTTCATGCCTACCGTAAGATAAGCACCCTGCCCTGCGGCGTCTTCACCGGCCAGCAAGAGCGTGCTGCCGTCGATTGTCATCACCCCCTGACCGCCTCTGGCCCCGAGATGAACGAAAACAGACTCTATGCTGCTGCCGCCCCTGAGGCCGACCTCAGCGGTTCCACCGTCTCGTCCAAAACCTAAGAATTCGGCGCTCGAGACCAGCCCGCCATCTGACACATCAAGAAAGGCGTGCGACCCGCTACCACGGCCAAATCCCAGGCCATCAACACCGCTGTTGACCATGCGTGAGCCGGGACCTGAGACATACACATAAGCCTCCCCCCCCAGAGTGGTTGTGTCGTCATCCACGTCACCAAAGCTTCCCCCGCTGGCGAGTAGAACAGCTCCCCCGTCAGCGATGGTAAGATGAGAAACACCACCCCGCGTCGTTGCGAATGAGGCATGTTCTCCACGCAGATCCAGAACTGAACCTTGACCCACAACGGTCACGAAGGCGGTGCTGGTTTCCGTCCCGTCATTCAGATCGTCCGGCTGGGCAAAGTAACTGGCGAAGTTGGCGAAACCATCGATCGTCAGACGCCCCCCGGTGAAAATGTTCAAGATTCCAGTGTTGTTGCCACCAATGTCATTGATCTGACTTCCGTCGTTTCCCGTGAAGACAATGCGGTGGCCGAGAGAAAAGCCATCTCTCATCGTGACCTGCGCATCATCGGCGATCGTGAAGATGGACTCGTCGGAGAGACCCGGGCCGCCGGCGATTGACGTCCAGTTGCTGAAGCTAACGGTCGTTCCGGCACCAGACACGGCAACAGCGCCACCATCGCCACGAAGTGTGAAATCGCCGTCAACCACGAGATCTGCTCCTCCCCCGACAATCATCCCGTCGGGATCGTCAGTGGTGGAATCAAGATAATTGTCAGTATCGAGGAGAAGCGTCCCGTCCGTAAACTGCTCGGAAAGCTCCCCGAAGAACTTAGTGGTGACCCCTGCCGGAAGCGCGGCGACCGTGGCAAGGGCAAGCTCGACGGTCCGAGTGTCATCGGTAACGCTGACAAGGTGCCGCCGTCCATATTCCGCGGCTGCATTGCCCACGTAGATTTCAGAGAGATCCTGAGCGTCAAGAAAAGCTGTGAATGCGCTGCTCACGGAAAGCTTGTTTGCGATGGTAGACGCATCACTTGCTTGCGCACCATCCAAAATGTTTATCGCGATCGTCTCTATGGACTGTCGGCCGCTGTCCAACTCAGCGACAAAGAAGTTCAGGCCCTCTGGCTCAGGATCGCGGCCAAAAAGCGACTGGTAAATCGCTGTGACGATCTCGGCGCTGGTGAAGTTGTCAAATCGATCCAGATATTCAGGCTGCTGCGCCAACCCACGTATTGCCGTCAGGTCGGCGCCATTGCCAGTCACTCCGTTCCAGTAGGTGAGCCCTGCCGGATCCGCAGGCCGCCCGAAGAGGGCCAGATAAACACCCTGAATAGTCGCCATCGTAACTTCCTCCTGCCAAGGTTGTCTTGCCAGGATAGTTGATCCGGGACATGGCGGCCTCTCCCAATTGGGAGTGGCAGGACGTTTGAACTCCATGCCGTAGTTGCGAACACGGAGGTCCTGGATCGTGTAGAGTTCCAGGAGTGGGTTCCAGGAGTGGGCAACCCCGTGCGTCCTGTTCGTCGCTCGCCGATGGCGGGTTTAAGCCATCGCATGCCCACCTGCCCCGCAAAAATCTTCGAAAAACAATAGCATCATAGCTATTTTGCCCAACAGCTGCGCCTCTTCACCGGGGCTCCAACGATTTCCGCTCGAACTAATCGAATTAGGGGCTCGTTGGCTGGCGGGACATACAGATCGCGGTCGCACGGGACACAGCTGGCAAGCAAGCACAATTGTTTCGCCAAATCCCTATCTCTGCCGAAAATACAGGCGAGTCAGCCTGAGGATCCCAGGATCGAGAACCGGGGCAGCGGGCAACGTGCGGGCAAACCGGTTAGGCTGCTTTTGCCAATGATGCATCATTGAAAACGGGGATCAGGTTCCATCTTGGTCGAATATCCGAACGATACCAGCCCTAGTGCCAACGCCTTGCTGACCGCCTGAACACGGTTCGTCACGTTCAGTTTGTCCATGGCTGTTGTGATATGTTTTCTGACCGTTCGCTCCGTAAGTCCAAGGATGACGGCAATCTCATCGGATGTCTTGCCGAAGACCGACCAGCGGAGACACTCGACTTCCCGATCGGTCAACGCGATGGACGAAGCTGTTTCCACAGCCGAAAGCTGCTCCGCCCGCTCGTGGGCAGTGGTTGCCAGAAGTGCGACATTCGCAATAAAGCTGGTTGCCGCATCACCTCCATCAAGGATCGGATGGTCGCAGGCTGCGCTCAGCATGCCGAAGCGCCCGAAGGGCGAGTGGATGGGAACCACTACACCATTTCGATAGGGGAATTCCGTCTCCATTTCCTCTTGCTCAGGGAGATCCGGGGGAACACTGAAGATCTCACTGAAGGTGAATGGCCTTACCCTTACCAGCGCCGCAGCGACTAGGCGATCGAGCAAATGGTAACGCTTAACCACATACCGTTGAATCCATCGCTCCTCCATATTGGTCCAGAAGCGGTCGATGACAGGACCTTCGGTGATCTTCATCTGGGCCGCACCATAATTGAACGCCGTGACTCCCAGATCCGCCAGCGCAGCCCTCAACAAGGCTTCCGTCTCTGAAAGCGACCCTGCCATCGCCAGAAGATGAACCTGCCCGATCATTCGTCTTGCCTCCCCACCTCAAGTCATCCCTATCGTCCGCGGCCATCCCTACAGCAGGTGTCGGAAACGACACTAGATGAAACTCTCAAAGAAAGAACAAGATGGTTTCATTGCTCTGGAGGGGAAGAAGCCGATGTCATCTGCAGCAGTAGAACAACTATACATGGAGATACTTCTGCGCCAACCAGGCGCGGCCGAGAGCAGCTACTGGGTTGAGCAACTGGCGCAAGGGCTCTCGCTGTCGCAAGTGCAACAGATCTTCCTCGACAGCGATGAGGGGCGTCTGGTCAACAACGTCCTTTTGCCTCTCACGGCCTTTTACCAGGGCGCCTTTGCACGCGCGCCCGATGCGGCAGGTCTAAGCTACTGGGCGGAAAAGCTCACGTCCGGGGAGATCGACCTCAAGGGTGTGCTGCAAGCCTTCGGCAGTTCTTCCGAGTTCAGGTCGCTTCACCCTGACATAGGCGACGATGTTTCGCCGGAGGAGCTCGTCTCCCTCCTCTATCAGAACCTCCTGGGCCGCAGCGCCGATGCGGCGGGCACAGCTTTCTGGTCGGACCTGCTGCAGTCGGGCCAAATCGACTACGCTCAGCTCGCCAGAAGTTTCCTCGTCAGCGACGAGTTTCAGGAGGCCGCCGGCGAGGCGCTGCGATCCTTTATTGATGACTACCGGACGGACCGGGATCTTGATCACGACCATGGCTCGCTCCTGGAGCCGGATCCGCCAGAGATACCGCGCAACCCTGCCGATGGCAGCGGTGGCGACGGCGGAGGTAACGGCGGCCATGGCGGTGGAGATGATGGGGGGCACGGAGACGGCAATGGCGGGGAAGAACCGACCGAGGGGCCGCCAAAGGTCACGAATGACACGGCCGACGCCCATGAAGCGGGGCTAGCATCGGGGACGGACGCGACCGGTAACGTCCTGAACAATGACGGAGATGCGACCTTTGTCACCGCAATCAATGGGAATAGCAACCTGGTCGGGCAGACGATTGTGGGCGAGTTTGGAACGCTTACGCTCCAGAGCGATGGTCAATTTCGATATATTGTCGATCAGGACAATCTCACCGTCAATGATCTTAAGTACGGTGAGAGCCTTGCGGAAACCTTTACCTACTCCGCCCAGAACGACGACTATTACGAGGCGTCTGCCAGCCTCACCATAACGATCCTCGGCAGCAACGAACGCATCGAACGTCTCAGCCCGACCTATGACAGCACCCTGGGGACCGGTGGCGGAGATAGCTATGACGCGGCTATTTCCGATGGCGGCCGGTATGTGGCCTTCACCAGCCAGGACAGTAATGTTGTCCAAGGGGATGATAATAGTCAGCCAGACCCCTTTGTCTGGGACCGGGAGGGGAATGTTCAGGTTTTCGCCAAGAATGGAAGCTTCGTGGGCGGGAGTGTCGCAGCAATCTCCGGAAATGGTCTGGTTGTGGCCTTCCATACCGGCAATTCGCTAGTTGGCGCGGATGAGGACAATACCTATGATCCAAACGACGTAACCGATGTCTATCTGTTCAATCGTCAAACAGAAACGGTTGAGCTGCTTCTCGATGATCCGACAGCGCTTGACGTCTCGCTCTCAGCAGATGCGAGGTTCGTCGCTTTCGACTCGCTGAAAGGAGGGAACTTTAAGGATCTGGATGATGCCTACGATATATTTGTGCTCGACCGCCACGATCTGAGCGATCCCAATGATGACACCATGGAGTTCATCAGCATCTCCGCGAATGGGTCGCAGGCGTACGGGGCCGCCAGTCGGGATCCCGTCATTTCCGGTGATGGTAGCTTCGTCGCATTTGAAAGTTCCGACGGAACTCTCGCCTATGAGAACAACGAAGAGACGGACATTTTCGTCTTTGATCGAGCTACCCATACGCTAGACCTCGTCAGCGTCAGCTCTAATGAAGCAGCGAGCAACGGCACTAGCAGAAACGCCACCCTCTCAGATGATGGCCGCTATGTCACTTTTGAAAGCGTTGCCACAAACCTTGCTGGCACCGATAGTGCAGCGTTTTACGACATCTTCCTCCGCGACCGGGTGGACGGTACAACCCAGCGCATCTCCGTCGGCCTTGGTGGCCAGGACGCTAACGGCCACAGCTCCGGCGCAGTGATTTCCGCCGATGGCCGGTTTGTCGTTTTCGAAAGCGACGCCAGCAATTTGGTCGAGGGAGATACCAACTCGGAGCGAGATCTGTTCCTGTTCACGGTTGCGACAGGCAAGCTCCAGCGGATCGTCGAGGGCGATAGCAACTACGGGACCGATTACTTCGCCGCCGACATCTCAGCTGATGGAAGATACATAGCATTTCACAGCGAGAACCAGTTGACCCCAGGCGATCACGACACCGCTCAGGATGTTCATGTCATCGACGGCTCGGAATGGTGGTGGACTCCCTGAATGTGAACCCATATCTGTCACAACAGCCCGAGCCGTGGCTGAGACTCGACTGAGGATTAGACGCCGTAACGGCCAACGCCCTTAGATCCCATGACGGCCACCTGTTCCTCTAGCGCCCGGATGAGGCTCTTCAAGTGATGAAAACTGGCACATCCGGTCGCCACGAACGACGGTACCGATCAAGACGATGTCATCCCTAGTCTTGCCGGGCTGGCCTTAGGCCAGCGGCTCGTGCCGGTGGATGGTGGATCAGTCCTTAGATCAGAACTTTGTTCGAATCAGCTTGTCTCGCTCACCGACAAGCCCATACGCATCTCGCAGGACCTTTTCAGCCGACGCATCATCGGCCTTTGGCAGGGCATGCTTGCCGCCTCTTGGAAAGAGTAGCGTATTGCCATCCAGTCGATATCCCACCTCATAAGGTCGTCCGCAGGTATCAAGAAACAGGTACTCGGTTTTTCCTGATTGTTGGACTGGTTCGTTCCGGGGGAACGAGCATTCCTTCGCGCTAGCCGATGATGCTCCAAGAGCAACGACAAGAAGTACCGGTGCAATATGCGCCATGAAAATCACCTTGTAGATTGTGCATCCTGGTTGAGACAGCCGCCGTGCTCGCTTCCATGTCCTTGCGAGCGGGGCTTCAGGTCAGGCTAGATGGAATACATCCTCCTGAGCATCGGTAGCATGGGCTGTATTCCTTCCTCAGTCAAACCTCTTGGCTTACAGCTTCGGATTTTGAGGGTTGGCGTCCAATACGGAAGGCTGAAACACCTCGATCCTGGAACAGGAAGCTTAATTCGGCTCCAGTGCAGTTCATCCAGACGTATGAACCTGAAGCACCCGCTTGGCATGGTCCGGCGTGTCTCGGCGGCAGAACCCGCCCACCCAAGTCGATCAACGCGCTTTCAACCGATCATGCCCAGATCTCAGCCCATTGCTGGGTGCTGATGGCTACCAGATCAACGCCGTCGAGATGAATTGCTCCATCATAACCCTGAGTGGGGTTCGGGAGATTGGCTCTATTCTCTTCGCTGACCGAGAAGGCCACCAAGACGTCTGCACGGCTTTGGCCTTGGGACATCGCATCTGTCCAGTAGGCGACGCCCTCTGCTTCACCCGCACGGTCCAGAACGTTCTGGTAGAGCACGTTGACAAAGCCTGCATCGTCCATCTGATCGGGCTGACCAAAGCGCGTGCCGAATTCTGCACTGGCGATAATGCCTGATGCGAGGTAGGCGAGGCTTGCACCGTTGTCGATGATGTCTGTCCAATACTGCAGACCAGGCATGTCAATCTCCCGGTCAAGGCCCGCGCTGTAGACCAAAGCGATGTCGCTTTTGATCCCGGCCTGCGGATCAGGAGTGACAACCGCATCAGAGCCGCCAATCGCGTAAATACCGTCCTCCAGGGACAGGTAGTCGATATCCGATACTCTTGCTGAGCCGCTCGCGTAAGAGAAAACGAGATCAGAACCGACCTGCGAAATTCTTATGCCGGAGAGAGAGGCATCAATGACGAGCGTGTTGAGGCCAGCCCCACCCTGGACTGTGTCACTGCCGGCGCCTGCTACGAAAATGTCATTTCCAGCGCCGCCAATCAAAGTGTCATTGCCATCGGCGGAAACAGGTTTCAGCGTCGCGCTGATCCAGTCAGCCTTGTTCAATCCCAGGAAAGACAGTTCACGGCCGATTGAGCCACCAGCCAGGACGTTGTTCCCGGCCACACCTTCAAGACGATCATTGCCGGCGCCACCGACAAGAACATTACTGGCGACATTGCCTTTGATAATATCGTCGCCGCTGCCACCCATGGCATTTTCCAGCAAGGAGCGCTCGTCGCCCTGGTAAAGGTAGGCAAACGCTACATTGCCCGGTGCGGACTGGCCATTACCGAGGTTGGCAATCTGCGAGTTGCCAAAATTTGCCCATCCGCCAGGGGCCAGATCGATCTTCAGGTCGCTCTTATAGGACTGCAGATCGATCGTATCGCGGCCGCCGCCATCCCATAGCGCTTCAAAAACCTTGTTTGCGCCCGGAGCGCCGACTCCAACTCCATTGATCGATTTCTCTCCCGTTTGCTCGCTCCAGGAGTAAACGGTATTGCCGTCACGGGTTGTGTAATTTGCCCCGTAGAGATGCTGAATGGCTGCGATATCGCGCAACATGGGAGTCTGCGCATAGTCCCAGGTCCCATTTTTGTAGCCGGTGCGACCATCATTGACATAGGACGAGTAGCTCATGATCGAATAGGCCATCGCATCATAAGCATTGGACGACGTATTGCCGCCGAAGTTGAGAGTGCTGCTGCCATCATTGGCAGCTTGAACGGCGACAGCTTCTTCCTTGCTGACAACGCCATGCATCAGACCGGCACAGCAAGGGCACAAGCTGCCTTCGGTGACGTCCTCGGCGCTGTAGTTACCGGCTCCGAGCTTATTCTCGTGCGGGTGAGCAAGGCCAAGAGCGTGGCCCAATTCGTGGACCAAGGTATGAAAGCCATAGTTGCCAGCCTTTGGGCTGGTGTAATAGCCTGCAGACGTTCCAAGCCATACATCGCCTGCCTCGCCACTGCTTCCTGGGGCATATGCCCAAGCTGTCTTTGGCATACTCGAGGAGGCAATGCGGATGTCGGCTGTGCTGCCGGAGGCTTGGACAAAGTCTACGTTGATCAGATCGCCCCATAGAGACATTGCCGCCTTGGCCGCCGAGATCTGGTTGGGGTTCAAGGGCTGATAGCCTTGCACCGTCTCGCCAACGCCATAGACAGTCGAATATTGATCTGCAGACGTAGTAAATCCAAATGTAATCAACGTTTCGGCCCATGCCTTCCTGTTAAGGAGGGGGTCGATGAAGCTTTGACCTGAAGCTTGAACGTTTACCGCAGTCGCCATTGCCCTGTTCCATCTGTTCTTGTTGAGCAGAAGGTACAAGATAAATTTTGATATTGATTTTAGGCGTGAGATTGCAGTTTATTGGTTAGATATACTATGTATTAACGGTGTTTATACAGTCCACATTAAGGATGACTGCCCTGGCGCCTCTGAGGGCGCGGTTGGGCACCGCGCCTTGTCAATGGGAGCTCAGAGGTTTACGAGCCCCCGGTGGATTGGTGGGGTTGAGCCACTGATGCGGGTTTCGCAAAAGGTGGGCTCGCTGGAGTACGCTTTTATGAAGATCATTCTATCGGTGCAGCCGATCCGGTTCCCTTTAACCGGCATAGGACGATACACCTTGGAGCTGGCGCGCCATTTGCCCACAGTCTCCGGTGTCGAAGACCTGAAATTCTTCGGTGACAGTGATTTCGTGCCAGACTTGCCGTCGGCTGACGACAAAGCGTCAAAGCCAGCCTCTCTGGTCACCCAGCTTAAACACCGGTTAGCCCGCAATCCGTTGCTTCTTGATTTTTATCGCAAGCGTGTCCACACACGCCGAGGCAAAGCCTTGGAAGGACAGGGCGACTACGTCTACCACGGACCCAATTTTTACCTGCCTCCTTTCCCCGGTCCGTCCGTCGTTACCATCCATGACTTGTCCGTCTTCACTATGCCTGAACGTCATCCGCTAGAGCGGGTCATGTTTGTTCGAAAGGAAGTGGAATCGGCCCTAAGACAAGCGACCATTTTGATCACACCGTCACAACATGCGCGCCATGAGGTCGCCGAGTACTTCAATTGGCCGCTTGAAAAGGTTCGAAATACCGCCCTTGCCGGGGGGAGCGAGTTCCATCCGCGGGAGGAAGACGCGATCGCGCCGGTCCTGGCCCGCCACAACCTCACCCCCAGGGGCTATGTTCTTTATACGGGCACGATTGAACCTCGAAAGAACATCGTTCGTCTCATCGATGCCTATGGTCAGCTGCCGCAAAACCTCAAAAGCCACTTTCCCCTTGTCCTTGCTGGTTTCAAGGGATGGAACAATGAGGCGGAGATGGCCCGTATCAATCTGGCGGAGCGCGAAGGCTGGCTGCGCTATCTTGGTTTCGTATCGGATGCTGATCTCCCCGTTCTTTTTTCCGGAGCCAAGCTCTTTGCCTTCCCGTCGCTGTATGAAGGATTTGGCCTTCCGGTCTTGGAAGCCATGGCATCAGGCGTGCCTGTCGTCACCTCAAATAGCTCGTCCTTGCCGGAAGTCGCAGGGGATGCTGCAGCAAGCTGTGCGCCTGAGGATGTGGACGCTCTGGCAGGGTTGCTTCAGCAGGGGCTAGAGGATGAAGAATGGCGCGCTGAGGCGATACGAAGAGGCTTTTTGCAGGCAGCCAAGTTCAGCTGGAAGCGATGTGCAGAGGAGACTGCGGAAATCTACCGCAGCGCTCTGGCCTGTTGACGGATGACAGCGGCTGGTTTTGGCCTTAACCCGCTATCTTGACCAACAACAAGCAGGCCCTGCCCTCCCGTATGGAACTGAAACCATGAATGGCCGCCTCGCGGAAAGCACCCTTTGGCGCTACCGCTACTTCATCCTAACCTCCATTCAGTCGGACTTTCGAGCCCGAGTTGCCCGAAGCCGGCTTGGAATGTTCTGGATTGTCCTTGCGCCCCTGTCGCAGGTCGTAATCTATGCCTTTGTCCTGTCGTCTCTGATGAGTCAAAGGCTGCCCGGCATCGAAACGCCCTTCGCCTATTCCATCTACCTGATGGCAGGCTTTCAGGCGTGGTTTCTGTTCACGGAGATCCTTACGCGCTGCCTGAACGTCTTTATCGAAAACGGCAACGCGCTGAAGAAGATCTCTTTCCCGCGCATGGCGCTGCCCGTCATTGCTGTTGGCGCGGCCATCCTCAACAACCTCATTTTCTTTGTCTTGGTGATCGCAGCCTATCTTCTGGTGGGTTACCACCCAGGCTGGTCACTCGCCTGGTTTCCCGTCCTTCTTTTGGTGACAAGCGCCTTGGCGACTGGACTGGGTCTGGTGCTTGGTATCTTGAATGTCTTTATGCGCGACGTCGGACAATTGGTGGCCATCCTCCTCCAATTCGGGTTTTGGCTGACACCCATCGTTTATACGATCGACATTCTCCCGGAGAGGTTCCAAGACATCATCCGGCTCAACCCGATGTTCTGGGTTGTCGACAACTACCACCGGGTTCTTGCTTATGGGGTGGCGCCAAACCTAATTGCCCTTGGCCTGGTTGCCGGATTGGCCGTTATCCTGCTGTGGCTTGCCCTTGTTCTATTTCGCAAGGCGAGCGGTGAAATCGTGGACGTTCTATGACCCAGGATCCCGTCTTAACCGTCAACGGGCTCGGCAAGGTCTTCCGCCGATATAAGCGTGAGCTTCACCGGGTTCTAAACTGGTTCTCCTTCCAGTTTCCTCCCGCCGAAGAGCATTGGGTGCTGCGTGATATCTCTTTTGAGGTTCGTGCCGGCGAAGCACTTGGGATCGTCGGGCGCAATGGCGCAGGCAAGAGCACTCTGCTCAAGATGATCACCGGCACCACCCGCCCAAGTGAAGGCGGTGTTCATTTCAAGGGTCGGATTGCCGCCATTCTCGAGCTCGGCATGGGCTTCAACTACGATTACACCGGCCGACAGAACGTCTACCACGCCTCTGGCCTGATGGGCCTGCAGCGCAGCGACATGGACGCCATCATGCCGGAGCTGGAGGCTTTCGCCGAGCTCGGAGCCTATTTTGATCAGCCCATACGGGTATACTCGAGCGGCATGCAGGTACGGCTTGCCTTCGCTGTGGCAACTGCATTCCGTCCTGATATTCTGATCATTGACGAGGCACTCTCTGTTGGAGACGCTTACTTCCAGCACAAGAGCTTCGATAAGATCAAGCAGTTCCGCGAACAAGGAACAACGCTGATCCTGGTCTCCCATGATCGTCTTGCTCTCCTCAGCCTCTGCGACAGAGCCCTTCTTCTCGACCAGGGGCGCTTGGCATTGGACGGGGATCCAGAAAGCGTGCTGGATTATTACAACGCACTGCTCGGGCGTAAGGAAGGCGACGTCATCGAGACAAGCCTCCAGGACGACGGCCGCATCCAGACGATTTCTGGATCTCGAGAGGCTACGATCGAGACGGCCACTCTTGTGAACACTCAAGGTGAGCCCATCGACACCATAGAGGTCGGCTCAGAGGTTGAGATTCGGGTCGTGGCAAAGGCCCACAAGGCCATTCCGCGCCTGGTCCTCGGCTATGCCATCAAGGATCGCCTTGGACAGACCATGTACGGCACCAATACCCATTACAGTCAGCAGGCACTCGACACCCTGCAGGCTGGCGAAACGGTGGAGTATAGCATCCGCTTCCCTGTCGCTCTCGGACCAGGCACATATTCGGTGGCACTTGCTCTCTCGGGAGCCGAAAACCATCTTGGCCAGAATTATGAGTGGCGTGACCTGGCGATCATGTTCAGCGTCGTGAACCTCCGGGAACAAGCGTTCGATGGCAAAATATTCATGCCCTCCTCCATCGAAGTGAGACGTTCAGCTCGTCCTGATCACGAAGATGGCTGATCCGTATAGCGCCGCCGCATGTCCAGAAACGGCTTTTCGATGATGGCGAAGGACAGGCTTGCAAACATAAGCGCAAGCGTCAGAACAAAAATCCCATGGAACGCGAGTGCCAGCCCCCCTGTCGCGCCGGCCGGGCCCACTAATTCGTGGACGATATAGATAATCATTGCGTGCCACATATAGAGCGAGAAACTGCGTTCCCCGCCTTTGGCAAGAAGATTACCGATCCAATTTGGCCATGGCAGTCGAGCCGACAGATAGCTGACAACGGCAAGTCCCCAAAGCGAGGCCTCCACAGATCCCCATATGATGCCCAAGGGTTGTTTGGGTTCAGGCGAAAGATAACTCAGCCATCGCGCCTGGACAGCGGCTCCCAGAAAGACCAGGACAACCGCCACAGCAAAAAATAGGCGAGCCCGCCGCTCCAGCACCGGTCGCCTCCGCGCGTAGGCGATGGCCGCCAGCATTCCGATCAAGAACTGGTCAAAGCGCCCGACCAGCGTGGAATACAGCATATGGCGACTGTTATCGGTTGCAAGATAAGCGCCGAGCTTGATGATCAGGAGCAGCAAAAGAGCTTTCACCAGAAAGCCTGACCCACGTTCCTTGGTGAAGAGAGCAAGGAACGGAAAGACAAGGTAGAAAGCAAACTCCACTGAGATGCTCCAGGCAGGGCCTGTCGCAAAATGCCAGGAGGTTGGCGCGTCGCCGATGTTTGTAATCAACAGATAAAGGACATCAGTGGCTTCGAAACGGTCACGTCCGATCGAGACAGCGACAATGAAAACAACGAGAAAAAGGGGAGCAATCCTCAGGATGCGATTGCGCAGAAAGGCCCCATAACGGATCTCGTCGTTCTCCAACGCTATCGTCATGAAAATAAAGCCGGACAAGACGAAGAACAGGCTCACGCCCGTGTGCCCCTCCGTGATCAGCCCCCAGTGGGGTTGATCCGGATAGGAGCGCCAGGTGCCCATGTTGAAATGGAAAAAGTGAAAGCCAAACACCAGCAGGGCTGCGAGAAGCCGCAAGTGATCGAGTTCTGGAATATAGCCGATATTGCGGGACTTCATGGCGCCGTTCTTTCTCTGCCAGTCTAACCGCGGGTCAAGCTGAAGCCTGAATCTGCCAGTCGATCAGCGAACCGTTCGGCGATCACCTTCCAGGAATAATGTTCTTCCACAAGGCGACGCGCAGACGCAATCATGCTGGATAATCGCATGTCATCGAACTGCGCCAGTTTGTCGAGTGTCGCCGCCAGTCCTGCGTCTGAAGCCAAAAAATGGATTTCCGGCTGGACCTCCAGTCCGCGTGCTCCAAACATCGTGGAGACCACCGGAATGCCAGCGGCAAAGTAATCCAGCATCTTCAGATTGGTCCCTGAACCAGAATGCATGGGATTGAGCGCAACGTCAGCAGACGCAAGAAGACTGTTGCGGGTTGTCTCGTCGACTTGCCCAAGCAGATGCACGTTCGTCGGCTTCTTGCGGTCCTTGAACGGTATGCAAGCGCTTCCCATCACAATGAAGCGGGTTTTAGGCGCTTGTTCCGCTGACTGAAGGATCTCCTCGATCGCCTCAAGGTTCGGCCCGTGCCAGCTTCCCATGAAGATCGCGGTTTGGCGACCGCTCAGGCCACTGCGCGCCTGAATATGCCGGCGCGTTTGCAGGTCCGTGAAGGGTATTTCATCAAGCGCCACACCATTCGGCACCTCGTAAACACGTGCGCGGGTCGGTCCGTAAATCGACTGCAGTTCCTTCAAGTCCCGGTCTGCGCAGGCAAAGACACGCTCTGCCGATATCCAGCAGCTTTTCTCTGCAGATTTGACCTCCTCCAGAAGCGGCTGGCCTTCGGGTTTTCCTGCAAACATTGCAGACTTCAAGGTGATCTCGACATCCTGAGCCTCGTACCACAAAGGCTTATCGGGTGCCGCTTTCCGAAGGGCCTGGATCAGATAAGGGTGGCAAGCGACCACAGCATCGCTCGTCATGGCGGAAAGCTCGAGCGCATCATCGAAGGCAGGCGTTAGGCCGATCAAAGGATAGGCTGCGATATCCCCGATGGGAATATGTCCGGTCAGATTGGAAAGATCACGCTCTGCCTCGGCATGAGCCTCACTTTTGGGAATGTGGATCTCAACGAGCCCCGGCGCAATCTCTTTTTCTGATCGAAGGTCGGTGGCAATTCCGAGCGACACAATGTCGATGTCGAAGATTTTCGCAAGATTCTTGTAGAGATGATAGACCCGTGCCTGGCCGCCGTTCATCGGCGGGAAGACCCGGAATGTCGTGGCCACCGTCAGCTTTTTCCGACGCGCTGGTCGTTCAGCCGTGGCATGGGGAACCGATTGCAACAGCCCACTGGCAGCATTGTCCCAGATAACAGGCGCCACCTCCCCCTTTGCCCTTTCTCCCATCTGGCGTGCCAGCTGCGGATTGCGGGCAAGCTCGCTGATCCGCTCAGCCAATGCTTTCGCCGACGGTGCTGTGACGAAGCCGGTTTCTCCATCATGCACAAACTCGCATGGTCCGCCAGAATCCGCGAAGGTGAGAACCGGTTTGCCGCTTCGCATGGCCTCGATAGTGACCAAGCCGTAGTCTTCGTCATAAGGCACAAAAGGGACAGCCAAAGCGTCCGCATAAAGTGCTGACATGGCCTCGTCCGGCACAAAGCCCAGAAACTGGATACGCTGGTCATTACCTGCCAGTGCCTTGAGCCGGGCCTCATCCGGACCAGTTCCGGCAATCAGAAGCGGTATCGCTTCTGAAACATGCTTCATGGCCTCCACGATGAGATCGACCCGCTTTGGTCGATCCAGGCGGCTGCTGGTAAAAAGGTAGCGGAAGTCCCCTTCTCTATAATCTGAGCGATGTGGTGGAGGATAAAGGACATCGACCATTGCATCCGGCGGAAAATAGTTCTTCCGCTGACGTACCGTCTCGGCAATTGCCGCGTAACGCCGGATGCGCTGTGGGGACAAAGCGGCATTGTCGAGAAAATGCACGATCTTTCGAATGAACGGGCCTGGAAAGGCAAAGACGCTCTCCGGTAACCCCGCATCCTTCAAAGAGCGCAGCTTGTCAAAAAGATCCGGTATCTGCTCCGGATCCGGATACCTCCCAGCATCATCCAGCCATTCCACCAGGTTCCGCAGTTTGGGTAAGCGCAAAACCGTATGATCCTCAGCTGGAGGCGCATAGGTGTCATACAGCCCCCGCAGGCGATGCAGCATATAGCAGATGTGGTTGGGATGGTTGACCATCCAGGCGGGGTACTTGCCGGAGATCACGCAGTCATAGGCCGACAGATCCAGCTTTGAGAAGGCCTCATAAGAGGAGATCAAATCCCAAAACGATGCCTCCGGCGACAAGAGCGCAATGACATCACACTCATGGACTGTGTGGTTCTGGAAATGATCCTGCAAACCCCACCAAAGATTTTCGGCTCCACCAATGGCAAGCGGGACAGGATGCGGGGTAACAATGGCGATCTTCATGGCAGCTTTCCGGCGGCTCGCGTCGGCAAGTCCGGGATATCGGCAAGCAAGGTGTCGACCACATGGCTCCAGGTAATGTCCATAGATTGATACCGGGCATAGCCATTACGTCCAAGCTCCGCTGCTTTCGCAGCATTACCCGTCAAGGTCTCCAGAGCCTCGGCGATCGCTTCTGGCTCCGGCGTGGTGATCATTCCTGTCTCGCCATCGCGAACGAATTCCAAAGGGCCTCCTGAATCAGTGCAGGTGACCACCGGCTTGGACGACAGCATGGCTTCCAGGGTGACATAGCCATAATCCTCGTCGAGGGGCCCGAAGAACACAGCCGTGGCATGAGCGTAGAGACTGAGCATTTCTTCTCGGCTGACTGCGCCGACAAAACGAACACGCTCTGCAAGGCCCAAGCCTTCTGCCATTGCCTCCAGGTGTTTGCGCATGCTGCCTGTCCCGGCAAAGATTGCCTGGATTGGAGAGCGGCAAGCGGCAAGCGCCTTCAACATCAGATCCTGTCGTTTCAACCCTTCCAGCCGGCTAGGCACGAATATGTATGGCAGGGCGCGTTCACATCGAAATGCCTCGAAATCGGCCGGTGGATGGTAGAGCGCCTTGGACTCAATCCCATTGTACTGGCGAAGCCGGGCGCAGACCCGTTCAGCGATCGTATAAACCGCCCGGGCACTGCCAGGGGTGCCGCCCGCGAGGCTTTGATTATCTTCGGCAATGATGCGCGAACGTAGCGCATCCGTATCCTTCTTGCCGGGCAACCAGCCATAGGGGGTGCCGTAGAGGTCATAGGCTGAGCGATGCTGGTGCAGGAGCCACACACGCTTGTCGGGATGACGGATCATGTAGGCGGGGAATTTGAGGCAGATCATCCGGTCAATTTGACCGCCGCCATAAGGCAAGAAGTCCGTTGCCAGGCATTGATCCATGGTCTTGGCCGCTGCATCCATGGGCTCAAAATAAAAAGGCACAGAAATCTTGTGGACCGAGTGCCCGGCCGCCCTGACAGCTTCAATCAGCCCATCAACCAGGAATTCAGCACCGCCATAGATGCCGGGCGTATGAACCGAGGCGATCCCGACACGCATCATTCAGTACCGTGATTGTCCGGCTTTCGGGCGTAAACTGCGTAATCCGGCGGCTGGCGGAACCAGTCATTGACATCGTCCGGCGCAAAGCCCGTTTCTGGTTGGCTCAGATCGCAATCCGCTTCGCTGCGGATAATACGTGCTTCTTCGTAGCCTCGCACTTCGGCAATGAAACGCAAAAAGTCCGGCGGCAAAGGCTTATTGTGGGTTGGATCATAATTAAAGGTGCAGGCGCCTACCACAAGATTTTCCGGGTTGGGCGTTTCGAACAGAATGACCCCGCCAGGCATCAAGGCCCGCCGTGCCTCATCAAAGAGAGCAACGAGATCCTTGAAGGTTAAATGCTCAACAATATGAAAGCCCGTCACGGCAGCCAGACTATTTTCTGGCAAATCCCGCAGATATGCGATGGCGTCTCCATCAATGACATCAAGTCCGAGGCTGCGGGCTTCTGCCACCATTGAGACGTTGAGATCGATTCCGCGGGTGGCTATGTTGTGTCGCTTCAGAAGGGATAGCCATTCTCCACGGCCACAGCCGATATCGAGAACAACCCCGCCAGCCGCAACAGGTGGGGCATGTCTGAAGATTGGCAAATAACGCTCAGACCGCTTGCTGATCTCGGCTGTTGAGCCGCGGAACCGGTTTTCGAAAGCAACATAAAGGCTGTCGAACTTATGATTTTCCAGTGTTTCTACGGTGTCTTGAACCTTTGACCGTTCCGGCAAGGCAGCTCTGGCTTCGTTAATCAGCCGGCGCAGCTGCAGGCTTTCTTCAGCGATGAGCTGACGCGTAGCTTTGATCTCAGACAGCGCGTTTGCCGCATCTTCGTGCGCCCGCAAGGAAAATTCTCGATACTCAGCTGTACCGCGCTCCGCCATCGTTATGCGGTTCTCAAGATGCACATTGCTCTTCCGAACGGCGGAAAGGGATGTGTTGACCGATCCAATCATCTCCAAGTGGCGTTGGGCCACCGTTGCCAGACGCCGGTTCGTTTGGGAGCGGACCAGGAAGGTCATGAATGGTGCAAAGAACTTGCCGACGACAGGCAGGCCCGCAAGTCGATCAAGAATGGCTGCCGGAATCAGCCAGCGGATCCTGACACCATGTTCTCTCCCCTCTGCTGAGCGCCGCAGGGCAGAAAGAACCCGCACAACCCCGATATGGCCACCGCGAAGTGCCGGAAGATAATAGGAAGCGCCCGCTGCATCCATTTCTCGCCCGAGAACAATCCGATAGGCGTTGCGCAGGAATGCATCTTCGTCGAGAGCCGCGAACTCCTCAATTGTATAGAAAGGCCGCCCAAGCGGGATGACTTCGCTATCATCCGGTTCGACGACAAGCGGGATCGCCCCAACTCCCTGGGTCCGCCGCAATGGAGCCGCGTCTTCGAGGTCTCCAGACGCCGGCGCGACGGAGGCAAGCTCTGCCCTCACCCTTGCAAGGATTTCGTCGATAGTCTCTGGCGTCTCCCGCACGGCAGTCTTCTCATCCATGGTTCACACTCGGCTGTTTGCAGCAGCCTGCTCTAGCTAGCCTCAAGGCAAGAAGCAATGTTTGGCGGTGCCGGAGCCTGCCGCCGGCAGACGTAGCAGGTGCCATGGGCGATCACGGCGACTTTTGACGTTTTCAAGAAGTCCGAAGAAGTCCCCGAATAATCACTACAGTGGTATTCTTCATCTTCGTGAGCGGCTCGATCGCATAAGGCGGCAGAGGCTGAGGCCAGTTGATGAATGGCCGGAGGGCCAAGCTCATCTCTTACACCTGGTCGAGACAGCATCAATAGCACTATTGGTAATGTAGCGACTTTTTACCTCCGCCTGCGGGAAGGTTGTCTTTGCTAACTGTGCTCTTCTCCAGAGAGAGCGGCTCATAGGATTCAGACTATGAGCCGCTCAAGAGGATGTTCCTTATTGGCCTCGGGAACATTGGTATCGTAACCGCAAGCCCTTGATTGTCAACGATCACTACGGCTCGTGCGGCCACCCTAATATACTAACACTTTCAATACGTGATACCGGTTACCCTTGTAATTAACTCTACCGAAAGGTTAATGATTGCTTTATGCACGGCTGAGGCGTAGCATTTATTGGCCCATAAAAGCATGGGTTTGTTAGAGGGAGAGTATCATGGCCTCGATTCAGGGGATTTATGTTGCGTTGTTCGGCCGCCCGGCCGATCCCGCAGGCCTTGCGTATTTCAACGAAGTAACGAATAACGGAGCTGATCTGACTGCGATCGGTGATCTAGCCGGTACGGCAGAATATCAGGACCGCTTTACCGGTATGACGAAAGAGCAGGTTGTTAACTCAATCTATCAGTCTCTGTTCGGACGTGATGCAGAACCGGGCGGACTAGCACATTTCGTCGACGGGTGGAATGACGGCACTTACAATATCAACAATATCGCTATCGCGATCCTCGACGGCGCGAAGGACGGTGATCTTGCTACAGTAAACGCCAAGATCGCTGCTGCAAACCTGTTCACATCTCAGCTTGACCTAGCCCTTGAGGTTGATTCCTATGAGGGCGACGATGCAGCCGACATCGCACGTGAGTTCATTGACAGCGTGACTTCCAGCGATCCTGGTACTTCGGTTGAGGCCGACGTTGCTATTGCGCGCATCGTGAACCTTCAGAATGCCGGCGGGCCAGGTCAAGGCGGTGGCGGTGGCGGTGGCGGTGGCGGAAATGGCGCCAACATCTCGCCCATTAGCGTCAATGACGGCCCATATTCCGTTGATGAGGATAGCCAGACTGGCGCATCCGGGAACGTCCTCGCAAACGACTCCGATCCGAACGGCGATACCATCACCGCCGTCTTGGTTGCTGACGCAGCTAATGGTACCGTAAACCTCAATTCCGACGGCACGTTCACCTACGTTCCCGACGCTGATTTCAATGGTACCGACACCTTCACCTACAAGACGAACGACGGCAAGGCTGACGGGGATGTGGCGACGGTCACGATCGACGTGGCCCCCGTCAATGACAAGCCAGTCTTCGATCCTGCAGGCGACTATGATCTGGAGGTCGATGAAAACAGCGCCGTCGATACAGTCGTTGGTTCGGTAGTCGCCACAGACGATGCTGACGGTGACACCAACATCACCTACAGCCTCAAGGCACCGAGCACGACGTTTGCGATCAGCGCCGACGGGGTGATCACATTGATTGGCGCCACTGACCACGAAGCGCAGGACAGCTATACGATCACTGTCGTTGCTGAAGACAGCGATGGCGGTACGGAGGAGCAGGATGTTGTCATCAGCATCGGTGACGTCAATGACGCTCCTGTTGCGGAGGATGATACTGCATCTACCAATGCAGGTGTCGCAAAGGACATCGATGTTCTAGCGAATGATGCCGACCAAGACGCGAGCGATACGCTTGAAGTCTCTGATGTCACCCAGGGCGCTAGTGGCACTGTCGTGATCAACGTCGATGGTACCATCAATTATACGCCAAACGCCGGATTCATGGGCGAAGATACGTTCAGCTACACAGTCACTGACGGTGAGGATTTTGATACCGCCACCGTGACCGTTACGGTTACCGGCGACCCGAATGACTTCGATGAACTCGGCCAGCCCGGCGATAACGTCATCTCCGGAAGTTACTCTGACTACTACGCCAACAACACGTTCTACGGCGGCGCCGGCCAAGATACGCTCTACGGCCTTGGTGGCAATGACACGCTCTATGGTGGCTCTGGTCATGATGAGTTGTTCGGAGACGGCACACGGTTCGACTTCGGGAACGACATCCTCTATGGCGGATCTGGCGACGATATGCTCCTGGGCTCCAGCGGAGCTGACAAGCTGTACGGCGGACAAGGGTCCGACACGTTCGTCTACCTGCGCACCGGAGATAGCTACAACTCGAACGACAACAGCCAGACCCGCGACATCATCTATGACTTCGAGATCGGCAAGGACAAGATTGACCTTTCCGCCATTGACGCTCGTGAGGGTGGCGGGGATCAGGCGTTCAGGTTCGGCGGGCAAAGCTCCACCACCGCAGATCGCGATGTCACTTTCCAGTTCGTTGGTGGGAATACCATCGTTACTGCAAATGTTGAGAACAGCAGCGATGTCCTGCAGATTGTACTCATAGGCCAACATCAGCTTTCCGCCACTGACTTCGTTCTCTAAGAAGAGAACTGTTGTCTGACACTGAGCCCGCCTCCTAACAGGGGCGGGTTTCTTCATGCTTTCATGAACCCGCTTATGCGTATACTGCGCCCAACACTGCCATCAATGGTGTCCCAGGACGTGGTGAAGTGGTGAAGTCATCGGTGACTTCCGTTCATTTGAGCCGCGAAGGCAAACCTTAACGACACCACCGGTGGCCGAAGACATTATGAACCTGCAACCATGGAGACGGGCACGTCTGAGGCTGAGGCGATCTCAACCAAGCTTTACCTATGGCGGGCAGTATCTCACCTATTTCATCAACGGAAACATATTGACCGCGACCGAAATTTCTGGCGGCGACAAATTTATTGAGAATCTGATCATCGGCGAGAAGGCCAGCCCTATCAGCTAGCGAATTCGTTCTATAACCCGTTCCCGGAATCTACCGCTACCCCTGCGCCCCTCTTAACAGGGAGGGGTGTTCCCCTGCCACCCCCTTCTCCGATGGCCATTGCGCCTGCATCAATAATAGGTGAATGGCATCGCCCGGGTTTAACAAGGAACGCTAAAATTACCGATACTTGACTTGAAAAATCTCATAGCCATTCGACCTCCTGCCATTGCTGCCTATTCACCGTCGAACGGCCATTTGCGGAATCCAGGCACGAAGAAAGCCCGCCATCTCGCGATGGCGGGCTTTCCTGCTGGCCTAAGGCAAGCTATTAGATGATTGCGGTGTGGTCGATGGTAGCCAACGTAACCGCACCAGTGAGCGTTACTGCCGATACCAGATCGTCACCGCTACCGCCGTTGTAGAAGAGGTGAACGTCGGTGCCATCCCAAACTGCGACGTAGTCAAGATCAGCATTACCGGCGAATTCAGTCGACGCGATTTCACGTGCTTCACTGAAGCTGCCGGCTGTTGTGGTCGACTCGGCGTAGTTCGTTGTGGTACCAGCTGCGCCGCCAAACTCAATCGCATCATCGTCCGCAAGAACGAAATCCGTGATTTCGTTGCCTGCGCCGAGAGCGATTCCACCACTAACGTTGAAGACATCTTCGTCAGCGCCGCCGGTAGCTGTGTCGCCACCGTTGAGGGTAAGCGTGTCGTCACCTGCGCCAGCATCGAGCGTATCGTTGCCCGCGCCGCCGTTCAGCACATCGTCACCCGAACCAGAGGTGAAGTCATTAGCACCAGAACCGCCCGTGAATGTCATATCCTCAGTCGATTCAGATGCATCCACAGTCACGGAGCCGGTTGCGGCCGAAGCATCAACCGTGGTGAGGCTGGTGATCGCAGGTACCGCCGGCGCCACTGCCGGGGCAGCAGCAACAATATTGATGTTACCAGCGCCAGTTACCGTCAATGTCTCCAGGCCCGTGAAGGCGGTAAGGACGACATCATCAGCCGTTGCGTTGGTCCCGCTGGTTCCAGATGCGCCCTGGGCATCAATGACGATGTTCTCGATCGATGCAGCGTCGGTGCCAGAAGTAAATACAGCATCCGTACCATTGTTGTCATCGACAGCCAGCCTCAGGGTGTCGCTGTTGCCAGCAGTAGAGGCTTCGATATCAATGTCAATCGTACCACCTACGGTCGTTCCGAACACCGTGGACAGCGACGCGTTGTCGTAGGTTGCGCCAGCTGCGTTAGAGGACCAAATCTGTTGAACGCCGCTTACATCGGTCAGATCCAGAGCAACCGATTCACCATTATTGATCCGCTCAACACCGCTGATCACGGGTGCGGCATTGGCCACATAGGCGTCGTCCGAGATGTTGAGGGTGTCGTAGCCGGCTCCACCGTTGATGACGTCCCCAGAATCCAGCGAGCCACCCGAGATCGCACGGATATTATCATCGTTGGCGGTACCCACAACGTTATCCACGCCGCCGGTAGTGGTGTTGCTGGCGTCAGTAAGCGTGAAGATCGACCCTGGGGTGCCAGGACCAACATCATCGCTCGCATCAACGATAGCTTCAACCGCGGCGTCAACTTCAGCCTGCGTCGGCACAGTCGCATCGTCAGACGTAACGCCCGAGAGGAATGCACGACCAGCGGCCGCTGCATCGTCACCCTGGTACGCAACAACCTCGGAACCCGTGTCAAGCGACGCGGTGAAGAGGTTCGCCGCTTCCAGCTTGTTGGCAAGGATTGCAGCATCATTGCCCTGAGCACCGTCTAGGATGGCGATGGCAATGTTGTTGATGTTGTAGGTGCCGTCCTGCAGGGCGTTGACGAAGAACGTCAGGCCAGCGAGGTCGGCATCGCGACCGTAGAGCGACTGGTAGATCGAGTTGACGATCTCGACGTTGGACATGCCTTCGAACCGGTTCTGATACTCAGCCGTTGCAGCAAGGTCGCCGATTGCAGTCAGGTCTGCGCCGCCGTTGGTTTCGGCTTCGAAATATGCAAGACCGAGCGGGTCAGCCGGACGGCCGAACAGCGCGATGTAAATACCCTGGATAGTGGCCATGGTAAGGATTCCTCTCGTTTAGACCGTTCGTGGTCGGTTGCACTCTTAGCCAGAGTTCACGCAAGCGTCAACTATATGCTGTGCAGTAATTACTATTTTTTTGGTCGGGGGAGCGCTTTTTGCAGGAATTGGGAACCTTTAAGGCGCATCGCAGTTGGAGCCGCATTGACATTGGATCTCCGACAACCGGCGCGGCCGCAGGCCCGCGCCGTGTCGCTTTGCTGTTAACGATTATAACAGTAGATACTAGACAGGACCCGAGAAACCGACTATCTAAGCCACCAGGGAGCGTAAGTCCCCGTGGAAAGGTTAAGTCATGCGACCGGCGCCGAGTGAACAGTCCAGGCAACAGAACGAGCATTTGCGCGTCAGCGTCGGCCAATGGCTTCGCGACCGTCGCACCTCGCTCGGCCTCAGCCAGAGGGAACTGGCCGATCTCGCCGGCTTTGAATACTACACCTTTATCTCCCAGCTTGAGACTGGCCGCGGTCGCGTGCCGGCAGAGCGCTACGAATCCTACGCCAAGGCGCTGCAGGTTGATTCGCGCGAATTCGCCATGCGCATGCTGCAGGCCTATGAGAATTCCACTTATAAGCTGCTCTTCCCTTCCGAGGCCATGAGCGACCTGGAGCGCCGCCTGCGTGCACTCGAGGCTCAGGTTGGTAAGGCCTAAGCCTCCGAGAGTTCCCTGCCCTCGCATCAAAAAGTCATAATCCGCGCAGATGTCTCTGCTCAATGGATGATGTTGCATGAGCTATGTTCTTGAGGGCCCCAAATGGGGCAATCCAGGCTACGGGACGTCAAGCGGCGTCATCACCTGGAGTTTCGCTCAACTCAACTGGGGTGGCTATGAGTTCGACGCGATCATCACGGATCCCGCTTACCAGCAGGGAATTCGTGATGCGCTTGCACTTTGGGAGTCGGTCGCCCAGCTTGATTTCCACGAAGTGGTAGACAGCGCGTCGACCATGTTGCGCTTTGGCTGGGATTATATCGATGGTGCTTATGGCACTGTCGGTGAAGCATCCTGGTCTGCCTCCTCCAGCGACGGCACTAACTACTCCATAACCTCCGCAGAGATCCGCTTCGATACGGCCGAGACCTGGTCGGTTCGCGCAGGCTCCGGGTCCAGTTTCTTCGCCGTTGCTGTGCATGAAATCGGCCATGCCCTCGGCCTCGGTCATGTGGATGATCCCAACCAGATCATGAATCCCATGCTCACCGACCTGCAAACGCTGGGTCCTGGCGACATTGCCGGCATGCAGATTCTCTACGGCGGCCGTGGGTTCGTGGCGACCGGCGGGGATGACGTCTTCGTCCTCACTTCAGGCAATGATGTTCTGGATGGACTTGGGGGTCGCGACATTGCAGTAATGGGCGGTGCCCGCACGTCCTTTGCTATCACCAAAAGTGACGATAGCCTTCAAGTGGTAGGGCAAGGCTCCGACCGCCTTACCAGCATTGAACGTCTAGTTTTCACGGACGGGACGCTTGCCTTCGATTTCGACGGCAATGCAGGTCAAGCCTACAGGATCTATCAGGCTGCCTTCGATCGGACGCCGGATGCCGGCGGCCTTTCCTACTGGATAAAAAGCATGGACGCGGGCACGTCTCTTGCCGATGTTGCAGAAGGCTTTGTTCGCTCCGACGAGTTCACCTCCATCTTTGGGTCGAACGCGACAGACGAAGCCTTTGTCGGCGGCCTTTATGAAAATATCCTCGGCCGTGAAGGAGAGGCAGCAGGCATCAGCTATTGGGTCGAGGCTCTTGAAGCTGGAACCTCTCGGGCAACGATCCTCTATGGGTTCTCAGAGAGCCCTGAGAATATCGTCGGGACTGCCCCGACTATAGCAGATGGCATCTGGTTTGCCTGAACCATCACCGTCTGCTTGTGCCCCCTAGCCCCATATCTCTTGCAAGCTGTGAACGCCTCTCCGCATAAGCGGGCGCGACCATTGGATAGTCCGACCCCAGTGCCCATTTGCGCCGGTACTCTTCCGGGCTGAGATTGTGGTGGACGGACAGATGACGCCGGAGCGACTTGAAATGCTTGCCGCACTCAAGGCACGTGATTGCCTCACGGCTCACCGTCTTCTTCACGTTGTTCGCTTGAGACGTTCTTTTTGAGTCCGGAAGGTCTTCTGGCACATCCAGCTTGGCAAGCGTCTCCTGAACACTCTCTATCAGCGAAACAAGAGCTGCAGGGCTCACGACATTCTTATTCAGATAAGCCGATACAATCCCTGCCGTCAGCTCCGCCAGGTGTTCTTTATGATCATGGTTATGCACCGAAGCCTCCATCGACTTGGCTATTCACGAGCCTGAGCATATAGGCCGGAACAGACGACGAAGGGGGGTACGGGAGCTTCGTCCCCGTCAAAATCAAGGGAGAGAATTAATGGCCTGTTACCCAATCTGGGCTACTTATGGCTCTTTAACCCTTTATGGCACTACTATGGAATGAGGGGACGGACTCGCCTCTCCAACCAAGACGGCTCCGTTCGGCGGAAGCCGAGCAGACATAACCATTCTCGAGGATTGACGCTTAAAGCGTCAGACCAAAAACCCGCCGATATCATCGATGAGAGCGGCCTGGCCGATGACCGAGATCGTGCTGCCGTCCTGAAGCACATTGGTCCACAAGCCAATGTCATTTGCGGCAAGACCGTCTGTATTTTGCTGCTCAATCAAGACGCGCCCGCCAATATATTCGATCTCGTAACCACTCATGCTGGCAAGAAAATGGCTCAACATTGAGTGCAGCCCTGTGTCGGATAGCGAGGTCTGCATATAAAAGCCAACGGTCTCGTCGAGCTTGTCCAAGGTCGAAAGAGAAATTTCCAGTCCTGCCACCGGGACGATAGTTGCGACCCCTTTGTCCACATCAGTGTGAGCACTGCCAACAGTAACAGTCCCCTCCTCCGTACTCTTGAGAGACCGACCGAGGATCGACTGTAAAACATCGATTGCTTCTGGCGTATCCTTGTCTGTTCCCGCTGTAGGAACAGACTCCACAGGGTTCGCAGTGGGCACTGCTACGCTTGCTAAAACGACATCTTTGAAGTGATCCCCCGACCGGCCTGAGACCTGAGGCAGAGAAAAGACGATCTTCTCCTCAGAGGAGACCTGATCCTTCTGATAGGTGGCCTGCATCTGCTCAACAGCGGCACCCGACGAGGCAACAAGCACCTGCGTCGCAGAAGGCACCTTTTCTATCCCTGCTTCAATATGCGAAACGTCAAGCGAAGCGTCCTTCCCCTCGCTCAAGGACGCGTCTGGAGCTTGAGGCAAGTGCGCTACTTCGATAGCCACCCCGTTTGCCTCACCTGCGGGATTTTCCTGGTGAGCAGTCGGTTGCAGGTGGATGAGGAGTTCACCTGTCAAGATTGCTCCTGCCAGTGACGCGACAGCACGCGGCGAATCTACGGTATCAAACAATCTCGCGAGCGCGGTCTGTGCTCGAGCAAGAGGGGCTGCAGCGTCAGCCTTCTTGCCTGCGTCCTCAGTAGAAGACGCTTGCTCGCTGGCTTCGGCCTCACCAGCATGAGCCACACCAGAGCCATCGATTTTGGAAAGCAGGAAGACGGCCGAAATTGCCATGATGACGCGTGCTGCCGGATGGAGCACCACATTGCTCTGACGTTCTGCCCGTACAGAAATGTGATCGCGAACCGCGGCTTCGAAGCGAGGGACGAGATCGGAGATCGTGGCTGCCTTCAGCCTGATCCCAAGCGCCTCGCAAATCAGGATGCACTCGCCATCGATCCGACCCACATGCAAGAACACGTCCTGGGTCATAAGGTCGTAGAAGACGATCCAGGGCTCGCCGATATCGGTCAGACCCCGGTCGATCCCGATCGCTGCGCCGTTCTCCGCCAGCAGGCGATGGGCCCGATAAAAATCGGCGATCTCTTGTTGAGACCAATCCTGACCCTTGGCGGCCGTCTGCTTTTTGGAAAAGCTGGAGAAGGAAAGAACGCGCATCTATCCAATTCTTCATGCACGGCAAAGGACGACCGTGTTCTTCAGTAAAAGTTACCGGTTCGCTATAGGTACGCGAAAGCGAGTAGCATGGCAATCAGAAATGCTCTGTTAGGAAGCCGCTCTCAGGCTTCTGCATAAGGTGCACCCTGTTGATTTTCCCTATACTATCGCGTCGAAGCAGCTTGACGGAGAGATGACGGCATGAAGCGGCCCAAGAAGCTGAAAATGATGTCGCGAGAGGACTTTGCCGCCCTCTCCCTTCATGAGAAAAATGCCTATCTGCAAGAGCTCGCCCGGCAGTATGCGGAAGTCAACGACCGAGACGTCGCTGAACTGGACAAGGATTCTCTCAGTCGCTTGCGTCGCTACTACAGCCGGCGCGTCTGGGCAGACCTGAAGCTAGGCGAGATGGATGACGATGCCATCTCCCAGTCTTTGCGCCGGCTGGGCGAAGCAATCCGTAACGATAGCCTGCGCCAGGATGTCGAAGCTGTCTTGAAGCAGGAGTCCGTGCCCAAACGGATCCTTCGACCCGCACCGGCAGAAGATGCCCAACTGACCTTTTTCGTTCCAACCGTCTACGACGCGCCTATCAAGGACGACGTCAATCTGATGGATGTTGCGCCCTTCTCACTCAGCAAACGGGCCACCAGCGGTGTCATCCGTTATGAACTCAAGGATTCGCTGATCACCATCGAAGGGGGCGCGGAAAGCGGGTTAGCAACCGTCTTCGACTACGACATTTTTCTCAACATGGTCACCCACCTTGCAGACGAAGTGCAGCGATATCGGCGCGAGGAAAAGAAGGGGTTGCGCCCTTCCCTGCCCCCAAAGACCTATCGACCGACCGCTTCCCATATCCTGAAATTCTGCCGGCGGTCGGATGGCGGAAAGTCCTATGAGGATCTCGAGGCAGCCCTCGACCGCCTGGCCAATACCACGATCAAGGTCATCAACCTGTCGCAGGGACGACGGCGACAGGTGGACAGCCGTCCCCTGATCAGCGGCTATAGGGTGGTCAGCCGCACCGGGGCAAACCGTATCGAACTCGTCGAAATCACTATCCCCGACTGGGTTTATCTAAGCGTTGTCAACGACGTAAAGACGGTCCCGCTTTTGACGCTGCACGAGGACTACTTCCTGATCAGCTCAGGTCTTGGCCGTTTCATCTACCGATTGGCGCGCAAGGCCGCAGGCAAGGGCGAGGCGACCTATAGCCTGCGCGAAGTCTATAAACGCAGCGGTTCCAGCCAGGATTTCCGCAAGTTTGCCTATGACCTGAGACAGTTTGTCAGCCGCACACAGGCCTTCCCAATGCCGGACTACAACCTGGCCCTTCAGGACGGAAAAGAAGGCCCCATCCTGCATATGCAGCGCCGCAACGGCGATGAGGGAACCGCGCTTCAGATAGAAGCAGAGTTGCAATGATATTTTTGTCGCGCTCCGTACATCGCCGACGACAAAAGAGGGAAACGTTTCCGTACATCACCGACGACAAAAGGAGGATCTGGCGGATTTGCAGCCCAAGGAGATCCCTCGAACCGGGGTCAGCAGAATCCGTTTTTCGCCGACTTTTCTCCGTACATCGCCGACGACATCCCGTACATCGCCGACAAAATTCCGTACATCGCCGACGACAAAAATCGCAAGCCCCTGTTCCCAAAGCGAAAATCAGGATTTTTTCGGCTAAAACTATTTAAAACACTCAAAACACGACAAAACCGCGCAGGCCGCGACAAAAATCAACGCAGGTCTCTTCTGACATGGACGCGACCCCTAGGGCCGAATCCCGGTCCAAATCCGCAAGCGGTTACGACAAAAATGGATGTCAGGCTTAAAAATGTCGCTGTCGCCGAAGTCCCCAGGATTTGGCAGAAGTTGCTTTGACTGGCGTTCTCGAATTCGAGAAGCAGCCTCTTGGCGATGAGGATTTGCGATCGAAGATCGACCTATTGGCCGTGATTGTGACCTGATCTACCAGACGGTTCCGAAGGATCCGACCCTCATCTCCTGAATGCGTCTCAGCGTCGCTGCGTCGGTATCATCTGGCAGAGCGTGTAGCGGAAAGAACCTGCCTTCCGCTATCTCCAATGATGGTCCGGTCTCTCCAGACTGGGTTACAGCGACCGTGTAAAGGACAATATGCTCTCTAGCTGATGCATCTCGGTTGAAGAAAATCTGGCGAAGATGAGGGGGAGATGCCAGGCGCAGGTTCCCTTCCTCCCGAAGTTCCTTCTCAAGTGTCTCCAGGACCGACATGCCGTTGGTCACACCGCCACCTGGCAGGTGCCATCCCGGCGTGTAGGTGTGCTTCACCAGAAAGATCCGGTTGTCTTCATTCAGACAGATCGCTCGGACAGCAAGGATCTTGCCACTGAACAACGTGTTGCGCACGCGAAGGAGGGTGGAAAAGGCGCGACTGAAACCTTCCAAGATCGGCAAGTTTTTCTCTTCTTCTAGGGGTTTTCAGGAGTTTACCTACAGAGGGCGCCAGCCATATGCCACGCCCTCTCTTTGATCGTGTCCCGCCGAGTGGTGTAGCTGGGTGATAGCGAAGCCGCTCGCGAGTGCACCCTCCAAGGTGCTGTAGGGAGCGGGCGGCGTAGCGGTGGTCACCAGTGTTTTCCGGTAGGGTCGGGTTGCTTATGACCAACCTGAGGGACACCACCGATGACCGACGACATGATGAACCTGCGCTCACTCGTTGAGAAGAGCGCCGACGCCGATTTGCTGCGCGAGATGATCGGCTTCGCTGCCGAAAAGCTGATGGCGCTGGAGGTCAGCACGAAGACTGGCGCGGGCTATGGCGAGAAGAATAGCTTCCGACTGGCCCAGCGCAACGGCTATCGCGACCGGGACTGGGAGACACGGGCGGGCACCGTTGAGCTGCGCATTCCGAAGCTTCGCACAGGCAGCTATTTCCCGAGCTTTCTCGAACCACGCCGCATGGCAGAGAAGGCCCTGACGGCAGTTATCCAAGAGGCCTATATCCAAGGCGTCTCGACCCGATCCGTCGATGACCTCGTTAAGGCCATGGGCATGTCGGGCATCTCCAAGAGCCAGGTATCCCGGCTCTGCGAGGAGATCGACGAGAAGGTGAAGGCCTTCCTCGACAGGCCCATCGAAGGGGAATGGCCCTACCTTTGGATCGATGCGACCTACCTCAAGGTCCGGCGCGGCGGGCGCATCGTCTCCGTCGCCGTCATCATCGCCGTCGGCGTCAACACCGACGGTCGACGCGAGGTGCTCGGTATGGAGATCGGCACATCCGAGGCCGAGGCGATCTGGACAGAGTTCCTGCGTAAGCTGACAAGGCGGGGTCTGTGTGGCGTCAAGCTCGTCGTCTCCGATGCCCATGAGGGCATCAAAGCCGCAGTATCGAAGGTGCTCTCCGCCACCTGGCAGCGATGCCGTGTCCACTTCATGCGCAATGCTTTGGCCCATGCCGGGAAGAGCGGACGCCGTGTTGTCTCTGCCTTCATCGCCACGGCCTTTGCCCAAGACACGTCAGAGGCTGCAAGTACCCAATGGCGCAACGTCGCCGACCAGATCAGGCCGAAGGTGCCCAAACTCGCCAGTCTCATGGACAGTGCCGAGCAAGACGTGCTCGCCTACATGACCTTTCCCAAGCAGCATTGGGCCAAACTCCACTCGACAAACCCGATTGAGCGATTGAACGGTGAGATCAAGCGACGCACAGAGGTCGTCGGCATCTTCCCAAACGACGACGCCATCGTGCGCCTAGTCGGTGCGCTGCTGCTCGAACAGAACGACGAATGGGCCGTCCAGCGGTCCCGCTACATGACACTTGAGACAATCGCCACGATGAGCGATGATCCGCTCATCAGCCTGCCAGCCGCAAGCTGATCCATTCCCGGCTCTGTCCGGAAGCACGGCGACCGCCAAAGCTACACCACGCCGGGGGACACGATCCTCTCTTTTCGGCAGAGCCATTCCCTTCTCGTCTATCCTTATCGAGGACGGCTGACCAACAGAGAACAGATCCGCCTGCAAAGCCAAAGCCGAGAAGACAAACAACCCGTGCCGCAAGCGCTGCGCTAGAGAAAAAGCCCAGCGGATGAACGCAGTAGAACGTGCGCGCTTCTGCGTCAACGTTGATGCGCGCACCTACGCTCCAGTGGATTTAGATGCGAGATAACGAGGATACTGCTTTGCTGAGCCTGTTCGTCCGACATGATGCTCAGCTTTGAGCGGACTCCTTTTCGGAGATGAGAACGGCAACACGCCTTTGTCTTTGAAGCGGTAGAACGTGCGTGCTTCCGCGTCGTCGTTGACGCACGTGCGTGCTTTCGGACGCGTTCAAACGCGCCATGATGAACGTAAACGCTTTTGAAAGCCTGCTCGTTCTTTATAATGCTCTCAGCTTTGATTCGTCTTCAGGGGAAGCTCATGCCTGTTATTGCGGTCGCGAATCCGAAAGGGGGGGCCGGCAAATCCACAACCACGCTCGTGGTTGCCTCAACGCTCGCCGCAAACGGCGCCAGCGTGATGATTCTCGATTGCGACCCAAACCGACCGATCAGAGATTGGCGACGCGGGCCTTCGAAGAACCCGCTGGTGGTTGATGGCGACGTGAATGAAAGCAACATCACCACGAAGCTCGATACCTATCGACGCCAGCACCAGTTTGTCTTCGTCGACCTGGAAGGAACAGCCAGCCGCCTGATGTCGCGCGCCCTGGCGCGATCGCAGCTGGTGATCATCCCTATCCAGGCAAGTCCCACAGATGCCGAGCAAGCGGCAAAAGCCATCCGACTCATCCAGGAAGAGGAGCAGTCGTTTGAGAAGACGATCCCTTACCGGATCCTCTTCACCAGGACCTCACCTGCCATTCCGACAAAACTCGAGCGCGCGATCCTCAGCCAGTTACGGGGTGGGCATGTCCCCCAGTTCGGGACACACCTGAATGAGCGTTCTGCCTATAAATCGATGTTCTATCATCAGCTCGCTCTCGAGGAATTGGATCCCGCAGACGTCAATGGGCTGCCGCAAGCGCGGGATAACGCCGCCAAACTTGCTGAAGAGCTGATTGAAATCGTGGTTGGAAAGGTCGCAGCATGAGTGGTCGAGAACTGGGCTTTGGAAGACTAAGCCAAATCAAACCGGATGATGTCCCGGAAAAGGGACCTGCAGACGCCGAGATCGACAAGGTTGCCGACCGCGTCGGCTTCACGAGTCGGGAACCCTTAGAGAAGATTGTTCGGCGCCAGAAGACTGAACCGTCGGCAAACTTGAACATGCGGCCGACCATCTCCGTCTATAACCGCTTCGTCAGCTATGCCATTCGGGAGAACCTGAGCTATCCAGATGCACTCAATGCACTGATGGACAAGGCCGGCATCTGAATGAAGCCTTGAACCGGATCCGGATCCGTTGAATTCAATGCTCGATCAGAGCCTTGAATTCCATATCGGCATAGTAACGAAGCTTTTGTGCCAAGGCCGGGCGCTCACCTTGCCGAAGCAGGATCATCTGGTCTGAGGAAAGTCGCATGATCTCATCGGCGTTGATGAGACTGCGCGCCGAAACATGCTCCGATGTGGAGGTCTTTCCTTCGCTCCAGGATTTGGTGGCATAGCGAGCATCCGTCTTGCCGATCATGCGAGCAATAAGGCTTGCCGTCTCGATATCATTTACGCCGAAGATCTGTAGCACAGCGGCATTGGCCAGGAACGTGCCGGCCCGCTGCCCATAGGTTGCCCGCAATTGATTGATGTCCTGGAGGATTGGCCAGAGCTGGACCCCATAACCCGCCATAAGGCCCATAGCGCGCTCGACTGGAGCCAGATGGCCAAGAGCGGCGAACTCGTCGAGCAGATACAGCACAGGTTGAGAGGGGAGGGCCGCGTCACGGGCCATGTCGGTCAGGCTCTCGGTGACCAGGAGACGGACCCACCGGGAATAGGTTGATATTCGGTCTGGCGGAAGCACAAGGAACACTGTCATCTTAGCCCGCTTCAGATCGGCAAACCTGAAATCGGAGCGCCGTAGAACCGCAGTCATGCGTGGGCTGTCGAGGAAATGCGTGTGCCGTTGTGCGGCCGACAAAACCCCTGCTGCCTCGCGGTCTGACTTTCCAAGGTGGCGGTTGGCTGCACGGGCGATCAAGCCATTTATCTCTTCCGCTTCCTGCATGCGCGAAAGGAGCCCGAGGAAGCGCTCTGGCGCCAGTGTCAGATACTCCCGCAGAGTTCCGAGATGACGACGGCCAGGAGACTCGGCCACAAGGATCTTGAGGATCAAGCCGGCGATGAGTGCTTTGGCCTCCTCATTCCAGTGGACTTCTGTGGTTAAACCGGGATCATCGAACACGAGTGCATCCGCCAATGCATTTGCATCCTCGGCGACATCAAGGCTGTCTGGGTCCATCAGGTCGAGCGGATTGAAGGCCGCAGATGGTCTGTCCGTGACGCCAAATGGATCCAGGATATGAACCGGCCCGAACCTCTCGCGAACAGACGCGGTGACCTTGGCATTTTCTCCTTTCGGGTCGATGCAGATGATTGACCGGTCGGCGGTCAGGAGATTGGGAATAATCGTACCCACACCCTTGCCCGTTCGCGTTGGTGCCATGGTCATGAGATGAGCAGGTCCATCATAGCGCAGGAGCTTTCTGGAACTTGGATCCCTGCCGATCAGCAACCCGCTATCCCCGGTGGTCGAAAAGTCCCGCATTTCGTCCTTAGTCGCCCAACGCGCAGAACCAAAAACCGGCGGGATGTGGACGCCTGGGAGGAAGGCTGAGACAACACCGACCGCGCCCAACGCAACCGGCAGATAGTTGGCGATCACGTAAACCATCCTGCTGACGCCGTTCTGCTCTATCCCGCCAACCATATGAATGAGGAAGCTTGCCAGCAGCAGCAAGGCTGACGCGAAGAAGCCAAGGATCAAGCCAGCCAGCCCCAAAAAGGGCGCCTTCACCAGTGATCCGATGAGCCGTGATATCGTCATGTCTGCTGTTCGCTCGTTGTCACCTCCGGCGATGAGGAAGCGTTGAGAATGTCGTCGAACAATGCCTTGTCGCCGTCACGGGTCAGAAAGCCAGGCAATTCCTTGCGGATCCAATCCCTGAGCTGGTCGGCGAAATCTGAATTGTTGGAATTATCCAGCCGGTGAAGCACAAGGGCGCCGAGCAGAATCTTGCGTCTGGTATCCTGCGCCCGTTCCTGCTTTCCCAGTCGAGCCTTAAGCGCCTTCTTGCGCTCCTCCAGTTCGGCAATACGCTGTTCAATTGTTTTGCGCGGCATGGTCGTCTCCTCATTTTACCGGCCGGGCAGACGCGTCTTTCAGGCGGACCGTAATGATTTTGGGATTGTCGGACGGGCGTTCGACATCCACCATGCCGGAAGCTTTCACCAGGCTGCTCAGCTTCTGAAACCCATAGTTTCTGGCATCGAAGTCAGGTGCCTGCTTTGCAAGGTGTCCGCCCACCTGAGCCAGATTTGCACGTCCGTCTTCATCGGCCGTCGCGAGGATCGCCCTCGTCAACATGTCTCGTGCTGTCTTGTCGAGCTCTCTTCGCTTCGATGCTGGCTGTGCGTCGGAAGGTTTGCTTCTGGAGGAACCGGGCAGGGCGGCAACCGGCACCTCATCAGGTTCTTCAGCTGACGCATCGAGGACGTCGAAGTAGACGAACTTGTCACAGGCTGTGATGAATGGGCGAGGGGTCTTGCGCTCTCCAAACCCGTAGACCGTCAGGCCTTGTTCGCGGATACGAGCAGCAAGCCTGGCGAAGTCGCTGTCACTGGAGACGATACAGAAAGCTGAGAAGCGACCAGTGTAGAGCAGGTCCATGGCATCGATGATCATGGCGCCATCGGTGGCATTCTTTCCGGCCGTGTAGGCAAACTGCTGAACTGGCTGGATAGAGTGCTCAAGCAGGCACTGCTTCCAGCCCTTCAGGCTTGGCCCTGTCCAGTCTCCGTAGATCCGTCGGACACTGGCTACCCCGTAATTGGCGATCTCAGCGATCAAACCGACAATGATCTTCGGTGAAACGTTATCACCGTCGATCAGCACTGCGAGTGTCCCATTCTCGGTTGCCATGTTTGCCCTCCCTGACGAGAGAAAACTACACACACTTTCACGACGATCACAACGTCGAAGAGAGAATTGCGAACTTCGCGTCTGAGGATATCCCGGGCGATAAGGAGCACAAGCGACTGTAGAGAAGGGCGCACTTACGAGTTGTTGAGCAACTCGGGTTATGATACCCCGCTTTTCAGGAGGCGTGGGTGATTTGGCCATCTATCATTTGAGCATGAAGGTCATTTCTCGCAGCGGCGGCCGCAGCGCAATCGCGGCGGTTGCCTACAGGACCGCCTCAAAGCTGCTGAATAAAAGGGATGGCCTCGTTCATGACTTCACCCGAAAGCAGGGGGTGGAGCATGCTGAAATCATGCTCCCCGCTGGTGTCGCGGCCGATTGGGCCCGTGACCGCTCCGCCCTTTGGAACCAGGTCGAGCTTATAGAGAAGCGCAAGGATGCCAGGGTCGCCCGGGAATTTGAGGTCGCGCTTCCGCATGAGCTGAATGCCAGCGAACGGCTCACCTTGACGCGTGAATTCG
Source organism: Pseudorhizobium flavum (assembly GCF_902502825.2). The sequence continues at coordinate 97,971 of NZ_LR723674.1, forward strand.
CGCAGGACCTGGCAAATCGTTATGGGGCCGCCGTCGATTTCGCCATCCATCAGCCGCATGGTGAGGGGGATGTGCGCAATTTCCATGCGCATGTGCTGATGACGACAAGAAGAATCAACGCAGAGGGGCTCGGCGAGAAGACGCTGATTGAGAGGGAGAACAAGTGGCTCCTGAACCACAATCATCCGACCTCCCATATGCAGCTGCGGAGTATGCGGCAGGCCTGGGAGACGCATGCTAACCAACACCTCACGCTCGCAGGTCTGGATGTGCGGATCGATCATAGATCCCATCAAGAGCGTGGGCTGGAAATTGAGCCGACGGAGCATCTGGGGGTCTACGCAACACAGATGGACCGTCGTGGCCTGACTGTGTCGCGGTCCCGGATCGATGAGAAGGCGGCGCGTCGAAATGCCGAGCTGATTTGCCAGAAACCCGAGCAGGTCCTGTCGGTCATTACCGGCGAGAAGAGCGTCTTTGATCGTCACGATATCGCAAAGGCTTTACACCGCTATATCGAAGACCCGCAGGCATTCCAGAATGCCTTTGCCATCGCTATGGCCTCGTCTGCCCTGGTTGAGCTCGTGCCTGAGCAAGCTGGCGCGCTTGCTCGCTACACGACGCGGGAGATGCTCGAGATAGAGCGCGACATGGTTGTCAATGCAGAGCGCATGGGGCGCTCGTCTGGCTATGCCGTCGATCTTCGTCACATCGAGCGCGCGCTGCACCGGCAGGATGCGGCTATCCAGGCGAGGGCTGCAGCCTCTATGCCTGATAAGCGGGATGGTCATGCGCGAGAGCGGGATCAAGCAGAGCGAGGCGTTGAGAACATCGGCTTGAGTGACGAACAGCGCATTGCTGTCAATCATGTCACGGGTTCAGGAAAGATCGCGGCGGTGATCGGTTTTGCCGGAGCTGGAAAATCCACCATGCTGGCGGCCGCGCGTGAGGCCTGGGAAAGCGAGGGCTACCGCGTGTTCGGGGCAGCTCTTGCCGGCAAGGCGGCAGAAGGTCTGGAGGAATCTTCTGGCATTGCCTCGCGGACGTTAGCGTCCTGGGAATATGGATGGCAGTCGAACAAGGGTCTGCTTGCTGAGGGAGACGTTCTCGTCATCGACGAGGCGGGTATGGTGGGAAGCCGCCAGATGGCCAGGTTCGTGACGGAGGCAGAGAGCCGGGGCGCGAAGCTTGTCCTGGTGGGTGATCATGAGCAGCTACAGGCAATCGGGGCAGGCAGCCCCTTCAGAGCGATCGCCGAATGTGTGGGTGCCGTCGAGCTGACGGAAGTCCGCCGGCAAAGTGAGGATTGGCAGCGCCAGGCGTCCATTGCATTTGCAACCCATCGCACCGGAGAGGGGCTGACGGCTTATGCCGATCGTGGACATGTTCGATTTGCCGACGATCGCGATGAAGCTCGGGCAGCTCTGGTGCGCGACTATCTGGTCGATCTGGAGGGGCGTCCCGCCGGCACTCGGATCGGCCTGGCGCATCGCCGCATCGATGTGCGGGCCATCAATGCCGATATTCGCGCTTCACTTCAGGAACGCGGCCGGCTGGCACGGGGGGGGGAGCAGGGAGGACTTGGGCGAGAGGTTGTGTATCAGACGAATGATGGCAAACGCAGCTTTGCGCCGGGTGACCGGATCGTGCTTCTGGAAAATAATCGCGAGCTTGCTGTGAAGAACGGGATGCTTGGCACGGTGCAGGCTGTGGAACCGGATGTGCTGCAGATCGGCCTCGATGCCGGCGGACCGACTGGTGGCCGTACAGTGTCGATCCCCGTAAACAGCTACCAGGCCTTCGATTATGGCTATGCGACCACCATTCATAAGTCGCAAGGGGCCACTGTCGACCGCGCCTTTGTCATGGCGTCCGGCACCATGGATAGGCATCTGACCTATGTTGCGATGACCCGTCATCGTCATGAAGTGCAACTGTATGCCGGCCGGGATGAGTTGAAGGACTTAGTGGCGCTCAGCGCCAGCATGAGCCGGTCCGGCATTAAGGAAACCACGTTCGATTACACACGAGAGTTTGCCAAGCGGCGGGGGCTGGCTGATGAGCTGGGCGTTCGCAGTGAGATATCCGTCAATGTGTCCCCGGTGGGGAATGAAGACCGGTCTGCGGCTCACTACGGCGCTAGGGAGGAGCGCGTTCGCTCTCCGACCGCTCTTCATTCCCCGGCTATCGCCGGAATGCCGATGGAGAAGGTTGAGCCCCTTGTGCCGGCTCTCACAAGATACTCCCGCAGTATTGAAGAGGTGGCCGTTGATAGGGCAAGGCCGCACCTCGAGCAGGCGATGGAGGCGGTGCGGTCGGTTAGCCGTAAGGTTTATAGCGATCCGGATCCTGTCGTCGCCAAGCTCAAAGAAGCTATCGTTGAAGGGGGAGGGAACGGTCGGTCTCTGGCGATATCAGTGGCCGAACGGCCGGAGCAGTTTGGGGAGTTGCTCGGGAAGACGGGCTTGCTCGGTGAGAACAAGACCCGACAAGCTGCTCGCCAATTTGCCAAGGCTTTAAGCAATCATGTGGGATGGGCAGGCGAGACCTGGAACCGACGCCTTGATGAGGAGCGCCAAGCGGAGGCTTGGTACCGAAAAGAACGAGATGTCGTAGAAATTCCTGGCCTTACGCAGAGCAGCGAAAGCTTGCTGAGGCAGCTGGCCAATCTGCCCCAGGCCGACAAGCCGAAATTCCTCGAAGCGCTTGCCAGCACGCCAGAGGGTAAGCAGGCTCTGGAGGAGGCCAGAACAATCACCTTTGCCCTTCAGCAGCGATTTGGAAGTTCCGATCCACGCGATCTAAAGCGGGGAGATCTCCGGCTAGGGCCTGAGGCTGCTGTAACGCTTGATCGAATCAAAACTGTAGCCCGCCTCACCCACAGGGCAAGAAATGCTGAGCTGTCGCGCCAATACGAACTCAAACGAAGCCTTACCAAGGGCTTGGGGCTGAGTATCTAACCGCGAAGATCCGTCTTGACGGCTGTTGCCTGATCTTGACCCAGCATGGGGCGGGCCGCTGGTTCAGCTAGCATTGCGGGTCCGTCTTAGAGTGACGGGGGATCGCCTAAAATGAGTGATAGACCAGTAACGCCTGACGGCAGAGACGGTTACTGCCTCATAGCATCCTCGATCGCCCAGCCAAAGAGCCAGGCCTCGACCTTTTGCTTCCATTCCTCGAAGGACGTGTCGCCCCGCTCTGGTTGATGCTTCAGCAGTGGGTTATCTTCCTGTTTCAGGCCGAGGACGCGTGCAGTTACACCGCGCTGCTGCCAATCCAGGATAATTTCCATTTCCAACGCCTGCTCCTCATGAGCATGAAGACAAAGCAGTAATTGCTCAGTTTATGAGGCAGAGCTAAAACGCGAAGCTGGCGCGAAACTTGTCTTTAGACTTCCAGGGGGTTTGATCCAGACCTTTTTCCCGTGATCATCACCTGCAACCGGAAACTGCCACCCCTCGTTATTTTCCCTTCCTCGTGTCCGCTCATTATAGGCTGTCCACGTGCTGCGGCAGGTAGAGACCCATAACGGGGGCATTCATTACACGTGCCAGACACCGTCATCAGCGGTGTGGCACACCTTTGCTCAAGTCTTGTCGCTCTAGAAGAAGAAGGCAAGCAGGTCGCTTGCTCAGATCATCCTCGTCCACTGGCGTTTCCAGCGCCATTGCCATTGCCACTGGCATTGCCGTTACCGTTTCCGGCACCATTGCCATTGCCGCTGGCATTGCCGTTACCGTTCCCAGCGCCATTGCCATTGCCGTTCCCGGCACCATTGTCACCGGCATTGCCGTTACCGTTTCCGGCACCATTGCCATTGCCACTGGCATTGCCGTTACCGTTTCCGGCACCATTGCCATTGCCGCTGGCATTGCCGTTACCGTTCCCAGCGCCATTGCCATTGCCGTTCCCGGCACCATTGTCACTGGCATTGCCGTTACCGTTTCCGGCACCATTGCCATTGCCACTGGCATTGCCGTTACCGTTTCCGGCACCATTGCCATTGCCACTGGCATTGCCGTTACCGTTTCCGGCACCATTGCCATTGCCGCTGGCATTGCCATTACCGTTTCCGGCACCATTGCCATTGCCGCTGGCATTGCCGTTACCGTTTCCGGCACCATTGCCATTGCCGCTGGCATTGCCGTTACCGTTCCCAGCGCCATTGCCATTGCCGTTCCCGGCACCATTGTCACCGGCATTGCCGTTACCGTTTCCGGCACCATTGCCATTGCCACTGGCATTGCCGTTACCGTTTCCGGCACCATTGCCATTGCCGCTGGCATTGCCATTACCGTTTCCGGCACCATTGCCATTGCCGCTGGCATTGCCGTTACCGTTTCCGGCACCATTGCCATTGCCGCTGGCATTGCCGTTACCGTTCCCAGCGCCATTGCCATTGCCGTTCCCGGCACCATTGTCACTGGCATTGCCGTTACCGTTTCCGGCACCATTGCCATTGCCACTGGCATTGCCGTTACCGTTTCCGGCACCATTGCCATTGCCGCTGGCATTGCCGTTTCCGTTCCCAGCGCCATTGCCATTGCCGCCGGCATTGCCGTTTCCGTTGGCACCGGCATTGCTGTAGCGATTGTCTCCGACGGTTCCATTGCCGCTACTGTCGAACGAGCCACTGGCGGCGGAGCTACTTGTTTGGCTGAAGCTGTCATTTGAGGTGCGTTCGCTGCGGGAGCCAGTAACATCAGCACCAATTGGAGCTGCTTGACCGACAGGGGCGATCTCCGCTCGAGTGGGTTCAACGGCTTCCACCGCCGGCGCTTGTGCTCCATTCGTGCCTGAAACCGACATCTGCTGCGCCTGGTCAACGGTCGCCTGTTGGCCTGGTCCGAGATCGGTGCTTTGGCCACTGGTGAAGGAGGAAACCTGAACGAGCCCGCGGTCGACAGAGACGGACGCAGCTTTGGCCGTGACGGTCACCTGAAAGCTCGTTCCCTTAACAACGGCCGCGAGAAAAGGTGTGTGCACATAGGTATGGGGGCGGCTGCGCTTTTCGATGTCAAGCGCAAGTTGCCCCTTTTGCTGTACGACATCCGTCTTGCGGGTGAAAAAGCCATTCGTCGTGATGATGGCTGCCAAGGTTTCTGGACCAAAAGATACCCGCTCCGGACCGCGCTCAAGTGTCACGCGTCCGCGGGGCCCCGTTGAGATCCAAGCCTTATTAGGGATGGTCGCCCCGCCTTCAACGGCAGTCCAGGTTTGTTTGTCGACGGTGTAACTGACTTGCCTCGTCGTTTGCGCAACCGTCCAGTCAGCGGCATAAGCCGCCTGTGGTAGGAGCAGCAAGAGTAGAATGGCAACGAATGGTAGAAACCGGTCGAGCTGCGGCATGAATTCCCCCTAGGTACCCAGGGATGAAAGCAGCCACTAATTAAGAAAGGCTTCAAATATTTGGTCGAAATCAGAAGAGGTAGGCTTCTTTTAACACCTCAGCAGGATCAGTGTCTCACTATCGCTTAAATGACGCCAGCTCCGGAGGCTCCGATTCCCGGTAAGATCTCAGTGCATCGGCACTAAGGGTTATTCGGCCCTTCAGCACGCCTTCCTTGCCTAGACGCCAGCGTTTTCAGTGCCTGTCACTGGGTAAATGGTCCAGCGGATTTTGCACCGGCATGGATAAAGCTAAATGCTCGAAGTGCTTAATGTTTGCCGTGAGTAGGCAGAGGTGGTGCTGTTGGGCAGTCGCGGCAACAAAAATATTGGCCAAACCAGGGTTTCGACCGGCTGCCGTCGCCTGGTCAGCGAGATCGCCAGCCATAATAGCAGTGTGCACCTCAACGGGCAGGATACGGTCGCCGTAGTTCGAGACCAGCTTCCCAAGCCAGAGTTCGAGATCGTCTGAGCGGGTCTGCCCGCCTGAGCGACGAAGTTTGCTGATGCCACTGCGTATCTCGGCCATGGTAATTGCCGATAGAAAGAGGCTGTCGGTGTTCTTCCGAATCCAATCCGCCAGCTCTGAACTGATCCTGAGGCCGGCGTCCTTCTTCGGGGCGAGGAGGCTGACGATGTTCGTGTCCAGCAACCACCCTCTCAAAGGTCAACCTCGCGCATCGGAGTCTGATCGCGCTCGATTTCAAGCTCGTGCGGCATGGAAAGGAGCAGATCGGCAAAGCTTGGCTTGGTGTGGGGGAAGATGCGTCGACCTTCTTCGATAGGAACGATCATGACCGCCGGGCGGCCGTGTTTGGTTACGACAGTCGGTTCCCCATGGACGGCAGCATCAACGACAGCGGAGAAGGTTGCCTTGGCCTCTCGGAGGTTGAGAGTTCTCATTTCGAAGCCTCCTGGATGAATCGTGACTACATGTGGTCATATTAAAGGATCGTGTCTTCCATCGCAAGAATGGGACGATGTGACAAACCCGGAGAGCGTCACTATTCATATCGCACGGGCTTGCGGTAGGTTTGCATTCCTATCGTCAACAGTCTGAGAAAAGGTTCACCAGATAGATCCTGCTTAGAGTTGCGCCCGGCTTCAGACCTAGGCGTCTCTCTGAGATTGCCAGCTGAGGAATGGAAAACATGGCATGAGCAGGATCCTTTTTTCTCTTCCGGTCCATGAAAGGCCCGATATTGTTCGCAACCAGATCGACAATATTAAGTACTTCTGCCCGGATGCACTGATCTGCTTACATATTTCTGAGGGCGCAGCCGAAGAGCGAAGTGAGTTCCTCCGGCAATGTGATGTCGAAAACGTGCTGATTAATCCGCACTCCTACCCCACCCAATGGTCGGCGGGCATCATGCATACGCATATCAGCAACTTTCTGTATGTCATCGAAGCCAATTGGGATTTTGACAAGATTGTTCTGATCTCGTCGAACGAACTTCTGGTGAAGCATGGTCTCGAAGACTATGTGGCGCGATTTGAGATTGGGTCTCAGATGGAAGTTTATGACTCCTCTAATGACTGGGGTGTCTTCCGCGAAGATTTTCTGAAAAGCGGGTCAATGCAGGGATACTTGTCTGCGCTCGGCCTGCCGCTGTTCTTCGGCGGTCAGGCGGAGGGACAATTTGCAAGCAAAGCACTATTTTTACAAATTGCGAAAGCGTTCGTCGCCAATTTTCCCATGGGCCCGATCGGCTTTCCTATCGAGGAAGTCATTTTGCCTACAATGGCTGCCCGCAGCGGTCTCATTGGTGTGACAGTGGGCATGCCAATCACACTTTGTAATTACTGCAATAACCTCCAGATAACTCCTCAGGTAGTTGACCAGGTCCGGAGTGCCCGCGGCGCATTGTTTGCCCGCCGCGTCCCGCGGGCGTTGCGCTCACCACATATCGGTGCTTCGGTGCTAGATTCGGTCTTCAGCGTTAAACGGGTTCCGAGAGAAGACTGTGAATTGCGCCGCTACATCGTCAGCCTAATGGTATAGGTCGAGACATGTCGGATATCGCCCCCGACCTTCCAGGAAGCGCGATACTTTCATAAAGAATGAAATATCTTTCCTATCGGATGGTAATCGGTGATATTGGGGGCGATTACCGTATGGCCCGCCGCGATGACGCCGTTGATCATCGGGCAGATGAACAAATTGTTGTTTACAGCAAGAGAATCGCGGTGGGCGATGCTGTGAGCAGCCGCGGTAAGAAAGATCCCCGAGGTCGCAAACATGTAGACCCCGGCGGAAGCATGGCTGGAGATGACCTGCTTCTCACGAGCCTCAATTACGAGCCCAGCTGTGATCTTTAGGTAGCTAAAGCAAGACTCGTCGGAGGAAAAGCTGGGAACGATTGCGCCGTAACCGTCAGATTCAAAGAGGGCCCGCGGATGCTGTGGCCCTTCAGAGAAAAGAATATCGGCGAGATCAATAATAATGGGTTCGTCCGGCGATACCATTGCCATGGCCGCAAGGCATGAGAAGAGTGCTCCTTGCGTAAGGTGGGATAGGGTGACAATTCTGCATCCAGGCCAGTTGCTTGTGAGGTAATTCGTTAACTCGCCGAGGCCTGTCGTATCCCGAACCACAAAAACATAGTCACTCGACGTCAGCCCGCTCGCCCAAGCTCGAGGCCGAAGAGCGGCCTCGAGAAGCGGCTGCCCGCCCACGTCGACAAGGGGGCGTAGCTGGTATGCATCGCTCCAAACATCAGGACCTGCAATAGGGACTATACACTTCATGCAATTTTGAGCAGGTCCAGATAATCATTCAGGTCGGCGGGTGTGCCAATACCGTGCATGGCTTGGGATCCAATCTCATAAACGCCGATTTGGCTCCCGCGCCGGCAAAGATAATTGTAGACCGGGCAGACATAGAACTCATTGTTTGATCTGTCGTTGGCGGTGATCATGTCGAGGGCGGCGTCGATGAAATCGCCAGTACGGCGGAAATAATAGATTCCCACCGTCGCAAGGTCGGAAATTGCAACTTTTTCCCGGACCTCGTCGACACGGCCATTGTCGTTTATGCGAGCGAAGGACCATTTTGGATCGCGATCGGGATCACGAAAGCACAAAATTGATCCATCAAGTGCCCGATCCATAGCGTCCTTTATGAAAGCGCTGCAGTCGAAATCGACAATCTGATCGCAGTTGGCAATCATCAGGGGTGCCTCGAGATCGAGATGGCTTCGTGCCGTAAGAACGGTGCATGCGGCGCCCTCGGTAACAAAATCTATGGGCGAGAAAGATATATCGCCGCGACGCATCAGGTTTTCAACGACAGCTGGTTCCGCCTCAAGATGGTCGCGGCGCGCAATTAAGATAAACCGGCCGCCATCAACGCGCAGGTTGTCCATGACTCGTTCGATCATTGTAACGCCATCGACATCAATGAACGGCTTCGGTTTTGCGTAGCCGGCCTGCGAAAAGCGGCTACCAAGGCCTGCCATGGGAATGACAACCTGGACAGAAGGGCCAGGCTGTGAAAGTGCCGCCAGACGTCCCTGATTTTCGGCCTGATAGAGTTCAATTCGTTTCGGCGAATAGAATGAGACGTAGCTTTCAGCAGGAATCTCAAACTGCATGATCCTGCCGCCAGACAGAATGACCTCGTTGAGAACTGAGGAGAGATAGTACTTGCCGCCGACCGGATCGGATTTCAGGAGGCAATCCTGAGCCCAGCGGACGAAGCTGCTGCCTTTGTGGAAGTAGTAGTATCCGGCGATAGCCTTGCGGCTAAGTACCCGCTTCTCTGCTGTCTCTACAACACGACCGTCGGCATCCTCTCTGATATAGGACCAGCGTGGGTGAACGGAAGGGAAGGTGACGACGCCGGCCTCAGCTTCGGAGTGGCGGAAGGAATCAGCAATGGCGCCCATATTTGCATCGATGACCTGATCACCATTACAGATGACGAGAGGCTGGTCATCATCGATATGGTCAATAGCCAT